>NTXX01000048.1 GCA_002559145.1 Bacillus sp. AFS006103
ACCTCCAATATTTATCTTTTCTAGAGGAATTA
Source organism: Bacillus sp. AFS006103 (assembly GCA_002559145.1). Taxonomy (GTDB): domain Bacteria; phylum Bacillota; class Bacilli; order Bacillales; family Cytobacillaceae; genus Neobacillus. The sequence continues at coordinate 33 of NTXX01000048.1, forward strand.
TTGCCGGTTTTACTCATTGGGAACCTGGAAAAATTGTTATTCAACTATAGGAGCAGGTTATTTAAATAAAATTGTTCCTTAAATGAATGGGAGTAACGTATTAAAAGGTGTCGGAAATCTGACACCTTTTTTAACTAAAAGGATTTGCGAACTTAATGGAGAATATTGTCTAAATAAGGAATGGAATATTAATAGGAGGGCTTTTAATTGTTATTAGATAAACGGAAATACCTATTTTTCATTATGATTTTTCTAATAGTTCTATCATTATTTGGATGTAGTGAAAAAGAAGCCAATCAACCAAAGGGTAAAGAAAAAAACAATACTATTGAAACGGAAAGCAAAGAAAAGAACGAGATTGAGATTGTAAAATTGGACAGAAAAACAGTAATTAATATAACTGTCTCAAGAGTTGGAGAAAGTTTGTTGGATGTAAGGGAACCACACGTTACTTATCATCAATATAACTCAATTGAACTTAAAACATTTGTTAATGCTATCCAAAGAGCAGAAAAAATGAAAGGTATTTTTGATATGAAATCGCCTAATTATCTTATAACAATAACTTTCGAAGATAAAACTTTTTCTAGGTATTTATTATGGCTACATAATGACGGTGGTTCTTTTATGAATGAAAAGGATTTAAATACATTGTATAAACTGCCAACAGATTTAATTGTCGATTTTAGCGGATATGTTCAATGAGATAAAAACAATCGACATAAAATTTCTGCCGATTGTTTTTTCTTAAGTAAATAATATCTTTGATATCAAAAACTTTTTCGGTTATCCAATACGTTGTAACGTAAATTGTAAAGAAATGTACTTAAGCAGCAAGAGTTGAAGAAATGATCGCTGAGGCGGTCTTTTTTTCTTGTTATGCTAACGGGGCAGTTTAGTTGAAAAAGAAGGGGAATAGACTTTTCTAGTCGAAATTATGAAGTTGGAGAGATGCTTTGTGTAATTTAATAAATAAGATTGTTATTAAAGCTATCTTGGAGGAGAATAGATGAAACGATTAATTATGATATTACTATTAGTTGGCTTGATTATTGGAGGATTCATTCTAAATAGCCAGAAGGGAACACTCACCTTACACGATCCAAAAATGGCGGCTGACATACAAACCATCGCCCGCGATAAAGTAAGCGTGATTCAAACAAACAAACTTGGTGACAAATCAGCGAGCGCCTTCTTTAGCGTCAAAAGTGAACAATACGGAGAGATGTACGGATTTGCATTGCTAGATAAAAAATGGAACGGGAAGTATCGGATTCCGCCCATCACAGAAAAAAACGATTGGATGGTTCAGTGGGGAACAAATGATCTTACAGCAAGTGTCATCGAAACAAAAGATGGTTTATGTGAAATCCTATACGGAAAACGAATCAATGATTTATACGGGAATGTACCCATTGCAAGCGTCGTGTTACAAGCACAACAATTTTCCGTCAACAAACAAAAACATGTTACATCACACATCAAAACAACCGTTTCCGTACCAAAGAACAAAGATGCTTTCTTCATCGCTAAACCAGTCCCAAAAGACCTGTCACTACCATACTACAAAGGCGACAGAGCCAATCAAATCGGTTTAACGTTTAAGTTATTCGATGAAAGCGGTAAAGAAATCAACGTTAGGTAAGAACTGATTTAGTTCTACCTTGTTTGATCACTAAATAGAGGTAGGAAATTTAAAGTGATTTAACTTCTTCAACTAACGGGTGCTTTAGTATAAAAAAAGGTTGCTGCGGCGACTCTTATTATTGTTCCACTAACGGGGCAGGTTAGCTTAAGAAGACTTTAATATTTTTACACTTGTTGTGTTTGGGTGCTAAAATAAACAAGGACAACATTGACTACAGCATCAAAATAGAGGTGTAAGAATGAAATTAAATGAGTTTACAATTGGACAAGTGTTTCAAACTAAATCATTAAAATTAACAAAAGAAGATATTATGAGGTTTGCAGGTGAATTTGACCCTCAATATATGCATTTGGATGAGGAAAAAGCAAATCAAGGAAAGTTTGATGGAATTATTGCTTCTGGTATACATACGTTAGCCATTTCTTTCAAACTTTGGGTTGAAGAAGGTTTCTACGGTGAGGATGTCATTGCTGGAACACGGATGAATAATATTAAATTTATTAAGCCTGTGTATCCTGAAGATGAATTACATTTAAACGTTGAAGTAATTGATATGAAAGCAACAAAAGATGAAACAGGTATCCTCACTGTATCGTTATCTACCTTTAACGATAGAGATGAAAAAGTTTTTGAGGGTGACCTGTCCGTATTGATAAAGCGATAAAGAATAATCGAATGTCTCTCACTAATTTAAGCAAGGATCATACTACGTTACTTAAGGAGTGGTAAAAAATAAAAACGAGAGAGGAAGCTATTAATTACTGTTTGAATTTGGAAAACACATATGAAGACTATCCATTTAAAGATAAGAATTGGACATTAATGCGACATAAAGAAAGTAAGAAAGTCTTTGCCTGGATTTTCAATAGAGAAGAACATATTTGGATTAATCTGAAGTGTGAGGCAGGTTGGTTGGACTTCTATCGTCAGAATTACCCTTCAATAGTTCCAGCTTTCCATCTTAATAAAGAACATTGGAATTCTATTTTTCTAGACGGTACCATTCCAGAGGAAGTTATAACTGACCTGATTAGACGAAGCTATAATTTAACGAATCAAAAAAAGTAATTATCCATTACTAATTGATAAACTTAAAAAATAATTATTTGATTTTAAATGGTTTGCTCTTTTGCAACCCTTTTATATTCAGTAAGTTTGTGAAAAATTTCACTTAAGCTAACAGGGGCATTAGTTAAGGATCACCAGCTGCTTTGGCGGCTAGTTTTCTTGTTCCACTAACGAAGCAGGATAGTTAAAGAAGGAAATTAAGCCAAAAATGTGGAATAAGTATAAACATAAATATTCCCCTCTTGGTGGTTTCTTATGGATATTAAATTTTTTTATTAAGTTTTGTATAGGTGCGATAGGTACTTTTATTATTATTGGTTTGTTTAAAGGGAATTTTGAGTGGGATAATATATTCCCTATATTAGTTGGAGGTTTGGTTGGTACTTTTATTACTGGACTGGGAAGGACCAGTTAAAACACAGGGCTCTATAACAAGGCGTTGCTTGGCAATGCTATTTTTTATTGAGCTAACGGGGCAGTTTAGTTGAACAAGGAATGGTGTTAAAATAAGTTAAAAATGGATTGGTATGGAGGAGAATAAATGTCGATAAATAAAGCAGTAGAAATTATAGAAGCTAACCAAGAAGAAGCTGATTTTATTGGTGAAATCGATGAACAAACAATTATTGATGCAGAGAATAAATTAAAGGTGAAATTTCCTAAAAGTTATAGGGTGTTTTTAAAGAAATATGGTTTGGGAGATATTTTTGGACAAGAAATTTATGGGCTAGGAACAGATGAAACGGGAATCCCGAATATGATTTGGATTACCAAAGAATTAAGGGAAACAGAAAAATTGCCTAATAATCTAATTTGCTTTTATTTCGCTGATGATGGCGAGTATTTCTGCCTGGATTGTTCCAAAGTACAAAGTAATAATGATGACAATGCACCTGTTGTTTCGTTTATCAGTGGACTTCCGATAAAGGAACAATCATTTGAAATGATTGCAGAGAACTTTGGAGACTTTTTATCAGAGTTATTAAATAATTCTCTAGAAGATTAACTGCTGAGGACTACATAGCTTTATTCAAAGGTGCTTTGCTTCAACAGGGAAGAAAAGGCATTTTTCTTATTCAAGTAACGGGTGCAAGAGTTCATGATGGGTTGCTGCGGCAACCTTTTTTTGTTCCACTAACGAAGCAGTTTAGTTTAAGTACAGTCCTTCACAAATACTCCTTTCACTAAAAGTAGTCGAGGAACACATTATTGTGCTTAGGACTAATAAAAAGCCCTGAATAACAGGGCAATTCGTATCCTCAACTATTATATTAATTTGTTATATTCCTCATCCACCTTGTTGAATTCGCTTGAAACAATTTCAGGGGATAGACAATATCAGGAAAACGATTCACTCTTTTTTATTTGTTTAAACTAGTCCTAATTGTATGCAATAAAAAAAACAGCCGCTCACCAGCCGGCTGTTTTACCGTCTATAAAATAAAATACTTTTGTTATTTTGTTAAACAATCTTTTTTCATAAAAAGTTATCAATTCTTATTCTAAATTGCAATCCCCCCATTCAGACATACTTTGAAGGATTGGTAAAAACTGCTGGCCAAGATTTGTTAAAGAATATTCTACTCTTGGTGGGACCTCTTTATAAATTTCACGATGTAATAGTCCGTCACTTTCTAATTCTCGGAGTTGCTTCGTTAGCATCGATTGTGTAATATCTGGAAAAATACGTTTTATCTCCCCAAATCTTCTTGTTTCTGCGGAAATATACCACAAAAGTGACAATTTCCACTTCCCACCAACTATTTTTTGAACTTTGTTTAGTCCACAATCACCCGAATACTTCTTGCTGTGGTCCATATTTTCCCCTCCAAAAATATATATTAAGATCTTAAAAGTGTGTAAAACCTCATTAGTATTGTTTTTAATAGTATGTTCTAAAAATAATCGTACTTGTTTAAAGTAGGATACTCCAATAAGATAACAAAGGCAAGACAATATTTAAATTTTACTATATAGATTATGGAGGAATAAAGATTGAAAAAATACAATACGCGTGCCATTATGGCATCCTTGCTTATCTGCGGTTTATTCGGCTTCCTAAGCGAAACTGCCCTCAATGTTGCACTGACTAATTTAATGGAAGTATTCCAAATTTCAGCCGCAACTGCACAGTGGTTAACAACTGGGTACTTGTTGACTATAGGCATTTTAATGCCAATAAGTGGGTTGTTGTTGCAGACGTTTACTACAAGACAGCTCTTCACAGGTTCACTCATCAGCTTAATCGTTGGTACATTAATCGCGGCGCTGGCGTTCAATTTTGAAATGTTAATGTTCGGCCGAGTTTTACAGGCAGTAGGTATGAGTTTTTTGCTCCCACTCTTGTTCAATACAATTCTCGTCATTTATCCTCCTGAAAAGCGGGGGGCGGCAATGGGGTTAGTCGGACTTGTTACCATGTTTGCGCCAGCGACCGGACCGACCATAGGTGGTCTAGTAGTCGGATATTTAACATGGCATTACATCTTTTGGTTATCACTTCCATTTTTGGTTTTAGGGTTTTTGATAGGGTTGAAGTATTTGGAAAACGTTACGGATGTCACAAAGCCTCGGATAGATTTACTTTCTCTGTTATTGTCAACGATTGGATTCGGAGGAGTTGTGTTTGGCTTTAGTAAGGCGGGCGAAGGAGCTGAAGGCTGGGGTAGCGCAGTTGTGATTACTTCGATCATTGTTGGACTCGTCGCGCTAGTGCTATTCATACTGCGTCAGAACGTTATGAGTGATCCGATGATGAATCTGAGCGTTTTCAAGTATCCGATGTACGTCGTTGGGGCGATTCTAGTAGTGTTATGCCCGATGATCCTGATGTCGAGCATGATTATCCTCCCGATGTTTCTACAGACGGGCGCAGGATTGTCTGCGTTCACTGCGGGACTCATGCTTTTGCCGGGCAGTGCGCTGAACGGTCTCCTTTCCCCGCGTATGGGGCACTTGTTCGATAAATATGGGCCAAAATGGCTCGTTATTCCAGGATTCGCTATCGTTTCAGTCATGTTATGGTTCTTTACTACCCTATCTCCTGCTTCTTCAGTGGCCTTTATGGTGGCTTTGCATATAGGGCTCATGGTTGGGGTGGGTATGATATATATGCCTGCTCAAACGAACGGACTTAATCAATTACCCCCAGAACTATATCCGCACGGTACGGCAGTCTTAAACACACTACCGCAGGTTGCAGGCGCGATTGGAATAGCTGTAGCTGTCAGTATCCTTACGAGGGGGATGGACAAGTATTTGCACGCCTCCTCCGCTCCGGCCACACAGGCCGAAATAGCAAACGCGATGACGGCGGGAGCACAAAACGTGTTCTTGTCCATGATTATCATTGCACTGATTGGCTTGGTCACAGCATTCTTCATTCGCCGTGTTGTAGTCAGCCGTGAAGTGGTGCATTCGCCACATTGATGTTTTGTCAGCGTATCTCTTATCGGTATTTATGAAGAACGTACGAACTAAATGGAAGGAAAAATGGGGTGTCGGTTGGAATTTTTTGAGCTGGTATCATTTTTAACCAACTAAAGGTTCTTGAAAATATCGTAAGCAGGAGGATTCATTAATGAATAATAGAATATGTGAAATACTAAATATAGAAAAACCGATTATACAGGGCCCAATGTCTTGGGTTACTAATGCCGAATTTGTTGCAGCGGTAAGCAATGCTGGTGGATTAGGATTTCTAGGTCCAAATGCGGGTCAGATTGAAATAACTCGTTCACCCGAAATTAGTGCGGAAAGAATGAGAAGTGAAATACAAAAAACAAAATCATTAACGAATAAGCCATTTGGAGTATCTGTGCTCGTAAATCGTGATTTAGCATTCACATGGCCAATTTTAGAAGCAGTGACTGACGAGAAAGTTCCCGTTGTTCATGTAGGCGGTATGCTGGATGATAGAATCTTTAAACCATTAAAAGAAAACAATATTTAAAATTTTGTCAAGAAGAGCATTATAAATATTATTTATCGAGGAGAACTGTTTATGTTAAGTTGGCAGGCACATTCTTTAGGAAAAGCGGAAGAGGTTGTAAAAAAAATAGTAATTCCATTACCGGAGCCCCAAGAAAACGAAGCTAGAATAAAAGTTCTGGCTACCATACTGGGACTACCCGATAAAATGATGCTGGATGGAACTTATCTAGTCATCAAAAAACTCCCTATTTCATTCGGTCAAGAGATCGTAGGGATTGTAGATAAAGCTGGCCCTGGATATCCGTTTAAAGAAGGTGATCGTATCATCGGAGGTGCAAATTTCCATGTGGGTTTAGGAGGGTTAGCGGAATATTGCATAAGTCCAGGTGACAGCGCTATATTGGCACCATCAACGCTTTCAGATGATGAAGCGGCTAGTTTCTTAGGGTCATTTCATGTCGCATATGTCGGCCTAGTTAACCGTGCAGCACTAAAATCCGGGGAAACGTTACTTGTATTAGGCGGGGCAGGCCGAACTGGATCAGCAGCCATTCAATTAGGCAAAGCACTTGGTGCAACCGTCATTGCCACAGCGAGGGCTAAAAAACAAGAAGAGTTTTGTCGTGCTCAAGGAGCAGACTATGTCCTTAATCCAGCAGAGCAAGGGTTTGATGAAACCATTGCCAGGTTTACTCAGGGTCAGGGTGTCAATGTAATTTATGATACGGTTGGTGGTGACTTGTACACCAAGGCTGTAAATAGCATTGCCTTAGGAGGGCGAGTGGTACTAATCGGATTTGCGAGTGGAACCTGGGGGCAGCCTGATCCATTGCATATCCAAATTAAAGGCTATTCTGTTACAGGTGCACTTCACACAATTCGCTCAGAAGAAGAACGTACCGAGAGTATCAAGGTTTTAGATAATTTGGTGGAAACAGGAGAAATAACCCCCCCACCTACCTCTGTTTATGCATTTGATAATGCTCCGGATGCTCTCGCCTCTCTTCGTGAACGACAATTAGAATTAGTCGTTGTAAGAGGAACCTAACTGATGTCATCACATATATAAGGGTGGATAAGTTGAATAAGAGCAATTAATGGAAAGTGCACGTAAGATGAAAGTGAAAGCATACGTACCATATTCCAAATTTCCAGTTGGAGTAGCATTATTATTAACTGATGGTACTGTAATTAATGGAGTAAACGTAGAAAATGTTTCACTAGGTGCAACCAATTGTGCTGAGAGAACGGCTATTTTTACCGCAATAACAAATGGTTATAAAAAAGGTGAGTTCCAGGCTATAGCTGTCGCAGGTGATACGGTAGATTTTCTTCCGCCTTGCAGCATTTGCAGACAAGTTTTAGCAGAATTTTGTTTACCTGAAATGCCAGTTTATTTAACTAACGTGAAAAAAGATATATTAGAATTGTCCTTAAAAGAATTGCTACCTTACGCATTACAGATTTAGAAATGTAAAAATAGAAAAGGGTTATTGGACTAACTCATTGGTGGCAGAGTCAATTTAAATAGAAAAGTCGATTCCCTAAGACTGGGAGATCGACTTTTTTATAGTTTAAAGCCTCATTATTGTTGAAAATCCCATGTTCCTGACCTTTCTTAAAGGAACTCAACTTTATCAGTAAACCTTTAAGTTTGTGATTAGATTCACTTAAACTATCGGGTGCGTTAGTTTAAGAAAGAGGATTGCTTCGGCGATCCCTTTTCTTGTTCAATTAACGAAGTAGATTAGCATTCCTGTAGATCGT
>NTXX01000049.1 GCA_002559145.1 Bacillus sp. AFS006103
CCTTCTTCAACTCCCTCAGTTTGATACGAATATCTCTTGAATGCTCACTTATTCGCAGGATTTCATAACCTCTATAAATAGAATGACGGGTAATTGGAATGAATTCAGATCATTTGGCTTCGTGGAGGCATAGTTAAATAAAGGAGTTAGCTAATACTCCATATTTTACCATATGATGCACATCTCCACGCCGCCCCTGGAGGCTTTCCCTCCCATGTCTCAACGGGTCAATTGCCCTCTCATTCCTTCGTCATGCCTATCCAAGGGGTGGAGGCCAGTTATGCTAACCTGATGGGTCACAATGCCCTTTTGTTGAAGAAACCTGGTACTCCGTGCATATTTGAAATCCTACGAATAAGACAACATTCAAAAATTAAAGTCAATTTTTTAATTGGTGAATTTTATAAACTAATGTTTTATTTCTAAGCAGCTAAAGGGATTAATTCTTGTATTTTATTTGGACAGTAAGACTCGTTTCGTCGTGCTATTCCTACAAAAATCCTTGCTAGTTTACCGATTAGTTTCATTATTGATTTCATTTTCTTTATCTTCTTGACCTTCACATTATGGGAATGTAGGGCTTTAAATTCAGGGTTATTCATCACAAGGCTCATAGTTGCTAAATAGAGGAAGCGTCGTAGTCTTGACCTTCCACGCTTTGAAATCACAATCTGACCTTTCCATTTGCCTGAACTTGCTTCAGCTAGATGTAAGCCCGCATGTCGTAATAGAGAGTTTCCGTGAGAGAATCCACTTAGATCTCCTGACTCACCTAGTATCCCAGCTAATGAAATTTCACTTATCCCTTTAATAGTAAGTAGTTCTTTTGCAAATGGTATATTATAGAGAACTTCTTTAACTTGTTGTTCAACTCTTTCGAGTTGTTTTACAGCGAGGTCATATTCTTCTATTAATTGTTCTAGATGGAATTTATAAGCATCAAGTGCTTGTCCCGTTCCTATAGAAGTTTTTGCTAGATTTATCAGTAATTGAGCTTTTTTAGGTCCTGGTTGTCTTTTCATTAATGACTTCCAACCCCTCTGGACATTTAGTGAATCCATTAAAGAAATTTCATTTGGAGTTGGAAACAAACGAAGGGTTGCGATTGCTCCTTTGCACGAAACATCGTTAAACACTTGTCGCAACTCTGGAAAGACAACATCCACCCATCGATTTATTTGATTTATAGACATTACGAGACGTTTAACAATTACATCACGGTTAGACATTAGGACTCTAAGTTTCTCAAATGATTCTGAAGATGGACGAATAAAGGAGTAGTAGCCGTTTTTGACCATATCTGCGATAACGAGTGCATCTTTTTTATCACTTTTTGATTGAGTATTATCACGATTCTCTTTATTCCTTTTTACTAAGTAGGGATTGACCGTTACTACCTCAATGTTTTGGTCATATAACCATTTTGACAGGTTAATCCAGTAATGACCTGTAGGTTCCATACCTACTATTGCCGCATCTAGTTTTTTTAATCTTTTTAAATCATGAATCCAGTTTAATAGATTAACGAACCCCTCTTCATTATTTTCAAATGTGATAGGGTCTCCAACTACAATTCCACGGAAGTTAACTGCTCTTGCAACGTGTAGTTGTTGAGCAATATCAACACCAACAATAAGATGTGTATCGGAAATTCCTTCAATTAGTTGATTTTGTTTGTCTTGCATTTTAAAATTCATAGTAGGGCTTCCTCCTTAAGACTCTGAGTTAGATTGGACTCTATACTCGTATCTTACTGAGGGGCTCTATTTTTTTCAAACCTGATATTTAACGATCTACAGGAATGCTAA
>NTXX01000050.1 GCA_002559145.1 Bacillus sp. AFS006103
ACATAATAATGGGCTTGACTAGATTTTGTCTTATTTAGAGGAGTTACCCGGAATATCTCCGCTTATATCTGCTTCTTTAGCTTCCCTCATAAACATTAGACGGAAATTTTCCGCCTATGAATTCTCATACCTACGCAAAAATCGATAAGAGAAGGCTGCGGAAATGGTTTGCAAACTTCTTCGTAATATGCAATCCGAAGAATTAGCAATAAAAATCAAAATGGCAAGGGTAGGAACCCTTGCTATTTCAATGTTTTTCTAATCCCTCTAGCTTTACAAATCGCCCTACATTTTATTGAGCAAAAAGTATTACATTTTGGTTTGCGTTTCCCTGTGCAAATTGACGTTTTCTGATAGGAAACGGAACCCTTTAGGAATAGTGCGGTACCTCTTATCTGGTGCCTGACACCAAAAATAAATTATAAGAAAATGGGATGTAGTGCTACTAAGTTTTCTTTTGAATCGTTAAATAATATCTTTACCAAAAAGCATGACCAATCCTCTAGAAAACTAGGAGAATAGAATATTTAGCTGGCATGGTGTCAGGCACCATATCTTTTACACCTCATTAAACTCAATGGCTTCCCAGATACTTTGATCTGTTATGGTGGGACTAGATTGGAGGTCGGAGATAGTGCGAGCGAGACGGATGATTTTGATTTGGGTACGGTTGCTCCAGCTCTTCTTTATGGCTAGTCTCTGCAATGTGGAATTTTGTGTGTTCGTTAGCGGGCTTTTGCTTAAGAGGATTTCGTATGGGATTCTGCTATTGCATACCTCCATGCCATAACGATCATATTGTCTGTTCCTTACTTCCTCCACTCTCTCGGACAACTTTTGAGGCCTTATTCTACCTAAAATCCATAAATTTCAGACTATCATTTGTCTCCGCAGAAGGGACAAATGTCCACGAGCGGTGCCTGACACCATTAATGACACCAATATCAAAAAAATGCATAAAAAGTCCTAGATTGTAATATTTATTTTGTAGGGTATTAAATTTCTTACGTTTGATTGGGGGGATGTCTCTGAAAACGGTAAGAGTTATTCAATGGCTGGTAGGTGCATTACTTCTGGTCTATGGTATTTATCTTATTTTTGGAGTGCAGGAGTTCTTTGGAACCTTAGCAATTATCGCTGCCTTTTTCATCTTCCCAAGTTTAAGAAATGGAAGAAAAAGTTCCTATAGCCATGATTATGTTCATGATTACGAAAGTGATTCAGACGACCCTATTGACGGCGGGGGTTCCGACGGGGGCGGCGATTCAGGTGAAGACTCAGGTGGTGGCGGGGATTAAAGCTAACGATGATCACATTAAAATCACCCTTGCCAATAGTGACAAGGGTGTTCTTTTTAAATTCCTGTAATCCCAGAAAAAGCAGGTTAGAGGTCATCAGAATAAGCTACTTATTTTTTGTGAGAAAGTACAGAAACCAAACCGCATGATTTTGTTCATCTGCAGCCGCTCTTCGAAAAGCCTCTTTAATCGTTGGATCAGAAGCACCGTCAGCGACTTCCAGATAAAAATCCACTGTATTTTGCTCATCCTCTAAGGCAAACTCCAATCCAGCTAAGTAAACATCTGGGCATTCCTCGCTGAGTTTTGGTTGTTGGGGCTTTCTCCTAGTTAGCTTCGTATAGATCTGTTCAAATTGTTGATAGTGCTTGATTTCATCTTGGCGAATTTCAAGAATCCGACTTTTCTCCTTCTCATTATGAGCCAAATTTGCTAATTGGCTATAACAATTTATAGCATTGTACTCTCCACTCATTGCTTTTTCCACTTCTCGTATCAATTTATTATTTTGTCTATATAAGGCATCGTAGTAATTTGTGTAAGGATACATCGTAAAACCTCCCGTTGATTCTCATGAATATCTTACGTATAACGGGGTTCTCGGGTGCTTACTATTCTGTACTTTTCAATAAAACCATTATGAAAATATCACTAATGGTGCCTGACACCGTTTAGGGTCCTTCACTTTTAGATAGAATAAAATAATAAAACGGAGGTTTCAGCATGAAAAAGAAGTTATTAGTTTTAGCTGCAATCATTGGATTACTCCTGAGCGGCTGTTCCCTGTTAAATGATGCGAAAGATACGCTCACATATGCCAATGAGGCGAAGAACTATTTAGACAAGGCGACGGCATTTGCAAATGATGCTCCCTCAATTGCGCAACAAGCAGTTGGCGACAAGCAAGCCGCAGCTGAACTCAAAACGATGCTCCAGGATATGAAACAAGAAATCTCTACCTTTAACAAACTTCAAGCTCCTGAAATAGCGGTCGATTTACACCAGCAACTGGTGGACCAAAACAACAAACTAACTGCTGGAATTGACCTGTACTTAAAAAATTATAAAAATGGAGTGCTCGACCCTTCTGTCCTTGAAAATACCGAAATATTTCAAAGCGTCCAGGAAATTAGCAGCATCCTTGATCAAATCAAACAGCTTGGGCAGTAATAGGTTGTATTTTTATCTAAACAGGCGGTCACATAGAATCTATGTGACCGCCACCTTTTTCATTTTTATTCAATCTTTTCAATCTCTCGAAACCTTTGATGGCTACTGATCTTGCGGAGCCTTAAACAAGATTAAATCCCATGTTTTATCATCAATGTAACGAAAGGTGATTCGATAATCGTTTTTTTGATACACGAGCGACTTCCCCGTTTTCTTCCCTTCGGTGGGGGTCCCCATTTTCGCAAGTAATTCTTCTCGAGTTATCCCAATCTCAATGTGAAACAGGTAAAGTGTTTTTAGTTCCTCTTCATCTATTACAATTCGGCGATTCTTTATCGTATAGACATAGGTATGGATATCCTCATGATCATGCATTTCCTCATATTTTCCCCAAACTTTTTCGACATCCGCTAAGCGGATTTTTTTATCCAACCGGAGTGGAGTTCCAACTAGAATCCCCTTCTCCATCCCTTGGATGGTTTCATTATTTAAAACGACCACATTGTCCTTTGCCGTATTGGTGTTAGGAATTTCTTTCGCACATGCTGTCATTAATGCAATCAATAAAATTAATAACCCTATCATTCTCCAAATCTTCATAAAAAATCCCCTCCTAATCACATATAAAAATAGCTTATCATATTTGTTCCTAACAACGAATTTGATGTTATGATAGTAGCATTATTAGAAATCACATAAAACAAAGCAACGAAGCATGTCCACTCCAAGAGTACAAATGTCCACGTCTGGTGCCTGACACCAACTGCAGCAGCTATCTTCATAATTCAAATGAATCGAGAAAGGAGATTAACTAGGCTATGGCTTCTTTTATTGTTGAACGAGAAGGTGTTTTTCATGCCGTTTGTCCGCTGGATTGTCCGGATCAGTGCGGGTTACTTCTACATAAGAAAAACAGGAAGATTATCAAAGTGGATGGCGACCCACAGCATCCGGTTACCAAAGGGCATATCTGTAACAAGGTCCGCAATATGACCGAACGGATTTATGATGAAAATCGTCTCACCTATCCGTTGAAACGCAAGGGTCCCAAAGGCGCGGGTAAATTTGAACGAATCAGTTGGGAAGAAGCAATCCAGACGATTACTTCCCGCTGGAAGGAGCTGATTGAAATTGACGGTCCGGAGAGCATTCTTCCCTATAGCTTTTATGGAAACATGGGCCGGCTTAATGCGGAGGGCATGGACCGCCGGTTTTTTCATCGCCTCGGGGCATCCCGGTTAGATCAAACTATTTGTTCATCCGCTGGTTCGGAAGGCTATAAATATACGATGGGCGGCAGTCTCGGAATCGACCCTGAGGATACGATTCATTCGAAATTATTCATTTTTTGGGGGATTAATGCGGCGAGCACTAACATGCATCAAATCGCCCTTGCTCAAAAAGCCCGAAAACAAAATGGCGCGAAAATTATCGTCATTGATGTTCATAAAAATCAAACCGGTAGATTAGCAGATTGGTTTATTCCAATTTTACCTGGCACGGACAGTGCGCTTGCTTTAGGGATGATGCACATCTTATTTTCTGAAAATCGAGTCAATCGGGACTTTTTACAAAAATATACGGTTGGCCACGATGAACTGCGTGAACATGTCGTCCAGTATGACCCTCACACGGTTTCTGCTATCACGGGTGTACCGGTCGAAGATATCTATAAGCTGGCACGGATGTACGGCGAAACGTCGCCTGCTTTTATTCGGATTGGCAACGGACCCCAGCATCACGATAATGGCGGAATGTTCGTCCGAACCGTTTCCTGCCTTCCTGCTCTCACCGGCCAATGGCTTGTCAAGGGCGGTGGTGCGATCAAAGGAAATTCGGCTTATCTAGCTTCAAATACTGCAAACCTGCAGCGACCGGATCTATTGGAAAATAAACAAACCCGCGTGATTAACATGAACTTACTCGGCGACACTCTGCTCACGCTAGATCCACCTGTGAAGTCACTCTATGTATACGGCTCAAACCCTGCTGTAGTTGCACCGGAATCTAACAAGGTCAGAAATGGCCTCGCACGTGAGGATTTATTTACCGTAGTCCATGATTTATTTTTAACAGAAACAGCCAAATATGCAGATATTGTCCTGCCAGCGACATCCTCCTTCGAAAATACAGACATCTACACATCGTATTGGCATCATTACATTCAACTGCAGCAGCCGGTCATCGAACCGTATGTCGAGTCCAAGTCCAATCTCGACGTGTTCAAGCTGCTCGCAAAGGGAATGGGTTTCGCTGAATGGGTTTTTGAAGAGACAGAAGCGGAAATGATTACACAAGCCTTAAACAATCCGCGCAATCTGTATTTAGATGGAATTAATTACGAAGCTTTAATGGAGCAGCATTTTATGAAAGCTAAGGTGAAACCTATTTTCCCTGGGAACCTGCCAACCCCTAGCGGAAAAATCGAATTATTTTCACAGAAAATGCTAGAGGACGGCTATCCCCCTTTGCCAACGTATATACCTTTAGTAAACGACGGCGATCATCCGTATCAGTTTGTTCCTGGCCCAAATCATCATTTCTTAAATTCTACTTTTTCCAACAATCAAAAGCACATCAGCTTGGAAAAGGAGCTGAAAGTGTATATGAATCTCCAAGATGCATGGAAGACGGGGATTGAAGATGGAGATATGGTTCGAGTCTGGAACCAGCGCGGGGAATGTGTGTTAAAGGCGACAGTCGGGGAAAATGTCCTTCCTGGAGTGGTAGCCACACAAGGTCTATGGGCGGATTCCGGGGACACAAAACAGCTAGTTAACACCCTCACCCCCGACCGGATTGCCGATATGGGCGGCGGGGCGACCTTCTTCTCAGGACGAGTAAGTATTGAGAAATTATAAATAGTGCCTGACACCAATGGGTGTCAGGCATTCGTTTTACTTGCTTTATACCCATGCCCAATCATCTCATGGACGGTATGGACGGTAACATAGGCGTTTCCATCGACTTCATTAATAATACTTTTCAGCTGGACGATTTCCTGCTTATTAATGACGATATACAGGACTTCTCTGTTCTGTCCTGTGTAGCCGCCGCGGCCATCTAGGACAGTCAACCCACGCGACATCCGGCTGGTGATATTGTCCAGGACCTTTTCAGGGCAACTGGAAATAATCATCACCGCTACCTTTTCATCCAAACCTTCCACGATGAAATCAATCGCCTTCGCCCCGATAAACACTATCAATAGAGTATACATCGATTTTTCCAAGCCGATGATGAAAATCGAGCCAACCACTACTAAAATATCAATGATCAGCATGCCCTTGCCAATGCTCCATCCTAGCAACTGATTCGCTAATCTTGCTAAAATCGTCGACCCACCCGAGGTTCCTCCCGTCCGGAAAATCAATCCCAGCCCGACACCTACAAGTAAACCAGCGAAAATCGAAGCTAAAAATGTATCATCGGTTAATCGATGACCGATATCCTCGGTTAAAAATAAAAACAATGAGCAAGCTGCAATTGAAATCAGCGTATAGATGAATGTTCTTTTTTCAAAAAATTTATAACCCACCGCTAACAGCGCCACATTCAAGACAAAATTCACGACACCCGGCGACCAATCAAACAAATAGTGGGTAATGATCGTAATCCCTAAAATACCGCCCTCTGAGAGATGGTTCGGGATTGTAAAATAATTGACACCCACTGCAAAAATAAGCGCTCCTATAAAAATATAGATAATATCTTTTACCGTTTTCTTCATTATTAATCCATCCTTTTATTGCAATTCATTCACTGAAAAATCTAGCGCCACTCTGTTCTCAATTTCTGCAATCAATTCAGTCAATTTTTCAAACGAAATCGGCTCACTAATAAAATAACCTTGGATTAAATCACAGTCGAGTTTCACCCATTCCGCAAACTGGGTGTGATCTTCAATTCCTTCTATAATAACCTGTAGGTCCAAGTTATGAGCCATCTGAATAATCGGCGTAATAACGCCCTTATGTTTTTTATTTTTCAACAGGCTAAACACAAAATCACGGTCCAGTTTAATAAAATCTATCGGCAGCTTAATAAAGTCTGAAAATGAGAAATAGCCATTTCCGAAATCATCTAAGGCAATCGTAAAGCCCATTTCTTTTAACAAGTGCAGTTTCTCATTTACCTTTCTAACCGAGTATATCTCAATATTCTCGGTAATCTCCAACGTAATTTGTGCCGCTGAGACGGAGTACCTCTTAAGAATATTCGAGATATCTAGAATAAGAGAATCAAGTAAGAGTTGATTCACAGACAAGTTAATCGAATATTTCAGGCTCCTGTCCTTCATGCTCGCCATCTTTTGACAGACCTCTTCAAAAACCCAGAAAAACAGACCGTTAAGCATGCCAGCCTCTTCCGCATAGCTGACAAATTCCCCAGGGGAAATTTCACCTAAACTTGGATGATTCCAACGGATTAACGCTTCTGCACCATTGATAGCCCGTTCTTTTAAAAAATATTGCGGCTGATAGTGAACATAAAGCTCCCCTTTTTTGAGCGCATAGGGAAGATCATTTTCGAGGATCACTTTTCGGTAAGCCGTTTGATTTAAATTCCCTTTATAAAAAGAAAAGCGATTTTCTCCCAGCTCTTGGGCATCATACATTTGCATCTTTGCCATGGTCTTTAGTTCATCCGGTTCTTCGGAGCCATAGGGGTACATGCAAATCCCCATACTGCTGCCGATCGAAAAATTATGAAAATCAATCGGATACGGAGCTGATATGGAATGAATAATCCGTTCACAGATCACTTTGCAGTCATGCTCGGTAATATCAGCGATGACTATCATAAAATCTGTCGAATTGACCTTGATTACGGTATCAATATCTCGCAACGAACCATATAATCTTGCTGAAATTTTATTGAGAAGGATGGTTTCGGTATCATTGTCTTTAGGCTGTGAGAGTTCTGGCGGCAAAAATATACGCAGATAACAGACCGCACTTGACATTTGATATCTCTTACTGAAGGCTAAAGTTAAGTCGAGCCGTTCATTTAATAATTGAATACTCGAAACATTATCGTAATGATTTTCTTCAAGTTCCATACTTTTCCCATCCATAAAAAGGACCCCTTAGCAAATTTAATAACCTAATCTTAACGTACTAGATAAGAACCATCAAATCCCAAATATTATCGACACTGATAATTAACAGCTCGCCGATTATTGCGCCGCCAGGTATCGTGCCATGACCGCTTCGACTAAAAAGGCGACAACCAATATACTTAAGGTATCAAACATACTAGTTAAATTCTTTCATATCTTTTCCACGTGATCATAAAATCATCCCCAAGTTCTTCCACTCGGTAAATGGCTTTACATTTGCAATAAGTCTAACTAACGAATTTTAATACTATTTGACCTTCAGCAGAATTTAAGAATCATAGTGCATAAGTCTGAAACATTCTACTAAATTCAAAGCTGTCCTTAGAAATGCCACAATTATCATCTATCTAATTACCTATATTCTTGCTATTCTATAATTTAGAAATAAAGAATAGATTTTTTAGGGGATTTGTCGAATGAACACTAAAAAGAAAAAAAAGAAGTGGCTGAAAGTAACAGGAATTATACTATTGGTATTACTGGTTGCTGGAGGGGCATATGCGTACACGGTATATAACTCTTTTAAAAATGCCGTAGAAACTATGAACCAGCCAATCGAGCGGAAACAATCCGAAAAACGTGAGGAACCGGTAACCTTTAAAGAAAAGGAGCCATTTTCAGTGTTATTGCTCGGTGTAGATGAACGAAAAGGCGACAGGGGCCGATCTGACTCATTAATTGTGCTGACAGTAAATCCGAATAATAATTCAGTAAAAATGCTCAGCATTCCACGAGACACTCGTACAGAAATAGTTGGAAAAGGGAAAGAGGACAAAATTAATCACGCTTATGCTTTTGGAGGTGTTCCAATGGCTATGGATACCGTGGAAAATTTCCTCGACATTCCGATTGATTATTATATCAAAATCAACATGGAAGGCTTTAAGGATATTGTTGATGCTGTAGGCGGGGTAACCGTCCAAAGTAATTTAGATTTTACCCAGGATAGCTTCCATTTTGCAAAAGGAGAATTAACCCTTAACGGAGAAGAAGCATTAAGTTATTCCCGTATGAGAAAAAAAGATCCTAGAGGGGACTTTGGCCGTCAAACAAGACAACGTCAAATTATTCAGGGAGTAGTAAAAGAAGGCGCGAGTTTATCAAGCTTAACGAACTTTTCAACCATTTTCTCTGCGTTAGGCAAAAATGTAAAAACCAATCTTACCTTTGATCAAATGGTGAGCATTCAAAAAAATTATAAAGCAGCTGGAACAAATATTAAGCAACTTGAAATAAACGAACAAGGTGCAAAAATCAATAGAATCTATTATGGATTGGTTTCACCTAAAGAAAAACAAAGAGTCCAACAAGAACTAAAAACACAACTAGGGCTAGATTAATGAAAAAAGGCTGCTAGGGGTGAACTTACCTAGCTATAT
>NTXX01000051.1 GCA_002559145.1 Bacillus sp. AFS006103
AGTTTTTATATGTCTAAATTTAACATAGAGGAAAAGGTAGAAGCCGCTATTCGCTATCTACAGGGATCGGAAGGGGTAAAATCTATTGCGAAATCCATAGGTGTACATCATTCAGTTTTATTAAATTGGGTTAAACAATATGAGCATCATGGTGCAGATGCTTTTATAAAACCCTATACATCTTATACCATAGAGTTTAAACTAGACGTACTGAATTTTATGAATGAGACAGGGACGTCTATAAGGGAAACTGCTGCAATATTTAATATTGCAACACATAGTACCATTCTAAAATGGCAAAAAAGTTTCGAGTTACATGGACTAGACGCCCTAAAACCAACACAAAAGGGGCGTCCATTAATGAAAAAAGAAACAAACAAACCTCAACCAGCAGAAGGATCAGAAGAGGCGTTACGAGCCGAAATCGAGCGTTTGCGCATGGAGAATGCTTATTTAAAAAAGTTGAAAGCCTTAATTCAGGAAAAGGAAAGATTACGGAACAAGTCAAAGCACAAGTAATCTATGAATTGAGGCATGAATTTAAAGTAATTGATCTGGTAAAGGTCGCTGGTATTGCGCGCAGTACGTATTATTACTGGATAAAACAAATGAATCGTCCAGACAAGTATAAGGAAATCAAAGAATTAATTAATGAAATTTTTGAAGAACATCAAGGACGATATGGATACCGTCGTATTACGTTGGAATTACGTAATAGAGGCTTAAAAATAAATCATAAAACAGTCCGCCACTTGATGAATGAGTTGGGTATAAAATGTCTAGTCCGTATGAAAAAATATAGATCATACCGTGGAAAAGTTGGTAAAACTGCCCCTAATATTTTGGAGCGCGACTTTAAGGCATCAAAGCCAAACGAGAAGTGGGTAACGGATGTAACAGAATTCAATCTACACGGAGAAAAGCTATATTTGTCCCCTATTCTAGATTTATATAATGGAGAAATCATCGCTTATAACATAGAAAAACGCCCTGTTTATCAGCTCGTTTCAAAAATGTTGGACAAAGCTCTTGATTGTTTAAATGAAGAAGAAAAGCCTATCCTCCATTCTGATCAAGGTTGGCATTATCAAATGGAGAAATATCGAATCGCATTAAAAAAACGAGAGATTGTCCAAAGCATGTCCCGTAAAGGAAACTGTTTAGATAACGCAGTCATAGAGAATTTCTTTGGCTTATTAAAGTCCGAATTACTCTATCTAAAAGAATTTGAGAGTATGGAGCAATTTAAACTAGAATTAGAGAATTATATTTATTACTATAATCACAAACGGATTAAGGCAAAATTAAAAGGCATGAGTCCGGTTCAATACCGAACTCATGCCCAGATAGCTGCCTAAATTTTCGTGTCTAACTTTTTGGGTTCAGATCA
>NTXX01000052.1 GCA_002559145.1 Bacillus sp. AFS006103
TGGACTAACCTAAATTAATAAGACAATATAAAACACCTTCGTAAATGTTACACTTGAAACAAGTACATTTATCGGGGGTGTTTTTGCGTGGGCAAAAACGTATATACAAGTGAAATTAAATGGCAGGTTGTAAGAGAAAAACTAGAAAGCAAATTAACGACAAGAGAAATTATGGAGAAGTATGACGTCAAGAATAAATCTCAAGTTGAGACCTGGGTAAGATGGTATAAAAAGGGGGAAATTTATCGCTTTGACCAACCAATTGGTAAACAGTATACATTTGGTCATGGTCCTGAGTTCTCGAGTGAGGACGAGCGAAAGGATAATCAAATTACTCATCTTAAAATGGAGAATGAAATTCTAAAAAAGTATTTAGCGATGAAAAAGGAGTGGATAAAAGATTAGTCATACAGTTAGTTGGGGAATTAAGTAAGAAATACACTATTACGGCTATTTTAAAAGTACTAGAAGTCCCTCGATCCACCTATTATCGCTGGGTAAAGGGATTTGAAGAGTATAAAAATTTACATGAAGATTTAATCATTGAGATTTGTAAAACAACTAAATATCGTAATGGACACCGAAAGATTAAGTCTATTTTAAAGCGTAAATACAACATTGAATTAAACAGAAATACGGTCCAGAGAATCATGCAAAAACATCATTTGCAATGTAAAGTGAAACCGAAACGCAAATGGAAATCACAAGGAGAAAGTGAAGTTATAGCACCTAATATACTTAACCGTGATTTTAGTGCAAGTAAGCCAAATGAAAAATGGGTTACAGATATAACTTATATTCAATATGGAAGTGAAACGTTGTATCTTTCTACCATAATGGATTTGTTTAATAATGAAATCGTAGCGTATAAGCTTTATAATCACCAACAAACTCCTTTAGTAATTGATACATTACAGGAAGCTTTGAATAAAAGGAATGATCCCGAAGGGATTATTATTCATACTGATCAAGGAAGTGTGTATACATCCTACACCTACCAAAATTACTTAAAAAAACATCATTGTATTAGTAGTATGTCTAGACGAGGAAACTGTTGGGATAACGCCGTCATAGAATCTTTTCATTCGAATATAAAAACGGAGGAATTTCAGTATTGCAAGTTCAACTCTCTTACAAATCTTAACGTAGTTTCGAAAATTGAGGAGTATATGTATCACTATAACGAAGTTCGAATACAAGAAAAATTAGGCTACCTCACTCCAAAAGAATTTGGAATGATGGCAGCCTAAA
>NTXX01000006.1 GCA_002559145.1 Bacillus sp. AFS006103
CCTTCCAGTACACCATAAATAAATCAGCTGCATAACATTGTTTTTTAGCAGGTATGAATTTACACATAATAATGGGCTTGACTTTTTAAATCTCTTGATCATTCTCTTTTTTTAAAAAGGAACCTTATTCCAGTAAAGAATAAGTATCTTTCTATAAATATTCCAGCGTTCTGAAGCGATTTCTTTTATTTTTTCAAAAATGGATGGTTTCAAATTAAATTTCCAAAAGACAATGACCTATTTTAATAAAAACCAACAAAAAAAAGCCGAGCAAGCCCGACTTTTTTTCAAACTAAATCTTATTTTGTTCCAAACAACCGGTCTCCTGCATCACCAAGGCCTGGGACGATGTAGCCGTGGTCATTTAATTTCTCATCTAGGGCAGCAATATAGATATCCACATCCGGGTGGGCTGTCTTTACCGCTTCCACGCCCTCTGGTGCAGCAATCAAACACATAAACTTGATGTGCTTGGCGCCGCGCTTCTTCAAGGAGCGAATCGCTTCAATCGCTGAACCGCCTGTTGCTAGCATCGGATCAACCACTATGAAATCACGCTCTTCGACATCACTTGGCAGCTTAATATAATACTCGACCGGCAGCAAGGTTTCAGGGTCGCGGTATAAACCGATATGGCCCACTTTCGCGGCCGGAATTAATTTTAGGATGCCATCCACCATTCCGATTCCTGCACGTAAAATCGGAACAATCCCCATTTTCTTGCCGGATAGAACCTTTGATTTCGTTGGACAAACAGGTGTCTCGATATCGATATCCTCAAGCGACATATCCCTAGTAATTTCAAACGCCATCAAGGTCGCAACTTCATCAACGAGCTCGCGGAACTCCTTTGTTCCGGTGTTTTTATCACGTATGTATGTTAGTTTATGCTGAATTAATGGATGGTCAAAAACAAATACCTTGGCCATAATCATCGCCCCTTATTTTATATTAATGTACACTTCGTCTCATTTTACAGAAAAAAAATGCAATGAGCAAATCAAAATACGCTCAAATTAACTAGTTAGATTTTTCAAAAAAAATCGACCCCACTTTAAAAAGTTAGGTCGATTCTTTGCTGATATAAAAAGTAAGTATAAGTTTTTGAAGTAGATTACTGTCTAGCTCCAGCGCCCTAGTGGCTAGTGTCCTTCGCTCTCNNAGGGCGCTTGCGCTTTTCTAATTAATATTCCGGATAAAGTGTAAATTTGCTTGTTAACGCTTCGACGCGGCCTGCTGCTTCCTCAAGTTTCGCCACATCTTCATGATTTTTTAAGGTAAACGCAATGATGGAAGCAATTTCGTCCATTTCCGCTTCACCAAAGCCACGGCTTGTTACTGCCGCCGTACCGATGCGGATACCGCTTGTTACAAATGGGCTTTGTGGATCATATGGAATCGTGTTTTTATTGACTGTAATACCAATTTCATCAAGGACTTTTTCAGCAACTTTGCCTGTCAGGCCAAGTGTCTGCACGTCCACTAACAGCAGGTGGTTGTCCGTTCCGCCGGAAACGAGCTTCAAGCCCTCTTTTTGGAGACTTTCGGCTAAACGTTGGGCATTGGTGACAATCTGACCAGCATATGCTTTAAAGCTGTCCTGCAGTGCTTCACCAAAGGCAACAGCTTTTGCAGCTATCACATGCATTAATGGACCGCCTTGAATTCCAGGGAAGATTGATTTATCAATTTTCTTGCCAAATTCCTCTTTGCAAAGGATCATCCCGCCGCGTGGACCGCGCAAGGTTTTATGAGTGGTTGTTGTCACAAAATCAGCGTAAGGAACTGGATTTTGATGCAAACCTGCCGCTACAAGCCCAGCAATGTGCGCCATATCGACCATGAGGTACGCACCGACTTCATCGGCAATCTCACGGAACTTCGCAAAGTCAATCTCACGAGGATAGGCACTGGCACCGGCAACAATCATTTTCGGTTTGTGCTCAAGTGCTTTGGCACGGACATCATCATAATTGATGCGGTGTGTTGTTTCGTCGACTCCATATTCAACAAAGTTATATTGAACACCACTGAAGTTAACCGGACTGCCGTGTGTTAAATGGCCGCCGTGAGAGAGATTCATGCCAAGCACGGTGTCACCTTGCTCAAGAACCGTGAAGTAAACGGCCATATTGGCCTGTGCACCTGAGTGCGGCTGTACGTTTACATACTCCGCTCCGAAAATTTCCTTCGCCCGGTTGCGTGCTAAGTCTTCGACGATATCAACATATTCACAGCCACCATAATAGCGACGGCCAGGATACCCCTCTGCATATTTATTCGTTAATACAGACCCCTGGGCTTCCATGACTGCTTCACTAACAAAGTTTTCTGAGGCAATTAATTCAATTTTGGAACGCTGACGACCTAATTCTTTTTGAATCGCTTGAAAAACCTGTTCATCGGCTTGAGACAAATGCTTCATGACAAAAAATCCCCCTTTATATGTAAGTACTTATAAATTTCTAAAAATTCTTTTTTATTTTAGCAGAAACACACTCAAATTAAAAGAAAAACATTCTTCGGTTTTTTATAATATTTTTCACCGAAAGTAAACATTTTTAAATATAGGGTCATTTTTTCACGAACGAATACCTATTATTTTAAAATAATATTCGTCTTTTCAACAAAGCCTCTTCTACTCCATAAAATCATACAGGCATATAAAACTTTAATGGCAGACACCCCATTGCATTAAGAGCAGCTTGTGTTTTCCTGATTCCATTCGTATACGGCTCTCACTCCGCCGATCAACTTTGGACGAACCTTGGCCAGGGTGACATGGGCCTGTCCGACGCTTTTTTGCTTGACGCGGATGGGAACGGCGACATGTTTTAAATGCATGCCAATGAGTGTGTTGCCAATGTCGATGCCGGCATCCGCCTTTATAAACTCGACAACAACGGCATCATCCATCGCTCCAAACGCGTACGTTGCCATCGCTCCTCCAGCTGTTCGGACAGGGATAACTGAAACTTCATCGAGACGCTTTTCCACTAATACTGCTCGTTCGACAACCAAGGCTCGGTTTAGATGCTCGCAGCATTGGAAGGCAAGTACAATCCCCGTTTCCTCTTGGAGTTTTTTCAAACAGCGGTAAATCATTTCCGCCACTTCAACGGTCCCCGATGTCCCAATTCTCTCCCCGATGACCTCACTCGTACTGCAGCCAATCACTAGCAGCTGCCCTTGTTTGAATGCTGCCTGTTCTTTGAATTCCGTTAGTATCGCTTCCAATTCCTGTTCACACTTTAGAATCATAAACCTTGCCCTCCTCGAACAATTTTCAGTCCAATCCAAGCCTGGTTAGAGGTACTTATCCTCATATTCGCTAATTTTTCCAACACGCCCTGCATGGCGGCCGCCTTCAAATTCACCTGTTAACCAGATTTGGGCAATATCTCGGGCAAGACCGGGTCCAATGACACGCTCACCCATCGCAAGAATATTTGAATCATTATGGGCCCGCGTTGCTTTTGCGCTAAATGTATCATGAACTAGGGCACAGCGGATCCCCTTCACCTTATTGGCAGCAATCGTCATGCCAATTCCAGTCCCACAAATTAGGATGGCACGGTCAAACTCGCCGCTCGCCACCTTTTTTGCAACGGGCAATGCATAATCAGGATAATCGACAGATGTTTCACATTCACAGCCAAAATCCTCGTATTCCAGTCCCATTTCTTTAAGTAATTGCGCAATTTCTTTGCGAAGATTAACCCCGCCATGGTCTGATGCTAATGCCACTTTCATGTTAATAACCTCCGATATCTTATTAACGGACGATCCCCACTAAGGGGCTTATCCTCTCGTGATTAATTTTGACATACTGCTATAAAAAGATAAAGTTTCAACCAAAAATAAAGTTTCCATTAAACTGAATAGCCTAGCCAAAAATTAAAGCCCTCTTTTCAAAAAAGAGAGCCTGAGTTACTTTAGTTTTCCAATCGCTTTGTCAATTAATCCATTTAGTTCACGAAAGGTTTCTTCGTACATAGCTAAGCTTCCTCCGTAAGGGTCGACCACATCTGAACCCGAGCCTTCACCGCTGTATTCTTTTAAAGTAAATACTTTTTGACCCAGCTGCGGGTATTGCTGCAGAATGGCCATCTTATGTGAGGATGTCATCGTAAGGATGAGATTAGCCCATTCGACCTCGTCACGGGTTAACAAGCTGGAGCGGTGATTGTGTGTAATCCCATTGTCCTCCAATACCCTTTTCACATGAGCGGAAGCCTCACTGCCGTTCGCAGCATAGATTCCTGCCGACCGCACCTCAACTCTGTCAATTTCTTTATTTTTCAAAATTGCCTCAGCCATAGGACTCCTACATGTATTTCCTGTACATACAAACAAAATGCGCTGCAAAGTGTTTTCCTCCTTACTCAAGATCTTATGTAATTTATCTTATCATATTTAAGTTTGGGATTCGAAAGGGTTAGCCTATCCACCTGTTACCAGAATGGGGCAAGTAGTTTTAAGCCGAAGGCAAGTAAAATTGCACCGCCAAGAGCCTCGCTGTATGACCCGACCCAGCCCTGCATCTTGCGGCCAAGCAGCAGTCCAGCCCAGGTTTGCACGGTTGCCATGATTCCAAAGCACAAAATAACCATAATTGTCTTGGCCCCGTATATTCCTAAGGTAAGCCCAACAGAAAAACTATCAAGACTTACGCTCAAGGCAAACAGCAGCAAGCCGAAACCAATCGGAGAGATGACTTTCTCCTCGCCCTTTTTGAGGGTCGACCACACCATTTGCACCCCCAGCAGAATCAGCAGAAAACCACCGATAAAGGTCGCAAAGGTACCAAACTTCTCAGATAAAAATTTTCCCGCAACTAAACCCAGCAGTGGCATCCATACGTGAAATAAGCCAATCGTGATGCCAATATTAAAAATTTTTCGAAGCCGAAGTTTGTACATTCCCATGCCAAGTCCGACTGAAAATGCATCCATCCCTAATGCAAACGCCATTAATAGAAGAGTAACTATTTCGCCAATCATTTCAGACATGCGGCCCCCGCCTCCTTGGACTAACTACCCTAGCATATGCAAGTCCTAATAAATTTAGAAGTCTGGTTGGGGAACTGAAAATTTGATTACCTCCATCTATTATAGCGTACAAATCGCCTAAACATTTCCAAAATTTGTTACATAATAGTGCCTGACACCGATTAATTCACTCACGCCAAAGTTGGTGCCCGGCACCAAAAAATTCGCCCCCGCAACCTTGGTGCCTGACACCAAAAAAAAAACACCCGGTCCCCTCGTCGGGGAACCAGGTGTTATTCAGCAATCAACTTATTTCCAGCCGCTTTTTGTAGGCGGTTCATAATTGCATTTCCGACACCTTCGTTCGGAAACACTTCGCTGAAAATGATATCCACCTGTTTCAAATTAAATTTTCGCAGCGTATCATATAGCGCCGTGGCGACAGTTTCCAGCTCCTCCCGCTTCCCGCAGGCCAGCACAACATCTGCTTCCAACACATCAACTTGCTCCTCCGTTGTAAGCACCCCGACCCGCAAACCCGCCGTTCGCTTTTCTTCTACTAAACTCTGGAGAAATTGCGTGGTGCCTGACACCATATATAACGGTGCATTCGGGGCATAGTGTTGGTATTTCATGCCCGGAGCTTTCGGCCGGGCCGCCTCATCGGTTAATGCGGCATCGACACGAACTTCACCAATTACGGCTTTGAGCTGCTCTTTTGTTACCCCGCCTGGTCTTAGGATAACTGGAATGGCTTCCGTGCAATCGATGACTGTTGATTCAACGCCAATCCCTGTTGCACCCCCGTCAATCACGCCGGCAATTTTTCCATTTAAATCGTCCAAGACATGCTGGGCATTAGTTGGACTCGGTTTACCTGAGCTATTGGCACTCGGGGCGGCAATCGGCAGTCCACAGCATTTCAACAATGCCAGTGCGACCGGATGGTCCGGCATCCTCACCGCGATCGTTGCCAACCCGGCTGTGGCCGATTCTGCTAGCACGCCTTCTTTCTTTTTAAAAATAATTGTCAACGGACCCGGCCAAAACGCCTCCATTAAAACTTCAGCCTTGTCGGGGACCTCAGCCACAAACGTGCTCAGCTGCTTTTTATCCGCAATGTGGATTATTAGTGGATTATCACTTGGCCTGCCCTTGGCTGCAAAAATCTTCGCTACCGCCACATCACTTTCAGCGTTACCTCCAAGACCATAAACCGTCTCTGTAGGGAGGGCAACTACTTCATTATCCCGTAAAAAATTTGCTGCATCCACAACTTGTGGATTACTTTCAAGATTATCCACAGACTTATCCACTTTCCAAACTTTTGTGTTCATAGTTATCCACCTTTATCACAAATGAGTCTATTAGCGAAATTTGGCGAATTTAGTCACCTAGACTCATATTTTTCACTCAATACGTTTGAAAGTATAAAAGAAGGTGGGCATAAAAACAAGTGTTATCCACAAATTGTGCACAACTTCCTTGAAAAAGTGGATAACTTTGTGGATATACCCACAATTATAGTGAAAATTTTAAAAATAATGAGTTATCCACATTTAAAACGTGTCGAATATGTTTAGATTGATAAAATTCGCTGGGTATTTCTGCCCGATCAATTCTCTGGAAGCCCATTATTTCAAAAAACGGCAAGGCTACGCTCTTATTTGTTGCCAAAAACAAACCTTTCATCCCTTTTTCTTTTGCTAATTGCATCATTTGATCAAAAAGAATAAAGATTTCCTTTTCTGCTTGTCCAGGGGAAACTACAAGTGAACGCAAGAGCCCAAACTCTGTGAAGGCTTCCATCCCAAGCGAACCCATTATTGTGCCATACTCATTCTCTAGCAACAAAAAATAATCAACCGTTTCTTCTGTCAGTCCATCCGTCCCAAGTTTGGCTCTAGATAAAAACTCTCGTAAACCGTCCAAATCTTGTTTATTTGCTCTACGAATCAATGCCCGCATCCCATCCACCTCTTTTTTAGATTCTACTCTATGAATATGGATGAGATTGAAAAAATAGAACTGCTAGATTGCGGGAATCTAGTAAAATTTCATGAAGCAAACGGCCGCCGCCTTTTTTACACTAAAAACCAGCCCCATGGTTGGAACTGGCTTAATTAAACATCTTTTCCCACATCTCTACCACGAAAAACTTCACTTCCACCGGCTTCTCATCTTCCGAGGTATACACAGGCGCTGCCTTTTCAGCTACCTTCACCGTCTCTTCTGCATCTTCAATCACAATTTCATTGAACACGGGCACATTTTTTTCAATCAACCGCTCAGGTTTCTTCATTTCTACTTCATCATCAGTTGCCACTTTTTCCACAACTGTCTTCGGTTCTTCCTTTACCACCTTAACCTCTTTCGGTCCACCCGAACTTGTTTCCTCTTTCTGAACCTTAACTTCTTTCGGACCGCTTGAACTTGCTACCACTTCTTCATTCTTAAACTTTTTCGGTTTCTCACTAGAGCTTGCTTCCCTTTTTACTTTTTCAACTGGCTTGTCAGGATTCACAGTTTTTGCATGAGCTTTTTTCTCCTCCTCAAAGCCATCACTCACCGCGACACCATTTGAAAAATCAAGGAAGCATAATGGCGGATAAAGCACACACCACCAGTTCGCGCCTTCACCGCTCCCAAGCGTAATCAATATCGCTTGATACTCACCAGCCGGATATAAAAATTGGCCATATAATTTTGTCGGAAACTGAACCTTGCCGAACTCAACGTTCACCGATTGATTGGACCCTTGCTCTCGGACTACCTGTTCCGAAATCGCTTGAATCTCAGGAAGCTTCGCCTTGATGACCGTTCTTGCTTTTTCCATTGACGTTAAATCCTGCACCCACAGTGTAATCTGCGCGTTCACCGCATCGCGCACCTTCCGCTTAATTGCTTGGTCTTCTTCAAAATCACTGTTTGCCAGAATCCTGAGCCGAATCGCTTCACCCGGAATCACAATCGATTCCTTCGCAGCTGCTTCCGTCTTCGGCATATATAAACTCAACATTGTCCCTAAAGACAACACGATTAGATAACTCCAAACCACTAATTTACTTCTCATTCTGACACCGTCCCTTCGATATCTTCATTTTGGACAAAATGCCAGAATCTTAAACTATTAAATTTTGATATTTTCCATAAAGCCAAGGGCAAACCTCTAGAAGATTTTCTTCTAAAAAAGCTTCGGGACTTAAGCCCCGAAGCCGATTTCTGCAAATACCATGCGATCCTTGCCAAACAAATCATTCACTATCTCTACCTTTGCATCCTCAAAAGCCTTTTGTATAAGCTCCGCTACCGCTTCGCCTTGGCCCGCCCCAATTTCGAAACCAACCAACGCTCGCACTTCCAGCACCTGCGGCAGCTCAATCATAAAGCGGCGGTAAAAATCCAAGCCATCCGTCCCTGCAAACAAGGCCCGGTGAGGCTCATGCTCCGTCACAACCTCCGACATCGTTGTCATATCACCAAGCGGAATATACGGCGGATTTGAGAGGATCACATCAAACCTAGCCCCGCCCTCAATAAACGGAACAAGTAAATCACCCTGAACAAACTCAACCTCTGCCCCAAGCCGCGCCGCATTCTCACGCGCCACAGAGAGCGATGTCTCCGCAATATCAGTCCCTAACACCCTTAACACTGGCCCCTCATTACTTTCGGTGCCTGACACCATTTCTACTCGCCCCGTAGTACTATTAGTGCCTGTCACCACCCGCAGTTCGGCTTCTTCAAGCTTCATGGTAATCGCGATGGCACCGCTTCCTGTGCCGATATCTGCTAACAGGATAACCTGCTTGCCGCCAAAAAGCCGTTTGATCCGTTGAAGTGCTCCGTAGACGAGTTCTTCGGTTTCCGGCCTCGGAATCAGCACCTCTTCATTGACGATAAACGGGCGCCCATAAAACTCCTCGGATCCGATAATATACTGCACCGGTGTACCCTTCACATGTTCTTCAACCGCTTTTTCAAACTCAGCCCACACCCCCGGCGCCAACTCATCGCGAACATTCGCAAATAACTGCGACCGCGACATCCCTGTCAAATGGCGAAGTAACAACTCACCCGCATTCTCATCACGACTCGCAGAAACTAAAAAAGAAGAAGCCCATTGAAGAGCTTCATAGACTTTTTTACTCATTAGAGGCACTTTCCAGCCTGCGCGCTTGGTCATCCATAATCAGCGCATCGATGACATCATCGAGCTTGCCTTCTAAAATTTGATCGAGCTTTTGAATTGTCAAACCGATGCGGTGGTCTGTCACCC
This sequence comes from Bacillus sp. AFS006103, assembly GCA_002559145.1. GTDB lineage: Bacteria > Bacillota > Bacilli > Bacillales > Cytobacillaceae > Neobacillus. Next base: position 9,271 of record NTXX01000006.1, read on the forward strand.
GGTTTTGCGGGAAGTTATAGGTCCGAATCCGCTCCGAACGGTCACCCGTACCAACCGCTGATTTACGGACCGAATCATACTCCGCCTGTGCTTCCTGCTGATACTTATCATAAATCCGTGCTCGTAATACCTTCATCGCTTTATCTTTATTCTTATGCTGCGATTTCTCGTCCTGAATCGAAACCACGATCCCGGTTGGTATATGCGTTAACCGAACCGCAGACATCGTCGTATTAACGGACTGTCCGCCGGCGCCACTGGACGCAAACGCATCAAACCGGATATCTTTATCGTTGATTTCCACTTCTAATTCTTCCGCTTCCGGCAAACAAACAACCGTCGCTGTCGACGTATGAATCCGACCGCTTGATTCCGTTTCCGGAACACGTTGCACACGGTGTGCCCCGTTCTCATACTTCAATTTCGAATAAGCACCCTGACCGTTGATCATAAAGCTAATTTCCTTGTAACCGCCAAGACCTGTTGGATTCGCATCAATAAGGTCTGTCTTCCAGCCCTGCGCCTCCGCATAACGGCTGTACATGCGATACAAATTCCCAGCAAACAAGGCAGCTTCATCCCCGCCTGCAGCCCCGCGGATTTCAAAGATAACGTTCTTGTCATCATTCGGATCCTTCGGAATCAAGAGAAGCTTCATCTTCGCTTCCAACTCCACGATTTGCGCTTCCAGCTCGTTAACTTCTTCCTTCACCATTTCACGCATATCCGAATCCAACTTCTCATCAAGCATCGCCTTAGCATCCTGAAGCTGGGCGCGTACCTCTTTATATTCACGATAAGTTTGCACAGTTTCCTGTATATCAGATTGTTCTTTTGAATATTCACGAAGTTTTTTTGAATCATTAATAATTTGTGGGTCGCTTAAAAGTTCATTCAACTTATCATAACGATCTTCCACCGATTGAAGACGATCAAACACGGTCTATTCACCTCAATTTTTTGTCCATAACATTCTAATTATAGTATAGGTGAAAACAACCGTCAAAACCAAATTACTGGGGAAAATTTTTTCGCGGGTTATTTTTCAAGTGGAAATCTTTTTTTCAAAAGAAACTTTAGAAAAAGCATGCCCTGATAATCAGAGCATGCTACCTTCGATCCTCTTTGACGCGTACTTCAATTTTATAGCGTGGCAAGGCCTGGATCAACTTGCGATGAAGCCTAGCTTCCGCATTAATTTTCCTCTGCTCAGATTGCATGCCCTTTTTATAAACAGAGACCCACATCCGGTCGCCATTAATCCAAATGGAATCTGCCGTAAACTCATCCGAATCTGCGATGACTTGTTTAGCTTGTTGAATATCCTTGCCATGATTGTTCGCACCAGCCTCTGACCCGCTGCCTGTCCGCTTCAGGTCAAGAAAGTTCGGATTTTGATTAGTGATATCATCTTCTACCATATGCTGTTTATTTTTGCCCCGGTTGTTCCTATCAGCAGGGGTGTTTTGGTTGGACCTATTCGTTGACGTGTTGCGGTCATTGTCCTGGATAGACATATAATTAGGCGCAGATTTGTCTTTTCGAAGGTCATACGCCTCTTCATTTCGATTCCCCGCACAGCCGCCGACTAAAACTAACATCGTTAATGAGAGAAACAGCACAAATTTTTGCATCTTACACCTCCCATTACTATCATGCCCGGTCTCCTCGCAACAGAACGAGTGAAATCTTTCCAAGTTCCTAGTTCCTCGACATGATTCCGCCGAATCTGAAAGGAATTCCGCCAACTTCGTTATTAATTCCGCCGATTGCCAAGTTTATTCCGCCAAACCTCACTGGAATTCCGCCGGATCCCATGATTATTCCGCCAAACCCCAAATCCTCCCCTAAACAAACAAAAAAACTGCCTGAGAATCTTCTTCTCAGACAGTTTTCATATGGGTGTCAGGCACTAGTTATGTAAACTAAATCTACCCTGACGTTAGTTCGTTGCTTCTTGTTCGATTTTGGAGCGGTAGACGGCCGTTTTTGGTACTTCATGGTGGTGACGGCAGCGAGGCTCGTACGCTTCTGAGGCACCAACTAAGATAACTGGATCATGGTAGGATGCTGGTTGTCCATCAATCAGACGCTGCGTCCGGCTCGAAGGCGAACCACACACGGAACAAACCGCTTGCAGCTTTGTCACTGATTCAGCAATCGCCATCAATGCCGGCATCTGCCCAAACGGCTCTCCGCGGAAATCCATATCCAGACCCGCACAAACGACGCGATGGCCGCTGTCAGCCAGTTGCTGAACCACTCGGAGAATCCCCTCATCAAAAAACTGAACCTCATCAATCGCAATAATATCGATATCTGCTTCCACGTGATGAAGAATCTCAATCGAATGAACAATTGGCTTCGCATGAAATGAAGATCCATTATGGGAAACAACCGATTGATCGTGATAGCGATTATCAATTTTGGGCTTAAATACAGCTATCTTTTGTTTGGCGAACTGAGCACGTCTCACGCGGCGAATCAATTCCTCCGATTTTCCAGAAAACATACTGCCACAGATAACCTCAACCCATCCGCTTTGCTTCATTAAATACATAAAGACGGCGTCTCCTTCCTAGCAAATCCGTAAATAATCTATCCTGAAAATTGAATTTATTTAAATAAAAAACAGGCAAGTATATTGCTTCTTGCCTGTACTTTTTACAATTATTGTTGTGGTATATCAGATTTGATGCCGTATTTTTTGTTGAAACGGTCAACACGTCCGCCAGCTTCAGCGAATTTTTGACGACCAGTATAGAATGGATGACATTCTGAACAAGTTTCAACGCGAATTTCTTTCTTCACTGAACCAGTTTCAAAAGTGTTTCCGCATGCACAAGTCACCTGTACCATTTTATAATTTGGATGAATTCCTGCTTTCATTCTTTTCATCTCCTTCCGCCCTGAATCATTCGAAACAGAGTTATATAAAGCACCTATCAAAAACAAGTACTGAAATACTAAAAACACACTGCACCCATTATAACAAGCAAAGCTCTTTTTGGCAAGTTGGGATTTGTTGGTTTCTTTTTTAAAAAGGAACCTATAATCCTCCCCTTTACCAGGGTTGTCCCAAAGTTATCTTACTAGGAACGGACTTGTTTTCACAGCTTCCCCAAGTAGCTACGAACGTCTTGATTTCAACTCTTCTCCCAATTGAGCAAAGAATTCTTCATTAGACTTTGTTTGTCTTAATTTTTTCAAGAAGCGCTCAGCAAAATCTGGTGAATCTGACATTGATTTTCTGATTGCCCATAATTTATCCAAATGATCCTTTGGAATGAGCAATTCTTCCTTCCGTGTTCCCGAACGACGGATATCCAGCGCAGGGAAAATACGACGCTCAGCGAGCTGACGGTCAAGGTGCAGTTCCATATTACCTGTCCCTTTGAATTCCTCATAAATGACGTCATCCATCCGCGAGCCGGTATCGACGAGCGCTGTAGCAAGAATCGTCAAGCTGCCGCCCTCTTCGATATTACGGGCGGCCCCGAAGAAACGCTTCGGACGGTGGAAGGCCGCTGGGTCAATACCACCAGAAAGAGTCCGGCCGCTTGGCGGAATAACGAGGTTGTAGGCACGAGCCAGACGGGTAATACTATCCATCAGGATAACCACATCACGTTTGTGCTCGACCAAACGCATCGCACGGTCAAGGACCAATTCAGCCACTTTAATATGGTTTTCCGGTACTTCATCAAATGTCGAACTAACGACGTCACCGGCAACTGAACGCTCGATGTCGGTTACTTCTTCCGGACGTTCGTCGATTAACAGCATGATTAATTCTACTTCCGGATGATTGGTGGTAATGCTGTTCGCAATTTCTTTTAACAGCATCGTTTTACCAGCCTTTGGCGGTGCGACGATTAAGCCACGCTGTCCAAAACCAACCGGTGCGATCACATCCATAATCCTCGTAGAAAGATGTTTTTGCGTGGTTTCGAGATTCATCATTCTGTTTGGATATAGGGGTGTGAGGCCAGGGAAATAAACCCGTTCTTTCGCGGATTCCGGATCTTCACCGTTAACAGCCTCTACGTGCAATAGTCCATAATAGCGCTCATTCTCTTTTGGAGGTCGTACCTTACCGGAAACTTTATCTCCATTACGGAGGTCGAAGCGGCGGATTTGCGAAGCAGAAATGTAAATATCCTCTGAGCTTGGTGAGTAATTAATTGGCCGTAAGAATCCAAATCCTTCTGATTGGATGATTTCTAGGACGCCTTCCATGAAAAAATAGCCCTGCTGTTCCGCACGGGATTTCAGGATGGCAAAAATTAATTCTTTTTTTGTTAATTTGCTGTAATAGGTCACTTTATATTCACGAGCAAGCTCATAAAGTTCCTTCAGCTTCATACCTTCTAAACTTGAAATTGTTAAGTCCATTTGTGCACCACACTTTTATTTTTTTCAATCTGATATTAATTAAGAGAGCCTGAGGATTTTGATAGAAGTAGACAAGAAATGAATAGAATTGCAGAAATAATGCATAAAACAATTACTATTTTACCCTCTATGCAAAAAATTAATCAACTTATTTTTCTATTTTCATTCATTGGGAATTTTTTCTGAGAAGGAGTTCGTTCAAAATTCCTAACCTGAGTTATAGGAGTTTTTTAATTTAAGAGACTAGACTGTGCAAATCTGCACACCCTAGTCTACTATCGGTGCCTGACACCGGCATCCGTTTTTTGCTGTATCTATTTAATCACTAAATGAGGTTTTTTCTTTAAGCTGTGACGACCTTCGACAAAGCGAACGGTGCCTGATTTGGCACGCATAACGATTGAGTGGGTCGAACCGTAGGATCCTTTAAATTGGACACCGCGCAGCAATTCTCCGTCGGTAATCCCAGTTGCAGCAAAAATGGCGTCATCCCCTTTGACAAGGTCCTCCATCCTTAGTACACGATTGACATCGAGTCCCATTTTGATGCAGCGCTCAAGTTCCGCATCATTTTGCGGCAATAGTTTACCGATGATTTCGCCACCAAGACATTTTAAGGCCACGGCAGACAGAACGCCTTCAGGGGCCCCACCGGAACCAAAGAGGATATCAACGCCGGTGTTGTCAAAGGCGGTATTAATTGCACCTGCCACATCCCCGTCATTAATTAACTTGATTCTCGCTCCGGCTTCACGAAGTTGAGCAATGATATGCGCATGGCGCTCACGATTTAAGACAGTCGCCACGACATCTTCAATATCCTTATTCTTCGCTTTAGCCACGGCCTTTAGGTTGTCCAAAACAGAAGCATTGATATCAATATGTCCGACAGCTTCGGGACCCACCGCAATTTTTTCCATGTACATATCAGGAGCATGAAGAAGATTGCCATGATCGGCAATCGCAAGCACTGCCAAAGCGTTCCAGCCGCCTGATGCTAAAATATTGGTGCCTTCGAGCGGGTCAACGGCCACGTCTACACGCGGACCATAACCTGTCCCCAATTTTTCACCAATATAAAGCATCGGTGCTTCATCCATTTCCCCTTCACCAATGACAACGGTTCCCTTCATTGGCACGGTGTCAAACACATCGCGCATGGCCGAAGTAGCTGCACCATCGGCTTCATCCTTTTTCCCGCGTCCCATCCAACGGGCTGAAGCTAGTGCTGCAGCTTCGGTGACACGGACTAGTTCCATCGTTAAACTTCTTTCCATCGGTCTCCCTCTCCCATATGTCGATTGTTTATCTCCCGAACTTCTCTGTCTACGTATTCTTCATTTGTTCGACTTCTTCTTTTGTTAACGCTTCGCGCCAAATTGTCGCGCCGAGTCCGTTTAATTTCCCGACGAGGTCACTGTAGCCGCGGTCAATGTGCTCGAGGCCAGTTACTTCGGTAATTCCTTCGGCAATTAAACCAGCAATCACCAGCGCTGCGCCAGCGCGGAGGTCGCTTGCTTTTACTTTGGCACCTTGAAGCTGAATCGGGCCGTTAATAATTGCTGAGCGCCCTTCCACTTTAATATTTGCATTCATTCTTCTTAGTTCATCGATATGTTTAAAACGGGCACCATAAATGGTATCGGTCACGACACTTGAGCCCGATGCCTTTGTTAAAAGGGATGTAAACGGTTGCTGAAGGTCGGTTGGAAAACCCGGATAAACGAGCGTTTTGATGTCGACAGCCTTTAGTTTGGTTGACCCATCGACAAACACTTGATCATCGCCCGACTCGACGCGGACACCCATTTCACGGAGCTTGGCAATTAATGATTCTAAATGCTGCGGGATGACGTTGTCGATTAACACGCCTTCACCGACGGCAGCTCCTAAAATCATATAGGTACCAGCTTCGATTCGGTCTGGAATAATCGTATGGCGGCAGCCATGGAGTGAATCGACCCCATCAATACGGATGACGTCCGTCCCTGCCCCTTTAATTTTTGCACCCATACTCGTTAACAGCGTTGCGACGTCAATGATTTCAGGTTCCTTCGCCGCATTTTCAATCACCGTCCGGCCTTTAGCCCGAACCGCTGCCAACATAATATTAATCGTTGCTCCTACGCTGACGACATCGAGATAAATACGTGCACCGCGAAGCTCATCCGCCCGCAGGTAAATCGCCCCTTGTTCATTGGTGATTTGGGCCCCAAGTGCTTCGAAGCCTTTGATATGCTGATCAATCGGTCTTGGACCTAAATGACAGCCACCAGGTAAGCCAATAACCGCCTTTTTAAACCGGCCGAGCATCGCACCCATTAAGTAATAAGAAGCACGGAGCTTTTTTACTTTCCCGTTTGGCAGGGGCATGGAAATCATCGTTGATGGGTCGACCGTCATATCATTTTCAGAGAGCTGGACTTTTCCGCCGATTTCTTCAAGGAGATCCTTCAAAATCGCAACGTCTGAAATGTCCGGCAATCCCTCAATTGTCACTGGTGATTCCGCTAAAATTGTTGCTGGAATTAACGCGACTGCACTATTCTTCGCACCGCTTATCCGAACGGTTCCCTTTAACGGATAGCCACCCGCAATTTTAAGTTTTTCCATTTCCGACTCCCTTCTAAGCCCTTCCTTATTACTAAATGAGGCTCTAGGTATATTTTTCCAACATGAATAGTCAAAATCCGACAGCTTGTCTATCCTTTAGTTTACACCAAAATTCTATTTTCAAGTATGGCAATTGAAATTTTTTTACACAAAATTGGAAAATTATTCTTATTACAGGAATTCCAATCTCTCAAGAATCCTTCAATCCCTTTTTGAAATTTGTTTATCCCCCGTATTTCCGACTAAATTTTCAATTTTCTTTTAACAGACGGAAACCGCCCTTTTACGTAAGGACGGTTTCATTTTATCATAACTGGGACAAAGATGAAATGCGATTAGACATTCGACATCTTTCCCGTATCTTAAGTCTTAGGCTTTGCCTGCAGAACCAAATTCGCGGATTTTACCAATAACGGTCTCTTTGATTGCTTCGCGAGCAGGTCCTAAATATTTACGTGGATCATATTCTTCTGGCTTTGCAGCTAAAGCTTCACGAACAGCTTTTGCAGATGTGATTTGGTTTTCTGTGTTAACATTGATTTTCGCTGTTCCAAGTGAAACCGATTGTTGGATATCCTTTGTTGGGATTCCAGTTCCACCGTGAAGGACTAATGGAAGACCAGTAATGTTGCCGATTTCTTCCATTTCCTTGAAACCAAGGTTTGGTTCGCCTTTGTAAGGACCGTGAACAGAACCTAATGCAGGTGCAAGGCAGTCAATACCTGTGCGTTTTACAAGTTCTTCACATTCTTTTGGATCTGCGTAAATGACGCCTTCAGCGATAACATCGTCTTCTTGGCCGCCAACAGTTCCTAATTCAGCTTCTACAGAGACACCTTTTGAATGTGCGTAGTCGACAACTTTAGAAGTAATTTCAATATTTTCTTCAAATGAGTGGTGCGAAGCATCGATCATAACAGATGTGAAGCCTGCATCAATCGCTTCTTTACACTTTTCAAAGCTTGAACCATGGTCAAGGTGAATTGCTACTGGAACAGTCACTTTCAAATCTTCCATTAAGCCTTCAACCATTTTTACAACTGTTTTGAAGCCAGACATATAACGAGCAGCACCTTCAGATACTCCAAGGATCACTGGTGAGTTTTCAGCTTGGGCTGCTTGAAGAATTGCTTGTGTAAACTCCAGGTTATTTAAGTTGAATTGCCCAACCGCATAGCCCTCTGCTTTTGCTTTGATGAGCATCTCTTTCATTGAAACTAATGGCATTTCTCTTCCTCCTTAGTTTAGGTCGCTATCTTTTCAAAAAAGGCCTTCCATATTAAGGTTTTCCCTCAATTTTACGGATTATGTATCACTTGAAAAAGATAAGCCGCCAGTAAAAAGTTCATATGTATCATATCAAACCAAGGTTCGAAATGCCATTAAAAAACCGCAGTTTTGTAAACTGTCATAATGAAAGCGTGCCCAATTACCTATTTTCACAGTTCTTATGTTTTTTATAAAAAAATAACGTTAATTCATCTTTTGAGGGATGTGTTTTCGAACGGCTGCCCGAATATCATCAATGTCAAACGGCTTGGCAAAATGAGTAATAGCGCCAAGGTCTTTTGCTTCTTGGATCATATCTAACTCGCCGTAGGCTGTCATAATAATCACACGGATGTTCGGATCAATTACTTTCATTCGTTTTAAAATTTCAATTCCGTCCATTCCAGGTATTTTCATATCCAATAGGACTAGGTCAGGGTCATGTTTGGTAACAATTTCAAGTGCCTGAATGCCATTGGCCGCCTGGAAGGTCTGATACCCCTCTTTTTGAAATACCTCATTTAATAAAATCCGAATGCCAAACTGATCATCAACGATTAAAATTTTTTCTTTCATAACTCCACCTCTTCCTTGTTTATTATTGCTTTATTTTATCCAACTATCTATCACTTGTTATATTTCTTGATTGAAGCGATATTCTCCTGCAGATATTTTGATATTTTTCTTTTATTTTTGCAATATCGAAAAATCACCTATAATAAGAGGGTGAAAAGGAGGGTTTTTATGTTAAAAATGTTTACGACTCAGGTAACCGGCCTGTTGAAGCGGATTGAGGAAAAAGAAGATTATGCCTTTGAGGATGGGGCTCGCTTGCTTGCCCAAGGCTCAATATATATTTTTGCCACAAAGGAAATGAAGGCGGTCGAGTATGAAGCCCTGGAAGGTGCGGAGCCTTTTAAAAATGTGAAGATTTTCAACGGTACTAAGGAATTGACGGATGCTGACCGCGTGTTGATATTCACCCGTTATTCTATGGATGAGACTGCGCTTGAGGTGGCGAGGCAGCTTCGGGAAAAGGCGATTCCGTTTGTGGCGGTGACTACCTCGGTTCCTGAGGGTGAGGAATTGCTTGAATTAGCGGATGTTGTGATAGATATGCGATTGACGAAAGGCTTGCTTCCGGATGATGAAGGAAATCGCTATGGATATCCGTCATCGATGGCAGCGTTATTTGTTTATTACGGCTTGAAATTTACTATTGAGGAGATTTTAGCTGAATATGAAGAGTAAACAGGGTGCCGAGCCCTGTTTTTTTATTGCCCTGGATTATTTCCCGGGGGGTATTCTTTGGAAGGTACGACTTTGGGAGAGTTTTATACAATTTTGGGGTCCTTTTGTTCATTTTTCGAATCGATTAATACAAATTTTATATACTTTTGTTCATTTTTTGAGGGGTTTTGTACAATAAGACAATATTTGGAAACCTATGCCAGTAATTATGCGAAACCGGCTTGTTGATTTAACATCAAAAAATAAAAAAACAGGACCAGCCGACTAGACTGGTCCTGCCCAACTATCTTATTTTTGCAAAGATGCTTTAATAAAGTCACGGAACAACGGCTGCGGACGATTTGGTCTTGAGACAAACTCCGGATGGAACTGTGATGCGACGAACCACGGATGGTCCGCAAGCTCAACAATTTCCACTAAGCGGCCGTCTGGGCTAGTCCCTGAGAAAACAAAGCCTGCTGCTTCCATGTCTTGACGGAAATGATTGTTAAATTCATAGCGATGACGGTGACGCTCATAAACCACCTCATCCTGATACGCCTCAAACGCCTTCGTACCCTCAACAATACGAGCTGGATATAGGCCTAGACGCAATGTTCCGCCTAAATCCTCCACATCCTTCTGCTCAGGGAGCAAATCAATAATTGGATAAGTGGTATCCGCATCAAACTCAGAGGAATGCGCCCCTTTTAATCCAAGCACATTGCGGGCAAATTCAATCGTTGCCAGTTGCATTCCTAAACAAATGCCAAGGAACGGCTTCTTCTGCTCACGGGCATAGCGGGTTGCTTCAATTTTCCCTTCAATTCCACGGTCACCGAAACCGCCTGGGACAAGGACTCCGTCAACATCATTCAGAAGCTCCGCTACATTTTCAGGGGTAACCTCTTCAGAATTGATCCATTTGATTTCAACATCTGCATCAAACGCATAGCCGGCATGCTTCATCGCCTCAACCACAGAAATATAGGCATCTTGAAGTTCTACGTATTTTCCGACAAGACCAATGCGCGTCTTGCTAGAAAGGTTAATCACGCGGTCAACCAGTGCTTTCCACTCGGTCATCTCCGCTTCCTGCGTCACCAATTTCAAATGATCACAGACAATTTGATCCATATTTTGCTCTTGAAGAGCAAGTGGAATCGAATAAAGCGTATCCGCATCCATACATTCAATAACCGCTTTTGCATCAATATCACAGAACAAGGCAATTTTATCCTTCATGTCCTGGGATACTGGCATTTCGGTACGGACTACAATAATATTTGGCTGAATCCCAAGGCTGCGCAGCTCTTTTACACTGTGCTGTGTCGGCTTGGTCTTCATTTCACCCGCTGCTTTAATATAAGGAATCAGCGTACAGTGAATGTACATCACATTTTCAGATCCGATATCACTCTTGATTTGGCGGATCGCTTCAAGGAATGGCAGGGATTCAATATCGCCTACCGTTCCGCCGATTTCTGTAATCACGACATCGGCATTCGTTTCTTTCCCAGCGCGGAAGCAGCGCTCTTTAATTTCATTGGTAATATGCGGAATAACCTGTACCGTTGCGCCTAAATAATCGCCGCGACGTTCTTTACGTAACACCGTTGAATAAATTTTTCCAGTGGTTACGTTGGAGTACTTGTTTAAGTTGATGTCGATGAAACGCTCATAGTGGCCTAAGTCCAAATCTGTTTCAGCGCCATCACCTGTAACGAATACTTCACCATGCTGGTAAGGACTCATAGTTCCCGGGTCGACGTTAATGTATGGATCGAATTTTTGAATGGTCACACTCACGCCCCGATTTTTCAATAAGCGTCCTAATGATGCTGCGGTAATTCCTTTTCCCAGTGATGAAACGACACCACCAGTTACAAAAATATATTTTGTCATAAATATTTCCCCCTCTTATACAGTTTGTACATTATTCAGTTGGTTTAAGGGTTTTTGTAAAAAAATATTTTCCTTACGCTCGAATAAAATTTTGAACAATAAAAAACGCCCGCCTACTTTTGGTAGGGAGCGTAATTGTAAGTAAATAACGTATCGTCCTTTTTAAGGAGCCCAAAAAAGATTCTACAAGGGCACGACAAAAAAGTCAAGTCGATTAATCTTTTTCGACATCTTCCTCTTCATCAAATACTTCTTCTTCCTCAAGATCATCATCGAGGTCATCATCTTCTTCATCTAAGTCAATTTCAAGCTCATCCTCAATGACGTCATCATCATCGTCATCATCAAACTCATCCACTTCGTCGATATCCAGATCCTCTTCATCATCAAGCAGATCATCTTCATCGTCAAAGTCATCAAAGTCATCCTCAATCTCATCCACGTCATCGAAGTCTTCGAGTTCTTCTTCATCGACAACCTTCTTCGCCTTTTTCTTCTTAGGTTTCACAACTGTGACAACTTCCTCCTCAGCTGTATCAACTGGATACCAAACACGAAGTCCCCAGCGATTGCTTCCTAATGAAAGGAAACGGCCATCCACATTGATGTCGGTATAAAACTGTGCGAGTCTTGATTGAATCTCTTGCTCAGAAATCCCTGCCGCCTTCTTAATTTCCTTTACTAAATCACCAAAGGCGATCGGTTGTTTACTATTTTTCAAAAATTCAAAAGCCATTTCCATAAATGAAAACTCTTGTAATTCCTCTTTTGAGTATTGTGCTAAACTCAATTTGGGCACTTCCTTTCTCTATTTAACACTCTTAAATGAGTGATTAACGGACCTATCAAGACCGTTGAATTCATATAAACTTGAGAATTGTCCAGCTCTAGCGCCAAACGGACTTTTCCTTTAAAAAATACATATTCTTCATTATAAACAAATTCTTCCGGTTTATGCTAGTGCTATCCGTTGTTTCACTTGAATTTTTGCGGATGAGCCTTTTCACTATCATTTTTCTCGGCATGCTTCAGCTTTTTCATCTCCTTCATAGATATCACTAGAAAAAAGATTGCTAGCAGCAGAAACGAGATTGCACCTAACTGACGTTGATAGAGATAATTTAATGGCCAGGCACAAACAATTAAAACCAACAAAATATGAGTTAACTTCATTTGCTCACCTGCCCAAATCTCTCGGAATATGTACGCTAAATCATTATATAAGATTCACGCAAAATTTAATATCTCATAAAAAAAGATTTATTACAAAAATTGGTGTCAGGGACCATGTGAAATATTCACATGGTCCCTGACACCCTATTTTACATATTCCGTCTATATTGTCCGCCCACTTCATAGAGGGCTCTTGTTATTTGCCCGAGGCTGGCGACCTTTACGGTTTCCATTAATTCCCCAAAAATATTGCCATTGTTGACAGCTGCTGCTTTCAAGCGCTTCAACGCTTCCCCGGAAACTGCTGCATGACTTTCTTGGAAGGACTGTAAATTATGAATCTGCAATTCCTTCTCCTCATAAGATGCACGGGCGATTTCCATATTATTGACATCTTCCGCAGACGGAGGATTCGGGTTCAAATACGTATTCACGCCAATAATCGGTAATTCACCGGTATGCTTTTTCATTTCATAATACATCGATTCATCTTGAATTTTACCGCGCTGGTACTGCGTTTCCATCGAACCGAGCACACCGCCGCGATCATTCAAGCGCTCAAACTCTTGTAACACCGCTTCCTCAACCAAGTCCGTTAACTCCTCGACAATAAACGAACCTTGGAGTGGATTTTCATTTTTCGATAAGCCATGCTCTTTGGTAATAATCATCTGAATCGCCATCGCCCGACGGACCGATTCTTCGGTTGGCGTCGTAATGGCTTCATCATAGGCATTTGTATGGAGGGAATTACAGTTATCTTGCAGGGCCATTAACGCCTGCAGTGTCGTCCGGATATCATTAAAATCTATTTCCTGAGCATGGAGCGAACGGCCAGACGTCTGAACATGATACTTCAATTTTTGGCTGCGCTCATTGGCACTGTATTTATTGCGCATCACCGTTGCCCAAATCCTCCGTGCCACACGGCCGATGACCGTATACTCTGGATCCAAACCATTCGAGAAGAAGAACGACAGGTTCGGCGCAAAATCATCAATCTTCATGCCGCGACTTAAATAATACTCCACATACGTAAAGCCATTCGACAACGTAAATGCTAGCTGAGAAATCGGATTCGCTCCTGCTTCGGCAATATGATAACCGCTGATCGAAACGGAATAGTAATTGCGGACTTGATGGTCAATGAAATATTGCTGAATATCGCCCATCATCCGCAGTGCAAATTCCGTCGAAAAAATACATGTATTTTGGCCTTGATCTTCTTTTAAAATATCAGCTTGGACCGTACCGCGCACCGTCTGCAGTGTATAAGCACGCACTTCAGCAAACTCCTCAACGGTTAACACGCGGCCAAGCTCTGCTTCTTTCCGCTGTACCTGTTGATCAATCGCCGTATTCATAAACATCGCTAAAATAATCGGTGCCGGTCCATTAATCGTCATCGACACTGATGTGGACGGATGGCAGAGGTCAAAGCCGTCATATAACTTTTTCATATCATCCAACGTACATACGTTAACACCGCTTTCGCCAATTTTCCCAAAAATATCCGGGCGATAATCAGGGTCTGACCCGTACAATGTCACCGAGTCAAATGCGGTACTTAACCGTTTTGCCGAATCATCCTTCGATAAGTAATGGAAGCGGCGGTTCGTCCGCTCCGGTGGCCCTTCTCCAGCAAACTGCCGTTTCGGATCCTCACCTTCCCGTTTGAATGGGAATACCCCAGCTGTATATGGGAACGCACCCGGGACGTTTTCCTCGTACACCCAACGCAGAATTTCACCATAATCCTTATACTTAGGCAGTACCACTTTTGGAATATCGAGGCCTGATAAACTTTTTGATCGTAACACCGTAATAATTTCTTTATCACGGATTCTCGTCACAAACTTATCACCCGAATACGCTTCCCTTGTTTTAGACCATCCATCAAGAATCTTTCGTGATTCAGGTGTCAGTCGCGCTTCAGTTTCTTGCTTGACCGATTCTAACGCCGCAATCACTTCCGGCTGCTCCTTAACCGCTTCGATCGCCCCTTCTAACTGGAATAACCTCCGGGCAATATCCGCTTGTTCCTCCGCCTTCTTATGATAACCGCGCACCGTTTCTGATATTTCCCGTAAATAATAACGTCGGTCCGTCGGGATAATCACGTTCTGCTTTTCAACCAGCGCATTTTTACTAAAAGAAGTCAACCAGCCCGTGCCCATTTTGTCATTCACTTTTTCAACAAGTGCCGCGAACAACGCATTCGTGCCCGGGTCATTAAACTGGCTCGCAATCGTCCCATAGACCGGCATCTCATCAATTTCTTTTTCAAACAGCATATGGCTGCGCTGGTACTGCTTTTGCACCTGACGCTTCGCATCCTCTGAGCCCTTACGCTCAAACTTATTGATGACAATCAAGTCGGCAAAATCAATCATATCAATCTTTTCAAGCTGTGATGGCGCCCCAAATTCACTCGTCATCACATACAAAGACACATCACAAATCTCAGTGATTTCCGCATCGCCCTGGCCAATCCCGCTTGTCTCGACAATCACGAGGTCAAAACCGGCTGCTTTCGTAACAGCGACTGCATCGTTGATTGCCAGCGATAATTCACTTTTTGAATGCCGAGTCGCCAGAGAACGCATATATACATTTGGCGAGAAAATTGCATTCATTCGAATCCGGTCCCCGAGCAAAGCACCGCCTGTCTTTTGCTTCGTCGGGTCGACCGACAGAATCGCCACTTTTTTATCAGGCAATTCGTTGATAAAACGGCGGATCAATTCATCCGTTAATGAACTTTTCCCGGCCCCGCCTGTTCCCGTGATTCCAACGACCGGAATCCTCTTCTCCAGTGACTTCACTTGGTCGAGTACCTGCTCAACCGTGGCCGCCGCCTCGTTCCGTTTATCCACGTGAAGCTCGGCCAAAGTGATCAACTTCGCGACCGCATTGACATCACCCGTCGGCAGCTTCTCCATTTGTTCCGCCACATCAAGCGGCACCGTCGCAAAATCGCACTCTTCCAACATCCGGTTAATCATCCCCTGCAGTCCCATCCTGCGGCCATCCTCAGGTGAGAAAATCCACGAAATCCCGTACTCATGGAGCTCATCAATTTCGCGTGGGATAATGACCCCGCCACCGCCGCCAAAAATGCGGATGTTTGGCGCACCCTTTTCTTTTAGCAAATCATACATATATTTAAAGTACTCGACATGTCCGCCTTGATACGAAGAGATCGCAATCCCTTGGACGTCCTCCTGAATCGCCGCGTTCACAACCTCCTCGACCGAGCGATTATGACCAAGGTGAATGACCTCCGCCCCGCTCGCCTGCAGAATCCGCCTCATAATATTGATCGAAGCATCGTGCCCGTCAAACAAACTTGAAGCAGTGACAAAGCGAATATGATGTTTCGGCTGATAATTCCCCATCGTTCTCCCCCTTTTTAGAAAAGCGCAAGTGCGCCCGTTTAGCGGCGTATGGACTGGAGCTCTCCGACTGAGATAAAGGAAACACGGAGAGCGAGAGCGATCCGATGTTGACTTATCGTAGGGAGAAGAGCGAAGTACACTAGCCGCTGGGCCGCTTGCGCTAGACATTATTTAATTAAACGAGAAAGCATTTTATACCAATGAACTCCATTAACGGTTCGCCACTTAGCCAGCATTACGACCTTGCTTGGCTGGTCGATTGAATGCCGTGAAATAACTGCTCGGTTTGTAGTTCAATATATTCATCCAGTGTATATAACTTTTGCAGTGCCCAGCGCCGAAAGGCCCACATTTGTCCCTTGACAATAATGTTATGGGAAATCAATTCGATCTGTTTTTCAGATAGCTGCAGCTCACCATTTTCCACACAGCGGGCGATCAGACTCTCAAACATCGCCGCCATTTCGAATTCCTTTTTTAAAACATAGGGAAGAGCGTCCTTTGTCAGTGATTTAGCTTCCTGATACATGACAAGTACTTCATCCTGCATCTCATCCACGACACGGAAATAATGCCCCACCCCTAGCTTCAGACTAGAAAGGGTGCCGATGTTCTGCTGAAGGTCCTCCTCGAGGCGTTCACGAACATGATCGTAGATACTGTCACAGACGAGATAAAGCACGTCTTCCTTGGAGCGGATGTATTCGTAAAGGGTCCCAATGCTAAAACCGGCCGCTTTAGCGATTTCCCTTGTTGTTGTCCGGTGGAATCCTTTTTCCTTAAAAAGGGTGACGGCCCCTTTGATCATTTGATCACGCCTTTTCTGGATCAAGCGTTCATCCTTTACAGAAGCCAGTACTTCCCGTTTTTTCATCATTCTCTAACCGCCTTATTTCGTGATCATCCGTGAGATAACAAGACGTTGAATTTCTTGCGTGCCCTCGTAGATTTGCGTGATTTTTGCATCGCGCATAAAGCGCTCGACTGGATAATCCTTCGTATAGCCGTAACCGCCAAAGACTTGAACCGCTTCGGTTGTCACCTTCATCGCCGTATCGCCGGCAAACAACTTCGACATGGCCGATTCTTTGCCGTACGGCAGACCTTGTGACTCCAGCCACGCCGCTTGATAGGTTAATAATCTGGCCGCCTCAATCCCTGTTGCCATATCGGCAAGCTTAAAGCCGATGCCTTGATTGGCTAGGATTGGTTTGCCAAATTGGTGGCGTTCCTTCGCATAATCTGCCGCCGCGTCAAGCGCACCTTGTGCAATCCCGACCGCTTGGGCTGCGATGCCGTTGCGGCCGCCGTCAAGGGTCATCATCGCCACCTTAAAGCCTTCGCCTTCTGCGCCGAGTCTGTTTGCAACGGGAACCCTGCAATCTTCAAAAATAATTTCCGTGGTTGGTGAGGAACGAATGCCGAGTTTCTTTTCTTTTTTTCCAACCGAGAAGCCTGGGAAGTCGCTTTCGACGATAAAAGCAGTCGTGCCCTTTTGTTTACTTGTTGGATCGGTTAGCGCAAACACGACATAAATGTCAGCCACACCGCCATTTGTAATAAATATTTTCGAACCGTTCAGGACGTAGTGATCACCCTCTAAGCGAGCGGTCGTTCTCATCCCGCCGGCATCAGAACCGCTGCCGGGCTCTGTTAAGCCATAAGCACCAATTTTCGTTCCTTCTGCTAATGGGCGCAAATAGGTTTGCTTTTGTTCTTCATTTCCGAATTTGTAAATCGGCCAGCCGGCTAAGGAAGTGTGGGCTGACAGCATCACGCCTGTCGATGCGTCCACACGGGACAATTCTTCGACGGCAATACAGTAAGCAAGAAAATCGCTGCCAATCCCGCCGTATTCTTCCGGCCACGGAATTCCGGTTAAGCCAAGCTCCGCCATTTTGTCAAAAATCTCGCGGTCAAAGCGCTCTTCCTCATCCCGCTCGGCTGCGGTCGGTGCGACCTCATTGCGTGCAAAATCACGAACCATTTTCCGAATCATTTCATGTTCTTCAGATAATTTAAAGTTCATTTCAAGTCCCCCTATTTGAATGAAAGTATATTAAAAAAGATTAAGATTTGAACTTAGATTGCTGTCTAGCGCAAGCAGCCCAACGGCTAGTGTACTTCGCCCTTTTCCCTACGATAAGTCAAGCACGGATGCGCTATCGCTCTCCGTGTTTCCTTTATCTCAGTCAAAGGGCTCCAGTCCATACGCCGCTAATCGGGCGCTTCCGCTTTTCTTTATAAATGCTTACTGATCACAATCCGTTGAATTTCACTGGTACCTTCATAAATTTCGGTAATTTTGGCATCGCGGAAATAGCGCTCGACTGGATAATCCTCAGTGTATCCGTAGCCGCCGAAGACTTGAATCGCTTCGGTTGTGACCTCGACTGCTGTTTTGGTCGCGAATAATTTCGCCATTGATGCCTCTAGCGTACATTTCAGGCCATGGGTTCGAAGGTAGGCAGCACGATAGACTAACAGTTTCGCAGCTTCTACACTGGTCGCCATGTCCGCAAGCTTAAAACCAATTCCTTGTTGGCGGGCGATAGGTTTGCCAAATTGCTGACGGTCCATTGCATACGTGGTTGCGGTGGACAGCGCAGCCTCGGCGATCCCGAGTGCTTGGGTGGCTATCCCGATGCGGCCGACATCAAGGTTGGCCATCGCGATTTTAAAACCTTCGCCTTCCGCACCGAGCAGGTTCTCTATTGGGACATGCATATCTTCGAAGGTGAGCTGAACGGTTCTTGATCCATGCAGACCCATTTTCTTCTCATCCTTACCGACGATAAAACCAGGGGTATTTTTTTCAACAATAAACGCGGAAATCCCCTTGCTGCCCAGTTCTGGATTCGTTTTTGCAAAAACAATATAAACATCGGCCTCGCCGCCGTTCGTGATGAACACCTTCGAGCCGTTGATGACGTAATGATCGCCCTTCTTAACCGCACGTGACTTTAAGCTGGCTGCATCTGAACCGGAGCTCGGCTCGGTTAAGCAAAATGCCCCGAGGTACTCCCCTGACGCAAGCTTCGGTACGTACTTGTTCTTCTGTTCTTCGGTGCCAAAATAGACAATCGGATTCGTGCAGACCGAGGTATGGACAGACAAAATCACTCCAACCGTCGCACTGACTTTGGATAGCTCATTAATGGCAATAATATAGGAGGTGAAGTCCATTGCAGACCCGCCGTATTTTTCCGGTACAGGAATCCCCATCAGGCCAAGTTCGCCCATTTTACGGAGGATTTCACGCGGGAATTCTCCTCTTTCCATATTTTCAATAAATGGCGCAATTTCATTGTTGGCAAAATCGCGAACCATTTTCCGCATCATTTCTTGCTCTTCGGTGAATGTCAGATTCATGGTGGTCTCCCCTTTGGAGGAATGTAATATCGTGGTACTCATCATCATCACGACCCCTTTTTCGAAGAAACTAAGTTTATTGGTATGTATAAAAGCCGCGTCCTGTTTTCTTACCGAGCCAGCCTGCTTTTACATATTTGCGAAGAAGCGGGCACGGACGGTATTTGTCGTCGCCAAAGCCCTGGTGAAGCGTTTCCATAATATAAAGACAAGTATCTAAGCCGATAAAGTCTGCCAAGGTTAACGGCCCCATTGGGTGGTTCATGCCGAGCTTCATCACTTCGTCGATCGCTTCCTTCGTGGCTACACCCTCGTAAACCGTATATATCGCTTCGTTAATCATTGGCATGAGAATCCGGTTTGAAACAAAACCGGGGAAGTCGTTGACTTCAACGGGTACCTTGCTTATGGTTTTTGTCATATCTTCAATGACTTGGTACACTTCGTCAGCCGTCGCAAGCCCTCGGATAATTTCGACGAGCTTCATGACTGGGACGGGATTCATGAAATGCATACCGATGACTTTTTCCGGACGCTTGGTTGCCGCCGCAATTTCGGTGATAGGCAGTGATGAGGTATTGCTTGCTAGAATTGTATGAGCTGGGGTAATTTCATCGAGTTGGGCAAAGATGTTTGTTTTAATAGCCATATTTTCAACGGCCGCTTCAATGACGAGGTCGACATCACTGGCATCCTTAAGGTTGGTGGAAGTAGTGATATTACCGAGAATGTCCTGTTTTTGCTCTTCCGTGAGGCGTCCTTTGTCAACGTTCCGTGTTAGTAGTTTATTGATTCCGGCATAGCCGCGTTCCACAAATTCGGGCTTTAAATCATTTAAGATGACCTTGTAACCGGCCTGGGCACATACTTGAGCAATCCCGGAGCCCATTTGACCGGCACCGATGACCATAAGCTTTGAAATCTTCATTTTTTCCCCTCCGTAGCAAGGTCGGAACAAGTCCGACCTTGATTTTTTTATACTTTTTTACTTTGGTGATTTTTCAAAAATGACTTTTGTTGAATTTCAAAGATGCATTGTGCAAATTTCACCAAGTTTTGTTCAATTCTTAATAGGTTTTGTGTATTTTTTTAATTGTTTTGTACAAAAATCAACGTGTTTTGTACAATTAGCCAATATATGGATAATCCTCACAGTCTTTTAAACTTGAAAACTATTAATTATCCGCGTGGAACCTCAATCATCACGGCATCCCCTTGACCGCCACCGCTGCAAATCGCTGCAATCCCAATCCCGCCACCGCGACGCTTTAACTCGTGCATTAATGTAAGGATAATCCGTGCCCCGCTGGCACCTATCGGATGACCTAAGGCAACTGCACCGCCATTAACATTGACCTTTTCTGGGTCCAGTCCGGCAATTTTTCCGCTTACTAATGCCACTGCAGCAAAAGCTTCATTGATTTCAAATAAGTCCACTTCCGCCAAGCTTTTTCCTGTTTTTCTTAACAGCTCATTAATAACAAGTCCAGGTGTTTTCGGGAAATCCTTCGCTTCCACAGCGACTGCGGCATGGCCAACAATCACCGCTTCAGCGACACGACCTTCTTGATGGGCGCGCTCCTCACTCATTAACACGAGGGCAGCCGCACCGTCATTGACCCCAGGGGCATTCCCTGCTGTAATTGTACCGGTCGAATTAAATACTGGGGCTAATTTAGACAGCCGTTCAAGGGACGTATCCTTCCGCGGTGATTCATCATGCTCGACAACAACGGCAGTTCCTCTTAGCTGCGGCACCTCAACAGCCACGATTTCTTCAGCAAATTTCCCGCTCTCGATTGCGGCAACAGCAAGCTTGTGGCTTCGCAATGCCCACTCGTCCTGTGCCCCGCGGCTAATTTCCATATCGGCAGCCGATACGTTGCCGTAAGTGCCCATGTGAGCGCCGGTAAAGCTGCAAGTCAAACCGTCATGAATCATTAAATCTTTGACCTGCGCATCGCCCATTCGGAAACCCCAGCGTGCTTTAGGGAGAATATATGGGGCATTGCTCATCGATTCCATTCCACCTGCGACAATCACTTCCTCATCGCCGGCACGGATGATTTGGTCGGCCAAGGTGACACTGCGCATTCCAGACGCACAAACCTTATTAATCGTTTCCGTTTTCACTTCCCATGGCAGTCCAGCATGTTGGGAAGCTTGGCGTGAGGGAATTTGTCCCTGTCCCCCTTGTAAAACCGTTCCGAGGATGACTTCCTGAACATCTCCAGGCTTCACTTCTGCACGGATCAATGCTTCTTTGACAGCAATTCCTCCTAGCTGTGAAGCGGTAAGGCTGCTTAATGCTCCTCCTAATTTTCCAAATGGCGTTCTAACTCCACTTAAAATAACTGTTCTCCCCATTCAAGACACTCTCCCTTTTCATAATTTTCAGGCAAACTATGGTAAAAAAATGGCCACGACTGAACGCTCGCTCGGGCAGAAACCAAAAAAGAAACGCAGGCACCTGCTTTTATTAATAAACGTAAATGTAAGCGTTTTACTCTATATATCCTATTCTACATAAAAATGAGCAGAAGTTGAAATAATTTACACAAATTTTTAAAATTTTATGAATACGTAAACAAATCAACCTCTGCTCCATATCAAAAACTAAGCCACTTCACCACAAACTGCTTTCTCAAGTAATTCCGCCACATCGTAGGTGGAAACCTTCTCTTCGACCTCTTTTGCCTTCGTGCCGTCTGAGAGCATCGTTAAGCAATACGGACAGCCGGAACTGATCACCGATGGATTGACAGCAAGGGCCTGCTCCGTTCTTGCTACGTTAATACGGTGGCCGGTTTCTTCCTCCATCCACATCAAGCCGCCGCCTGCGCCACAGCACATCGCTTTCTCTCTGTTTCGCTCCATTTCAATCAGCTTCACGCCTGGAATCGACTTAAGAATCTCACGCGGGGCATCATAAACATCATTGTAACGGCCTAAGTAACAGGAATCGTGGAAGGTAATCGTTTCATTGACTGCGTGTTTTGGCACAAGCCTGCCATCACGAACCAGTTCAAAAAGAACCTCGGTATGATGGAACACCTCGACATCCGTTAAGCCGAAATCAGGGTATTCATTTTTGAAAATATTATAGGCATGCGGGTCAATCGTGACGATTTTCTTGACCTCCGCCTTTTCAAATTCCTCAATATTTTTCGTTGCCAAGTCTTGGAACAAGAATTCGTTGCCGAGACGTCTTGGTGTATCGCCAGAGTTTTTCTCTTTGTTGCCAAGAATCGCAAACTTCACGCCTGCTTCGTTCAGCAGCTTCGCAAACGATAAAGCAATCTTTTGGCTGCGGTTATCGTAGGAGCCCATTGCGCCCACCCAGAAGAGGTATTCGAATTCTTCTCCCGCCTTGTTCATTTCCTTTACAGTTGGAACATGAACATCCTCGCGGGCCTCGCGCCAAGTTTCACGTTCTTTCCGGTTCAAGCCCCAAGGATTGCCTTGGCGTTCGATATTCGTCATCGCCCGCTGTGCATCAGCGTCCAATTTCCCTTCGGTTAACACTAAATAACGACGCAGGTCGATAATTTTATCCACATGTTCATTCATAACCGGGCATTGATCTTCGCAATTTCGGCACGTCGTACAGGCCCAAATTTCTTCTTCGGTAATGACGTCGCCAATCAAGCTTGGGCTGTAGACAAGCGCAGCAGCGGATTCCTGTGCACCTTGACCTGCAGATGCAAGCGCCAGTTGATTTCCCTTCGTATTCGCAAACGCAAGCGTTGGCACCCACGGCTGTTTCGAAGTAACCACAGCGCCGTGATTTGTTAAGTGGTCGCGAAGTTTCACGATTAAGTCCATGGGCGACAGCATTTTACCTGTTCCCGTTGCCGGACACATATTGGTACAGCGGCCGCATTCCACACAGGCATAAAAATCAATCATTTGGTGCTGCGTGAAGTCTTCTATTTTTCCTACTCCAAACGTTTCTTGGGATTCATCCTCAAAGTCAACCTTTGTCAATTTCCCTGCTTTTTCTAACCGGTTAAAATAAACATTCGCCGGTCCGGCAATTAAGTGTGCATGCTTGGACTGCGGTACATACACCAAGAACGTTAACAGGAATAAAAGGTGTGCCCACCAAGCGATGTAGAAAATTACAATCGAGGCCGTTTCACCAATTCCTGAAAAAATCAGCGAAATAACCGAAGCAATTGGTTCAGTCCAGGCAGTTTCTTCCCCGTGCCAGATCAGCGACATACCGTTGCCAAGTAACACAGAAAGCATTAAACCGCCGATAAAGATTAGGACAAGACCTGATTTAAAATTCCGCTTTAGACGGACTAACTTTTCCACATAGCGGCGATAAAAAGCCCAAATAACCGCTACTAAGATCATCAATGTGACAAGCTCTTGGAAAAACGTGAACCCTGCATACAGGGGTCCAAGCGGCAAGTGTGCCCCCGGTTTAATCCCTTTGATAATAAAATCAATGGCGCCAAATTGGACGAGGATAAAGCCATAGAAGAACATGACATGCATGGCCCCGCTTTTTTTATCCTTGAGCAGTTTCTTTTGGCCAAACACATTGACCCAAATTTTTTGGAGGCGCTCTTTGACATTGTTATCAAACTCGACCTTTTTCCCGAGTTTAATAAATTCAATCCGCGTTTTCACCACATAGACAAACAAACTGATCGCGTAAGCGGTTACAGCAAGAAACGCAATCAAGTTGACCCATAATAACCCATTCATACAAATGCTCCTTTCTATTAACTTCTAGAAAATAATTAATTTTCAGAATCTACACTTAACTCTATTATATGATGAATGAGCATTCAGTCAAATGATTTTTTAAAAGTTTGTCCAACTTATAGAAATGACCCCTTTCGGAAAAACTAAATAAACTGAATGGAGGAAAGATTTCTGATGACTTTTGCATTCGTTTCGAGTGTACTTTTAATTCTCATCCTTTTATGGCTAGTCTTAGATTTTCAATTAGGTAAAAAGAAGCATCTTTCCATTGTCAGTAGAAATGAAACAGCCATCATTCATGGTAACTTCGATATTTTCACGCACGGAAAAAAGTTATTCGCCGACTACTTCCATGAACTAAGGAACGCCAAAAAGCATATTCATGTCCTCTTTTATATTGTCAAAGACGATTGCGTAAGTCAGGAGTTTCTCTCTATTTTAAAAGAAAAGGCCCGGAACGGTGTGGAAGTTCGACTTCTTGTTGACCGCCTTGGCAGCTGGAAAGTGAAGAAGGCAGCCGTTAAGGCTTTGCGGGCGGCGGGTGTTCAATTTGCTTACAGCAATACCATTAAACTCCCCTACCTTTTTTATTCTTCACAGGTTCGAAATCATCGAAAGATCTCGATTATCGACGGAGAAATTGGTTATCTTGGCGGCTTCAACGTCGGCAAGGAATATATCGACGAGGAGCCATCCTTGGGGATCTGGCGGGATTACCATTTAAAAATCACCGGCCCGAGCGTCAATTTTTTGCAAAGTGAGTTTCTGATTGATTGGGCTGAGTATGCAGGGGGGAATCTTCAATCGGATTCGGCCTATTTTCCGGCCCTAGAAGGTGGAGAGGTCCGCCATCAATTTATGCCAACGGAGGCCCGCCATCTGGAGCAAAACTATCTGCGCTTGATCAGGCAAGCGGACCGCTCAATGATCATCGGGTCTCCATATTTTATTCCAAGTAATCAAATTCTGGCGGAATTACTTGCGGCCCTAAAGCGCGGGGTGCAACTTTCCATCATTGTCCCGTTTACTGCTGACCATATGCTGGTCCAAGAAGCTTCGTTCCGTTATTTACGGAAACTGCTTCGAGCCGGGGCAACGGTTTATCAATATAAAAAGGGCTTTTATCATGCAAAAACGCTCGTCATTGATGACAAGATCTGTGACATCGGCACCGCCAATTTTGATAAACGAAGTATGTTTTTAAACAAGGAAATCAATTGCTATATTTATGACCCAGCCTTTATTCAGCGCTTGGTCGATGTTCTAAAAAAGGACATTAATGACTCCGAACGCCTAACCTTAGCTGAATTGAACAAACTGAACCCAGTCCGCTCCATCAAAGAATTCATCGCTGCTATTGTTTCTTATTTTTTATAAGTAAGGAGTTTGTTTATGAAGATTCGGTTTGGTTATGTGTCGCATGCGATTAGTTTATGGGATGCTTCTCCCGCTAAGTCGTTGACGTTTACCCGATATCAACAGTTAAGCCCCGAGGAACGGGCGGAAAAACTGCTTCAGGTGACGAAGCAAAATCTGGATCACACGCTCCGGATGCTGTACTACAATATTGCTCATCAACTTGAATTGTACCGGATGTCCAGTTCGATTGTCCCGCTCGCGACCCATCCTGAAGTGAATTGGGACTTTGTTACTCCGTTTCGCACTGAATGGCAAGAACTTGGTGAATTGGTGAAACGGAAAAATTTGCGGGTCAGCTTTCATCCGAATCAATTTACTTTGTTTACCTCACCGCAAACGAAAATTACTGATAATGCCGTCATCGACATGAGCTACCATTATCGAATGTTTGAAGCGATGGGGCTCGAGCGGGAGGGTCTGATTAATATCCATATCGGCGGTGCCTACGGTGATAAACTGCAAACCTTACCCCGGTTCCATCAAAACTTGACTAAGCTGCCCGCTGAGATTAAACACGTGATGACGCTGGAAAATGATGATAAAACCTACAATGCAGAAGAAACCTTAGCTGCCTGTGAAAAGGAATCGATTCCGTTTGTTTTCGACTATCATCACCATATGGCTAATCTGTGCGAAACGAGGCTGGAGGAATTGCTGCCGCGGATTTTTCAGACATGGAACCATGCCCGCCACATCCCAAAGGTTCATATTTCCTCCCCCAAAAATGAGAAGGAATTTCGCTCCCATGCAGATTTTGTCGACCCGGAGTTTATCCTGCCGTTTTTGAAGATACTCCGCGAAATCGGGGCCGATATTGATTTCATGATTGAAGCTAAAGCTAAGGACCAAGCTGCATTAAAATTAATCGAAGATTTAAGCCGAATTCGTGGATTTAAGCGCATGAGCGGCGGTGCAGTTGATGTTAAATAACTGGCGTATCGCCTGACGATATAGAAAAGAGTCTTCGAATCACCTCGAAGACTCTTTCCTATTCTTCAATTAAATTTAGCACTGGAACCTCACGCTCATTGTCAGGATCTGTTCTTGAGTATATTCGCGCCATTTGTGCCGATTCATCAACATGTTGAATAATTACCGGCGTTCCCTCATAGGTCACATAAAACATTTCAGCAGAGTCTACGATTTCCTTCGCTCTTCCCACATTCATTTGTTTCATCCACTCCTCAGTCAAAGTTCCCTACTAGTATTTACCTTTTACTCAGTACTATTCATATATATGGAAAAGCATAGGAATTTATCCATATGAAAAAGCCCCCTTAACCAAGTAAGGGAGCCGCTCATATTATTATTTACATTTTTTCAGGAGCCGAAACCCCAATCAACGCAAGCGCATTACGAAGTGTAATCTGTACTGACCGCACCAATCCAAGGCGGGCCTTCGTGCGCTCGACATTAGCAAGGTCGAGCACCTTTTCGGCATTATAGAAACTATGGAACGTCGACGCCAATTCTATGATATAGTTCGTAATCCGGTGCGGGACGCGCTTCAGTGCGGCCTCCCCTACGGCTGCCGGGAACTCGCCAATCTTCTTCAATAAATCCATATCCTTTTCTGACGACACCAAGGAATAATCCGCATCTGCATCGACACGAACACCCTGCTCCTCACCCGAACGCAAGATACTGGAAATCCGCGCATGGGCATAATGAGCATAATAAACCGGATTTTCGTTCGACTCCGATACCGCTAAGTCCAAATCAAAATCCATATGCGTATCTGAGCTGCGCATCGCAAAGAAGTAACGCGTCGCATCGAGGCCGACCTCATCAACCAAATCACGCATCGTGACGGCCTTACCAGTCCGCTTACTCATCTTCATCTTCTCGCCATTTTTATACAGATGTACCAGCTGAATAATCTCTACCTCAAGTGCCTCGCGGTCATACCCGAGCGCCTGAATTGCCGCCTTCATCCGGGGGATATAGCCATGATGATCCGCTCCCCAAATATTGATCAGCTTCTCAAAGCCGCGGGCGAGCTTGTCTTTATGGTAAGCAATATCCGGCGTCAAATACGTATACGAACCGTCCTGCTTAATTAACACCCGGTCCTTGTCATCGCCAAAATCGGTCGAACGGAGCCACGTTGCGCCGTCTTCCTCATATACATAACCGCTCGCACGCAGCGCCTCTAGTGCCTCATCAATTTTTCCATTTTTATAAAGTGAGGTCTCCGAGTACCAGACATCAAAGCCAACCCGGAAATCCTCTAGGTCCTGCTTCAACTTCGCCATTTCATATTTCAAACCGTATTCACGGAAAAATTCTTGGCGTTCGTCTTCAGTTACATGTACATACTTGTCGCCATATTCCTCCGCCAGCGTCTTACCGATCCCAATAATATCCGTCCCATGGTAACCGCCCTCCGGCATGTCTTTTTCCAAACCAATTGCCTGGAAATAGCGTGCCTCGACTGACAAGGCGAGATTATTAATCTGATTACCCGCGTCATTAATATAGTATTCTCTTGATACATCGTAGCCTGCTTTTGCCAAGATATTGCAAAGTGAATCACCGACCGCCGCACCGCGGGCATGTCCAAGGTGCAAGTCCCCTGTTGGATTGGCCGATACAAACTCGACCTGAACCTTTTGGCCGCCGCCTACTTGCGTCTCGCCGTACTGATCGCCCGCTGTAAGAACAGTCGGAATCAGCTCGGTTAAATAACTATTATTCATATAAAAATTGATAAATCCCGGCCCCGCAAGCTCGATCTTTTCAATTGAAGCCTTCGTCCGGTCGATATTTGCAATCAACGCCTCCGCAATTACCTTTGGCGCCTTCTTCGCAACACGAGCCAACTGCATCGCCATATTCGTCGAGTAATCACCAAACGCCTTCTCCTTCGGCGTCTCAAGAATCACAACGGGAATCTGCTCTTCCGAGGCCAGCCCCGCCTTCAGCACCGCCGCATGAATCTCTTCTTTTAACTTACTTTGTACTTGTTCAACTATGTTCATTTTTATCCTCCTGAAAGGTAATTTCCAAATGGTATGTACCGGCAGGCTTGCCCTGCATCGTAAAATCGTAAAGGATGTCAATCAGGCCATCAGAATGATCAATCCGTTTGGCCAGCGTGATAATCTCAAAGGTTCCAAATGGCATCTCATAGCTGCCGCGAAGCTTCTTATGCAACCGAAATGGCAAGCGCATCTTAACTGCACCACCACGCAAGATCAACGCCTCATCGCCTGACACCTTCACAATCGTCCGTATGCTGCCCTCATCTTGTACCTCTTCATACTTAAGAAACGAAGCCCCATCCTTTTCAAGATAGCGGCCAAACACTGCCAGCTCATAGACTTCCTTGCCACCCTGCTGATGAATCGTCGTCTTCACATTAATTTTCATCGGAATTTCAGTCATAGACAAACCTAATGACACTTCCTTTTTTTCTTTTTTAAAAAGGAACTCAGTATAATTCTTCGGAATCGTTCTAGTCCTAATCATTGACGTAACTGCGCTAATGCATACTTTTTCTATTATAAACATTGCCGGGGCACAAATCAAAAAATGCCTGACGACAAAAGTGTCAGGCACCGAAATTTATTTCACCTAGCAACATCGATGGTGTCAGTCACCGCATTTATTTCACCCAGCCAAGCAGCATTTCACGGATTAGCTTGCTAGCAGTGTTGGCGGTTTGCTCGGAAGGATCATAAATTGGCGCAACCTCAACCAAGTCGCCGCCGACCACGTTTACTTCAGAACGAGCAATCGCATGGATGGACGCAAGCAGCTCTTTCGAGGTGATACCGCCGCAATCCACCGTCCCTGTTCCAGGTGCATGCGCTGGGTCGAGGACATCGATATCAATCGTCACATAAACCGGACGCCCAGCAAGCGTCGGGAGGATTTCCTTTAACGGCTCAAGCACCTCAAACTTCGAGATATGCATCCCATTTTGCTTCGCCCACTCAAATTCTTCCTTCATTCCCGAACGAATTCCAAACGAATAGACGTTGCTTGGCCCAATATGTTCCGCAATTTTGCGGATTGGAGTCGAGTGCGATAGTGGCTCGCCTTCATATTCCTCACGCAAATCCGTATGGGCGTCAAAATGAATAATCGCTAAATCCGGATACTTTTTATACATAGCCTTCATCACTGGCCACGAGACAAGATGCTCGCCACCCATACCAAGCGGGAACTTGCCAGCAGCAAGGACTTGATCGACAAAGTCTTCAATGATGTCGATGCTCTTCTGCGGATTACCGAACGGAAGTGGAATATCGCCGGCATCATAATACTTAATATCCTCAAGCTCACGGTCAAGATAGGCACTGTACTCTTCTAAACCAACCGATACCTCGCGGATACGGGCCGGACCAAACCGTGACCCCGGACGAAAACTAACCGTCCAATCCATCGGCATCCCGTACAGGACAACCTGACTCTCCTCAAAATTCGAATGACTCTTAATAAACACATTCCCTGCATACGCCTCATCAAAACGCATCTATGTATCCCCACTTTCTATTTATTGACTCTTTGAGTATTTAAAAAATCTATCTTCTATGTGACCGAGCGAGCACATTTTCCTTGAGTTCGGTCATTAAGACTGGTTACTTCAACAAATCCCCTACAAATTTCGGCAATACGAATGCCGCTTTGTGCAGTTCTTTTGTATAGTATTTGGTTTCGATTTCGTGGAAGCGGTCTTCGCTTACTTCTAATGGGTCATATTTCTTTGAACCGATCGTGAATGCCCATAATCCGCTTGGATACGTAGGAATATTCGCTACATACAAACGAGTAATCGGGAAGATTTCGCGCACATCCCGTTGAACGTTACGAATTAAATCCGCTTTGAACCACGGATTATCCGACTGCGCCACAAAGATTCCGTCTTCTTTCAATGCCTTTGAAATTCCTGCATAGAATCCCTTGGTAAAAAGGTTAACAGCTGGTCCGACAGGCTCGGTCGAGTCAACCATGATCACATCATACTCATTTTCGCTGTTTGCAATATGCATGAATCCGTCATCGACCTGAACATCGACGCGCGGATCATCTAGCATACCGGCAATCTCCGGAAGGAATTTCTTTGAGTACTCAATGACCTTACCATCAATATCAACAAGCGTCGCTTTTTTCACACTTGGATGCTTCAGCACTTCACGAATCACACCGCCATCGCCGCCGCCGACAACTAGCACATTTTCGGGATTTGGGTGTGTAAATAAAGGAACATGTGCGACCATTTCATGGTAAACAAACTCATCGCGGACAGACGTCATGACCATGTCGTCCAATAAAAGCATGTTGCCCCACTCTTCGGTTTCAATCATATCCAGCTTTTGAAACTCAGTTTGTTCTGTATGTAAGGTTTTATTTACTTTCATGGTAATGCCGAAATTTTCCGTTTGCTTTTCTGTAAACCAAATGGACATGTACATCTTCCTTTCACTTCATCCTATTTAGACCTCTAGTGATTACACTTCAATTTTATAGTACCCAAACTATTGAATTACAAACACACCAAAAAGTCTAGCAAAATTTAAATAAATCATGCATTAAATGTTTAAAAAGGTTCTATTTTTTCAATACTATTACTATCTATTTTTTCAAAATTTGGAAATGCGGGGTCTAGCTGCAGCGCCTAGCCCCTCGAGGTCGCTTCGGTCCTGTCGATGAAGTCAAAGAACGACTTCACCGTCAGGACCTCCAGCGCTTGTCGGGGCTGACCAAGGCGCTTCCGCTTTTCTAGTGAGGTGATAGTAGTGGAAATCATGACGGATCAAGGGTTTCGGAAGACGATTAAATATTTGCGAGCAGTGATTATCCTCAGTTTGATAGGCATGATTTGCCTGCTCATCCTCTTCCTCGGTATTCTTGCCTATGCAAAAATTCTCGGCGCGCCTCCGCTCGCGGTACCGCAATCGACCCTATTCTTCGCCGATGATGGGGCGTTGATTGGCGAAAGCAATAGCGGCCAAAAACGGTATTGGGCCCGGTTGAAGGATATTTCCCCGGATGTGGTTGCTGCTACCATTTCCATTGAGGATAAAAATTTTTACGAGCATCATGGCTTTGATTATAAGCGGATTGCCGGTGCGGTCTTAGCCGATATTCAAGCCTTTTCAAAAGTACAGGGTGCCAGCACGATCACCCAGCAATATGCCCGAAATCTATTTCTTGAACACGATAAAACGTGGACACGGAAGCTCCATGAGGCTTTTTATACGATTCGCATTGAGATGAATTATTCTAAAAAGGAAATTCTTGAAGGCTATTTAAATACGATTTATTATGGCAACGGGGCCTATGGGGTACAGGCGGCGAGCCAATATTATTTTGGGAAAGATGCTAAGGACTTAAACCTTGCAGAAGCGAGCATGCTAGCAGGAATTCCAAAGGGGCCGGGGATTTACTCACCGCTTGCCTCAATGGAAAATGCAAAGCAGCGTCAGACGATTATTTTGAAAAGCATGGTAACGAATCATTATATTAAGAAAAAAGAAGCCATCAATGCATCGATGAAGCCGCTGACCATCGTCGGCGCTCACAACACTCGAAAAGTGAAGGTCGCCCCTTATTTTCAGGATGCCGTCAGAAATGCGTTAAAAAATCAATTACATTTAGATGACCGTACGATTGCCCTCGGCGGTTTGAAGGTCTATACCACACTTAACCGCAAACAGCAGGAAGCAGCGGAAAGTCAAGTTCATAAATATGTCGCGAATCTATCAGAGATTCAAGTCGGACTCGTGGCAATGGATCCTAAAAACGGGTA
The DNA here is from genome assembly GCA_002559145.1 of Bacillus sp. AFS006103. Taxonomy (GTDB): domain Bacteria; phylum Bacillota; class Bacilli; order Bacillales; family Cytobacillaceae; genus Neobacillus. Next base: position 41,521 of record NTXX01000006.1, read on the forward strand.
TGTCAAAGCCATGGTCGGTGGCAGGGATTATGAAAAAAGCCCGTTTAATCGCGCTGTTCAGGCGATAAGGCAGCCAGGATCCACCATCAAGCCGATTCTTTATTATGCGGCCCTTGAGCAGGGATTTACGCCATCCTCGACGATGCGCAGTGAATTTACGACCTTCCATTTTGATGATGGCCAGCCTGATTATACGCCGCATAACTTTAACAATAAGTATGCTGACGGCGAAATCACCCTTGCCCAGGCGCTCGCTGTCTCCGATAATATTTTTGCTGTCAAAACGCATTTATTTTTAGGAGAAGAGACGTTAATCGAGACGGCAAAGAAATTCGGCCTCTCTTCAAAAATGGCTCGTGTTCCGTCACTAGCATTGGGGACTTCAGGTGTACGGGTTATTGAAATGGCTAATGCCTATAGTCTATTTGCTAACGGTGGAAAAAAGGTGAATCCAACCTTAATTACGCGAGTGGAAGACTATAATGGCAACGTCATTTTTGAAAAAGAAAATGACACGCAAAAGGTCCTCGACCCAGCTAAGGCCTTTGTCATGACGCAAATGTTGACAGGAATTTTTGATCCGAAGTTAAACGGATATGCTAAGGTAACAGGGAGCACAGTTATTAAGGATATTTCAAGGCCCTATGCCGGTAAATCGGGCTCCACGGAGACGGATAGCTGGATGGTTGGGTACTCACCGCAGCTGGTTACCGCCGTTTGGGCCGGCTATGATATGGGCAAACCCATTGAGTTGGTTGCTGAAAAAACGTATGCCAAGAATATTTGGGCAAATTTTATGGAAGAAGCCTTAAAAGGTAAGCCTGTAAAAGCGTTTAAAGTGCCTAAAGAAGGTGTCAAAGGGGTTTATGTCAATCCGGAGAATGGCAAGCTTGCTACAAAGGATTGCCCGGTACGTCGGTTCACTTATTTCGTCGCTGGCACGGAACCAACTGAATATTGCACAGAGCATCTCAAAAATCATGAATCCGCACCAGGGGACCACAGGGGTACGAACAAAAAAGTACCGTGGTATAAGAAGATTATGCCTTGGAGTTAACCAAATAGAAGAGCTCCGGAAAATTTTCCGGAGCTCTTCTTGTCCTGGTTTTATAGCGTTTTTACATTGCTAATGATACTATATTTTTCAAAAAAACTACAAGCTTTTATTTTGACAATAAACCCTTTTTTAGCTCATCAGTAGAGTTGTTCCATAAAACCTCATTATGATTACGCAGGAAATCGGCTAACACCTTTTTCGAATTGTCATCCATCTCGTCGACAATAATATGACGCTTCAGCGACTTATCCATGCGGTTCACATGTTCCGGCAAGGATTTGTAGCCGCGTCGAATCTCGCGGTCAACCGTCATGAAACAGGCGGTAACCCCAGCGTAATAAGGACCTTCTTCGTTGCGGTCAATCGTTACCCAAACGAGCCAATACGGTTTCCCGTTCGGGACCTCAGCTTGCGTCTTTAAAAATTTAATCCCTTTTTCGACGACGCTGCGGGCATGCATCGCGCCAACATCAATCTCAGCTTCACCTGCATTGACATCAATGATGACCGGTGAAACATTATCAAGGCTGAGCGCCCCTTTGCCGTAGCCCTTGTGACCATCGGTTGGGTCACTTTTTATAATATTAAAACCAAGTTTCTTCTTATTTTCTTCCATTAAAACTTATACCCCCTAAAAGAACAACATTCGAAAAAAATTACTTAACCCATCCCACACCCACGGAATTACCACCCCGAAAATTGGTGTAATCGTAAATCTATCAAGCGGTGTAAAAACCAATATTAAAAAAATCAATGCCCCGTATTGTTCATATTGGGTCATTTTTGCCCGCACATGGGTCGGAGCTAAATCCTCAATAATCCGGTAGCCATCGAGCGGTGGAAAAGGTAACAGGTTAAAAATAAACAGAACAATGTTGAGCCGGATAAATATTTCGAGAAAATCATAGAAACTGTCTGGTGCGGTTGCACCGAAACGACTTAATCCGAACGCGACAACAAAGCCTATACAAGCTAAAATGAGATTGCTAAGCGGACCTGCAACGGAAACAAGAATTCCTGCCAAGCGGGGCTTTTTAAAGAAAAAGCGATTCACAGGAACGGGACGGGCCCAGCCAAAGCCGGCGATAAAAATTAAAATCGTTCCAATCGGATCAAGGTGCTTGAGTGGATTCAGCGTCAAGCGTCCTTGGTTTTTCGCCGTCATGTCGCCGAATTTATAGGCAACAAACGCATGAGCAAATTCGTGAAACGTAAAGGCAATCATCAGCGTAATCGCCAAATAAGGAATCATACTTAACGGATAGGCAAAATGAAAATTCTCCAACATGTATCTCCTTCCAGCACTACGGATGGCACGCTTCGGATTAGCCGTGACTCCATTTTTTCTATATTTATTCCTTTTAGTATACATGAAACGGTTTCAAAAAAGAAAATCAAACGTGTCATCGAATATTGCACTTTTCGTCGAACTGTGGAAAACTAAATTTAAAGCGGAAGCGACCGTTTAGCGGCGTATGGACTAGAGCGCTTTGACTGAGATAAAGGAAACACGGAGAACGGAGTGATTCGATGTTGACTTATCGTAGGGAAAAGAGCGAAGTCCACTAGCCGTTGGGCGCTGGAGCTAGATAGTAATCAAATTTAAAAGCTCTGAATGGAGGAAAAAAACATGCCATATGTTACCGTAAAAATGCTTGAGGGACGTACTGATGATCAGAAGCGTGCATTAGTTACAAAAGTAACTGAAGCCGTCAGCGAAACAACAGGTGCTCCAAAAGAAGCCATCCATGTAATGATCGAAGAAATGAGCAAAAACAACCTTGGAATTGCCGGCGTGAGAAAAAGCGACCAATAAAAAAAAGCGGAAGCGACCGGTGTCAGGCACCATGTGAAATTTTCACAAAGGTGCCTGACACCTTTTTGTCAAAAAAAAACACCCAGACTACTGCACCGTAGTCTGGGTGGTGTTTAAAACAATCTTATTGAATTTTCCCTTTTAACGCTTCGATATATTGATAGGCCTCATCGATTTCCGCTTCGGTATAGCGCTGACTTGCTTTTAAGGTAAACACCTTGTTCATGACCTCTTCTTTTGGAAGATTATCAAAATATAAAACCGTTGAAACCAACTCCAAGAATCTAGCATTCTGGTCATTCATATCCACCAGACAATCCTGCAAAAACGGCATCTCGACCTCATTCAAACTTAAAAACTCTTTCCCCGGCTCTGTCAGCGAGTAGCGATATTGGAAATAGCCACCCTTTTTCTCCTTCACTTCATTGAGAAAGCCCATGTTACAAAGCTCTTCGACCCGTAACGTCAATTCCTCTGAGTAGGGGCCGTAAAAATGAAACTGGAACCGCTCATGAAAAGGGAAGGCCACCTTTTTTGCAATATATATCATCTTTTGCAGCTTCTTTCGTCCGATAATCTCACCGGATACCATAACCGCCTGCATCAGCTTCGCGTGATCATTTAACAACGTTCGTCATCTCCTACTCCATTTCAACAGATCATGATTCGGTGTCAGGCACCAATTGTTAATCGTTCTATAACTCTAAAAGGGCACGGATTTGCTTCTTAACTTCTTTTTCCCCAGTGTCGTCGAGAAGGAAATCGGCCGGGTAATAGAGCTTGTGGTCCGTTCTTCTTTTCCCTGAAATCGCATCGACGATCTCGGACTCTCTCGAGAGCTCCCGGAGTTCCCCATTATGCATCAACAAATGAATCGGCAGCCGTTCCTCTTCCTCCCCGGGACGATAGAAATCATACGGTAAATCCGATGAGGAATCGACCACTAAATAGTATTCCGGATCGATTCCGGCCTTTTTAAATAAGGAACCTAATTCGGCGAGTTTTTTGTATTCTTTCGCAGGATCAAATTCGGCAAACTTAAATAGATTGCGATTGACAAATCGACGGCAGAGATCCCTTAAAATGGGATCGGCTTCCTCCTGCCAAATTTGAAAATAATATAAAATAACCGATTCATCTAATTTTAAATAGTCTTCTAAAGTTACTTTTTCATTGAAAATCGATGTAAAGTGGATCGGTTCATATTTAAACGAATAGTTTTCTTCAAACAACTGCTTGGCGCGGTGGAGAATTTTTGTCAAAATGACCTCTGCACTGCGCGAAACGGGATGAAAATAGACCTGCCAATACATCTGGTAGCGGCTCATAATATAATCTTCGACCGCATGCATTCCGCTCTTTTTAATAACCACCTGGTCTTCGCGCGGCCGCATCACCCGGAGGATGCGTTCCATATCAAATTGACCGTAGCTGACGCCCGTAAAATAGGCGTCCCGCTGCAAGTAATCCATCCGGTCAGCATCAATTTGACTGGAAATCAGGCTGACTACTAACTTTTTCTCTGAAGTCTTCGCAATTACTTCGGCAACTTTTTCAGGGAAATCCTTGCCAACCTTCAAGAGCACCTGATTCACTTCGGTATCGCCTAAAATAATCTTCCTGGTAAAATCCTCATGATCAAAATCAAACACATTTTCAAAGGAATGGGAAAACGGGCCGTGTCCGAGGTCGTGAAGCAGGGCCGCACACAGGGTTAGCAGGCGCTCATTATTATTCCACTCCGGCCTTCCTACAAACACATCATCAATGATGCGGCGGACAATTTCATAGACACCTAGTGAATGGTTGAAGCGGCTGTGCTCTGCACCGTGAAAGGTTAAAAATGTCGTTCCGAGCTGTTTAATGCGCCGTAAGCGCTGAAACTCTTTCGTCCCAATTAAATCCCAAATGGCCAGGTCACGGACGTGAACGTAGCGGTGGACAGGGTCTTTAAATACTTTTTCTTCACTCAGTTTTTCCTCCGAATAGGCCATAGACTTCCCTCTTCCTCGTAAACTTGCTTCTGGCGTGCGGGGCTTCCAATGCCATTTGCTAATATATTTCCTATTATATCCCAAAAACCACCCTATTTTCAGCAATATTCTACAGGATTTTTCGACATTGTTTGGAAAAAAAAATCACCTGTGTTCTCCAACAAAGGTGATTATTTTATCTTTTTATTTACTTTCTCCATTAATTCCTCTTCGGTTAGTGCCGCAACGGGGCGGTTATTGACGAAGGCAAAGGTCTTTTTCCGGCCAGGCCCGCAATAGGATTGGCAGCCAATTTTCACTTCAGCATCCGGATCCAGTTCTTTCAACCGAGGAATTAACGTCTTTAGATTCACGGCCTGACAATCATCACAAACGCGAAATTCATTAGACATTTGTTACAACCCTTTCTTTGGTCACTCTCTATCTATATTTTATCCAGCTTGGATTTCTTAAAACATTCGATTAACTCCTATGGTATTTTACAATTTCTTGTTTTCGAATGCAAGTTGCAATCTTTACTAAACTCGTGAAAAAAATCTACTATCCTTGCAACCATTTTGGTATAAAGGCTTATAAACTTGTCCATCCTAAGACTAGAACTTTTAAAAACTCGTCAAGATTCATTGGCGGGTTCATCCAAAAACTATAAAAGGGAGTTGAACATATGAAAGTTCGTCAAGATGCATGGACAGATGAGAATGATTTGCTTTTAGCTGAGACTGTCCTAAGGCATGTAAGAGAAGGCAGTACCCAGCTGAATGCTTTTGAAGAAGTGGGCGATAAGCTGAATCGTACTTCTGCCGCTTGTGGGTTCAGATGGAATGCCGTCGTTCGCCACCGCTATGAAAAAGCATTACAATTGGCCAAAAAGCAACGAAAACAAAGACAAAGAGTGTTAGGAAAAGAGCAAGGCGGCAAGAAAAAGCTATTATATAGCCCGCCGCTCACTGGAGCACCTGATTTTGATACGATGCCGGTCCAAGTTGAAATGCCGCTCGAAGCTACGTTTGATCTGCCGGATATGACAGCAGAGATGGCCGAGGAAAGCTATGTAACACCTGCTGCTATGCAAACTCAGGCGCCACTTCAAGCACAGGCACCTGTTCAAGCACCAGTCCAAACGTACCGACAGGCCAATCCAACTGGACTTTCGCTTGATTCCGTCATTACTTACTTGCAAAACTTCCATCATGCCAATCTGCAAAATGAAGCATTAAAAAGTGAGAATGAAAGATTAAAAAGGGAATTGGCTGAAGTAAGGCGCCAAAATGAGGAAATGTCCGCTAAAATTGAAGGCCTCGAGCAGAATACCGAAACGATTCAAGAAGATTACGAGACCTTAATGAAGATCATGAACCGGGCCCGCAAACTTGTGTTATTTGAAGAAGAAGAAAGACCGGCGACTAAATTCAAAATGGACCGTAACGGGAACTTAGAGAAAGTCGCGGAATAAAAATACTGGGAGAAGAGCAAAAGCGCAACATCTCTTTGAAAAGAAAAGCCGTAAATCCACTCGAGTGGGATTTGCGGCTTTTTTACATGGCGGCAATTTTTTCATTACGATCAATGACCCGTTGATAATAACCGGGAAATAACGACAGTTCATACTCATTCAATGGCCCTGCATATAAAAATTCACTATTTTCCTTTAACTGGTTTAATAGACGGAGCATCACATCGGCGATCGTGAAATCCGTGCCAAGCAATTCTGCGAGCGAAGCCATGACTTCCGGGACAATCTGCGGATAGGCAAATTTTGTTTCTGCTTCTTGTTTTGCTAGTTTATAAAATTGCCTGACCAGTTCAGCACGTTCCTGGCCGCTGCCATTTACACAAAGATAAATCTGGACAGCCACCCCTTTTTTAAGGCGGCGCTGGGAGATACCCGCAAATTTTTTCCCGCCAATACTAAGGTCATAGCTTCCCGGGCAATAAGAACCGACTATTTCCCTTGCCTCAATCTGATGCGGAAAGTCGGCAAACATATTCTGAATCAGCTGCCACATGGCATCATAGCCGCGGTTAATATCAATCCCTTTTTCCGCCTCGGGGAAAATCAACGAAATATTGAGGACCCCTTCATCGAGAATGACAGCGAGTCCGCCCGAGTTTCTGACAATCGCCTGATAGCCTTGCTCGTGCAGGAATTCGATTCCTTCTTGTAAAAATGGCAGTTTGGTATCCTGAATGCCGAGGACGCATGTTTTGTAGTGCACCCAGGTCCTGGCTGTGGCTGGTGCCTCTCCCGTTCCGACCGAGGCACAGAGGGTATCATCGGTTCCAAACGATTGTAATGCTTGAAAATGAATGCCAACAGCGGATTGATCGATGATTCGCCACTGCGGCTGGCGTAGTAAACCTTCCATTTGGGTGGCTCCTTGACTTCATTTAATTGTTTTTTAGACAAAATTCAGTAGTTATTATACAAAGTATTATACTTTATTTACGAAAATCATGATAATTTTACAAAACGCCCGAACATTCATACAAAGTTTGGAAAAATTATCCTAAAAAAGGCCAGCCCACCCCCGTGGACCAGCCCCTCCCAAATCAAACGCTTATAACCCCTGTGCTGCTGTAATTAACGCCAGTTTGTAGACGTCTTCTTCGTTACAACCGCGCGATAAATCATTTACCGGTGCGTTTAAGCCCTGTAGGATCGGTCCAACCGCTTCAAAGCCGCCTAAGCGCTGCGCAATTTTATAACCGATATTTCCTGCTTCAAGACTCGGAAAAATGAACACATTCGCATCGCCTTGGAGCGGTGAATCTGGTGCCTTACTTTTAGCAACAGAAGGAACAAATGCTGCATCAAACTGAAACTCTCCGTCCAATACAAGCGATGAGTCACGGCGCTTCGCTTCTTCTACTGCTGCTGCCACCCGTTCTGTTTCCGGAGATTTAGCGGAACCTTTTGTTGAAAAACTAAGCATCGCAATGCGCGGCTCGATATCAAACATGTTAGCTGTCTTCGCACTTTCAATCGCAATTTCAGCTAAATCATTACTGTCCGGTGCAATATTAATCGCACAATCAGCGAACACATACTTTTCATCCTCACGAACCATGATGAACACACCAGACGTCTTCTTGACGCCTTCTTTTGTTTTGATGATTTGCAAGGCAGGGCGTACCGTATCCGCAGTCGAGTGGGCTGCACCGCTGACAAGACCGTGTGCTTTATTTAAATACACCAACATCGTGCCGAAATAGTTTTCATCAAGCAAGATTTTGCGGGCATCCTCTTCGGTTGCTTTCCCCTTACGGCGGTCCACAAACGCTGCCACAAGTTCATCCATGCCTGCATAGCTTGCAGGGTCATAAATTTCTGCATCATCGAGCGATACGCCAACCTCAGCTGCTTTGGCCTGAACCTGTTCGATGTTGCCAATCAAGATCGGTGTCATTAATTTCTCTGCAGCTAAACGACCTGCAGCTTTGACAATCCGTTCGTCTAATCCTTCTGGAAAAACAATCTTCAAATCACGTCCAGAAACTTTTTGCTTCAATCCTTCAAATAAATCACTCACGACAATAATCCTCCCTTAATAAACCTACTTCATTAGCATACTTTACCGTTTTTAAATTTCAAGGATATCACTCACTGCGGCTAAAAGTTTATTTTTTCAAAAAATTACACGCTAAGGTTTATGGTTTACTTTTCATAATAAAAATATCCATAAAAGGGTTTCGAAAGGTTTATTCGCGCGCCACTGGGTCAAACTATGATATAGTATGAATGTAAATAAGAAGAATGATTATTTAGGAGTGATTATAATGAGTGAAGCAGCAGTAACGCTTGATGGCTGGTATTGCCTCCATGATTTCCGTACCGTTGATTGGACAACTTGGAAAATGCTCCCTAGTGATGAGCGAGAGGAAGCTATCCACGAGTTTTTAAGTCTAGTTGAGGAGTGGAATGCGACGCAGGGACGTAAAGAAGGCAGCCATGCTTTATATACCATTGTTGGGCAAAAAGCCGATTTTATGATGATGATTCTTCGTCCGACGATGGATGAACTGAACCAAATTGAAACCGAATTCAATAAAACAAGATTGGCTGAATTCACCGTGCCTGCCCATTCTTATGTTTCGGTTGTTGAACTAAGTAATTACTTGCCTGAAGGTGAGGACCCTTACCAAAATCCGCAAATTTTAGCCCGTCTGTACCCGACGCTGCCTAAAACCAAATATGTCTGCTTCTATCCAATGGATAAGAAACGCGAGGGTAACGATAATTGGTACATGCTGCCGATGGCAGAGCGTAAAAGTTTGATGCGCAGCCACGGAATGATTGGCCGTACATACGCTGGTAAGGTAAAGCAAATCATCACTGGTTCGGTTGGTTTTGATGATTATGAATGGGGCGTCACCTTGTTTGCTGAGGATGTCCTTCAGTTTAAAAAGCTTGTCTATGAAATGCGTTTTGATGAGGTAAGTGCTAGATACGGAGAATTTGGCTCCTTCTTTGTTGGCAACATTTTAGAGGAAGAACGGATCGCTAGTTTCCTTCATGTATAATTTTTTAAAAAGTTCTCAGTTTTCAGCTGGGGACTTTTTTCTGTTCTACCCGGTTAGCTAGTCATATTCCGTTCCTTGTGCTCATACTATTTAAACAGCGAGTCTAAGAAAGAACTCCACTACTCTCAAATACAGAAAAGTTTATATTTCCCCGTTGGAACATATTTGGGTTGTAGGGAGTATTAATAGGTTGTTGGGCCACTCGTTTTATTCATTTTTTAGGAGGGAAAAAGATGAATCAATATTACAATCCACAGGGATTTCAGCCTTATCCGGGAGCATCTGGGCAACAGCAAGGAGATCCAAGGGTGCAGGGGGGCGGGCAAAGTTTTTATCCGGCACCTGGTGCACAAGGATTTCCGCAATTCCCACCGGCCGGGGCAGGATCAGGATCGCCTTCAGCACCAGCAGCGCAAGCACCTGGCATGCTGCCAATTGAGCAATCGTACATCGAAAATATCTTACGGTTAAATAAGGGGAAATTGGTAACTGTCTTTGCCACTTTTGAAGGAAACAATCAATGGAATGCGAAGGAATTTAAAGGGATTATTGAAGCTGCAGGAAGAGATCATGTCATCTTGAGCGATCCACAATCCGGGGCAAGGTTCCTCATCCCAATGGTCGCGGTCGATTACGTCCAATTTTCGGAAGAAATTGAGTATGAATATCCATATGGCAGTGCTCCACCGTTAGCTACTTACCCGCCAAGATAAATCATATCAAGCAAACACCAATTGTGCGCCAATTGGTGTTTTTGTTTTTCGATAAAAAAAGACACCGGGAACCCCTCCCAATGCCATAAAGTAATTACAAATGTTTAACTGCGCCAACAACAATTAGGATCCAGGCTACTAAGAAGCAGACACCGCCAATTGGTGTGATCGCCCCTAAGATACCAATCTTTGTTAAGCTTAATACATATAAACTGCCGCTAAAGAAGATAATACCGGCCAGCATCAGCCATCCTGCCCAAGTAAATTGCGGGCTGGCAGAGGCTACTTTCCCGATGAGGAGACCTATAATCATGATCCCTATTGCGTGGAACATTTGATAGGTGACACCCGTTTTCCAAATATCCAAATAATGGGCATCCAATTTATCCTTTAACCCATGAGCACCAAAGGCCCCAAGCGCAACCGCTATGAAGGCGTTGATCGCACCGACTATGATAAAAGCTTTCATCTAAAAATTCCCCCTATTTTTTAGCTCTGTTTAACTGGTCTGTTGATTCCCGCTCCAGGCGCTTCGCTTTCCGCTCCAATCAACAGAGTGGTTGAATCAACAATGTGCCTTAATTTAGCCTTTTGTTAAAAATCAAACAATGAATCCCCGTTGGCTTCGTTCTCCATGTCAAGTTTTTTCGGCTGTTGTAATGTTGGTGTTTGTTGAATGACTGGCTGGCTCATCACAGGCTGTTGGTACGCCTGAAAGGAGATGGCTGGTTGAACCGATGGCGTGGGAGCCAACGTCACCTCGCTTGTCAGTGACGGTTTTTCGTCTAGCAGCAACTCGCATAATATTTTAATAGAATAGACTTTTTCTCGCAAGCTTTCTTCCTTGGTGCTGCTTTTCGCCAGCATCAATTCTGCCTCTATTTTCGTTAATAGTTTTTGGACGGATATATTCATTTTGAAATTACCTCTCTATTTTCGACTATTATCTCATCATACACGAGTACGACTCCTTTTACGAAAAATCAAACCATTCGTTAGGACTCTCGACAAAATCCCACTGTTCCACGTGAAACAAGTCAGATTTTGTCCTATCAATAACCGGCGAATTTCCTTTTTAAAAAGTCTCATATATAATGGATCCTGTTTGAGAAATTTCATAATCACCCAGTGAGTTTATTTCTGATTGAAACAGCTGAGAAGATAAAGTTTCCTTTACAATTTGAATCAGTTTTTCATTTTCAGGTGTTTTTAAAATAACTAGATCGTAACGTTCCGTTATTAACGGAACAAAGTCTATTCCAACGATCTTAGCAGCCTTTTCAATTCCCACTCCTACATCTGCGATCCCAGTAGAGACAGCAGAAGCAACACTTAAGTGATTCGTCTCTTCGTGCTCATACCCATTTATATTCTTAGAAGAAATATTGTGTATTCTGAGCTGTTCATCGAGAAGGATCCTTGCACCCGACCCTTTCTCTCGATTGATGATTTTTACATCCTCTTGATTTATATCAGCCCACGTCATGATGTGGAGCGGGTTTCCCTTTTGAACATAAAAACCGGCTTTTCTTGAAACAAGATTGATTAAAATATAAGGAGTGCCCACCAAAATCTTTTTTACATAAGGTAGATTGTATTCTTCTGTATCTCCATCAAACATATGTAAGCTAACTATTTCACATTCACCATTATATAAAGAAATGAGGCTGTTTAAACTTCCTGAATAGGAACGTAAGGCTTTATAGGTGGAAGATTTCTCAATGTGTTTACCTAGGATATCTAGAATAATGTCTTGTCCACTAATGACAATGTTTTTGGATGCCCTTGGTTCCATTCTTTGTTGATGCCATTCTTGGGCAGGAGGAGTCGTGCTCTGATTTGACTTATTATTAGATATGTAATGATCCAAATCCTTTGCATCCATCCGCATCTGTCTTCCCACACGGAATACAGGAATTTCCCCTTTTTTTATCAAATCATATATGGTTAGTTTCGAGACCTTTAATAGCTGCGATACTTCTTCAATTGTATAGGAAATCTCCTTAGACATGTCCATCCCTCCTCCTTCTATTGTATCTTATTATTTTTTAATAAGCATATTCTTACTAAAATTGCCGTTTGTGATTTCCTTCATATCATAACCAATTATAATTAGTTATAATTAGATATAACCACTTATAAGGAGAGAGAGACAAATTGAAAAAAGGTTATCCATTATTTTTATCAATGTTATTGTTTTTACTTGTCTTTACAGGATGTTCAGCTAATGAACAAAGTAAAAAGCACTCAGTGGAAAAACAAGCGGCCCCTGAAAAGAATGTCGAATTGACGATTTCAGCGGCAGCAAGTTTGCAAGACGCCTTGACTGAAATTACATCAAATTTTAATAAAGAACATGGTCATCTGAAAATTAACTATAACTTTGGCGCTTCTGGAGCGTTGCAACAGCAAATTTCACAAGGAGCACCTGTCGATCTTTTCTTCTCTGCAGCAGAGGATAAATTCGATCAATTAGTGACAGATGGTCTTATTGAAAAGAAAAATGGGGTCGATTTGGTTGGTAATGAGCTTGTCCTTGTCGTTCCAAAGGAATCCACAAAAGGAATTAAAACGTTTGAAGATCTTACGAAAGCCGATAAGATTTCGATTGGGACTCCTGAATCTGTCCCAGCAGGTGAATATGCGAAAGAGATACTAGGAAACTTAACGATTTGGAACTCAGTTAAAGGGAAAATCGTCTATGCCAAGGATGTACGCCAAGTGCTTACCTATGTGGAAACAGGAAATGTTGATGCGGGAATAGTTTATAAAACAGATGCATTAACCTCAACTAAAGTGAAAATCGCAGCAACTGCTGATAAAAAGACCCATACTCCCATCGTGTATCCTGTTGGAATCATCAAGGCTAGTAGCCATCCAAATGAAGCCATGTTATTCTATGAATATCTAAACAGTAATGAAGCGATGGAAGTTTTCAAAAAATATGGATTTAAAGGACTGTAATATAGTACAATGGCAGACAACTTTTGGGCTCCAGTCAAACTATCGATAGAGATTGCTTTCACTTCAGGTATCATTGTCTTGATTATGGGGTTAATTTTAGGGAAGGTTATGGCGAATGCAAAATTCACAGGGAAAGTTTTCATTGAAACCCTATTCCTTTTGCCATTAGTTTTACCCCCGACTGTTGTGGGTTTTTTGTTAATCGTTCTATTTGGCAGGCAAAGCCCAATCGGACAATTGATAGAATGGTTGTTTGAACAGCCCGTTATGTTTACCTGGTGGGCTGCCGTCATTGCATCCACGATTGTGGCGTTCCCGCTTATGTATCAATCCGCCAAGACCGGGTTTGAGGCGATTCCTGAAGATATTGAGGGGGCAGCCCGAGTAGATGGGGCGAATGAATTCAAGCTATTTCTTTTAGTGACCATTCCACTTTCACTAAAATCAATTATTTCTGGTGGAATTTTAAGTTTTGCACGAGCGTTAGGTGAATTTGGGGCCACGCTTATGTTTGCGGGAAACATCCCTGGGAAAACACAAACGATCCCCACAGCTATCTATATTGCCATTGACTCTGGTAATATGCATTTGGCTTGGTTATGGGTACTAACTATAATTGGCATTTCATTTATTATGTTAGTCTGCGTACATCTCTCAAAATCTAATAGCTAATCATACCTCACAAATAAACCCGTACCCCAAAATAGGTACGGGTTTATTTCATTCACAGGACATTTCACATATGTTTCGGCGCTAAGAAGGACATTTTCCGATTCCCAATTGGGATTTGCCCTTCTTCGATTTCATGAAGGACATTTCTCTCGACTTTCCACGAGGATTTGCCCTTCTTCGATTTCATGAAGGACATTTCTCTCGATTTTCCATGAGGATTTGTCCTTCATCGACTTCATGAAGGACATTTCTTCTGATTTTCCATGGGAATTTGTCCTTCATCGACTTCATGAAGGACATTTCTTCCGATTTCCCATGGGGATTTGTCCTTCATTGACTTTATGAGGGATATTTTTCTTTTTTCAAAGGTATTATTGAATTGTTTGCACCTCTAAAGTAACCCGTACCAAAATAGGTACGGGTTACTTCTATTGTCCCCATACAGCGTCCAGCGCATGAACTCATCCTAAGATCCGCTGATAAACTGACTTCGCATGGGTCAAATCCTTGGTCCCATGAATAAGGGCGCGTCCATCTTGAAAGATGACCATCCGTTCCTCGCCCATCTCGACCGACACCAAATATGGATTGCCCTTGACCACATAACCAAGCGAACTAAGCTGACCGGCCAGGCGTTCCAATGAGATCTCACCAACTGATGAGGGACGAATTTGGACCGTATCGCGGCCGCACAGCACTGTCGTCTTTGTCATATTTTCATGATCGAGGTAGGGATAGGTCCGATCCTCACCGCATGACAAACAGCCGGCAAACTTAGCCTTCGACATCTTCAAGCTTGTGTACTGATTTCTCCATAAATCAAAGCTGACAAAGGAGGTCCGCACTGCGTCCCAATCCTCGACTAACATCTTCAATGCTTCCGCAGTCTGATGGGCAATTACCATCTGTACTGCCGGGGAAATAATTCCACCCGTATCACAGGTCATCCCCTGAAGCGGAAGGGAACGCAGCAGACAATTTAAACAAGGAGTCTTCCCCGGAATCATCGAAAACGTCATCCCAAAGCTGCCAACACAGGCCCCATAGATCCATGGAACATTGTATTTTTGCGAGACATCATTCATCGCCATCCGCGTTTCAAAATTATCAGTCGCATCGATCATCACATCAACGCCCACTACCAGCTCTTCCAATAACTGAGGTGTAGCATCACCGATGATCGAAACCACTTCAACATCGGAATTGATCGCGAGCAAACGCTTTTCGGCTGCAGCCGCTTTCGGAAGCTTTTGAGCCACATCTTCCTCTGTATAGAGCTGCTGGCGTTGCAGGTTGCTGGCCTCAACATAATCGCGGTCAATGATCGTAAGCTTGCCAACGCCGGCCCGGGTCAACACCTCCGCACTTCCTGACCCTAAGGCCCCTGCACCGATAATCAGCACATGCTTGCTGCTAATTTTCGCTTGTCCTTCTTTGCTTATCCCCGGAAAAAGGATCTGCCGTGAATACCGTTCGTTCATGCGATCATCCTCCGCTTACCGGCGGAATAAAAGCAATTTCATCCCCATCACGAATGACTTCATCGTTCGCGGCAAACTCTTCATTGACCGCCGTCATCACTGTGTCCATTTTCGGGAGGTTATATTTAGCAGATAACTCTGCCTTTAACTCCGCCACTGTTTTCCCCCCAGCATCGACGGAAAGAAACTCTGCTCCAACCGCATCACGTAAATGAGCAAAAAATAAGACCTTATTCATTTAAGTCACTCTCCTCAGGCTTGCCGCTCGGATAGGCGACCGTTTCAAGCTGATTGCCCATCCACGCTTCGCCCTCTTCCCAATGTTCTTTCTTCCAGATTGGGACGATTTCCTTAATCCGTTCAATCGCATAGCGGTTGGCATCATAGGAATCAGCACGGTGCGGCGTAGATACGGCAATAACGACCGCTACATCGGTAATGTCTAAGCGGCCAACCCGGTGGGTGATGGCGACGCATGCGCCTTCCCAGCGCTGTTCAATTTCCCGGCCAATCTGCTCTAGCTTTTTCACAGCCATCGCTTCATATGCTTCATAGATTAAAAATAACGTTTTCTTTCCCTTTGTTAATTCACGGACGGTTCCAATAAACGTTGTTATTGCACCCGCTTCACGCTGGACAACCTTATCAATGACTGCTTGAATATCGATGGGTTCCTTGGAGATCTGATACATCATTTTGATTACACCTCTTTAAGCAAGCACTTTGGCTCTGCATTTTCGATCACTTGATAACCGCCAATTTTTTCAACCTGTGCAATGAAATCAGCCGATTGGATCATGGCAATCAGAAGTCTGCCGCTTTCACTTTCATAAAAGCTTCTCGTCATCAGCAAATCATATTCCTCATCCGCGACAGGGACAAAGTCTAAGCCCATTGCTTTCGCCGCAGGATAAATCCCCAGTCCTGCCCCGCGCGCATCCCCGTTTACTTCCGCGGCTACCGCTAAATGTGAAAACATTTCCCTGTCATAACCGGTAATATCGTCTGGTGTCAGGCACCCTTCTTCCAATAAAAGATCAAAGAGGATCCGGGTTCCTGCTCCTTTTTGCCGGTTGACGTAATTCGCGTGTACTCGTGCTAAATCAGCTGCTGTTTCAATGCCAAGCGGATTGCCTTTTGGCAGGATCCAGCCTTGCTTTCTTTTTAAAAATGGATAAAGAACGACGTCTTGGCCGGCTAAAAATTTACTTACATAAGAAAGATTGTATTCCTTTGTACCTGGGTCAAGCAAATGAATCCCGGCTACATGGGCCTCTCCTTTGCGAATCGCCATGATACCGGCCATACTGCCGACATGGGAGGAGACAATTTTCATATCTGTTCGCACCCGTTTTAATCGGGACGACAACAGGTCAATCGTCAAATCATGGCTCCCGCAAAACACGATTGCGTTTTTAATTTCCTCAAGCGGGCGCAGCAATTCAACTTCGGCGAAATCGCCTTGTTCATAGCCAATAATGTTGGTTGGTACGATTAGCATCCCATCTGCTCTGACATATGACATCGTCACGCCTGCCGCTCTTGTCAGCGGGTTCGCAACGAATTGTCCATTCACATAGCCGATGTTCATACGCACAAAGTCCTCGGCTCCCATGGACGAGACAATCCGGCGCCCCAGCTTAACAGTTACAGTCTGCCTTTTTGGTTCGGGAATTTGCAGGTACTTACAAATTAGCGGTCTGACAAACCATTCGAGTGCCAAATAAGCCGAGACCGGATAACCTGGAACACCAACGACAATTTTGCCATTTATTTTTCCTAAAATAACTGGTTTTCCAGGCCGTGCGGCGACCCCATGGGTAAAGACCTCGCCGATTTCGCCGATAATGTGAACCGTGTAGTCTTTCGAGCCTGCGGATGAGCCTGCATTGATAACAATGATATCAGAGGTCTCAGCTGCTTCTAAAAGTACTTCTTTAATTTTTTCAGGTTCGTCCTTTACAATCGGATGAAGCACCGGTTCTCCGCCCCAATCCTGAATAAAGCCTGCAAAGACGGAACCATTAAATTCAATGATTTTTCCGGGTGCAAGTTCAGCTGCATCTGCATCCACAAGCTCGTTGCCGGTTGGAATAATCGTCACAACAGGCTTTTTGGCAACAGGAATGACCGTTTGCTGCCCGGCTAAGAGCACACCGAGATCAGCCGGCCGTAAGATATGTCCTTGCGGAAACAGCATTTCCTCTTGAACAACATCTTCGCCGATGGGACGAATATGCTGCCAAGGGGTTGCGGGTTCGATAATTTCAATCGTATCCTCATCAATAATATCGACATGCTCAATCATAATGACGGCATTAAAAGGAGAAGGAATCGCATTCCCAGTATCGACATAACTAAATTCTTCGCCTCTTTTCAAACGAAGTGGATTTTGCTCATGGGCTTGATAGGTGCTTTCAGCAACGACGGCAATACCATCCATCGCGCTTGCGTGGTAATGCGGCATTGACACCCGTGCAAAGATAGGTTCGGCTGTCACACGGCCCAAGGAGGTACTTGTTGCGATTTCTTCCTTTTCAGGGGTCAGCGAATGAGCTGCGAGAATTTCTTCTCTAGCTTGTGCTCGGGGTTTATCTTCTAAATAAATTTTTCGCTTAAAGTTTTTATAATTCATTGCTAGGTCCCCTTTATCGTGATGAAATCACAGGTACGTAATCTCCCTGTGAAATTCCCTCTTTTTCTGAACTTATCTCGACAATTCCATCGCTCTTGACTAAGGTTGTGATCAAGCCGGATTTGCCAATAATCGGTTCAGCCCACCATTCTCCCGCCTTTTCGAACAAGCGGACACGGATATAATCAGAACGTCCGGGTGAGGAAGGGATATTTTTCGTAATTCTTGCAAACACCCGCTCCAGCTTCCGTTCTATCCGCTCGCCTTTTAGCTTGCGTAAAATTTGCTCGCCGAACAGCTTAAAGATAATCATTGCACTGGCTGGATGACCTGGCAGTCCAATCACCGGTTTCCCACCCGACATTGCTAGAATCGTAGGTTTTCCGGGCTTAATCGAAATACCATGGACAAAAACCCCAGGGTCACCTAACGACTGGATGACATCCGTGGTATAATCCTTTGCGCCGACCGAGCTTCCGCCGGAAAGGATTAAACAATCTACCTGTTGATAGAGTTCACGGGCCTTTTGTTTAAACTCTTCAAAATCATCACGGACAATTCCGCCATAGAGTACATCCACATTCCATTCGCTCGCTAATCCTGAAATGGTTAAATAGTTGATGTCACGAATTTGCCCTTCTGCTAAGGTTTCCGTTTGATATGGGACGATTTCATCACCGGATGAAAGATAACCGACTTTTAATTTACGGAATACCGTTACAGTTGCCACTCCTAAAGAAGCGAGTGCCCCTAACTCCTGTGGGCGAAGTTTTGTGCCAGCCGTAAGCAGCGTTTCGCCTTCTTTAATATCTTCCCCAGAACGGATGACGTTTTCTCCTGGAGCAATCTGCTTGTACGTATTTAACAGCGTATCGACTTCTTCACAATGCTCAATCATGATAACGCTGTCACTACCAAATGGAAGCATCCCGCCAGTCGGCACATAGACCGCATGACCTGGGCCTGCTTTTGCCGTGGGAACCTCCCCCATTTTCACTTCCCCCGTTACCGTTAGGAAGCCAGGCATCGATTCAGAAGAACCATACGTATCCTTGGCACGAACAGCATAACCATCGACAGTTGAACGATCAAAGCTCGGCACATTTTCCTTTGCAATCACTGGTTCAGCTAAGATATAATGAAGCGCTTCTTCGAGCACGCGCACTTCGGTTTGCTTGATGGCTGGAATATTTTCCTCAATTAAGGCAAATGTTTCTTCAACTGTTTTCACTTTGAAAAATTGCATGGTTCCCTACTTCCCCCTTATGATAGTGAAACTTCAATAAGTGGAAATTTTCCACTTATTGTTAGTTGAACAAATCGGGCTTTTATGGGCAGTTATCCCCCTGCCTGTACTTCCTTGTTACTGCCCGTTAAGGCTGGAAAAATCATCCGCTTCAGCCCACCTTTTGGCGTCTTCATACTCGTTTGGGCGATTCATATTAAAAAAGACACGTTCTAAGTCCAAACTGCTGTATTCCTGCAGGTCTTTTTCCGTTATATAACGGACGTTTAAATGATCGAGCAGATGTTTCATACGAAGTCGTCCCGCTTCAATACTATTTGCGACCTCATCCGTCACTCTCTTATCGAAGACAGCAAATAAAGGGTGCTGAACTCCATGAATGACAGGGATGACTACATCACAGTCGCCGCATTTTTGGACAAGCACCTCGGCTAGTTCGACTGAAACAAATGGCATATCACATGCGACAATAAAATTTAGATCATGATTGGAAGAATTCAAGCCGGCATGAACTCCTGCTAGCGGTCCTTGACCGGGATAAATATCCGAGACCATCTTCACTCCTAAAAATGGATACTGTTCAGGATGATTGGTTACTAGAATTATATCATTAAAGGACAACTTTAGCGTATCGACAATTCTCTCGATGTTGGTTTTCTCATTTATTTTTAGAAGGGCTTTATTGGTGCCCATCCTGCTTGATTTCCCACCTGATAAAATAATAGCCGCAGCCTTCATGTTTTTAGCACCTTCTTAATGTGTTTCTTTTTTCACACCTACCGCATTATAGCCATTTTCCTGTGCAACAAAATCCAAATGAATCGAGTTTAAATCCAGTAAGGCTGCAGACGGTTTTTCAATATATTGTCTGGTATCAATAATTTTAATATAGCCGTTACACTCTTCGCAAACTTGAATTTGAGAAACAGCATCTCCTTCAATGGTAATAAACTCGATGGTTTTATGGTCCTCATTGCCACAGTGTGCGCATTCCAGGCGTTTAGCATTCCAGTGTGCAAGGCAGCGCGGGCAATGGATTACCTTCTTTCCATCTTCATTCAATGAAGCTAAGCGGACTGGTTCTCCACAAACGGGGCAGCCTGCGCCCGGGATGGCGTGAGTGATCTCGTCTTGGACTTTTTCTGCAGTTAATTGTAAATAGGTACGGAGTGCGGTTTCAGCCAAGAATTGCGGAATCCATTCTTCCAGTCCGTTTTCTTCTGCAAACTTAACAAAGTAAACATGGTTGGATGAAAAAGCCTCTTCGATCCATCGGATAGCCGTTTCTTCAGTTAGCAGACTGTTAATGCCAGTAAGCTTTGATTCAAGCTCAGGATTTTTCATGACTAACAAGGTGATTATTTCCTCTATCCACTGTAAATATAGGGAAATTTCAAAGTCAATAGCCGATAATGCAGCAGCAGGCACACCAGCTTCCATAGCAGCTTTGTCAAGGTTTGGTATAATCGTTTCTGGATTGATCTGTTGCTTCCATTTATCTTGAAGTAAAACTATTTCTTTTTGAAGTTCCTGATATTCTTTTGAAACAACCGACTTTATCATATGTTGCTGCACCTCTTTCATGTAGTAAAGAAATGGCTGCCTTTAGAGTGACAGCCATCCCTTTTTTATAAAATTACGTATTCCACGGTCGTTACTACGGTTGAACCAGTGTTCTACGCACCTTTGTTCTTCTTATGCTTTGGATCATCCAGGTTAGGGAAGTTGCCTTTTTTGGCTTCTTCATCATACCAGTCCGGATAGTGGCCTTTTGCCCACCAGGCAGGTACTTTTCCCGTAACAACACCAGAATATCCTGGTCTGGAATGCTTATGAACAACAGATAGATAGACGTGACCAACGATAACGGCAATTCCTAGTCCGAAACCGACGTTATGAAGGACGTATCCCCATTGGACAAGTGCTCTTGGAAAGAAGTCAGGAAACCACATCGTGAATCCTGATGCAATAATCAGAATAGCACATAAAATCTGGATTACTGAGTTAATTTTTTCCCCTGCGTTAAAGAAAGTTTGGCGAATATGCTTGAAGTTAAAGCCAAATAATTCTTTAACAAATTCAGTGAAAAATTGAAGATCACGCTTTTTCCATGTGACTAACTCTTTCATCCAATGCATAAAAAACTTCGGGCTAAAAATCAGTAAGATGAAGGTAGGCGTGATGAATATTACCGCAAAAATTCTGTGTAAAAGCCGTGCATTTGCCGGTCCGCCCAAAACTGGATAAAGCCAGTCAAAGAATTCGGTATACATTGGCAGAGCCGTGATATAGAGGGCAAAGAATGCCAAACCATTGATCGCATGTGCCCAAACAAACGCCTTCGGAAAACGTCTAATTTGCTCATTTGCTTTCGGATGCTTCTGGTAATTACTCATGGCTGCCACCTCCATCTCCGTCATGATTATCTTTACTTCTCTTACTCATAATACTGTTGGTGATAAAGGCACCAACAACCGCCATCGTGGTTGCCCCGATCATGGCTTTACCGATTGGCTGTGCATAGTCTTTCCACACAACCGCAGAGGTTGGAATCTTAGGGCTTTCAGGAAGGCCGTATACACTTGGTTTTTCAGCTAACACATAAATTGTGTGCGTACCGCCAACCCCTTGCGGATTATAAATATTGGCATTCGGGAAACGGTCTTTAATTTGAGCTAAACGTTTATGCGCCTTTGCCAGCATTTCATCTTTTTTACCAAACTGCATCGCATCCGTGTGACAAGTAGTCACACAGGCAGGCTGTAAGCCCTCTTCGAGACGGTCTGTACACATCGTGCACTTTTGTGACTTTTTGTATTCCTTGCCATTTTTATCTTTGTACGTCTTTAAGGAAATGACTTCGAATGGACAGTTTTCCACGCAATAGCCGCAGCCTACGCACTTATCATGATCAATGACAACCGAGCCAAATTTAGAATAACTGATTGCATTTTCCGGGCAAACCTTTTCGCAAGCCGCTTCCTTACAATGCATACAAGAAGTGTGGCGGAAAAGATATTCTAAATCACCTTTGCCATTTTCGTGTTCAATATACTGAAGCACATTCCATGTATCTGCGCTTGTTTTAGGATGTGACTGAACACTTCCTTGGAATTCGGTTACTTCGGCAGGAAGGTCATTCCAGTTTTTACAAGCAACCATACAAGCCTTACAGCCATCACATTTGGTCACGTCAACATATTTTACAAATTCAGCCATTAGTCAGCCCTCCTTATGTCGCAAAGGAATGCTTTATATTCCGGAATCATTGTGTTGGCATCCCCAATATGTGGAGTCAGGCGGTTAGCAGAATCTCCTGTTGCATATCCTTTAAATCCAAAATTCCAAGGCATCCCTACTTGATGCACCTTTTTGCCATTAACATTAAATGGTTTATAGCGTTTTGTTACCATCGCATAGGCTGTGATTTTGCCGCGTGCCGATTCAACAATGATTTTATCTTTATTGTTAATGCCTTTTTCTTTTGCCAGTTCTTCACTTATTTCTACAAACATATATCTAGCAATCTCAGAAAGCCACTCTTGGTTACGAGTCATTGAACCTGATTGCCAATGTGCTTCTACACGGTAAGTAGTTGCGACAATTGGATAATCGACCTTGTAGCCTTTTTTATTAAAGTCGCCATCATTAATGACAACCGCCGGATTCAATTCGACCGATGAGAATGCATTTTTAGCTGGGCTTTCAAAAGGTTCATAGTGTTCAGGGAATGGACCATCCTTCATCGTAGGGGCAAACAATAATCCTACGCCATCTTTATTCATCATGAAGGCACCCGTACCGCCTGGTTCACTTGGTGAAAGAATCGCTTTAAAGTCTGGAACATCGTTACCTACCCATGACTTCGCCGCAGCATCCCACCAAATAACAGCCTTTTCCTTGCTCCATGGCTTACCGCTTGGATCAGCAGAAGCGCGGTTGTAAAGAATACGACGGTTTGCCGGCCAAGCAAATGACCAGTTAAGGAAGTTGGCATTACCTGTATCTTTGTTATCACGGCGCTTCGATAGATTTTTTCCTTCTTCAGGATAGAAGCCGGAATAAATCCAGTTTCCGCTTGAAGTGGTTCCATCATCTAATAGGGCAGCGATACCTGGTAAGAGTTTCCCAGTTTTTAAGTCATATCCGTTGATTTCTTTTGCAATTGCATCAAGATCTGGTGCTTCGCCATTACCATAGTTCCAATCAAGTGCTAAGAAAGGTTGATCCGCAGGTTTGGGACTGTTAGCATATAGCTTTTTCAGTTTTAGTGCCAGTTCATGGATAATATCAAGGTCTGGTCGTGCTTCTCCCCGTGAGTCAATGGCTTTCCAACGATATTGCATCCAGCGTGAGCTGTTGGAAATACTTCCTTCTTTTTCAAAAGAAGCCGATGCCGGAAGCAGGAATACCTCTGTATTAATCTTTGATGGGTCACTGCCCGCTTCTTTTTTCCAGAAGGCAGCTGTTTCTGTTTCCCAAAGGTCAACTGCAACGAGCCATTTTAGATTGCCAAGTGCATCTTTCTCCTTACCAGCATTGGGTCCGCCAACTACCGGGTTTGTTCCCCAAAGGAAAGCACCATCTAATTCATTGTTATACATTGCTTTAAATAAGTTAATATGTGAGTAGTTTTTGTTGCCTTTTGGTAAGTAGTGATAACCGAACTCGTTATTCTTGGTAGCATTATCGCCGTACCAAGCTTTTAATAAGCTGACCACGAATTTTGGTTTGTTACTCCAGAAACCGGTTGGAGGTGTTTCTTTTGCCAAATAGGTTGCTAGTGTCGCATGCTCAGGGACGGTTGCTTTAGGAGCCCCAAGGTATCCTGTGAGGTTATCCCATAATAAGCCGAAGTCTGTCGAACCTTGAACGTTTGATTCACCGCGCATCGCGTTGATTCCACCGCCTGGTAAGCCAATGTTTCCTAAAAGCATCTGAATGATTGCGAAAGCACGAACGTTTTGTGAACCAACTGTATGCTGGGTTGTACCCATTGCGTAAAGAATCGTTCCTGCTTTGCCCACTTTACTTGTTGCACAGAAAGCCTCATACACCTTTAATAAATCCTTTTTAGGTGTACCAGTCACTCCCGATACTGTATCCACATCATAACGAGAATAGTGCTTCTTCATTAATTGGAAGACACTCCGCGGATTCTGTAAGGTTGGATCTTTTTTCGGAGTTCCATCTTCATTTACTGCAATTGTCCATTTGGTATTGTCATAGGTACGCGTTGCTTCGTCATAGCCTGAGAAAAGGCCATCATTAAAATCAAATCCGTCTGCCACAATAAAGGAGGCATTTGTATAGTTAATAACATAATCTTTGTGTAAAAGATTGTTATCGATTGCATATTTAATCATACCGCCCATGAAGGCAATATCTGTTCCAGAACGCAGCGGTGCATAAATATCAGATACCGCAGAGGTACGTGTATACCTTGGGTCAACACTGATGATTTTTCCGCCGTTTTCTTTCGCTTTTGTCAACCATCTAAAGCTGATTGGATGATTTTCCGCAGGATTCGCGCCCATAATAAGTGCACAATCCGTATGTTGTAAGTCGTTCCAATGGTTTGTCATTGCGCCACGACCAAATGAAGGTGCCAGACCGGCAACCGTCGAACTATGTCATATTCGTGCCTGGTGCTCTAAGTAGGTGACACCAAGCCCTCTCATTAATTTTGACACTAAATAGGTTTCTTCATTATCAAGTGCCGCGCCGCCAAGGCTGGCAATTTTTTCAGTCTTGTTTACGGTCAGTCCGTTTTCTTTTACAACAAATGAAGCATCTCTTGTATCTTTTGTCCGCTTGGCAATCGTGTCAAGCATCCATTCCCACTCTTTTTCCTCCCACTTCGTGCTGCCAGGAGCACGGTAAAGCGGTTTGGTCATACGTTTTTCAGATGTGTAAAGCTGTCTTAATGTTGTACCTTTACTGCATAGCTTACCCTCGTTAATCGGATTATCCGGATCCCCTTCCGTATAAACCACAGTGTTGTTTTTGGTGTGCACAAGGATCCCACATCCTACACCGCAAAAGCAGCAAACAGTTGGTGTTACAGTAGCTTTGGCAATTTTAAAATTCTTCGCGTTCGCATAGGCCTTTTTCTCATTAAAGCCGAGCTCAACAACGGCCAAGGTAGCAGCGGTAGCACCTGACAGCTTTAAAAATTGCCGACGATTCAGGTTCAATTCAACCATCATCTCATTCTCCTTCCCATTAACTAATTTAGAATATCCCTATATTTCTCTCTCTACTGCATTTTTCTTACTGGCCATTGAATGGTGTTGCTAATTCCCCCCTTCAATGATTCTCTGGAAACTGGACTCCCCGGTTACATCGTTTTCGACTCTACCAGCTGAAGTATAAATCGTTGCCATTTTCCCTCTTAAATAGCCAATTACTTCAATATTTAAGTATTTCGCCAGCTGTACTGCCTGCTTGGTAGCCGCTGTACGTGAACCTATCACAGGAAAGCCAAATTTTGCTGCTTTAGAGAGCATTTCATATGAAACCCTGCCGGTTGTTAGTAAAATTAACCGATCGGGCTGCAGGTGATTTTTGATAGCGTAACCAATTATTTTATCTACGGCATTATGTCTGCCAATATCTTCACGGATGGTAATATTACCGTCCTCATCAACAATACAGGCACCATGCATACCGCCGGTTTCAAGATAAAGTTCTGAATTCTGGGCGAATTCACTTCTCTTTTTTAATAGATAACTTAATTGATAGTTTTTTTCAGATGTTACTCTTTCAAACTCCTTCACATCTGTCATTGAAAAGAAAGTTACGCCACGGCCACAGCCTGCGGTGTAATGCTTCTTTTTCGAAAAAAATTGCTCCTCGTCAAATTCAGAGCGGAGCGAGACATTGATTGTGCTTAGTTCTTCATTGATCACAATTGACTCAATATCATTTGAGGATTGAATAAATCCTTCAGAAAACAAATATCCATAGGTCCAATCGTCTAAGTTGTGCTTTGTCAGTTGAAAAACGGCAATTTCGTAGCCGTTAATAAGTAAGGAAATAGGATATTCATCGGGACAACCTTTACTGTGCATTGTTTTCCCTCCTCTTTAGGAAACTTCAACATTTAATCATTGTAAGAATTTTTACCTAGTGAACTCAGCGACATTTGTCACTTGCGAAATTAGCGATTATCCTTATTAAAAGGAATGACGGTTTCTTTTTTAAACTATTACAATTCTCTGCACATAGATGTCAGGACTTTGTCCATTATATTTCATATTTGTGTCATTCTTTCGACAATTTTATGAACTGGTTATTTAGTCACGTTCGTTATGTGATTTACCTTCTGTTTGAAAGCGGTTCCATTACCAAAGTCCATTAAATGCACTTCCTATTGTAAATATCTTACTGCCGGTTATTTTTTTCGAAAGTAATATTTATCACTATAAAGGTTTGTTAATAGTACAAAAGAGGTATTTGTCATTTTCCTGTCAACTTTTGCTTCAAAAATCCAATTTTCAGGGTCATGTCCTCCTAGATTTCTGCTAAATTTATAAAAATGTTCTATAATAAGTAAGAGGTTTTAGTTACTAAGGAGGAATACATATGTCGATTAAAAAGGTAATGACGATTGCCGGTTCTGATACAAGCGGCGGGGCTGGAATTCAAGCAGATTTAAAAACATTTCAGGAGCTTGGTGTCTACGGAATGACAGCATTAACATCCATCGTTACGATGGACCCGAAAAACGGTTGGCACCATAGCGTTTTTCCAATCGCCGTGGATACCCTTGAAACACAACTTGAAACCGTCCTTTCGGTTGGTATTGATGCAATGAAAACAGGCATGCTTGGTACGGTTGAAATCATTGAATTAGCCGCACGGAAAATCGATGAAAATAAACTCGAGCGTGTCGTCATTGACCCGGTTATGGTTTGTAAAGGGGAAGATGAGGTCCTAAATCCGGAAACAACCGATGCCATGCGTGAGCTTCTGTTGCCGCGTGCTTTAGTGGTTACACCTAATCTTTTTGAAGCAGGACAGCTGGCAGGCATGAAGACGCCTCGTACGGTTGCGGAAATGAAGGAAGCCGCTGAGAAAATCCATGCTCAGGGCGCAAAGTTTGTATTGATTAAAGGCGGCGGCAAGCTTCAATCCGAAGAAAAAGCAGTCGACCTGCTTTATGATGGAAAGGACTTTATGCTGTACGAGTCAGAAAAATTTGAAACCACCTACACGCACGGTGCAGGCTGTACCTACTCTTCAGCGATAACCGCTGAATTAGCAAAAGGGAAATCCGTTTATGATGCGGTTGATGTTGCCAAAGAGTTTATTACAGCGGCCATCGGGCAAGGCTTCCGCCTAAACGAATATGTCGGTCCAACCTGGCATGGTGCTTACCGCAGCGGCCTATCTAATACTGAGTACTGCGAGGATTGTGTGGAATAAACTATAGAAGAAAGAGCCGGTCCCTGGATCGGCTCTTTCTTTCTTCATGCTGTCCTTTTCATATTGTCATTTTCATGGTGTCAGGCACCAGCGAGCATTCATTTCGCATTTTTTACCTAATTTTAGTATGATAGTTACATTATTAATTAAAATAGACATTAGACCTAATCACTCTATTTTGAAGGGAAAGGAGGTTGCACTTTGGAACCTATTGATGTGAAAGGCGCACAGGCTGCGATTAACAGCTTTGCCAATAAGGATGTTTACATCCACCTTGAAACAACAAACGGTGCCTATGCATCACATAATGATCAATCATTTTTTTCAGCTGGAGCATTCATCCGCAATGCGCTTGTTCGTTATGAATTAGGTAAAATAACCGGGAATGGCCCGTTTCGGGTTGGTTTGAAGATCAACCTTGGCTGGATTTATGCAGAAGGAATTACCCATTACGAAATAGATGAAGACAATCACCTGCTCTTAGCCGGTCACGATAATGCCGGAAAACTAGCGGTTGCCTTGGAAATTTCCAGCACCCCTTTTGAATAATACGGCAAGGCCGGAAGGAGAATGATTTATGGAAAAAGAACAAAGCGTTTTGGTCGTTTTTCCTCACCCAGACGATGAGGCATTTGGTGTGTCCGGGACGATTGCAACCCATGTGAAGAACGGCACCCCGGTCACCTATGCCTGTTTAACTCTAGGTGAAATGGGACGCAACATGGGGAATCCCCCGTTTACCAATCGCGAGAACCTGCCGAAAATCAGGAAAGAAGAATTGAAGGAAGCAGCACGGGTGTTGGGCATTCAAGATCTGCGCATGCTGGGATACCGTGATAAAACAATCGAATTTGAAGATGAAGAGAAGCTTGCCAACAAGATGTTAGAAGTGATTAAGGAAGTTAGCCCTTCGCTTATTATCACGTTTTATCCCGGGTATTCCGTCCACCCTGACCATGACGCCACCGGTGCAGCGGTCGTGCGGGCGGTTGAGAAAATACCTGCGGACGTGCGGCCAACCTTACACTGTGTCGCCTTCTCAAATAATTGTGTAGACGAAATTGGGGAACCGGACATCCTCAATGATATTAGCCCCGTTACAGAAATAAAGCTTGCTGCCATCCAAGCTCATCGTTCGCAAACAGAGCAAATGTTTATTGGCATGGAGGAGAAGTTGAAAGAACAAGATCCGCAAGTGATGAAGTGGATCAACAACGAACGGTTTTGGACGTATACATTTGATAAGTAAACTCAGGAAGCCCTTCTTAGCGAAGGGCTTTTCTTTTTAATATTCGCGGTGCAGCAAGGTACAAAGCGTGCACCAATCACGGATGATGATCTTCCGTGACTTCATGTCGATGATGCCATCCTTTTTTAACTTAGAAAAGACACGGCTTACGCTTTCTCTTGTCGTTCCGACGACGGTTGCAAACTCTTGAATGGTCAAAGGAATCTCAATATCCCATCGGTTAAGTCCCGTATTAAATTTATTTCCGAGCCGTTCTAACGTTTTCACGGTCTTCGCATAAACATCAAGCAAGGCAACATCTCGTAATTGTGAAGTCATTTCCCGTAAGGTGTCACTCATATAACTGATCATTTGCATCGACAACTCCGGGTAGTTGAATAAGTCCCGCTCTAATTCCAACTTATCTAAAAAGAGGACCCTTCCGTCCTGGAGCATCGTCGCTGTTGCTGGATAGTATTCGGTCCTCTTAGTAAACAAACAGGCCTCTGCAAACACATCCCCTTTTTGCTTCACACAAACGATGATTTCATTGCCATTTTCATCCTGCTTCGTCAGCTTGACCGCTCCTGAATAAATGAAATAAACACCTTTGGCCGCCTCTGCCTCGTTAATAATCCGTTCGCCCTTCTTTAGGTCCAGTGTTTGAATCCTTTTTTCAATAATAGATAACGACTTGGATGATAAATCCTTAAAGATAATAATTTTCCGCAGTAAATCTGTTTGGACTGCGTTTGCGCCATGATAGACTTCTAGATTCGGTTCTTTTAAACAATCGAATTGATTCAACCTTTTCACCACCCTATTTGGAATTTTCCTTTTGCTGAATACTTACCATCTATTGTAAGGTAATCAATCCAGTGATGTAGTGACGTAATTCACAAAATGTTCAATATTAAAAAGCCAATTGCCACAATCAGTTTCACATAACGTTCAAAATCTCCCGAAAAGGTGTGAAGTATATCACATTTTTCCCCCTTTACAGCGTTTAGGATGAAGGTGTTCATTATATATAAAAAGGAGGGGAAAAGATGAATAAAGCCATTATTAGTTTTGTAATCTGTGCAATACTCGGCTTTGGACTTGGCTACTTAGTATTTGATGTAATCATGGGAGATTCTGGTAAGCAGCCTCAAGTAGCACAAACATCAACAACAGAAAAGACAGAAACAGCTGCTGCCAAAGAAGAAAGTACGGATGCAAAGGAAGCTACAACCGTTTCAGCTAGTGAGGACAACATCCTAAACAAGAAGGGCTGCCTTGGCTGTCACAGTGTTGAAGCCTTAAATATTAAGGGTGGAGCCGTAGGACCAGATCTTTCACAAGCGTTTGTTAACGTTGAAGGAAAGCATGGCAAGCCGATCGAGGAATTCCTGAAAGCGCCTACCTCTGCTGTGATGTCAGGCGTTATCGGCAAGAACCCATTAACTGATGAAGAACGCACACAAGTGTTAGACCTACTTAAACAAGCTTCTGAAAAATAAAAAAGGTGGTGTAATTAGATGAAAAAATGGATTCCGATCGCATCGGGACTCTTAGCCGGGTTTGTTGCAGCAACCATCTCTTTTGCTGATTTCTCAGCAAAGACGAATACAGAAGCTGCCTCTAGCACTAAGAGTGATGCAGAAAAGGTATATGTTCCATTCGGTCAAAAAGATGATTATTACCTATTTGCCTCAGGCGGTCACTCTGGTCAAATGTTTATTTACGGGGTTCCGTCGATGCGGAAAATTAGAACGATTCCTGTATTCTCTCAAGATTCTGCGACAGGATACGGTTTCGATGAGCATTCGAAAAAAATGATGGGCGACTATACATGGGGAGACCTTCACCATCCGGCCTTCTCTGAAACAAAGGGCGACTATGACGGTAAATACATGTTTGCTACAGATGTAGGGAACAGCCGTGCAGCTGTTGTCGACCTTAAAACATTTACAACAAAAGATATCATTCAAGTTCCAAATACTGCCGGCCCGCACTGTGCAGCATTCGTAACAGAAAATACAGAGTACATGTTCTTACCAACTCGGTTTGCTGTACCGGTTGGCCAAAAATATGAGTCACTCGACAACTTTAGCGATCAGTACCGCGGCGTTATGTCTGCTGTAACCTTTAATGAAAAGAATCAAAAGCTAGGTATTGCCTATCAAGTGGCGCTTCCACCATGGTCGTATGACCTTTCTGATGCTGGTAAAAAGAGCTCAGCTGATTGGGCTGTTATGACAACCTACAATACTGAAGAAGCTACAACCAACTTGGAAATCAATGCATCACAAGCTGACCGTGACTACATCGTTTTGTTTAACTGGAAAGAGCTTGCGAAGATGGTTAAGGAAGGCAAGTACGAAAATGTTGGCGGTCAAAAAATGATTTACCCTGAAAAACAAAAGGGTGGCATTTATTTAATTCCAGTTGCTAAGTCACCACATGGTGTCGACGTAACACCAGATGGTAAGCAATTTATTGCTTCAGGTAAACTTGCACCGACAATGACTGTCTTCTCGTTTGAAAAAGCCTTTGAAGCTGTTAAAAACAAAGACTTTGCCGGCGAACGTAATGGGATTCCGATTCTTAATTACAAATCAGTCATGGAAAGAGAAGTTAACCCTGAGAATGCTTTAGGACCGCTTCACACTCAATTTGATGACAAAGGCATGGCCTATACAACGATGTTCATTTCTTCTGAAATCGTGAAATGGAATCCAAAAACAGGTGAAACACTAGACCGTGTACCTGTTCAATATTCTCCTGGACACTCTGTTGCCGCAGAAGGCGATACCGTTGCACCAGATGGAAAATGGCTTATTGCTTTAAACAAGATTGCTAAAGACAGCTACTTATCTGTTGGACCATCCCATCCTGAATCTATGCAATTAATTGATATCAGCGGGAAGATGAAAGTAATTCAATCGTCACCAGTAGACCCTGAACCGCACTATGCACAAATGATTAAAGCGGATAAGATCAAAACTATTAATGTCTATCCGAAGGATACAAAGAACAAGGATGCAGTATATAAGCAAAGTGATACGAAAATCGTCCGCAACGGTAACAAGGTCGATGTATACGGAATTGCAATGCGTTCAAAATTCATCTTTGATGCAAAAGCAAAACGTCCAGATGTGATTGAAGTTAATGAAGGGGATCACGTCTCTATTCATCTAACGAATATTGATTTCGATGAAGATATTACCCATGGATTTGCCATCAACAGCTATAACTTAAACATGGAAGTTCAGCCTGGTCAAACCAACACAATGGAATTTGTTGCGAATAAAGCAGGAACCTATCCACTTTATTGTACAAACTTCTGTTCAGCGCTACACCAAGAAATGAACGGTTACTTCCTTGTAAAACCAAAGAAATAAAAAGTTGGTGATGGGTATCAATTCTAAAGATTGATACCCTTCTCCGTTTAACGATGATCTCATAAAAAAGGCGATGTTTAACATGAAAGGTCAAGCGAAAAAATTATCAGTAGTTTCTTCATTGATACTAGTTGCTTCAAGTATTTTAATAGTTATCTCACTTTTTTTCCCGTGGTGGAAAATGGTCTTTGTGGCTCCGCAATATCCAGAAGGCTTAAATATCATTGTTTATCCTAACAAGCTTGCGGGTGAAATTGATATTGTTAATGGTTTAAATCACTATATCGGTATGGCGAATTTCAGCGAAAAAAACTTCCCTGAATTATCGTATTTACCCTATTTAGTGGGTGGCTTAGCTGCATTAACTCTATTAACAGCTCTTTTACGAAAAAAATCAGTTTTGTACGGTTTAATCGGTCTATTTGTAATTGGCGGAGGTCTTGGTGTCTTCGACCTGATGCATGCACTGAAAAAATTCGGCACTCATTTAGATCCCCATGCACCGATAAAAATGGATCCATTTGTTCCGCCTATATTAGGGCATAATACAGTGGCAAACTTTCAAACCGACAGCCTGCTTGGCTTGGGAACCTATTTGGTCATCGCAGCATTTATCCTGCTCTTAATTCCTTTATGGAAGGATCGAAAGTAAATGAAAAAACTTACGCTCTTATCTTTCATTTTTTCTCTATTTCTACTAATGAGTCCTGAGAAAAAGCTGGCAGCCGAAAACTTACAAACAACCATCGACAGCCTGAAAGAGGGGGCGGTCTTACAACTTGAAGATAAAACCTATCAGGGCAATATTGTCATCAACAAACCACTGACGATTATTGGCTCTAAAAAGACCGTGATCAAAGGTGACGGTACCGGGAATGTCATTTCTATCAAGGCCCCTCATGTGAAGCTGAGTCATCTAACGGTAACGCATGGTGGTATGAACCGGAACTCTGCTGAGGAATACGCGGCCATCAAGATTTATACCAACAAGAATATTGTCGAACATATTAACATCCGCGATTCCTTTCACGGCATTTATTTAAGCCAGGCTCACAAAAATACGATTCGTTTTAACGATATTAAGGGAATGGGTAAAGGCAAAATTGCCGAGCAGGGAAATGGGATTCACGTTTATTATGCCAATGATAATCTGCTTGAAAAAAACACGATCGAAGGCACCCGGGACGGAATGTTCTTCGAATATGCCAACAACAATCACAGCTATGAAAATAATATCAGCCAGACAAGATATGGACTGCATTACATGTATTCCGATGAAAACATTTTCAAGAAAAATACCTTTACGATGAACACCGGCGGCGCCGCGATTATGAACTCGAACCATTTAAAGCTCGAGGATAATCAATTTATCGTCAACTACGGCAACCAATCCTTTGGCTTATTGCTGCTTCAAGCGAATGATAATCTAATAGCCAATAATACCTTTTACATGAACCAACGTGGTATGTATATTGATCAAGCGACAAGAAACGAATTTCGCCACAACCTAATTGCTCAAAACCAAATCGGGATCGAACTGTGGGCGAGTTCCAATGAACAAGTTTTCACCTTAAACCAAATTTCTGAAAATACGATTCCTGCTGTAACTCTTGGCGGCAATAATGAGAATAATTCCTGGAGCAAGAATGGCAAAGGGAATGACTGGGGCAGCGCGTTCCCAATCACCGATTTAGACCAAGACCAGATTGGGGATTTTCCAATAACCTATCATTCATCTTTATATCAATTAATTGAAGATCAAGAATTATCCTATTTATTTTTAAAAAGTCCAGCACTGAAGATTTATGAAAAAATGAACGCCGCACGAACAAAGGAAGCCGTCATGTTTCATGACCCACACCCACTAACCACATCAAAAGGAACGCATACGAATGCAATTTTCCTTATTGTCAGCTTAATAATTGTGGGTATTTTAATAAAAGGGAGACACCTACTATGCATTACATTTGGAAGGAATGGAAGGAAAATATAAGAGGAAAAGGACTTTGGCTAAGTTTAAGCATTATTGTTCTGATTTCAATTGCGATTTTATTTCGTTCCTCAGTCCTTTCATTTGATAAAGGCTTTTATGTGCTCTTAATCAATCTATTTGATACGATTATCTATTTTATTCCGATTCTATGTTTATTTATCGGGGCCTTCTCGATTTTTCAGGAAAAGGAACAGAAGACCTTGATCATGCTACTGACGAAGACAGACCATTTTGGCAGCTTTTTGATGAAAAAAAGCCTTGGGCTTTATGCAGTCGTCCTTGTCCCGCTGATTACTTGGTTTTTCATCTATTTATTTCTACTAAAATTTAATTTCCAACTCGATATTAAAGGTTACTTCATCTTTATAGCAGCGATCGTTTGCATGAGTCTCGTCTTTCTGCAAATGGGAGCGGCGATCGGCAGTTTTAGCCGCTCGCGCATGCAAATTTTAGGGTTCACGATTTTTGTCTGGTTCTACTTTTTCTTCTTACATGATTTTATCTTGCTATCATTCTTGCCTGATGTCACACATGAAAATGTGAAACTATTCTCTTCGGTCTACTTTTTAAATCCGCTTCAGGCGGTTCGCATGTTTCTAGAAACGGGCACAGGGGTATATTCCTTCGGCCATATGTCGAGACTCTTACAAGCATTTATGTGGACCAAACCGGTATTCTTTTTACTTGGAAATCTCTTGTTTTGGCTTGTCGTTTCATTTTTCACAGCAATTGTTTTCAACCGTAAGGAGGGCTAC
Organism: Bacillus sp. AFS006103; assembly: GCA_002559145.1. GTDB lineage: Bacteria > Bacillota > Bacilli > Bacillales > Cytobacillaceae > Neobacillus. The sequence goes on from NTXX01000006.1 coordinate 76,412, forward strand.
GAATGATTAAAGTGACAAACTTAAACCAGTCGTTTGGAAAAAAAAACGTCTTGGATTCAATCAATCTAGACATTAACTCAAATGAAATATGTGCCCTTGTCGGCCGTAATGGGGCCGGTAAATCAACGTTGATCAATAGTTTGCTTGGGTTACTTCCTGTAAAGCAAGGGGAAATTTTGATTAACGGGATTGCTGTAAACAAGAAAAATGAGGAGTGGAAAAGAAGTATTGCCTACCTTCCGGAAAAATTCATGCTTTATCCGATGCTGACTGGACTTGAAAATATGACATTTTTTGCAGAAGCGGTATCCAAGGCTGCTAATCTAGAACGGATCGAGCAGGTTCTTCGCTCAGTCAGCTTGTGGGACGACCGCGCCGTCCAAGTCAAGCAATATTCGAAAGGGATGCTGCAGCGCCTTGGTTTAGCGATTACCCTTTACCAAGATTCAAGCCTGCTCATCCTCGATGAACCGACGAGCGGCATCGACCCACTCGGCAGAAAAGAGATTTTGGAGGTGCTTGGTTCGCTGCATGATAAAACCATTCTGCTGTCCTCCCATCATCTCGATGAAATTAAACAGATATGTACTCATGTCGCCTATTTGGACAATGGAAGAATGGAAAAGTATACTGTAGAGGACTTTTTACTAACTCATGATTTAGGAGGAATCAGTTCATGAAGATACGGATAACGCTTGGCATACTCTTGCTGATTGCTTTACTTACGGGGTGCGCTTCCGGCCCTGATTATAAAGTAACGGTGACGAAAGACCTTTATTTCGTCAAGGACACAGCCATGCCTTTTGAAATAAAAGTAACGGAAAACAAAAAGGCTGTAAAAGGACTCGATGTGTCGGCCCAATTTTCGATGACCAAAATGGATCATGGCAGCTACGATGTGAAGCTTGAGGAAGGAAAGAATGGCACTTATTCCGGAAAAGTAAATCTGCCGATGGGCGGCAAATATGAGGCAGCATTGACGTTAGAAAAGGATGGGAAAAAGACCGAGAAAGTCATCGAGATGAACGTTACCAAGCCAGAAGGTGTTGCCAAGATTAATGGTGAATGGATTACCGATGAGGATATCAGCTTCTATAAGCTGATTAACAAGATACAGCTTGAGATTAACCGTGAGGGCGCTAAGAAAAAATACAAAGGTAAGCAGTTAGAGGAAGAACTAGCCTATTTAGAGTCACAGGAAAAGACCATCGAGGATAAAAATCAATTATTAACGCAAATCATTCGTCTCCGTGCGATAGCATTACTGGCGAGTGAAAAAGGCCATAAAGCAACGGATGCCGAGGTCGATGCAGCTCTTCTCAAAGCACGTGAACAATATAACCAATATGAACCCGCTAAAAAGCTGATTAACGAATACGGAGAAGAAAAGTTCTGGGCTACAGAAAAACAGCAGTATCAAATGATTGTCATGTCCCAGAAGGTCCAAATGGACTTAATCAACAAAGTAAAAAAAGAAAACCCCAAAGCCGGTGAACAAGAAATCTACTTCCAAGCTCAAAAAGAATACGAAGAACTCCTTGTCTCCCAAGTTAATTCCTTGAAGATTGAGATTTTGTAAGAATGCCGGCCATTTTTTTAAAAATAACTGAGAAAATTAAAATAATAATACCATTTGCATGACAAAAAGAGATTGGAAGCCCCAATCTCTTTAAATTTTTTATTAATTGTTATTGGTATTCCCTTCAATGGGCGGATTTTTGAATTCTATGGGCGAATCCTGGGTATTAATGGGCGGATTTCAAGGTTCAATGGGCGAATTCTCGCATTCAATGAGCGAATCCCAGTTTTCAATCACAAATCTCGGACTACCACGTGAGACTTTCTACCTTTCCTTAAATAACTTCAAGAATAGCCTTTGCTACGCCGCTTTCCTCATTGGTGTCAGTACTTACATCGCAAAGAGACTTAATATAATGATCAGCATTCCCCATGGCAACCGCTCTTCCGGCCTTTTTAAGCATCGAAACATCATTATAATTATCACCAATTGCCATTGTTTCCGCTAAATCAATCCCTCTCGACATCACAAAGGACTCCAGTGCAATCCCCTTTTGAGCCTGTACATTAGTAATTTCCAAATTATCATGGCCTGACGTTGATACGGCAAGTCCTTCTAGTTCAGTTAGAGACCGGTTTGCAGACGCTAGCCTGTCTGCATCAAAGGAGAAAGCCAGTAATTTATAAATTTGAAAGTCTTCATCGGCAAAAAGTAGTTCATAATCTTCAATAGAGTGGATTAACCCCTCTCGAATTCTTGCCCCTGCTGTCTCCGTAATCTCCTCACGATCCACTTCAGGGTTAGCACTCATAACAATATCAACGAGAATCGACACGGCCTTGTCTGGATCGATCGTGAAAGCCCCTTGATTGGTGTAAACTTCGAAATAAACATCCTTTTCCGCCAACCTCGCCGCTACCTCCCTTGCCATTTGTTTACTGATGGGTGTTGCTGAAAGAATTACTCCCTCCTTGGAGCGAACCTCCGCGCCATTCGCACAAATAACCGGGCAGGTTAAGCCAGCCTGAGCTAGGACGTAAGTTGCCTCTTGATATGACCTTCCAGTTGCGACTACAAATTCAATTCCTTGCGCTTGTGCTTTTACGATTGCTTCCTTATTTTCCTCACTGATTAATTGATTGGAATTCAATAATGTTCCATCCATATCTGATGCGATACATTTAATCATGTTGTCCACCCTCATTCCATTTTCATTATTGCCATTTTAACATGATTACCAAAACATTATCTTCCAGATGCTCAAGCTAAATACTTGCTTCCTTCCCGAACACTTAATGATGCCAACCGCGTTCCCTCAATAAACGTCTTGACAGAAGCAGGATTAGTCTTTGAAAATTCCCGCAGTGCCCAGCCAATCGCCTTTTGGATAAAAAATTCCTTGCTGTCTGCATTTTGTTTTATGTAGTGATAGAGCACCTCTTCATTCGTTTTCCCTTTATATTTTAATTGAAAAAGCAATGCCGCTCTGCGCAGCCAGAGATTTTCACTGATGGCCCAGCCATCGATGGTGCCTGACACTACCTCAGGGAACTTCTCAGCAATTGTCCCAACCGGCTTGGGTGCAATTGCATCGACGGTATCCCACCATGACTTCCTTTTGATCAGCTCTTCCATAAAGGGCAAATCCGCTTTCTCAAGCTTTTTCAGTGACTTTTCCATATAAACCAAAGCTGTGTATTGATATTCCCGTTCTTCCTTTGCCCAAAGTTCTTGGATGAATTCATGGTTAAATGAATCTTTTAATAACCCAGTTTCTTGAAAAAATTGCTTTTCCAACTCACTTCGCTGTGGTTTCTTAATTCCCAGGAAAGGAAAATGTTCTTTCATATATTTCTTCATCGATTCGGCATTTGCTTCATTGCGGTGTTTCTCAAACAGTTTAGTCAGCAAGTCTACTTTTAAATGCACTAGAATCACTCCTTGAAATTAGTTTGGCTAATGTTAGTTATTCCGCTATTTTTCCATTTTACCTCCTGTAAACGTAATCAGAAAAATACGAATTGACTATTAATGGTTTTAATGGTTTGATTACTGAGTTAAGAAACTATTAACTCATTTTTCTGTCATAATAAGTGAATAGTAAGATTGAACTTTTAATGAAATAAGGAGTGTAATGAATGGGGAAGAAGCAAGAAAGGGAAGAATTATCAAGAGGTTTAAGCAATCGTCACATTCAGTTAATTGCTTTAGGAGGAGCGGTTGGTGTCGGACTTTTTTATGGTTCCGCTTCAACCATCCAATTGGCTGGTCCTGCCGTTATTTTTTCATACATGTTTGGTGGACTGATCATTTTTACAATCATGAGGGCTCTTGGTGAAATGGCCGTTGCTGAGCCAGTTTCAGGATCATTTAGTTCCTATGCTAACCGTTATCTTGGCCCTTTTGCCGGCTATTTAACAGGCTGGACTTACTGGTTTATGTGGGTCATAGTAGGTATGGCAGAAATTACGGTTGTCGGCGTTTATGTGAATTACTGGTTTCCTGATATTCCTCAATGGGCTTCAGCCTTAGCAGCCTTAGTATTAATCACAGGAGTAAATCTCATCAATGTTAGAGCTTATGGTGAATTTGAATTTTGGTTTGCAATGATTAAGGTGATCGCCATTATTGGAATGATTATCGCTGGACTTGGAATCATTCTTTTTGGTTTTGGGAATGGCGGAGATTCTCTCGGCTTTAGCAACCTTTGGTCCCACGGCGGTATGTTTCCTAATGGCATGAAGGGTCTCCTCCTCTCACTTGTCATGGTCATGTTTTCTTTTGGAGGGGTGGAATTAATTGGTATTACGGCAGGAGAAGCACATAATCCTAAGAAAACGATCCCTTCAGCCATTAATAGTGTCATTTGGCGAATACTAATTTTTTATATTGGCGCACTTGGCATCATGATGACTTTATACCCATGGAATAAAATTGGCTCTAATGGAAGTCCATTCGTCTTGATATTCGATAAGATCGGCATTCCTGGGGCCGCCGATTTAATCAACTTTGTCGTCTTAACCGCAGCACTATCTGCCTTTAACAGCGGACTCTTCAGCACGGGAAGAATGCTTTACAATTTATCCTTACAAAATAACGGACCAAAGTTCTTTGGAAAATTAAATAAATGGAGTACACCAAGCAGGGGGATATTATTCTCATCTGCGTTCCTATTAATTGCTGTTATCTTAAATTACTTTGTTCCAGAAAAAGTATTCCTTTACATCTCTGCTGTCGCCACTGTTGCTGTTATTACAAGCTGGACAATTATCTTAGTTACCCAAATTAAGTTTAGAAAGGCAAAATCTAAGGAGGAAATTAGAAACCTTGAATTCAAACTTCCTTTCTTTCCTTACTCTTCCTATATTGCCCTTACCTTTTTAGCATTGGTCATTGTCTTAATTGCCTTTATCGATGGAATGAGAGTTGCTTTAGTGGTTGGACCTGTATGGTTCTTGGTCCTTTATATCGGATTTAGACTTAAGGGGAGCGTAAAGGGCGGAAAACCAATAGAAGATAAAAAGGCGGTTTAAGTTGGAAATGTTCTGCATACATAAAGAAAAATTCTGATGCCAAAACTAACTCTAGCTTATTGGAAAGGAGTTTTTTAATTGACGAAGAAATACAACAAAGGCAGCCAGAATCAAAACTCTCCCCAGGCAGGGCACGTCGAGGCTGAATTCGCCACTGAGTTTGTCAGTGGTGATAACAGTAAAGGCAATAAACGCAACAAGGGGCAGAGTAGCAAAACGAATCCAAACTCTTAATAAAAAAGTCGACTTTCTCATTTGAAAGTCGACTTTTTAGTCTTTATTTTCAGGGTTAAATTTTATTGCTGGGTTATAAATAAATGCACCCGAAACATTTTCAGAAGGCTGTTCATTCTCACCTCTAAATTGATCCTGCATTTGGAGGTTTGCGCTTTCCGCTTCAGAACTTCTCTCTGTAGATGCATGGACCTTCCCATCTTCAAGCTGAGTGTTAATCTTAATGTTTGCTTCAACCGTTTCATTGGCTAAGTTCGTATCTTTTGCGATTATTTGCGCTCCTTTTTTTAAATTATAATCTTATGTTGCCCAATGACCTCTTTGTTAGCTATTTTTTTCATTATTAAAGTGTCATTCAAATGAAAGAACTGCCCCATTCAGGGACAGTCCTTTCTTATTAGTGGCAGCTAAATGAACGGATTCGGTTTAAATCCATTCCGTAATAATCCCAGTAGTATCCACGCCAGCGATACCCGGCGATAGATGTTCTGCCAACGTAGGTTGGGTAATACCAGAAGCTTCTTCCATTATTCAACCAAACATAGGTATAGCGGTACAAACAGTGTCTAATTCCGCCTGGGTCTACTGCATATAATCCAACTGTTTCATGTGGGATGAAGGTTGGTGGCGGTGCAGTCGGTGCACCTCCATAATGTGGGCCTCCTCCATATGGTGGATGATATCCTCCTTCGTATGGCGGCGGTTGGTGACCTCCNNCCTCCTCCAAACGGCGGCGGCTGGTGACCTCCTCCAAATGGCGGTGGCTGGTGACCCCCCCCAAACGGCGGTGGCTGGTGACCCCCTCCGTACGGCGGCGGCTGGTGACCTCCTCCGTGTGGCGGTGGCTGGTGACCTCCTCCGTGTGGCGGTGGCTGGTGACCCCCTCCATGTGACGGCGGCTGGTGACCTCCTCCGTGCGGCGGTGGTTGGTGACCTCCTCCGTGCGACGGTGGCTGGTGACCTCCTCCGTACGGCGGCGATTGCCGAAGATTGTTTTCAAAAGAAAAATTAGGCATACTACCATGACCCTGAGGGTAATTTAAATTATCCACGGATTTAGTCCCCTTCTATTTATTTTCCCTCTAATGTATGCGCTCCGCCTAATTTGGTGAAGTATTAATTAAAAAATTTGATGATAGGCTGAAGTTTAGTTATTCTACTTTACTCGCTGCAAGTTCCCTAATCTCGTCAGCAATCTTACTTTGGATCCGTTCGACGACTGAAAAATCCATGGCGGCGATATAAATTCCCTCTAATTCATCATGCAGTTCCTTTGCCTTCGCCAAATAAGACGTAGCCTCAACCATTTTATTTTTATAATTCGTTGAGATTTTACTAATGATATCTTCAAAAATTTCATCGGTTCCTGGAGCAATCAGTAATTCGTACATATCAATGATTTCATCGCCATCTCTGCTCGGGAAATATTCATGCGGGGCGGTACTGTCAAAGATAGCAATCCCCAGCTCCCTGAAAATAACCATGTCAAGACTATTCGGGTCAAAGCCGCAATGATACACTTCGACATCGACCCCTCTTACTTCGGCCGCTGCCGCAAGTTTCTTCAGCATCGTGGATTTTCCGGACCCCGGGCGCCCTTTAATGAAGTAGCGTTTCGGAATCTCTTCCGTTAGATTTGGGACAAAATCGACCGCTCCTTTTGGTGTGGCTGCCCCTAAAAAGCGGTGGCGGATATCTGAATTTTTGCTGAGCTTCATTTTACCAAAAAAGCCATCAATTAATTTATTGGTCAATTGATCGGCTTTCTTAAAGTCCATGCTGTTAATATAAATCTTTTCCCAATCATCGTGGATATCCAGCGCTTCTTTATAGGTATCATACGCTTTATGGAAGGCTTTAATAATTTGGTTGGATAACTTGAGGATTGTGTTTTTATGAATCGCTAGTGCACGGGCATCCCAGGCTTCCCCAAGGTTGATATATTCGTCGATTGCCCCGGGTGCAATCGGTTCAATCACATGCGGAGCAGTTCCATCAACGATGCCCACCCTTAACGCTGGAATCAACACACCATCAATAGAATTGTTATCGGAAGAACAATGTAAAAATTCAATATCATAACCCTTTTCAAGCCACTCATTACCAATTTTTTTCATTAGTGAGGACTTCCCGGTTCCCGGGCCGCCTTTTAAAATAAATAATCGGTCAAGTCCTTGAAGATTAGTATCATATAAATTATGAAAGCCTCTCGCTGTATTACCGCCTGCAAAGTAATTTTTAATTTTCCCTGCCACTGATCAACACTCCCTTTTCTAGTGACAAATCGCAATATTATTTTCACCCTATCTTATGCGATTGCCGCCCATAGGTGAGTGCCTAGGGAAAAAATCTTACTTAATGATCGGGACAATGTCAGCTTTTGTAACATCCGTTAATTGAACTGGGTCTAAAACCATTTGCACCCCAATTTTTCCGCCGCTTACAATAATCGATTCGAGTGACTTACTGCTTTCATCAATAAACGTCTTATATTCCTTTTTCATGCCAATTGGCGAACAGCCGCCGCGGATATATCCGGTCCATTTCTGAATATCCTTCACCGGAAGCATTTCAATATTCTTTTCACCGGCTGCTTTGGCTGCCTTTTTCAAATCCAATTCCTCGGTAACGGGAATTACGAAGACAAATACATTCTTACTTGAGCCTTGTGCAACCAGCGTTTTAAATACTTCCTTTGGGTTCCTGCCGATTTTCTCCGCAACAGAAACACCATCAATTTTTCCATCTTTATTTTCGTAAGTAAGCATTTCATAGTGAACTTTTTTTGCATCCAAAATGCGCATAGCGTTCGTTTTAACCTGTGCCACTTTACAAATTCCCTCCCTGACTTTGAAGATTACGATCCAGATTCAGCATACTAAATCAACGGAAATTACACAAAATCACCCAAAATCTGTCACCCGTTTGTCACTCTATTAAACCATTATTATAGTACACTTAACTTAACAATAATAATTTACTCTCATTCCCAGAAAAGATATTATTTACATTTTCACTATAATTAAATTATCTATGTGAAATTCCTCACAAACAAAATATATTTACCCATACAAAAGAAAGAAGTTGTTGGCCTAACTAATCTACTTGAGGTGGAATTTATGAAATACGATTTAGTTCTGTTACATGCACCAAGTGTTTATGACTTTAGAAAGAATTCCCTGCTTGCCGGTCCCATTAGTGATGTGGTTCCATCATCACCTGTGTTTGAAATGTACCCGATTGGAATCACTAGTATTGCAGAATATCTAGAAAGGTACGGTCTTCGGGTAAAAATTATTAATATCGCCAATCGGATGCTGATGAGTGACAAATTTGATGTCGAAGCGAAGTTAAGGAAAATTAACACCAAGGCGTTCGGGATCGATCTTCATTGGCTGCCACATGCACACGGCAGTATTGAGTTAGCAAAAATCGTCAAAAAACTACATCCCGATACACCAGTCATTTTCGGCGGACTATCATCCACCTATTATCATAAAGAGCTCATTGAATATCCATGCATTGACTTTGTTATGCGCGGCGATTCAACCGAGAAGCTTATGCTTCTTTTAATGAATAAAATTGAACAAGGGAATACCCACTATGCTGACATTCCCAATTTAACTTGGAAGAAGGGGAGAGATATTGGCTATAATCCGCTTACCTACGTTCCAAAGGATTTAGATGATCTTGATGTACCTGGTTATCGCTATGCGATCCGCTCTGTTTTTAAATATCGGAACTTCCTTGATCCGCTTCCGTACAACGGCTGGCTTCAATATCCGAATACAGCCTTACTGACAGCGCGAGGCTGCTCACAAAACTGTCTCATCTGCGGTGGTTCCAAGGATGCATATGATCAAAACTGTAACCGGAGCTCGCTTGCCTTAAGGTCACCCGAAAAACTGATTGAGGACATTAAATTCATTTCGCGCTTTAGCCGGGCACCGATTTTTATTCTACATGACCTGCGCCAAGGTGGACGGGAATACGTGAAGGAATTTTTTAGCCGGTTGAAGGAACTTGATCTGAAAAATGAGATTGTTTTTGAATTATTCCAGTATGCAGACGAAGAGTTCTTTAAACAAATGAATGATAGTGTCCCAAATTACAGTATTGAAATCACCCTTGAAACACATGATGAAAAAATCAGACGCTATAACGGGAAATTTAATTGTACCAACCCAAAAGTCATCGATACACTTAATTTTGCTCTAAAGCATGGCTGTAAAAAAATTGATTTATTCTTCATGGTTGGGATTCCCGGACAGACCTATAACAGTGCCTTAGAAAACATCGATTTCTGTGAAAAGATTCATCTTGCCTGCAAACAAGATAAACGAATCTTCTATTTTGTTGCACCACTTGCACCATTCCTTGATCCTGCAAGCCCTGCGTTTGAAAATCCCGAACTGCACGGCTATAAAAAGTTCTGCCATACACTCGAAGATCATCGCAAGACGATTTGCCAGCCTTCATGGAAGCATATGCTAAGCTATGAAACAAAAGATATGACACGTGATGACATTGTTAACTCAACCTACGAATCGGCTCAACTACTAAATGATTTCAAATTAAAATACGGTCTGATTGAGGAGGATGGCTATCTAGAAATCAAGTGGAAAATCGAGAAATCAATTGATTTTATTGAAAAAATTGATTACGTTCTCTCCCTGCCTGAAGAGCAGCAGCCTGATGAATTAGCAAAAATTCGTGAGGAGATTGAGGAGTTAAATAAATATAGCATTTGTGGAAAGAACGAGTTGAAGTGGGAAGCACCCAAAAATTACGCGAACTTCTTTTCACTTACATTAGTCGGCCTCGAACAGCTCTATGAAGATTATGCCAACAAGATCAGACATCTGTTACAACCGAAGCGCCGTCAGCAATTTCAGCTTGATCCTGAACAGAGAAAAATGAAAATCTAATAGAAAAGCGCAAGCGCCCTNNAGGGCGAAGGACACTAGCCGCTAGGGCACTTGCGCTAGACAGTAATCTAGGTTCAAAAAACTTTACTTTCTTACACTGAACAAAAAGGAGATGAGGGGATTCCCCTCATCTCCTTTTTCAGGCGGTTTAGTGCCCGCCAAGATAGGCATTTCTTATTTGGTCGCTTTGATTTAGTTCTTCAGCTGTGCCTGAGGCAACAATTTTGCCCGTTTCAATAACATAGGCACGGTCGGCAATCGAAAGCGCCATATTCGCATTTTGCTCAACTAATAAAATCGTTGTGCCTGTTTTATTGATTTCTTCAATAATCTTAAAGATTGTTTTTACTAACAGTGGAGCAAGACCCATGGACGGCTCGTCTAAAAGTAATAGACGTGGCCTAGCCATTAATGCCCGGCCCATGGCAAGCATTTGCTGCTCTCCGCCTGAAAGAGTACCAGATAGCTGCTTACGGCGCTCCAAGAGGCGAGGGAAGAGCTGATAGACCTTTTCGAAATCTTCTTGAATGCCCTTTTTATCTTTACGAAGGTATGCACCTAATTCAAGATTTTCCTCAACGGACATATTTGAAAAGACACGGCGTCCTTCCGGTACTTGCGAAATACCTCTTTTAACAATTAATTGAGGAACCTTGCCAGCCACGTGTTCATTATCAAAGACAACTTCACCATTTTTTGGCTTTAGTAATCCAGAAATCGTTTGTAGGAGCGTACTTTTCCCCGCACCATTGGCGCCAATCAGTGTGACAATTTCCCCTTGATGGATCTCGAGGGAAACGCCCTTTAGTGCGTGGATATTTCCGTAATATACATTTATATCATTAACTTTTAGCATTAGGAGACCTCCTCCCCAAGATAAGCTTCGATGACTTTTGGATTATTTCTGATTTCTTCTGGAGTGCCATCTGCAATTAATTGCCCATGGTCAAGGACATAGATTCGCTCACACACACCCATAACCAGCAGCATGTCATGTTCAATTAAAAGGATCGTTAATGAAAATCGCTCGCGGATTAACGCAATTAAATTCATTAGTTCTTCTGTTTCCTGTGGGTTCATCCCGGCAGCCGGTTCATCGAGTAGCAATAATTTTGGATTAGCAGCCAAGGCCCTGGCAATTTCAAGACGACGCTGCTGACCATATGGTAAGTTCTTTGCCTTTTCATGCATAAACTTTTCCAAGTTGAAGATTTTTAAGAATTCAATCGCCTTTTCCTCCATTTCTTTCTCACCTGAAAAGTGAGAGGGGAGGCGAAGAATGGAGCTCAACATGGAATGCTTGGCTAGCGAATGGTAGGCTACCTTTACATTATCGAGAACAGAAAGTTCACTAAACAAACGAATATTTTGAAATGTCCGGCTAATACCTTTTTTTGTGATTTTATAAGGTGCTTGTCCGTTTAGTCTTTCGCCATCTAACGAAATACTTCCTTCGGTCGGAACATAAACACCTGTTAACAAGTTAAAGAATGTCGTTTTACCTGCACCATTCGGGCCTATTAAACCGACAAGTTCACCTTGTTTTAATTCCAAGTTTACATCTGATACAGCCTTTAATCCGCCAAAACGAATTCCGGCATTTTCTACTTTAAGCAACTGTTTTCTTGTTGTCATGCTGTACTCCTCCTTTAGCAGTTTTACCAGCTTTAAAGAATGAGGTGATTTCTCTTGTACCGAGCAGCCCTTGCGGACGGAAAAGCATCATCGCGATTAGGACAAGGCTGTAAATAACCATTCGTACTTCTGGATAGCTGGAAAGGTAAGTTGAAATAATGGTTAACAGGATGGCAGCAATAACTGCTCCTGACATACTTCCTAACCCGCCTAGTACAACAAAGATTAAAATATCAAATGACTTTAAAAAGCCAAAGTTTGTAGGTTGGATGATATAAAAGTTATGCGCGTACAAGGCACCGGCGATTCCCGCAAAAAAGGCACCAATCGCGAAAGCTGTAACTTTATAAAAGGTTGTATTAATTCCCATCGCATCTGCAGCTATTTCATTTTCTCTGATTGAAATACATGCTCGTCCGTGTGTTGAGTTAGTAAAGTTCACAATAACAATGATCGTTAGCACTACACAAGCAACCAGCCATGGCCATGTTGTTAAGTGGGAGACTGTCATCCCGCTTGCACCGCCGACATAGTCAATATTTAAAAAGACGATTCTCACAATCTCTCCAAAACCAAGTGTCGCGATGGCAAGATAATCTCCTTTTAGTCTTAGGGTAGGAATCCCAATAATCAGCCCGGCCACTGCTGCTGCCAAACCGCCAACAAGGATTGCAACTGGAAATGGCAAGCCCAGTTTCATGGTCATAATCGCTGAGGCGTAAGCGCCAACTGCAAGGAACCCTGCGTGTCCAATTGAAAATTGTCCTGTAATCCCGATAATCAAATGGAGACTTGTAGCTAAGATAATATTAATACCGATAAAAAATAGTGTGTTTACATAAAACTGGTTCAATGTGCCACCAGTGATTAAAAATTGCATAATAACCGAAAAAACAATGGCTGAAACAATCGAGGTCCAGAAAAACTTTGCTTGTTTAAATATATTCATCGCTAAAAGACCCCCTTAAACCTTTTCCCTGATATTTTTACCAAATAAACCTGCTGGACGGAAGATTAAGATTAAGATTAGGACGACAAATGCTACACCGTCGCGCCAGAGAGAATAGCCTGCTGCACTGACAAGCGACTCGATTACGCCTAATACTAAACCGCCGGCCATCGCACCAGGAATAATTCCGATACCGCCTAAAACAGCGGCAACAAACGCTTTAAGCCCTGGGATAATTCCCATTAATGGCTCAATTTTTGTGTAGTAGACACCAAAGATCACACCAGCTGCTCCTGCAAGGGCAGAGCCAATGGCAAAGGTTGCTGAGATCGTGTTATTCACATTAATCCCCATTAATCTAGCAGCATCCATATCGTGTGATACAGCCCGCATCGCTTTACCAATTTTTGTTTTATGAACGATAAATTGTAATAAGATCATTAAGAATAAAGATGTTCCTAAAATAAGAATGGACTGACCGCTAATTTTCACTCCAAAAATCTCTAAGCTCTTCAGTGAAACAACTCCATCCGGATAAGCTTCCGGTTGGGCACCACGTGCATAAATGGTTCCATATTCGATGAATAGTGAAACTCCGATTGCCGTAATTAGAGCGGCAATTCTAGTCGCATTTCTAAGAGGTTTGTAGGCAATCCTCTCGATTAATACACCAAAAATGGCGCAAGCAACCATCGAAATAAGTAAAGATGGGAAAAACCCTAAATCAAGAATCGTAATGGAATAAAAACCTATAAAGGCACCGACCATGAAGACATCTCCATGAGCAAAGTTAATCAATTTTACAATACCGTATACCATTGTGTACCCTAGGGCGATTAGTGCATAAATACTCCCCAAGGATATTCCGTTGACAAGCTGCTGTATTACTTCCATCTGTCATACACTCCTTTGGACCGACTTCACGTATCTTTTTTTAAATACAATTAAACAATCTTTGCATGTTGGGAAACTTGCATTTCTTTAATAAAGTAGAATAGGGAGACGTCTCGCTCCCTATCCCTCTGGCAAACTATAAAAATTTGTCAAGCTTAGCGCCTAGGCGCTTCCGCTTTTCATTAAGGATTGATCTTAGTTTTAAATTGTTGTTCACCATTTTTGTACTCAAGGATAACAGCGGCTTTAATTGGATCATGGTTTTTATCAAGCTTCACATTTCCGGAAACAAGCTGTAATCCATCTGTTTCTTCAAGTGCCTTGCGGATTTTGTCAGAATCACCGCTTCCGGCACGTTTAATCGCATCGGCAAGGAAGTAAACTGTGTCATAACCTAGGGCTGTAAAGGCATCTGGAGATTTACCATCGTATTTTGCCTTGAACGCTGTAACAAAGTCTTGAACCTTTTTATCACTGTCACCAGATGAATAGTGGTTAGTAATAAATGTATTATTAAGTGTATCTTTACCTGCGATTTTTACTAGATTCGGAGAGTCCCAACCGTCACCACCCATGATTGGTACATTTAAGCCAAGTTCACGAGCTTGTTTGACAATTAAACCAACTTCTTCATAGAAACCGGGAACGAATATATATTCCGGATTTGCTGCTTTTATATTTGTTAAGGTTGCACGGAAATCTGTATCTTTTGCCACATATGCTTCTTCCTTAACAATTTTTCCACCATTGGCCTCAAAATTCTTTTTAAACGAAGATGCAAGGCCTTTAGAGTAGTCGCTTGAGCTATCAATTAGAACAGCTGCACTCTTAACCTTTAAATCATTGGTTGCAAAGTTTGCTGCAACAGTCCCTTGGAATGGGTCAATAAAACAGGTACGGAAAACATAGTCATTTAGCTTTCCATCTTTATTCGTGATTGTCGCGTTTGTTGCCGTTGGTGTAATTAATGGAATTTTGTTATCTTGGGCAATCTGTACTTGTGCTAATGTGTTTGTACTTGTTGCAGCACCAATCATTGCGACTACCTTATCTTGTGTAGCAAGTTTAAGGGCACCGCTTGTAGCTTCTGCTGCATCAGACTTATTATCAACCGTCACTAATTCTAATTTTTTGCCATTAATCCCTTTTTTGTTGATTTCTTCGATGGCTAATTCAATACCCTCTTTTGCTGATTGACCATAAGAGGCTACTCCGCCAGATAGTTCGAGGTTCGCACCAATTTTAATCTTGCTGCCTTTTTCCCCATCACCACTAGCACTTGAATTACATCCTGCCAACACCCCCGCTGCAACCATAAACGACATAAAGATACCAGCTAATTTCTTTTTCCTCATGATTTACCCCCTGTTTTTTAAAAAAATTTTCCCAAACGCCTTTGTCTAACTGTTTTAAAAAAAGATAATATTCTGAAAACATTGTACAAAATATTTGGGGGTTCGTCTAGTGATATTATAAATTATTTTAAGATAATTTGCAATATAGCAAAAATACGAATTTTAATCCCCCAAAAGCCTTTATTCCAGTAAAGTTGAAAAGGATTTAAATTTCGTTAGGAAAATAAATTCCCTTTTTCTAATATTTTGGTTAAATATGATTCAATGTTGAATATATAAAAAAGGAGACTCCAAAATTAGGAATCTCCTTTGAGTTATTACTATACTAATTCTGTATTCTTCGTTTCTTTTCCCAATACAAAAACGGTCAATGCTCCAATTAAGACTGCGATACAGAAAATCATAAAGATGGTTGAAATCGATACTTGCCGGGCGACAAGATTACCAACTAATAGTGGTCCTAACACGCCGCCAACCCTTCCAACCGCTGCTGCCATACCAGAGCCTGTCCCACGGATAATCGTTGGATATTGTTCGGGGGTATAAGCGTAAAGGCCGCCCCAGGCACCTAGGTTAAAAAATGATAATAATATTCCTGAGACCATCAACAAAGCCGTTGATTCTGCTGCACCAAAGAAATAAGCGCTTATTGCCGTACCAGTTAAATAGACCACTAAAACGAACTTACGACCGAATTTTTCAATAAACCAGGCAGCTGTAAAATAGCCTGGCAGCTGTGCCAGCGTCATGATGAGCACATATTCAAAGCTTTTAATTAAGCTGAACCCTTTCATAATCATCACACTTGGCAGCCATAGAAACATTCCATAATAAGAGAAAACAACACAAAACCATAAAATCCAAAGCATTGTCGTTTGACGCCGATAATTCTTAGCAAATAGATTCTTTATGCTTTGGAGGACGGAAATCTTCTCCTTTTTCTTAACTGCCGTAAAACGAGGTGAATCCGGAAGCCCTATGCGTAAGTATAGGGCATACAAAGCAGGTACCGCACTGATAATTAATGCTATTTGCCATCCGAATTTTGGAATAATGAAATACGATATAATAGCTGCCACTAACCAGCCGCCCGCCCAAAAGCTTTCCAGCAGAACAACGATCCTGCCGCGCTTTTCAGCAGGGACACTTTCTGATACGAGCGTTGAGGCAACAGGCAGTTCCCCTCCAAGGCCTGCCCCAATGAAAAATCGCAGCACTAAAAAGGCGGTTAATGTGGTTGTCATCGCGGAAAGACCGCTCCCAATCGAAAATAAGAGTAATGTGATGATAAATACATGTTTGCGGCCTATTTTATCTGCCATTAAGCCAAAGATAAGTGCACCGACGGCCATCCCAATCGAATTGATACTCCCAATCCAGCCCATCTGTCCAGGAGTCAGGTCCCATTCTACCTTTAAGGCGGCGATAATGAAGGAGAGCATGCCGACATCCAAGGCATCAAACATCCAGCCCATCCCAGCGATACCAAGCAGTTTCCGGCTTGAAATTTCCTTTTTGCTATTCATGTAAATCCCCCTATGTTGTTGCTATTTTTATACATTATTCCCTAATTTTCTTTCGTTTAGGTACAAGAATAATCTATTATCCCATAAGTATTCTAACAACTGTCTTTACAGTTGTCACTAATATTTCAAAAAAGGCGCATAAAAAGAGAGACTGAATCCCCAGTCTCTCTTCCTATCCTCAATCCAAACCCGCTTCGACGTTTTTGAACTGATTAAAAAACATACTGTAATATTTGCCCTGCTGGCTCATTAATGTCTCGTGGCTGCCACTTTCGATAATTTCCCCGTGATCAATCACCATGATGGTATCCGCATCACGGATGGTATTGAGACGGTGGGCAATAATAAAGCTGGTCCGATTCTCCATTAACGTGAGCAAGGCTGCTTGAATATGAAGCTCTGTCCTCGTGTCAATGCTGCTTGTCGCTTCATCCAAGATGAGGAGAGAGGGCTTAGCTAAGATTACCCTCGCAATTGCCAGGAGCTGCCGCTGACCTTGACTTAGGTTGCCGCCATTTTCAGATAGAACCGTCTCATACTGGTTTGGCAGCCGCTTGATAAAGGTATCGGCATTGGCCATCCTCGCCGCACGTTCCACCTCATCATCTGATGCCGCCGCATTTCCATACTTGATATTCTCCTTAATCGTCCCAGAGAATAAATACGTATCCTGGAGAACAAATCCAAAACATTTTCGCAAACTGTCTCTTGTATATTCTCGAATATCATGACCATCCAAGAGAATTCTTCCGCCTGTCACGTCGTAGAATCTTGTCAATAGGTTCACAATCGTTGTTTTCCCCGCGCCGGTGGGACCAACGAGGGCGGTACTGCTGCCGATGTCTGCCTCAAAGCTGACATTTTTTAAAATGGGTACATCGGACCGATAACCAAAACTGACATTTTCAAAAACGACATGTCCTCTTGGTTTTTCCAAGGAAATTGCTTGAGGTGAGTCAAGTGGTTCCTCTTCTTCATCGATGATTTCAAAGACACGCTCTGCCCCGGCAACACCGGATTGAAGAATGTTGAAGATATTGGCCAAATCGTTAAGTGGCCTAACAAATTGCCTGGAGTAGGTAATGAAGCTGGCGATGGCCCCCACGGTGATGATGCTTTTCACCGCAAGGATTCCGCCCACAACTGCGACGACCGCAAAGCCCAGGTTATTGATTACGTTCATGATGGGCATCAAAAAGCCTGACCAGATTTGCGCCTTAAGGCCGACCTCACGCAGTCTTGTATTGACTACATCAAACTCTTCAATGACCTTTTCCTCATGATTAAAGGCCTTAACAATCTCAATTCCAGAAATGGTTTCCTCAATATGTCCATTTAATTTTCCAAGCTCTACCTGCTGATTTTTAAATAGAACACTCGTCTGCTTTGCGATGGTCTTTGTTAATATAAAGACGAGTGGTACGGTGATTAAGCTGGCAAGTGTCAACAAAGGACTTAACCATAACATCATAATTAACGATCCGGAAAGGATGACCACCCCTGACATTAATTGCGTGGTCGACTGCGAGATGGTATTACTAACGTTATCAACATCGTTAGATAACCGGCTCATTAATTCACCGTGTGACCGTGAATCGAAAAAGGAGACCGGCAGCTTTTGCAATTTTTTAAAAAGGGCATCCCGTAAGCTTTTGACGATTCGCTGGGATACACCCGCCATCAGCCAGCCTTGTAAAAAAGTAAGCAGACTATCGATCACATAGGCAGCCACCAAAATGACAATCATGACCTCCAGAAAGCCAAAATCTACCGTTCCACCATTCACGCGCATCGCATCAATCGCTTTCCCAATCAGGAAGGGGGCAAGGAGCATCAAACTTGAGTCCAACACAATAAAGATAAAAATGATTGTGAGCATTTTTCGTTCCTTACCGAAGTATTGCCAAAGCCTTTTAAGGGTTCCTTTAAAATTCTTTGGCTTTACCACTGGCCCGGGCCCGCGGCGGTGCGCACCGCCAAAGCCGCCTGGACGCATGGGGGGCGGAGTAGGGGGAGTGCTTTGGGTCTGTACATTTCCCTTTGACATTAATCCTGCACCTCCTTGCCGACCTGCGATTGGTAGATTTCCTGATAAATACGGCATTCCTTCAACAAATCCTGATGTGTTCCCACTCCAACAAGCTCACCGCGGTCGAGGACAACGATTTTATCAGCATCGATAATTGACGTGATCCGCTGTGCAATCAATAAACAAGTCAGCCCCTTGGCATAGGTCTTCAAACCTTCTTTGATTCTCGCCTCGGTGGCAACGTCAACGGCACTTGTACTATCATCTAAAATTAATATCTCCGGTTTTTTCACCAAGGCTCTGGCAATGGAAATCCGCTGCTTTTGCCCGCCGGAAAAATTAACGCCTCCCTGACCAATTCTTGTTTGATAGCCCTCAGGTGACGCCATGATAAAATCATGCGCCCCCGCAATCGTTGCAGCGGAAATCACTTCCGCATCCGAGGCATCTTCCATACCCCAGCGGATATTTTCCTCGATCGTTCCTGTGAATAAAAT
Organism: Bacillus sp. AFS006103; assembly: GCA_002559145.1. GTDB lineage: Bacteria > Bacillota > Bacilli > Bacillales > Cytobacillaceae > Neobacillus. The sequence continues at coordinate 95,511 of NTXX01000006.1, forward strand.
ATTCTTCTGCGGTACCATCGCAATTTTCTCTCGTAATTTTTTCGGACTAACCTGTTTACTATCGATTCCATCTACTTTAATCGTACCGCCCACCGTTTCATAGAAGCGGGGGATTAGTCCGACAAGCGTGCTTTTTCCCGACCCCGTCGAACCGATAATTCCAACGGTTTCACCTGGCATAATTGTTAGATTAATATTTTTTAAGATGGGCTCGCCTGTTGCTTGTTCATAAGTAAACGAGACGTTTTCAAAGTCTATTCTGCCTTCTTCAATGAAATTTACTTTCTGATTCTCATCCGAAGAAAGGGAATCCTCTTGTAAAAATACTTCATCAATTCTTCCGGCCGAGGATTTTGCCCTGACAAACATATTAAAGACCATCGAGATCATCATCAGTGAAAATAAAATTTGTGTCATATAGTTGATAAAAGCAATGATATGACCCACCTGAATAGAACCGCTATTCACTCCATAGCCGCCAATCCAAAGAACGACCACAATCCCAAGGTTGACGGTCAGCATTATTACAGGGCTAAAGGTTGCCATTAAGCGATTGGCGGAAATGGATTGATTTTTATAATCATTATTCACGATTGAAAACTTGCCAATCTCGGCATCAAAGCGATTAAACGCCTTAACCACCCGGACACCTGATAAATACTCCCGCATCACACTGTTCACGCGGTCCAATGCCTTTTGGACACGAGAAAAGCGGGGAAAGCCTAGTCGCAAGTTAAAGATAATTAACAGGGCGACAATCGGGACCACAACCGCCAGGACAACCGAGAGCTGTAAGTTTAAGCGCATCGCCATAATTAAACCGCCCAGTGCCAAGAGCGGAGCTTTGACGAAGATCCGCATTAAGCCATTCACAAACACTTGAACTTGGGTGACATCATTCGTCAGCCTGGTCACAAGCGAGGCACGGTCAAATTTATCGATATTTTTAAAAGAGAGCGTTTGGATCTTTTTAAATAAGTCAGACCGTAACTCCGTCCCAAAGCTTTGGGAAACAATACTGGCAACCACACTTCTCGTGGAAGCAGCTATCGCCCCGCATGCGGTAATAAGCAGCATCAAGCCGCCCATTTTCAGAACATAATGGATGTCCTTGTTTGCGACCCCTTCATCGATAATTTTTGCCATAATCGTTGGCTGCATCAGGTCACTAACAGCCTCTATGGTAAGAAAAAAAACAGCGATGCAAAAAGACTTCCAATATTTCTTTATGTATTTTGATAAAAATGTCATCTTCTCACCCCGGCTTATCGGAAATCCTTCACTAGCAATATTATAAATTTTATGAAGAGGATTAAACAAATAATTGACCTTTTTTTCCAAGAAAATGAATTATTAGCCATAAAAAATGGCCCATTTCGAAAAATGGACCGTCAACAGTTTTATCCTATTTTTGAACTGGGCTGAACTCATGAACCCAAACACGCATTTGCGGCAGCCATGGCATACCCGGATGAATACTTAAAATGGATTGCTTGTATTCTTCAACTGACTCGAAGCCCTCGCGGCGTGCATCGTCATCCGTTAATTCGCCTAATGACTGGGAGTAGACACGATCGACCACGAAGTCACGGCCTTCTAGTGTCATGATTTCACCTGGGTCGGCATATCGGCCATTACGGCGTGTCGCTGTTTTTTCACCCGCAAGTACCTTCTTTACATCTTCTTCCACGGTTACTAAACGTTCAACTGAACAAGTTTTTTCCGGTAGGGCATTGTTTTCATTTACTGTAGTCATATTTTCTCCTCCTTTTTACAATTCATTTATCTATATTAACACTATCACTATGGTTTATTCCATTTTTAAACAATTTTAACTTACCTGTCCGCCTTTATCATGATATTTAATGATTCCTTCCGCTGCGCGAAAAGCCAAGGCACCTACGGTATCGGTCGGATTATAGCCAGAATTATGCGGAAATGCGGATGCACCCACCACGAACAAATTATCTACATCCCACATTTGCAAATAATTATTTACAGCCGACGTCGACGGGTCATTCCCCATAATGACACCGCCGGTATTGTGGGTGGATTGATAGGTAGTGATATCATATGGACCTAAATCCTTCATCGTATCGATGTGATCTGCTCCCATTTCTTTCAGGATGCCTTCACATTTGGAGGCAAGGAACTTTGCCAATTGCTGATCTTGTTTTTCGAAATCAAAAGTAATTCGGATTAATGGGTCGCCGTACGCATCTTTATAGCTGGGATCTAGATCGAGAAAATGGTGTTTAAAAGGCATCGAGGAACCTTGGGCACCTACGGATAGAAAGCGATTCGCATATTTAACCGATTTTTCCTTGAACTCCTTCCCCCAAGTTGGTTTGCCTCCAGGAACAGGGTTATTTTGAATCGGCCTCATGCCTGTCTGGCTAAGCGAAACCATACCGCCATGGATAAAATCCACTTTAGAGTGGTCAAAATTATCACCATTATAGTCATCCAACACCATGCCCAGCGAACCAGCACCCGCAAACGTATTAAACTCTTTATCCTCGAAAAAGCCGACAGCATTTCCCTTGATCACTTGATAGGCATAATTTTTCCCAATGACGCCTTTACCCGATTGTGGATCATATGGTTTACCCACATTTGACATTAATAAGAGGCGAATATTATTGAAAACATAACTGGTTAGGACGACAATATCCGCCGGCTGTTCTATATCCTCACCTGTGGTTACATCTGTGTACATAACCCCTGTAACCTTATTTCCGTTCTTTAAAATTCTTCTCACATTGGAATGGGTTCTGATTTCAAAATTGCCCGTTTTATTAGCAACAGGAATCACAGTTACCACCGGATCTGCTTTTGCTCCATATTCACAGCCAAAGCGTTCGCAGTATCCACAATATTGACAGGCCGCTCTTTTGATTCCGTCTGGATTTGTATAGGATTCAGAAAGATTTGCAGACGGCATCATATAGGGATGGAGTTTCAATTTTTTTGTGGCCTCCTCGAACATTTGCAATGGAGGCGACTTTTTCATCGGCGGCGTTGGATAATCACTTGAACGTTTCCCTGCAAGCGGATTTTTTTCTCCTGAAATCCCCGTTAGTTTTTCAAATTTATCATAATAGGGCTCGATTTGATCATAGGTCATTCCCCAATCTTGAATCGTCATCCCAGCAGGAATTTTATTTTTCCCATACCTTTCCACAGTCTTACTATAGATTTCAAAATCGTATGGTAGAAATCGAAAGGTTTGCCCATTCCAATGGACACCGGAACCCCCTAATCCATCTCCAAGCAGAAATGAGCCATATTGCCGCATCGGCAGTGCACGGATTCTCTCATTTCCACGGAAAGTAATCGTTTCTTTTGACAGATCTTGCATCATTCCATAGCGTAATGCATACCGCAGTTCATCATGAACCATAAAGTAATCTTCCGTTTTTCTTTCCTTGCCTCTTTCCAAACCGACTACTTTCAGTCCTTTTTTGGTCAGTTCAGAGGCGATAATTCCTCCTGCCCAGCCGACTCCAATAATCACTACATCCACTTTCGGTAATTTCCTTGCCATCGTTTCCACCTGCCCTTTTTAGTGATTTAGATGATTTTTTAAACTTTGTGGATTTATTTTCTTAAAATCTTTATCGATAATGTCCGTGTAAGCCATTTGGCTACCTGGATAGTTTCGCATTTTCCAGCCGTCCATATTTCTATTCCCTCCATATAATGGATCGCTGTAGGCTCCTTCGAGTGTAGCGCTTCTAAGCATCTGAAAAAAGCCACTTGGAGAGATGGTCGTTAAGTTCACCCTATCTTCTTCAAAATCGCGAAGAATGGCATCCTGCTCTTCTTCTTTTAGCTCAGTGAATTTTTTCTTATGGACTGTCATACTGTGATTTTGAAGTTCTCTTAGGCCAATATCAAAGATATCGCGACGCCTTAATCTGCCTTGGTAGCCTTGAACTTTTTCCCCTTTGAAAAATGGAGCCTGCATATACTCCCTTGCATTAAAGCCCCAATCACCAGCAAGTTGATGGTCAATAAAAAAAGCGACCCCGAGGGCCTTTGCACCTGGCCCAGACTCTTCCTCTGGAAAAATTCGTTCGGTTGCTGCTTCGGTCAGCTGAAACTGTTCAGGTGTAAAATACATCAATGCCTGATTAAAGTTTTCTGACTTTGTAGCTGGTGTTACCTTTTCTTCTTTTTTACGTGGGAGGAGACTGCCCAATATCCCTCCAACAGCCAGCCCGCCAACAGTGAAACCCGTATTACGAATAAATTTCCTTCTCGATAATGATTCTGGATTTTCTTTATTTTCTTCAGCCATACTTGTACCTCCAATTTTCGACATTATTTCCCATAATCTTTATATTTCTCATATATTCCGAAATCATCCATTCATAATTAGAAAAGATTGGGGAAAAATACATTTAAAAAAAGGAGGCTGTTTTATGTTTAAACGAAAATGGAAAATCTGGGGACTCCCGATAGCTGCCTTATTAGTGCTGTCAGCATGTTCGGGCCAGCAAAGCATGAAAGGAAATGAGGTCGGAGCAGCAGAAAACGTTGACTATCATGATCCATCGGTTAATAAAAAGGGAAATGGAAACGTCCATGGACATAAGAATAGTGTAAATGTCATCCCAAGTGTGGACAGAGCGAAGAAAAAAACAACGAACCGGTCTGGTCAAACAACCAGCGGGGTTGGAACGAATGTCTATAGCCTGATTGGCAGTTCAGGGCTTCATGATGGCGGGATTTCCTCTCATTTAGAATCACGATTATCGGGTGAGGGGATTCCAGGTATCAAGGTATTTGTACTAGATGACACGATTATTTTGGCCCGTGCAAAACCGGAAGTGACCTCGACTCGTTACGATGAGCTTCAAAATAAGGTGTTAAAAAACACGTCTGGTTCCTCAGGAAAGGGAAACCTTGACGGAGTTGATCCAGAGAAGCTGAATAATGACGATAATTTAGATCGAGCCAAAGAGTTGATGGATAAAGCCTTTAACGGACATGTACAAATCTTAACGGTCACAAACCCAAAAGCATTACCGCTCATTGATGGAATCAAGGCAAATATTAAGTCGAAAACTCCTACCTATAGCAAGCTTTCAAGTGATATCAATACCCTTATTAAAATGACGCGCGAAAAATAACAGTCGAAATGAAAAGGCCTGACAAAAGTCAGGCCTCCTTTTATGCATTTAAATCCTTCCTTTTATAAAAACGGAAGGTTACTACCAGGAGTACGGCAATTAGTATCACGGATAGGACGATGAAAATACCTTCGAGCCCACCGCCAAACATTACATTTTTTGCATCGAAATATTTGAACGGAGTGAAATATTTCATCCCTTCAATCTTCTCGTTCAAATCGATGGCAATCGATAACATATACGTAAGGAGAAGGACACCCGTCGCTAGAGACGGAGCTGTTTTCGGTTTTCTTTTTACCGCAGCAAGGGCGCTGCCAATGACCAGGAACAAGACTTGTAAAATAAACATGCCCGCCATGGTAAGGGCAATATCACCGTTAACGGCTTCACCAGAGCTGTTATATTTCCCAACCAAAATAATCAACGACCCCCAGGTGACAAGATTGAAGATGATGATATTTGTAAAAGCAGCCAATAATTTTGCACTAATAATCGTATTTCTGGAAATGGGTTTGACAAAAAGAAACTCCGCTGTTTTGTCTCGCTCTTCCTTAGCAATAATTGATGCCCCGAGCATGGCTGCATGGATTGTCGCCATTAACAACAAATAGATATACAGCATGGAATAATAACCGCTAATCTTCGATAAATCGACGACACCGAAACCCATGATGGCCTTCATTGATTTTGGCAGATCGCCAATCAAATCATTGATTGATTGGCCCGATGAGGAATAGGCCTCATATTTAGCCATTCCCGATGCTACCATTAGGAAAACACCAATGCTCCAAAATATGATCGACTTACGATAAGATCTTAATTCTCTTAAAAATACATTCATGACCAAACCCCTCCATTTCACAGCTATACAGCGTGGATATCCTTTTTTAGATAAACAAAATAACTCGCTGTGATGGCTAGAATAATAATGACTGCCCCGACAATCAAAAAGGATGCTTCATAGCCAGCATGTTTGATGATATAGGCGGTGTCGAAATACTTAAACGGCGAGATATAGCGTTTTCCTTCTTCACCCGTTGTGCTACTAAACATCCCCAGAAAATAGAACGCAAAGACAGTGGTTAAGGAGACGGTCAATACCGACTTAATCTTTGGTACGATCACCGAAATCATTATCCCTAAAGCAAGGAAAATCAGTTGAATAAAAAACATCGTGAGTGAAAGCATGATTAGCACTTTAAGGCTAAAATCAGCTGTCTTCACTTGAAAGGTGATCAGAATTGTTACAGTCAGGTAAACGATATTTGTCATCACAATCGACACAAAGGCCGCCATTAATTTGGATGTTAACACTGTTGATCTGGTCACAGGCTTGGTTAACAGAAAATCAGCTGTTTTTTCACGGACTTCCTTACTGACAATGCTTGTGCCAAGATTCATCCCCTGAATCGCACCGCACAATGTAATAAAGGATAACGGGAAGCAATAGAAGCCGAGAATCGTAAAGAATCCAAGATTAAACCCGATCGCATTCCGGATGGCCTCTGGATAACCCTCCATGATTTTTTGGAAACTCTCCGCATCCTTCGCAAAGGCTGGATAAAAGGACATAAATAGTGCAATTATTAACACTAACGATACAGACCAAATAATCGTCGACTTCCGATAAGCCTTCCATTCATGAAAAAAGATATTCATAGCTTCCTAGGCCTCCTTTTCGTAATAATGCAAAAAGATCTCCTCAAGGTCTGGCTCTTCAATCCATAGATTCACAAGTTCAATGTCTGCTAGTTTTTTCATGATGGTATTGATGTTTCCTCTAAATAAAAAGCTCGTGATGTTTTCTTTGATTTCTACGTTATTGACGCCGCTCATGTTGAAGTAATTCGGATCAAGCGGTGTTTTCGTTTCCACTTTAAACTTCTTATAGTTGCTTTCTTTTAAAGTACTAATCTTTTCCACTGTAACAATCTTACCTTCTTTAATGATGGCGACCCTGTTACATAAGCGTTGCACCTCGCTAAGGATGTGCGACGAAAAGAGAATGGTTGCCCCCTTTTTGTTCTCTTCTTCTAACAGTTCAAAGAACTTTTGCTGCATCAGCGGGTCGAGGCCGCTGGTTGGTTCGTCTAGAATAATCAGCTTGGGTTGATGGAGCAGTCCTTGAACGATCCCAACCTTCTTTTTATTTCCCAAGGAAAGGTCATCGATTTTTTTATTCAGGTCAAGGTCCATAATTTCAGCCAATTCTTTGATTCGTTTACTGCAATCCTTTTTATAAAAACTAGCAGAATATTTTAATAGGTCCTTCACCTTCATATTGTCATAGTAAAAAACTTCTGAAGGCAAATAACCGATTTCCTTTTTAATTTCGGGTGCGAATTGAACACAGTCTTTCCCAAAAATGGTTGCACTGCCGCTGGTAGGGTAGATGAGCGATAAAAGTGTTCGGATGGTTGTTGATTTACCGGCGCCATTTGGTCCAATGAAGCCAAAAATTTCGCCTTCCTCGACATGAAAGCTGATGTCCGTGATTCCTCTTGATTTGCCATACATTTTTGTAAGGTTGTTAATTTCAATCACATTCATCGTAAGATCCCCCTTATTTATAAAAAACTCTCGTTAAGATTTGAAAGTATTCCTCTGCTTCCCTCTGGATTGTTAGATAATCAATCTCATGGGTTGGTGACAACTTTGCCTGTGCTAATGCCTCATCACTTATTTTTTCAAACGTCCAGCTAATGATCTTTAAGATTTTGGTGAGATCTACATCATCCCTAAATTTTGTATAATCAATGCCTTCATACGCTTTTTCAATATTGATATGAGTAATTTCCGTTTTCTTTTTATCAAACTCAACCTTTATTTCCGCGGATTCCTCCAAAAATACCTCTTGAATAAATTTAAAGATATCCGGATAGGTAGCAAGCATTTCTACTTTAATTCCGATGGCCTGCCTCATTCGCATGAAAAAGTCAGTCTCTTGGAAGTTAATTTTTTTGTAAAATTCATCGATAACGATTTCGTAGCAATAATCAAAGACAAATAAGAACAACTGCTTCTTGTTCTGAAAATAATGGAACAGCAATCCCTTAGAGATTTCAGCCTCTTTGACAATTTCATTGGTTGAGGCACGGTCATATCCTTTCTCAGCAAATTCCTTTATGGCGGCATTTATAATTCGATCTTGTTTTTCTTTATCTAAGTTGAGGAATTTTGAAAACATTGTTGCGGTCCTCCTTTTCCACCCATTGACCACATCAGTCAACCATAGTGTACTCCCGTTGACCCCCCCGGTCAATAGCGGTCAAGCTATATTTTTTACAAAATTATGAAATGATTGTTTGTTGTATAGTATGGCATATCGGGGTGTGCTAAGATGCAAGTTGCAGGTTTATTTTACGGAGGTGATTGATGATTAATATGAAAGACAGAGACATATCATTGAAGTTAGAAGGACTAATTGCCGCGCAACAGCGGTTGGACAGTGGACATTCTCTCCAGCCGGTTTTGGCGGCGAAACGAGGATCCGCCGAAGCAGGGATTAGAGGGGAAGAACGGGTTGCACAGGTCTTCCGTAATCATCCTTTTTCTTCAGAACACCACAATTTCCACGACTTATCTCCTGCTTGGCGTGAAAAATTTCAAATTGACACATTTGCGCTTACTCCCTGGTTTGCTACTGTTTTAGAAGTGAAGAATATTGGCGGTAGTTTAGAGTTCAAGGACAATCCCCCGCAATTAATTCGGACTCGGGAGGATGGACATAAGGATGGTTATGAGAGTCCTGTTGTCCAACTGGAACGCAATCGCTGCTTGATTAGTGATTGGCTCCAAAGTCGACATATCCATCTACCTATTTACGGTGCAGTCGTACTGGCATATCCGAAACAAATCGTTGCCGTGCCCCCTGCGAATACGAAACTCTTATTCCCCAATTTGATTCCCTCATTTTTGAAAAGCATCCCACAACATGGAAATAAGTTGGACCATGAAGCCTTTTACCAGCTGTCGCTTGACCTTCTAAAAAGCCATCAACCTTTTATTCCCAAACCTATATGTGAGACGTATAGTGTTCCCTTCAGCGACTTCCGTGCCCGCGTGAGGTGTAAGGTGTGCGGCAGGTTTGGCATGATCAAGCTCCCCCGGACCTGGCATTGCCCTCCATGCGGCGCGAATGAGCATCTCGCCCATATAAGGACTTTACGTGAGTGGTTTTTAATTTTTCAGACGAGTATCACGAATAAGGAGTGTCGGGAGTTTTTGGGGGTAGATATTCATACAGCCAAACGCATCTTACTAAGTATGAATTTGCAAAGTGAGGGGACTTTTCGAGATCGCCGTTATTTTATGGATTTTAACTGTAAACAGCTCAGTCAGAAATAAGAAATCATAATAATTCGTAAGTGAAGAAGGAGTGTCGCCAGTTATGGAAACTTATCCGCCAGTATTGGTCGCTCTGCCGCCAGTAAAGTACCTTCTTCCGCCAGTAATTTCGGCATTCGCCAGTAAAGTGAGGTTATCCGCCAGTATTAATGCTCAACCGCCAGTAAATGACCGTTATCCGCCAGTAAAGTGGGCTTATCCGCCACTAATCTAGCCCACTCTCCTCACTAACCCGAAAAACGTGTAACCGTTCTCTCTTAGTGATATGATAATCATGAATTCAACCACAAAAAGGGGAGTGTAGTGCAATTGAAAAATGAGCTTATTGAAAGATTTACTTCCTATGTTAAAATCGACACCCAGTCCAATGAAAATAGTGAAACTTGTCCATCCACAGAGGGGCAGTGGACATTAGCCCACATGCTGGTCAATGAATTGAAATCGATTGGGATGAAAGAAGTCACTATTGATGAAAATGGCTATGTGATGGCGACCTTACCGTCGAATACAAACAAAGAAGTGTCTACCATCGGCTTCCTCGCCCATGTCGATACCGCTACAGATTTTACCGGGAAAAATGTGAACCCGCAAATCGTCGAAAATTATGATGGCAATGAAATCGTCTTAAACGAGGCGCTAAAAGTAGTAATGTCTCCAAAGGATTTTCCAAGCCTTCCTGATTACAAAGGCCACACCTTAATCACGACCGACGGTACGACGCTGCTTGGTGCGGACAACAAAGCCGGCATCACTGAAATCATGACAGCGATGGCCTACCTGATCAATCATCCTGAAATTAAACACGGTAAGGTCCGCGTTGCGTTCACCCCGGATGAAGAAATCGGCAGAGGTCCACATAAGTTTGACGTTGCTGCCTTCCAGGCGAAGCATGCGTATACGGTCGATGGCGGACCGCTCGGCGAGTTAGAGTTCGAAAGCTTCAACGCCGCTGCAGCTAAGATTACGATTAAAGGAAATAACATACACCCAGGTTCCGCAAAAGACAAAATGGTCAATTCGATGAAAATTGCGATGGACTTACATAGCAAACTTCCCGCACAGGAAGCACCCGAACACACCGAAGGGTACGAAGGCTTCTTTCACCTGCTTTCATTCAATGGCGATGTGGAACTAACAAAGCTCCACTATATTATTAGAGATCACGACATGGAGAAATTCCAGGCTAGAAAAACGCTCATCGAAAATATCGCCAATGAGTTCAAAGCGAAATACGGCAGCGATAACATCCAGCTTGAACTAAACGACCAATATTACAACATGGGTGAAAAGATTAAACCCGTGATGGAAATCGTCGACATTGCCCATGAGGCGATGGAGAACCTCAGCATCCAGCCCATTGTCAAACCAATCCGCGGCGGCACCGATGGCTCACAGCTTTCATATATGGGTCTGCCGACACCAAATATTTTTACTGGCGGCGAGAATTTCCACGGTAAATTTGAATTTATTTCCGTTGATAATATGATCAAAGCAACCAACACGGTCATTGAAATCATCAAATTGACAGAACAAAAGGCATAATAATTCAACAAAAAAAGCTAACTGCGCTCGATTCCAGCGGTTAGCTTTTAAATACTTTATAAAATAAGCGCGGTAGCGCACTGTTTAAGACTGGATACCGTTTCCTCAAGTTGAGTATGCATCTGCTCGATCGACCATTTCCCGCCATTATTCCCTAAGTCCTTTTGAATCAATAAAATCATCCAAAGCGAGAATACAGATGCAAATAAATAATACTCACTGATAAAGGCCGCGCGGTCAACCTCATACTCCACCTGACTAAGATACGACTCCAAAATTCTCTTCCGCAATGGACTCGTTAGCTTTTTTGGAAAAAGCGGATGAGATAGATCCATCAGATGAAACAAATCCCAGTGGGGCAAATTAAGATGGGTGTGCTCCCAGTCCAAAATCTTCAACTCATTATCGACGATTGCGAAATTCCCTGTGTGTAAATCGCCATGAGTTAACACTTGTTTCTCGGAAAAACTATATCGACTAAGTTTTGAAAAAAAGCTATGAACAAGGCTTTCCTCCACCTTTAACGCAGGCAATAAACGATAAAATTCGTCCTTCTTAAGACAAATTTCTGATACCATTTCTTCTATTCTTGGTTTCAGCCCCTTTAAAGGAATATCACCCCATTTTCCAACAGGAAGCGAATGCCACCAAGCTAACCACTTAATCACCGCCATTACACTACCCTCATTAAAATCGTGGGAAAGCGGGCCAAGGTCTTCAAGAATCATCCAATTTAGCTCGGTCCTTTCACTGATTGAAAAGGAAATAATTTTTGGATATATTCTCGGGAATTGGGGAAGAATATGTTCATGGACCCAAACCTCTTTTCCCCATTGACCATCATTTGTTAGTGGTTTAAAAACATAGCTTTGTGATGGGGACAGATAGAATCTTTCTACAAATCTACCATTCATACCTTTATAGAGGATTTCCCTGTTCACGATTAATTCATCATTAAGTGTGCCGTTGGCTAAGACTATGTTTTTTGGCAGCCCCATTAACCCACCACCACATCCATTAATAGTTTCATAGATTTAAAATAATTAACGATATATTCTTATTCACAACATATGAAATGCATGACAGAATAATTTCTCACACTATGGTCAAAATAACATTGCTTCGATTTTTCAAGGAGGTTTAATTATGGATAACAGTAACACACATGAATTTGTTGAACAGCTGCATGAAAAACAGGAAAAAGACAAGAAAAATAAACAACGACAAGCTAATAGTCAAAAAAGTCAACGGTTACCTAATAAGCAGCATTAATTAATTATGAAGAGGGCCCAACATTCAGCCTAGCTGAAGAGTTGGGCCTTTCTTCATTAGAAACTTAGCCTATTTCAAAGATGGTTCGATATATCTGTGGATATTGTTTTTTTTGTCGAACAAAAACACTTTCTAATAAGTTCATGTCGATTTAATATGGAAATAAATAGATTAATATGTCTTTTGCACTAATTTTTCAATTAAAAGCTTATGGAGGGAGTTGACACAAACGGAAAATAACAGATTTTTTACAAGGGAAGCGTTGAGATATAACCTTATTTTGGACACTTTGGTTATATGGAGCTACTAGTGTAACCGGCCCTCTTAGCCTTACCACGATTCTAGGAGGAAGAAGGATGTTTAAAAAATTACAGAAGACACTCATTATGTTATTAGCCGTGTTAATTTCCGGAATGGTTCCGACGATATCGGCAATCGCCGCAGTCGAACTAGTAGGAACATCACCTGAGTTTGAGGCTGTTCCTAACAAGACTATTGAAGTTTTTCCGGGAGATCAGGTGGATTTTAAAATCAATTTAGCCTATTCTGGCGGGAATAGAAATAACACCTCCGGGTCAATTACAGTTGATACCGACTATTACTTAGGATATAGCTCCCCTCCTAATCCTACTAAAAAACTTGTAAAATATTCAGGGGAAACACTTTCTGCTTCGGTTGACAATGGTCATATATTTGTCGGAACAAACGTTAAACCAGGGACGTACATAGTACCCATTAATGTGACAATTAGTGATGATAAGCCAAGTACAGGAAATTCGCTTGTCAATGGAACAAATGATAATTTAATTGTAAGAGTATTACCTGAAAATGTTAAACCAGTTGTAAAGATATCCAATCCGGTCCAAGGCGGATTCTATCAATCCAGTCAATTACCAGCCAATCCGGTATATACAGTGACTGACCAAAGTACATATACATCCAGTATAAGTGGTTGGAGTACCGCCCAAGGTCAACAAACAGTTACAGTTACTGCAATTGATGAATACGGTAATGTTGGCTCCTCATCTGTTACGTACACCGTTGACAATACCGCACCTGTGATCACTTCAGACATAGTTAATGGTGGAGTATATAACTCTAATTCCTTAAAAGATAAAGTTACTAGTTATTACACAATAACAGAACCGAACTTACAGTCTTCATCCACCCCTGATTTAGACCTCACAGTCGGTTCACATACTGTGAAGATTACTGCTTTGGACAAAGCCGGGAATTCTTCTGAAATGGTCATTAATTATATCATTGATAATGAGGCACCAACCATTTCCTTTAAGTTTGCTAACGGTGGTTTTTATACCTCTACAAAATTCAATACATTCAATCCTTATTATTTAGTTGAAGATGAGAATCTAGATCAATCAAAAACAAATGCTTCAACAGCAAGCAAAACCGAAGGATACCAGTCTATTACGGTTAGTGCAGCTGATAAAGCCAATAATCAAAACAGCGCCACTGCAGGTTATACAATTGATGACACCCCTCCAACGGTTACGATTAATTTAGAGGATGGAAAGTATTATAATGCCAGCTCTTTAAGCAAAGTCGGACAGTTTTATACAGCAACAGACGTCAATATCCTTAATGTACAAGCGGCTGGTTTTGGTTCAACTGACGGCCACTATAAAGCGGCAGTTTCAGCTGTCGATAAGGCTGATAATTTTACATCAAAAACGGTTGAGTATTATGTGGATACTATCGACCCTGTGATCACTATCGATGCTACTAAAATTGCCAATGGCGGCCTCTATAAATCTAGTTATTTACAAAGCCTTACTAATTTTTATACCGTTGAAGATGTAAACAAGGATGAGGTCGAAGCAAGTCCATTCGATGTAACCCCAGGAAGTCATGCTTTAACGATTAAAGCTACAGATAAGGCTGGGAATTCAAAGACAGAGACTATTTCCTATATTGTTGATGATTCAGCACCTGCTATTTCATTTAATCTAACACCGGAGGGTATCTATAATTCTGCTAATCTACCAGCAAACTATTACACTACCTCTGATAATAACGAAGTAGTCAGTGTTGTGAAAGACGCCTATAATAAAGATGAAGGAACCCATGAGTTAACGGTTACAGCGATGGATGCTGCAGGTAATACTAAGACTGCAACAATTAAGTACACAGTTGATGACACAGCTCCGAATGTAGCCATTAGTTTACCTACTAATGGCGGGGTTTATAAGTCATCAGCTTTACCTGAAAAACCAACATTTTCAGTAAACGAATTACATTCATATACGACCCAAATCACAGGATTTAACAAGGGTGACGATGGTGAGCATGAAGTTTCTGTCCAAGCAACGGATGCTGCCGGGAATAAAGGCAGCGCTTCTGTAACGTATACAGTTGATAATACCAAGCCAGTGATCACATCCAAAATAATCGATGGCGGGTATTATAATAAAGAGACTCTCGAGAAGATAGGCGAGTATTATGAAGTTTCTGATGCTAACATCGTCCACAACGACATTACAGCCAGTGAGCTAATTCTTACTGAAGGTAGACATAAGGCCGTGATTTCAGCAATAGACAAAGCTGGAAATGAATCGGTCAAAACCATTGAATACACTGTTGATAATGAGGTCCCAACAATCACCTTTAAATTTGAGGATAGTGGTTTCTATACCTCTGAAAACTTTAAGAAGTTCGACCCTTACTATTTGGTCGTAGATGAAAACCTTGATGAAAGTACCATTAAAGCGAATGAAGTAAGTTTCGCAGAAAAGGAAAATCTTTTGACTGTTAGTGCCTCTGATTTGGCGAAAAACGCAAACAGCGCCACAGCACAGTATACAATCGATGATACCAACCCAGAAGTAACAATTAACCTTGTTGAAGGAAAATATTATAACCAAAATGAAATTGATAGTGTTTCTGACTTTTATTCTGCAACCGATAAAAATATGTTTAGCGTTAATCCTAGTGGGTTTGGAAAGACCGATGGAAATTATCACGCAGCTGTAATAGCAACCGATAAAGCGGGGAATGTAACAACAAAGTCCGTTACTTATCATGTCGATACAGTCGACCCAGAAATTACAATAGATGCTAGTAAACTAGCAAATGGAGAATTCTATAAAGCTAGTTATCTTGAAAATCTACAAGATTATTACACGGTAAAAGATGAAAATATTGACCGTATTGATGTTAGCCCTTTTGAAAAGGAAAATGGTACCTATACTTTCACCATTACTGCAACAGATAAGGCTGGGAATTCAGCATCAACATCATTGTCCTATACGGTTGATAATATTGCTCCCACAATTTCATTTGCAATCGATAAAGAGTACTATAAATCAGCCAATCTTCCATTGGAATATTACACGGCGAATGATGAAAACGGAGTCGTTAAGGTTGAATCACCTGAGCTTGATAAATCCGAAGGCCCGCATACCTTAACTGTCACTGCATGGGATACTGCCGGAAACAAGACATCTGAATCAATTACTTATACAGTTGATAACACTGCCCCAAAGGTAGCGATAAGCTTACCTAAAGAAGATGGTTTTTATCAGACTTCCGCTTTACCAGAGGATCCTGCGTTTACAGTGGATGAAAAAAATCCATACACAACTCAGGTTCTTGGGTATAACAGAGAAACAGAAACTACTAGTACAGTCACTGTCAACGCAACCGATGCTGCAGGTAATATTGGGACTGATTCTGCGACCTATACAGTTGATAATACAGCTCCAACCATCACATCTTCATTAATTGATGGAGAGTATTATAACGCCGAGGCTCTCGAAAATTTAGGTATGTATTATGACGTTTCAGATATCAACTTAGTCGAGGATAGTGCCAAAGCTAGTGAACTAGATACATCCGAAGGGAATCACTCGGCTACCATTACTGCAGTCGATAAAGCTGGGAATAAAGCAGAACAAACCATTCATTACATTGTTGATAACACCGTACCAGCCATTTCATTCGTATTTAATGATGAGGGTTTCTATACTGCAAATACCTTTAAAACCTATGATCCATACTATCAAATTATCGATACAAACCTTGATGACTCAACAATTAAGGCGAGTGAATTCAAAGTTACTGAAAAGAGACATGAAGTAACTGTCAGCGCTTCCGATAAGGCTAAAAACTTCAACAGTGCTTCAGCTAGCTATACCATTGATAACACAGAACCAGAAGTATCCATTTCACTAGAAGCTGGGAAGTATTATACTCTTGCCGCTTTAGCAGAACTTGGACCATACTATTCAGCAACCGATACAAACCTTGCAAAGGTCGATGCATCTGAATTGGGGACAATTGACGGCACATACACTGCAACCGTAACGGCGACTGATAAGGCTGGGAACCTTACAACCAAGTCAGTGACCTATCATGTAGACAATACAGCACCTGAAATTGAAATTGATGCAACAAAACTTACAGATGGCGGTTTTTATAATGCTGACTACCTGAAGGGAATTTCTGGTGACCTCTATACGGTAACGGATCATAATCCTAAAACAGATAGTGCAAGTGCGTTAATTTTTGAAGAGGGAAATCACAATTATACTGTGACTGCAACCGATAAAGCAGGAAATACAACTAGAAAAACTATTTCCTACACGGTAGATAACACAGCTCCAACTGTTACATTTACTTTAACTCCTGAAGGTTACTATCAAACGGCTAAACTTCCGGGAACCTATTATAATGCTGCGGATAACAACGAGGGGTTAATAGTTAATGCAGATACTTTTGTTAAAACTGAGGGTATACACACTTTAGTAGTGACAGCAACGGATAAAGCAGGAAATAGTATAACTAATTCCATTAAGTATACAGTTGATAATACAGCTCCTGTTGTATCGATTGAAAAGCCGCAACAGGGTCAATATTATCAATCAGCCGATTTACCTGCTGAAAAACCAGTGTATAAGATTACGGACACAAATCCATACGATTTTAATATCGTCGGTTATAACAAAGAGGATGAATCTGAGCATACGGTCTCAATCATCGCTACCGATGTTGCTGGTAATGTTGGAACTGCTTCTGTTACGTATACAGTTGATAATACTAAACCAACCATAACCTCAGCTTTATCCGAAGGTGGAATTTATAACGCTGATACACTCAGAGCATTAAGTCAATATTATTCCGCACAGGATACTAATTTGGATCCTGAAAGCATCCATGCCAGCAATTTGATTTTAACGGAAGGCAGTCATACAGCCACAATTAATGCAGCTGACCGAGCCGGAAATGAAGCTAACTTAACCATTCATTACACGGTTGATAACACGAAACCAGCCATCTCGTTTAATTTCGATGATAATGGATTCTTTACTTCTGAGAAATTTAAGATGTTTGACCCCTACTATTTCATTGTTGATGAAAACCTTGATGACGATTCAGTCGACTTTAAGGGGTTAAGTTTCACAGAAGATAAACATGAATTATCTGTCAATGCTGCAGACAAAGCGGGTAATAGCAACAGTGCCAAAGCTAGCTATACTATTGATAATACCGCTCCAGAAGTATCGCTTTCCATTGAAGCAGGAAAGTATTATAACCTTGCCGCTTTAGAAAAACTTGGTCAGTATTGGACAGCAACTGATACGAACTTGTTTGATGTGCAGCATACGGCATTAGCAACAACAGACGGTACTTATACAGCTACTGTAACGGCCACCGATAACGCTGGTAATGTTACTACTAAATCTGTCGAATACCATTTAGATAACACTGCTCCAGTCATTCAAATGGAGGAAGCCAAACTAAAAGATGGCGGATTCTATAATGCTTCTTATCTTAAAGATTTAACCGAAAAACCTTATTCTGTTACAGAGAATAACCCTGCAACTGACAGTGCCAGTGCCTTTAAATTCGACGAGGGAACTTACGAATATACTGTCACTGCTACCGATAAAGCTGGAAATACATCACCAAAAACCATTTCGTATACGGTCGATAATACCAATCCAACCATTTCCTTAAAAATAAAAGAAAATGGTATCTATACCTCAGCTGTTCTTAACGAGATTGGTCAATATTACAGCACTTCCGATAACAATAATGATGTAACGGTTGAAGACGATTCATTAATAACAGACAAGGATGGAACCTATACTTTAAAGGTTATTGCAACTGATAAAGCCGGAAATATCAGTACTGCATCAGTTACTTATACAGTCGATGACACAAAACCAGTAGTCAGCTTCTTTTTAACAAATGGACAGCACTATACAACTCAGGCTTTAAGCGAGGCTTTATCCGGTCCTAGAACATACTACGCGGTAACAGATGAGCATTTAGCTGATATTCAGGCTGATCCACTGCAGACTGACGAGGGAGTTCATAAATTAACTGTCACTGCCAACGACACTGCTGGGAACCAACAGGCTTCCTCTATTACGTATACAGTTGATAACACAGCTCCAGTCATTAGCGGATTACAAGGATTAAAGGATGGACAAAGATTCTTAGTTGGACAAGATGTCACTGTTATTCCTTTAGCAACGGATAAATTAGATCCGAATCACAGCTTACAGTTTGCTCAAAAACTGGATACTACTAAAGCCGGGATTCATACAGTTTCTGTCACAGCTTCTGACCAAGCTGGAAATAAGAGTATATTCAAATATTCCTATCATGTTTACGATTTCAGCGGGGTTAAAGAACCTATAAATGCGGATGGGACAAGTACATTTAAAAAGAATAGCACGATTCCAGTGAAATTTGATATTTCTGATGGGAAAGATTTGGTTAAAGATGCAATTGCTACCCTTCAGATCGTGAAGGTTACAAACTATATTACTAGTACGCCAGTTGATGCTATATCGACATCGGCTGCATCTGAAGGCAACTTATTCCGCTCATCAGATGGCCAGTATATCTTTAATCTTGGAACAAAGACATTAGACGAGGGCCAATACAAAGCTTTAATCACGATATTACTTGATGGCAAAAAGATTATTAAAGAATCATCAACCTTCTACATTAGAAAATAATCGCAACGAACCCCGCCTTACAGCAGGCGGGGTTTGTTTGTTTTGATTTTTCATCAAACAAAGCATGAAATCCTCACTTATTCATATTTGCCAAAAATCCGCCAAGCAAGTCGTCGATATTTTCTTCCATTTCCGCTTCTTCAACTACTGGCTCCTTGTCCTTAGCACCTTCCCAATCAAAGTCACTAAGGTCATCATCCATGTCACTCAAGTCGATAGGGGAGGACGGTTCATCTTCTTTAGCCGCAGAACTTTCTAGGTAACCTGTATTCTTCATAGAATCCCCAGGCAGTTCCTCGGGAAATACTTCCTCTTGGAGGTACAAGGCCTCGTCAATATCTAATGAGCGGCTGTTTAAGGAAGCAAGTAAAGCAGTGGAGCGAACTGGATCAGAGACAAGCTGATAAAGAATACTTCCTAGTAATGCCTCAGAGTGCTCATGCTTTAACCAATCTCGTTGCGCCTTCGTTAATTTCTGGGGGAGGGGGATCGTGATCGTTTCCTTTTCCCGCGAATGAGAACTATTCACTCCCTGCATCACAAACTCAGCAATTTTACTTGAAAAATTTCTTCTCTCTGTCTCTTTTAACTTTTGTAAATGTTTTAAGATATGGTCAGGTGTATCAGAGGGGACGCGAAAGGAAATCGCTTGCCCCCTCTGAACCTCAGAGGCTGATTTCTTCATATGATCACCTTATTTAGCTTTTTACAGGTTCAACTTTAACCGCTTTTTGTTTCTCTGCTTTACGAACAAAATCCTGAATAAGTTTATAGTAAGCATTCGCCATCATCCAAATACTTTCTTTCTCATCTTCAAAGAAATCAATGTTATATCCGTCTAAATTGTTATTTAATGTTTTAAGGTATTCTTTTAAGACATTAGCACCGCCGCCCACAAAGTAGCAAATTTCTGTCTGTGAGTTCTTCTGCCAAACATTACGCAATAAACGATATTGCTTCTTGGCTAAATCAAGCAGAATTCGGTCCGTTATATCATGCACACTTGTCCGGCTTCCTTTAACCATAATATGGTTTCGATCACTTTTCTTGGTGATAATATCTACCACATCACGGCGGCTGTCTAATTCCACACCATGCTTGGACCGAATCTCTTCGCGAATCGCTTCTAATGATTCTGACACCCCAAGATTAAATCCTTGTGCTTTATCATCATCGACATTGCGATTTTTGATGACAGCGATATCTGTAGATAATCCGCCGATATCCTGAATTAATATGCGTTTATCAATCAAATCTTTATTAATTACTTTTCCGCTATTATCTAAAACAAGATTAATAAATGCAGCAAATCCTTCTGGATATACCTTTACTTCTTCAAATTTAATATTTACTTTCAAGCCTTGGTACTTTGGTGTAACTAAGAATTCTACTTGATGAACGGAACCAACTAATTTAGAACGATAGCCAGCATCCTTGCCTTCCTTTACTTCGCGAAGGGGGAGACCTGTTCCCAACGTGTAGTTAGCATCAATCACATTTTTTGTGCGTGGGAAAGCATGTGAATTATTTTCCTTTACTGCATCTAATGCTAAGGTAGCAAAAAGCATAATTAATGTTTGGTCTTCCTCAGACTTGCTGCTGCCAGGATCCAATTCCATCGCATTATTACTTTTCGTCGCTAAATTACCAATGCGGAAAATTCCGTTGTTCTCTTTTAAAGCAGGGGAGTGGACCTTGATATGAATTCCATCTAATGGATTTTTTGAATCAAGCTCTTCAATACCAATAACAGGTCGATCTTCTGTATCCCTAGCAATAATGTTTGGAATATTCAGTTCATATTCTAATTCGCCAAAAATAGCCTTAATCGAGTCATTACCTACGTCAATTGCCGCAACTCTGGATTTATTCATAAAATATCATTCCTTTTCATTTAATGGATTTATTTTTTAATAATTATGTAGTTCTAGTTTACCTCTTTAAGAGTATAGAAGAATACTAGATTCTTCAATAATTTCCACTTAAAAATAATATAACTGTAAAAATGTAAACAACGTGTAAACTTTCGCGCATTGTTTACATTTTTGTAAACAACAATAACAAACCTGTATACATTGTACCATTACAACATGTGTACAGGTTTGTATACATGTAAACGCATTTGTAAACATTGTGTATACAAAAAGTAAACTTGTATACATTTTCGTAAACAACTAGTGTATTACCGTAAACTTGTAAACATATTTGTTTACATTCTTAAATGAATGCATAAAAAAGACCTAAGGCCCTCATAGCCCTTAGGTCTGCTAGCTGATAGAAGTCATTGCTGCTCGGTCCGTTTTTTCCCAACTTCCGTAACAGCAAAACTCCGTTTCATTGTCTTAATTTGTTCTGGCTTCCGGAATCTCAATGCAGACCAATCTTCATCAATAGCAATTTGCCGAACCGGTTCATATCCTTTTTCAGCAAGTAGGTACATAACCGTGTCACGGCTGCAGTCTGAACCTTTATATGTCTTTGATGATTTTTTAGGATAGCAAAGCCAAAACAGTCCATTCTCTTTCACGAAACTTTCCGCACTCTTTGCAAAAGCTTGAAGCTCATCATTACTGGTTCCAAATACCTGGACAAAATCATAGCCCTCTTTAAATTCACCATGTTTATGAACATTTCCTTCAAAGGATGCCATAACCTCTTCATAGGCTTTGGGTGCGTTAATGATTAATACAGCTTGCCCTTGATCCTTAAACTGAAGCTTTTTGATAACGGACAAATGTAATCCCCCTATCTACATATCTAGCCTTCGCTCATCGAACTAGCTACCATTTCTTCACCAACATAAAGATAATACCATTTTTCATTATCATTCAACCAGCCCGTCACTACCGTCTCTTTACTGCTAATTTACAATTTCTTGTCACAATCCGAAAAGGCACCGTAAGACTTGAAAAAAAGATAGCATTTGGGTATGGTAAACTTACAATTCTCCACTTAAGGGTGTGTAACATGCGTATTAATAAATTTATTAGCGAGTCTGGCAAAGCATCTAGAAGAGGAGCAGATAAGTTAATTAGTGAAGGAAGAGTTACGATTAATGGGAAGGTCGCGGAAATAGGGAGTCAGGTTGAGCCTGGCGATGATGTTCGCATTAGCGGAAGCCCGATTAAAGTTACTGCAAATTATGTCTATATCGCCTTAAATAAACCTGTTGGGATAACAAGTACAACGGAAAGACATATCAAGGGAAATATCATCGACTTAGTCAATCATCCCTTACGAATATTCCACATCGGCCGTTTGGATAAGGAATCTGATGGTTTAATCCTTCTGACGAATGATGGAGATATTGTTAACGAAATTTTGCGTGCTGAGAATAAGCATGAGAAAGAATATATCGTAACCGTCGACAAACCGATCACTCCTGAATTTTTAAAAAGAATGGCAGCAGGTGTCGAAATTTTGGATACAAAGACATTGCCGTGTAAAGTTACCCAACTTTCTAAATATGTATTTCAGATTATCCTAACCCAAGGTCTCAATCGGCAAATCCGCCGGATGTGTTCTGCTCTTGGTTATGGAGTTGTTAGGCTGCAACGGACTCGAATCATGAATATTCAATTAGGCAATCTACCAATTGGACAGTGGCGCGATTTGTCAAAGAAAGAACGGAATCAATTATTTGCGGATCTTAATTATCAGCCGAAGGAATGGTAAACAATAATCCATCGAAAGCCTTTACCTTGTTTTCTTATATGAATATTATTTTCTCATAAAACAAAAGTGATTCTAGATTGCCAACTTTATTTTTGCTAAAATAGAATTATGTTTTTTATTTGGAAACTCTTGAGGTGGAAAATTTGGATATTGGATCAAAAATTCGTACGATACGCAATCGAAAAAAAATCACGATTGCTCAAATGTGTGAAGGAACAGGGCTTTCAAAGGGATTTATCAGCAATGTTGAAAACAATAACACCTCTCCATCGATTAGCACTTTACAAACCATCTCAACCTTCCTTGGGGTGCCGTTACCTTATTTATTGTTGGAAAAAAAGCAGCACATGCGGGTCGTTCGAAAGGATGAGAGGACCTATTCTACATTTAACAGCTTGAAAATAGAACATTTAACCTCCAAAGGCGGATTACGTATGATGCAGGTTGAATTTCCTCCAGGGGCTTCTATGGGTGAATTAAACGCCCATGAAGGAGAGGAATGTCATTTAGTGTTGGAGGGAAGAGTTCAAGCAGAACAAGGGGAAGACTCGATGATTATAGAAGAAGGGGACTCCTTCAGTTGGAATGCCAGTGTACCGCATTTTGTAAGAAATATTGGTGAGGGAAAAGCAGTGGTATTAATTTCCATATATTCCGACAGCGAACTGAATGACATTTTTTAATCTCAAGCTATCTCTCGCTGATGACTTGTGTGTCAAAAAAGGCTGACTAAAATGGAACTGTAGGTTCCATTTCAGTCAGCCTTTTTTAAATTAAATCTTCTATTACCTCTTGGGCAGCCCTCTCTCCAGTCTCGACCGCTCCATTTAAATAACCCGGATAATGGATGGATGTGTGCTCACCGGCAAAGAAAATATTGCCTTCTCGTTCCCCTCCAATACCCGCAAATTTGGTGTATTGTCCTACTTTCCAATACGAATAGGCCCCTTTGGTCCATTGGTTACTAAGCCAGTGGTCTATAGTAGCTAAACCATTCCAATGACTAATACATCCTGGCAATACTGGCTCTAGCTTGTCCAAAAATTCTTTCGTCGTCTCTATTAAGTTCTTTTCTGTGAAGGCAAACTGCTGTGTAGCTGTTTCACCTCCTGTAAAATTTACAAGAATTCCTGAGTTGCCTCGTTGAGCTCGTGAAGCTTCAAACGTCTGCTGATAGCCTGTATCCGCAAATGTATCACCATTATTGCCAAGCTCATTCCAGAACCGACTGGCAAACTGGGCATGTAGCTTTGTATTTACACCCATTCCCAACTCTTCAATCGCTGTCTTTTTTAAAGGACGAAATCTTGTATTCTCATAATCTATCGTCCTTAAAATCCTAAAAGGTATCGCCATAATTACTTTATCTGCTACTACCTTCAATTCCTTTTCATTATTTCGAAAAACAAGCCTTATTTTATTTTGACCGAACTGTTCAATCCTTATCAACTGGGAATGGAATCTAATATCTCCATCGAGTTTATTTGCTAATATAGTAGGGAGCTGGTCATTGCCGCCCTTAATATGAAAGCATTCATCTGAGTCACCGTACATCCGAAAGTGCTCCTTTTGAGCAGACCCCAACAAATAAAGAAGATTTAAGGCACTTTGCTCTTGAGCATCCGCTCCATTTTCGATCGTATAGGCTAATGCTAATAATCGACCAAATCTTGATTGGATTCCTCCCGGAACTGTTTCATTAATATAGTCGGTGATGGACATATGATCTAGTTCCAATCCTCTATCCGTATAATGATTATAAAGGGTCGTTTCCCCAACATCGTTAAGATCCTTTTGTAGTTTTGGGAGGATTTTTATAAAATCATTCGTTACTTCAGCAAATGTATAGGGGCTTTTGTCAAAGAAATAAAACGGGGTGCTATCAACGGGTTCTGCCTTGATTAAATGGTCGAATTCTAAACCTAGCTCTTTAGCAAGTTCCTGAATTTCGATATGGCAAGTATCTATTAATTCCCCGCCGCGTTCAACAATTTGACCATCATTGAAAAACCCTCTTCGGGTCCAACAACGCCCACCTACCCGATCCGTTGCTTCATAAATGGTTGCTGGAATCCCAGCCTGTTTCAGTCGGTAGGCACAGGTGAGGCCCGCCAATCCTGCTCCCACTATAACGATTCTAGGTGTTGCAGCACTACTCGTGTTCATGTTACAAAGTTCCATGTCATTAAGAAGAGCCACTTTTGAAGGATTATCGGCTCTTGTAATAGATTGTCCGGTACTACTTTCTAACTCCATTCCAGTACCTGCCAACGCAAACGATTTCTGCAGTATACTTGCTAATGGCGTTCGTGCCAAGAAAAACCAGCCCCTTTATGAAAAATAAAAGCCATGCCAATGATTGATTAACTATCGAAGGATAGTAATTATCAATAATTTATGCATGGAGTCTTCATTTGCATGGGACAAGAAGCCGGTTCCTTCCTTTATTTTTTAAATCTCCACCTATTAAAAAGAGAAAACCTACCCTTCACAGCGTAAAAGGTAGGTTTCTATAATCTATAATACCTGGTTCAAAAACCGTTGGGTTCGTTCGTGTTTTGGATGGACAAAGATTTCACTCGGATGTCCTTCTTCAATAATATTCCCGTCTGCAAGCATAATGACTCGGTCCGCGACTTCTTTCGCGAAGCCCATTTCATGGGTCACAATGACCATTGTCATTCCTTCACGTGCGAGATCCTTCATTACCTGAAGTACTTCGCCCACGAGCTCTGGATCCAAGGCGGATGTCGGCTCATCAAAGAGCATTACTTTTGGTTCCATAGCCAAAGCTCTTGCAATCGCCACCCGCTGCTTTTGCCCCCCGGATAGCTGGTCCGGATAATAGTTAGCTTTATCCTCTAAACCAACCTTTTTTAAAAGAGCGATAGCTTTGGCACTTGCTGCTTCCTTGGTTTCCTTTCGAACGAAAATCGGGGCTTCGGTAATATTTTCGAGTACGGTTTTATGCGGGAAAAGATTAAAATGCTGAAACACCATTCCAACCTTTTCTCTTACTTTATTTAAGTTCGTTTTGACGAGGTCTACCTTTTCTGAATCGATGATAATCTCCCCGCGCTCTGCCACTTCTAAAAAGTTTAAGCAGCGAAGCAGTGTGCTTTTCCCGGAGCCACTGGCGCCGATAAGAACCACTACTTCTTTCTCGCTGACGTTTATGTCAATATTCTTTAATACTTCGAGCTTACCAAAGGACTTTGATAGATGATGGACTTCAATCATGCCAAACGGACCTCCTTTGGTTTGCTGACATCCATCCTATTCTCAATACGGTTGGCAAACCAAGTGAAAATAAGGACGATAATCAAATAATAGATTCCTACCACGAAATAGGTTTCAAAAGGCATATAGTTTTCACCTTGGACACTTAGGGCCGTGTTATATAGGTCAGTCACAGCAATATAGGCTACAAGGGATGAATCCTTTAATCCAATAATAAACTGATTGGCTAGAGACGGAATTGCTCTTTTGAAAGCCTGTGGGAAAACAATTCTCCTCATCGCAAGAGAATTGGGCATTCCAAGGGACCTGGCCGCTTCCATTTGTCCGCGATCAATGGATTGCACGGCCCCTCTAAAAATTTCAGCAATATAGGCGCCCGTATGAACACCTAATGCCAGGGCACCCGCTGTGAAACTGTCCAGGTTCACTATATTGGCAAGTCCATAATATAAGAACATGATCTGAACAATGAGAGGCGTTCCGCGAATAATACCTATGTAGATATCAGCGATTCGATTTAATATTTTACTTGAGGATATCTTAAAGCTGGCAAAAATAACGCCAATCACCATTGCAAACAATAGCGAGATGGCTGTTATCGCAATCGTCATCCAAGCAGCTTTCAAAAAAGCAATTCCATGTTCACTAAAAATACTGATAATATTTTCAATAAAAACCACAATCTGTACCTCCTTCATTGAATAGTGCAAGCACCCTCATCAGGTGCTTGCACTAAATATTTTTTTCCAGTCTTACTTTTTCATGATGTTTGTATTAAACCATTTCATACTAATCTTTTCATACGTTCCATCGTCAATCATTGATTGAATAGCCTTGTTGATTTTATCAGCAAGCTCTTTGTTTCCTTCAGCAATCGCAACACTTACACGATCTTCATTCAGTAAATCGCCAATTTCCTTAATTTTTAAGCCTTTTTCATTTTTTGCACTAACACCCACAATTTTATCAGTGATGACGGCATCTATACGGCCCAGCGCCAAATCTTGAAGTGCATTTACGTCAGTTGGATAGCCCTTCACTTGATCAGATAATTCTTCAGCCATGTCTTTCCAGGTACTAGCCTGAATGACTCCAATTTTTTTACCCTTTAAATCCTCTTTCGACTGAATATCGGAATTGTCTTCTGCTACAAAAATTTGTGCGCCAGAAAGATAGTACGGATTAGTGAAATCAACTTGCTTATCACGTTCAGGTGTAGCGGTCATACTGCCGATAATGGCATCATATTTTTTTGCCTTTAGCCCTTGGATAATCGTTTCCCATGGGTTTGTAACAGGGTTTGCTTCAAGCCCGATTCGCTTGGCAATTTCTGTTCCAATTTCAACATCAAATCCAGTCAATTTTCCGTCCTTCTTAAAGTTAAGCGGCGGATACTGCCCTGTCATTGAGAATGTTAATGCACCATCTTTTACTAGTTCATGTTTAGAACCATTTGCTTTTGTAGTCTTTTCTGCCCCATCACTCTTCGCAGTTCCACAAGCAGATAAAATCAACATCATCGCGGCTAATAAAAATACAAACTTTTTCATAAATATTCCCCCCTGGTAATAAAAAAACACCGTCGATTTTAGTATGACGGTGTTCTAGACACCCCCATCGATTAGCATTGATGAAGATAGTTCTCCACAATTCCAATGGAACTGTGACAGTTCTGCCCCTATTCGAGTACAGACCCAGCTTTCTGAAAGAAGTGATTTCAGAAGCTTCGGCGATTGATCCTTTTTCCTATTTTCATAGATTTCACTAAATCTCAAATAGGATACTAATAAAAATCGCGACCTCTACCTCATCTAATGCTGAAAGATGAGGATTTTATATTTAGTTTAACGAAGCTTTCTTCAGTATAAAAGAATATTCTAACAGATGCAATAATATTTTTTTGGAATTTGTAACCAGAATGAAAAACCTTGACTGGTTTTCTTTCTTGAGATACATTTTTTTAAAATACCAAAATTTAAAACTACTAGAAAAAGGGGTCAAGCTAATGTTGCAATGTCGTGAGGATGTGCTGACTTTCACGAAACAGCTCGTAAACATTGAAAGTGTCGTTAATTCCATTGGTGAAAAAGCCATTGCCCAGTCTTTATACTCTATGATCTCTTCTATGCCCTATTTTTCACAACACCCTAGCCAATTAGTGTTAGAACAAACAATTAACGATGACCAAGAACGATATAATGTTCTTGCTTTTGTTAAAGGAACAAAGGGAATTAGCAACCGCACAGTGATTTTGATGGGCCATATTGACACGGTTGGGATTGATGATTTTAATCAATTAAAAGACCAGGCATGCTTCCCGGAGAAACTAATGGAATCACTCAAAGGTGAACAATTGCCCACTTCTGCTATGGAACATTTAAATTCAGGGGATTGGTTATTTGGACGCGGTGTCCTTGATATGAAAAGCGGGGTTGCCAGCAATTTATATCTCTTAAACTATTATTCTCTGCATCCTGAAGAATTAGACGGAAACATTGTCCTCTTATCAGAATGTGATGAGGAGGATAGTTCACATGGTGTTCTTTCAGCTTTGAAAACATTGAAACGCTGGAAAAAAGAACATGGTTTTGACTATGTAGCAGCGATTAATGCGGATTTCGTTTCACCCAGATATGAAGGCGACGAAAATCGCTATATTTACAAAGGGACAGTCGGAAAGTTGCTGCCATCGTTCTTTATTACGGGAGCAGAAACTCATGTAGGCTCAGCCTTTGAGGGTCTCGATCCTAACTTCATCGCCGCAGAACTGACCAGGCAAATTAATTATAATCCAGACCTTTGTAACGAAGCTTTTGGTGAAACAACCGTTCCACCCGTTTCTTTAAAGCAAACCGATTTAAAACCGTCTTACACAGTTCAGACAGCCTTATCCGCCTACGTGTACTACAATTTCTTTATTCATTCCTGGTCACCGAAGGACGTACTTGAAAAGTTAAAGGAGCAAGCCTATATTGCCTTTACTAATGCCCTTACATCTTTTGAAGATAGGTACAAGCAGTATAGTGCAATGAGCGGGGAGCCTTATATGCAGCACTCATGGAAACCGCGAGTCTTTACGTATGAAGAGATGGAGCAATTATTGCGAGCGGAGAATGGTGATGTTTTCACCACTCATATGAATGAGTTTAAAGAAAAGCTTTCAACAAATACCTCTTTAGATACACGTATGTTTGCAGCTAGAGTCGTAGAGGAAGCTTGGAAATGGATGAAGGATAAAAATCCAGCGATTATTCTGTTTTACTCCTCCCTATATTCACCACGAATTGAGTTGACAGGGAAAACAACAGACGAGCTTGCTCTGATTACGGCATTGGATGAAGCTGTGGTAGAAATCCAACCACATTATCAATATCCAATTGTGACAAGAAACTTTTTCCCTTATATCTCTGATATGAGTTTTGTTGCTCTAAGTGATGATGAAGCTGGTATTAATGCCGAAACCAACAATAACCCGAGCTGGGGTACTAAACTTTTTGTAGACTATCAAGACATTCGTGATATTAATGTACCAGTAATCAATATCGGTCCTTATGGTTTAGATGCTCACAAAAAACTTGAACGAATGGAAATGACTTACTCACTAGAAGTGGTCCCAAACTTAACAAATCTTGTGATTCAAAAGCTTTTGAATCGCTAAACCAAAGGCTTGTAGACCTGGTCTACAGGCTTTTTTGCGGTTATCATCATTGATTATCCTAATCCAATCTTGTAGACAAATATTGCTAAGTTCTAACCACGTGTGCAAAAATAAGGTAGATACATAAATTGGAGGGATATAACCTGTGAGAACCATTAACTTAGGATCCAGTCCACTAGAGGTGCCAGTTGTTGCAATTGGCTGCATGCGGATTAACTCGCTTGAGAAGCCTGAGGCAGAGCGTTTTGTACAAACGGCTTTAGAAGCAGGAGCTAACTTCTTCGACCATGCGGACATATATGGCAGTGGAACATGCGAGGAAATTTTCGCGGATGCAATCCATATGAACGCGGAAGTTCGTGAAAAAATCATCCTGCAATCCAAATGCGGGATTCGTAAAGGCATGTTTGATTTTTCAAAAGAACATATATTAGAATCGGTTGATGGCATCTTGAGGCGCCTAAACACGGAATATCTCGATGTCCTACTTCTGCACCGTCCCGATGCTCTGGTCGAACCTGAAGAAGTCGCAGAGGCCTTTGATATCCTGGAAAACTCAGGAAAAGTGCGGCATTTTGGCGTATCGAATCAGAATCCGATGCAGATTCAATTGCTCAAGAAATTTGTGAAGCAGCCACTTGTCGCGAATCAATTACAATTAAGTATCACCAACGCCAATATGATTTCGAATGGAATCAATGTAAACATGGAGAATGATTCAGCAATCACCCGTGACGGAAGTGTTCTTGATTTTTGCAGACTGCATGACATGACAATCCAACCTTGGTCTCCATTCCAATATGGATTCTTTGAAGGTGTCTTCCTTGGAAACGAGAAATTTCCAGAATTGAATCAGCAGATTGATGAAATTGCAGCCAAATATGAAGTTAGCAACACGACAATTGCGACTGCGTGGCTGTTACGTCATCCCGCGAATATGCAGCCAGTGATTGGTACGATGAATATTGATCGGTTAACGGACTGTGTGAAAGCAAGCGAGATTCATTTAACACGTGAAGAATGGTACCAAATCTATCGTGCTGCAGGAAATATTCTCCCTTAAACACACAAAAACTATTGGTATTAATGGTAAACACCGGTAATATCAAAAAAGTTAATACGAACTTTGCAACATAATTGTAATAAATTGAGATTTAGCTCAGTAGCTATCACTACTGGGCTTTTTACATTATATTGTATTGGAAAAGTCCCACTTTCAGACTATTAAATGAATATAGAAATACTATTGCAATATAATTGCCACAGCTGTAAAGGTTTTAACATACGCCTGTTATTTGTTAGTGAAAAATCCATGTTAGGATTAGGTTAAATTAGCTGACAAAAAACAGGGAGGATAAAAAATTGCTAAAAAAAATTAAAACATTCATAGCAGTTGCTGTACTCTCAGGAACTATGAGTGCTAATGTACAAGCTGCAACAATAAATGTAAAACAAGAAGATACCCGTTGGGACCAATATAATCTAACCTTAGAAAAAATCCAAAAAGATGCGGATTCGCTTGAAACAGACATTCCCGTAAATCCAGCAGCACCAACTGTTTCGGAACCATTTCCGGTTTCCGCCAAGCCGCTTATTGCACATGCAAAAAAGAAGAGTGCATCTCCAATCAAATTAACGAACAGCACTACGTCAAAAGAAACAAAAAAAGTAAAAGACACAGAAAAAGTAAAAGAAACAAAAGAAATAACAGTGAAAGCTACTGCCTACACCGCTTCATGTGAAGGATGTTCAGGTATAACCAAAACTGGTATTAATATTAAAGATAACCCCCAAAAGAAGGTCATCGCTGTTGACCCCTCTGTTATTCCGCTCGGAAGTAAAGTCTATGTAGAAGGCTTTGGTGAGGCAATTGCCGCAGATACCGGAGGCGCGATTAAGGGAAAGCGCATCGATATCTTTATCCCATCAGAACAAGATGCACTTGATTTTGGCGTGAAAAAATTAAAAGTCACCATTTTAAATTAAGATGGCAAACCAGCTGATTCGAATTATCTTCATTACCTAAAAACACTGCAACACCTTTATGTACAAAGGGGTTGCAGTGTTTTTTACATAAATATAAACGATACCATTTTCTGATTATTAATTTATTTTAGAAATATTATTGCAATATAAATGCCATGGTCGTAAACGATTTAACATCTGCCTGTTCTTTGTTTCAGAAAATTCTATGTTACGATGATAAAAACTTAGCAACCAAAGAACATGGAGGGTAAAAGAATGCTTAAAAAAATGATTATGCTTATAGCAGTTGCTGTACTCTCAGGAACTGTAAGTGCTAATGTACAAGCTGCAACTGTTACTGTACAAAAAGGAGACACCCTTTGGGAATTATCACGTGAAAATAATACATCTTTAGAAAATATACATAAGATGAATCATCTTACTACCGACCTCATTCACCCTGGGGACGTGCTAACGATTGCCCCCGAAAAACATTATAACGTTAAACAAGGTGACACTTTATGGGATATTGCCGAAGCGCATTCCGTAACTGTTTCGCAAATTAAAGAATGGAACAAGTTAGATTCCGATCTCATCCATCCAGGGTTAAGTCTAATAATCTATGAGGGTTTACATAGTACTAATAAATTTGTATCAGAAAAATCAATGAAACCTGCCACACAAATATCAAAGAATAGTAATCCTGTGACAAAAGCTGCAGACGATAGTAATACAGCAGATTCAAGAGAAATAACTGTGAAGGCTACAGCCTATACGGCTTCCTGTGAGGGATGTTCCGGCATTACCAAAACTGGAATAAACCTTAAAGCAAACCCAAATAAAAAGGTCATCGCCGTTGATCCATCTGTAATCCCGCTTGGCAGTAAAGTTCATGTAGAGGGCTTTGGTGAAGCAATCGCCGCAGATATAGGCGGAGCGATTAAAGGCAAGCGAATTGATGTCTTTATTCCATCTGAACAAGATGCAATCGATTTTGGCGTAAAAAAATTAAAAGTCACCATTTTGAATTAAACTCCCAAACTATCCAGAATTATCCCCATATACAAAAACACTGCAGAACCTCTATCGACAAGGGGATTGCAGTGTTTTTTATTGTATTCAACTAACTATAAAAAGAAGTTAAATTCAAATATTACAACCGAACATAAGAAATTTCACCGATAGACAAAATATGACAAAGTTCACACTATTAAATCTAGTAGAATAGTATTAAAATTAAAGTATAATATAATACTATGTACTATATGTTTTGGATGTGGAACCATAGGCTTTAAGTCGAAAGACATCAAGCGCTGGTTTTTTTTAGATATCGGAGGGAACTTTAATGGAAAATGCTGTTAACGAATCGGTCGAAGGAATTGACAAACAACGGTCTAAATCGCCCAAACGGACTGCAAAATGGAAGCCTATTTTAATAGGTATCATCGTCATCATTGCAGTTATTATTGCGGCAATCAGCTATTATCAGGCAAACTACTTTAATGCTCATATCAAAATTAATGACACAAATGTTGGTGGACTGACGGCCGAACAGGCACTGAACAAATTAAAAACAACCGTATTAAAAAACGAAGTTTATGTCGAAAACCAACAAATAATTGATGGAAATGATACGAAGATGGGCTTTACGGATAAAGATCTGCCAGGTGTCAAAGAATTATTAAAAAGCCAGCGAACGTACTTTCCTTCTTCAAAGGCGAAAGAATTTTCATTCATACCTAGCCAACCCGATTCTTATCGTAGCGAAGAGATGAAGAAACAAGTCAAAGAAAAGCTCCTATCAATGAATGAGAGTTTAACGGCTCCTATAGATGCGAAGGCCAGTTTGGAAGAAGGTAAAGTTATCATCTCAAAAAGTAACGATGGGCAGCAGCTTGATATTGCCAGTCTATTAAAAGACTATGAAAAGCAAGGATATACGAGCGAAATCCGTTTGAACCCTGTATACATCCAGCCAATCAAAGAAGATAGTTCGATTGTAAAAGATGAACAGAAAAGGCTAGAAGAGCTTCTTCTGCAAACCGTTGATTATAAGGTCCAGGATCAAGTTTATTTATTAAAAGGCAGTGAATTAATCCAAAATGCCTCGGTGACAAAAGACTTAAAGGTTAAGATTGACCCTAGCGATATAAAGGAGAAAATCGCTGATATTAATAGTTCTCAATCGACATTGGATAAAAATTTTAAGTTTAAGACCCATTCAGGTTCAGTCGTCACAGTTAAAGGAAAAGGCTATGGTTGGGCATTAGATGTCGACAAAGAAGCAAAACAAGTGAAGTCCGCTTTTGAAAAAGGAGAAAACTCTATTACTGCTTCTCATACAACCGGACATGGCTGGAGTGGTGAAGGTTATGGTTTTGAAACGACATCAAACCATGGGATCGGTAGTACCTATGCTGAAGTTTCGATTGCACAGCAGCGTATTTGGGTTTATAAAAATGGGAAATTGGTCGTTACTACGAATGTCGTTACCGGTAAACACAGTACTGGTAATGATACCTCCAAAGGAGTGTGGTATATCCTCTACAAACGATCACCTTCCATGCTAACGGGCAGAGAACTTGGAGGAAAACCTAGTTATCAAGTAAAAGTTGATTATTGGGCACCATTTACAAATGATGGACAAGGATTTCACGATGCAGGCTTTCGGTCTAACTGGGCAAGTAATGCCTACTTAAATGCTGGATCACATGGCTGCGTCAATACACCACCTAGTGTAATGGGGACTGTTTATAATACACTCAGCACTTACGACCCGGTTGTCATCTATTAACAATCGATTAGAGTCAGGAAATCGTTAATGATTTCCTGGTTTTTTTATTTTAACCAAAACTGCGGTAAGATAAAGATGGGTCCAAAATCCATAAATAAGTGAGGCAGAAAAAGGATGGAACTTAATAAAGATTGTATGTATTGCATGAAAGATGAACGACGTGACAATCTGATGATTGAAATATGTCAACTGGAGGCTTCAACTGTCTTTCTTTTCAAAGAACAGACGTATACTGGCCGGTGCAATGTAGTGTATAAGGATCATGTAAAGGAACTATTCCAACTCAATCCTGATGAATTAGCGGCTTTTATGAACGATGTAAAAAAAGTGGCTGCCGCAGTCGATAAGGCTTTCCAACCAAATAAAATTAATTATGGCGCCTATGGTGATACCTTACATCATCTCCATATGCACATTGTGCCTAAGTACGAAGGAAAAGAGAATTGGGGCTCCACTTTCGAGATGAACCCAGGAAAAACCTACTTAACTGACGAAGAATATCATAATATGATCGAGGCAATAAAAAGAGCACTGTAAGGATTTTAATAGGAAAAAGAGCATATTCCAATTGGAATATGCTCTTTTTCCTTTATTAGACAAGCAGCTTGATTAACTCATCATTCGCCTGAACTTTCCCACCCTTTGCTGGGACCACATCTAAATATTGATTGGTATTCGTAATCACTACAGGTGTTTTTACATCAAAGCCTTTAGCTTTAATTTTATCCATTTCAAATTGAATCAATAAATCGCCCTTCGCCACAGTATCCCATTGTTTTACTTGAGAAGTGAAAAATTGACCTTTTAAATTAATCGTATCTACCCCAATACAAATTAAGATTTCAGCTCCATCCTCGGACGTAATACCAATGGCATGTTCAGTTGGGAAAAGAGTGGTGATTGTTCCGTTAACGGGTGAAATCACCTCGCCCTTCGTGGGTTCAATTGCAATTCCTTTACCGACCATCTCTGTTGAAAAAAGCGGATCGCTAATTTCACTTAATGGAATAATTTCTCCGCTTAACGGACTTAGAATCGTTTCTCTCTTTACATTCGCTAGTCCAAATTCCTTCACAGTTTTTGCAAGCTCTATGTCACTTTTCCCTTCATATCCAACGATAAGTGTCAGCACCAATGCGATAACTAAAGAGGTTAACGTACCAATTAAATAAAATCCGATTGGCACAAAGACAGGAATAGATAAGAAGCTTGGGAGAGCAAATGCCGTCCCTTTCACCCCCAGTGCCCCATTAATTGCTCCGCCAATTGCCCCGGCTAGTGCAACAATCACCATTGTTCGTTTGTACCGGACGAGGATACCATAAGTGATGATTTCTGTTGTCCCTGCTAAGGCACCGGGAACAAGCCCAGATCCAGCAAGTGTTTTCAGATCTTTGTCTCTCGTTTTTAACAATACTCCAAAGCCCATTCCGATTTGAGCAAAAGGTGCTGCGGCAATCATTGGGCTGAGCGGATCACCGCCCGTCGCAAGGTTTGCGATAAATATTGGAATAATGGCCCAGTGAAGTCCTAATATGGTCAGGAATGACCATGCCGCTCCCATCACAGCACCTGTAAGCATTCCGCTTTTTGAACTTAAAAATTTGATCACCACGGCTAAGGCCCCTCCGACATAAGTACCAAAGGGACCAAAAACAAGCACTGTCAAAGGGACGATAATAATTAATGAAATTAGTGGATTCACAAACATTTGTAAGTCTTTATAGATCACTCTTTTCAAAAGTTTGTCTAAGATGGAATAAATGGAAACAGCAATTAAGATGGGAAAAACGGTTGATGAATAATTCGCTAATATAACCGGAATTCCTAAAAAATCTACATTTTGCGCTTTTGATGCAACTAATCCCGTATAATGTGGTTCCAAAAGCGCAGCACCAATCGCACCGCCAACAAAGCCGTTGGCTCCAAGCTTTGCGGCCAATGTGATTCCAAGAAAGACGGGGAAGAAGTAAAAAATTGCATGTCCGGCTGCAGAAAGAATAGCATAGGTCCCGCTTTTATCAGATAACCATCCTAAGGTTACTAAAATGGCTAATAAAGCTGAAATTAATCCAGCTCCAGCAAGGACCCCCAAAATAGGCGCAAAGCCGCCGCTAACGACTCCTAGGATCTTATTCATGACCGTATCCTTTTTTTCTTTAGGGACATCGTTTGAAATAGTTGTCGTTGTCATTTACCAGTTCTCCTTGTTAGCGAATTTCCATTAGATAAAACAATTTCTATATGCAAGAACACTATCTTATGCTTTCCATTTTCTAATCACGATATTTTAAAAATTTCTTTCACCATGGAAAATAAAGGCACAAAAAGAGCCTTCCTTTAGATCTAAGGATAGGCTCATATTTTGTGCTGATAGACACATACCTATTAGTCTAATTGATAATAGCTGCATACAACTTGTCCAACTGCTTTAGCGGCTACTAGGAGTGCGTCTTCATCGATATCAAACTTTGGATGATGATTGAAGTAAGGATTTTCTACCCCCTTTGGTGTACAAGCGATGTAAAAGAAGCAAGCAGGGAATTTTTCAGCATAATAAGCAAAGTCTTCAGATGGAGGCATCGCCGGAAATTCCTTCACTTCTTTTATATCTTTATCATTCATGCTTCGTAAACTTTCTGCAACCTGTGCAGTAAGCTCGGGGTCGTTGTATAAAGGCGGATAATCCGGAGCATAAGTAAGCTCGCAGGTTACGCCAAATTCTTCTTCAATTCCTCTAACAATCCGTTTAACTTCCTTCTCAATCGTATCTTTTGTTTCTACAGTCATATAGCGAATATCGCCTTCTATTTCTACGCTGTCCTTGATTACATTGAATGTCCCTTTTCCATCAAAGGATCCAATGGTAATAACACCCACATCGAATGGACTTAATCTGCGGCTGACTATGGTTTGCGCTGCTGTTACAAAATATGCCGCAGCAACAATGGCATCGTTAGCTAAATGTGGAGAGGAACCATGTCCACCTTTTCCTTGTACTTTTAATTTCATGTATGCCCGTCCATTGAAGGAATACCCAGCATGATAACCGACTGTTCCCGCAGGTCCCATCGGTAACAAATGAATCCCATAAATGGCATCTAAGTCGTCAATCATGCCAGATTCGACAATACTTTTTGCTCCACCCGGTGGAACTTCTTCTGCATGTTGGTGAATGACTTTGATGGTACCCGGGATGGACCCCTTTAATTGAATTAAGCAATCAGCTAAAACTAACATGTAAGCCGTATGTCCGTCATGTCCGCACGCATGCATGACACCTTCATTCTTTGACTTAAACGGCACATCCGCTTCTTCTACAATAGGAAGTGCATCAAAATCAGCACGAAGTCCAATGGTTTTTCCCGGTTTTCCACCTTTAATCGTTACGATAATGCCATACCCATTCCCAACATTCGTTTGGATGTCCACATCTTTACCTTTATAAAAATCGATAATATACTGAGCTGTTTTCTCCTCTTTAAAGGAGAGCTCAGGATTTTCATGTAAACGGCGGCGGATTTCGATGATTTCTTCTTTACGTGATTCTAACATGCTCATTAATTCGCTTTTCATCATTTTCGTCTCCTCTTTTGATGGCAAAAAATAGAATGAATATCCATTTTATACTTTCAATTAGTGACTTTCTGACGGAGTTGGTGTTGGTGTGCGTCTTGATTTTGTCGATGGAGCCTCTGAAGGTTTTCCTGCACTATTAGGAACCATAACCATAATCGAAAGAATAGAAAGTATCCCAAAAATAACGTTTACGATGATCCCTACTGATGCAGCAGTCGCTACATTTCCATTGGCTGCAACTGAACTATAAACCGTTGCGGAAATGGCAACACCTAATGCACCGCCAAGTGAGCTTGCCATCTTATAAACCCCTGCAGCTTCACCCACTTTGTTGGATGGGGCATTGGATACGGATGTATCTGTAGACGGTGTTGCATATACCCCAAGTCCAAGACCGAATAAGACAAACCCAATGAATACGACAACGGTATAAGCAAAATCAGGCAAGAAGGTTAATCCCATAACCGCTACACCAACCGTAGTGATGATCGCGCCCCAGACCATTGGTAATTTCGCACCTACTCTTTGCAGGATTTTCTCTCCGACACGAATCATGGCAAGTACCACCACTAAATATCCAATCGATAGCATCCCTGACTGAAAGGCAGTGAATCCTCGGCCGACTTGAACATACGTATTGGCAACAACGAGTGTTCCGGCTACCGCATTTAACAAAAAGTTAGAGTATGTGGCACCAGCGTAAGGTTTATTTTTAAATAAAGAGAAATCAATTAGGGCGATTGTTTTCCTTTTTTCAACTTTGAAGAAGACAATAGCTCCAATAATGGTAACAATGGCGGAGATGATCGAAGTTGGACTTGTCCAGCCTAAGTCCGCACCGAATGTAATAAAAACGTTTAATGCGATCATGGTGACGATAAAGATCGCTAAACCACTATAATCAAATTTAAAAGTACCTGTTCCTTCCGCTTTGCTTTCAGGTGTATCTTTAATCAGCCACATGGCGAGAAGGGCAAATACAATAGAGAAGATAAAGATCCATCTCCATCCCATATACGTTGCAATGGCACCACCTGCAAACGAACATACTCCCGAACCGCCCCAAGATCCAATCGACCAGTAACTAAGGGCCCGTTGTCTGTCTTTTCCCTCAAAGTAAGCTTTCATTAGGGCAATCGTTGATGGCATAATACAAGCTGCGGAAAGTCCTTGAATGATACGTCCGATAATTAACAATATCGATCCTTGCGCTAATACAAGGCAAAGGGAACCGACAACGCTTAATATTAACCCGAGGTAGGTAATTTTTTTGCGGCCAATTTTATCTGCGATCCCTCCAGCCGCTACGATAAACATTCCCGAGAATAAAGCTGTTAAGCTGATGGCTATATTCAATGTTCCGGATGTAATCCCCAAATCTTTTTGAACGGCCGGGACCACATTGACCATTGCCTGTGCAAATAGCCAAAATGTAATAACCCCGAATACAATTCCAGTAATCATCTTATCTGTACCTTTATAACTTGTCTCCATGATTGCCTCCTAAGTTGTAATAGATTCCTGTTATATTTAGAATGCACCTTCGAAAATAGCATTAGTCAAATGTAGTAGGCATAATAAAACTCAGGAACCTTTTGTTGTGTTTCTATACGTTAATTATAAAAATTAACCCATAGTTAAGAGAGTCAATTTTGATACAAGTCAATAAGATAATATGTAAATTAATTAACCTTCTGTTTGTTGAGGTAAAAATTGAACGGTTGTTTTTAACCCTTATAACCAATAAAAGGTCAGACCCTTTTGGTATTATCTATAGGTTTTACGTATATCAAAAAAGTGAATCGCATTACTGGTTAGATAGGAATAGAATGACCAATCGCCTTCAATCAATTCGTCAAAAATCTCTAAAGAAGGCCTGCTGGAATTGATAATATAATCAATCACTTCCGCATCCATCCCATGCTTACTGTTCAAGCTCCACCATTTTGTATACAATGCTCCATGATTTTTATCAAACACGTGCTTGCGTATTTGATATTCCCCTTTCGGCATTCCAGAAATCGTTACGTGAATTTCCTTATTGAGTTTTTGAAGAAATGTCTCTTCAACGGAAAAATACGGATTGATGATCGTACTATTCATCAAAATCAATTGATATCCTCGCTCATTCTGAGTCATCACGTAATCCTTGCCATGGGCAACAATCTCACCATGCAGGCGTTTTAAAAACATCAACGCAAAATAAGCAGGTCGTTTTCCATTTAAATAATGGAATAATTCAACGCCATCCATCCGATAACGCTTATCCTTTCCTACTTCTTCATGCACGATGGTATTGATCCAGAGAGCAACTGTTTTCACGTCATTAGCAATATCTAAAACATTTTTCAAGACTAATGCTCCTCGAAAAAAGGTGCCGTTCGTATACCGAGTATTGCCTGACAACGTGTTCCATGAAACGAGATGAAGCGGTTTTTCTATATTGTTCCTTTTTAAATATCGCTTCATTTTATCGGTTTTTTCCTTAATATAATCCTTTGCTAAATCGAACTTGGTATCCGATATCTCTTTAAAGTCAATGACTTCATTTTGGTTAGCGTTATAACCGATAAAATCAATAGATGCTCCATGTTCTAGCTGCCAAGAATGATGATCGCCTGTCTTTTCTTTGCCGAACGAAAAAGGCATATATACTCCTACCTGAATCGAAGGTATCATCGTTTTCAATACTTTGTGCAGCCTTAAATAAACTCTCTGAAGTTCTTTTGCTTCGACTCCAGTGTAATAAGGCTCGTAAAACATCACATGCCATTGCTTCACAAACGATTCTCCGTACAACTGCAAGCAATGATTAACGAACTGAGTGAGTTTTGTAAAATATGGTTCTTCATTTCGCGAGATATCCATATAATCGGACCGAACAAACAAAGATAAATCATGTTTTTTCATGAATTCTAAAGCACTATCCATCGTAAAATACGGAGATGTTGTCGGAATTTCTTCATCCGTATCCACCTCAGGAGGAAAGGCTGTATTGCTAAAAAGATGACGAACTCCGATATATTTTAACTGCAAATCCTTTTTCACATCGAGTACTTGAGATCGAACATCTTC
Source organism: Bacillus sp. AFS006103 (assembly GCA_002559145.1). GTDB lineage: Bacteria > Bacillota > Bacilli > Bacillales > Cytobacillaceae > Neobacillus. The sequence goes on from NTXX01000006.1 coordinate 136,785, forward strand.
TTTTAATAACTCAGTTATTTCTCCAATTTCAAGAATGTGATTGGGACAATTTAATTTCATGGACACAGGTTTGGACAGCTTTAACGGCAACTTTTCATATCTTGTCTCTGTATGGGAATAAGATTTTTGATCATCTAAAATCATGCTGCTTAGTTTTGCTACAATTTCTGGTGATCGGATAAAATTTGAAGCATCTTCTTTGCTATAGCTTTTAACTGAATCTTCATTTTGTATATAATGGTTGTCTCGATATATATGGGGGGTCATTCCATACACTTCTTTAAAAAAAGTTGAAAAGGACTTTGTGTTTGGAAAGCCATTATTCATGGCAACTTGCGAAATCGAGTCAGACGTGTAAAGCAAATCCTTCATACTATGCTTAAGCCTGATATTCATTAAAAAACGACTAAACCCCATGCCCATTTTCTGTTTAAAATAGCGAGATAGATACCCTGTTGAAAGAAAGAATTTCTTAGCAATCCCCTCTAATGTAATCATTTGGTCATAGTTTTTTTCTATATAGTCAATGATTTGTGATAAACGATGATCCCCTGTATCCATTGTCTCAACGACACTGCCTTCTTCTTTAAAACCACGAATCAGTATAAGTAACATTTGACAAATATAACTTTTTACCTCAATTCGATAGATTTCATCTTGTCTATAATAACTAATCATCACATTTGCAAGCAGTTTACGAATTGAAAGAATCATATCCTCTCTTCCCAAATCAATTTCTCTTGAATAGCATTCAAAATGCCTATTTCGATAGTCTGTGTAATGATAATCCATAAAGGCATCCGAAATGGTTACAATCATTACCCGATTATTTTCACACCCCTGAACCTGGTAAAGCTGATTACGATTAATCACTAACAAATCTTTTTCTTTCAAATGATAAAAACGACTAGCTGTTTCTATTTTTAATTGACCACTTATGACAAGGATAAATTGAATCCCTTTATTTACCCTTGGAACAAGTAAATCAATATGTTGAAATGATATTTGAAAATCTGACAATGGATCGTCCATTTCACTCACTCCTCACTTTTTCTTAAAAAAGAGCCCTAATTCCTCATAAGGAGGAATTAGAGCCAAATCCACTAGTAATTGTTTCTAACTTATTTGTTTTTGTTTCTGCTTTCCTAGTTGATGTACTTTTTCATATTTGCTATACATTAGCCATGCAACAACTGAGAAAATAATGGGTCCTGCTACGCTCCAAATGGTTGTTTGCATATCTCCTTCTAAAGCTGGCTGCATGATACTAAAGAAATTTGCAAGTCCAACGGTTAGAACGACGATTATTGACCAGAAATTTGCACTTCCTTGCGTTTTAAATATGATAAACGGCTTATTGATTTCCACCTTTTTCTTAAAATAAGGGAAGGCAAGTGCAATAAATACATAGGGTATCGTCATAGCCACGTTAGTCATCGACACTAATATATTAAAAAATGCAGCCATTGTGCTTCCTCCGAAAGCGATGAGTGCAATCATTAAACAAACAATCGCAGCTTGAATCCACATAGCATTAATAGGTATTCCATTCTTTGTTTCACCGACTTTTCCAGGCCATAATCCCTTAGGTGTTCCTTCGATTAGCTGCTTAAGCGGTGCAAACATTAAGGTAAAGAACGCACCGGACAATGCTAGGAACATGGAAAATCCGACAAATCTTGCAACCCCAAAGCCCAGAGCCGTAGCTGCAGCATGGCTAGCACCAAAAGCTGTTCCAAGTGAATAGCCTAAATTGGCCATAACGATATAACTTGCATTCCCCAGGTTAACATTTTCAATCCCCATTACATCTGCCCAGTTTGTGAATACACCAATTAACAGGATACCTAATGAATAGCCTACAGAGATGATAGCGGCAGACAAAAGAATTCCTTTCGGAAACGTTTTTTCCGGATTTTCCGTTTGGTCCACTAACCCGCCTACTGCTTCAAGTCCACCATAAGCGAATAGAGCATAGACTACAAATGCTAATGAAGCGATAATATCTCCTGCATAGATTGGATTAGGTGTTTGAGTAAATGAATGTATCCCTGAAATCGGCTGTGCTAATTGTCCTTGATTACCGATAAGAACTGCGATTGCACCAATCCAAAGAAATACATTCAATAACAAGACGGCAGAACCACCCAAATTAGTGACTTTCTTAATTTTATCCAGACCCTTGGTTGATGTATAGGTTACAGCAAGAATCCAAACAATTCCTAAAACGCCTAGAACCTGAGGCCCTCGGAGATTAACTAAAGTCCAGTTTTGCGTTGTATCTTCTCCAAAAACCGCATTTGACACCGGAACCCACATACCAGATGCCACATTAACCATCCAAGTTATATAAGAAAAATACCACATGAACGTTCCTATAAATGCAAATTTTGAGCCGATGGATTTCTCCATCCATGAATAGATGCCACCTTTTTCGTCTTTAAAGGCGGAACCAAATTCAGCTACCATTAATGCAAAAGGGACAAAGAAGGTTATCGCTGAAAAAATGTACCAAGGAATAGCAGCATAACCCATCTTATAAAATGATCGTGGAATGTTGTTAAATCCATAAACAGAAGTAAAAATCATTAATACAAGGGATATTAAAGTCAAATTTTTGGTTATCTTTGTGTTTGACGCCATCTATTTTCTCCCCTTAATTTGTCATCATTGTCCTTCCTTAGTATGACCTTATATTTATTCTATATAAATATTTGGGCTGGAAGAGATGGAGGAAATAAATAGCCTAATGTATACCGGTAAAGTTGATACAAATTATGGCGGCGGTCCAATCCTGACTTGGGAGGATAAGCGCTTTGAAGAGTGGGGACAAAGCATCCTATTTATTAATTACTGATTTATAAAAGTAGTAACTTAAAAAGGGACGCTGATGCGCCCCTCTGTACTTCATTCTTATGCTGCTTTTCTTAGTGCAGTTACCTGTTTTTTTCTTGTCTCCGTGTGGAGTCATCCCTTTTAACTCATGGGGAGTCATTTGCTTCCAGAGTCTTTTAACAACTTATGACGAACATAGTCAAGATGTAAAAACATTTGGTGAAAAGCCTCAAAAGGATCTCTTTTTTCCAATGCTTGATAAATAGCCAGGTGATGTTGAATGGTTCGCTCTGGTTCGCGAATTTTTATTTCACTATTGGTTTTGACGTGGGTAACAATTAATGTATCAATCATTCCCTCCACAATTGGATTATTCGCACTTAAGGCAATAGTCCGGTGAAATTCAATGTCTGCTTCCCCATAGTTACCCTCTTTGTTGTTGGCAATGGCTTCAATCGTCCCTTTTAATCGTTTAAGCTCTTCGTCGCTGATTTTTTCAGCAGCTATCGTTATTAATCCCAATTCCAAGGCCATTCGGGCTTCTAACATTGCCTGCAGATTATCATGCGCTAAGGATAGCATAATAGAGAAGGGATGACTGCTAATTTTATTATTAAAAAATGTACCTTCCCGTGTTTTTCGGTTAATAACACCCAATGATTCAAGAGAACTAAGTGCCTCCCGTAACACAGGGCGGCTGACATTAAGTATTTCCATTAGTTCCATTTCTGTAGGAAGTTTCTCGCCCGGCTTCATTTGACCACTAACCAATAGTTGGATAATATTTTCGACTACCTGCTTAGATAAAGTATTGCGGTGTACTGAATCAACTTTTATTTTTTTAGGAGTTTCGTCCATCGTTAGGCCCCTTGTATAACCAATTTTGTAAGCCTATTATAATCTATTTATATCTCTTTTCACCAGCGATTACAAAAAACGCTGCCATATATTAGCAGCGTTTGGTTTACTATATTTTCAATACACGGCATACATTTTCTACCGCAAAAGCTAAATTTTCTTCCCCGCATTCAAGTGCTTCCTCTAATGTGGTCACTCCTTTTAAGATCCCAATAATGGCAGTAAATCCGTTGTCATACAAGGACTCGACTCCATTGCCAATTCGACCAGCAAACGCGACCACCGGAACAGAATATTTTTCAGCGATCGCAGCAACGCCATAAGGTGTTTTACCAAACAAAGTCTGACCATCAATGCTGCCTTCTCCTGTAAAAACGTAGTCTGCTCCCTTGACTTGCTCCTCGAGGCCGGTATACTCAATGACTAGATCAATTCCTTTTTTAAGCTGGGCATTTAAAAAGGCCAATAACCCCGCACCAAGCCCGCCTGCGGCTCCAGCACCATCCAAATGGGCAATATCTTCACCTAATAGTTTTTTAATCACATCAGCAAAATGTGCTAAATTTTGGTCAAGAATTCTTACCATTTCCGGGGTTGCTCCTTTTTGGGGGCCAAAAATAGCTGAGGCGCCATTGTCGCCAATTAGTGGATTGGTGACATCACAAGCAACATCCATTTGTACGGTTTTAATCCGTTCATCTAATCCGCTCATGTCAATGGAATGTAGTCGATGTAACGTTCCACCGCCAAACGGCAGTTCATTTCCATCTTGATCCTTAAATGAAACTCCCAGTGCCTGCAGCATTCCTGCTCCGCCATCATTGGTGGCACTTCCGCCAATTCCAATCAGGAACCGCCTTACACCTTTGTCTAAAGCATGTTTGATTAATTGACCCGTTCCATAGGTTGTTGTCAGTAACGGGTTTCTTTCTTTTGGTTTGATTAATTCAAGACCACTTGCACTGGCCATCTCAATCACAGCCGTTTGTCCTTCGCCCAAAAGGCCATATTCCGCAATTACTTTTTCTCCTAATGGACCAATGACTTCTGTCTTTATGATTTCTCCGTTCGTCATACTCACGAGAGAATCTACTGTTCCTTCTCCTCCGTCAGCCATGGGAACGATCACACATTCTGAATGAGGAAATACTGCCTTTATCCCTTTTTCCATTGCAAGGGCAGCTTTCTTTGCCGTCATACTTTCCTTAAATGAATCGGGAGCTAGTACAAACTTCATAACAATCTGTCCTTTACGTTTTATAAGTTTTATATTTTTGAAAAGAGAAGGGTGACTATTTAAGCCACCCTTAAATTTTTAACGAACAAGGCAAGGACGTTTGTTATCAAATTTCCAGCCAGGGATGTAGAACTGCATACCGACTGAGTCGTCACGAGAGTTAAGTCCCATATTATTATATACTTCATGCGCCTTCAAGATTTGGTCCATATCTACTTCAACACCTAAACCAGGCTTATCTGGAATCGCTAAGTGCCCATCCACGATTTGGAATGTATCCTTTGTTAAACGCTCAATTCCTTCCTGCCAAATCCAGTGTGTATCGATTGCTGTAATTTCACCAGGGGCTGCCGCAGCAACATGAGTAAACATCGCAAGTGAGATATCAAAGTGGTTATTGGAGTGAGATCCCCAAGTTAGTCCCCAATCATTACACATTTGTGCTACACGCACAGAACCTTGCATTGTCCAGAAGTGCGGGTCAGCAAGCGGGATATCAACTGATTGTAGTGAGATCGTGTGGCCCATTTGACGCCAGTCCGTCGCGATCATATTCGTTGCGGTTGGAAGACCTGTTTGTCTCCTGAACTCAGCCATGACTTCACGTCCTGAGTAGCCATTTTCTGCACCGCATGGATCCTCTGCATAGGTTAGAATGCCATGCATATCCTTACAAAGATCAACCGCTTCTTTTAATGACCAAGCACCATTTGGATCAAGGGTGATTCTAGCATCAGGGAATCTTTCTTTTAGTGCTTTAATCGCTTTGATTTCTTCTTTCCCTTCTAAAACGCCGCCTTTTAGCTTAAAGTCCTTAAAGCCATAAAGCTCTTGGGATGCCTCCGCTAGACGTACAACTGCTTCTGGAGTTAACGCTTCTTCATGGCGGATTCGGTACCATTCCACTTCAGAATCCGGATTGCCGTAATAGGGTAAATCCGTCCGATTACGGTCGCCAATATAGAACAAGTATCCAAGTGTTTTTACTTTATCACGCTGCTGGCCTTCACCTAGAAGAGCGGCAACAGGAACATTTAAATGCTTTCCTAATAGATCAAGCAGGGCAGCCTCAATCGCAGTAACGGCGTGAATCGTGATTCGTAAGTCAAATGTTTGTAGACCGCGGCCAGCTGAATCACGACCAACAAATTCTTTTCTTACTTCATTTAAGATATTGTTATAGTTACCGATTGATGAGCCGACTACAATGGCTCTTGCATCTTCAAGCGTTTTACGGATGCTTTCGCCGCCTGGTACTTCACCAACACCGACATTACCATTGCTATCCTTTAAAATCACAATGTTTCTAGTAAAATAGGCACCGTGTGCGCCGCTAAGATTTAATAACATACTGTCACGGCCGGCAACAGGATATACTTCCATTTCTGTAACAACCGGAGTAGCATTTATCACTTTCTCAACTGTTTTCATGGGGATATCTCCAATCCAAATGATTTAGTTTTTGGCTGTGTTAAACTTATCCGTTGATTGCAGCGAAAATCAACAAATAAATTTAACACAGCCTCGTTTTTAAAAAGAGAGAACGCAGAATTCGTCCATGCCACGTTCTCTATAGTATTTTTTTAATATGAATTATCTTGAAATTTCTACATTCGCTAATTTTTCATAGTATTTTAATAGACTGCTGTGGTCATCGAACTCATGACCATCCACCTTTAAGGCATACATCATTTCTAAAACAGCTGCAGTTAATGGAGCTGGAGCGCCAAACTCGTGGCTAGTTTCCATCGCATTTGTTAAGTCTTTAATGTGTAAATTGATACGGAAACCTGGGTTGAAGTTACGGTCTAACATCATTGGTGCTTTTGCATCTAGTACCGTACTTCCAGCTAGACCACCGCGGATGGCTTGATAGACAGCTTCTGGATTTACACCAGCTTTTTGAGCTAGTACAAATGCTTCAGAGACAGCTGCAATGTTTAAAGCAACGATGACTTGGTTTGCAAGCTTTGTTACGTTACCAGCACCAATTTCACCCACGTGGACAACCGATCCAGCCATGGCCGCCAAAACCTCTTGCACTTCTTCAAAAACTTCTTTCTTACCGCCAACCATAACAGAAATCGTCCCATCAATTGCCTTTGGCTCGCCTCCGCTGACAGGAGCGTCTAACATGTCCACGCCCTTTTCGATTAATGCCCGATAGACTTCTTGAGAAGCAGCCGGTGCGATGGAACTCATGTCAATATAGATTAATCCTTCACGTGCACCTTCGATTAGTCCGTTTTCTCCTAAAGCAACAGCTTTTACGTTTGGAGAGTTTGGAAGCATAGTAATCACGATATCTGCTTTTTCAGCAATTGCTTTTGGAGTTGTTGCTACTTCTGCACCTAATTGTTCAAGTTCGTTTACAGCCTCTTTATTAAAGTCACTAACGATTAACTGGTAACCAGCTTTGATCAAGTTTTTGCTCATAGGCTTACCCATAATTCCTAGTCCAATAAATCCAATTTTCTTCATTTCTACTTCACTCCTACAAATTTTTTTATTAAAAGAGGTACAAGTTTGTACTTCTTATTTAGAAATTTTAAAACCAGGCAGCAAACCCCATCTAAATGGGCGGGGGGATTGATCATTTACTGCCCGGTTGACTCAAAAGAAAGTAATTATCCAATCACCATATTAAGAAGTAAGACACCAATCAAACCAATGATGGCAAGTGCAGTTGTATAAGTTGTTCTTATTTTTATTGCTTCAGGGACGGATAAATTAAGGTATTCCTTAAACATCCAGAAGCCTGGGTCAGTTACGTGGGAGAAAGCAATACTTCCGCATGTAACGGCAAGTGTCATTAATTCCATGCTAATTCCTGAAGCTTGTGCAATAGGAAGTACTACTCCAGAAGCAGTCATAACGGCAACTGTTGCTGAACCAAGAGCAATACGTAAGAGAGCAGCAATGATCCAAGCAAGCACGATTGGAGACATGTTCCAACCACCTGTGATATCTTTGATATAATCGGCAATCCCACCATCAACAAGTACTTGCTTAAATGCACCGCCTGCGCCAATAACCAAAATGATCATTGCCATTGGCTTAACTGCATTGGAACAAGACTGCATAACATCTTTTAATGGACGACCGATTTTTGGTCCAAGCAGCCACATTGAGATTAAGAGAGCGATTAATAGTGCCATTTCTGATGAACCGAAGAAATCCATCGCGTGCCTAAATCCGTTACCTTCTGGTAAAAATATAGTTGAGAAAGCATCAATTGCCATAAGGATTACTGGAATAAGAGCAACGAAAATACTTGATCCAAAGGATGGCATTTCTTCCTCTTTAAACGTTTTGTTTGTAATAATCCCTTCAGGGATGGCTGGATTAATTTTTTTAATAAATGGCAATCTAGTCCAGGTAAGTGCGATAAAAGTAGCCGCAGGTATTGCAATAATTAAACCGTATAAAAGAGTTAATCCCATGTCGGCATGGAAGACATCAGCAACTGCTGCTGGTCCAGGGTGTGGCGGAAGAAAACTATGACAGGTTGATAATCCAACTGACATTGGAATAGCAACCCATAATAGATTTAATTTTGTTTGACGTGCAATAACAAATACTAGTGGAATTAATAAGACAAACGCTACTTCAAAGAACATTGTTATACCAAGAACAAATGCAGCAATTAATATAGAAATTTGAATACGTTTAATTCCCATCTTGTCTACTAAACTAGTAGCAATACGTTGTGCGGCTCCCGCATCAGCCATAACGGTTCCAAGCATAGCACCGATACCAACAATAAGGGCCGTGCCGCCCAGTTGGCCTCCAAGGCCATCACCAATGGTTTCCCAAATTTGATCCAATGGCATTCCCACGAGGAGACCGACAAATATAGAAGTCAAGAGAAGGGCTATGAACCCGTTCATTTTTAGCGGAATCATTAAAACTAGTAAAAGGACAACTGCTAAGGCAACATACAATAATGGCATGTTATTTCTTCCTTCCCTTAGGAAATTAATAAATTTGGTAGAGTTCTAAATCTTTTAAAACATTTTCTAAGATTGTCTTGCTTTCTGGATTCATCTCTGCTGCAGGCGCAAATGAATAACCCACATCAATTCCTACCATTCTTAAACCTTCTTTTAATACGACAGGGAATGTTGCTTTGTCCACGGCTAAGCGTAATGGAGCAAGTTTAAACTGCAATTCTAGGGATTTTTGATAGTCACCAGCCACAAATGTATTGTAAATATCTGCTACTAGTTTAGGAGCAATATTTCCCGTACTTGCAATCGCACCAGTGGCACCATGACATAAACCTGCATAAATAAGCGTGTCACGTCCGAGTAATACGGAAAAAGATTCACGAGGAGTTACTCGTAAGTACTCAGCTGTTTTCGTCATATCACCGCTCGAGTCTTTAATTCCAATAATGTTGTCAACCTTACTAAGTTCTTCACACGTCTTCACATCAATTTTCACTTGGGTACGTGCTTCATTCCCATACAGTATAACGGGAAGGTTTGTTGACTTGGCAATGGCTTTAAAGTGCTCAGCTAACTCCGTTTGAGTTGGTGACATAAAGTATGGAGTAAGGACAGATAGTGCTGAAACACCGCCAATTTCTTCAACCATTTGAGCAGTTTGGATACAGTCTCTCGTCGTAATCTCACTGGCTCCACAATAAATGGGAACTCTGCCAGCTGTATGATCAACTGTGACTTCTACAACCCGGCGCTTTTGCTCTGGTGTTAACCCGTAAATTTCACCACTGCTCCCTAGAATGAATAAACCATGAACACCGCCTGCAATTGTGTAATCAATTACTTTTCTTAAAGCATCTTCCATCAAGTTACCATTTCGATCTAAAGGTGTGACTAACGCGGGAATGACCCCTTTTGGCTTAAACATTGATTTAACTCCTCCTTGCTCTTCAATTTTAAAAAATTTCCTGAACCTCCACCAAGTTCTTCAAATTTGTGAACTGATTCACATAGTTTGCTTTTGAAAAAGATTATTATTTTGATTAGCACTATTTTTAACTTAGTAATCTAATAATAACCAATTGGTGTGAACACTAATGCGAAAGTTGTTACAAATAATAGACATGTGATAATGGAGTACATTTAAAGATTAATAGACATTATGTTTATTTGTGAATTTCTTCACATGTCTATTGTAAACGGCTTCGATGTAAATATCTTCATTCAGTTCGCTAAAGTATATCTATAATTTTTTAGGCAAATGAACAAGAGGATTATGGTTTTATAAGAGTTTAAAATTGTCAAGATAGCTTATGTGACCGCTTTATTACAATAAATCAACTATATTTTAAACTTTATAACATTTCTAGTAACCGTTTACATTTTTATTGTATAATTGTCTTACAAATAAATCAATCATTCAAATTACTAAGAAACCTTATTATTTTTTAGGCAAACTTACAAATCATTTAGAAAACCTATATTACTAAAGGGGGAACGGCCAATGAAAATAAATAGAGTACTCGCTCAGGAGATTGCGGATAAAGTAATGATGGTTATTCCTTATAATGTAAACATCATGGATGAAGTGGGGATGATTATTGGAAGTGGGAACGCCAATCGAATCGATACTTTTCATCAAGGGGCCATTTCAGCGGTTGAACTTGGAACGATTGTCTCCATTTATGATTCAGAAGGTTCTTCAAAGCCAGGTGTAAATATCCCATTCCATTTCAAGCAGGAAATAATCGGGGTAATTGGAATTAGCGGGGAACCCACAATTGTTGGACCTTTTGCAGAGTTAGTCCGCGTTACGGCGGAATTATTAATTAACCAGGAATTTTTATTTAGAGAACGCAGAATACAAGAGCAAATGAAGGAAGAGTTTTTATATCAGTGGGTATTTCGACTAGATGAATATGATGCAGCTTTTATTAATAATGGGGAGGCTATTGGCATCAATCTTAAATTGGAGAGAAAGGCCATTATCGTGAAAGGAGAAACGATAAAAGAACCCTATTTAAAAGAGCAGGAATTTACATTCAAACTGAATAAATCTAATATTTTATTCATTGTGCCAACTGATAGTGATCTCTTAAAGCGATTAGAACCGATAATTACTCAGCAGAGTACCAAAATTGGAATCGGTGATAGCAGTACGCATGTAGCAAAATCAGTACACGAAGCAAAGCGAGCAATTGATATCGCAGAAAGACTAGGAATGCCATCCACTTACTGCTATTATCAGGAGCTAAAGTTTATTGATTATTTGACCAATAAAGATCAGTCCTTTAGCGAAATTAGTCATTTTTTTCAGGAGCTTGAGATTACCCCTAAAGGCCAAGAGCTTATTGACACACTTCTTTGCTATATAAAAAACAGTGGGGATATGAATGCCATTTCTAAGGAGCTTCATATCCATCGGAACAGTTTAGCTTATCGTTTACAGAGGATTGAAATTTTGACAAACAAAAATCCAAAAAAATTCACAGATTTATTTCAACTCTATACTGGTTATGTTATTTATAAAATGCGGGATTCAGAGTAAAAGTTGTTTTTGAATAAAAAATCAGCCTAAGTAGAGGCTGATTACTTTTGAATCTTTATTTCAACTAATATATGAAATAATGACAATTCCAATAAGAGCAAAGATTAATAGATGGAGTCCATTCGCACGCAGTCCTGTTTGAACACCTGAAATTCCCGAAAAACGGCTGACCAATAAGTTCAAAGAACATAGTAACCAAATTATCGGTAATTTCAACTTCAACATCTTCCGGGGATGTTAAAGGCAAGGCACCTTCTAGTGGCCCGATGTTGTCTTTATTTCTTGGCAAAATGCTGCCATTCCCAATAAACGTGCAATAACCACTGAATTTTAGCCATTCGCGAATCATATTTTGTTTTTTTACCAATTCATAAGCAGCATTTAATTTGATGAGATCAAACTTGGCAATAAACTCCTCCACTTCTTTTGGAAGCATTCTGCAGAGTATGCGCATAGCTTTTACCGCTTTACCTACAATAATACCCACCCAAAGGAGACCAAGAGTAATAACCTTATCTTAAAAAAGGTACCTCTCTGGTCTTTTTACACTGTATCCAAAATGTTATTATCAAAACCTCATTTACTTATGATAAGGTTCACCGTAACAACTTAAGTGGCGGTTTTAATACTATTTCCTCTTGTAATGACATAAATGTCCAGTATTGATTATCTAAGATTTCCTCTATCTACTATCAAACATCCTTTTACGACTATTTTTTCTCTACATTTTCCTGCTACTCTTATGTTATGCCCCGCTCGTTTGATAGTCAGAGTTACTAGATCCCCCACATAAACAGGGGCGATAAAGGTAAATTCATACTGACTCAAAAACTCTTGAGGTGTGAGAATTTCATTTGAAAGCACACTTAACACTCTGGCTACAGTTAACATCCCATGGGCAATTTTATTCATGAATCCTTGTTGTTCCGCCGCTTCTTTATCTAAATGAATGGGATTGCTATCACCTGAGATAACCGCATATTGTTCAACGTCCTTTTCCGTAATTTGATAGGTAATCGCATTCATGACAAACCACCCAAGGTCAAATCAGATATTCCTTCAAAGCAGAGTTTTCCATCCCTATTAAATAAAAATAGAGTTTGTTTCATAAAAGTAAGGTTGTGACGTTGGTATTGATCTGTAACTTCTACTACCGCTCTGTAGATCTCTTCAATATACATTCTTTGATGCTGTATACATTTCTGTTTTCGATGAATAATAGGATGTTTGAGTTCCCAAGGGGTTTCAAGCCATTTATAAGCGATCATAGGCATTGTTGGAGGAAGAGGAATCGTTTCGAAACTGTAGTCTTTTGCTCTCTCCGAACTCTGATAGATAGGATTTCGATCACCTATCAATTGAACAAATTGTTGCACATCATCTTTATTAAAAATAATCTCATGTTCCTTCGTTTTCATGTTACCACCTCGAATAGGACCGCTACTCCAATTCCTCCACCACTTCCAATGGCAGCCAATACATATTTGATACCCTTTCGTCTTTGTACTTCATAGAAAAGCCTCGTGATCATGATACTTCCCGAAGCTCCATAAGGATGTCCTAGCGTTAAAGCTCCTCCGCCGACATTTAACTTGTCATAAGAAATGGAAAGCTCTTTTGTACAGGCAACAATCTTAGAGGCGAAAGCTTCGTTTATTTCAATTAGGTTTATGTCCGCAATGGTTAATTCGTTTCTTTTTAATAAATCTTGAATCGCTGGAATAGGGGCAGCCCCTGGATAATTGGGATGTACACCTGTGACTTCACTATCCAAAAATCGTAATATGGGCTGGAATCCATTATTTAATGCCATGTTTTCTTCCATGACAAGTACAGCCGATGCCCCGTCATGTATCCCACAACTGTTGGCTGCGGTAACGGTACCGATCTTTTTAAATATAGGCTTCGCCCTATTTAAAAGTACTTCCATCTTTCTTTTCCTAAAAAGTTCTTCATCTTGGTGAAAATCACCAATTTGAATGATCTCTTGATTAAAATATCCTTTATCATAAGCTTCCCAGCTACGTTTATAACTTAATAGAGCATATTCATCCTGCATTTCCTTTGAAATGGCGTATTTTTCTGCCACATATTCTGCTGCAACGCCCATATCTGGGTCGCCAATTTTTTCAGGAGAAAATCTCGCTCTAGATGGAAACGGAGAGGTACTCGTGCTTTCTACACCACCAGCTATGTAACAACGGCCAGCACCGCCTTGGACAAAGTAACATGCCATCCGAATTGCTTCTAACCCTGCACTACATTGACGGTCAATGGTGATTCCCGTTAATGAAAGAGGAAGTCCCGCTTCTAACGCAGCAACTCGAGCTACGTTTCCACCTGGTCCAACTACATTTCCCAAAATGATGTCATTTATCCTATCTTCCAATCCTTTCGCTAAATGTTGGAGGAGAGGAGCCGCAAGCTTATGTGGCTGAATGTCTCGTAACATTCCACCCATTTTTCCAATTGGTATTCGTTTCGCTTTGACAATTACTGCCCTTTTAATCACTGCTCACCTTACTTTCCATTTGTTTTATAAGCTCAGCACGAGCTATCTTACCACTCGTTGTATATGGCATTTCAGATAGAAAAAACCATTTACGAGGAATTTTAAAGGAAGATAAATGCATCTTACAAACTTTTTTTAAATCTGATGGGCTAGCCTTTCCTTTTACTACTGCAGCCACAATTTGACCCCAGTATGAATCTGATAGGCCTATTACAGCAACTTCCTCGACATCTCGATGTAAGGCAATTACCTTTTCAATTTCTTCAGGAAAAATATTAATTCCCCCATATAAAATCATATTTTGTTCACGGCCGATAATATATAAAAAGCCATCTTCGTCAACATAGCCCATATCATGGACCGTGGCCCAGCCCTCTTCATCATGAATGGAATGAATGGTACTTCCCTCATAATCAAAGTACCCATTTATCACAAATTTGCTTCTTACATATATTTTTCCAGTCTCATTTAGCTTTGCTAATTTCTGATCTGGACGCCGTATTTGTACCTCGACTCCATAACAAGGCTTTCCGACAGATGTTGCTTTCTGAATACCTTCACTATCAGAAAGTACCGTAATGAAGCTCAATTCACTAGCTCCATAAAACTCGTACATAGTCATATTAGGAAACATATGACGGATTTCTAGTTTTGATCTTTCAGACCATTTTGCACCAGATGAAAGAATTTTTATAGTCTTATCGATTTGGATTCCTTTTTTCAGGAATGCTTCTACCATAGTCGGAACTACATAAATGGTTGTAATGGGTAAGGACTGTATCCATGTAAGTGCTTCAATAGAAGAAAACTTTTCTAAAAGAAAAACGGTACCACCTAAATACAAGGTGCTAATAGCTCCATACAGAAAATGAGAATGAATTAAGGCACCAGGAATAAGAACTTGATCGGATTCATCTAATCCGAAATCAAAACGATTGCAATCAAAACTTGCCACCCATGAATCTTGAGAGCGAACAAAAGCTTTTGGGTTACCGGTCGTACCAGAAGTAAATCCAATGTAAAAAGGCAGATTTTCTTCCGTTTTGCTTACAGTTGTAGGATCAAATTGAGAGATTTCCTGTAAACAATCATCCAAAATCGTTACATTAGGAATGATTTGCTTGATTTGAGAGTAAATCTCTCTAGTTGTAACAATGATAGAAGGGTGGGAAAGGATGACTCTTTTTTCCAATTCGGATATATTCCATTTCAAATCATATGGAACAGCAATCCAACCAGCCATAGATGCTCCCGCAAAGAGTTGAAGGAAAGGGATACCGTTTGGCAAAAGGATTCCTATTGTTTTATTTTCTGAATAAAGAGAGTGAAGCCAATTCGCAGTTTGATTAATCAATTTATACCAATATTGATAACTAATTTGCTGATGATTTGTATGGATCGCTATTTGATTGGGGGATAATTTTGCGAAAGTCTTATATGAATCTGTAATATTTCCCATGATATATCACCTTTAAAAAAAAGACACATCAAGGTGTCTCTTAAGATTTAGATATTTTTAGTTAAGTTATTGGAATAACTTGTTGCTAATGAGCGTGAAAAAAAAGGGTGCTTTCTTAGTCTGTAAACTAAAATAGAGGCTAAAATAGCTTTTAACACATCCCCTGGTATATAAACTAAACTTAATTTTGCTGCTTCTAAAACAGGAATGTCCAACATAAATGCTTGAGCAGGAATTCCAATTAAATAGATTAATAGAATTCCAACTGTCAAATTAATCATTAATACATATTTTAATTTTAAATTTTGAAAACGTGATAGTAAATACCCAATACAAAAAGCCGTAATAGGCCATGAAATTAAATAACCAACACTTGGTCCGACAAAAACACTTGGTCCACCACGTCCCCCAGATAGAAGAGGCATTCCAGCAGCGACAAGTAATAAAAAGATGATTTGGCTCATCGCCCCTAATCTTGCTCCCAATACTCCTCCTGTAAGAAGCACACCTAAAGTTTGTAATGTAATAGGAACAGGAGTAACAGAAAGCATAATAGGCGGAACTACGCCTAGCGCGCCCATGACGGCAGCAAACACTGCAACGAAGGTCATTTCTTTAAGTTTCATTTTTAATTCTCCTAAATGATGAATTTGTAATATTTACAACCATCATAATAATGAATCTCATATTAAATGTCAACCAGATTTTTAATATGGTTAACAATTGAATTTCATTATTCAAAGTATCAGTAATATCAAGACCTTTCGAATGTACAGCTTCCTTTAAGCAAGAATATAAAAAAGGCTCGGAAACATTCCAAGCCATATGTCGATTAGATGATTAATCTCATACTCTTATCACAAATTTCACCATAAATAATGTTAATATATAAAAAACCATCACTATTCATGGTACGGTTCTCCGTAACGATCTAAATAATTAAGAAGTTCGCCACTTTTTTGAAATCTCTTCAATATGATGAGGTGCTGTTCTGCAGCATCCTCCTATTAGTCGTGCCCCTGCAAGGTACCATTCTTCAGATTTAAAGTCGAGCCCATTACATAATTCTTGACCATGCCATGTTTTAGTTTCTGGATTATAGGTTTCACCAGAGTTCGGATAAACAATAATCGGTTTTTTGGTGTTTGTTCGCAACTCGTTGATAGCTTCCGTCACGATTGTCACTGGTGCACAATTGAGACCAATGGCAACAATTTGTTCGTTGTCACCAAACACTCTCGCACACTCTGCCAGCGGCGTACTGTCACTTATCGCTTTCTCATTTTTCAAAGAAAAGGATAGCCAGGCATATGTATCTGGAAATTCCTTCAACAATGAAGCTAATACCTTCGCTTCCTGCAGGGAAGGAATCGTTTCAAATGCTAATAGATCAGCACCTGCTTCAATCAACGCTGACATTCTTGTGCGATGAAAGTCTATTAATGTTTCATCTGTAACACCGTAGTTTCCCACATACTCTGAACCATCAGCTAGGTAAGCCCCATAAGGACCAACGGATGCGGCAACCAATGGCTTAGGTCTATTGGTCTGTGAATTTTCCTGCCAAAAGTCATCTCTTGCTTTTCTCGCAAGTAGCACCGTTTTCTTAATTAGTTCTAAAGCTTCTTTCTCCTGGATACCACGCTTGGAAAAACCGTCAATGGTTGCTTGATAGCTTGACGTTATGGCACAGTCCGCTCCAGCACGAAAATAGTCAGAATGAACCTGATAAATCAATTCTGGATTTTCTAGTAATACACGTGCAGACCAGAGGGGATCGTCCAAATTACACCCATGCGACTCAAGCTCTGTGGCTAACGCTCCGTCCAGTAGCATAATGGAATGTTCGGATAAAATAGCCTTAATAGGGTTGATTTTGTTGGACATAGTCTGCTCCTCTTTTCTTTAAACTCTGGGTTATATAATAACTTGCATAGCAAAACAAAATAAATGGAATGCCACAATACAAGGCAATTCGTTGGGTAGGGTCAAATGC
Source organism: Bacillus sp. AFS006103 (assembly GCA_002559145.1). GTDB lineage: Bacteria > Bacillota > Bacilli > Bacillales > Cytobacillaceae > Neobacillus. The sequence goes on from NTXX01000006.1 coordinate 154,177, forward strand.
GATTCCAATACATGAAGCAAGACAAAGGATAAAGGAAGCGATTGGTACCAAAGGATAGAATGGTGTACGATAAACCAAGTCCTTTACGGAATTTCCTTCTTTAATATATTGTCTGCGAAAGAAAAACTGTGAAGCACTAATACTCATCCAAACTACCACCACAGCTAGGCCCGAAATGGATACAAGTACGATATACACTGTATCTGGTGCAATAATACTTGAGAACAAAGCTAAACCACCGCCAAACATGCTAAAAATGACTGCATATATTGGAACACCTTGTTTTGTTAATTTTGCAAAAATGGGTGATATCGTATTCTTATCTGCTAGTGACCAAAGCATTCTTGAAGAGGCATAAAGACCTGAGTTTGCTGCAGATAGAATGGCTGTTAATATGACAAAGTTCATAATATCCGCTGCATATGGTACGCCAATTTGTTCAAGAACGGCAACAAAGGGGCTCTCTAATACTCCTGCATCTGAAGTAGGCAATAATGCAGATAATACAACAATCGTTCCTACAAAAAAGATAATCAATCTCCACAATGTAATACGAATGGCCTTTGGTATCGTTTTTTCCGGATTTGCTGTTTCCCCCGCTGCAATTCCTATTAATTCCGTTCCTGAAAAGGCAAAGTTAACCGCAAGCATTGTCATGACAATCGCAAAAGCACCATTAGGAAATAAACCTGCACTTGTAAAATTAGAGAAGAACGGTGCCGATTGGGAATGAGTCATCGGAAGAAAACCTACCATTGCCGATGCTCCTACAACAATAAACAGAACAATCGCTATTACCTTTATAGACGCAAACCAGAATTCAGATTCAGCGAAAAACTTAACCGTCAGTATATTTAAGACAAAAACCAAAATAGCAAACAGCAAACTCCAAACCCAGACATTAATGGATGGAAACCATCGCTGCATTAATAATCCTGCAGCCGTAAATTCAGAACCTAAAGCAACAGTCCAAGTTAGCCAGTACAACCAAGCAATTGTATACCCAGTCCCTGGTCCAATATATTTAGTCGCATAACTGTGAAAGGCACCAGTTTCAGGCATATGTACGGAAAGCTCTCCTAAACATAGCATGACGAGATAAACCACTAGTGCACCAATCAGATAGGACAGAATAGTCCCAAACGGGCCAGCTTGTTGAATCGTGTAACCCGAACTTAAGAATAATCCTGTTCCAATCACTCCGCCGAGCGATAGCATAACTAAATGCCGTGTCTGCATTTTTCTTTGAAATTTTTGCTTGCTTTTCTTCTCCATCATAGTCTCCTTTTTCCTACATCCAGAAAAAACAAAAAACGCACTCAGATAAATGAGTGCGTTACTGACAAATAATAACGTAGCTCTTATCTATCAAGGCTTCACACCCGATGGAATTAGCACAGTGTCTTATTAGACCTGCTGCTGAGGTTTCATAGGGCCAGTCCCTCCACCTCTCTGGATAAGAAATATTTTTTTAAACTTTATCAATCTATTAAATAATTGTCAATATATTTCTGAGTTTTTTAAAATTTTAAAACCTTATAAGCAAAAAATATTATAACTATGCTTATCTAATATAAATTCAAGTAAAAATTTCACCGTTACTTATGGTAAGGTTCCCCGCACCTAACTAATTGGCGGTTTAGAGTTATATTACAGTAGTATCAATACCTCCTCATCATAAGCTTTGTCTATTTCCTATCATTCACAACCAAAATCCCATCCAAAGTATTTTAATAATGATGAAGAAAGTAAAGTTCGCCCTTTATCATTTTTCTATGTTTCTTATAGCAATTGTAATAATTTTTGATTTAAGAGTGACAATAATTAGAAAGGAGTGGTTAAAATGAGTCAGACAAAGAACAACATACCCTTCATAGAATTAACGGCAAACGAAGTATCTAACCTTTGGTCTTCCTATTTAAAGAGCAGTATGGAACAAAGACTTTTGGAATATTTTTTTGCAAGCACAGAAGATAGCGAAATAAAACAAGTGATAGAAAAGATGTTAGATCAATCTAAAAAGAGCATTTATGAACTCAAGGAGATTTTTATCAAAGAAAATCTTACTATTCCTCATGGTTTTACTGAAGAAGACGTAAGGATTGACGCACTCAAAGTTTTTTCCGATACATTTATTTTGTATTTTTGTTTTGATCTAACACACCTTTCGATGAGTACATATCCAATTGCATTATCAGATTGCACCAGAAACGATGTTAGAGATCATTTTCAAGTAAACATTGCATTTTCCGTAAAAATCCAGAATGAAATCGTAGCATTAATGTTATCACAAGGAGTATATTTGAAACATCCCCAAGTAGAGATAGATAGTGATGTAGAATTTGCTGATACCATGATATATCTCAATGGCTTTTTTGGTGGTTCAAGACCTCTAAATTCTGCTGAAATTGCTAATTTATCCAGAATTGTTCATAGAGCACAGTTTTCAAAAATGGTCTTTGTCACTTTTAGTAAATTAGCGAATGCAAAAGAGTTAAAACAACATTTTAGTAAAGGTAGAGATGGAATCAAAAAAGTATTAGATTCACTTCAAGAAGTTCTTGAAAAAGAAAATATTCCGATATCAGCATCAGGGGACTATAAAATTTCCGATGTAGAGATGTCTCCATTCTCTGATAAGTTAATGTTGTTTTTTGTAAATACTTGTCTGGGAATTTTTTGTTTTGCCATGATAAATCAGTCTATGACTTCCAGTTTAAGAACGGATATAGTTTATAAATTAGGCAAAATATCTGACGATATGAAGAAGTATTATGGACTAGGTTTACTTTTAGCGATAAAAGAAAAATGGTTAGAACAACCTCCTCAAGCAGTGGATAGAAAAGTTTAGTAAAAGATATTACCTTATGTTAATAATAATAACTCTAAAAATCGGCATCACTTTCAGTACGATTTACCGCATAAAAAAAGCAGCCGTACATTCAGCTGCTTTTCGTACTTATTTTAAATTTCCCAAAATGCCATTTTATAAAAATAAAAACTGCCTCTATTTATGGTACGGTTCATTCCGATTAATCCGAAACGCTCGGTAAATTTGCTCCACAAGTATCAATCTCATCAACTGATGAGGGTAGGTCATCCGTGAAAAGGAAAGCTGTTCATTGGATCTATTGATGACATCCTCACTTAAGCCCAATGACCCGCCAATTACAAAGGCAATTTTACTTTTTCCATAGGTAGCCAGTTTATCTAATGAATCAGCTAGTTCTTCGGACGATCCTAATTTTCCTTGAATCGCTAAGGCAATGACATATGTATCCTGGCTGATCTTTGCTAATATCCGTTCGCCTTCTTTTTGCTTTACCTGGACCATTTCCAACCCACTTAATTCTTCGGGTGCTTTTTCATCAGCCACTTCAATCATTTCAACTTTTGCATACGCAGTTAGTCGCTTTAAATATTCCTCAATACCCTGTTTTAAATATTTCTCTTTCAATTTACCAACCGTAATAATAGAGATATTCACAATCCACAACCCTTTTCAACTTGATTACAAACAGCTTACAAACAAGTTATCCACAGAAGTTATCCACATATTCACAATTTTTATCCACATCTTGTATGGAATCACTTGTTCGCCACCATATATGTTGCTGGATTTTGACAATATTCACAGCTTGTTGATAAGTTATCCCCATCTACTTTTGATAATACCGGAAATGTCATAAATTCATCCACAATGTCATCTAAGGCAATATCCACATGCTCTTCACAGCTATAAATCATTTTTCAGTTCAACCTTTCTATACATATTCGTTAATGTTATTGTTTGCTTTAAAGCATCCTGTCATACGAACGGACACTGTAACTTATTCATAATACCACAGAAAAAAACAGGAAAGTGAAATCTTCACCTTCCTGCTAATTATGGAGCATTATTGAGTTGTATCTCCTGTTAATGTTAATGTGGTTTGTTTCAATTTACCATCACGGTAATATTTAATCTTCATTTGCTCGCCAATTTTCTTTTTCTGATACAAGTGTTTTCGGAGATCGATTACGTCGTTAATTTTTTCTCCGTCCATCTCTACAATAACATCTAACTCTTTCATTCCAGCTTGAGCTGCGGGTGAATTCGGAACGACTTGTCGTAAAGCAACCCCATAATTAATATTTCGAGGCAGTTTCAATGCCTCTTCTTGATAGTAGGCTGGAATTTCAGAGACTGATTTCAAATCGACTCCCATGTATGGGCGTTTAACTGTACCAAACTTTTCAAGGTCGTCAATGATTGGGCGTGCGGAGTTGATTGGAATTGATAAACCGATTCCTTCAACCGCATTTTGGGCAATTTTCATCGAGTTAATTCCAATTAGCTGGCCGGCAATATTAATTAAGGCACCGCCGCTGTTTCCAGGATTGATCGCTGCATCGGTTTGTAGTACTTCTGCATTCCAGTCGATTAATCCATCCTGATTAATATCAACGGGAATGGTCCGCTTCAGTCCAGAGATAATTCCTTGTGTAACCGACCCCGAAAAGGTGGCGCCAAGCGGGTTCCCGATTGCGATTACAGGTTCACCCATTTTTAAGCTATCAGAATCACCGAATTCAGCAACCTTTTTAATCTTGTCCGCATCGACTTCAAGCACAGCCAAATCGGTCCAAACATCACTGCCGAGCAGTTTTGCAGGGATCTTTGTGCCATCACTAAAGCTTACTTCCAGCTTTGTCGCCCCTTCCACGACATGATGGTTGGTGACAACAAAGGCTTTACCTCCAGCCTTCTTATAGACAACACCTGACCCCGTACCAGCAGCCTCTTCCCCTGATGCACCTGCTTCTTCGTCTGACCAAAAACTCGAGGACTGAATGTTGTTGATTCCGACAACAGCGTCCGCAGCTTTTTCAACTGCCTTCGTTGTATTCGTGTTCACATCATAGGCAATCTGTTTTTGGATGACATTCTGATTATCGTTGGTAGTTGATTCAACTGCATTATTTTTGTTTGTTTCAATTTGGTAGGGCAGAATACCACGATTGGATAAGGCCGGAATAGCTATGATAACTAAAATTGCACCAAGTATCGCACCAACGACGCTTGCGAAAAAAATTCCACCTCTGTTTCCTTTCTGTTCCCTGAAGCGGTTTTGTGAATGATCATCATAATAACCCACTTTGCACCATTCCTCACTTTCCGAAAGATTGCTACCGTTTATTTTGGCTTATACTTACAATTATACTCATTCTACTTGAAATTACTAAATAATTACCTTGCGTTAATCAAAACTTACGACTTTGTTCATAGTTTTTTCATATCTTATAAAAAAAAGAATGAAGTGCCTGTAAAATAGGCTCTTCATTCTTTTAAAATACGCTACACGGCGGTTAATGCTGTTGGGATTTTCGGGTCGGTATCATAAAGCCCGAATTGTTCGCCTACAATTAGCCCTCGCTCCTGGAGCGTCTGGGTTACGGCCATTTTGGCTAAGTCCTTCATGTTATTGTCCATACTTAAATGGGCAAGGTAAATCCGCTTTGTCTGATCGCCTACTACATCGCTCATTGCGAAGGCTGCGTCCTCATTAGAAACATGGCCAACATCACTTAAAATCCTTCGTTTAATGTTCCATGGATATCTGCCCATCCGCAGCATTTGAACATCATGGTTGGATTCAAAAATATACACGTCGGCATTGGAGATGGTTCCTTTCATCCTGTCACTTACATAACCTGTATCAGTAATTAAGACAAGTTTCTTCCCTCCATGATGGAAAACGTAAAACATCGGTTCCGCTGCATCATGTGATACCCCGAAGGATTCAATATCAACGGCACCAAAGCTCTTCACGGTTTCCATATTGAAAACAAACTTTTGCTCTGTTGGAATGGCACCGACATTGTGTTCCATCGCCCGCCAGGTTTTTTCATTCGCATAGACTGGCAAGTGATACTTACGAGCGAGAATCCCTATTCCTTTAATATGGTCACTATGTTCATGGGTAACAAATATCCCGGAAAGCTTGCTAATATCACGATCAATTTGACTGAACAGCGCCTCCATTTGCTTCCCGCTAAACCCGGCATCCACTAGAAACGAATGTTCATCTGACTCCACATAAAGGGCGTTCCCCGTACTCCCGCTTGCAAGAATGCTATAACTTAAAGACATACTATTTCACTCCACTTTACTATTTTCGTCGCTGTTAAATTGGATAATCTGCCCTTCAAATGCGTTCACAAACAGGCTCTCCTTGCCATTGACCTCAAAACGCCACGTTGGCGCCAAAACTTGGGAGGCAGCCAACTGAATAAGCGTGGAGTAGCCCAGTTCTATCCTCGTAATGTGGCTCTTTGACTTCAACATCCCTTTCTGGTGCAAAGTTTCAATTGCCTTTAACGGCTGAAGGATTTCTTCCTTAGCTGTTAACTTTTCCATTTCCTCCAGAAGGGTCTGTTCATATGACACAATTTGATTCTTTTCATCTAATTTAAAGGTAATCATCCCATTAATATTTTTATATAAAGGGTAATTCTCAGATTGTTGATAGTAAGTGATCGTTTCATCCTTATCACTTTTCTCACCAAATTGGTAATCCTCACCATTAAGAACATTTTTATTTAAAAAGGCAGACAGCTCGGCTGGTTCAAACTTAGCCGTTAACTGCAAGGGCTTTTCTAAAATGGCATGAAGAGTGGTTGTCCCTGCTCCTCTAATCATCACAGGCTCGCCCTTCAGCTTATCAATATCCACCTTAGTAAACACCTTGGGCTTGGCACTAAGATACTGAGCTTGAATGGGATCCTTAGGAAGATCCTTATATGTGATCTCATCTGCCTTCAGTTTTTCTTCAAACGAGGCTTCCGTAATGACCTCATATTTATTGGCATCACGGATTTTCATAAATTGAAATAAGAGATAAACATCTAAAATTAAAAACGTGATGATAAAAATCGTTTTTATCTTACTCCAATCCATGCTGCAAACCTCCTAAGTCTTCCATCGTAATCTGTCCCCAGGTTTTGCCATAGCGATAGAACCAGGCAGGTTCTAAAACGATTAGCTTATTCTCGTCGGTATCCCTTTCTAGAGAATAGCCCAGGACCATTTCCTCAAGAAGGCTCGGCTTAAAGTTCTTTTTGTTCTGGATAAATTTCAGTGCATCATGTCCTGATGGGCGAGTTACCTTTTTCATTTCAGTGGTTAGCGGAAGCTCTAATGCAATGTTTGGCCGAATATATTTATTGATTTCATCTCGACCCCACACCTCACTAATTTCAGAAATTCCATTACCGTTAAAGACGGGATAGCCCTCCGTGTTATATAAACGAAAGGTAACGGAGTGCGTAAATTCATTTTTATAAACATAACGATATGGGTCTGTCCAGCCGCCATGCTCATTCACAAAGTCAATGCTTCGTTTGACTAAATCATAAGAACTGTTGACATAATTCTCCTCAACCGTAGGATTGACATAGCGAAGGACATTGCTTTCAAAGTTGACCGTCATTTTACTAGAATCGCTCGTATACTCCTCAACTGGAGGCACCGAGCTTTTTTGTACAAAACTAGGGTCGCTGAACAGGGCATCTTTGAATTCCTCTGAATCAAGAGTAACGGGCAAATACTTATAAGTCGTCATTTCAGTTTCAGTTTCCGGCAGGAAAATCGTCCGCCATTCTGAAGCTTCATAAGCAAAATAGCGTGGGTAATGCGCTGCCTTCTTATAATAATCACGTATAAATTCAGTTAAATTCGCTGAGGAAACGTGGCTAATATACACTTGCTGGTCTTCAGTGGACACAAAATAAACAATCCCGTTTTCCTTGTCTGAATTCCCCACATTAATAATGATTCGATTAAAGTTGAAGGAAGGTATTTTTTTCGCTTCTATATTTAAGACACTGCGGTATAATTCAATCGGTACTTCTCCCGGGAAAATAATTTCAGTGCTGCCGCTCCCATGGGTTAAATCCTTGATATTTCTCACTTCACTTGTATACCTTTTTACATCAAAAAAGGCCCATCTGCTTAATTCCTTACTTATCTTTTCGATTTCGTCCGTGTTGTTCGTACCGTAATGCTGACCTTTTACATGATAAAATACCTGATCAGGTCGAACAATTTTTTGAACCTCTTGTTTTTCACTGACTGTGACTTCTTTTACATAGCTGCCATTTTCCATCGTTTTATAATTGGGCTGATAGGTCCAAAGATTCCATGTTAAAAGAATACTAACTAAGACTAAAAATGTTAAAATCCCTGATTTAATATTTTCGTATCTCATGACCATTCATCCTCTTCAGAACGTTCATAGGGGAGTGAAAAGGAAATCTTTGTACCTTTTCCTTCCTCACTGGTTGCCCAGATTGCTCCGCCATGAGCATTAACCATTTCCTTTGCAATGGCCAGACCTAGTCCCGTACCGCCTAATTTCCTTGCTCTCGCTTTATCAACCCGGTAAAAACGGTCAAAGATTTTCCCAATATTCTCTTTCGGAATTCCCACGCCTTGGTCACTTACGCTGACAATAATTTTATCGTCCTTTTCTTTCATCGAAAAAGTAACCTGTCCGCCTTCCGGTGAATACTTTAAGGCATTGGAAATAATATTGTATAAGACCTGCGTCATCTTATCTTCATCTACTTCAACAAATATTGCATGCTTGGGTAGCTTTCGTTTGAAGGTAACGTTTTGTTCCTTCGACATTTCCAACCGATCAATGATGCGATTATAGAAATCCACAAAGTTTACCCACTCGATCGTTAACCTGTAATCCGTACTATCCATTTTTGAAAGCTGGAGCAAGTCATTGACAAGACGGATCATTCTTTCCGTTTCGGTCCGCGTCACTTCTAAGAAATTCGGGGCAATCTCCTCATCGCGCCATGCTCCATCAGCTAAAGCTTCTAAGTAACTCCTCATCGTCGTTAACGGAGTCCTCAGTTCATGGGATACATTGGCGACGAACTCTCTGCGTTCAGCCTCAATTTTTTCCTGATCCGTGATATCATGCAACACGGCAATGAGCCCATTAACAAAGCCCGTCTCTTTTTGAATCACAGAGAAGTTAGCACGCAGGAAAAAGCGCTCTGTTTTGGTACTGTAATCTAAAATGATCGAATCCTTTTCCTCTAGTAAATCTTCAAAGGAATTGGTATCATCCAAATCTAATAAGGATACGATGGGCTGAGTCAGCACTGTTTCACGTGAAACATTCAGCATTTCTGCCGCAGGTTCATTGATTAAAATAACCCGGCCTTTTCGGTCGGTAGCAATGACTCCATCCGTCATATAAGACAAAACAGAGGACAGCTTTCTGCGTTCCCCTTCGGTCATCGCTTGTGCTTCCTGGAGCTTTTTCGTTAAATTATTAAATGTAACGGCCAGTGTCCCAAGTTCATCATTGCCGTATACTTTTACTTTTCTTGAAAAATTACCTTTGGTCATTGCAATGGCCTGCTTCTTCATATCGGCAATCGGCCTTGTGATGGTCTGTGCCAATAATATCCCTAATATAGCTGTAATCGATAAAGCAATCGCTGTCCCTGTTGCAAAAATTCCATTGATGGTTTTCATTTGTTCAAAAACATTCTCAATTTTCGCCACCAAATAAATCGCACCAATGACCTTCTTACCCGATTTAATTGGGGTAGAGAGGACCCAAATCCGATGTCCTGTTTGTTCATCAATATTAATAGAACTTTGGTCCTCTTCTAAAACCATGGATTGCTTCACCTGGAGTTTAGTTGTCCGTTGACCGACCACCCCTTGATTGCTGGGATGAGAAGTACCAAGTATTTTAAGAGATCTATTTTCAATCACCTGAACCTCAGAAATATCACCTGCATCAAAGTCTCTAAGGATTCCTTTAATATCTTCTTCGAGGGTTGGATCTTCAGGCGTTCTCTCCTTCTCCATTTCCTCAACAATATTATAGGCAAGCAAATCAACCCGTTGTTTTAACGACGTTTGGAAGTTTGTCCGCAGTGTTTCTTCGAGCTGTTTGACAAAATAAACGCCGATAATTTGCATGGCGACTAGAATAAGGAGGACATAGATGATAACGAATTTTACGTGTAAAGAGCGAAAGAAACCAACCTTTCTCATTTCTCTTACTCCTGTTCAGGATTCCGCAAATAGTATCCCACCCCGCGGCGTGTGACAATCCACGTTGGATGACTTGGGCTATCCTCAATTTTTTCCCGCAATCTTCTCACGGTTACATCAACCGTCCTTACATCACCGTAGTAATCATAACCCCATACGGTTTGCAGGAGGTGTTCCCTCGTCATAACCTGTCCAATATGCTTTGCTAAATAGAAAAGCAGTTCAAATTCACGGTGCGTAAGCTCAATCGTCTCCCCGCGTTTTGAAACGACATATGCATCCGGATGGATGGTCAGTGAACCAATTTCTATTTCATTGGTTTCATTCTCTGCATCCGGTTGCGATAGAATCTGCTGGTGGCGCCGTAAATTCGCTTTTACGCGTGCAATTAATTCTCTTGTGCTAAACGGCTTCGTTACATAATCATCAGCACCGAGTTCAAGTCCAAGGACCTTGTCAATTTCAGAATCTTTTGCTGTCAGCATAATAATCGGCATTTCATACTTTTTACGGACTTCACGGCATACTTCCATTCCGTCACGTAAGGGAAGCATAATATCTAGGAGGATTAAGTCGGGTTGTATTTCATCTACCAACTGAATGGCTTCATTTCCATCATAAGCACAATAGACAATGTATCCTTCTTTTTTTAAGTTGAACTGGAGAATATCTGCAATTGGCTTTTCATCATCCACAACAAGAATTTTCTTTTCCATACCATCTCTCCTTATCAGTAAGTCAATCTCATCTATTTAATTAAATGCTACTAGAAGTCATAACTGTACTAGTTTACTGTATCATGTTATTCGTATAAATTCACCTATAAGTACTATTTGGAAAGATTGGAATAACAATATTTTCTAATTTTAAAAATAAGAAAAGTCTCTAGTATCATCTAGAGACTTGCTGTTTATCTTAAATATGAAAGTGGGTTTACCAGGCTGCCGTTTTTGTATACTTCAAAATGCAGGTGGACTCCTGTAGCGTCTCCTGTAGCACCCATAATTCCAATGGCAGAACCTTTGGAAACCGTCTGGCCAACCTTTACCTTCAGTGAGGACATGTGCCCATAGAGCGTACGGTACCCATTGCGATGGTCAATGATAATTTTATTACCATATCCACCGCCCCAGCCAGCAGAAACAACCACACCATTATCCGCTGCTTTGATCGTTCTATTGCTTGGTCTGGCAATATCAATTCCTTTGTGCATTCTACCCCATCTAGGACCCTGCTTGCTAGAAATATATCCGCCAACAGCCGGCCAAGCAAAGCTACCTTCACCGCGGGATGGTATTACTTTTGTTCCTTTAATGACAATTTGATCAACAGGCTGTTCAAGGGTCATTACATTTGACTCCACTTTCTGCACTGTGACACCATTTTGCTCAGAAATTTTATACGTTACAGCTCGTGAACCAGTTTTCCCCTCTTGCTTTACCTCCGTCTTGCCTTTTAGGAGGGAGGAGGAGTCAACCATTTTATTTTGATAAGGAATCTCTTCCTTTTTATTCACTTCTTTATCAACAATTACTTCGATAAACGGTTTTGGAACGGTAACATTAATTTTTTGACCAATCTTTAAGAGCATATCCTCGGTTAGGCTCGGATTGATCGCTAAGATTTCCGCAATCTTTAAGTTGTGATTTTGGGCAATTGTTTCTAGGACATCACCGTTTTGAATCACATAGTCCTTTTCTTCTATTGTACCTTTTTGTAAAAAGGATACGGCTTCTTTAGCTGTTAAAATCTTTTCTGGAACAATCGTTTCTACAGAAAATGAAACATCTTTTGATAATCGAACATCCAATAAACGAGACTCATTTTCCTTTAATGCTGGCAGTGATGAATTAGATGAATCTTTTCTAGCCTTAAGTTCTGTTAATTGTTCCTCAGGTACATATTGATGGATCAACCGCTTCATTACTTCTTCAGCTGTTTTTTGATTATCAACATAAACAATGGGCTTACCATCGATGATGATCGCTGCTGCCTCTGTTTGAAGTTGAAATATACTCTTCATTGTTTGGACTGTTTCTTGGTCGTTTGCAGCAGATGGAAACACTTGATATGGAATGTATTGCATATGTTGACTGATAGTATTCGTGTTATCGACCTTTTCAGCAATTATTTTATTGATTACAGCCTTATCTACAACATTTCCTATATATGTACCGTCAAGGTATACTTCATAATCCTTGGTTGATTTGGATGTGTCAGCAAATGCAACCGGACCATTACTAAAGGCAATAAGCGATGAAGCCATTGTCGTTGCAATCGTTGTTTTGAGTAATAACTTTTTCGTTTGTGATATCTTATTTAAAAATAACATTTTTCCTCCCTAAACCACGGTAAAACCCTCTTAATCTAGTGTATAAACTACTAAAGATTTCCCAGTATTTTAGACCTTCTATACTTTACCATAATTTTTAGCCAATAGATTAGTAGTCTTCATAATGTAACAGAATTGTATAATTACTGACATCACTCTACATTTTGTGAAATATTCTAAATAAAAATCCATATAAAAAAAGAAGCCTGCAGATATGCAAACTTCTCTTTTTATGGCTCAGGACGGAATCGAACCGCCGACACAAGGATTTTCAGTCCTTTGCTCTACCGACTGAGCTACTGAGCCATTTAGTGGCGGTCTGGACGGGACTCGAACCCGCGACCTCCTGCGTGACAGGCAGGCATTCTAACCAACTGAACTACCAGACCAATATTAAATTGATTGTCAGCAAGGAAACCGTCCTTGCCAGCCTCTTCCTGACAATCAAAAGCCATGACCCCTACGGGACTCGAACCCGTGTTACCTCCGTGAAAGGGAGGTGTCTTAACCGCTTGACCAAGGGGCCATATATTGAAAGTTATTTTGCTAAGGCAAAAAACTATGGTGAGCCATGAAGGACTCGAACCTTCGACCCTCTGATTAAAAGTCAGATGCTCTACCAACTGAGCTAATGGCTCGTACAAAAAGTGATTCACGAGCTAATGGCTCGTACTTTTCCCGTGTCGTATTGTGACGACGCTTTTTATAATAGCACGGAGTATCTATTAATAGCAATACTTTTTTAAAAAAACTTTTTAAAAGGAGTGAGGCCCTCAAATTTGAAGGCCTCATTTCATCAATTAAATTTGTCTCCACGGGCTGCGGACAACATTTGTTTGATTACGATCTGGTCCCACAGAGAACGTAGTTAACGGTATTCCTGTCAGTTGCGTGACACGTTCCACATAATGGCGTGCATTTTCAGGTAATTCATCTAATGTTTTTACTCCTGTAATATCCTCGGTCCAGCCTGGCAGTTCCTCATAAACAGGCTCACACTGTGCCAGAACTTTTAAACTGGCAGGATATTCAGTAATTAGTTCACCTTTATAACTATAAGCGGTACAGATTTTTAAGGTTTCAATCCCCGATAATACATCAATTGAATTGAGGGAAAGGTCTGTTAAGCCACTCACACGACGTGCATGGCGCACAACAACACTGTCAAACCAGCCAATCCGGCGAGGGCGGCCTGTTGTCGTACCATATTCCCGTCCAACTTCACGAATCTGATGGCCGATTTCATCGTGCAGCTCGGTTGGAAAAGGACCATCACCCACACGAGAGGTGTAGGCCTTGCAAACTCCAACCACATGAGTAATTTTTGATGGGCCGACTCCTGAACCAATCGTTACTCCACCAGCCACAGGGTTGGAAGATGTAACAAATGGATACGTACCTTGGTCAATATCTAACATAACCCCTTGAGCGCCTTCGAATAATACCCGCTTTCCTTCATCCAACGCATCATTGAGGACAACTGATGTATCGCAAACATACTGCTTAAACTGCTGACCATATTCATAATACTCGTCAAGAATTTCTTCCTTCGTAAAGCCGGTTGTTTCATAAATACGTTCAAACAAACGGTTTTTCTCTTCTAAATTACGAACAAGCTTTTCTTCAAAAACATCGCGTTCCAGCAGGTCAGCAATTCGAATCCCAATACGAGCAGCCTTATCCATATAGGCAGGTCCAATTCCTTTTTTAGTCGTGCCAATTTTATTTGCGCCCTTACTTTCTTCTTCCACTGCATCCAGTTTTAAATGGTAAGGAAGGATGACATGGGCCCGGTTACTAATGCGAAGATTATCAGTAGTAACGCCTTTTTCATGTAAATAAGCAAGCTCTGCTACAAGCGCTTTTGGATCAACAACCATCCCGTTTCCAATAACACAAACCTTTTCTTTATAAAAAATTCCTGATGGAATAAGGTGCAATTTGTACGTTTCTCCGTTGAATTTTATGGTGTGGCCTGCATTATTACCTCCCTGATAACGGGCAATTGCTTCAGCATTCTCTGAAAGGAAATCTGTAATTTTACCCTTTCCTTCATCTCCCCATTGCGTCCCAACAACTACTACTGATGACATATAAGGCACCTCCAAATTAAATACAATTTTACTGTTTTCCATAGACCAGTTTATCAATTTTTATAGCAAATAGCAAACAAAACACGAACGTTTTGTATAAAAATATATTAATATGTTCGTAAAATATCATTATATAAATCTATCACTATTCCAACTTTTATGTTTGGTTGCATTTCCATAAAATAGAATTATGGTTTCTTAAAATAATGAATAGGATGTGGAATATGATTATTAAGACTCGGCAAGAACGATTGGAAATAACAATTTTAAGGTCCTTAAATGCACGAATGGGTTTATCTGATAAGGATGTTACTAACTACTTAATTCTGAAAAAAGGGTTTGAAGGGGAGCAAAAGAGTGATGTATGGCTAGAGGGACTTTCAGAGGGATGGCTGGTTATTCATGATTTATTACTTGAATATAACTATAACAAATTTCAAATTGATACGTTACTTATATCCCAAAATAAGATTTACCCTTTGGATATAAAGTATTTTGAAGGCGACTATTATGTTGAAGGTGATAAGTGGTATACGAGTATTAAAAAAGAAATAAAGAACCCGCTTCACCAATTGAGTCGTTTTGAAATGATGCTTCGGTCCTTACTCGATGACCTTGGTTATCGTTATCCGCTTGAATCATACCTTATTTTCAATAACCCCGATTTTCATTTATATCTAACCACTGTAAATACCTCCATGATATTTCCAACCCAACTGAACCGATTTTTGAAAAAGTTAAATGCTAAACCTAGGAAACTGAATAAAGGCCATCTGAAATTAGCCGAACAACTTGTTTCGTTGCATCTTGTAGATCCTCCTTACCCGCGCCTACCTGCTTACGGCTATGGTCACTTGGTAAAAGGGATTCTTTGTCCACAGTGTTACTCCTTTTTTACTGACTTTTTAGGCGGGCTGCTAGTATGTAATAGTTGTGGCTGTAAAGAAGAGGTAGAATCAGCGGTTTTACGAAGTGTAGCTGAATTGCAGCTGCTATTTCCTGATCAAAAAATTACCACAAAGGTAGTTCATGAATGGTGTAGGATTATTAAGTCCGAGAAGACTATTAGGAGGATACTTGGTAAGAATTATAAACGAATCGGATCTAGTATATCTTCAAATTATGTACCTCGGAATGATTAGGTTAGAAACAAAATTACCCTTTTAAGTCACCCGTTATACATGTTGAATCAGTTTTTCTACTTGAAAGGTATTAGTGCCTTGACTCTAGTTACCGTTGTACCTTTTTTTCTGCAACCACGGGCACTAGTCGCTTTCACTAGTTACCGTTGATTTCTTTTTTCTGCAGCCACGGGCATTAGTCGCTTTCACTAGTTACCGTTGATCTCTTTTTTCTGCAGCCACGGGCACTAGTCACTATCACTAGTTACCGTTGTACCCTTTTTTCTGCGGCCACGGGCACTAGTCGCTTCTACTAGTTATCCCTGAACTTCTCCACCCAAACAACAAAAAGGCTAGCCCGCAAAAAAAACCGGCTAGCCTTAATTTATGCACCTGGAGAATCGTTATACCGTGTCTCGAGGTTGACGAACTTGTTATATTCCTTTACAAACGCTAATGAGACCGTTCCTGTTGGGCCGTTACGCTGCTTGGCAATAATGATCTCAATAATATTCTTATTCTCAGATTCTTTGTCATAGTAATCATCACGATACAAGAAGGCTACGATATCGGCATCCTGCTCAATCGAACCAGATTCACGGATATCGGACATCATCGGGCGTTTATCCTGACGTTGTTCCACACCACGCGAAAGCTGTGAAAGAGCAATAACAGGGATCTTTAATTCACGCGCTAATTGCTTTAAAGAACGTGAAATCTCGGAAACTTCCTGTTGACGGTTCTCACCAGAGCGGCCACTTCCTAAGATTAGCTGCAAATAATCAATCAAAATCATCCCTAAGCCATGCTCCTGCTGCAGACGGCGGCATTTAGAACGGATATCACTGATTCGAACTCCTGGAGTATCATCGATAAAAATCCCCGAATTCGACAGGCTCCCCATTGCCATCGTTAACTTGCCCCAGTCGTCATCCGTAAGGGAACCCGTACGAAGCCGTTGCGCATCAATATTTCCTTCCGAACAAAGCATACGCATGACCAGCTGTTCAGCACCCATCTCGAGACTGAAAATCGCGACATTTTCACCTGTTTTCGTCGCAACATTTGCTGCGATATTCAAAGCAAAAGCAGTTTTACCCACGGAAGGACGGGCACCCACAATGATTAAATCATTTCGCTGGAATCCAGCCGTCATTCGGTCCAACTCCGCAAATCCTGTTGAAATACCAGTAATATCACCGACGCGGTTATGCATTTCTTCAATGTTGTCATACGTACGCACAAGCACGTCTTTGATATTATGGAAAGCACCGGCATTCTTTCGCTGTGCAACGGCCATAATATTTTTCTCGGCTTCACTTAACAAGGCCTCAACTTCATCTTCACGAGAATACCCGTCGGATGCAATGCTCGTTGCGGTACGAATTAATCTTCTAAGTAATGATTTTTCTTCTACTATTCTCGCATAATACTCAATATTTGCAGCTGTCGGAACTGAAGCGGCTAGTTCCCCTAAATAACTGACTCCGCCTGTGTCTTCGATCAGTTTGGCAGCGGACAGCTCCTCCGTTACCGTTACAAGGTCAACTGCTTTCCCTTGATCATTTAGTGAAAGCATCACATTAAATATCTTTTGGTGGGAAGCACGATAAAAATCCTCAGGAATTAATATTTCTGAAGCTAAAATTAAAGAGGAGGGTTCTAGAAAAATTGCCCCTAAAACAGCCTGTTCAGCCTCTATGTTTTGTGGCGGCATTCGATCCGCGTATAAGTCATTCATCTATCAAAAACCTCCTATCATGAAGAGGATGATTTATATAAAAAGTCAAAGTCATAAACTATCATATCCGGAAAAGAAAAAAGTGACCAGCTAATACCGATCACATGTCGTTGATTACATTTTATATTCTATCATGTTCCACAGCGATTTCGCACTGGGAAAATTTTATTTTACTTCGGTAAAATTTATTATTTTACTTCGGTAACGGAAACAGTTAATGTTGCGACAACTTCATGATGAAGCTTAACTGGAACCTTTGTGTGGCCAAGCGTACGAATGGCATCCGCTAATTCCATTTTACGCTTATCAATTTTAATGCCATGTTTCTTTTGTAATTCTTCAGCAATCTGCTTGGTTGTAATCGATCCGAATATGCGGCCGCCTTCACCGGCTTTAGCAGTTAACTCAACCGTAATTTGATCCAAGACTTCTTTTAGTTTTTTTGCTTCGGCTAATTCTTCAGCAGCAACCTTTTCTTCCTTCTTCTTAAGTGCATCCAGCGTGCTGATATTTGCGTTATTCGCTTCCTTCGCTAAGCCTTGTTTAAGTAAAAAGTTATGGGCATATCCATCAGCCACATTCTTTACTTCACCCTTTTTGCCTTTACCTTTAACATCTTTTAAGAAAATTACTTTCATTCTTTTTTCACTCCTTCAAAATATTCATCAATGGCTAGCTTTAATTTACTTTCCGTCTCTGCGACCGATAAACCAGATAGCTGTGTAGCAGCGTTCGTCAGGTGCCCTCCGCCTTTTAAGGCTTCCATAATGACTTGGACATTGATGTTTCCAAGCGACCTTGCACTGATGCCTATGACCCCTTCGCTGCGCGCAGAGATGACAAAGGAAGCAAGGACCCCGTCCATCGTTAACAAGGTATCTGCTGCTTGGGCAATAATTACTTGATCATTAAACTCATTTTCCGGTCCTTTGGCAATGGCAATCCCATCGCGGTAGAAGTTTACAGACTCAATTAACTTTGACCTTCTGATATATGTATCGACATCTTCTTTTAAAAACTTTTGGACTAGGATGGTATCTGCTCCATGTGCTCTTAAATAGGAGGCCGCATCAAACGTCCTTGATCCTGTTCGTAGCGTAAAACTTTTGGTATCAACGATGATTCCCGCTAACAGGGCAGTTGCTTCAATCATTTCAATCTTCCCGCGTTTCGGCTGGTATTCGAGGAACTCGGTGACTAGCTCCGAGGTCGACGAAGCATAAGGTTCCATGTAAACAAGTAATGGATTAGCAATAAACTCCTCACCGCGGCGATGATGGTCAATGACAACTTTATGATCAATTTTATTAAGGAGTCGTTCTTCAATGACCATGGATGGTTTATGAGTATCAACAACAACAAGTAAGGTTTTATCCGTCGCGATTTCAAGTGCCTCTTCTGCTCCAATAAAGTGGGAGAATAATTGCTCTTGCTGGCGAATTTCCGTCATTAATCGCTTGACCCCATTGTCGATTTCCTGAATATTGACAACGATGTAGGCATCTTTCTGATTCATTTGCGCCACTTTATAGATGCCAATGCCAGCACCAATCGAATCCATGTCCGGATTTTTATGGCCCATGATGATCACTTTATCGCTTGCCATAATTAAGTCTCGTAGGGCATGTGAAATTACCCGTGCTCTTACTCTTGTGCGCTTTTCTATCGGATTGGTTTTACCGCCATAGAACTTCACCTTGCCATTTGAAAGTTTAATCGCCACTTGATCGCCGCCTCTGCCTAAGGCTAAATCCAGGCTCGATTGGGCTAAAACCCCTAATTCCGGCAGGGAAGAAACGCCGGTTCCGACGCCAATGCTTAAAGTAAACGACACATTTTGCTGGGAGGTCATTTCTCTGACCTCATCAAGAATAGTAAATTTACCTTTTTCCAGCTTCTGTAGAATTTCCTCACTAAATACAGCCATAAATCGTTCCGATGAGATTCTTTTTAGAAAAATGCCATTAACCTGGGCCCATTTATTCAAGATAGACGTCACCAGATTATTGATGCTGCCACGCATCTGGTCATCCATCCCCTGGGTAAGATCATCATAATTATCTAAAAAGATAATCGAAATGACAGTCCGGTCATTTTGGTACATTTTTTCGATTTCCTTTTGTTCGGTTACGTCGAAGAAGTATAAAAGCCGTTCCTCCCGCTTATGAATGACACGAAATTTTCGTTCATGAAGCGTGATAATTTCTGTTTCCACCTCTTGTTTAATTAATGGAATCAGTGTATCCGCAACATCATACAGTGACCTTCCAACCAAGGTATCCTCATCAAAACAAGAGGCAAGAAACGGATTAGTCCATTCGATATAATATTCATCATTAATGAGCATAATCCCGATTGGCATCTCCATCAGAGCTTCTTCGCCGACTCTTTTAACCCGGTAAGAAAGGGTCGCAATGTACTCTTCTATTTCTTTTCTTTGGCGACGATCCACCACAAACATGTAGTATGTCGGGAAGAGCATGATAAACAGCCCGGCTGCACTTATGATCCAATTATAGAAGGACAGGGCAATGAGCACTACCACTGTTACGCCTATCAACCCATAAAAAGGGTAACGAATCGACCGTTTTTCTAAAAATGCAGGCAAAGTTTTCAGCTCCTAATTGTGATTCTTACTCTTTCTTTTCAAATTGCTTTCGAAAATCAAAGCCTAAATCTGTAATGCCTAATAACATTATTATATAACGGA
This sequence comes from Bacillus sp. AFS006103, assembly GCA_002559145.1. Taxonomy (GTDB): domain Bacteria; phylum Bacillota; class Bacilli; order Bacillales; family Cytobacillaceae; genus Neobacillus. Next base: position 174,246 of record NTXX01000006.1, read on the forward strand.
CTATCGGAATCATGAAAGCAAGAATTACAACTAACATACCAAGTCCCTTTGCAACTGACCTTTTGTAGAAAATAAAAAATAAAAGCGCCAGACCCTGAAGCAGAATAAATGTTTCTAATATGTACCTAGCGTTAATTAAAGCAGAATATAAGTAAGTTCCCTCTTGCGGGTGGAATAACAGCATCATCCCTAAGGCAATTAAATAATACCATAAAAGGCTTTTTGGCAGGGCAAGATTACGAAAACTGCCCCATGGCTGAACATTTACACCAAACCTTTTGGCAATCGGGAAACAAATCCACTGGGTGATAAAAGAAGACATAATCGAAGCAAAGATTAGCGCACTAGGTGCAAGTGTTACCATTTGCTTAAGCATTAAGGCATTTCTCTCTTTTACAATTTTCAATTGGTCTTCTTTGCCCAATGCTTTAAGCATTTCCTCCGAGCTTTTAACCGATTCATTTAACGCGACCGTCAGTTCGTGGATAATGTCCATTTTCATAAAAGCAACCATGATAACATATGAAATCACCATCCCAGCCATAAAGGTAAGCGAGCTGGCTATTAATATAAACGTCCGGCTTTTGCCCTTTTGAAGCAGATAGCCAATAACTACACCTGCTGACCCGTAAATAAACGTTAAGCCAACTCCCATTAAAGAGCCTGCTATAAACGAAATCATAATGGCAGCTACAAAGAAGGCTGAAATCATTTTCAGATCATTTTTTGTAGAAAACATCAGAAACGGCAGCGGCAAAACCAAGTTTGTAATCACCCCGAGGGGAGGAACAAAAATAGTTACTAGTAATAGTGCTGCAAGGGCTGCCAAAAGAATTGCACCCTCTGTAAGCTTGCGTACATCTTTCACAACTTCACCCCTAAATATTAAAGCTATTCCTTATTTTAGCGAGATATGCGGTTCGATACAACCTAGAGTATAACAAAAAGGCAGCAGGGAAGACCCTAACTGCCTTTTTACACCTATTTTTTTATTCACCTGCAACAAATGGAAGTAATGCCATTTGACGTGAACGTTTGATTGCAACTGTTAATTTACGTTGGTATTTAGCGCTAGTACCAGTTACACGACGTGGTAAAATCTTTCCACGTTCAGAGATAAATTTCTTAAGTAAATCTACATCTTTATAATCGATGCGAGTAATACCGTTAGCTGTGAAATAACAAACTTTACGGCGTTTTGCGCGACCGCCTTTACGTCCTCCTGCCATGAAAATTCCCTCCTTTTTATGTTTTTTTTATTTACCGTTCAGTAAGGATAGGTTTAAAATGGCAGATCGTCATCTGAGATGTCGATTTGACCATTTCCTGCAAATGGATCTTCATCCACTCGCGTGTAACCACCTTGCCTATTGTTGTTTTGGTTCGGTCGTTGATTCTGATTACCGCCGCCATAAGAGGAACCCTGTGGTTCCCGTGGAGGAGTTCCGAATTGGTCGTTATCGCTTCTTCCGCCGCCACCGGATGCATTTCTAGGTTCTAAGAACTGAACACTTTCTGCCTGTACCTCAGTAACATAGACACGTTTGCCATCTTGTCCTTCATAGTGGCGGGTTTGAATCCGGCCATCAACACCTGCGAGGCTTCCTTTTTTCAGGAAGTTAGCCACATTTTCAGCGGGCTTACGCCAAACAACACAATTAATAAAGTCTGCTTCACGCTCACCTGATTGACTAGAAAATGGACGGTTAACTGCTAATGTAAAGGTAGCAACAGGAACCCCATTTGGTGTATACCGTAAATCAGGATCTTTTGTTAAGCGACCAACAAGCACGACACGATTCATCATCAGAATCAACTCCTTTTAATTTGGTAAAATGTTCCACGTGAAACTTTTTACCAAGAAATTTATCATTTATTATTAAGCTTCTTCTCTAATTACTAAATGGCGAATGATATCTTCGCTGATTTTTGCAAGACGAGAAAATTCTTGTACTGCATCAGCTGAAGATGTTGTTTTAGTGATTTCGTAGTATCCGTCGCGGAAATCGTTGATTTCATACGCTAAACGACGCTTACCCCAATCCTTTGTTTCAGCAGTTTCCGCACCGTTATCAAGAAGAATTGTGTTAAAACGCTCTACTAAAGCTTTTTTAGCTTCATCTTCAATATTTGGGCGGATGATGTACATGATTTCGTACTTATTCATCACAGTCACCTCCTTTTGGTCTAAACGGCCCAATTGGGCAAGGAGCAATTATTCATTACTCACAAGTTGAAATTATAGCATAGTTATTTAACAAAAGCAATCTCATTCACAGGAATGAGATTTTTGAATAGCACTTTTAATTAGGATGTTGATTTCCATTCCAGCACTTTCCTCGGGCAATTTATACGTTAAAACGGAAATGGATGACGTCGCCGTCTTTTACTTCGTATTCTTTACCCTCTAAACGGACTTTTCCAGCTTCTTTTGCTGCGGTATGACTGCCGGCTGCTAATAAATCTGCATATGAAACGGTTTCTGCACGAATGAAGCCACGTTCAAAGTCAGAGTGAATGACTCCGGCACATTGTGGTGCTTTCATTCCTTTTCTGAAGGTCCAGGCCCGAACTTCTTGCACCCCTGCTGTAAAATAAGTCGCTAAGCCTAGTAAGTGGTAAGCCGCACGGATTAATTGGTCAAGGCCGGATTCTTCAATTCCTAACTCTGACAGGAACATTTGCTTTTCTTCACCTTCAAGTTCAGCAATTTCCTCTTCAATCTTTGCACAGATTACGATGACTTCTGCATTATCAGCAGCCGCAAATTCGCGCACCTTTTGCACATATTCATTATCAGTAGGATCGGCAATATCATCCTCACTAACGTTAGCTACATAAAGGACAGGCTTGATTGTTAACAAATGCAGCCCTTTTACCAATTTCATCTGCTCTTCTGTAAAATCAACCGTCCGAGCTGGTTTCTCTGCTTCAAACGCATCACGGAGCATCGAGAGGACCTCGAATTCAGCGGCAGCATCCTTATCTTTTTGCTTTGCCAATTTTTCGACACGGTTGATCCGCTTTTCAACAGATTCCATGTCAGCCAAAATCAACTCCAGATTGATGACTTCGATATCATCGATTGGATCTACTTTACCGGATACATGTGTAATGTTATCATCGGCAAAACAGCGGACGACTTGGCAAATTGCATCTACTTGACGGATGTGGGAAAGAAACTTATTTCCAAGTCCTTCACCTTTACTTGCGCCTTTAACAATCCCGGCAATGTCGGTAAATTCAAAAGCGGTCGGAACCGTCTTTTTCGGTTGAACAAGTTCAGTTAATTTTTGCAGGCGGGCGTCAGGAACTTCGACGATTCCTACGTTCGGGTCAATCGTACAGAAAGGGTAATTGGCCGATTCTGCTCCTGCCTGGGTAATTGCGTTAAATAAAGTAGACTTACCAACATTCGGTAAACCTACGATACCAGCTGTTAATGCCATTTAGTTCACTCCTCAAATAAATCAATCTATTTTAAATTAACATTAGTTCTGAATATTAAAAGACAAGTCTTTCACAATTATAGGCATTCTTATAGAAAAAGACAACTGCCGCTTATTGGGCGGCAGTTAGTTTATTCTTTCAAGATTGACGAGACAATCATACAATGTACTGCCTAAACCGTTATCTGATGAACGGCTTGAGGTTAGGTTATTAATCGACCCGCCAAATTGCCTCCAGATGCCTTCATCGATATTAATCGTGTCCGGATGGGCTGAGGCTGCTATCACAATAAAGCCCTTTACTTCGCCGCGGTCATTCCATACTCTAACCAAATCATCCTTTTGCAAACCGAGACGATCCGCAATATTTCGGGCAACCTCCACCTTCACCTTTGGTGCCGTTGCGAATAGATGATAGTTCTGTGAGTGATTGGAGCGCATGGGATGAATGGTCAGCAGACTATATGGATATTTTCCAGCAAGCTGTGGATTTGCCCACTTCGACTCTTCGGGTACAGCTAAGGTTAACGGCCTTTGACCATACTGAGCAGTAAATTCAACCTTACCAGTTGGAGTTTTAAACTTGCGGTCTTGCCATGGGATCGCTTTTACCGGCAATTCTAATGTATGCTTTTCTATTAAGGTTTCAAGGGATAGACCCTTTATTTCCAATGCTTGAAAGGCCATTTTAAGAAATTGCTTTCTTGTAAAATCAAAATCTGCACCGAAGCCAAGTCTGTTTGCCAGTTCGGTCCAGATCCATAAATCAGCTTTCGCTTCACCTGGTGCCGGGACAAGTTGAGGACCATAATTTACATAATGGTGGTACATCGAGGAATAATAGATATCCTCTTCCTCAAAAACGGTGGTTGTCGGCAACACATAATCAGCAAGCTTGGCGGTATCGGTCATAAATTGTTCGATTACCACCAGTGATGCTACTTTTGAAAAGGCCTCTTCAACGACCTTGGTGTCAGGCACCTGAGTCAATGGATTACCACAGGTCACAACAATCATTTGAATTTCCGGATTGATTGCATTTAATACTTCTTCTGCTTGCTTCATGATTGAGAATTGCCGGGAATTCTGCCTGCGATTAGGAAGGGTTAACTCCTCAAATACAAAACTTTGCCCCACTTGAAGGTTGGCATAATTGGCTCCGCCGCCCGCCATACCAATATTTCCGCTCACGGCAACAAGGGCATCAATGAAGCGTATCGTATTGCCGCCGTTTTTATAGCGCTGCAGACCAAGCCCCATAAAGGTAGAAGTTGGTTTATCTGCATAAATCCGCGCTAATTTAGTCATTACTTCACAAGGTACTTCAGTCATTTCACTAAGTTTTTCAATTGTAATGCTGTCCAGAAGCTGGACTATGTCTTCAAAGCCAAGCGTATATTGCTCAATAAAAGCATGGTCTTCTAACCCTAAGCGGAGCATTTCCTTGATAATCCCCGCTGCTAAAAGTCCGTCCATACCAGGTTTAATGGAGATATAGTTATCCGCAATTTTTGCGGTTGCATTAAAGATCGGGTCAATGACAATGAGTTTAACCCCACGCTTTTTCGCCTCTACCAGCTTTTCATAAAAGTGCATATTGGTTCGGGCGACATTTCGTCCCCAAACAATAATATTTTTACTATTGTTTAAATCATTAGGTTCATGGCTGTATGCATCACCAAAGTCCCATCTTTGTGCTTCAATACCCGCTCCCCAGCAAAGAGAACCGTAGAGCTCGGTGACACCGCCATAGCAATTAAAAAACCGCTGATCAAGGCTTTTCAATAAACCATTATTTGCATAGTCATGACTGTGCAAAACAGCAGTAGATCCGTATGCTTCTTTAATTTCAAGTAACTTAGCAGCAATCTCATCCAGTGCCTGCTCCCAGGAGATTTGTTCAAATATACCGTTTATCTTTTTTAGTGGATGCAATAAACGTTCGGAGGAGTTTGTCCTAGCTTCAAGCATCCGACCCCGCCCACAAATTTTCCCCCGGGTAATCGGATGGGAGGGATCTCCTTCAACCTGAGTTACCCGATTATTTTCGACAGTTACATTGAAACCGCAGCTATCCCAGCAATTTAACGGACATGCGGCTTGACGAATTTGTACCAAATTCTCCACCCCCTATACACAAAGCTTATTTCTACTTTTCTAATAAGAATAATATAGATTTTCAAAAAAAAGAAGCATAAGACTACTCTTCATGCTTCACCAAAATTTTCTTCATTTTCCTTGAAAATTCTCTTCTTGGAATGAGGACACTATGACCGCACCCCTCACATTTGATCCGAACATCCATCCCCATGCGAATCACCTTCCAACGATTTGTTCCACATGGATGCTGTTTCTTCATCTCGACAACATCATTTAAGGCAAATTCCTTTTCCTCCATCGCAAAATCTCCCCTTATTTAGGTTGTTCAGACCCATACATGACCACTCTTGGATTTGGAGCCTTGATTCCATTCTCGTCTAACTGAAGTTTTATATCCCTACGAATATTCCGTGAAACGGCGGCTTGCTTCATCGGCTGTGTTTCTGCTACCACCCGTAACACAACCTCAGTTGCGCCCATTGTTTGAATCCCTAATAGCTCAGGGGCCGAAACCAATTCCTCATATTGAGCCGGCATAAACTTGATGGTTTCCTCAATTACATTTTCTGCCTTAGCAATGTCTTCCCCATAGGCGATGGCAATATCAACAACGGCGATACTATTATTAATGGAGAAGTTGGTTACTTCGATGATACTGCCATTGGGTAAAATATGCAGTTCACCGGTCCAGCTTTTAATTTTTGTGGTTCTTAACCCTATAGTTTCGACATTTCCTTCATATTGTCCTATGCGAACATGATCACCTACAGAAAATTGATCCTCAAAAATAATAAAAAAACCGGAAATAACATCCTTCACAAGGCTTTGTGCCCCAAAACCAACGGCTAAACCAACAACCCCAGCCCCGGCAATCAGTGCTTTTACATCAATTCCTAACACAGAAAGAATCATCATAAAGGCAATAAAATAAACCACGTAGGAAAGGACGCTATCAAGTAACTTCGAAAGTGTTTCTTCCCGCCTGTCTGATGTATTGAGCGGAGACAGGTTTCTAATTTTAAAAATATTATGGATCATTAATTTTCCAATGCGAATTAAGATATTTGTAATCACCAAAATTGCAATAATTTTTAAAAGGTTTTCACCAAGATTAAGCCACGTATCTTCATCCTGAAATTTAGCAAGTAATTTTTGCATTCCCTTTTGAGTGAGACTCATTCGGACACCATCCTCAATACCTTCATAATCAATCTCTATTTTAGCAATTATTTTGCACAGTTAATAGCATAATGAATTTTCCTTTTTCTCCCCGCCGTATGTATAGAAATACAGAAAATTCCGTATAATGATTAAAAAGCGGAAGCGCCTTGGTCAGGGGCGACAAGCATAAGACGAGCTGGTGAGAAGTTTGCTTTTTAACCTTCTTGCCAGATTGGCTTATGACCTCGAGCCCCTAGGCGCTGGATCTAGACAAGTAAGACTTAATACGGTTAGGGAGTGACTTAATGAATCTAAAGACCAGTTTTTTTGACAGGAGGGCCAAAACACGCATCAGTCACGATGATTTACATGCGGCTGAAAACCTTGCTGAGGAATTGCTTGTGAATATTCCAAGCATGACAAGCCGCCCAATCGTCTTTGTTTGTATTGGTACGGACCGCTCCACAGGAGATTCATTAGGACCACTGGTTGGGACATTGCTAGAAGAAAAGGTCTTGAGGACCTTTTATGTGTACGGGACCTTAGATGATCCGATTCATGCGGTAAATCTTTCTGAAAAACTGAAGGAAATACAATCCATACATGACAACCCTTATATGATTGGCATTGATGCCTGTTTGGGCCGAATTAAAAATGTTGGCGTCATTCAATTAGGAAATGGACCTGTTAAACCCGGGGCAGGGGTGAACAAGGAACTTCCTGCGGTTGGAGAGATTCATATCACTGGCATCGTCAATGTTAGTGGATTTATGGAATTTTTTGTGTTACAAAACACCCGTTTAAATCTTGTGATGAGAATGGCAAAAACAATTGCCAATGGCATCTATCAAGCAAGCCTGCTTTATCCTAAGAAGGCACAAAACTGGACGGAGTTAAATTTAAATTGGCTCGAAGAAGAGAAAACGAATTAAAAGAGCAAACGGTACCCCGATTGCTCTTTTTCTTACATTTATTATAAATACTGCTGATAGCTATAAAGAACTGTGACGATCAGTCCGGTTACGACGATACCAGGCAGCAGGTTGGCTACTCTGATTTTCACCATCCCGGTTAAATTTAAACCAATTGCAAAAATCATAATTCCACCCGTTGCGGTCATTTCAACAATAAACTGGTCCATTAATGCTTGGGGGACAAACCGATCAATCTGAGTAGCGAACAATGCAATTAATCCTTCATAAAGGACAACTGAAATCGCCGAAAAAATAACACCAATTCCCAAAGTTGTGGTTAAGATTAACGCTGTAAAACCATCAATTAACGATTTAGTGTACAAGACTGCATGGTCACCGCGAATGCCGCTATCCAGTGCTCCAATAATCGCCATTGCCCCAATCACAAAGATGAGCGTAGCTGTAACAAACCCTTCTGAAATGCTCCCTTTCCCATTGTTGGCGCCCACTTTCTGCTCGAGCCATAAACCTAAATCATTTAATTTATCCTCTAATTTTAGCGCCTCGCCGGCAACCGCACCGACAACTAAACTAATGATCACTATCAGGAAATTTTCACTTTTCAAGCCCATTTGTAAACCCAGCACCATGACTGACAGGCCGATCGCATACATGACTGTAATCTTCATTCCTTCAGGGATGCGGTTTAATAGTTTTCCCAAAAGTGTTCCTATAACAATTAAAAGTCCATTGACGAGCGTCCCTAATAAAAACATTTTACATCCACCTTTTTTCGACCTTCGAAATATATTTCTTTTAAACTATCATATATGTAAAAAAAAATAAACCATCTTGTGATGGCTTATAAGGATGAATCTTCATGATGAAGCATTTCTAATATCCGTTCCAAATCCTCTTGGGAAAAGAACTCGATTTCAATTTTCCCTTTATTCTTGTTCTGCTTAATATTTACACTCGTACCAAACCGTTCCCGAAGGACATGTTCGCGCTCTTGGATAAACACATCTTTTTTCTTCTCCGGTTTTTTTGTTTCACGTGGAACATTTTCATTTAAGTGCTGAATCAATTTTTCTAACTGACGAACACTTAATGCTTCCTTGATTATCTTTTCAACAACGGCTGGGATTTTTGCTTTTTCCCGGAGTCCTAACAAGGCACGGCCATGTCCCATTGAGATTTTCCCGGTGGAAATGAACTCTTGGATGTTTGGAGGGAGCGAAAGCAAACGAACATGATTGGCTATATGCGGCCTGCTTTTACCCAGTCGCTTCGCCACCTCTTCTTGTGTCAGCTTAAGTTTTTCCATTAACATTTGATAAGCTAATCCCTCTTCAATCGGATTTAAATCTTCCCTTTGCAGGTTTTCAAGGACAGCTAATTCCATCATTTGCTGTTCAGAAAGATCGCGGACGACAGCTGGGATGGTTTCAAGTTTTGCTTCTTTCGCTGCACGGAAACGGCGCTCACCAACCACAATTTCAAAGCCGCGAATGCTTTTTCTAACCACAATTGGCTGTAGGATTCCATGTTCGATAATAGACTCTTTTAATTCATCGATCGTCTCTTGTTGGAAGGTTTTCCGAGGCTGGTAAGGATTAGGACGCAGTTCAGTCAGTTTAATTTCCTGAACAGACTCCTCATTACCCTCATCCGAAAAGAATGCATTTAGGCCCTTCCCTAAACCTTTAGCCATTTGAGACCACTTCCTTTGCTAAATCTAAATACACCTCTGCACCACGGGATTTTGAATCATACGTAATGATTGGTTCCCCATGGCTTGGTGCTTCACTTAGACGCACATTTCTTGGAATAATGGTTTTATATACTTTATCCTGAAAATATTTCTTCACTTCTTCAATCACTTGGATACCTAAATTCGTTCGTGCATCAAGCATTGTTAATAAAACGCCTTCAATTTTCAAATCCTGGTTCAAGTGCTTTTGCACAAGTCTTACCGTACTTAACAATTGACTTAAGCCTTCCAATGCATAATATTCACATTGAACGGGAATTAAGACTGAATCAGAAGCCGTTAAGGCATTAAGGGTTAATAAACCTAACGATGGCGGACAATCAATAATAATATAATCAAATTGATCTCGCACTTCTTCAAGTGCCCGTTTCAAACGCACTTCTCTTGAGATAGTCGGTACCAATTCAATTTCAGCCCCTGCCAGTTGAATAGTCGCTGGGATTGCGTATAAATTTTCCACCGATGTCTGTTTAATTACATCCTTTGCTTCTACATCATCTACTAGTACATCATATATGCATTGGTCAACTTCTGCCTTTTCAATACCAATCCCACTTGTTGCATTTCCCTGTGGGTCCGTGTCGACAAGCAGGACACGTTTTCCAATATATGCTAAGCAGGCACCTAGGTTGACAGAGGTAGTCGTTTTACCGACTCCGCCTTTTTGATTCGCGATTGCAAGAATTTTGCCCACGATGTCACCTACCCTTTTATTCTCTCAAAGTTTTATTCTTGTATTCTATTGAATTTTGTTAAGATACTGTCGATTGGGCGAATCTAACCTGTATGATTAAAAGGAAAAATTCCATTCCTTTATTTTAGCATGAAACAGATAGCTTGTAGGATTTTTTCTAAAAATATTCAAATGTTCAATAAACTTGTAGTTGTGATTTAGCGGGGAAATGGACACTATTTATCCATACATTACCATTTATGTTCAAGAAAAAAAGAACCAAACATGTGATTTCGTCTGGTTCTAACTTCTATTTGTCTATTTATCTGCTATTTTTTCTTTGGTATCCGGATGGTGAATTGGTAGAATTCGTCAAATTCTTCTTCTTCAGCATCAAGGTTAATCCCGCTGTCTGTTACCATGGTTAAGGATTGGCGAATCGTATTGACGGCGATTCTCATATCTTTACTAAAAGCCTTACGTTTCGGCTTTGGCTTTTCATCTTTTTGTTGCAGCAGTTTGACAACACGTTCCTCTGTCTGCTTGACATTAAAATTCTTTTCTATAATTTCAGCTAACAGCACCACTTGTTTTTCCGGGTCCTTCAGAGGAATGAGTGCGCGTGCATGGCGCTCTGTAATAATTTTATTTAACAAGGCCTCTTGAATGGGCTGCGGTAATTTAAGAAGACGGAGCTTGTTGGCAACAGTTGACTGCCCTTTTCCAAGGCGTTGTGCTAACGCTTCTTGTGTTAGGTTATGCAATTCAAGCAACTTCCCATACGCCATCGCTTCTTCAATCGGCGACAGCTCTTCCCGTTGTAAATTCTCAATTAAAGCAACAGAAGCCGTTTCAGTATCCGATAAATTTTTGATAATGGCTGGTGCTTCGGACCAGCCGAGCTTTTTCATCGCACGAAACCGGCGTTCCCCGGCAATAATTTCAAATTGGTCAATGGCAAACTCTCTAACAACAATCGGCTGAATAATACCATGTATGTGAATCGTCCGTGCTAATTCTTCGATCTTCTCCTCATCAAAAACCGTTCGAGGTTGAAATCGGTTTGCAACAATATGATCAATAGGTATCTTTTTTATTTCCTCATTTTTTTCTACAATTAGCTCTTTTTCAAGCGCAACCTCTTGTTCTCCCTTATCGCCGAGGCCAAAAAAGCGTGTAAACGATTGCTTCATCCCCAACACCACCTTTACGAAACTCCCTATTACTTATTCTTTACACACAGACATTCTTCCTGCTAAGAATATCATGTTTGTTGAAAAATTGTTAGGTCTTCTAATTAGCTTTTATTACAAGATAAGAAAGTATAGGTTTTTGAACCTAGATAACTGTCTAGCTTCAGCGCCCAGCGGCTAGTGTACTTCGCTCTTTTCCCTACGATAAGTCAACATCGAATCGCTAGCGCTCTCCGTGTTTCCTTTATCTCAGTCAAAGAGCTCCAGTCCATACGCCGCTAAACGGGCGCTTCCGCTTTTCTATTCAATCGGTGTCTTTCCCGGTGTTCCAGGCTTGCGTGGATATTTCTTTGGCGTTTGCTTTTCCTTTTTTATGATTAAGATATTCCGCTCGCTTTCTTCCATTGGCAGCGTAAAGGTATGCATAGCTTCCAACCTTCCGCCAAGGGTTGTAATCGCTTTTTGCCCCACTTCTAATTCATCATTCGCATGGGCAGCTTTCATGGCAATAAAGTGCCCGCCTGTTTTAACCAATGGTAAACAAAGCTCAGAGAGTACAGACATTCTTGCTACGGCCCTTGCAGTTACCACATCAAAGCTTTCCCGATAGAGCGGATTTACCCCAAAGGTTTCGGCACGGTCATGAATAAAGTGAACATTTTCTAACTTCAATACCTTCGCAAGATGATTTAAAAATGAGATCCGCTTGTTTAAAGAATCAACAATTGTCACTTCGATATGAGGGAAGACAATTTTTAAGGGAATACTAGGGAACCCAGCCCCCGCCCCGACATCACAGAGATGAAAAGGCTTTGTAAAATCAAAATAGAACGCGGCTGTAATTGAATCATAAAAATGCTTAAGATAGACTTCAGCTTTATCCGTAATCGCAGTTAAATTCATTTTTTCATTCCACTCAACCAACGTCTCAAAATACAGCTCAAACTGGTCTACTTGATCCTGCGTTAGGGAAATCCCTTTTTCCTTTAGGTTTGCTTCCAATTGTTCGATGATCATTCAGTAATCTTCCTCACATAATTATTCATTTGAAACTCTTGCAATTTTGCCTTGTTCTAAATAAACAAGCAAAATTGACACATCGGCAGGATTTACCCCAGATATCCGCGATGCCTGGGCAATCGATAGCGGTTTGACTAATTTAAGTTTTTGTCTGGCTTCGGTCGCAAGTCCTGAAACAGAATCATAATCAATATTCTCTGGGATCTTCTTATCTTCCATTTTCTTTAATCGTTCAACTTGTTGCAGGGACTTGCTAATATAGCCCTCATACTTTAATTGGATTTCCACCTGTTCCTTCACATCTTCATCAAGTGAAATTTCACTTGGGAAAATTGTATCCAGCTGATGATAAGACATTTCTGGTCTTTTTAATAAATCAGCGGCACGGATTCCATCCTTTAATTCACTTCCGCCAATGCTCCGAATCATTTCTTGAACCTCAGCTGTCGGCTTCAGAAACGTTGACGTTAAACGCAGTTTTTCCGCTTCAATTGCTTCTTTTTTCTCCAAAAACTTTTCATACCGGTCGTCACGAATCAATCCAATTTGATGGCCGATGTCTGTTAATCGTAAATCAGCATTATCATGGCGTAATAGCAGGCGATATTCCGCTCTTGACGTTAGCAAGCGATAGGGTTCATTTGTTCCTTTGGTGATTAAATCATCAATTAACACACCAATATAGGCATCCGAACGGCTTAACACTAACTGCTCACGGCTAAGTGCATTTAATCCTGCATTGATACCAGCCATGATTCCCTGGCCGGCTGCTTCCTCATAGCCGGACGTCCCATTAATTTGACCCGCTGTATAGAGACCCTTGACCACTTTGGTTTCTAGTGTTGGCCATAATTGGGTTGGTACAATCGCATCATATTCAATTGCATATCCTGCTCTCATCATTTGTGCATTTTCGAGCCCCGGAACTGTTTTAAGAATTTCCCGCTGTACATCCTCTGGTAGGCTCGTAGATAGCCCCTGGACATAGACTTCCTTTGTGTGCCTTCCTTCAGGCTCAAGGAAAATTTGATGACGAGGTTTATCATTAAAGCGGACCACCTTATCCTCAATCGATGGACAATACCGTGGGCCGGTTCCTTTAATCATTCCAGAAAACATCGGCGAACGATGAAGATTGGCGTCAATTAACTGATGGGTACGATCATTTGTATAAGTCAACCAGCATGGCAACTGGTCGGTAATATATTTCGTTGTTTCATAGGAAAAGGACCTTGGAACTTCGTCACCGGGTTGGATTTCTGTTTTACTATAATCAATCGTATTACTATTTACACGTGGCGGTGTTCCTGTCTTAAAGCGGACAAGTTCAAATCCAAGCTCCTCTAAATGCTCCGATAGCTTAATCGATGGCTGTTGATTATTGGGGCCACTTGAATATTTCAGTTCTCCAAGGATAATTTCACCGCGTAAGTAGGTGCCGGTAGTAATCACGACTGTTTTTGAGCGGTAGACCGCACCTGTCTTGGTAATAACCCCTTTAGCAACTCCATCCTCGACAATCAGTTCCTCGACCATCCCTTGGAGTAAGGTGAGATTCGATTCCTCTTCGAGTGTTTTTTTCATTTCATGCTGGTAAGCAAATTTGTCAGCTTGTGCTCTTAACGCACGAACAGCCGGTCCTTTCCCTGTGTTCAGCATTCTCATTTGGATATAAGTTTTATCAATATTTTTACCCATTTCCCCGCCCAGGGCATCAATTTCACGAACGACGATCCCTTTAGCTGGTCCGCCAACGGATGGGTTACATGGCATAAAGGCCACCATATCAAGATTGATGGTAATCATTAATGTTTTTGCGCCAAGTCGAGCAGCAGCAAGGCCTGCTTCACAGCCGGCATGACCTGCACCAACGACAATGACGTCAAAATTTCCTGCTTCGTATTGCATATTGTCACTCCTCTTCCGTAAATACGGAGTATAATGCTTTTTACTTTGATAACTGTCTAGCTCCAGCACCCAGCGGCTAGTGGACTTCGCTCTTTTCCCTACGATAAGTCAACATCGAATCGCTCCGCTCTCCGTGTTTCCTTTATCTCAGTCAAAGCGCTCCAGTCCATACGCCGCTAAACGGGTGCTTCCGCTTTTCTATTTACCCAAACAAAATTGTGAAAATAACTGATCGATTAGGCTTTCGTGGACACTTTCGCCAATGATTTCACCAAGTAATTCCCACGTCCTCGTTAAATCGATTTGAACGATATCAATCGGAGTCCCCATTTCTACTCCATCAATCGCTTCTTCAATGGTAGTTAGGCTTTGGTGCAATAGTGCAATATGACGACTGTTTGATACATAGGTCATATCGCCAGCATCAATTGTCCCAGCAAAGAATAACGAGGCAATTGCTTCCTCTAATTCGTCAACACCACGATCCTCAAGTAAGGAGGTTGTGACAATCTTGTGCTCTTTGGCTAACTCTCTTACTTTATCGAGATCAATTTGCTGCTCCAAATCCGTCTTATTGATAATAACGATAACATCCATTCCTTTAACCACTTCAAACAACTGTTCATCTTCCAGGCTTAACTTGTCAGCATAATTTAAAACAAGCAAAATTAAATCTGCATCCTGTAAAACTTGGCGGGAGCGCTCCACACCAATTCGTTCGACAATATCCTCTGTTTCTCGAATTCCAGCTGTGTCCAAAAGTCTTAGCGGCACACCGCGGACATTTACATATTCCTCAATCACATCCCGTGTAGTTCCGGGAATATCTGTCACAATTGCTTTATTTTCATGTACTAAACTATTTAAAAGCGAGGATTTCCCCACATTTGGGCGTCCTACAATTGCAGTGGACAGTCCTTCCCGTAAAATTTTCCCCTGTTCCGACGTCTGGAGGAGCTTTTTGATTTCTTCCCTAACAAAATAAGCCTTTTCAGCTAACATCTTATGGGTCATTTCCTCGACATCGTCATATTCTGGATAATCAATATTCACTTCCACATGAGCAAGAATCTCTAAAATCTCCTGCCGTAGTCTTTGAATTAATTTCGACAGGCGCCCTTCCATTTGTCCCAAGGCAACATTCATGGCACGGTCCGTTTTTGCGCGGATTAAATCCATTACTGCTTCTGCTTGCGATAAGTCGATCCGTCCATTCAAAAATGCTCTTTTTGTAAACTCACCTGGTTCTGCAAGTCTCGCTCCATTTGTTAGCACCTGCATGAGAACTCGATTTACAGACACAATCCCGCCATGGCAGTTGATTTCAACAACATCCTCTTTGGTAAAAGTCTTCGGCCCTCTCATGACCGATACCATTACCTCTTCGACGACTTGCCCGGACTTCGGATCTAGCAAGTGTCCATAGTGAATCGTGTGCGTTGCTGCTTCAGACAGCTTCTTTCCACCAATACTTCTAAATAGCTTGTCCGCTATCAGGATTGCTTCATCTCCGCTCAACCGAACAATCGCAATCGCACCCTCCCCCATCGGAGTCGATATTGCCGCAATCGTATCAACTTCCATTTCCTACACCTCTCATTTAAAAAATCAGTCCATCTATATAAACAGTAATTTTTTTCTCCAAAACAATAGAATACCACATTCATACCTGTGGAAAAAGAAAACCTTCTTCACAATAATTAATCCACAATTCACTTCTATCCCATTATTATTCTAACTTATCCACATGTGAATAACAATAAAACGCAAAGTGATAAATAATTGCTGTTATCAACAGCTTTATTTTTTTGGAGACCACAAAAAAGACACCCTATCTTAAATAGGATGCCTTTGTGATTTAGTAATACATTTTAAAGGTTTATCTTCTGGGTGCAGGAGAGATCACAATAAAGCGATGCGGTTCCGATCCATCAGAAAATGTTTTGACCCGTCTGTTATCCGATAAAGCAGCATGAATCACTTTTCGCTCGTAGGAAGGCATGGGTTCTAAGGTTACATCCTTTCCCGACTTAACTGCCTTTTGGGCAAGACGATGCGCTAATTGAATCAGCGTTTCATTTCTTCTTTTCCGGTAATCCTCAGCGTCCAGAATTACGGTTAAATACTGATTGGAAAAACGATTAAGCACTAATTGCGTCAAATATTGAAGTGAATTTAAGGTTTGACCTCTTTTCCCAATCAATAACGCAATCTTTTCGCCAGTCATAATTAAATGAACATGTTTACCGTCTCGTTTAATTTCTATTTCTGCAGGAGCGCCCATTTGTTCACTTACCTGAGTCAGAAATTTTTTGGCCTCTTCAATCGGGTCAATAATAACTGTCACTTTAACAACAGCCGGCCTCGTTCCAAAAATTCCAAAGAGCCCTTTTTTACCTTCATCAATAATATCTATATCTGTGCGGTCTTTGCTGATTTGTAATTGAGCTAAAGCTGATTTTACTGCTTCTTCGACAGTTTGTCCTGTAGCAGTTACCTGTTTCACTTTTTTGCTCCTCCCGCATTACCGGATGCTTTTGCTGTTTTTAAATCCGGTCCTTTAATAAAATAAGTTTGCACAATCATAAAAATATTTCCGACTACCCAGTATAACGAAAGTGCAGCTGGGAAACTAAAGGCAAATACCACAATCATAATTGGCATCATCCAAAGCATCATCGCCATTTGCGGATTCTGGTCTTGTCCAGCCATCATAATTTTTTGTTGAATAAACGTAGTTATTCCCGCCACAATCGGCAAAATATAGTAAGGATCTTTATCGCCCAGGTCAAACCAGAGGAAATTATCTGAAGCAATTTCCCTTGTTCGAGAGATGGCATGGTAAAAACCAATTAAGATGGGCATTTGTACAATTAATGGAAAACAGCCAGCCATTGGATTTACTCCATGCTTTGAAAACAGAGCCATCGTTTCCTGTTGTAGTTTCTGCTGTGTTTTTTGATCTTTAGAACTATATTTCTTTTTCAACTCGGCCATTTCCGGCTGCAATGCCTGCATTGCCTTAGAACTTCTTGTCTGCTTGATCATTAATGGTAAAATAATAAGGCGAATCAGGATCGTTACGACAATAATCGATAACCCAAAGCTGCCCCCAAGAATGTGCGCCCCTTCTTTAATCACCCACGATAAAGGATAGACAATGTGTTCATTCCAAAACCCTGAACTCTCCGATGTTATTGGCTTCTTAATTTCACTGCATCCTGTCAGGAACATAAATACAGAAAGTAAACCAATTCCTAGTAATATTCTTTTTTTCAACCAAGTTTTCCTCCTTACATAAAGATAACAAGCAAATTTTCATCTAACTTATGTACTATTTATTTTGGAAGATTTCAAAGGTATTTTATCATTTAAGCAAAGGAATTGTCTTTAATAGATGCAAATTTCAGGCAAATTCCTTTGCAATTTATGTCTTAAAGTTACTTTTTCAAAACCTTCCCCACTTTTAGCACATGGGTTAAACTTTTTTTCACCTCGAAGAAATCCATTTCAGCAGCAGGTTTCCTCGCAATAATCACGTAATCATTCCCTGGAGCTAACTGTTCGTTCAGTTCAAAAATGGATTGTCTTACATACCTTTTGATTCTGTTCCTTGTCACCGCATTTCCTATCTTCTTACTGACAGATAGGCCGATACGAAAGTAATCTTGTCCCTCTTTTAGTAAAGAGTAGACAACAAATTGCCTATTCGCAAATGAGTGGCCCTTTTGAAATGCCGCTTGGAATTCTTTATTTTTTTTAATACGCAGCTCTTTTTTCATAAAAAACACCTTCAGTCGGATTAGAAAAAAGACCACTGACTGTGCAGTGGTCTATGCTGATAATACTTTTCTTCCCTTAAGACGACGACGAGCTAGAACCTTGCGGCCATTAGCAGAGCTCATACGACTACGGAAGCCATGAACTTTACTGTGTTTACGGCTATTTGGTTGATATGTTCTTTTCATTATATGACACCTCCCTGAGGAATAGCTATCAAAGTTTAAATGACAGTCTTACTTATTATAAAGACGTCACCATAAAATTGTCAACTACTCTTCGCTATTGTTTCCATTTCCAAATTTTATTGAACATGAAATTGCTTATTTCCAGAAATTATAAAGCTAAGATGAAATGATCCTAACCATAGTTGAGGAATTGTAAATTTTGATTCAAAAAAAATCAATCTGCACTTCCCCAGTGCAGATTCAAATGACTTGTGGATAAATTTTCGACATTTTTTTCACTCTTTACACAAGATATTGACAGGTTTTGCACAATTCATCTACTTGTGGACAATTACTGTGCACATATTGTTACAGTTGTGGATAAACTACGAAAAGGCATTGCGCATCAAGCAATTATTTGATATTATATTTGTGTTTTCACTCTTAATAACTTTATCCACAAGAATACGTTATCCACAAATTGTGGATATCATGTGGATAGTTTATTCAAGGGTGCTGTAGAAGGTTGTCCACAAGAGGTGGATATTGTCGAAACTCCATTTTACTTCCTTATTATATATTATCCACATTCACTATTTCGTATATTTATAAATTAATAGGTTGTACTGCTGGTATAATTGCGAAAAAGCGTATTATTTTATAAAAAAATCAAAACAAAGGAGGGATGTTTTTTGGAAAATATTGCGGATCTTTGGCATGCTGCCTTAGCCAATATAGAGAAAAAGATTAGCAAACCAAGCTTTGACACCTGGCTTAAGTCGACAAAGGCCCATTCCCTTCAAGGTGATTTGCTTATCATAACTGCTCCCAATGAGTTTGCTCGGGATTGGCTGGAAGAACGTTATTCACAGCTTATCTCTGGGATTCTCTATGAAATCACCGGAGAAGAGCTTTCTGTTAAGTTTATCATTCCGCAAAATCAAAGTGAGTCAGAAAATGATGTGCAATTACCTCCCAAAAAGGTTAAAAAGGACGACGACCATGGGGAATTTCCTCAAGGTATCTTAAATCAGAAATACACGTTTGATACATTTGTTATTGGCTCAGGCAACCGTTTTGCCCACGCTGCATCACTCGCAGTAGCCGAAGCCCCGGCCAAGGCATACAATCCCCTCTTTATCTATGGAGGAGTTGGCTTAGGAAAAACGCACTTAATGCATGCGATTGGCCATTATGTCTTAGACCATAACCCTGCTGCAAAAGTCGTTTATTTATCATCTGAAAAATTTACAAATGAATTTATTAACTCGATTCGTGACAATAAAGCGGAGAGTTTCCGCAATAAATATCGAAATGTCGATATCTTACTTATAGATGATATTCAATTTTTAGCCGGAAAAGAATCAACGCAAGAAGAATTTTTTCATACATTTAATGCGCTTCATGAGGAAAGTAAACAAATTATTATCTCTAGCGACAGGCCGCCTCGGGAAATTCCGACGCTAGAGGATCGGCTCAGGTCCCGTTTTGAATGGGGATTGATTACAGATATTACCCCGCCTGATTTGGAAACGAGAATAGCGATTCTTCGTAAAAAGGCGAGAGCAGAAGGCTTAGATATACCAAACGAGGTCATGCTTTATATTGCCAATCAAATCGATACAAACATCAGGGAGCTAGAAGGCGCACTCATCAGGGTTGTTGCCTATTCATCCTTAATCAATAAAGATATTAATGCCAATTTAGCAGCAGAGGCATTAAAAGATATTATTCCGAGTTCCAAGCCTAAAGTGATCACGATTCTGGATATTCAAAAGACGGTTGGGGAACTCTTTAGTATAAAACTTGAAGATTTTAAGGCAAAAAAGCGGACCAAATCGCTTGCCTTCCCTAGACAAATTGCCATGTATTTATCACGGGAATTAACCGATTATTCCTTGCCGAAAATCGGCGAAGAATTTGGCGGCCGTGATCATACGACTGTCATCCATGCACATGAAAAAATCTCTAAACTTCTTCAAACAGATGCCCAGCTGCAACGGCAAATGAAAGAATTACATGAACTATTGAAGGTTTAATAAAATATCAGCCTAATTTCTTTAACAAATATGTGAATAACTTCTCTGTATTTACACACAGTCTGTCCACAGGTGGATAGGCTGTGTTTCCGTTGAAATAATCACTTATCCACATATCTACAGGCCCTACTAGTACTTCTACTATTTTTTTTAAAAAAATATATTATTATTTGCTATTAAAAATATGATTAAATCGGAGGCTTACAGACGATGAAATTTATCATCCAAAGAGATCGGTTAGTCCAGAGTGTTCAAGATGTTATGAAAGCTGTTACGTCAAGAACAACCATCCCAATTTTAACCGGAATCAAAATTACAGCTACAACTGAAGGTGTTACCTTAACCGGAAGTGATTCTGATATTTCAATACAGTCCTTTATTCCAAAAGAGGAAACCGGGGATGAAATTATTGAAGTGAGACAAGCAGGAGCCATTGTTCTCCAGGCAAAGGTCTTTAGTGAAATTGTCAAAAAGCTGCCGACAGATACGGTTGAAATTGAAGTTTTAGGTTCGCTTCAAACAGTCATACGTTCTGGTAAATCTGAATTTAACTTGATTGGTCTGGATTCAGAAGAATATCCGCACCTTCCGCAAATAGAAGAAAATAATAAATTTCAGATTGCCACAGATCTTTTAAAGGCGATGATTAGACAAACCCATTTCGCAGTGTCCACCTCAGAAACACGCCCCATCTTGACAGGTGTAAACTGGAAGGTCGAAAACGGGGAACTAAACTGTATTGCAACAGATAGCCATCGACTTGCCCTTCGAAAGTCAAAGGTCGAAATAGCGAACAACGAAGGTTATAACGTTGTCATTCCAGGGAAAAGCTTAAATGAGTTGAGTAAAATTATTGATGACAGTCATGACTTAATTGATATTGTAATTACAGAGAATCAAATTTTATTTAAAGCGAAGCACTTATTATTTTTCTCAAGATTGTTAGAAGGTAATTATCCGGATACTTCTCGTTTAATTCCGAATGAGAGTAAAACGGATGTTACCGTAAATACAAAAGAATTTTTACACGCAATTGATCGGGCCTCTTTATTAGCAAGAGAAGGAAGAAATAATGTTGTTAAACTTTCGACAATTGAAGGTGGTATCATTGAAATTTCTTCGAATACTCCTGAGGTTGGTAAAGTTGTTGAAGAGATCCAAAGTGAAGCCATCGATGGAGAAGATTTAAAGATCTCTTTTAGTGCTAAATATATGATGGATGCTTTAAAGGCTCTTGAAGGGACAGATATCAGGGTGAGTTTTACAGGAGCCATGCGTCCTTTCGTTATCCGTCCTCTTCATGATGAAACGATTTTGCAATTAATTTTACCGGTAAGAACATACTAAAATTTTGAAGCATCATTCACTGCCACCAAAAAGGTGGCTTTCTTTTAGTTTTCTTTGTATCTCGGTGATTTTTTTAGTAAAATAAAGTATTGAGACCATTTTAGAAATGAGGGTGACGATTTGCCTGAAAAAATTAACATAGACACTGAATTTATTACACTGGGTCAATTTCTTAAATTGGCTGAAGTAATTCAATCAGGAGGCATGGCAAAATGGTTTTTGAGTGAACATGACATATTTATCAATGGCGAACAGGATCAAAGAAGAGGAAGAAAGCTTCGCTCAGGTGATAAAATCCAAATTGCCGGTTTCGGAGAATTTGTGATTACCGAGTAATTACATGTAATTATCGAGCAGCAAGCAAAAGGATGTCGTTTGCATGTATATTGAAAAATTAGCACTAACAAATTATCGGAATTACGAAGAGTTGTTCGTAGAATTTGAAAATAAAGTAAATGTCATCCTGGGTGAAAATGCCCAAGGTAAAACAAACGTGATGGAATCGATTTATGTTTTAGCCATGGCGAAGTCACACCGGACCTCCAATGATAAAGAACTTATTCGCTGGGACCAAGAGTATGCTAAAATAGAGGGTAGGGTTCAAAAACAACATAGTTCATTACCGCTGCAATTATTTATTTCTAAAAAGGGAAAAAAGGCAAAATGCAATCATATTGAGCAGCAAAGGTTGAGTCAATATGTCGGTAATATGAATGTGGTTATGTTTGCCCCCGAGGACCTTAATTTAGTAAAAGGAAGTCCGCAAGTCCGCAGACGATTTATTGATATGGAAATTGGGCAGGTATCGCCCATTTATTTACATGATATGAGTCAATATCAAAAAATACTTCAGCAGCGGAATCATTTTTTGAAAATGCTGCAGATAAAAAAACAGACAGATCAAACCATGCTGGAAATCTTGACGGAACAATTCATCGGGATGGCTGTGAAAATTGTGACGAAAAGGTTCGAATTCCTGCGATTACTTCAGAATTGGGCAAAACCAATTCACCAAGGGATTTCCAGAGGACTGGAATCGCTCGAAATTACCTATAAACCGTCGGTAGAGGTATTAGAAGAGCTAGATTTGTCGAAGATGATAGCATGCTTTGAGGAAAAATTCAGTAAGGTTAGAACAAGGGAAATCGAGCGAGGCACTACATTGTTCGGCCCCCATCGTGATGATCTCACTTTTTTTGTAAATGGAAGAGATGTTCAAACATTTGGATCACAAGGTCAGCAGCGAACGACTGCATTATCAGTTAAACTTGCGGAAATTGAATTAATTCACGCGGAAATTGGTGAATACCCTATTTTACTGCTTGATGATGTTTTATCTGAATTAGATGATTACCGGCAGTCTCACTTACTTAATACCATCCAAGGGAAAGTACAAACCTTTGTGACAACCACAAGTGTGGAAGGAATTGACCACCGGACATTAAAGGAAGCCTCAACTTTTGTCGTTGAAGCAGGGATTATTAAGAAAGTTAATTGAGGTGAACCATGTATATTCATATCGGGGAAGATATTAATATTCGAGCAAGAGATATTATTTCTATCTTGGATAAAGAGAGTGCAAACAACTCGCTGCTTGTTGAGGAATTCATCAGTCATCGTAAGGATAAAGTAGTTAATCTATCCAAAAACCCCTTTAAATCAATCATTATTACTTTTGATAATGTTTACTTATCCCCGATTTCTTCCGGAACTTTAAAGAAACGTTCAAATCAGATGAATATACATGAATTTTGATATTTATTTATTTTTTTATAACGATATAGATATATTTTTGTCAGAAGGTGCAGGTGAACAAGCATGACTTTGGAACAAAAAGCAGTTGAAGAAGCATATGGTGCGGAGCAAATACAGGTTCTAGAAGGACTTGAAGCGGTTCGAAAAAGACCAGGTATGTATATTGGTTCAACAAGTGGCAAAGGGCTTCATCATCTTGTTTGGGAAATTGTTGATAACAGTATTGATGAGGCGTTGGCTGGTTTCTGTAATGAAATTAATGTCATTATTGAAGAAGACAACAGCATCACGGTAAAGGATAATGGCCGTGGAATCCCGGTTGGAATCCAAGAAAAAATGGGTAGACCAGCAGTTGAAGTAATTATGACTGTTCTACACGCCGGTGGGAAATTCGGCGGCGGAGGATATAAGGTTTCTGGGGGACTTCATGGTGTTGGTGCGTCTGTAGTCAATGCTCTTTCCACTGAACTTGAGGTATATGTCCACAGGGATGGTCAAATTTATTCAATTAAATTTGAACGTGGTGCGGTTGTTCAAGAATTAGAGGTTATTGGAACGACTGATATTACGGGTACAGTTACGCATTTTAAACCAGACGGTGATATTTTCACGGAAACATTGGTATATGAATATGACATTCTAGCTACTCGACTTCGTGAGCTTGCATTTCTTAACAGAGGAATAAAAATTACGATAGATGATAAGCGTGTTGAAAATAAACGTAATGAATACTACTATGAAGGCGGAATTAAATCGTATGTTGAGCATTTAAACCGCACAAAAGAAGTGATTCATGAGGAACCTATTTACATGGAGGGAGAACGTGACGGCATTAGTGTTGAAGTCGCACTCCAATATAACGAGGGGTATACAGATAACATTTACTCTTTCGCAAATAATATCCACACCTATGAAGGTGGAACACATGAATCCGGTTTTAAGACTGCATTAACAAGGGTTATCAATGATTACGCACGAAAAAATGGCTTGATTAAAGAAAATGATACCAATCTTTCAGGTGAAGATGTTCGTGAAGGTATAACAGCTATTGTATCAATTAAACACCCTGATCCCCAATTTGAAGGGCAAACAAAGACAAAGCTCGGAAACTCTGAAGTCAGAGCGATTACGGATACTGTTTTTGCCAGCACTTTCGATAAGTTTCTGTTAGAAAACCCACCTGTAGCTAGAAAAATTGTTGATAAAGGTTTAATGGCTGCACGTGCAAGACTGGCTGCTAAGAAAGCAAGGGAATTAACGCGCCGGAAAAGTGCGTTAGAGGTTTCCAGTTTACCTGGGAAATTAGCTGACTGTTCTTCCAAGGATCCCTCTGAAAGTGAAATATATATCGTTGAGGGTGATTCTGCTGGTGGCTCAGCCAAACAGGGACGCGACCGTCATTTTCAGGCTATTTTGCCGTTAAAAGGAAAAATCCTTAATGTTGAAAAGGCTCGTCTAGATAAGATTCTCTCTAACAATGAAGTGCGGGCACTGATTACTGCAATTGGAACAGGAATTGGAGAAGAATTTGATATTTCTAAAGCTCGTTATCATAAAGTAGTTATCATGACGGATGCGGATGTTGATGGTGCTCATATACGAACACTTATCCTAACGTTCTTTTATCGTTATATGAGACAACTATTAGAAGCAGGATATATATATATTGCCCAACCGCCTCTATATAAGGTCCAACAAGGTAAAAGAATTGAGTATGCATATAATGACAATGAACTTGAACGGATATTCGCAGAACTACCAAATTCACCAAAGCCTAATATCCAGCGTTATAAAGGTTTAGGAGAAATGAATCCTGAGCAATTATGGGAAACAACGATGGATCCTAGTAAAAGAAGTATGCTGTTGGTTAATCTTGAAGATGCAATTGAAGCAGATGAAACGTTTGATATGTTAATGGGTGAAAAAGTAGAGCCACGTCGTAATTTCATTGAGTCAAATGCCCAATATGTTAAGAATTTAGATATCTAAAGAAAAGGTGAAAGGAGGTAATAAGTAATGGCTGAAACACCAAATCCTCGAGTGAAAGATATAAATATTAGTCATGAGATGAAAACATCCTTCCTAGACTATGCGATGAGTGTTATTGTCTCTCGTGCCCTTCCAGATGTTCGGGATGGGTTGAAACCAGTTCATCGCCGTATTCTATATGCTATGCATGATCTTGGAATGCATTCAGATAAACCATATAAAAAATCAGCTCGTATCGTTGGGGATGTAATCGGTAAGTATCACCCGCATGGTGACTCTGCAGTATATGAAACGATGGTTCGGATGGCACAGGATTTCAACTATCGCTATATGCTTGTAGATGGTCATGGGAATTTTGGTTCTGTCGATGGAGACTCTGCCGCAGCAATGCGTTATACAGAATCGAGAATGTCGAAAATCTCAATGGAGTTATTGAGAGATATCAACAAAGATACGATTGATTATCAAGATAACTATGATGGTGAGGAAAGAGAGCCAGTTGTTCTGCCAGCTCGATTCCCTAACCTCTTAGTAAACGGTACAACTGGGATCGCTGTAGGTATGGCAACCAACATCCCGCCACACCAACTTGGAGAAGTGATCGATGGAGTCTTAGCAATTAGTCATGACCCTGAAATTACTACGCAAGAGCTTATGGAAATTATCCCTGGTCCAGACTTCCCGACAGGCGGAATTATCTTGGGCCGGAGCGGTATTCGTAAAGCCTATGAAACAGGCAGAGGATCAATAACCGTTCGTGCTAAAGTAGTAATCGAACAAAAATCAAATGGTAAAGAAGTTATCATTGTCAATGAATTACCATACCAAGTGAATAAAGCAAGATTAGTTGAGAAAATCGCTGAATTAGCTCGCGATAAAAAAATTGAAGGCATTACTGACCTAAGAGATGAGTCCGACCGTAAAGGTATGCGAATTGTTATTGAAGTTCGTAAAGATGCGAATGCCAACGTCCTTTTAAATAATTTATACAAACATACTGCACTACAAACTAGCTTTGGAATTAACACATTAGCCCTAGTTAATGGACATCCAAAGGTGTTGACTCTGAAGCAATGCTTAGTACATTACTTAGATCATCAAGTAGTAGTTATTCGCAGAAGAACAGAGTTTGAATTGCGTAAAGCAGAGGCACGTGCACATATTTTAGAAGGATTAAGAATAGCCTTAGATAATTTAGACGCAGTTATTACACTAATTAGAAATTCACAAACAACGGATATTGCCCGCGAAGGTTTAATGACAGAGTTTAACTTGTCTGAAAAGCAAGCTCAGGCTATCCTTGATATGCGCCTGCAACGTTTAACAGGTTTAGAACGAGAAAAGATTGAGGATGAATTTCAAAGTCTTATGAAGCTTATTGCTGAATTAAAAGCTATTTTAGCTGATGAGGAAAAGGTTTTTGAAATTATCCGTGAAGAATTGACTGAGATTAAAGAGCGATTCAATGATAAGCGCCGTACAGAAATCGTAACCGGCGGAATTGAAAATATTGAGGATGAAGATTTAATCCCTCGTGAGAATATCGTCATTTCTTTGACTCATAATGGTTATGTTAAACGTCTTCCAGTTTCAACCTATCGTGCCCAAAGACGAGGTGGACGGGGAATTCAAGGAATGGGTACAAACGAGGATGATTTTGTAGAACAATTGATTACCACTTCAACTCACGATACGATCCTTTTCTTTACGAACAAAGGGAAGGTATACCGTTCTAAAGGTTATGAAATCCCTGAATACAGCCGAACGGCTAAAGGGATCCCAATTATTAATCTTCTAGGTGTCGAAAAGGGAGAATGGGTCAATGCAATTATTCCGGTGGAGGAATTTGTGGATGACTGGTTCCTATTCTTTACAACCAAAGAAGGGGTTTCCAAACGATCTCCGTTAACCTCGTTTGCTCATATCCGCAACAACGGCTTAATTGCCCTAAGTTTGCGTGAGGGTGATGAACTTATCTCTGTTCGTTTAACCGATGGCACTAAACATATGATTATCGGTACGAAGAAAGGTATGCTTATTCGTTTCCCTGAAACGGATGTTCGATCAATGGGACGAACAGCTACCGGCGTAAAAGGCATAACGCTCGATAATGATGATGAAGTTGTTGGAATGGAAGTTTTAGAGGAAACAAATGATGTGTTAATTGTAACGAAAAATGGATACGGGAAACGGACAAAAGCAGAAGAGTACCGAATCCAAGGTAGAGGCGGTAAAGGGATTAAAACCTGCCACGTTACAGAGAAAAATGGTGAACTTGTTTCGATGCGGGCAGTAACAGGTGAAGAGGATCTGATGCTAATCACCACAGGTGGTGTCCTCATCCGTATGGATGTTGGCGGTATTTCAAAAATGGGACGGAATACTCAAGGTGTGAAGTTGATTAGTATGAAGGAAAGTGAAGATGAGTTTGTCGCAACTGTGGCAAAGGTAGAGAAAGAAGAAGAAGAAGAAGTAGTAGAGGAAGCAGCAGAAGTACTTGAAAATGGTCTAAACGAAGCTGAAGAGGTTTCTCCTAATGAGAACTCTCCTGAAGCGGTTGAAACCAATGAGGATATAGAATAAATGATGAGGAGGGAGCACATGATAAATGTGTTCCTTTTCTTATGTTGATGAACATTAATAAAAGAAAGAAATAATTAGAAAGAGTTATTACAATGTTTGTAGTAAAAAAGATAGAAAAACGGTTGACTTTAAATATCACAGGTGGTATATTAATTAAGTCGCTTACGGGCGATAAGGAAATTGCCCTTTGAAAACTAAACAAACAAGATCGTGCAAACAAACAATAAATTATTAGTTTCATAAATGAAACTAAGCCAACGTA
>NTXX01000053.1 GCA_002559145.1 Bacillus sp. AFS006103
TGGTGCCGAGGACCGGAATCGAACCGGTACGGTAGTCACCTACCGCAGGATTTTAAGTCCTGTGCGTCTGCCAGTTCCGCCACCCCGGCACAAATAGAGAGCGGAAGACGGGATTCGAACCCGCGACCCCCACCTTGGCAAGGTGATGTTCTACCACTGAACTACTTCCGCATATAAATGTTAATGATGCGGGTGAAGGGAGTCGAACCCCCACGCCTTGCGGCGCCAGATCCTAAGTCTGGTGCGTCTGCCAATTCCGCCACACCCGCA
>NTXX01000054.1 GCA_002559145.1 Bacillus sp. AFS006103
AGGGCGGAGAGCGAAGGACAATAGCAGCTAGGGCGCTGGAGCTGGACAATTTTCAAAGTCGAAATTTAAACATTCTTATCTTTTAAAAATAGCCCGCCTTTAGGGATTTAACTCTGAAGGCGGCTTTTTTTATGTTATGACAAATATCAGCCTTATACTTGTCATCTCCTTGTCATTGAATAGTTGGAGGTGTTTAGATATATTAAACTAATTGAGATTTCTTTGGAGGTTAAAAAATGAACGAATCATTTAAGGCATTTGTAGTCGACAAAACAGAAAGTGACTTCACTGTAAACATAAAAGAATTAACCCTTCAAGACCTTCCGGCAGGTGACGTCCTAATCAAGGTCAGTTATTCAAGTATCAACTATAAGGATGGATTGGCTAGCACCCCTGATGGGAAAATTGTCAGATCCTATCCCTTCATTCCGGGAATCGACCTGGCGGGTGTGGTGGTCTGTTCGAATGATACCCGTTTTAAAGAAGGCGATGAAGTGATTGCTACTAGTTATGAGATTGGTGTTTCCCATTTTGGCGGCTATAGTGAATATGCCCAGATCCCTGCTGATTGGGTTGTACCATTGCCTGAGGGTTTATCGTTAAAAGAAGCGATGGTTTATGGTACCGCTGGGTTTACAGCAGCATTATCGGTTCAACGCTTAGAGGAAAATGGAGTAACACCTGATAAAGGAAGTGTTCTTGTTACTGGGGCTACAGGCGGGGTTGGCAGTATTGCTGTGGCCATACTTGCGAAACGCGGTTATCATGTAGTTGCAAGTACCGGTAAACAATCCGAACATGATTTCCTTATTGACTTAGGAGCAAGCGAGATTCTTTCCCGTGAAGATGTGACTGGTGAAAAAATAAGAGCGTTAGATAAGCAGCTTTGGGCGGCCGCAGTCGATCCAGTTGGCGGCAAAACACTTGCCTCCATCCTTAGCAAAATATCTTACAACGGCTCTGTGGCAGTTAGCGGTCTTACCGGTGGCGGCGATGTCCCTACCACGGTATTCCCTTTCATCCTAAGAGGAATCAATTTACTCGGTATCGATTCTGTTTATTGTCCAATGGAAACAAGAATTGCCTTGTGGAAGCGGATGGGATCTGACTTTAAACCAGATCATTTATTAAAAGTTATGACAAAGGAAGTAACCCTTGAAGAATTACCAAATTATTTATCAGCAATTCTTAAAGGTGAAGCACGGGGCAGAACCATCGTAAAATTATAAAAATTCGATTCTGAGATGACTTTGATCATCTCTTTTCTATTCTTTTAGGACATTCAGACATGGGCAGTCTATAGGCATTCGCCGTTACTCCTTCCAAACACCTACATAATCTATATGGTATTTACCACATAAGGAGAGATGCCTAAATGAATCCGTATGGTTATTATCAAATGCCTCAAATGTCCCAAATGCCGATTGATCAAAATGTCTATGTCCAACCAGAACAAATGAATTACTATGGTCAACCGGAACATGTAAATTACTACGAGCAACCAGAATCATTTAATCACTTTGTACAGACTGAGCAATTTAATCCCTATTTACCGGAACAATACGATCCTGCAAGACAGCCACAGCAGATTGAACGCAGGCTGAATCAACTGGAGAGGGCTAATGAACGCCAAGAACGTGAGATCAATCAACTACAACGCCAAGTAGCTCAACTTGACCGCAGGCTTCAACGGGTGAATCAACGCCTGCGTGCCGTTGAAAGAAGATTTAACTTCCCATTCACACCATTTGACGGAGATTACTAAGAAAAGCTTGAAGAACCGGACACGCGCCTAACGTTTCCGTTAACTATCGCAAACATAAAAATGTAATGCAAAAAGACCTTCAAATTGTATGGTAATTTGGAGGTCCCTTTTTGTTGATATAAAGGGATTTCAATAATTATTTAGGAGAATTTGTAGTGCATTTTGTATATTAAAATGAGGGGACAATAGCCAGTGTACCTTAGCAAAATAAACTACATATTTACTTGCAAATTGATATACAGAAAATATTGGTTAGGCTCTGCTATAACTAAATGTTAAATTCATTGTGTTTGAAAAATAAACGGAGAAAATC
>NTXX01000055.1 GCA_002559145.1 Bacillus sp. AFS006103
AAACTTGGGTATTCCTCCGTGTAAGTATAAAGCTAATGGTGGACCTTGTAGGACTCGAACCTACGACCGGACGGTTATGAGCCGTCTGCTCTAACCAGCTGAGCTAAAGGTCCAAGTTAAAAAAAGAATGAATATTTGGTAGCGGCGGAGGGGATCGAACCCCCGACCTTACGGGTATGAACCGTACGCTCTAGCCAGCTGAGCTACACCGCCAAATAGATAATTAAATTATGGTGGAGCCTAGCGGGATCGAACCGCTGACCTCCTGCGTGCAAAGCAGGCGCTCTCCCAGCTGAGCTAAGGCCCCATAAAAATTATTAGTAAAGAATATGGTCGGGAAGACAGGATTCGAACCTGCGACCCCTTGGTCCCAAACCAAGTGCTCTACCAAGCTGAGCTACTTCCCGAAAATGCGCCCTGAGAGATTCGAACTCCCGACCTTTTGATTCGTAGTCAAACACTCTATCCAGCTGAGCTAAGGGCGCATATGAATTTAATTTGTAAAGATGGTGCCGAGGACCGGAAT
>NTXX01000056.1 GCA_002559145.1 Bacillus sp. AFS006103
AGTAGGACGTTGCCAGGCTGTAAATATGGAGGATTAGCTCAGCTGGGAGAGCATCTGCCTTACAAGCAGAGGGTCGGCGGTTCGAGCCCGTCATCCTCCACCATATTCACCTAATGTTTTTTCAAATTATTTGCCGGGGTAGCTCAATTGGTAGAGCAACTGACTTGTAATCAGTAGGTTGGGGGTTCAAGTCCTCTCGCCGGCACCTTGTACGAGCCATTAGCTCAGTTGGTAGAGCATCTGACTTTTAATCAGAGGGTCGAAGGTTCGAGTCCTTCATGGCTCACCATTTTAAATGAATATGCGGGTGTGGC
>NTXX01000057.1 GCA_002559145.1 Bacillus sp. AFS006103
CGTCATCCTCCACCATATTTCCAATGCCGGGGTAGCTCAATTGGTAGAGCACGACCGAATAGGCTTCGTGAATAAACT
Organism: Bacillus sp. AFS006103; assembly: GCA_002559145.1. Taxonomy (GTDB): domain Bacteria; phylum Bacillota; class Bacilli; order Bacillales; family Cytobacillaceae; genus Neobacillus. The sequence goes on from NTXX01000057.1 coordinate 79, forward strand.
TCAGCATACTGACCGAGCTGCTGCTTGCATAAGCTTTCTGAGGTCAGGATGACGGCAACGAAGTCGGCGTGTTAGAACTTAAGATTTTTCCAAATTATATGCCGGGGTAGCTCAATTGGTAGAGCAACTGACTTGTAATCAGTAGGTTGGGGGTTCAAGTCCTCTCGCCGGCACCATTTTTTTCTCATCATAGGATGAGCCATTAGCTCAGTTGGTAGAGCATCTGACTTTTAATCAGAGGGTCGAAGGTTCGAGTCCTTCATGGCTCACCATTATTATTTTGCAGTAGCAAAATAGCTTTCAATATTGCGGGTGTGGCGGAATT
>NTXX01000058.1 GCA_002559145.1 Bacillus sp. AFS006103
AGAGTAGGACGTTGCCAGGCGGTATATATGGAGGATTAGCTCAGCTGGGAGAGCATCTGCCTTACAAGCAGAGGGTCGGCGGTTCGAGCCCGTCATCCTCCACCATATTTCCTAGGCCGGGGTAGCTCAATTGGTAGAGCAACTGACTTGTAATCAGTAGGTTGGGGGTTCAAGTCCTCTCGCCGGCACCACTTTGATTTTTAGAATAAACATGCGGGTGTGGCGGAATTG
>NTXX01000059.1 GCA_002559145.1 Bacillus sp. AFS006103
TCCCTCTTCCTCCTCCATTATCATGCTTACTGAGATTGTTACAGTTCATGCAACTATGAGCATGATCAAAACTATATTACTTCTATTGTCGCGGGGTGGAGCAGTCCGGTAGCTCGTCGGGCTCATAACCCGAAGGTCGCAGGTTCAAATCCTGTCCCCGCAATTAAGTTATTATCAAGCTATGCTTGAAAATAACTTTGGTCCGGTAGTTCAGTTGGTTAGAATGCCTGCCTGTCACGCAGGAGGTCGCGGGTTCGAGTCCCGTCCGGACCGCCATTTTTTTCTAGTAGGTTTCCTACTATTGATATATAGATTTTGGCGATTGTGGCGAAGTGGTTAACGCACCTGATTGTGGTTCAGGCATTCGTGGGTTCGATTCCCATCAGTCGCCCCATTTTTTTATTGGGCTATAGCCAAGCGGTAAGGCATCGCACTTTGACTGCGACATGCGTTGGTTCAAATCCAGCTAGCCCAGCCATTTCTTT
>NTXX01000060.1 GCA_002559145.1 Bacillus sp. AFS006103
CGTTGGCTTAGTTTCATAAATGAAACTAATAATTTATTGTTTGTTTGCACGATCTTGTTTGTTTAGTTTTCAAAGAACAATTTATTGCCGCAACTGCGACTTTTTAATACTAACAGAATATTATTACTACGTCAATATTAAAATAAATAATTTTTGGTGGAGTCTAGGGGGATCGAACCCCTGACCTCCTGCGTGCAAAGCAGGCGCTCTCCCAGCTGAGCTAAGACCCCAGATCATTATAAGGAATGGTCGGGAAGACAGGA
>NTXX01000061.1 GCA_002559145.1 Bacillus sp. AFS006103
TGAGGTTAGTCTTAAAAGTGGACACGTAAAAAAGAGATTTTAGTTTATAATACAATCATCATATACAAGGACGTGTTCACTTTGGGTAAACATTTTGATCAAGAGTACAAAGAGTATGTTTCAAAATTAATTGTTGTGGAAGGCAGAAAAGCATCGGATGTTGCACATGAATTAGAAATTTCACCTAAGACAATTAGCGGTTGGGTTTCAGCATATAGGATGAAAAATAATGCCGGGAAGACTAATGAGACTTATATTACACCTACTGAACTTGAAAAATTAAAAAAACAACATGAAAAAGAATTGGCAGAAGCAAGGGAGGAAATTGAAATTCTAAAAAAGGCCATGCACATCTTCACCAAAAACCAAGCGTAGTTTATACCTTTATTGAAGCTCATTTAAATGAACACGCTATAGTGAAGATGTGCCAGGTGTTAAGGGTCTCAACGAGTGGCTATTATAAGTGGATTAAACAGCAATCAAGTCCCCCTTCCGAGAAGGAAAAATATCGGGCAGAAATCCAGCAGAAAATTAGCAAGTCATTTCATGAGAGCTTTGGAACTTACGGAAGCCCTAGAGTACATGCCGATTTAATTGATTGGGGTTATACCATTTCGTTAAAAACAGTAGCCCGGATCATGCACGAAATGGGTTTAAAAGCTACACAAAAAGAAAAGTTTGTGGTCACAACAGACTCTGATCATGATTTAAATGTTTACCCTAATATACTTAATCGTCAATTTAAAGTGAAAGAACCTAATCGCGTTTGGGTGACAGATATAACTTATATTTGGACGCTTGAGGGCTGGGTTTATTTGGCATCCGTAATGGATTTATTTTCAAGAAAGATTGTTGGTTGGAGTTTAGCAGACCATATGAGGAAAGAGTTAGTTATACAAGCAATGAATATGGCGATTATTCAAAGGCAGCCTGGCAAGGAATTAATTCACCATTCAGACCGTGGGTCTCAGTATTGTTCTCATGACTATATTGATATCTTGAAAGAGAAAGAAATGAACATCAGTATGAGTAAAAAAGGCGATCCTTATGATAATGCTTGTATCGAGTCGTTTCATGCCACAATCAAAAAAGATTTGATTTATAGAAGGCGATTTAAAACAAGGGGAGAGGCGATTAAGGCAGTAAATTATTATATTAGCAGCTTTTATAATGAAAGACGAAAACATTCAACATTAGGGAATTCCTCACCG
>NTXX01000062.1 GCA_002559145.1 Bacillus sp. AFS006103
GGCGCTCCATTATTCAATAAATGGGTGGCATAGCTGTGTCTAAGTTGATGTGGATGAATTTCCTTATTGATGCTCGCACGATTTGAAATTCGCTTGATAATATATAGCATCTGGGCAATGCTCATTCTATGAGGATGACGTTCAGTAACAAAAATAGCCGGGTCCTTATCCTGGCGGCTGTCCAGGTATCGTTTTAGCCAAATTTCACATCGAATATTAAAATATACTTCCCTTTCTTTATCTCCTTTCCCACGGACAATAGCTGACCTGTTGGACCAATTAATACAATTTTTATCTAAGGATACAACGTCTCCAATTCTGCACCCGGTAGAAGACATAAATTCAAACATTGCCTTCTCCATTGGGGTGTTACAAGCTTCCCTTAAAAGTTCTAATTCTCTTTCCGTTAAGAACTTTGGGATTCTTTTCCCTATTTTGGTTCCTTTATTTTAGAAGCAAGATTCTTCAAAATATGTCCTTCCTCATGTAACCAGCGGAAAAATGATTTCATGAATCGGATGCGATGTGCGATACTTGATGGTTTCAAGTTTTCATTAGATTTTGCCAAGTATTCTTTTAATTGAATCGTAGTAATTTCTCCTATGTTCAGATCGTTAAAATAACGAATAAGTAACATAGCTTGAAGTCGGTAAGCTTTTAATGTTTGCGGGGAGAATCCCTCGATCCTTTTGTCCGCCTCGTAAGATTCCCATGCTTTAGATAATAGCAAAATAATTACCTCCAATATTTATCTTTT
>NTXX01000010.1 GCA_002559145.1 Bacillus sp. AFS006103
GCCGGGGTGGCGGAACTGGCAGACGCACAGGACTTAAAATCCTGCGGTAGGTGACTACCGTACCGGTTCGATTCCGGTCCTCGGCATTGCTTTATCAAAACAATTTTATACGCGCCGGTGTGGCGGAATTGGCAGACGCGCACGACTCAAAATCGTGTTCCGTGAGGAGTATCGGTTCGACCCCGATCACCGGTATCAATTTGTTTTAAAAGAACGTTTCTCAGATAACCTTGAGAAGCGTTTTTTTTTATTGTATAGGAAATTATAAAAAATTTAATTTTGGATAAATTGATTTAGTCTCTTTGAATCCAGCTCCAGCGCCCAACGGCTAGTGTCCTTCGCTCTCCNNCTCAGTTGGAGCGCTCCAGGCCATACGCCGCTGAACGGGCGCTTGCGCCTTTTGTTCTGAATTTTATTGCTTTATGGATATCTTAACTTAGGTGATTTTCCTATGTTTAAGAATGATGAATCTATTCGTTACTCTGATTGATGGTAGAACTCTTGTATAGTAACGAATAAAGGCTATTCGTGCCCATCAGAAATGAAAAAGAATTATAATGGTAACGAATAGATATGATTCGTGCTCCTCGGTGTTGAAAATTCTTAAAAAGGGTAATGAATATTTCCCTAGTCCCCCATTGTTCCCCTTATTCCAAATGATCAGTAACTAATGTAAGATATATCCTATACTACATTTTTTTAATAGAAAGGTAGATTCAATTGATGAACGGAAAAACTTTGTTTATTGCAGGGCATGCCCGGTTACCCCAAGGGATCGCAGCAAAAAGTGTATTTGAAACATTGACGATTACTGCTGAAATTGATAGAAAATATGGGGTCATACTCGAGGCCTCTTGTACATTGGCTACCGAACATGCCCGCGAATTTGTTGGCCAGGTATTAAGGGGGATGAGTTTAAACGACGGTATTGATGAAGCAATCGCTGCGCTGCAAATGTATTACCGTGGGAAGGCTGCTAATGCTTTGGTGGCGGCGTTAAAAGATCTAGATCTCCATTATCAGCAAATCAAATCTACTGAAAAGTAATTGTTGAAAAATTCTAATTATTGGTATATAGTTAGAATAACAACTGGGTGACGGCAAAGTCCTTGCTGCATGACCAGATGATCGTATGAAAAAATGATTATATTAAAATTGACTATATTCACTTGAATTTCCTTTGCGGGAAGACGAGCTATGAGTAGGAGTCAGTAAATCAATCAATGGGATATTTCATTGTTTGTTTTGCTGGCTCCTTTTTGTTTTTTTATAGTCGGAAAGAGGTGATAAGTGTGAAAGGGGCACTTGATGGAATCCGAATTTTGGATGCTTCACGCGTACTTGCAGGACCATTTTGCTCTATGATTCTCGGGGACTTGGGAGCAGAAGTAATAAAGATTGAACACTATGCTTCAGGTGATGAAACAAGAGGCTGGGGGCCACCGTTTGTAAATGGAGAAAGTGCGTATTATCTATGTGCCAATCGGAATAAACAGAGTATGACACTTAATCTTAAATCAGAAGAGGGAAAAGAAATTTTTGCCAAACTGGCTTCAAACAGCGATGTCGTGATTCAGAACTTTAAATCTGGAACACTTGAAAAAATGGGTTTAGGATATTCGCAGCTAAAAGTCAATAACCCCGGGATGATTATGGCCTCCATTACGGGGTTTGGGTCAACGGGTCCTTATAAGGATTTACCTGGCTATGATTATATCATTCAAGCGATGAGTGGGCTGATGAGTATCACTGGTGAACCTGATGGGAGCCCGGTTAAAGTCGGTGTGGCAATCGCAGATGTTTTAACGGGATTATATACCTGTATAGGAATATTAGCGGCTTTACAGCATCGAAACGAGACTGGAGAAGGACAGGAAATTGATATTTCACTGCTGGATTGCCAGGTCTCCTCATTAATTAACGTGGCGAGTAATTATTTATGTAGTGGTGCGATTCCAAAGCGAATGGGGAATCGGCACCCCAATATTTCCCCATATCAGGTGTTTAAGACCAAGGACGGGGAGCTTGTCATTGCCGTAGGAAATGATCAGCAGTTTAAGCAATTTGTTGCTGTTTTGGGTCGACCTGAATTAGCGGAAATGGAAGAATTTATTCATAATGAACAGCGTCTAAAGAACACCGATAAACTGATTGCCATTTGTGAAGAACTGCTTTCAAAAAAGCCGAAAAATGAATGGAAAGAACGATTAGATGCAGCAGGGGTTCCGAATGGCCCAATCAACACCATTGCTGAAATGTTTGAAGATCCACAGATAAAGGAGCGAGAGATGATAGTAGAAATGGAGCATCCATTAATTGATAAACTTCAATTAACGGGCTCACCGTTGAAGCTATCACAAACACCAGTAACGATGAGGAGACATCCCCCAATGTTTGGCGAACACACAGAAACATTATTAGAGAGCATTGGATACAATTCCGAAGAAATATCTAGTTTAAAACAAAAAAATATTATTTAGGAGGAACTATTAAATGATGAACTTCGAATTAACAGATGAGCAGCAAAGTGTTAAAGAAATGGTTAGAAAATTTGTCGATAAGGAAATCATTCCAAATATTCAGGAGTGGGATCGCCAAGGTCATTTTGAACCTGCGATTTTGAAAAAATTGGCGGATTTGCAAGTCATGGGTGTTTGTATCCCTGAAGAGTATGGCGGAGCTGGCATGGATTATAATACTCTGGCTATTGTATGTGAGGAACTAGAACGAGGAGATACTGCCTATCGGACAGCCGTTTCTGTTCATACAGGGTTAAATAGTATGACGCTATTGCAATGGGGATCTGAACAACAAAAACAAAAGTATTTAGTCTCTCAAGCACAAGGGCACAAAATTGGTGCTTTCGGATTAACAGAACCGAATGCAGGGTCTGACGTGGCTGCGATGAATACAACTGCTGCTAGAAAGGGAGATTACTATATTCTGAATGGGTCTAAAACATGGATTTCTCTCTGTGATGTTGCCGACCATTTCTTGATTTTTGCCAAAACAGACCATGATATTGGGCATAAAGGAATCACTGCATTTATTGTAGAGCGTAGTTTTGAAGGGGTTGAAACGAAGGCGATCAAGGGTAAGTTGGGTATTCGCGCAGGAAATACTGGAGAAGTATTTTTAACCGATGTAAAAGTACCTATTGAGAACAGATTGGGTGAAGAAGGCGAAGGGTTTAAAATTGCCATGGCCGCACTAGATAATGGTCGATTTACAGTAGCTGCAGGAGCAGTTGGTTTAATAGAAGCCAGCCTTGAAGCAAGCCTAAAGTATTGCCATGAACGAAAAACATTTGGAAAAGAAATTGGAAGACACCAGCTTGTACAGCAAATGATCGCGAAAATGAGTGCAAATCTTGAGATTTCTAGACTCTTAGTTTTTAAAGCGGGTTGGTTAAAGAATCAGGGGAAACGAAATACCCAGGAGACATCACTTGCTAAGTGGATTTCCTGTAATGCTGCTTTTGATGCAGCAAATGATGCCGTTCAAATCCATGGGGCCTATGGATATTCCGATGAATATCCAGTAGAACGCTTTTTGAGGAACTCCAAAGCTCCAGTCATCTATGAAGGTACGAGAGAAATCCATACGATTATGCAAGGAGAATATGCTTTAGGTTATAGGGAAGATAAACCGCTTCGTGAACAATTGCCTGCATGGCCTTTTGAACAAGTTTCCGTAACTAAGTAGTTGCTAGGAGTATAAATTGAAAAAACCGGTCATTGACCGGTTTTTTCAGCTTAAAGAAATAGAGTAGTGTTGTAAGATTTTTTTATAATAAAAAAATTCGACAAAATATGCGTTTTTCCCTTGACGATGTTAAAAATAGTGTGTAATATTGAAAAGGTCAGTTGATGACATTAATATTAATCCTTTGCGGGTGTAGTTTAGTGGTAAAACCTCAGCCTTCCAAGCTGATGATGAGAGTTCGATTCTCTTCACCCGCTCCATACATACTAACTAACGCAGTGTATCGTTACATAGGAGAACGATGCATTGCGTTTTTTCCTATTTTATTTTGGAATAAAACATATAAATGTTAAAACAAATATCCATGTCGTTCATTCTAGTTAAGAAGGGAGGTTCACTCTATGAATTTATACAAGCTAAAGGAAGAATTAATTGAATATAGTAAAAAAATTGGAATTGATAAAATTGGTTTTACGACCGCTGACACGTTCACTGAATTGAAAAATCGATTAGTAAGACAGCAGGAGCTCAATTTCCAATCAGGATTTGAAGAACCAGATATTGAGAAAAGAGTGACCCCTTCATTATTATTAGAGGAACCACGTTCGATCATTGCCATTGCGATTGCCTATCCTTCAAAAATGAATCACCGCGTAGAAAGTAAAAAGGGTGAGAGAAGAGGGATTTTCAGCAGGGCCTCATGGGGTCTTGATTATCATTATGCTCTAAAGGATCGCTTAAATAAACTTGAGGAGTTTATCTTAGCAAGAATGCCGGAAGCTCGGTTAAAATCAATGGTCGATACTGGGGAACTCTCTGACCGCGCTGTGGCAGAGCGAGCAGGAATTGGCTGGAGCGGGAAGAATTGTGCGATTATTACACCTGAGTTTGGGTCCTATGTATATCTTGGAGAAATGATTACGAGTATTCCTTTTGAACCGGATACCCCGATTGAAGACCAATGCGGGTCGTGCACCAAGTGTTTGGATGCATGTCCAACAGGGGCATTGGTTCAAGGCGGACAAATAAATGCACAGCGTTGTATATCTTTTTTAACCCAAACAAAAACATTTATCCCCGAGGAGTTTAGAGATAAAATTGGTAATCGTGTCTATGGCTGCGATTCCTGCCAAACTGCATGTCCGGTTAACAAGGGGAAGCACTTTCATTTCCATGAGGAACTTGAAGCGGATCCTGATATTGCCAAACCGCTGTTAAAGCCAATCTTAAAATTAAGCAATCGGGAATTTAAAGCTAAATTTGGAAACATAGCTGGTTCTTGGAGAGGGAAGAAACCCATTCAGCGGAATGCGATCATTGCGCTGGCACATTTTAAGGATGAGACTGCGATTCCTGATTTAGTTGAAGTTTTGGAAAACGAGGGAAGTCCGGTTTCAAGAGGAACAGCTGCTTGGGCCTTGGGCAAAATTGGCGGTGAAACAGCCTTTTCTGCACTTGAAAGGGCTCAAGCGCATGAAAAAGATCCTGAAGTACAAAATGAAATAGAAAAAGGTTTAAGTTTTTATAGGTAAAAATGAGCGAACTCAAGTAGTTCGCTTATTTTTTTTGATTAAACCCGGCCTTCTTTCATATGTATGAAAGAAAGGGGTGGAGAGTATGCTTCATTTAATTCAAGATTTATTTGAAAAGAGAGTAAATCAATTTGTTTCCGATAAAAGAACACATAAAGTATTTTTTCCAAAGGCTGAACAGAAACAAAGTGCATTATCAAAAAGGGATGCAGAAATTGTCAAGGTTAAAGCGGCAGGTCGAATAATAGAGATGAATGAAGAGGAAGAATTTCAAACGGTAAAATATCAAGCCCATTATCAATATTTAATTAAGCAAAAAGAGATGCTTTACATGGAAGAAGAAATAGAAGAAAGATTAGCAAAGTTTTATAAAAAGGCTTTAGTAATGGATGAGGAAATTAACCCTTATGAGTATCAAAAATCTCCTCCACTGCCAACTACACTGAACTTAGAGGAGACGGATGAGCGATTAAGCTTTCAATACGATCGTTTAAAAGCTGTGCAGTATGCAGAACGGTGGTGGAATAGCTATAATCCTTTGTATATAAAATTTGAAAATGATTGCACCAACTTTATCTCGCAATGCCTTCATATAGGCGGGGCACCGATGAGAGGTTATCCCGTCCAGGGTTCAGGCTGGTGGCTCCAAAATAAAAAATGGAGCTATAGCTGGGCAGTGGCAAATTCTTTAAAGCTATACTTTGCTCTTTCAAAGAGTGGTTTACATGCAAGGGAAGTCAGCAGCCCTGATCAATTGTTATTAGGCGATGTTATTTGTTACGATTTTGAAGGGGATGGCCGGTTTAATCATAATACAATTGTAACGGGTAAAGATGCAGACGGAATGCCGTTAGTGAATGCCCATACGTATAATAGCCGGATGAGGTACTGGGCGTATGAAGATTCATCTGCCTATACACCTAATATAAAATATAAGTTTTATACAATCCTTGGTTAAAATTGCATCTTTATTGAAAGGATAAATCCTCGTGGTATAATGGCATGTAGAGTTTTTTACCCGAGGTGAGCAACGTGTCAATAAATGTAGTATTATATCAGCCACAGATTCCTTCCAATACTGGAAATATCGCAAGGACATGTGCAGGAACAGATACCAACTTACATTTAATCCGTCCATTAGGGTTTTCGACGGATGATAAAATGTTAAAAAGAGCAGGCTTGGATTATTGGCAATACGTCAATATTGTCTATTATGATTCATTAGAGGACTTTTATGAAAAGAATGCTGGCGGTGAATTTTTTTATATAACCAAATTTGGTCAAAAGGCTTTTAGTAGCTTTGATTATAGTAATTCAAGCAAAGATTATTTCTTTATCTTTGGACGAGAAACGACAGGACTACCGAAAGATGTCATTGAAAACAATAAAGAAGTCAGCTTAAGGATTCCAATGAATGAAAATATTCGTTCCTTAAATCTTTCTAATACAGCTGCCATTCTTATCTATGAGGCGCTGCGTCAACAAAATTATGCGCATCTAAAATAATGGAAGGGGGTCCATTAGGCCTCCTTTTGATTAATGGAAAGGAAGTTGGTTTTTTTATGAATGACGTAATTGAAACGATTCTAAACCACCGCTCCCTCCGTCATTTTGAGGACATGCCCTTAACAGAGGAACAAATCAAAACGATTGTTTCTTGTGCCCAATCAGCGTCTACATCGAGTTTTATTCAGGCCTATTCGATTATTGGTGTTAAAGACCAAGCGAAAAAGAAAAAATTGGCTGAGATTGCCGGTAACCAGGAATATGTTGAAATAAACGGCCACTTTTTCATTTTTTGTGCGGATCTTAATCGTCATTCCATTATTGGGGAGATGGTACAAACAGATGTTACTCCTTCTATCGAAAGTACGGAAAAGTTCATGGTTGCTCTAATAGATGCATCTTTGGCAGCACAAAACGCCGCAATTGCAGCTGAATCGATGGGTTTGGGAATTTGTTACATAGGTGGAATTCGTAATAATCTTGAGGAGGTTAAAAACCTATTAAAAACTCCTGAACGGGTGATTCCTTTGTTTGGACTTGCGGTTGGAGTTCCAACAAAATTGACAGATAAAAAACCAAGGCTACCGTTTGAACATATCTATCATGAAGATGAATATGAACAAGATAAACAGGTATATGTTAGTCAGCTTCAAAAATACGATGATTTAATTTCAGACTATTACAATGAGCGGACCGAAGGGAAAAGAAAGGACCGCTGGAGTGCACAAATGGCAAAGATGCTTGATCGAAAGAGCCGGATGTATATGAGGGAATTTGTTCAAAAAAACAAACTGGATCTTAAATAAAAAAAACTGCCAAGCGGCAGTTTTTTTTATTTTGAAGAACCTGGTTTGTCATTATAACCTGATGTTAAGATTGCAGTCAAAAACGTGATCATTACTAATATTACGATGAAAGTGTTCATGTTTATGTATTGCCCCCTTTGTTATACATTTTTCATTTTTATCACACATATAGTTTTATTATAGCCTATCTTAGAAAAATGAAAAGAGGAAGATTCTTTTTATTGTAACAAAAAAGATAGACGCTAACTCGTATTGGTTACGCATGTTCAATAGCTTATCAGCATAGAGTATATTAATCGTCTCTGATTAACCTACAGGGGGAGGGCCTTATGGATATTCTAAAAAAAATCGAGATGTATCGCGAAGAAGAAGAAAAGTTACGTTGGGAAGGGTCATTCGCAGATTATTTACAGTTGTTGAAAGAGAAGCCATGGGTTGCACAGTCGGCACATTCACGAGTTTATAATATGCTTAAGGATGCAGGAATTACTGAAGAAAAAGGGACGAAAAAGTATGAATTCTTTAGCAATCAATTATTTGGTTTAGAGGAATCGCTTGAACGGCTTGTTGAGGAGTACTTCCATCCGGCAGCAAAAAGGCTCGATGTAAGGAAGCGTATTTTATTGTTAATGGGTCCTGTTAGCGGCGGGAAGTCCACTCTTGTTACTATGCTGAAAAGGGGACTTGAAGCCTACTCTCTCACTGATAGAGGCTCTGTGTTTGCCATTAAAGGATGCCCAATGCATGAAGATCCATTGCATTTAATTCCACACCATTTGCGAAAGGACTTCCATGATGAGTATGGAATTCGCATCGAAGGTAATCTTTCACCATTGAATATGATGAGACTGGAACAGGAGTATGGCGGACGAATTGAGGATGTTTTAGTGGAAAGAATCTTCTTCTCCGAGGATAAACGAACTGGAATCGGAACGTTTAGCCCATCCGATCCAAAATCACAGGATATTGCCGATTTAACAGGGAGTATTGATTTTTCAACGATTGCAGAATTTGGTTCTGAATCAGATCCTCGTGCCTACCGCTTCGATGGTGAACTTAACAAGGCTAACAGAGGAATGATGGAGTTCCAGGAGATGCTAAAGTGTGATGAGAAATTCTTGTGGCACTTGCTATCCCTTACTCAAGAAGGAAATTTTAAAGCAGGCAGGTTTGCTCTTATCAGTGCTGATGAGCTAATTGTAGCTCATACGAACGAGACAGAGTATCGTTCGTTTATCTCCAATAAGAAAAATGAAGCACTCCATTCACGAATTATTGTCATGCCAATACCTTATAACTTGAAGGTTTCACAAGAGGAAAGAATTTATGAAAAGATGATTAATGAAAGTGATGTTTCTGATGTTCATATCGCACCGCATACGTTAAAGGTTGCTGCCATGTTTACGATTCTTACTCGTTTAAAGGAACCAAAGAAAGGCGATATTGATCTACTTAAGAAAATGCGCCTTTATGATGGGGAAAATGTGGAAGGCTTTAATACGGCGGATGTGGATGAACTTAAGAAGGAATACCCAGATGAAGGTATGAGTGGTATTGACCCTCGTTACGTGATAAATCGAATTTCATCTACTATTATTCGTAAAGAAATACCATCCATTAATGCACTTGATGTATTAAGATCATTAAAAGATGGGCTTGATCAACATCCATCCATCACGGCAGAGTTACGCGAACGTTATATGAATTACATCTCATTAGCGCGGAAAGAGTATGATAATATTGCCAAGAAGGAAGTACAAAAAGCCTTTGTATATTCGTATGAAGAGTCTGCGAAAACGTTAATGGATAATTATCTTGATAATGTTGAAGCATATTGCAATAAATCCAAACTTCGTGACCCGCTTACTGGAGAAGAAATCAATCCAGATGAAAAGCTGATGCGTTCCATTGAAGAACAAATCGGAATTTCTGAAAATGCGAAAAAGGCTTTCAGGGAAGAAGTATTAATTAGAATATCAGCATTTGCAAGAAAAGGTAAACGTTTTGACTATAACTCCCATGACCGCCTTCGTGAAGCGATTCAAAAGAAATTGTTTGCCGATTTAAAGGATGTTGTAAAAATTACTACTTCATCGAAAACTCCGGATGAACAGCAATTGAAAAAGATTAATAATGTGGTTGCTAGGCTGGTTGATGAGCATGGCTATAATACAACATCAGCTAACGAATTACTGCGCTATGTTGGAAGTCTATTAAACAGATAAGTGGATTAAAATAGTTAGGACTGGCAGAAGGTAATCTGTCAGTCTATTTTTTTCCTTATAAAGGGCAACAGAAACCCGTGTTGCATCTACATTAATAATTTGTCCATTTTCATAGGCATAAGCACAATTGTCAAAATAATTTGTAAATTATTCTATGTTTCTGCATAGGATAAAGTAATCCATATTTATCTTCATTTTTTCACTCGAGTTATAATATGTATTTGATAAAAATGTGTGCATTTTTGAAACTAATAAATTAAGGAGGGGTTTACATTGTCAGTTAACAACAATCAATATGTAATTTCAAGAGAAGATTGGTCCCTCCACCGCAAAGGCCACGATGATCAGCAGCGACATCAGGAAAAGGTCCAGGAGGCAATTCGCAACAATCTTCCAGACTTGATTACTGAAGAGAGCATAATTATGTCTAATGGTCGAGATGTAGTAAAAATTCCGATTCGTTCATTGGACGAATATAAAATTCGTTATAATTATGACAAAAACAAACACGTGGGCCAAGGTGATGGTGACAGTCAAGTAGGTGATGTAGTAGCACGTGACGGCTCCAGTGGTCAAAAAGGACCTGGAAAAGGCCAAGGGGCTGGGGACCAAGCGGGTGAAGATTATTTTGAGGCAGAAGTATCCTTAATGGAACTTGAGGAAGCATTATTTAAACAATTGGAGCTTCCAAATCTAAAAAGAAAAGAAGAACAAGAACATCTTGTTGAAAACATTGAATTCAATGATATTCGCAAAACAGGATTAATGGGAAATATCGATAAGAAACGGACAATGATGTCTGCTTTTAAACGGAATGCAATGACTGGGAAGCCTGCATTTCACCCTATATACAAGGATGATTTAAAATTCAAGACATGGAACGAGGTAATCAAACCGGATTCAAAAGCGGTCGTCATCGCCATGATGGATACGAGTGGAAGTATGGGGATATGGGAAAAATATATGGCCCGCAGCTTTTTCTTCTGGATGACACGCTTTTTAAGAACGAAATATGAAACGGTTGAAATTGAGTTTATTGCTCATCATACCGAGGCAAAAGTAGTTAGTGAGGAGGATTTCTTTTCCAAAGGTGAAAGCGGTGGAACGATTTGTTCATCTGCTTACCGCAAAGCGCTAGAAATTATTGATGCCAAATACAATCCACGTAAGTTCAACATTTATCCATTCCATTTCTCTGACGGTGATAACCTCACATCGGATAACGCTCGCTGCGTGAAGCTAGTTGAAGAATTAATGAAAGTATCTAATATGTTTGGCTACGGTGAGGTAAATCAATATAATCGTCACTCTACCTTAATGTCAGCTTATAAAAACATTAAAGATGACCAATTCCGCTACTATATCCTTAAACAAAAAGCAGATGTATTTCATGCCATGAAGAGCTTTTTCCAAGCAGAAGAAGAAAAATTATTCGCTTAGCAAAAACGACTGGTGTCAGGCACCAGTCGTTTTTTTGCAATTGCTTCAAGTTTATACATGAAGAATTGTTAAACTGGTAAAGATGACAGGAGGGAAAGAAAGCAGAAGATTTGATTTGCTTAGTGTTCCGGGGGTATTCTTTGGGGTGTATTTGAAAGGTGGGTGTATATGCTAAAAGAAGTTTGTGTAGAGAATTTTACATTCGTTCCTGTGGCTATTGAAAAGGGAGGACATCGCATTGAGCTTTGTGACAACTTATCTGTTGGAGGGACTACTGTTAGTCACGGGGTAGCTGCAAAAACCATTACATATTGTCACTCCAAAAATACGAAGGTAATGACCATGGTCAGGCCTAGGGGCGGAAATTTTATTTATACTAAAGAGGAAATTGAAATTATGCAAAATGATATAACCCATTTCAAACAGTTAGGGACAGATGGAGTGGTGATTGGCTGCTTAAATGATTCTGATTGGATTGATGAGGAGGCCATGCTCAAACTGTTAGAAACTGCGAAAGGGCTGGATGTAACCTTTCACATGGCGTTTGATCAGATAAGGAGTGAATATCAGTTTGATGCTATTAATTGGCTTGCGAAACATCAGGTCAATCGAATTTTAACTCACGGAGGGCCAAGTTCTAAATCAATCGAAGAAAACCTTAGCCGGTTGAAGGAATTTTTGGATTATGCGGCGGACAGAATTATAATTCTACCCGGCGGGGGAATTACTGATATGAACCTAAATACTATCGCAAGTATGATAAATATTAGTGAAGTTCACGGGACAAAAATTGTTGGTGAGCTTTGTAAAGTTGCTTATTCCAAATAAACAATTTAGAAATCACTATAGTGGGGTTCAACCAAAAATAATAAAACATCGGCAGGTGCGCTCCTGCCGATGTTTGCTGTTATTCAATTGATAGGATTCCGTCTTGACCTTGGTCTAAGTGTCCCTGTTTCTTTACATTTAATTTTTTTAAGTTTGTAAAGATAACTGGTGTAATCGCTGAAGGTGCTGATTTCTTAATAAATTCTAGATCGAAGGTCAGGATTTCCTGCCCTTTAGTAATACGCTGTCCTTCTTTTACAAGTACATTAAAGCCTTCACCTTTTAAATTGACAGTATCCAAGCCAATATGAATAAGGATTTCATAGCCTTGTTTAGATATAATTCCGATTGCATGCTTTGTAGGGAAAACACTCATGATTTCGCCGTCTACTGGTGAAACGACCGTACCTTTAGATGGGATAATTCCAAAGCCCTCACCCATCATTTTTTGAGAGAAAACCTGGTCCGGCACTTCAGTAATCGAAATAATTTCACCTTCAATTGGCATGACAAAATCTTTTTCAGTAAGTGGTGAGAGTTCAATAGATTCAATCGAAGCCGTCACTCTTTTTGTCAAATCCGAATTAAGTCTAGTCTTATCAAATTTAGTAGTCCCATTACGATGTTTTATTATTTCATCTGCTACAAATTGTACATTGGTTCCAACAATTACTTGGATGCTTTGTTTTCCAACTATATTGATACCAGGTACACCAGTTGCTTTAATTTTTTGTTGGTCGACTGCGTTCATGTCTTTTACTTCCATTCTTAAGCGCGTTACACAATTGTCTACAGAAGTAACATTTGCGTCTCCACCAAGTCCTTCATATATTTGAGCGGCCATTGAGGCAAATTTACTTTCGCCTGCTGCAACGACAACCTCAGAAGACTCCTCATCGTCTTCTTCACGTCCAGGAGTCATTAAGTTAAATTTCGTAATAATGAATCTGAATAAGAAATAATAGATAACCGCAAACACTAAACCTTGAAGAATTAACATGTAAGGGTGGTTTGCTAACGGCAATCTTGAACTTAAAATAAAGTCAACTAAGCCTGCACTAAACCCAAATCCTGCTGTCCAATGAAATGCAGCAGCGATGGCTAATGAAATCCCGGTTAAAATAGCATGCACCAAATATAGCATTGGAGCTACAAACATAAAAGCAAATTCAATTGGCTCTGTTACACCAGTAAAGAATGCTGCGAAACCTGCTGCTAACATTAAGGAAGCCACTGTCTTTTTCTTTTTGTCTTTTGCAGTATGATACATCGCTAATGCAGCTGCTGGTAAACCAAACATCATTACAGGAAAGAATCCAGCTTGGTACATGCCAGTAACGCCTTTAACTCCCTTTCCAGCCCAGAAATTACCGATATCGTTAATTCCGGCAACATCAAACCAGAATACGGAGTTTAAGGCATGGTGCAGACCTGTTGGAATCAATAATCGGTTAAAGAACCCATATAAACCTGCGCCAAAAGCACCTAAGTGAGAGATGCCTTTTCCGAATGATACAAGTCCTGTAAAGATAACAGGCCATAAGAAGAATAAAACTGCAGAAACAACAAGCATAGATACTGCAGTCATGATTGGCACAAGACGCTTACCAGAGAAAAATGCTAAAGCATCCGGTAATTTAACATGACTAAATCGGTTGTACATCATGGAAGCTACGATACCGGAAAGAATACCAACAAAAGCATTTCCGATTTTTCCAAACGCAGGATCTACATCTTCCGGTTTAATCCCTTGTAGTAATGAAACAGAACCGGTGGAAAGCAAGGTTGTTACAACCAGGTAAGCTACTAGACCACTTAACGCAGATGAACCATCTTTTTCTTTTGCCATCCCTAGTGCTACCCCAACTGCAAATAGAATCGGTATATTATCAATAATTGATGCACCAGCTTTAATTAAGAAAGCTGCTAGCGGACTATCTGCTCCCCATCCTGTAGGGTCGATCCAATAACCTATACCCATTAAAATGGCTGCAGCCGGTAAAACAGCTACCGGTAACATCAATGAACGGCCAATTCTTTGTAAATATTTTTTCATCTTATTACCCCCAATAAATTGTAAATAAAATTAGCTTAAAAATGAATTATTTTATCTGAATAATTGATACATGGTGTAAGCGCTTTTCCATTTCTAACTATAGCATTAAATATTTATAGATGTCTATACCAATTTTTTGTTTAAATATCATTTCTATTCTTATAATCCATAGAAATACTTTGGTATCAATTGGTATACATAGAAATGTGGTTTTCTTCAAACTTTCTAAATAAAGATATTGGTATAGACAACTAGAATATGGTGATGTTAATATTGAGCTATAATCTGAAAGGAAGTATCGAAGATGATTCCAGACGATAATTATATTTTACTTATGGGTGTACGAGTATATTCAGACCAAAAAATAATTGATGATGGATATATAAAAATAAAAAATCAAAAAATTATTGAAATGGGTTCATCAAACGAGCTATCTGATCAGGACGGTTTTAATGTGATTAAAATTCCTGCCCATTTTAATGCAGTTCCAGGTTTTATCGATGTTCATATCCACGGTGTGGCTGGTGCCGACACAATGGATGCCACTAAGGAAGCACTGGAAACAATGGTCATGAGCCTACCGAAAGAAGGAACCACAAGTTTTTTAGCCACAACAATGACTCAAGAAGGAAAACAAATTGAAAATGCTTTAATAAATACTGGGAAATACATTAAAGAACAACAATCACCAGGGAAATCTGAAATAATCGGGGTTCATCTTGAAGGGCCGTTTGTAAATTCTACAATGGCAGGAGCACAGCCGATTCAACATATAATCGACCCAGATATTGCTTTACTTAAAGAATGGCAAAAGTTGTCCAATGAAACGATTAAACTTGTCACGCTGGCCCCTGAAAGGCCAGGCGGATTAGACATGATTCGATATCTAAAGGCAAATGGAATCATTGCATCGATCGGTCATACAAATGCAACTTATGATGAGGTTAACGAAGCCATTGAGGCTGGTGCAAATCACGTCACCCATCTTTTCAATCAAATGAGGGGGCTTCATCATCGCGAACCTGGTGTAGTGGGGGCAGCTTTTCTACGTGAAGAATTAAAAGCTGAAATTATCGTTGATGGGGTACATGTCCGTCCAGAAATGGTTAATCTTGCATTCAAACAAAAGCAAAGTGATGGATTAATTTTAATAACTGACTCGATGCGGGCAAAGTGTTTGAAAAATGGTAAGTATGATCTAGGCGGTCAAGAGGTCACCGTAAAAAATGGAAAAGCAATCCTTGAGGATGGAACCCTTGCTGGAAGCATTTTGAAACTGGGGCATGCAGTGAAAAATATCATCGCTTTCACTGGATGTTCACTTGGTGAGGCCATTGAAATGGTTTCAGTGAACCCTGCAAAGCAACTGGGAATTTATGATCGGAAAGGCAGTATTTCTGTTGGAAAAGATGCGGACATTGTTATTTTAGATGAAGAAATGGAAGTTTATATGACTCTATGCCGTGGATCACTTGCTTTTAAAAGGGAGGAAAAATCAAAATGAGGGTTATTGAAGTAAAAGATTATCAACAAATGAGTAATAGGGCTGCGGAATATATTATCCAAAAGGTAGTTCAGAATCCAAGTATTAAACTTGGATTAGCAACAGGCGGAACCCCAATGGGGACCTACAAAAGCTTAATTGAGGATCACCAAAAGAACGGGACGTCCTATCAGCAGGTAACCACTTTTAATTTGGACGAGTATATCGGGCTATCAGGTAATAATAAAAATAGCTATCGGTATTTTATGAATGACCAGCTTTTTAATCATATAGATATCAATAAAGCTAAAACAAATATTCCGAGTGGCATTGCTGCCGACTTTCAAGAAGAATGCCATCGTTATGAAAATTTAATTGCTAGGCATGGTGGGGTCGATCTGCAAATTCTCGGGATTGGTGCTAATGGGCATATTGGGTTTAACGAACCAGGGACTTCCTTTCGTTCAACAACACACATTGTAAACTTAGCTGATTCGACCATTCAAGCAAATGCAAGATTCTTTAGCAGGATCGAAGAGGTTCCAACTCAAGCAATTACAATGGGGATTTCGACCATTTTTAAAAGCAAAGAAATTCTTCTTCTAGTTTCAGGGGAACAGAAAAAAGATGCACTTTTTAGACTTTTAAATGGAGAAATCAATGAAAGTTTTCCTGCATCCGTGTTGAAAAATCATCCGTATGTTACAATTATTGCAGATAAAGTGGCAATAGCTGATTTAAAGGTAAACTGTTAATAGAAATTCATGATTCTCTTTCAACAGCTTAACTTTATGTAATGTAAGGATGGCTATTTCAAGGAAAGGATGCAGTTGGAGGAAAATGATTATTAAGAATTCTCCCATTCCAATTTATTATCAAATTGAAGAATATATCAAAGAATTAATTGAAAACGGCGAATTGCGACCCGGTGATGCTCTCCCTCCAGAAAGGGAATATGCCGAAAAATATCAAATTAGCCGAATGACAGTTAGACAGGCCTTTACACAGTTAGTTAATGAGGGCTATTTGTATCGGTTGCAAGGAAAGGGAACTTTTGTTGCAGAAAGAAAAATCGAACAGCCCCTCCAAGGTTTGACAAGCTTCACAGAAGATATGAAAGCAAGAGGGCTAGAACCGGGAAGCCAATTAATTCATTTTGAAATTATTCCTGCGACAAGACAAATTGCAGGACAGCTTTTGATTTCTGAATATGGACCTGTATATGAAATTAAGCGGATTCGCATGGCAGACAGTGTTCCCATGGCCTTAGAAACAAATTATATTTCAGCGAATCTTGTCAAAGGATTAACAGAAGAAATTGTGAATAGATCCTTATACTCGCACATTGAAGGGCATTTAGATCTAAAGATTCATAGTGCGTCACAAATTATTGAATCCTCAATTGCCAGCCAAAGTGAGGCGAATTATTTGAAAATTAGCAGTGGAGCACCAGTTATGCTAATCCAAAGAAATACGTTTCTAAACGATAATACCCCTCTTGAATTCGTTAAATCTGTTTATCGTGCAGATCGTTACAAGTTTATGATTCAGATGAAACGATGATAGCATATATTGGAGGTTATTTAATATGTACAAACAATACTTCCACGAGCTTAAAGAATTATTAAGCTCAATTGAAAGAGATGAAAATGAAAGCCTCAAAATAGCTGCAGAGAAAGTCGCTCAGTGCATCCAAAAAGATGGAATCGTTCATGTCTTTGGCTGTGGACATTCCCATATCCTAGCGGAAGAATTATTTTACCGAGCTGGAGGACTAGTGCCAATAAACCCAATCCTTATGGAAGATTTAATGCTTCATAAAGGGGCAGTTCGTTCGTCCCAATTAGAAAAAGAAAATGATTTTGCTGAACAATTTATGACCAATGTAATGATTCATCCTCAAGATATTGTCATTGTTGTATCAACCTCAGGCAGGAACCCCGTGCCTATAGATGTTGCCGAAATTGCTAAAAATAAGGGGGCGTTTGTAATTGGAATTACATCATTTGTATATACACAAAATGTGACCTCAAGACATAAAAATGGTAAGTATTTGTATTATACAACTGACCTTCCTATTGATAATCATATTAAGGTGGGGGATGCCTTAATGGAGCACAAGAATCTTGACATAAGCTTTGGGTCTGGATCAACGGTCGTTGGAATAGCAATTGTGAATGGAATAATGGTAGAAGCCATCAGTCTAATGATTGAAAATAATTTTGAACCGCCAATTTTTAAAAGTGGCAATGCTGATAGTGCTGAAGAACATAATCGCGAACTTATTAACAAATATAAAGGCCGGATTCCAATGTTAGAAAAATAAACCTATTAATAAGTATAAGTTTGTTAACGAAGCCGACAGTTGCAATTGTTGGTTTTTTTTTATGGAAAAGTAGGCAGCCCGATACTTGAATACGTTTATTTTCCATCAATACTTTCTTTGAAAAACAACAAAACTAAGAGAGCAACCAGATTTTCAAGAGGAGGTATTTCGATTGATAAAAAAACCTGTGGGATTACTGTTAACAGCGGTCTTAACAATGGGACTTGCTGCTTGTAATAACAATGATAAGAATGATATTAATAACCAGGCAAATAATCGTGTCGGAATGAACACCGATACGAGAGATAACACCCCATACATGGATGTACGTAATGGGAGAGATGATGGGATTGACCATAATGGTCCATTAACTGAGGATTATACAAACAATAATAACAGTGAATCGGATCTTGATGTAAATCAGTTCAATAAAAAACGGAAAAATAAGAAAAATTATAACAACAATGATAATGATATGATTTCTGCCTATCAGACATCATTGAACAGTAATCAATATCCTCATACTAGAGCGATATTGATTCGGGATGCTAAATACCAGTATATTACTATCGACCCAAGAAATTGGGCGTTTCAGCAGATACAACCCTTTATCCAACAACAAGGACCGACAGGACAGACACCGGCAGGGCAACCTGCGCCGATTCATCAAACAGTACCAAAGCACACAGCACCAGTACCAAAGCAAACAACACCAACAAGACAAGCAACACCAACAAGGCAAGCAACACCGGCTCCCAAACAGACAACTCAAACGCAAAATGCTCCAACAACTGGTACTGTTAGTCAATACGTACAACAAGTAATTGACTTAACTAATGCACAACGAAGTAAAAATGGACTACCGGCATTAAAGGCAGATACCCAGCTAAACGGTGTTGCTCAGAAAAAATCACTGGATATGCAGCAAAAAAATTATTTCTCACATACAAGCCCTACTTATGGATCTCCATTTGATATGATGAGGGACTTTGGTGTGACCTATAAATCTGCAGGTGAAAACATTGCTCAAGGACAACGTACACCACAAGAGGTAGTAACTGCCTGGATGAACAGTGAAGGGCACCGCAAAAATATTTTAAGTTCAAATTTTACTCATATTGGGGTAGGATTTGAACAGACAGGCAAACACTGGACCCAAATGTTTATCGGAAAATAAAAACAAATAAACCGGCAAAAGTTTAGCTTTTGTCGGTTTGTTTTAACTGATAATATTTTCACTTTTCATCATGGTAGAGATGGTTGGAAATTTAAAATAAAACGTGGTTCCTACTCCTATTTCACTTTCAGCCCAAATGGTTCCATCCATTGCACGAGCAATGCTATAGACCACCATCATCCCCAAGCCTGTTCCATTTTTTCCTTTTGTTGAATAAAAGGGTTCCCCTAATCGCTCCAACTGTTCAATGGTCATTCCAACACCTGTGTCTTTCACACTAATGGTCACGAAGTTTTTACTGTACTCAGTGGTTATTGTTAAATAACCTCCATTAGGCATGGATTCAATTGCGTTCTTAAGGACATTCACAAAGCATTGCCGAAACTTCTGGAGATCCCCTTTTATAAACCCAATAACGGAAAAATCCGTATTAACCTCGACTGAATTTTGGTTCGCTAATGGCTGAAGTATATTTATGATTTGACGTAATTCACTTTTTACATTTAGTTCTTCAAATGCCTCAAGTGATGGTTTAGCAAAGGTTAAATAGTCTTGAATAACCCGTTCAGCAGAAATTAACTCCTCTTTTACAATCGATAAATATTCTTTCCGTTTTTGTCTAGAAAGGTAATCATCTTGCAAGAGCTGAACAAAACCGCTGGCAGCTGTTAATGGATTTCGAATTTCATGGGAAATGGCTGCACCCATTTGTTCCACTGCTTTTAACTTTTCGGCTTTAATTAACTCCTGTTGCATTTCATTATTTCTTCTAACAAATTCGATTCCATATGAAATGATCCCAATTCCGAGTGAGGGAAGGAACAGGAACGCTATCCAAGCATCCAGCCAATTAGAATGGGGATGGGCGAAACTCATCCCAATGACTGTCAATATGCCGAGGGTTATTCCCATACATACGGTCACTAAAATACGGCGTGCGGCCACTTGCTTTAAAAACCATGGATATAATCGCCAAAATACTACTGTAAGAGGTGCATATAGCATCATTGTTAAATAAAAGCCTAAATCAAAGCCATAGAAACCTCTTATGATAATAATTGATCCAATTAGAATCGGGCCAATTCCAATATATAGGGCACCTAAAACAAGAGGAATAATCCTTAAATCATATCTGGCAGAAGGAGTCGGATTGTATGAGAATTGTATACATAACCATAACATAGCAATAAAAAAAATCGTAAGTGAGGACTTCGAAATGGTGATTTTTTTACAATTGTCGAAAAGAATCAAACAAAAAAACAAAATGATGATATATATTGAAAGGTTCAAAAAAAGATGTCTCGTAATTTCCATTAACATCACCATCCATAAAGGGCTGAAAGGAAAATTTTACTTGTATATTCTTCATTATACAACAAAGTGTGCAAAATATTTAGAAAAATTTGTTTGAATTTGATAAAAAAAGGAGGGCCTGTTTATTTACAAGCCTTCCAAACTTAAATGAGAAGATGAAATTGTATTTCTACCTTTTGTTTTAGATAAATATAATGCAGAATCAGCCATTTGGATTAATGCCTGAGGTTTTTCAATAGATGTTGGAACCATTGTGGCTATTCCAATACTTAGTGTAACAATATCAGCAATCTTAGAATTAATATGAGGGATTTTGAGTATTTTAATTGTCTCTTGAATTTGATATGCAATTTTCATCCCTTCCTCGATGGTTATGGAAGGGGAAATGAGAGCAAATTCCTCTCCGCCATAACGGCAAAAAGTATAATGAGAGTTAACAGACATTTGATTGTTAATAGCTTGTGCAATGGATTGTAAGCAAAAATCACCGGTTAAATGGCCATAAGTATCATTGTATTTCTTAAAGTAATCAATATCGAACATAATCAAGGTGATCGGCGAATGGGTTGTAACAGAATTTGCCCATTCTTTGTCAAGCGTTTCATCAAAATATCTTCGATTGGCTATCCCTGTTAGACCATCCATATAGGAGAGACGATTTAGCAATTCATTGGCTTCTTGTAATTTTTGTTCCGTTAGTTTGCGATCGGTAATATTCCTTGAAACGATAATCACTTTTTTGCTTCCATCTTCCTCAAAATGGACACTTTTAAGAGTGGATTCAATCCATACGTAATCTCCCATATTTGTCCGGTATCGGTAGGTTGATTCAGACACACCTCTGTGAAGTGCTTTTTCAAACATCTTTTTTGTATACTCAATATCTTCAGGATGAATAAAATCATCCATCCTTTTACCAAGAAGTTCAGGATATTCAAAATGGATAATTTCTTTAACTGCAGGTGAAATGTATATATATTCGGCATTTTCATTGTGCATGGTAATCATATCGCTTGAATATTCAGCTAGGAGTCGGAATCTCTCTTCTGTCTCCTTCAATTTTTGTACATTCTGTTTTAATTGAGACTGTACTTCATACGAATTAACCACGAAAACAAAAAAATGATAGGCAAAAAAGCCACCTATGAGAGAGATAATACTATGCATGATTAAAACATTTTGAAGGACATGTGAATTATCAATTCTAATTATAAAAATGATGGAAGTAATAAACACCCCGATTAAATTCAATAGGAAAGCTTTAAGGGTTCTTGAAATATTTATATTTGAAAGGCCCCCATAAAGTATCCCAGTCAATATCGCTCCGAACGATCCCAGCACTGACGATTCATTAATGCCAAAAAGAATGATTCTTCCTGCTGCAATCAGAATTGCAGCCAGCAACCCGGGTATATAACCACCAAAGATTGCAGCGATAACAATGGCCAAATGGCGTAAATCTGCAATAGTACTTGAATTTATTTGAATGCTAAATGCCATTAATACATTTCCTAAAATTCCAAAACAAAGGCCCCAATAAAGTTTGGTGGAAAGTGGTGAGGATGTGTATAATGGCTTATCTTTAAATAACACTCCCATAATAGAAAAGGAAGCAATTAATAGTGTTGCATTTGAGACAAAATCTTTTAACATGAAGACTCTCCTGGTTTTGTGAATGACTTTCCTTATCTATTGAAAATATCAAATATCTAATTTATGCATCTTTCCAATTATACTATGAATTAGATATTTATGACAAAGATAGATAATAAAAAAAGGCTTCCCTCTATTAAAGGAAACCCA
Organism: Bacillus sp. AFS006103; assembly: GCA_002559145.1. GTDB lineage: Bacteria > Bacillota > Bacilli > Bacillales > Cytobacillaceae > Neobacillus. The sequence continues at coordinate 22,202 of NTXX01000010.1, forward strand.
ATATCATTTTTAGCCTAGATTGTGACAGGCTTACGTATGAATTCCTTTGCTGCAAGCCTGGCGTTTTCTTCTCCTGTTGCAAGAATTTCAGGTACTTTAAGCGGATTAATATCAAATCCTTCAGTAATAACAGAATCCATAACCTCAATCCCCAAGAATCGGAGAGCTATTTTTAAATAACGATCACCCGATTCCAACGCTTCCATAGGAGTACCAGTATACTGACCACCTCTTGTTTGGAGGTGAATGGCTTTTTTATTTGTTAATAGTCCTTTTGGTCCGTTCACGGTATGAGCAAATGTTTTACCAGCAATAAATAGATTGTCTATAAATGCTTTTAAAATGGCGGGGGAGTTTAGATTCCACATTGGAGAAACAAAGACAAAGTAATCATAACTGATAAACTCATTAGCGAGAGCATGCATTTTAAGTATCTTTTCTCGTTCAATCTCTGAAAGTTGATCTAAGGTATATCCGTAACCGGCTAATTTCCCCCTTGCAGAAACCAAATCGGCGTCCATTTGCGGAAATTCCAAAGAAAATAAGTCCATTTTCTTAATCTCAATGTCGGGACGCTCTTGTTGGAAGGACTCAAGGAAGGCTTCCCCTATTTTAAGTCCCTTTGACTTCTCGATACCTTTTGGATTCGCAGTTACATAAAGTAATTTCTCCATAAAATACACGACCTTTTTTTATATATTTAGTTCAATATATTTATTATAGAAAAAATAACTTTGCTCAGTAATGAACAATAAGTGACGTTCTTGAACATTACGTGTCGGACTTTTGCTTCAAAACTAAACCACTAGATTACTTAAAGAAAAGGGGCTCTAAATATTTGGAATTTTTTTTTATTAAACGCTTACAAAAATATGTTGACTGTGTAAATAGTCGGTGATAAGATACAACTATACCAATTAATTAGTTCATTAAACTAATTAATAAAGTGCACTTATATTTTTTTTAAAAATGTTTGAAAGGGATTTCAAAGTACTAAAGGGTCAAAGAATTTAAATGATTTAAAGGTATAGGTTTTAAGGGCAAATTTCAAAATAAATGCATAATGGAGGGGTCAAAATGAGTCAAACAGCAAAAAAAGCAGCTATTCAAGGTTCTGCCAATGAATTTAGAAAGTTTGGAATGAAAGACAAATTAGGTTATATGTTTGGGGATTGGGGGAACGATTTCTTCTTTATTCTAGTTGCCGCATTCCTAATGGTTTTCTATACTGATGTCTTTCACATTAATCCTGCTGCAGTCGGTGGATTATTCTTACTAGCTCGTTTGTGGGATGCAGTAGCCGACGTTTCATGGGGCCGTTTTATTGATACAAGAAAAGCAGGGAAAAATGGAAAATTCAGACCCTGGATTTTTAGAATGTCTTTCCCGCTTATAATTTCCGGTATTTTAATGTTTGTTCACATCCCAGGAATGTCAGATGGATTTTATCTTGCATACGCTTATGTAACCTATATTATTTGGGGAACCCTCTATAGTACAGTTAATATTCCTTACGGATCAATGGCTTCCGTTATCACAGGCGATCCTGTTGAACGTACAACACTATCAAGCTGGAGAACATTAGGTGGAAACTTGGCTGGGCTAATTATTAACGTGGCTGGTCCAATGATTCTGTTTGTTAACAACAAACCGGATGCTAATCGCTTTATCTTGGCGGCATTACTTTTCGGTGGACTTGCACTTGCTTGTTATATGGCTTGTTATAAATTATCGGTTGAACGAATTGTAATGGATGAAACAACTAAACCAAAAGTGAACTTAGGGCAAACAATGAAAGGTCTTGGAAAAAACAAACCATTAATTTGGTTCCTCATTGCTTCATTATTATTCTTGGTTTGCTTTATGTTAATTGGTGCAGTAAACGTTTATCTATTTAAAGATTACTTTGGAAATGCTAAAGCACTAAGTATGGTAGGTCTTCTTCAAGCAGCAGCAGTATTTGTGGGTATGCCAATGGTAAAACCATTAGTTGCAAAATTTGGTAAAAAAGAAGTAGCTTCCGGTGGTTTGTTATTAGCAACACTTGTATATACGCTTTTATATTTCCTTCCAAATTTAACTGGAACACAATTTATTAGTGTCTTAACAATTGGTATGTTTGGTTATGGTCTTTTCAACCTAGTCATTTGGGCTTTCGTTACGGACGTTATTGATTATCATGAGTATTTAACTGGCTTACGTGAAGATGGAACCGTTTACTCGATCTATTCTATGGCACGTAAAGTTGGTCAAGCAGTTGCCGGTGGTGTTGGCGGTGCAGCAATTGCAGCAGTTGGTTATAATCCAACTCTTAAAGCACAAACAGCGGATACTCTTCAAGGAATTCATACACTTGGAACTCTTGTACCTGCAATCACACTTGGTGTTGTGTTCCTAATCATTGTATTCTGTTATCCATTAAACAAAAAGCGTACAGCGCAACTTGCAATTGATTTAGCTGAAAAGAGAAAAGGCTGAAATTAAATAGGTAAACAAAGGCTCCGATTTCATGGAAATCGGAGCCTTTTCTGCTTATGTGATGAACTCCAAAATTGAATCTTGCTGATTAATATTTATAAATAGGTGGAACTGGATGACAACCGCTTACAAATTATTATTGACGAAATTTGTCGACGGTGGTATTCTATCTATGCAGATATTTTGTTAGTTTAATAAACAAATTAAAGAATCTTTTCAGGTTTAAAATTCAAATCTTATATTTTTTATCTAGTTTTGAAAAGGGTTACAGTTTAACTTAATTTAACAGGAAGAAGGAGTCATGATGGAGAATAGTGCCCAAAAAAGATTAACCTTAAAAGAAAAAGTCTCCTACGGTTTAGGTGATGTGGGTAACGGATTTATGTTTGATATGGGGCAAATTTATTTACTGAAGTTCTATACAGATATTCTTGGGATTTCGGCTTATTGGGGCGGCCTAGTATTTTTAGTATCGAAGATTTTTGATGCATTTGCAGATTCCTCGGTAGGTGCTTTTATAGATAAACGGAAGGTAGGGAAACGAGGTAAGTTCCGGCCGTTCATTTTATTTGGATCGATTCCGCTTGCCATTATGACGGTTATTTCTTTCATGGCACCTGACTTTTCAGATACAGGAAAAATTGCTTTTGCTTTTATAACTTATATGGCCTTTGGGTTGTCGTATTCCATTGTTAATATTCCTTATGGGTCACTCGCAGCTTCCATGACCCAAGATTCTGTGGACCGAGCATCTCTTGGATCCTACCGCGCTATTGGGAGCCAATTTGCAATGCTTATTTCCGGGATGGTTGTTATCCCAATTGTTTTATATTTTCCGGATCAAAAATTAGGATATACCGTAGGAATCGGTTCGATGGCGCTAATTGGGGTAATATTCCATTATATTTGCTATCGTAATACAAATGAAAATGTTGTTAGGGTGCCTAAAAAAGAAGAAGAAAAAGTTCCGATGTCAAAGCTCTTCAAATTATTGCTAAGTAATAGACCGCTAATTGCCCTATGTTTCGTTTGTTTGTTTATGGTTGCGGGGAGTAACCTCCGCACAGCTGTACAGTTATATTACTTACAATATAATTTAGGTAATCCAGGTCTTATGTCTTTGCTTTCATTTACTAGTATTGGAATCGCTGTCATTGGTTCATTCTTTATTCCAGCACTTGTGAAAAGACTTGGAAAAAAGAAAACCTTTATTATCGGTCTTCTTATTGGAATTGCTGCAGATGTTGCCAACTTTGTTCTACCAGCAAATGTACCGACTTTCATAATATTACTTACAATTGGAAGCCTAGGTCTTAGTTTTGCACTAGGTTTACCATGGGTAATGGTCGCGGATGCAGTGGATTATCACGAATGGAAGACAGGACAACGGACAGAAGGGATTGTCTATTCAAGTTACAGTTTCTTCCGGAAACTAGCACAGGCGCTAGCTGGTTTTATTCCTGGCGTTGCCCTTGGATTAATCGGTTATGTTCCAAATGCAGAGCAAACAGCAGGCACACTCCTTGGTATAAAAGGATTAATGTTCTTAGTTCCAGCCGGACTAAACTTAATTGCAGCAGTTATCTTAATTGTTCTGTATAATTTAACTGAGGATCTTTATAAAAAGATTATTGATGAACTTAAAGATAAACAAAAGGTTAATGATAATTTAAAAAGTGCCTAATAACATCGGAAAAACCCCTTTTAGATAAAGGGGTTTTTGTTCTATAACGAGTGATCATCAATAGGTGAGTGCGCCTCCAATTTGATTGGTTTTTATATCATAGGGTAAATTTAACATCGGGACATCTAGAAATTGTTTGATAGCAAGTGCACATGCCCCAAGGACACAAGATTTATTTCCGATTGTAGAGATCATTAATTCACGATAATGACTGATTGAAGAATTTAGATTCTTGGTAATTTTATTAAGAGAGTCTGGATAGATTCGCAACAGTTCACTGTCAATGACGAGCACATCAGGGTTATACATATTAATCATATTATTCAATCCGATCGATAGATAGAAGATGAACTGTTCCATCATTTCATGTACTTCCTCGTCGCCTTCATCTAGCCAAGTTTGAATGTGTTCGTAGGTAAGGTTCTTGATTTGTCTTTTTTCAGACAGATTTTCAAATATAACTGTTTCGGACGCATATTTTTCCCAGCATCCCTTATTTCCACAATTACATGGTTTACCTCCAGGTACAACAATCATATGACCAATTTCGCCGGCATAGCCTTCTTTGCCGCGGAAAAAATCATCGTTCATCATCATACCGAGACCGATACCCGAATAGAGGGTAGTACATAGCAGATTGTCTGTTTCATGATGGATATAAACACGCTCTGCAAAAGAGCTTAGATTTGCATTATTCTCAAGATGAATCGGCAGATCGATCTCTCTTTCTAAATCACTTATTAAATTGATACCATGCCATTTAAACCGTGGAACATAATGAATGATTTCATCTTTTCCTACCAAGCCATGGATGGCGATTACAACTCCAACTATGCCATAACGACTGTCATTAAATTCAGTTTTGTACTTCTTAATTTGTTCAACTAAAAGTGGATAAATTTCTGTATATTCCACCGTACTAATTCTAATAATATGGGATGTAACAGGACAGCCAAGAAGATCTGTTAATGTAAATGATATTTGACCAAAATCAAGATCAATACCAAGCGCATAGCCAGCTTGTCCGTTTAAAGAGAGCATAATTGGTTTCCTTCCAACTGTGAAATGTTCGAGATGAGTCTCTATAATTAACCCCTCAGCTAACAAATCAGCAACTTGTGCAGAGATAGTTGCTCTGGTTAAGTTCGTGCTTTTGGAAAGATCCGCTCTTGAAATCATTCCTTCTTTAATAATTTCTCTAATAATTAAAGAGCGATTAATTTTCTTTATATATGCCGCATCACCGGTAACCATCTATATCCATATCCTCCATTTCGCACTACTTGTATATATTACTATTATACCAGTTCTTTCATTAAATGGTCGTTATTATTCTCATATTTGCTAAATAGTTAATTGACTTAACAAATTAATCGTGATAAATTATTAATGTAATTAATTTGTTTAATAAACAAATTAAAGAGAGCTTATATATTATACCCACTATTTTATTTCTGTAAGGGTTTACAGAATAAATGAATTAACCGTATGAATTTCTATCTAAAGGAGAGGTATTCGTTGAAAAAATTTATGGATCAAAACTTTTTGTTAAATACAGAAACGGCCGTTAAGCTTTATGAAAATGCAGCAGTTTCTTCACCAATTTTTGATTTTCACTGTCATTTAGACCCGAAGGAAGTTTGGGAAAACAAGTCTTATGAAAATATTACTCAAATCTGGCTTGGCGGTGACCATTATAAATGGCGGACAATGCGAATGCATGGTATCGGAGAGCAATACATTACTGGAGATGCAGGTGATTGGGAAAAATTTGCCGCATGGGCAGAAACAATTCCCTATTTAATTGGAAACCCAGTATATCATTGGACGCACTTAGAATTAAAAATGTACTTTGGGATTGATAAAGTATTAAGCCCAGAAACGGCTCGTGAAATTTGGGAAGAATGTAATCAAAAATTACAAACGTCTGAATTCACTGCAAGAGGTTTAATTGAGAGATCAAATGTGAAGTTTATCGGAACCACAGATGATCCAATTTCCACACTAGAATACCATCAATTACTGAAAAATGATGACACCTTTAAAACAATCATTGCTCCAACCTTCCGTCCTGATGGTGCAATGTTTATAGAACGTCCAACTTTCGCTAGCTGGATTGAAAAGTTATCACAAGTTTCAGGTATCCACGTGGATTCATTTGATGCATTACTGGCTGCATTAAAACAACGAGTTGCCTACTTCCATGAAAACGGAGGCCGCGCATCGGACCATGACATTCAGAGCATGGAATACGTAGAATCTACAAAACAGGAAATTGAAGAAATTTTCAATAAAGGATTAAAAGGCTTAGAGCTTACAACTAGTGAATTGGTTTCCTACCGTTACTACTTATTAAAAGAGCTTGGAAAGATGTATGCGGAGAAACAATGGGTTATGCAGCTTCATATGGGAGCGATGAGAAACAATAATACAAGAATGAAAGAACTTCTTGGAACTGACGTAGGATTTGATTCAGTTGGAGAAACTAATATGGCAGAAGGATTATCTCGTTTCTTAGATTCCTTAGACCAAGAAAATGCATTGCCGAGGACAGTATTGTTTAACTTAAACCAAAAAGACAATGTAATGCTGGCAGGTATGATGGGGAACTTCTATGAAGAAGGGATACCGGGAAAAGTTCAATTAGGCTCTGGCTGGTGGTTTTTAGACCATATTGATGGTATGGAGAGACAGATGAAGGATTTTGCCAATGTCGGATTACTTAGTCACTTTATCGGTATGCTAACAGACTCACGCAGTTTCTTATCTTATGCACGTCATGATTATTTCCGCCGTATTCTGTGTAATCTCCTTGGCGAATGGGTTGAAAATGGGTTAGCCCCAAATGACATGAATCACATGGAGCAAATGGTACGGAACATTTGCTATGATAATGCCGAAGAATACTTTTTAAAGCGGTAATTTTGAAAAAAACTATAGGCAGGGGTTCTGTTAGGTTCCCCTCCTTACTTACCTAGGTTCAATCCTTGATAAGGATAAAGAGGAACTTAAATGCTTGATGTTCTCACTTTTAATCGTTATTATGGATGGTATGTTAATGATGGTGATTAATAATACATAAAGAAAGTAGAGGTATTTAGAATGGCAAAACAACAAATTGGCGTAGTTGGTCTAGCAGTAATGGGGAAAAATCTTGCATTAAATATTGAAAGCCGCGGTTATTCTGTCGCTGTTTTTAATCGTTCTTATGAAAAAACAGAAGAGTTCTTAAAGAATGAAGCAGAAGGAAAAAACTTTGCAGGTGCACGTACTGTTGAAGAATTCGTTAATTCTTTAGAAAAGCCTCGTAAAATTTTATTAATGGTTAAAGCTGGTACTGCAACAGATGCTACAATTGACTCCTTGAAGCCATTTCTTGAAGAAGGCGATATCCTAATTGACGGTGGGAATACATTCTTCCAAGATACAATCAGACGTAATAAGGAGCTAGAGACAGCAGGATTCCATTTTATCGGTACTGGCGTTTCAGGTGGAGAAGAAGGCGCATTAAAAGGTCCTTCTATCATGCCAGGCGGTAAAGAAGAAGCTTACAATCTTGTTAAACCAATCTTAGAAGCCATTTCTGCAAAAGTAGAGGGCGATCCTTGCTGTACGTATATTGGTCCGAATGGTGCCGGTCACTATGTGAAAATGGTTCATAACGGAATTGAATATGGAGATATGCAGCTAATCTGTGAAGCTTATTTTATTTTGAAAAATGTCCTTGGTTTGGATGCAAAAGAGCTTCATGAGGTCTTTGCTGAATGGAATAAAGGCGAATTAGACAGCTATTTGATTGAAATTACGGCTGATATCTTTACAAAAGTGGATGAAGAAACCGGTAAACCAATGGTTGATGTAATCCTCGATACAGCTGGTCAAAAGGGTACGGGTAAATGGACAAGCCAAAATTCTTTAGACTTAGGTGTTCCACTTCCAATTATCACTGAATCTGTATTTGCCCGTTTTATTTCAGCAATGAAGGATGAACGTGTTAAGGCAAGTCAGGTTCTTAATGGACCAGAAGTTAAGGGCTTTGAAGGCAATAAAGAAGAATTAATCGAAGCAGTTCGTAAAGCATTATATATGAGTAAAATTGTTTCTTATGCACAAGGTTTTGCACAAATGCGTGCTGCATCAGAAGAATACGATTGGAATCTTCGTTACGGTGATATCGCTATGATTTTCCGCGGCGGCTGTATCATTCGTGCACAATTCTTACAAAAAATTAAGGATGCGTATGATCGCGATCCTGAATTAAGAAACTTATTGTTAGATCCTTACTTTAAAGATATCGTTGAGAATTATCAGCAGCCATTACGTCAAGTTCTTGCGGTGGCAATTGAGCGTGGAATTCCTGTTCCATCCTTTGCAAGTGCGATTGCATATTATGACAGCTACCGTACTGAAACACTCCCAGCCAATTTGTTACAAGCTCAACGTGACTACTTTGGTGCTCACACCTATCAACGTGTTGATAAAGAAGGAGTTTTCCATACCAACTGGATGGAATAATTGAATTGAATTAGAACATTACTAATAGAGACAAAAACTAGCCATTAAATGTTAGTTTTGTCTCTATTTTTTATAAAAATTGTCTGTAATGTTTTTCCGAAAAGCAATCTCAGACAAATTAAAAGTATTTTACAGCAGGATAAGAGAATGATTTTTGTTACTAAGTGTAATAACATATAAGTATGTTTAGTTAACAAACTAAATTGACAGCGGTTACTTTTAAGGGTGTGAGCCATGGATAAGCCAATCAACTTTCCTTATAAATCAAAAATAATGGATGAGTGGATAAATGCTTTCTACAGAATAAAAGGTATGGAAAACTATATTTCTGATTTTCACTCTCACCAGGAGTATGAAATTTATTTTTTTCATTCCGGGGATTGTAAATATTTAATTAACAATCGGATTTATGAACTTCAGCCTGGTGATATCATCCTATTGGATGGGATGACATTGCATAAACCTAATCCTGGAACAAGCAGTCCTTACACAAGAAGTATACTTCATTTTTCACCGACATGGCTGCAAGAGTTATTAAACGCTCTTGGTATACCCAATTTGTTAGATCCGTTTAAAAAACTGAACAATTGCCTGATTCGCACAAGTTATGATGAAACAGGGCAATTTGTGGATGGACGGATTAAAGAAATCGTTGCTTCATTAAAACAAATTGATGAAGAAGCACAGCAAACAGGGAAGAAGAATGAATTTTTAGAAGCTGAAGTGAAACTTGAGTTAGTTCAATTATTGTTAGGTATTTATAAGATGAGTCAAAAGCAATTGTCTCAAATCACCAGTAAAAAGTCAGAAAAGGAACTTCATGCCGAGGAAATCGCGTCTTGGATAAATGATCATTATGTAAGTAAAGTTAGTTTAGACAGAATTGCTTCAGAATTAAATCTTAGTAAGTATTATGCTTCGCATGTATTTAAAGAAGTCACTGGATTTACGATAATGGAGTACGTAATGGCTTGCAGACTTAATCAAGTGAAATATTTGTTGGAAATGGAACCGAACCAATCCCTTACAGAGGTATCTCGTTCATCAGGCTTTGAGAGTGTTGCTCATTTCAGCCGCTTTTTTAAAGAGAAGGTTGGAACTACACCGTCCAAGTATCGTAAAACAAAACTCAGCCGCAACATTCCTGTTAATAAGGAGGTAAAGCATAAATGAATCAAGATTTGTTGATTTCAGGATTTTCAGATGAAATTTCATCTGATTTTCATACCCAACTTGAGGTTGTCTCAAATCTAGGTATGAAATATATTTCGTTACGAGGTATTGATGGGAAAAACATCGGCGATTTTACTGTCGATGAAATCAAAGAAAACGTCCAGCCAAGGCTTCAAAAGGTGGGAATTGGTGTTTCTTCCATTGGCGCACCTATTGGTAAAGTATTCGTCAATGATGAAGAAGGCTTTGCTAAACAAAAGCTTATTTTGGACACACTTTGCCAAATTGCAAACTTATTAGATTGTGATTATATTCGTATATTCAGTTTTTATATTCCAAAGGGTGACAATCCTGACCAATATCGTGAGGAAGTCGTTAGTAAGCTTAAGGAATATGCGGCCATTGCAGAAAAATACAATGTTATTTTACTGCATGAAAATGAAAAAGATATCTTTGGTGATATCGGAAGGCGCTGCCATGAGATTTTAACAGAGGTTGGTTCTCCTTACTTCAAAGGGATTTTCGACTTCGCTAATTTCGTTCAGTGCGGTGAAGACACAGTGGAGTGTTACGATCTCTTAAAAGATGAGATTGTTTATATACACATAAAGGATGCTGTAACCGCTGAAAGTGAAAACGTTGTCTGTGGAACCGGAGAAGGTAAAATTCCGGAATTGTTAGCTCGTTTTATTAAGAGCGGCTACAAAGGCTTTTTAACTCTTGAGCCGCATCTCGTTCTTTTTGATTCTTTAAAGGATTTAGAACTTGAGGATGCGACCGAGATCATTAAAGACAACAAAGGGCTGGATGGTGCCGGCGGCTACAAGCTTCAATATGAAGCACTTTTAGAAATTCTTAACAAAATTGAAAGCGAGGGAATTTAATTATGGCTAATGTAAGATTGGGTATTATTGGATTAGGTGCAGAGGGTGGTATGTACGCTAATTTTATCACTGAAGGCAAAGTAAAAAACATGGTGATTGGTGCGATTTGTGATAATGATCCTGCTAAAAAACAAGTAGCAGAAGAGAAGTATCCTGGTGTTCCTTTCTACGATAATTATATCGATATGCTTGAAAGTGGTGATGTTGATGCAGTTGTTACAACTGTTCCACATTATCTACATCCTGAAATGGGAATCGAATCACTAAAAAGAAACATTCATGCATTAGTTGAAAAACCAGCTGGTGTTTATACAAAACAAGTGAAAGAGTTAAACGACTTTGCAGCAACAAAGCCTGAACTTAAGTTTGCCATCTTCTTTAACCAGCGTACAAATCCTCTTTATAAAAAAGTTAAAGAACTTATTGATAATGGTGAGATCGGCAGCATCCGCAATACTAACTGGATTATTACAACATGGTGGAGACCACAAGGGTACTACAATCAAAGTGAATGGAGAGCAACTTGGGGTGGAGAAGGCGGCGGTGTCCTTGTAAACCAAGCACCACACCAAATTGACTTGCTTCAATGGATATGCGGCATGCCGAAAAAGGTTTATGCAAAATTAAACTATGGCTATCAAAGAGATATTGTGGTTGAAGACGATGTGACTGCAGTATTTGATTATGGAAATGGTGCTACCGGTGTATTCGTAACTCGTACACACGATGTAATGGGGACAGACCGTTTAGAAATTTTAGGTGATAAAGGAAAAATCGTGGTAGACGATAGTAAAAAAGTAACGATCAAACGCCTGAAACAATCTGAAAATGAAATGAGCGCTTCAATGGACATGTCAGATGTAATGAAGCTGTTTATGGGCGGCGGAGCAGCTGATATTTTCACTGAAGAAGTACTTGATTTTGGCAATGTTTGGGGCGAACAACACATTGCAGTATTAGAAGACTTTTCTTCAGCAATCGTAGAAGGTACACCATTATTAGCACCAGGCAGCGACGGTATTAATGGTGTTAGACTTGCAAATGCAATGCACCTGTCAAGCTGGTTAGGTAAGGAAATCGAAGTACCATTTGATGAAGATTTATTCCTAGAAGAATTAAATAAACGAATTACTGAAGAAGGTAAATATCCGGTTAGAAAGTAATTAAACACATGAAACGAACTCATTGCTATGCAGCTTCCGAGTTCGTTTCAAAAAAAGGGGATAGGCAAATGCTGAAAGTTGCAGTTATAGGACTGGGGACGATTTCAAATATTCATATTCCAGCGATAAAAGCTAACCCAAATGTTGAGTTGACGGCTGTTTGTGATAATGACGAAACATTATCGAATTCGGTACCAGGAGCAACCTTTTACAGTAACTATGAAGTTATGCTTGAAAAAGAAGACTTGGATTGTGTTCATATATGTCTGCCCCATTACCTGCACTATCCTGTTACGAAGGCTTGTGTGGAAAACGGTGTTCATGTTTTTCTAGAGAAACCATTGGGATTGAACACGGAAGAAGGGCTTGCTCTGGTGAAATTAGAGGAAGAACACAAAGACATTAATATCGGTGTCTGTTTGCAGAATCGCAACAATGAATCATTTGAAAAACTTCAAGAGATTATTTTCTCTGGTGAATATGGTCCTATCCAAGGGGTTAAGGGTCTAGTAGCATGGTTTAGATCAAAGGAATACTATGACAGCCGGCCGTGGCGTGGGCAATGGAAATATGCCGGCGGTGGAGTGATGATCAATCAAGCGCTGCATACCTTAGACCTAATGCAGCTGGTTGGCGGTGAAATTGAATGGATTAGAGGTTCAGTTGATCAACTATTGGATTATAACATTGAAGTTGAGGATACTGCATCCGCCCGTATGCAGTTTAAAAATGGTGCTAAGGGGTTATTCTTTGCTACCAATGCGAATGCAGATAATTCTAGTGTTGAACTTGAGGTTCTTTTTGAAAAAGAAAGGTTCACCATCAAAGATAGCATCCTGTCTAGAGTGAATGAAGCAGGGGAAAAAGAAGAATTGATGGAGGATGCGAAGCTGCCAGGTTCGAAACATTATTATGGAGCTAGTCATGCAAAAACAATTAATCAATTCTATTCCGCCATTACCGAAAACACAGAAGACTATATTCATGCAAAGGATGCCCTTGCATCCATTGCGATAATTGATGCGATTCACCTGTCATCAGAGAAAAAACATTCAATACAAATGGGGGGATTTTAATGAAAATGGGAAAAATCGGCGTCCAAATGATGATGCTAAAGGGTAAAGTTGAAGAGCTAGGTGCCTATGAAACAATGAGAAAAGTAAGTGAACTTGGCTATCACGCAGTTGAAATTTCTCAAATCCCTATGACTCCAGAGAACGTAGCGGAGATAAAAAGAGCGAGTGAAGATTTTGATATTAAGATTGCGGCTCTTTCTGCTGCGGTAGAGCCAATGCTTCCTGGTATGCCTGGTGAGACATTGACAAGTGACTTTGAAAAAATAGTAAACGATTGCAAGACTCTTGATTGTAATTTTTTACGAATTGGCATGATGCCGTTAATGGCTATGGGGAATAAAGATAAAATCATGGAGTTTATTGCTAAAGCTGAAGAGATGGCTCACAGATTAGCAGAACATGGAATTGAATTGTATTACCATACACACCACTTAGAATTCCAAAAGTTCGATGGTGAATATTTATTAGATATCATTAAAAATAATACCACTAAGCTTGGATTTGAATTGGATGTTCACTGGATTCAAAGAGCAGGCGTAAATCCTGTGGAATTTGTTAAAGGCTATACTGGCCGTATTTCACTATTACATTTAAAGGATTATCGAATTGGACAAATGGATTTAAGTGATGTTGACTTTAAGGACATGGCTAAATTCTTTGACATATTCACGAATACCATTGAATTTGCTGAACTTGGTGAAGGAAATCTTGATATCAAATCAATCATGGAAGCTGGACTTGAGAGTGGAGCACAGTATTTCTTGGTAGAACAAGATGATACCTATGGCCGTGATCCATTTGAATGTCTAGAAATATCAGCAAACCACTTAAGAAAATTAGGCTATAGCGATTGGTTTTAAGTAAAATGGGTGTCAGGCACTAGTGTCAGGCACTTTTTTTTATTTTAAACAAAAAAAAACCAATTCACATTTTATTTGTGTGAATTGGTTCTGACTGGTTCAGCTAAATGAAATGGAATGTATTCACCATTTTTTTCGATTTGTTTAACTACTAAATTAATTAGTTTTTTCATTACAATTCCTCCTAGTAATTTGATACTCTTATTATCATTCATTATCAAGTTTTAAACAATCTTACTGAAAACGGAAACAAACGTCATGAAAACGGGGACATTTGGCATGAAAGTGTAACCATCAATCTTTTTCTTATAATTGCGTTGATTTCCTCGTTTTTTTGTAAATTCCTATAGGAAAAAGAAAAAGCCCTCGGAAGTGAAGGCTTTTGTTACTTTTTGCTTTTTCTATTTATCGAGAAAGCCTTCCTCACTCAAAGTTAAACAAAGCTCTGAAACTCCTAAGAAGTTTTGAATTGCCAATGCACAGGCTCCCATGATACACGCCCTTTTCCCAAATTGTGAGATCACCAATTCCGAATAATGACTAATGGAAGATGTGAGATGGGCTTTAAGTTCTTCAGCTGCATTAGGATATAATCGGAGGATTTCACTATTGACCACTAATATTTCAGGATTATAAAGATTAATCAAATTATTTAAACCAATTGAAATAAACATGATAAATCGATCAATCTCTTTTTGGAAGGCAGGGTCATGTTCAATCATCCGATTTTGGAAATCATTATAGTTAAAAGCTAGGTTCTTTTGATCCTTAGCTAATTGGGTAATAAAACTTAATTCGGAAGCGTATTGTTCCCAACAACCCAAATTTCCGCAACGGCAGGGGAGTCCATTTGGGACGACAATCATATGCCCTATCTCGCCTGCATAACCGTGAAATCCTTTGAATAATGTATCATTAATAATGAAACCAAGACCAATTCCCGAATACAGACTGACGGATAATAGGTTGTTGCATTGGTGGTGCTTGTAGACTTTTTCTGCAATGGAGCAAAGGTTAGCATTATTTTCGATGTAAACCTTAATTCCGATTGCCTTTTCTAAATCCTCTTTTAAGGTTTTGTTTTTCCAGCCGTGTTGAGGGACAAAATCAATTATTTCATCTTTGTTGACAATTCCGTGTATTCCAATGGCAATTCCAACAAGACTGTAACGAGTATGATTGAATTTGTATTTATAATTATTGATCTGATCGATTATTATCTTAAGAATGAAATTATATTCTGAGACATGGAGTTCTAATATCTCTTTTTCTATAGAAGTACCAATTAAATCCGAAATGGTAAAAGTAATTGAATTTTTATCTAGATCAATTCCAAGGGCAAACCCTGCTTCTCGATTAACGGAGAGCATGATGGGCCTTCTTCCCAAAGTTTTGTGTTCCTGCTGTGTTTCATAAATTAGTTCTTTGTCCAATAAATCTGATACCTGTACAGAAATGGTTGCTTTATTTAATCCTGTAATTTTGGCAAGCTCTGCCCTAGATATCAATTTATGCTCAACAATTTTACTTAAAATCAAAGATCTGTTTATTTTTTTGATAAATGCTGCATCTCCAGTGAGCATAAAGAACCTCCTTGCTATTAAAAAAAAGAAATAAGTTATAAATATTGACGTATTTTAGTCATAATGATATTATACAGGTAATTAGTTTGTTTGGTAAACAAATTAAAAGAAAATAACCTTATTTTTTTTAAAACTTCTTGAAAGGGATTACAGAAGAACTGTTAATAATCCCAATAAATACATGGAAAAGTAACGAATGAGGAAACTTAATAAGTAAATAAGGGAGTGAAGTAAACATGGGTATTCTTCAGGAATTATTAAAAGATATTCCAGTTCCTAAAATGGCCAAAGTCAAAGTTAACTTTGATAACAAAAAGATTGATGATCTTGGCTCTGCGCTTATTGAACAATTACAGCAAGTACATATTCAGACTAAAATTCAGCCAGGGATGGAAATCGCCTTAGCAGTTGGAAGCCGAGGCCTCGATCGCCTCGTTGAAATTACTGCAGTGACGGTCAAGTTTCTAAAAGATTTAGGAGCAAAACCTTTTATTGTCCCAAGTATGGGCAGCCACGGTGGTGCGACAGCAGAGGGGCAACGCGAAGTTTTAGCCCATCTAGGGGTGACCGAGGATAGCGTTGGGTGTGAGGTTCGCTCCTCAATGGAGGTTGTGAAAATTAGTGAGCTTCCGAATGGGTTACCTGTTTATGTGGATAAATTTGCTTCTGAAGCCGACGGAATTGTTATTATTAACCGAGTAAAACCACATACAGCCTTTCGTGGACCTGTTGAAAGTGGAATTATGAAGATGATTAGCATTGGATTAGGGAAGCAAAAAGGGGCAGAAGCCTGTCATCAAATGGGTTTTAAATATATGGCAGAAAATGTCCCGGCAATGGCGAAAATCATCATGGAAAAGACACCGATACTTTTCGGAGTGGCAACAGTTGAAAATGCATTTGACAAAGTAGCAATTATTGATGTTCTTACTCCAGAAGAGATAATTAATAAAGAACATGAACTTCAAAAGCAAGCAAAAGAGTTATTACCAAAGCTTTTCTTTGATCAATTAGATGTCCTTGTCATCGATGAAATCGGTAAAAATATTAGTGGGGATGGCATGGATCCAAATATTACGGGGCGTTATCCAACACCTTATGCAACTGGCGGACCTGATGTAAATAAAATGGTGGTACTCGATGTAACTCATCAATCCGAGGGAAATGCCAATGGCGTTGGGACGGCTGATTTTACAACACAACGGCTAGTAGACAAGATGGATAAAGAGGGAACTTATGCAAATGGGTTAACCTCAACGGTTGTTGCTCCTACAAAAATTGCTACAACATTACCCACTGATAAACAAGCAATCCAAGCAGCAATTAAAACTTGTAATATTTTAGATTTTAGAAATGTTAAATTAGTCCGCATTAAAAATACCTTAGTGTTAAGTGAAATTGAAGTGTCTGAGCCTTTACTCGAATATGTAAAGCAGCATCCGAATATGGAGGTAAGTTCAGATCCTTATGATATTCCTTTCAATGAAAATGGAGATTTATTTTAATAGAAAAAAGGGAGAGATAAATGATGTCAAAAATATTTGATTTAACTGGAAAAGTTGCTGTTGCAGTTGGTGGAAATGGTGTTTTAGGATCAGCAATGGCAAAAGGCTTGGCAGAACATGGTGCAAAAGTAGCGATTGTAGGACGTAATCTTGAAAAGGCAGAGGAAGTTGTCCAGGAAATTGTAGAAAGTGGTGGAGAGGCAAAAGCCTTTTCTGCAGATGTAAGTTCAAAGGATTCTTTAGTTAACGTTGCGAATGAAATCGAACAATGGTCCGGCGGCTGGGATATTCTTTTAAATGCCCCAGGTACAAACAGTGCGACTCCATTTTTTGAACTTGGTATGGATGAATGGGACAAAATTATGGATATAAATTTAAAAGGCATTGTATTAACCTGCCAGATCTTTGCGAAGAAAATGATTGACCAGGACCGAAAAGGAAGCATTATTAATATCTCATCTGTGTCTTCAACAACACCACTCTCAAGAGTGTTTACGTATTCCGTATCAAAAGCAGGTATCAATAGTGTGACACAATTTTTAGCACGAGAATTTGCTCCGAATGGTATTCGGGTCAATGCTATTATTCCGGGATTTTTCCCTGCAGAACAAAATCGAAAAATTTTAGACAAAGAACGCATTGAATCAATCATGAGACATACTCCAATGAATCGCTTTGGGGAAGCGGATGAATTGCAAGGTGCAACAGTTTGGCTTGCATCTGATAAAGCGTCAAGTTTTGTAACAGGTACGCTTATACGAGTGGACGGCGGCTTTGGCAGCATGACAATATAATCCAAGGTAAACATAAATTTACAGACTAATAAATAAATTAACAATGGCTGACTTTAATTAAGATAAGGGATGGGAGGAGAAAAGGGCCATGCTAACAGAGAAATACAAAAGATTAACGTCTATTCTCCGAGAAATGGAATCCGTGGTTGTAGCATTTTCAGGAGGAGTGGACAGTACATTTCTACTAAAGGCAGCTGTAGATGCATTAGGTGGGGACCATGTTCTCGCCGTTACAGCAGACTCTGAAAGCTACCCTTCTAGTGAGCTTGAAGAGGCAAAAGTACTGGCAAATCAAATTGGTGTCAGGCACCAAGTAATTGAAACATCTGAACTCGCAATTCCAGGGTACGCGGAAAACAATAAAAATCGGTGCTATTTCTGTAAAAGCAGTTTGTTTGATCATCTAATTCCAGTCATGGAAGAAAAGGGTTTTCAAAATGTGGTTTATGGGGTCATTGCCGATGATATGAATGAATTTCGACCAGGAATGCAAGCCGCTAAGGAAAAGGGGATACGCGGCCCACTCCTAGAAGCGAATCTATTTAAACAAGAAATTCGAGAATTATCCCGGGAATTTAATTTGCCAACATGGGATAAACCATCGTTAGCTTGTCTGTCTTCAAGAATTGCGTACGGTGAATATATTACAAAAGAAAAGCTGACGAAGGTTGAAAAAGCAGAGGCTTATTTAAAAACATTTGATGTCCATCAGGTTCGGGTACGAACACATCAGGATATTGCAAGAATCGAAGTAGAACCAAAGGATATGAAGGAGATTCTTGATAATCATGACTCGATCGTAAAAGCACTCCAGGGTTTTGGTTACAAATATATTACGTTAGATTTAATTGGATATCAGAGTGGAAGTATGAACAAGGTGTTATCCTAATAGTTTATGCTTCGTCAATTTGGTTTAGGAAAGTGCTTTGAATAAAGGCTTTGGAATGATCCAAAGCCTTTTATTATAACGATAATAAAATGGCGAAAAATGATAATATTACTTAATGCTATGTGAAAAGGAAGAGGAAGCATGTCAAGAGAAGTTGTAATAGGACTAGATATCGGAACGACAAGTGTTAAAGCATGCGTATTTGACTTACACGGGAAATTAATAGCAGAAGCAGAGAGAATGAACACATTTAATTACCCACAGCAAGGCTGGGTGGAACAAGATCCCATTGAGATTGAACAATCCGCTGTACAAGCTATAAAAGGGGCGATTCAAAAAGCGGGTATTGAGAAAAATGATTTGATTTCCATTGGATTTTCTGCTGCCATGCATTCACTTATTTGTGTAGATGAGACTGGTTCTCCCATTTCTCCAGCATTAATTTGGGCTGATGGAAGAAGCTATCCACAAGCAGAATCAGTGATAGAAACAATGGGTAACGAGGTTTATTCAGAAACAGGAACACCTGTTCACCCAATGACACCATTCGTTAAGTTGTTATGGATGAAAGAAACAAAATATGAACCCTACCTTCAAGCTAAGTACTTTATGTCGATTAAGGAGTATTTACTCCAATGCTGGTTTAATCAGCGGGTAATTGATTATTCGATGGCATCTGCGACAGGGTTATTTAACCCATCTACACATACCTGGAATCAAAAATTATTAACGCTTACGGGTATTCATGAGTCACAGCTTTCGAGAATTGTTCCGCCAACAGAGGTACTAACGGGAATTAGGCCTCAAATTGCGGAAGAAATGGGCATTGACCCTGAACTTCCTTTTGTCATCGGTGCTGCTGACGGCCAGTTGGCTAACTTGGGAATTGGAGCGATTCTCCCTGGTGAAGTGGCGGTTTCCGTAGGAACTAGCGGGGCCATCAGGCAAATCACTACAGGCGTTAAGATAAGTGATAATCAAGAAACCTTTTGTTATTCCTTTACTGAAGATTCGTCTATCATAGGGGGTCCAACGAATAATGGCGGGATTGCCTTACAATGGTTAAAGGACCTGTTGAATGACCAAAGAAGCTTCACTGAATTCCTTGCAGATGCTGAAAAGGTTCCACTTGGTTCAGATGGAATCCTTTTTCTACCTTATATTAATGGTGAAAGAGCCCCGATTTGGAATCAACGGGCAAAAGGAAACTTTTATGGATTATCTATTACACATAAAAGAGAACATTTTATTCGAGCGGTTCTAGAAGGGATTACTTTTAACCTCTTTCAAATTGGCAAGGCATTAGAGAGGTTAGCAGGGAAGCACCAAAAGATTTATGTTAATGGTGGGTTATCGAGATCTCGATTATGGTTGCAAATGATGGCAGATGTATTCGAAGCGGAAATTTATGTTCCGGAGAGCTACCACAGTGCAGCCTGGGGAGCAGCTTGGACAGGACTAGTTGCTACAGGTAAGGTAAAATCTTTTGAAGATATTAAAGAGAATATTCCTATGGGTGAAGCCATCGTTCCAATTAAAGAAAATAGTGAAAAATATAGAATGATATATGATAACTATGAAAAGTTGGCAAGTGGAATATCCAAAAATTTTTGAAGTGCATATTGAGGGGGAGAACGAATGCTTGAAGAAATTTTAGAGCAGGTTCAAAGAGGTACCCTAAGTGTTGAAGAAGCCAAAGAGCAATTAGCAACATTTGAAAATTTGGGATTTGCCAAAATTGACCACCATCGTAAAAAACGGCAAGGCTTCCCCGAGGTCGTGTACGGTGAAGGGAAGACGAATGAACAAATTATTTCAATTATCCAAGTGTTAAGAGCTCGAAACAACCAAGTTCTCGTTACTCGAATTTCCAAAGAAAAGGCAGAAATAGTTCAACGTTCGTGCCCTGAGTTTACTTATAAAGAAGATGCGCAAATTCTTTTTTGGAAAGACGACAATACGAAAGAAGCGGATCCTCAAGGATATATTGCCGTGATTTGTGCAGGAACTTCGGATTTACGGGTTGCAGAGGAAGCAGCAGTTACTGCTGAAGTATTAGGCAGTAAGGTACATCGTTTCTATGATGTAGGTGTTGCCGGTATTCATCGCCTGTTAAGTCACGCTGAAGAAATTCAAAATGCCACGGTTTCCGTTGTTGTAGCAGGTATGGAAGGAGCTCTTCCTAGCGTAGTAGGCGGGCTTGTATCACATCCTGTAATTGCTGTTCCGACAAGTGTTGGGTATGGGGCCAATTTTAATGGATTATCTGCTTTGTTAACGATGTTAAATTCATGTGCATCCGGGATTAGTGTCGTGAATATTGATAATGGATTTGGCGGAGGATATAACGCAGTATTAATTGATCAACTTGCACAAAAAGGGGCTAGGAAGAATTGAGAACACTTTATTTTGATTGTTTTTCAGGTATCAGCGGGGATATGGTGATTGGTGCCCTAATTGATGCCGGGGCAGATCCTAACCGTTTAGCAGAGGAATTAAAAAAGCTGCATATAGAGGATGAGTATAAGTTAACATGGAACAAGCTTGTGAAAAATGGGATTACTAGTACAAAATTTGATGTGGTGTTAATGAACAATGTTCAGTCACACCATCACGACCATGACCACGACCACGAGCATCATCATGATCATGAGCACGCTCACGACCACGATCATGAGCACCAACACAAACATGAGCACCATCATGACCATGAGCACGACCTTCATCATGACCACGAGCACCACCATCATGAACACCGGGCATATAAAGATATTGTTGGTTTAATTGAAAAGGCTGGTTTTGATGATCCTGTGAAAATAACTGCTTTAAACATCTTTAAAAGAATTGGTGAAGCGGAAGGACATATCCATGGAATTCCATTAGAGAAGGTCCAGTTTCATGAAGTGGGTGCGGTCGATTCCATTATTGATATTATTGGTGCAGCCATTTTAATTCATCAATTAGAGATAGACGTAGTGAAGGCATCGCCAATTCCAGTTGGAACGGGAAGAATTCATATTGATCATGGTATCTATCCTGTACCTGCACCGGCTACTCTTGAAATTTTGAAAGGAGTACCAATTGAACAATCGGACATTCGCTTTGAGCTCACCACTCCAACGGGGGCAGCGATTGTTGCTGTATTAGCAGAAGAATTTTGCCACATACCATCGATGAAGGTTACATCCATTGGTTATGGTGCTGGAACGAAGACCTTTAAAAATCATCCCAATGTACTCCGTGTCATCATTGGGGAATAGTAAAATAGCTATAAAATTGTTTTTTGCAGCCTTTTTTCAAAAAATTACTGTTTTTAAGCGAGACAGCGACTTATAAGAGGATAGTTTGGACTAAAATAAACTTTTATCAGCGAAAAGTGCATGTTTATCAGCGATTTTGATTGATTTATCAGCGAAGTTTGTACCTTTATCAGCGAAAAACACCTTTTTATCAGCGAATGTACTTTTTCAGTTACAAATGTCTTTTTTTAAAATGAAAGGAGATTGTCTCTTGGTATCACATCCTGCCAATCATGAACATATCGATGATCAAATGGTCAAAATGGAAGTTAACCTTGATGATATTCCCGGAGAATGGCTTGGCTATGTAATGGATCTCCTTTTTGAAGCTGGGGCAAATGATGTTTTCTATACACCAATCTATATGAAAAAAAATAGACCAGGTGTATTACTTCAATTACTTTGCTCCCAGAAGCAGGTAGCTACTATAAAGGAAATCCTTTTTAAAGAAACCACTACACTAGGGGTACGTTATTATCCTTTAACAGTACACCGGTTAGAAAGAAAGTTTAGGATGGTTACAACCGAGTGTGGTCCTGTGACAGTTAAAGAAGGAATGTATAATGGACACGTCGTGCAAAGGGCTCCAGAGTTTGAGGAATGCAAAAGCATTGCACAAATACATAACATTCCCTTGAAAAAAGTTTACGAAATGGTTTGGAAGGCTTTGGGCAGTGAAAACTAAGCCTTTCATACCATACGATAATAAGATATGCCTATTAAATTAATAGATTGGGAGTGTCATAGCATATGAAAACATTAGTAAATGAAACAAAACTTGATCAATTAGCAATTAATACAATCCGGACATTATCGATAGATGGCATCGAAAAGGCAAACTCAGGTCATCCTGGTATGCCTATGGGGTCAGCACCAATGGCTTACACGCTTTGGGCAAAAGAAATGAATCATAACCCAGTGAATCCTAACTGGTTTAACAGGGACCGGTTTGTTTTATCTGCAGGTCATGGTTCCATGCTTTTATATAGTTTATTACATTTATTTGGTTACGACGTAACCATTGATGATTTGAAAAACTTCCGTCAATGGGGCAGCAGAACTCCTGGGCACCCTGAATTTGGCCATACTCCGGGCGTTGAAGCAACGACAGGGCCCCTAGGACAAGGTGTTGCTATGGCTGTGGGGATGGCAATGGCGGAAAGACATCTTGCAGCTACATACAATCAAGAGGGATATCCAATTGTTAACCATTATACCTATAGTATTTGTGGAGACGGCGACTTAATGGAAGGAGTATCTGCTGAAGCAGCATCTCTTGCAGGTCATCTTAAACTTGGAAGACTCATTGTCATGTATGATTCAAATGATATTTCATTGGACGGGGATTTACATTTATCCTTCTCTGAAAGTGTTGAGGATCGATTTAATGCCTATGGATGGCAAGTGATTCGTGTTGAAGATGGAAATGATACAGATGCAATTCAAAAGGCATTGCAAGAAGCAAAAGCAGAGTTGAATCGCCCAACATTAATTGAGGTAAAAACAGTGATTGGCTTTGGTTCTCCAAATAAAGCCGGTAAATCCGCTTCTCATGGATCTCCACTTGGAAAAGAAGAAATTAAGTTAACAAAAGCTGTCTATAATTGGGATAATGAAGAGCCATTTTTCGTTCCAGAAGAAGTGAAAGATCACTTTAATCAATTTACACAAGATGGACAATTGAAAGAAAATGCTTGGAATGAATTATTTGAAAGCTATAAGAAGGATTATCCTGAGCTTGCAAAGCAATTTGAATCAGCTGTTATTGGTGAACTTCCAAAAGATTGGGAAGAGGTATTGCCTACTTTCACTGAAGGTGAAAAGATAGCAACTCGTGCATCATCAGGGAAAGCACTAAATGCCGTAGCCAATGTTGTCCCACAATTTATCGGGGGGTCTGCGGATTTAGCAGGTTCGAACAAAACACTGATTACATCTGAAAAAAATTACTATATTGATAGCTATGCAGGCCGCAATATTTGGTTTGGAGTTCGTGAATTCGCGATGGGTGCTGCACTAAATGGGATGGCACTTCATGGTGGAGTTAAAGTATTTGGTTCTACTTTCTTTGTATTCTCGGACTATTTACGCCCAGCAATTCGATTAGCAGCCTTAATGAAACTTCCAGTTACTTACGTATTTACACATGATAGCATCGCTGTAGGTGAAGACGGACCTACTCATGAGCCAGTCGAACAGCTAGCAGCATTACGTGCTATGCCCGGACTTTCAATTCTCCGTCCTGCGGAAGCGAAAGAGACAGTTGCTGCTTGGAGATTGGCCATTGAAAGTACCGATACTCCAACTGCTCTTGTATTAACACGTCAGGACCTGCCAACGTTAGCACTTCCGCAACAAACGGTTTATGAAGGTGTGAAAAAAGGTGCATATGTTGTTTCAGAAGCGAAAGGCAAGGTGAGCGGTTTATTGCTCGCAACTGGTTCCGAAGTTTCATTGGCGATGGCTGCTCAACAAGTGCTGGAAAACGAAGGAATCTATGTATCTGTTGTGAGTATGCCTAGCTGGGACCGATTTGAGAAGCAGACAGTTGAATATAAGGAATCGATTCTGCCGAAACATATGAAAGCACGACTTGCGATTGAAATGGGTTCATCGATTGGTTGGAGAGAATATGTTGGGGACCATGGCAGTGTCATAGCCATCAATCAATTTGGTGCATCTGCACCTGAAAGCATATTACTTGAAAAATATGGATTCTCCGTTGAGAATGTTGTGAAACGCTTTAAAGAACTAAATTATTAATAATAAAAAATTGCTGCCAGGTAGTTCTGGCAGCAATTTTTATTTTATCCATAGCCTATTCTTACGAATTTCATTAAATTGTTAGAAATCAACAATAACAGCTGCAAAAATAGATATAAAATATAATTAAGATTTTATATCTATTTTTGTAGATTGTTTATCAAAGGCGGGATACTTAGTGAAAAACCATTCCCAATTATATGAAGAAATAAAAAGATTACAATTAAGGATAGAAGAACTTGAAAATAGAGAACAGGAGCTATTAAAAGAACTCCGTCTTAATTCTTCCTTACATTCAATGGTTCTCGATGCATTGCCGATTAATGTCTTTTTAGAAGACCCTGAAGGTCGGACGATGTTTGCGAATAAACAGGCATGTGAGTTAAATGGTATGAATTTAGATGAGTTATTGGGTAAGACTGTTTTTGACCTTTTCCCCGAAGCTATTGCTAAAGTAAACCGAAAAATAGACCTTGAGGTATGGCGGAAACGAAGTCTTATTACGTCTGAAGGAATCGCAGGTTTCCAAGGGAAGGAATATTATATGTTCACCGGTAAAACGATTATTCAAGTACCGGAATCAACTGAAGAATTTTTATTGGGATTTGGTATGGATATTAGTGAATTAAAAAAGGCAGAAAAAAGGATTGCGCATATGGCCTATCATGATGCCTTGACCGGTCTTCCTAATCGCTGGTTTATCAAATCCTATCTTGAAACCTACGAAGTAAATCATGAAATGGAAAACTCAGGTGTAGGGTTGTTTCTCCTTGATTTAGATCATTTTAAAGTAATCAATGATAGTTTAGGCCATCAAGCAGGAGATGTATTATTGCAATCGGTTGCCCAAAGATTAAAAGAGGCACTTGGCAAAGATACTGTCCTTGCAAGATTTGGCGGGGATGAATTTATCATCTTAGTTCCTAATTTAATCAGTGATGTGGATGCTAGTGAAATGTGCAGGCAAATATTGCAGGTAATGGGAGAGCCATTTACTGTTTTCGGGCAAGAATTTAACATTTCCCCGAGTATAGGAATAAGTTTATACCCTCATCATGGGACAGATATTAATACGCTAATTAAAAATGCTGACCTTGCTATGTACCAGTCGAAGGAAAAGGGAAGAAACTGCTATTCTCTATATATACCTGAAATGAAGGCTCATGCCAATGCTCAAATGGATATGTTAATGAAGAAACCTCCTGATGGAAATGTTTGCGTTCTAGTATAGTAAATGGCTGCCATATAGAATAATGGCAGCCATTTCTTAAATCCATTTAATCTCTTCAACTATTTGCTGTCTAAACAATTGGATTATAAATTCATTATAAAAGTCTTTTCTTATGATTATTTGAAATCTATTGTTGGGGTGAATATAGAAATGGATATCCGTTAAAATATTATTTTCATCAAAATATTCGCGGATTTTTTCTACTTTTCTTTTCCAATTTTTATTATCAAAAGTCAGGATAAATTCATAATCCTCGCCGTTCGCTGTTTCCTTTATGCCGAGAAGCTGTTCATTATATCGATACGCTACTTTCATCATACTCCTCCTATATTAGATATCTTAAATAAATATAAACTGTACAGATTATGATCGATAAAATCATTAATGGGAAGGCAATCAATAAGAATTTACCAAAAGTAATTGGATGGCCTTCCTTCGCTGCCAGCCCGGCAACAATTACATTGGCGCTTGCGCCAATTAATGTACCATTTCCACCAAGACATGCCCCTAATGAAAGGCTCCACCAAAGTGGTTCCAAATTATTTATTCCTAGTTCTCCCATATCTTTAATCATCGGAATCATCGTTGCGACAAATGGGATATTATCTATAAAGGCAGATGCGATTGCGCTTACCCAGAGAATTAATATCGATGTTGAAGTCAGATTACCCCCGGTAAGGTGGACTGAGTAATCTGCTAATAACGAAATCACTCCAGTTTCAATCAAACCGGATACCAATACAAACAGTCCGATAAAGAAGAAAATGGTTGTCCATTCTACCTTTGAAAATGCTTTGTCTAAATATTTTTCTCCTGTTAAAAGTAGAAGCAAAAAGGCACCCGCTAATGCAACAGTTGCGGATTCTATGTGAAGTAACTGATGTAGGAAGAATCCCAAAATAGTTAGCAGCAGGGCAATTAATGATTTGATTAATAAGCTTTTATCCGTGATCTCTTCTTTTTCATCTAGGTCCATTAAATTGGCCTTTAGTTCTTCTGATGTTCGAAGCTGTTTTCGATAGATGAACGCTAGTATTCCAATATTAATAAATAAGATAAAGAATGTAATTGCTGTAAGATTATTAATAAATGCCATAAAAGTGAGTTCTTTTACAGCGCTGCCAAGCATAATATTCGGCGGGTCCCCAATCAGTGTGGAGGTTCCTCCAACATTTGATGCGATAATTTCAGTAATTAAAAAAGGAATTGGATTGACTCGAAGTTGCCTTGTGATACTGAATGTTACCGGAACCATCAAGAGTACCGTTGTCACATTATCTAAAAACGCTGAACCCAATGCAGTAATGGTACCAAGCGCAAGCAAAATTTTTAAAGGATCCCCTTTAACTTTTTTAGCCGCCCAAATTGCTATGTATTTAAACAGTCCAGTCTCGGATGTTATAGCTACGATAATCATCATACCGGTGAGCAATCCGAGTGTATTAAAGTCAATATGGTGAAGCGCCTTTTCCTGACTGATAATTCCAAGTAATACCATCATAATTCCGCCCGTCATAGCGATGATTGTGCGATGGATTTTTTCTGTGACGATAAAGGCATATGTAATTAAAAATACACCAATTGCGATTAGTGCTTGAGTTGACATATATCGACCCCTTCTCCCTTGTATTATTTATAAAGTGCGTAGATGAAAAAATGACAAAAAGGAGCCTGTTTGTCAGACTCCCCCCTAATAAAGCACCCTATATATATATTATACATTATTTTATTAGACTATACTTCGGATGTAAAGAACATCTTTTACTTATTAGAGCCCCAATTTTTTGATAAAGTCAACGGTTTCCTGATGCTCAGGTTTAACTAACTTATATAGGCCTTTATCCTTCCTTACAAGGGATTTCCCTGACTCATCTGCAATTGGCCTTGTAAATGAGATTCCTTTTATTATTTTCCACTTGTTACTGCTTTTTTGGATTGTGAGATCAATAATTCCTAGACGACTTCCGAAAGCGCCGGCCATAACTACAGGTTTTCCATTTATTTTCCCTAACTTTAGGTTAGTATTAGGAATGCTTTTATAAACAGATCCTGGGAAGACATTGTGTGAATGTCCTGCCAGTACGACATCAATTTCGGGGATTTTTGTTAAATAATAGACTGTATTTTCTGAGTCTGCACTATATGGCTCAGAGCTGATCCCTGTATGGGCCAGGGCGACGATAATATCCGCTCCTTTAGACTTCATAATCGGGATCATTTCTTTGGCTGTATCAACTATAGGTTTAGCAATAACCTTGCCTTCAAGATTAGCCTTATCCCATTTCATAATTTGGGTAGGCATAAAAGCTATGACCCCTACATTTAGTTCAAATTTTTCACCAGTCTGGTCGACTACATTTCTTTTTAAAATAACGTACGGAGTGAAGTAGTGTTTATTTTTTTTTACGGAGTAGACATTGGCATTGATGACTGGCATCTTTGCACCCTTAATAGCTGCATTGAGGAAATCAAGTCCATAATTAAATTCGTGATTGCCAATGGCAATAGCGTCATAATTCAAAAAATTAAAGGCGCGATAAACCGGATGGATTTTTCCCTTATGAATACCGCGAATTCTTGCCAAATACTCTCCAAGCGGATTTCCTTTTAGGTGGTCACCATCATCAAACAATAAAGAATTTTGGGCTTCATTCCTTGCAGCCCGGATAAGTGTTGCTGTTTTAACAAGGCCAATTCGATTGTCTGCCTTTGTTTGATAATAATCATAATTCACTAGGGATGCATGCAAATCGGTTGTTTCTAAGATACGTAAATCAACCACACCTGGTTGTTTAGGAGTGTTCTCGGCTTTAGACGAAAAGGAAGTCTGGGATAGACTCAAAAGAGATAGGATGAAATAGAATAACAAAGTCTTTTTATACAAAATAGAATACCTCCTTCAGAATCGTGCTTCAAAGGTATATTTAGTATTCGTTTTCCTACTGGAATTATGATTCTTTTTGACAATCAAGTGACATGTGACTTTGGTCAAAGCGGATAGTGGGATATTTATCATATAATGTAAGGAGAATTATTTTTGGCGTTTTTCCCAAAGTGTTTAATTGAAAACGCTTACATGTCATAAGGGTGTGAAACTCTAAGTGAATCTAATTAGAAAGATAACCATTTTATCGGGTCATTTTGGAAGCGGGAAAACGGAGATTGCTATTAATTTAGCTTTATCTGAAAGGCAAAAACATGAAAAAGTTGCGATTAATGATCTAGATATTATTAACCCATATTATCGAACGCGGGATGTGGCAAGTATTTTCCAACAGCAAGATATTGAATTAATTTCCCCAAAAAGTCATCTCGCAACATCTGACCTTCCTATTGTATCTGGTGAGATTTATCGAGTGTTACATGACCATAGGTATAGATTAATAGTTGATGCCGGGGGGGATAAAGATGGTGCTACAGCTTTAGGGCAATATTATCATGAATGGAAGGATTTTAGCCCAGAGCTCCTTTTTGTCCTTAATAAGAACCGCCCTTACGTTAGTACCATAGAGGGGGCATTGTATACGATTGAACAGATTGAAAAAGCCTCCCGATTAAACATTACAGGAATAATAAATAATTCAAATATTGGCATGGAAACAACCATGCAAGATGTTCAAACAGGCTTTGAGTTATGTTGCCAAGTGGCAGAAATACTTGAAATCCCATTTTTATATACAACTATTTCAAACCATTTGAAAAAGGAAGCAGAAGAATTTGCGAATCATCATGATGTAATCTTTATCGAACGATTTATGAAATTACCTTGGGAAGGGTAAAGGAGGGAATTGTTTTGGAAAAAAAGGTCATTTTTAACGAAGACATTTGCAAGTCTTGTGGTCTTTGTGTTCAGGTCTGTCCAACAAACGTTATATTTCTGGCAGATTATTTAAATGGAAAAGGCTATCGACCGGCTGCAGTTGTTGATCAAGAGCATTGTATCAGTTGTGCGAAATGTGCCCAAATATGTCCGGATACTGTTATTGCTGTGTATAGGCCAGTAAAGATATTGCAAACTGTGTGATTAGGAGGGGGCGTTATCGATGGGGAAAGTGTTAATGAAAGGTAATGAAGTAATTGCTGAGGCAGCGGTTCATGTGGGATGTAAATATTTCTTTGGCTATCCAATCACCCCACAAAGTGAGCTTGTCGCCTATATGGCAAGGAGACTTCCAGAGGTTGGAGGGATATTCCTCCAAGCTGAAAGTGAAATTGCTGCGATAAATATGGTGTACGGTGCAGCAAGTACAGGTGTGAGAGTAATGACTTCCTCTTCAAGTCCTGGCTTTAGTTTAAAGCAGGAGGGGATTTCTTATTTGGTGGGCGCCGAGCTTCCTGCTGTTATTTGTAATATCGTCCGTGGAGGTCCGGGATTAGGTAATATTCAGCCTGCACAATCCGATTATTTCCAAGTAACAAAAGGCGGAGGACATGGAGATTACAATATTCCTGTTCTTGCACCGGCGAGTTTACAGGAAATTGTTGAATTAACAGAGGATGCTTTCGATATCGCAGACCGCTACCGGACACCGGTGATTTTAATGGGTGATGGTATGCTGGGACAAATGATGGAACCAGTTGAATTCAAGGAACGCAGCGAACAAGAAAAGACTGAAAAGGCATGGGCAACAACCGGGACACGCGGTGATGGCGGTCCGAGGATTATTACCTCACTGGAACTAGATGCAGAGGGGTTAGAAAAGCGGAACTGGAGTCTACAGCGAAAATTTGCCTTAATCAAAGAAAATGAAGTTCGATATGAGTCCTATCAAACTGAGGATGCAGATTATATTATGGTAGCGTTCGGAACGGTTGCTAGAATCACGATGAATGCCATAAATAAAGCCAGAAAAAATGGTATAAAGGTTGGGTTAATTCGGCCCATTTCACTTTGGCCGTTTCCGGAGAAGCCATTTATTGAAACAAGGGATCAGGTTAAAGCGTATATTTCCGTTGAAATGAGCGCAGGGCAAATGATTGAGGACGTAAGGCTTGCGGTAAATGGTCACGCCCAGGTCGACTTTTACGGCAGGACTGGCGGAGTAGTACCAACACAAGAAGAAATATATGAAAAGATTATCACCACTGCAGGAGGGGTATCAGTATGACAATGAAGACTGTGTTTAAAAAAACAAGCGGTTTGACTGATAAACCTACACATTATTGTCCCGGCTGTACTCATGGTGTCATTCACCGTCTGGTGGCTGAGGTTTTAGAGGAAATGGATATTTTGGAAGATACAATAGGAATAGCATCGGTCGGATGTTCCGTGTTATCGTATGAGTATTTTAATTGTGATATGACCCAAGCAGCTCACGGCCGGGCCCCGGCCGTAGCGACAGGAGTAAAGCGGGTTTTGCCTAATCGGTTTGTGTTTACTTACCAAGGTGATGGAGATCTTGCTTCGATTGGGATAAGTGAAGTGATCCATGCCGCAGCCCGTGGGGAAAATATAACGGTTATCTTCGTTAACAATGCCATTTATGGCATGACAGGCGGGCAAATGGCTCCGACAACGCTGATTGGTCAAAAAACGGCCACTACCCCGTTCGGGAGAGATGTCAGCCTCCAAGGTTCACCAATTAAGGTATGTGAAATGATTGCCACACTCGATGGTGCCGCCTATATCGAGCGGGTTTCGTCACATGATGTTCCTCATATCCAAAAGGCAAAAAAGGCGATACGAAAAGCGTTTGAAACACAGAAAAAAGGATTAGGTTTTTCAATGGTAGAGATATTATCGACATGTCCAACCAATTGGGGACTAGACCCTGCGGAATCCCTAGAATGGGTGAAGGATTGTATGGTTCCGGTTTATCCTCTGGGTATATACAAAAATAAAGAAGGAGGGAAAAACTGATGCTCGAGGAAATTATCATTGCCGGCTTTGGCGGACAGGGTGTTATGTCGATGGGACAGCTTCTTGCTTATGCAGGGATGCTAGAAGGAAAAGGAGTTTCGTGGCTCCCTTCTTATGGACCGGAGCAACGGGGAGGGACAGCTAATTGTGCGGTTGTTATAAGCGATGAACCAGTCGGTTCTCCGCTCATTACGATGCCATCGACTGCCATCGTTTTAAATAATCCTTCATTTGATAAGTTTGAGCCTAAGGTTCGTCCCGGTGGGCTTTTAATTATTGATTCATCGTTAGTTGTTAGAATTTCAGACCGAAAGGACCTAAAGATAATTGAATTAAACGCAACCGATATGGCAAACGACCTTGGAAACGCGCGTGTAGCCAATATGATTTTATTAGGGGCGTTTTTGGAACAAACGAAGATTGTTACAGAGGATTCTGTAATAGAGTCATTAAAAAAGGTCCTTTCTGAAGATAAGCATCATTTACTAGATATAAATAAACAGGCCCTAAAAAAGGGGGCATTACTTGTCAACGTCACTATATCCTAAAAGGAATGTCAGCTGTATCAAAGCTGGCTTTTTTCTGATAAAAGAATAAGTTTGTGACATAATATGTAAAGTGATAAGGTTCACTTAATTGAAAGTCATTTTCAATTAAGATGGATATATAATGATTTCCAAGGAGGAATAGTAAATGGAAAAGAATTCAGTTAAATCATATATGGAATATAGTGAAGAGAAATTTACAAAACGGATTATTTATAAAAAAGGAGAAACAACCGCTTTTGTTTTGAATTTTTTACCAGGGCAGCAACTGCCAATACATAAGCATCCGGGTACAGAGGTTTATCTTTATGTCGTGACAGGAAACGGTACGATTGTTATAGATGGAAAAGAATCAGAAGTATCAGAGGCAGATTTGATTCACGTGAGCAGTGAAGAAGAAATGTCTTTTAATAATAGCGGTAAAGAACCTGTGAGTTTGTATGTCGTATTAAGCAAAATTCCAAGCGAACTTTATGCAAAAAATATATAACCAAGGCAACTTAGAGTCGATGAAGGACAAAACTTGGTTGAAAAGAAGAAGAAATGTCCTTCATAAAGCGGATGAAGGACAAAATTTAGTAGAAAAGCAGAAGTAATGTCCACCAGCCTGATATCAGGCTGGTTTTCTACTTGAACTAGGTTGTTTTTTACTTTCCTTGCCAAAAAACCACCAGTTCCAATCCCCTAGTAATTTCATTAGGGCGGGGACTAAGACCATTCTGACAACGGTGGCATCAATGAAGATGGCGATCGCAATCCCTACCCCCAGTTGTTTGACAGGCATAACTCCGGTAAATGCAAATGCACCGGTAACGACAATCATAATGGCAGCAGCTGAGGTGATAATTTTACTGGTATAGGTCAAACCGGAAATGGTCGCCTCACTATTATCACCTGTTTTTAAATAGAATTCCTGAATTCTCGAAATGAGAAATACTTCGTAATCCATTGATAGACCAAAAACAAGTGTAAAGACAAACACAGGTAAAATGAGAGCAATATCAACTGGTGTCATTCCTAAATGCCCTTTCTGGAAAATCCATACCACTATTCCAAAGGTGCAGCCAAGACTTAACATATTCATAAGGATAGCTTTCAATGGAATAAGAATGGAGCGGAAAGCTGCCATTAATATCACGAACGTAGAAATGACAATTAATAATAAACCATAGGGAGCTTTTTGGAATATTTCCGAAAAAATTTCTTGCTCAAATTTAATCGGTCCGCCAAATGAAGCTTTTAGCCCTAAATCTTTATTGGACCAATCGCTTACCCACAGTCGTGCATTTGAAGAATGTTCACTAGTATTTAAATACACCTCTAAAAGCATTTTATTATCTCTAATGTAGTAGTTAGAAATTGGGGCATTCTTGGCATTTTTTCCATAGGTGAGAAATTGATTAAGCTGTTTCACATCTTGTATTCCAGTCGCTGAAAATGGTGAATCTACTGAATTTACAAGCACATCTGCATCAAGATCGTTAATCACTTTTTTGACTTTTTTAAGATTGTTTATTTCAGAAATGCTACCTTTTGTTTCAAGGACCATCGTCACTTTTTTCTCATCACGTTTTTCTTTTGCCACGAAATGATCCTTAAATGTTTCTAAGGCATCTCGTGAAGGGTAATTTGGCGGTAGAGATTCAGTTCCGGGAATGGCTAAAATCATTTCTTTAAGGGGCACCAATCCAGACAAAAGTATCACAAGGGCGGTAATTGTCATGAGAATAGGCCGTCTCATCACAAATTTTGCAAATCGATGCCAGATACTTGTTTGCTCGTCTCGAACGGGCAGTAAACTTAATTTGTTGATTTTGGTTCCCAATACCGCGAGCAGTGCAGGGAGAAAGGTTAATGCACAAAAAGCAGAGAGTAACACTACGGTCATTCCGCCTAGTGCTACATTTTGAAATATATCGATTTTAATAAACCAAAGGGCAGATAAGCCAATAAAAACACATAGACCTGAAAAGATGATGGATCGTCCCGCCGTTGAAACGGTTATTTCAATAGCAGATTGTATGGATTTTGTTTTTAGTTCTTCTTTGTACCGATTGATAAACAACAAGGCAAAGTCAATACTAAGGGCCAACCCTATCATTGGGACTATATTTAATATAAAGATGGTTAAATCCGTAGCATAACTAAAAAAGTAAACGGTTCCCATTGTACATAATATAGAAACAACCCCAATCACAATTGGAAGGGATGCTGAAACGAGACCTCCGAACGCAAGGATCAGAACGATTAAGGCAATTGGCAGACCAATCATTTCTGCTTTCGCTAAATCTTCCTGGCTTGCGGTATTTAGATCCTGAACAATAATTGGTTCACCGGTCATAGTGACCTTTAAGCCTTTTTTATTTCCAAGCAGCGCTTTTAATTGATTAATTTCTTTTCCCAGGCTTTCTGCATTCTTGTTAAAAGTAATCAGCCCGTAGGCATAATTATCATCTACCATCCCTTCCCGTTCAAAAGGGGAAATAACCTGTTTTCCAACATGCTTTGTGGTAATTTTATCAAATGTGTCTAAAATGAACCTTTTAAAAATATCATCACTGACGGTTTTATGTTTTTCAAACACAAGGATGATCGAGGATTTCGGATGCCCGAATTCTTGTTCAAGGATATTTCGTGTTTGATTGTATTCTCCTTTATACTCAAAACCATTTCCGCTTAGAACGTTAGGTAATTTTAGAGCAAAAAATCCTAATAGCAAAATAATGATAATCCAAAATGCCAGGACCCATTTTCGTTTTTGATAAATATATCCACCTAATTTTAGCAATGTATCGCCTCCTCAGAAAGGAATCTTCTTCCTTATTTCAGTATACAGAAGAACTGTTGAACAGCGGATGACTTTTTGTTGTCTTTTTCGTAAGTCATCTAATCAGATGGATGTCTAATAAATCTTCCCCATTTTAGAGGATGAAAATTCACCAGATGAGGATAGCCTTATTCTTAAAAGAATGAAATAAAATTCAAATTAATTTTTACAAATGTAAAACAAAATGAAATCAATCATCTTTTTTGTTACAATAAAGAAAATATTAAAAAACAAGGTGATAACAGTGGACCGTGAAAAATTAACAAAAGTCATCGAAGCAGCTAAGCTATATTATCTATTGGATTATAATCAAAATGAAATTGCCAAGAAGCTCGGTGTTTCCCGCCCTACTGTATCCCGTTTATTACAGCAGGCGAAAAGTGATGGGATTGTTCAAATCAGTATCATGGATCCGACAGAAGATGTAGAGAATCTGGCAACGGAACTTGAACAAAAGTTTAACCTTAAAAAGGCGATTGTCGCTTCAATTCCCCAATATGAAGATCATTTCATTAAGAATTATCTTGGTGAAAAGGCAGCCATTTATCTTGATGAAATTGTTACGGATGATGACATAATAGGAGTGACATGGGGAACTACTTTATACCATGTGGCAGTTGAACTCAAGCAGAAGTTGGTAAAAGGTGTGAAGGTTGTTCAACTAAAGGGCGGCGTGAGCCACTCGGAAACAAATACGTATGCATCTGAAATTTTATATCTTTTTGGTAAAGCATTTCATACAACGCCTCACAATCTTCCCCTCCCGGCAATTGTAGATCACGTTGTTGTAAAACAGGCAATGGAGGCGGATCGCCATATTCGCAAGATCCTTGAGTTAGGTAGTCAGTCTAATATAGCGCTCTTTACGATCGGTCCGATCAAGACCGACTCATTATTATTTCAGCTCGGCTATTTTACAGACAGTGATTTGGAGTCCTTGTCTGGTAAGGCAGTCGGTGATATTTGCTCGCGTTTTTTTAATGAATCAGGAGAAATTTGCAACGAGAGCTTAAATGAAAGAACGCTTGGCGTAGATCTAAATGATTTAAAGAAAAAGGAACATTCGATTCTTGTTGCAGGTGGACCGAATAAAATTGAGGGAATTTACGGCGCATTAAAAGGCGGGTACGCCAATGTGCTAGTGACGGATCAGTTTACGGCGCAATTCTTGCTTGATAAGCATTAAGTAAAATAAAAATTTTACATTTGTTCATAAATGTATTTACAAATGTTCAGTTAGTTTGGTATAGTTACCTTGTGATAAATAACATTAAAATCTTTAAATAAATAACCAGGAAACAGGGAGGACGAACATTATGTCTCAAAATATTGTCAGAATGATTGATCATACATTATTAAAAGCAGATGCAACAAAAGAAGAAATTATAAAATTAGTGGAAGAAGCGAAAGAGCTTTTATTTGCATCTGTTTGTGTTAATCCTACTTGGGTAAATACAGCAGCTAAAATGCTTGCAGATACTCCAGAAGTAAAAGTATGTACCGTAATTGGTTTTCCACTGGGGGCAACTACACCAGAAACCAAAGCATTTGAAACAATGAATGCAATTGAAAACGGTGCTAATGAGATTGATATGGTAATTAATGTCGCTGCGCTTAAAGATATGCAGGATGATTTGGTTGAAAGAGATATTGCAGCTGTTGTTGAAGCTGCAAAAGGAAAAGCATTGGTAAAGGTAATTATTGAAACTTGCCTATTAACAAAAGAAGAAAAAATAAGAGCTTGTGAAATTTCTGTAAAAGCTGGGGCAGACTATGTAAAAACATCTACAGGTTTTTCTACAGGCGGTGCAACAGCTGAAGATATACGCTTAATGCGTCAAACAGTCGGACCTGAAATTGGCGTAAAAGCTTCAGGTGGCGTCCGCAGTCGTGAAGATGCACTTGCTATGGTAGAAGCTGGAGCAACTCGCATTGGTGCAAGTTCTGGTGTTTCAATCAGTAAGGGTGAGCTGTCTTTAAGTAATTACTAAAAATATTTTTGTGAGGTTAATTAGATGAGAGACGTAATATTGGCATTAATTGCCGGATTAATAGTTGGCTTGTTGTTTAAATTTTTAAAGCTTCCAATACCTGCTCCCCCAGTATTATCAGGAGTAATGGGAATTTTCGGGGTGTATTTTGGCGGAATCCTATTTGAATGGATTACAAAATTAGTTCAGCATTAAATTTCCTTGGCGGAGCGTGAAGATGATGGAAAAAAACAGCTTAATCGTTGAAGCGAATAAAGCGCGAGAGTTTGCCTACGTGCCTTATTCAAATTTTAAAGTTGGTGCAGCTCTTTTAGCAAAAGATGGTCAGGTGTTTCATGGCTGTAACATCGAAAATGCGGCATACAGCATGACAAACTGTGCGGAACGAACCGCTTTGTTTAAAGCGTACTCGGAGGGTGTTACACAATTTAATTCACTCGTTGTAGTGGCGGATACTGAGGGACCAGTTTCTCCATGTGGAGCCTGTCGTCAGGTGATTTCAGAACTTTGTGATCCGGAAATGGAAGTTGTGTTGACAAATTTAAAGGGTGATATTTTAAAACTCAAAGTGAAAGACCTACTTCCTGGAGCTTTTTCACCTAAAGATTTAAATAAGTAAGTTCTAGAGAAGTTTATCCTTTTGCGATAAACTTCTTTTTTTACATGGTCTATACCTAGAATTGGCAGTTGCTTTATTGAGCATATTATACATAGTAAAAAAAAAGGATGATTGCTATGATTTATATCTATAATGATTATGGTGGAACGCATACAACGTCTTTAGCAGCTGCCTATCATTTAAAACAATTACCACAATCTGAGCGGAAACTTACAAAAGAAGAAATATTAAATGTGAATTATTTCAATAAATTAACGAAGGAAGACTTTGGAAAACTCATTTTCCATGGGAATGATGAGGAGGGCCATCCTGTATACACAATTGGACGGAAAAGGAATAAATATGTGGTCCCAGCATTAAAAGAAATGAGTTTATTGCTGCAAGAAAAATTTAAATTTGAGGAAAAAATCGTCTTTTCCAATACTTCGCCAACGGTGCCTTTTGCCATGTCAATGGGTGGACTTTTCTCAAGGGGTTTAAAAATCGATTTCATTGGGGTGCCATTATTAGTTATTGGTGCTAAACAATGTTGTGATAATATATATAGGTTGGTTGAGAATACAAAAGAAATTGGGAGAACAAATTACAAAGAAAATATTATCGTCCTTGAGAATGAAATGTATAAGTAAGTGGGGAGAAAATATGAAAAAGAAAATAGGTTTTATTGGAGCTGGAAAAATGGCTCAGGCCATGATTGAGGGAATTATAAAATCACAACTAATTCCTAAAGAAAACGTTATGGCTAGCGCTAATTCAGAAAAAACGATCGAGATCATAAAAAAAACATACGGGATTCTCACAACATTAAATAATCGAGAAATTGCTGGATATGCAGACATACTAATACTTGCAGTGAAACCTGAACTCTATGTAAATGTAATAAAAGAAATAAAAAATGAGATTAAACCATCTGCGATTATTATAACGATTGCAGCTGGAATTTCATTAATGGATATCGAACAATCATTTGGATTCCAAGTAAAGGCCGTGCGAACCATGCCTAATACTCCTTCACTAGTAGGCGAAGGAATGAGTGCAATCTGTGCTAATATTTATCTTGATGAATCTGAAATTAGTGAGGTGGAGCGCTTGTTCCACACCTTTAGTAAGACCGAGCGGCTAGATGAAAAACTAATGGATGCTGTACCTGCAATCAGTGGCTCTTCACCGGCGTATGTTTATATGCTCATTGAAGCAATGGCAGATGGAGGGGTTAGGCAGGGAATACCAAGGGATCAGGCTTATCGGCTTGCTGCTCAAGCTGTACTAGGAGCGGCTAAAATGGTCCTTGACACTGGAAAACATCCTGGCGAATTAAAAGATAATGTGTGTACTCCTGGAGGTGCAACGATTGAAGCCGTTGTTACCCTTGAGGAAAAGCAATTTCGGGGATCCATTACAGCTGCAATGGAGAGCTGTACGAATAAGGTTAAAAACTTAATATAATAAGCATGGGGTCCAGTTCAATGGATCCTTTTTTGTTTCATCCAATTCCGAAATATTCGACAAATATTAATATTATTCGACTTTTTTTGCATGTTGTACGTGACAGATGGATTTATTAATAATAAACTTTATATACATTCAATCTGTGCAGAAAATAGGGAATAGTAACAGAAATGAATCAAATACAGAGAAAGTCTGTTTATCTTTTTGAATCAGAGAGAAGGTCGTTTATGGACTTAAACAATCGAAGTACTAAAATGCCCTTGAACGTTTCAGTCATTGATGACGATAAAATTATTCGAACAATACTAGAAAGAATAATTAAGGCGATGGCTTTTGAAGATTATGAACTAAATCTGGAAGTATTTGAAGATGGTCTACAATTCTTTGAAACAAGGCGCTTAGAGGCAGAGGGAGAACATCTATTAATAATTGATGGAGTTATGCCTATCATGGATGGAATGGAAGTCCTCCAGAAGGTTAAAAAGATAGGAGTATGGGGAAATATTCATGTCCTTATGCTGACTGGGAGGAAAAATAAATTGGATATTGAAAGAGCCTTAAAGCATGGTGCAGATGATTATATGACCAAACCTTTTAGTATTAAAGAACTTCAAGCAAGGATAGAAAGGTTAATTAAAAGGATGAAATAGAATGCTGAAAAATGAGTTATATTTCCTAACAATTCTAACCGTTACCGTTTTAGGAATATTAGTGATTTTACTAATATACTTAACGATAAGGAAAGCAATAGAGATAGAAAATAGGAAGGCGATAAAACAATATATTGAAAAATACCAATCGATCCTTTTTACAATGCTTATGGAGGGAGGGTATTCAAGGGGGCTGGACCCTAAATCCGTCCTAGAACAGAGAGCGATCGAAGAACTTCTAGGTAAGTATAGCAAAGTTTTGGAGGGGGTAGATGAAAAGAAACGTTTATCAGAATTAGCTTCCATGTATTTGGCTGATTATTATCGTAAGCAACTAAAAAGTAAGCGGTGGAGCCAACGGATGAATACCCTCTACCATATTGAGGATTTCCAATTGAATCTCCTGATCGATGATATCTACACGCTAACAAAGAAAAAAAATCTTTCCCACACAGAACTTATTCATTCTTTAAGAATCCTTGCTTTATTCCAATTTGGACAATTATTTGATTTGTTAACAACCTACTATCAGCCTTTCTCTGAATTTGAGTATCGTATCATAATAATCCGCCTCGACGAACAACAATTTGAGCAGTTTATACTTCATTTTCATAAAAGTAGTCCTCCCTTACAAAAAGCAATTCTTGATGTAATTTCTATAAAAAGAGGCCTAAAATATCTATCCTTCCTTGAAAATGTTTTTTCTTCCTATAAAGGGGAAATTAGGCTTAGAGCCTTAAAGGCATTATCTGAAATTGGTTATGTAAAAAATACAGAACCTTACCTAGAACTTCTTTATTCCGCCAAGTGGGAAGAAAGAATGGTTGCCGCTAAACTAGTTGGTTCAATAAAAGAAGTCAAAGCGATTTCGAGACTGATTGAACTTT
The DNA here is from genome assembly GCA_002559145.1 of Bacillus sp. AFS006103. Classification (GTDB taxonomy): domain Bacteria; phylum Bacillota; class Bacilli; order Bacillales; family Cytobacillaceae; genus Neobacillus. The sequence goes on from NTXX01000010.1 coordinate 62,927, forward strand.
TGCATGATCAAACATGGTGGGTTCGGTCGCAGGCTGGTCAGGCAATCTGTCAATTTCCAAATGGGTATGACATTTTGCGGGAAGTATTAGAAACATCCAAAGATGCATTTGCGAAAGATATGGCCTGGGAATGGCTTCACAAAGGGGGATAGACAATGACTGTTTTGCAATGGGGAGATGTGGTAACTTTTTTTGCGTGGTTTATAGCTATCTATATGGTCGTTGTCATTATTTTCTATTCTGCCATTTTGGTTATCTCTTTTTTCCATCTTAGGAAGGAATATCAGCTAGATAGAGTTCAAGCCTATGAGGATTACGAGGATGAATTTTATACCAAGCCGGTATCCATTATCGTCCCAGCTTACAATGAAGAAGCTGGTATTATTCAGAGTGTGCGCTCATTATTAAGCGTTAATTACCCTACATTTGAAGTGATTGTGGTGAATGACGGTTCAACCGATCAAACACTTGAAAAAGTAATTGAACACTACGATATGAAGGAAATAAAACGAGTGGTAAGAAAACAGGTCGAAACAAAACCGATTCGTAAGATTTATCAATCAGCCATTCTGTCCAATTTGTTTCTGATTGACAAGGAAAATGGAGGGAAGGCGGACGCACTTAATGTGGGTTTAAACTTTTCCCATTACCCCTATTTTTGTTCATTAGATGGAGATTCAGTACTAGAACCGGATGCTTTTTTAAAGGTAATGAAGCCTATAATTGACTCGAACGAAGAGGTAATTGCCTCGGGCGGAAGTGTTCGAATCGCAAATGGTTGTCAAATCAAAAACGGGCATATTCAAAAAATTGGTTTATCGAATAATCCACTGGTCGTTATGCAAATCATCGAATATTTACGTGCTTTTTTAATGGGGAGAATTGGCTTAAGTCGTCATAATCTATTATTAATCATTTCAGGTGCATTTGGTGTCTTTTCTAAGCATTGGGTAATTACAGCAGGTGGTTATCGAACAGATACTGTTGGGGAAGATATGGAATTAGTCGTTAGAATCCATCGACTCTTAAAGGAAAAAAATATTAAGAAAAAGATTGTTTATGTACCTGACCCGGTTTGTTGGACGGAGGTTCCTGAAGACATTACCTTCTTACGCAGGCAAAGGAGACGTTGGCATAGAGGCCTGTTTGAAAGCCTATGGACACATAAAAAGATAACTTTTAACCCGAAGTACGGATTGATTGGTTTCATATCTTTCCCATACTTTTGGATCGTTGAATTTTTTGGACCTGTGATTGAGCTATCAGGATATCTATTTATGTTCTTCTGTTTATTTTTAGGAGGCATTTATGTTGAATTTTCTATTTTATTATTTCTTCTTTCTTGTTTATATGGGTCTATTTTTTCCATGTCAGCGGTTCTACTAGAAGAATGGAGCCTAACAAAGTATCCGAAAGTATCTGATATTGTTAAATTGTTTTTATACTCTCTAACTGAAACCATTTGGTATCGGCCGCTGACCGTATTTTGGCGTTGTGAGGGGATATGGCAAATGATAATGGGGGATAGAAGTTGGGGAGAAATGAAAAGAAAAGGTGTTTCTGAATGAAAAAACCCATGTATTTAATCATCTATACCATTCTTTTTTTGATAATTTTGACATGTCCTTTTTGGTTATGGCAAATTCAACCTGCAAAAAAATTAAACGTGTTAATTGTCGACAAGACGGTACCTAATCCTTCCTATAGGGAACATAAGGGGCTTGTTTGGATATTAAACAATGATAAATATTTTAAAAATGGACAAGTTCCTTATTCTGATACCGAGGATTACAGAGGTTTTAAACCGCAGGAGGGAAAGAAATATACAATTGCACCTCTGCCGAAGGATTTACAAAAATATGATGTTTTCTATTTAACGGATCAATACGGGGTATATAAAGAGGAGTTTTTCGGACAGAATCCGTCTGGAAAACGATCGGAAAAAATTTACGGCGGACTAAAATCCAATGAAGTCAATCAAATTGAAAAGGCCCTTATCCAATCGAAGGGAAAGACGTTAATTGCAGAATTTAATACGTTTGCTAGTCCAACTTCGGAAACCGCCAAAGCGAAAATCTCTAATTTACTAAATGTAGAATGGTCCGGTTGGATTGGACGTTATTTTTCCGACCTAAATAGTAAGGAAGTACCTGAATGGGTAAAGAAAAGTTATCAACAACAAACCAAGAAATGGTCATTTACTGGTGAGGGATTCGTTTTTGTTAGTAAAAATAATTATGTTGTTGTTATTGGCAATAAAGATGTTCAAGATGAGGGGCTGCTTTTTCAATTAACTAATAAAGGAAATAAATATTTTAAGAAAGATATTCAGGGGAACTATAAGTATTGGTTTGATATTATTGATGCTAAAGATCAGGATGAAGTTCTTGCTTCATATAAATTGCCGATTTCAAAAAAAGCCAAGGAAACACTTGCAGGTTTCGATATTCCAGCAAATTTCCCAGCAGTCATTTATCACCAAAATGCGAAATACTCCTCCTACTATTTTTCAGGGGATTTTGCAGATGAATCTGATGTTCCTGCGATTTACCAAACAAAAGGGCTTGATGCATGGAAAAGAAATATTGGAGCAAACAATTCTTTTTATTGGAAAACGTACGTTCCATTAATGAAGGATATTTTAAAAAATGGATTGCACCATGTAGACAATCAAGAAAATGTGGAATTGGCAGAGAATGATGGGATTAAGATAAACAGCAAGACAGGAGATTCGTATATACAGGTCCTAAGAACAGGAAAATGGGAGAATCTTTTAATTAAAGGAGTGAATATGGGGATAGGAAAGCCAGGAAACTTTCCTGGTGAGACTGCGATAACAAAAGAGGAGTACTTCCGTTGGTTTAAAGAAATTGGCGCAATGAATGCAAATGCTATCAGAATTTATACGCTTCATCCGCCTCAATTTTATGAAGCCTTTTATGAATATAATCAAATCGCGAAAAAGCCGTTGTATCTATTTCATGGTACATGGGTAAATGAGGAGAATCTTATTCATACTCAAGATGCATTTGCAAAGATTAATCTAGAAGATGCAAAGTTAGAAATTAAAAATATGATAGATAGTATACATGGTAAAGCAGTGATTCCTGACAGACCTGGACATGCTTCAGGTAGTTATACACACGATATTTCAAAATATGTAATAGGAATAATAGTCGGTACAGAATGGGACCCCGCGATGGTCAAGAATACGAATGCGAAGCACACAAAAATTGGTCAATTTACTGGCAATTACTTTAAAACAGAAAAGGCAAATCCATTTGAAATTTGGTTGGCTGGCTTAATGGATTTTGCGGCTGATTATGAAGCTAAACAATACCAGTGGCAACACTCAATGAGTTTTACAAACTGGGTAACAACTGATTTGTTGAAACATCCGGCAGAACCGCTTGAAAATGAGGATATGGTTTCGGTTAATCCTAACCATATTAAAGCAGCCAAGCAATTTTCTTCAGGGGTCTTCGCTTCCTATCATATATATCCCTATTATCCTGATTTTCTTAACTATGAGAAGTCATACCTTAACTATGTCGATTCAAAGGGGAAGAAAAACAATTATGCCGGTTATCTAAATGACCTGCGTTCAGCCCATCAAATGCCTGTACTTGTTGCAGAATATGGTGTGCCGGCTTCAAGAGGTTTAACACATAAGAACGCTTATGGAATGAACCAAGGCCTTCATTCTGAGGAGGAACAAGGGGAAATTAATAGATATCTTTATCAATCGATTGTTTCTGAAGGTTATATGGGCGGGCTTGTCTTCTCTTGGCAGGATGAATGGTTTAAACGGACGTGGAACACTATGGATTTTGATAATCCGGATCGAAGACCCTATTGGAACAACGTACAAACAAATGAACAGCACTTTGGTATCAAAGGTTTTGAACCAGGAAAAAAGGAACAAGTAATCCTTGTTGACGGTATCACTAAGGATTGGGATTTGGCAGGAGTTAGGAAAGGTTATCTAGCCAAAGAAAAGAAAAACACGATAAAGGAAGTTCGGTTTTCCTCGGATAACGGATATTTCTATTTTCTTCTAAAGTATAATCGACCCGTTGATTCTGCTAACCAAGGAACTTTCCTGTTGCTTGATACCATCAATAAACAAGGCCAAACCACTATAACATTAACAGATAAGAACTCTGTAAAGACAGACTTCGGTATTGACTTTTTGGTAAAACTGGCAGGCACTAATCATTCAAGGATATTGGTAGATAGTTACTATGATACTTTCTATTTTCAGTATGCGCACCTATTGAAGATGATTGACGAACAGGCTTATGTAAGCAGGAAAAATAATGGGGTTTTTCATCCAATTAGACTTGCCCTAAGTAAAGAATTGAGGATTCCATCAACAAAGACGATTATTCCTTTTGAGGGCTACGAGACTGGAAAACTGAAGTTTGGAAATGGTAATCCCAAAAATAAAGACTTCGATTCTTTAACCGATATTAGTATCAGTAATGATAAGAAGGTTATTGAAGGCAGGATCGCGTGGCAGTTATTGAATGTTAAAGACCCTAGTTTAAAAGAAGTAATGGGAGATTTATGGGAAAGTGGGTTGGCAGGAAGTGCGGAGATTACTGGGATTAGGGTTGCTTTAGTGACAACAGAAAAAGGGGCGATCAAGCAAACATTGCCTAAAGCAGTTAATAATCAGCTTCAACAATCTGATGTATTTTTCTACAAATGGAATAAGTGGGAGAAGCCAACCTATTATGAACGATTGAAAAAATCCTATGGAATCATGGAAGAGGTCTATAGAACGACGGATCTTAAGGTGAGTAAGAATACAGATTAAAACGCTGGCTTAGGGGCCAGCGTTTTTTTTAATAATACGGGAAATGTTCATTCTTATTACCACTAACAGTTAAGGTTGTCATTAATCCAACGCAAATGATCGTAAGAAGGGAATAGAAGAACTTTTCTAATCCCACCACCTGAAGCCCACTCATTATCACCAACCCATCAATAATGAATATGATGATGCCGACATTTACGGAAGTAAACTTAGTTAAAATCTGGGCAAGTAAATCTGTCCCACCCGTACTTGTTTCATAACGCAGCATGAGACCTATACCAACACCGACAAGTAATCCTCCAATTATCGTACTTGGTAATATACCCATATGGATTTTTCCATTCATGAATGAAAGAAAATCAATACAAAATGAAGAAATGATAAGCCCGTGCAGACTATAGTAAAAATAACGTCTCTCAAAGATCCATGCTAGAACATATAAAGGAAGACTTAATAGAATAATACTCAGTCCAGTCGGCCACCCGTAAAAATAATGAATGATTAATCCTAAGCCAATTACCCCTCCATCCAGCAGGTGGTAGGGTACTAAGAATCCATTGACCCCAAGGCTCAGCAGCAAACTTCCTAGTAGCATAGCAACGATTTTTTCCTTCACAATGTCACCCCAAAACATGTCCTCCTAGATAAAATATGAAGGTTTCATCCATTTAGAAGTGATTTTACAAAAAAAGAGCCAGGAAAACGAGTCAAAAAAAACAACCAGAATCTCTGGTTGAATTTAAAAGAAAATATTCATTATGAAATAAATGATACCTGCTAATACGCTCGTTATTGGAAGTGTTATTACCCACGTAATTAACATCCGCTGAGCCGTACCCCATTTTACTCCTTTAAGACGATGGGATGCACCTACACCTAGTATCCCTGAAGAAATGACATGAGTAGTACTAACAGGTAAATGGATGAAGGTTGCTCCAAAAATAATCGCTGCACCCGTTAAATCAGCTGCAACACCATTTATCGGGCGAATCTTCATGATTTTCCCGCCCACTGTTTTAATGATCTTCCATCCGCCAATCGAGGTACCAAGCCCCATTGCAATCGCACAGGAAACCTGAACCCAAAAAGGGACTTCATCAGTTGTCAGATAACCATTAGCCAGCAACGCCATAGTAATAATCCCCATTGATTTTTGTGCATCGTTGGTCCCGTGTGAATAGGATTGCAAGGCCGCTGTAGCAATTTGGATAAAACGAAAGTTTCGATTGGTCTTAGTTAAATTAAAGTTCTTGAAGAAGACTTTAAAAATGCTATAAACAATATAACCAACAGTAAATGCCAAAATAGGTGATAGAACTAGAGCTTCAAGAATCTTTAAAAAACCTTCATATTTTATCACTTCAAAGCCTTTGGCAGCAATGGCAGCACCAGCAATAGAACCGATAATTGCATGCGAAGAGCTGCTGGGGATACCATAATACCATGTGAGTAAGTTCCAAATAATAGCTGATAATAATGCTGCGAAAATAACAATTGATCCTGTATGACCACCAGTAAGTGAGAATGGATCTACGATGTCCTTAGAAATAGTTTTTGCTACTCCAGTAAATGTCAATGCCCCAATAAAATTCATTACTGCTGCTAACAAAATTGCTTGGCGGGGTTTTAGGGCTTTTGTTGAGACAGAGGTAGCAATTGCATTTGCGGTATCATGGAATCCATTAATAAAGTCAAATGCAAGAGCACCAATTACAATTAAAATTGTTAGAATTAATACAACGCTCATATTTTTGCTCCTTAAGCATTTTTCATAATAATGGTTTCGAGTGTATTAGCAACCGTTTGGCAATAGTCTGCAATATCTTCAAGATTTTCGTAAATTTCCTTGTATTGAATAATACGAATGGGATCCTTTTCGACAGTAAATAAATTTTTAATCGACTGGCGCAAGATATTATCGCAGTTAGATTCGTAATCCTTTATTTTAATTGCATGTTCTCTAATTTGTTGTAACTTTTTATTAGAGAGCAATTCAACCGCTTTGTCAATTTCATGGACACTAGCCTGAATGGCATCCACAAATTTCTTCATATAGTCATCAGCATTTGTGATTGAGTACATTTCAAATAATGCTGCACATCCTTCAAGTCCATCGAGTACATCATCCATGCTCATCGCAAGATGAAGAATGTCTTCACGTTCAATTGGAGTGATAAAAGCATCATTCAATTCTTTGATTACTTCATGAACGAATGAATCTCCCTTTGTTTCAAGTTCCTTCATCTTCTCTGAGAAGATTTTCAAATCACTCACATTTTTTAGTTTGTAATCAGTGAAGAAATTTGCACTTTCTTTAAGGTTAGCAGAAATATGACTAAGTAAAACCATAAATTTATCAGCTTTTTTGAATGCCATGTTATTACCCCCATTTTCATATAAACAAGTGTTGTACACCAACCCAAATAATTTTATGGAAAAATGTCGAAAAAAGAAACAATTTCATAACAAATTTACAAAAACTTAACATTAGAATGTTTTGAATAGTTTATTTTTGTATTATAGACTTTTTTAATTTTACCCAAATTCATTGATTTATGTATTAAGCTCCCTTGGAGGATTTTTTTCTTTTTGAGTATAAAATTGAAAATAGGGTATTTTAATGGTACAGGTAGCATGAAAAATGAGTTACTTTTCCAATACTACCTGAGACAAAATAATTGAATACTGAAAAGGAGTGTTCTGAATGAATTTCATTTGGGCATTAATTATTGGTGGGATTATTGGATGGTTAGCAGGTCTTATCGTTGGAAGAGATATACCGGGAGGAATCATTGGTAATATCATTGCAGGTTTTGTTGGGGCATGGCTTGGGACAGCGGTTCTAGGTGATTGGGGGCCAAGGGTTGCTGATTTTGCGATAATTCCAGCAATCATTGGGGCTGCAGTCTTAGCCCTGCTGCTAAGCTTCATAATGCGATCCTTTAGAAGAACAGACAGATAAATAAACATTGAAAAAGCCTCCGATATCAGGAGGCTTTTTCGATGTTTATTTAAAGTGAATAAATATCAATATCTTTAAAAATAATAGGTTGATCTAAAAATGGGGCGTGACAAATAATTCTTTCCTGAGTAAATGGATGAATAAATTTAAGCTTGGCAGCGTGGAGTGCTTGTCTTTTAACCAATGGTTTACCACCATACAAAATATCTCCCACAAGGGGATGGCCCAGATAACTTAAATGAACCCTGATTTGATGGGTTCTTCCAGTATCGAGCCAACATTTTACATAGGACAGTTGTTTGGCTTTGTCTACCTTTAAGACTATGTAATGGGTAAGTGCGTCCTGGCCTGTTGGAGAAACTCTTCTTTTTGTTGCATGATGGCGGTCCCGGCCAATTGCAGCCTTTATAGTTCCGTTGCTTTGCTTTACAACCCCATGAACCAAAGCAACGTAGGTTCTTTTTATCTCTCGTTTTTCAAGCATATTATCTAAAATAGCGCCTGCTAAAGCATGTTTAGCAAAAAGAATAGCCCCTGAGGTATCGCGGTCTAATCGATGAACCTGGCGTATATTTCTTATTTCCCCATTTGCTTGCAGGTAATATTGAACCGCATTAACAAGAGTATTTATATCTGCTTTTGGGTCATTTGGATGAGTATTCATAAAAGGTGGTTTGTTGAGGACGATTACATGGTCGTCTTCATAAAGGATATCAACATTTAGGTAGTTGGGTGTGATTTGTAATTCTTCTTCCCCAAAAAGGTTAATTTGTAGCTTTGAACCCTGGCTGAGTGGGGTATTCCAATTAGCCGGGTCACCATTTACTAATACCTTTTTATCCATTCTAAAAGAATGAGTCACTTTTTTGGGGGCCTCCCAAATATTCCGAAAAATATCTGCAACAGTTTTTCCATTCCATTCTAAAGGAATTGTCAGTTGAAACCAATCCCCTATTCGCGTTGTTTTTAGCATTTAATTCTCCTTCAGGTTATAATTACCACCGTAACTGCCGACTTAGTTATGTTATTCTAATGATATACAATTAGACAGAAATAAGCGATGGCAAAGGTGGGTTAGATTAGTGAAAATTGTTTTTGCCTCGACACCAAGTCAAGAAAAGGAAATAAATGGGCTGGTGAGGTACATCTATTCGAATATTTTTCCTCTCTATTTTTCTGATGAGGAGATTTGTCAATTTGAACAATTAAAAGTTTTGCATACATCTGAAGATTTTAATACATTAAAAGATGCCTTTCTGGTAATGACAAGTATTCAAACATTAATATCTATTCTCGAGGCCACTCAACTCGATGGTCAGTACTCAATATTATTTGATAAAAATGTTGAGACGTTGCAGGAATTTGGATTATTGTTTCCATTTAAATATGAGCATTTTCAAGAAGAAAGATGTATTAAAAATCATATGCTAAGTATTTATTCAAATGCTGATAATGAGTTGCTCATATAAAGAAGAAAAGTTCTGGTCTGCAAATTGCAGGCCTTTTATTTTTTTTATACTAATTATTACTAATTTTAATGTAATATAGTTAATGAAAGTAAAATAATAATTCGTTTAATACTGCGAAAATTGTCGACTAATTTCAAGGCATTTTAAGAGGAGTAACAAACATGAAATTAGAAACAATATAAGTAGACAGAAATTGGAGGGAATTCTATGGATTGGAAACAAACAGCCAAAGGTTGGATAGATTTTGAAGGATTAGATACTGAATTAAAAAGTCAATTAACTGAAATCTTCAAGGATGAAAGACAATTAGAAGAGGCTTTTTATAAGAATTTAGAATTTGGAACTGGTGGTATGCGAGGTGAAATCGGGGTTGGAACTAACCGAATGAACCTTTATACTGTGCGCAAAGCCTCGGCTGGTCTAGCTTCATACATAGAAAACCAAGGAATCGAAGCAAAACAACGCGGTGTTGTGATTGCATTTGATTCACGTCATAAATCGCCTGAATTTGCAATGGAGGCAGCTAAAACTTTAGCTTCAAAAGGAATCCAAACCTATGTTTTTGAAGAGTTAAGACCGACCCCTGAATTATCATTTGCACTTAGATACTTAAATGCCTTCTCAGGTATTGTCATTACCGCTAGTCATAATCCGCCTGAATATAATGGCTATAAGGTTTATGGCTCGGACGGTGGTCAGCTTCCGCCAGAGAGTGCTGATCAGGTTATTGCCAAGGTAAATGAGATCGAGAATGAATTACTAATAGAAGTTGACAGTGAAGAAAAATTGCAAGCTGCCGGATTAATTAAAACAATCGGTGCTGAAATTGATGATGCTTATATTGAAAAATTAAGAACTATTTCAGAGAATCCAAACCTTGCGGAAGAAACAGAGCTTAACATCGTCTTTACCCCTTTACACGGTACCGCTAATAAGCCTGTCCGTGCTGCGCTAGCTGCCTTGGGCTATAAAAATGTAACAGTAGTAAAAGAACAAGAACTTCCAGATCCGGAATTCTCAACTGTAAAAAGTCCTAATCCTGAAGAACATGCAGCCTTTGAATTAGCCATTCGCGATGGAAAAAAAGCAGGGGCGGATCTGCTCATTGCGACGGATCCTGATGCGGATCGGTTAGGAATTGCTGCTCTTAATCCTGAAGGAGAATACGTTGTACTCACGGGAAACCAAACAGGTGCACTACTTCTTGATTATATTCTTACGCAGAAAAAGGAAAAAGGAAATCTGCCGGAAAATGGAGTGGTTTTAAAAACAATTGTAACATCTGAAATTGGTAGAAAAATTGCTGCTGCTTATGGATTAGAAACGGTTGATGTCTTAACAGGATTTAAATTTATTGCTGAAAAAATCAATGAATATGAGGCAACTGGTGATCGGAAATTCTTATTTGGGTATGAAGAATCCTATGGATATTTGATCGGTGATTTTGCTCGTGATAAGGATGCGGTTCAAGCAGCCCTCTTAGCGACAGAAGTGTGTGCATTTTATAAAAAACAAGACATGTCCCTTTATGATGGACTGATGCAGGTGTTTGAAAAGTACGGGTATTATCAAGAAGGCCTTCGTTCCTTAACCTTAAAAGGAAAAGAAGGGGCAGAGACTATTCAACAATTATTAGCATCGTTCCGGAAGGAGCCCATTACAAGTCTTGGCGACTTGACTACTTCAACAACGGAAGATTACTTAACAAGCATTCGTGTAACGAATAGCGAAGAAGAAAAAATTAATTTACCAAAATCGAATGTTTTAAAATATACTTTCACTGATGGCTCATGGGTTTGTTTAAGACCATCTGGAACGGAGCCAAAAGTCAAATTCTATTTTGGGGTAAATAGTTTAAGTCTTGAAGAAAGTAAAGCAAAATTGCGTACGATTGAGAATGATTTTATGGAGTTAGTGGACAGTAAAATGAAATTGGTTCAAGAAATTTAGTTAATATTTAATAAAACACCTAGAACATCAACATGAAGGGAAGAGAAAAATATGCTTAAAGATCAAATTGCGATTATTACTGGCGGGTCTCGAGGAATTGGCAAGGAAATTGCTGTGAAATTAGCTGAAAGTGGAATGAAACTTACAATTGTCGGGAGTTCTACACAAGTATCTGAAACAGCCGAAGAATTGAAGAAAATGGGTTATGACAATGTATTGCCAGTACAAGCGGATGTTTCCAAGGAAGAGGACATGAAGGCAGTTGTGAAAAAGACACTCGAAGCATATGGTTCAATTGATCTTCTTGTAAATAACGCCGGGTTAGGCTTCTTTAAATTAACAGAGGAAGTCTCATTGGAAGAATGGAAAAAGGTGTTTGAAGTAAATGTTCAAGGTGTATTCCTTGCTACAAAGGCTGTTCTCCCGCATATGAAAGATCAAAAATCAGGAACAATTATTAATATTTCATCTGACGTTGCCCGTTATACCATTCCTAATGGGGCAGCCTATACTGCAACTAAATATGCAGTTCAAGGATTTTCCGGCTCAGTTGCCCAAGAAGTCAGGGAATACGGAATTCGTGTAGGAACCATCAATCCTGGCATGGTTGATACGTATTTCGCAGAATCTACTCAAGGTTTACCTGAAAAAGAAGACTGGTTGAAGGTGGGGGACATAGCGAATGCTGTGGTATACATGGCTTCTGCCCCTAAACATATGATCATCGATGAAATCGTGATCCATCCATTTGCTCAACAATATCCGATTGCTTAATCATCCGGAAATTTTAAAAACACGGCCTCCAATCTGGAAGCCGTGTTTTTTGGTGGAATTCATTGGTCTGGTTATAAAAGTTTCGTAGGCTGAAGTATTCACCATACATTTTAGGAAAGACTATACATCGGTATCCCACTCGGGTCAGGCTCAACGGTTTCATTCGCATGGTCGATGTAGCGCAAAAGATTATATAATTTGGTTTCAATCACACTGTAATCACGTTCGAAATTATAGGCATGCAGGAATTGTTCAATTCTTTTTGATAAAAATTGGTCTTTTGTTCGTACCATTAAAATCAGCAAATTATCCCACTCGGATCGATGTGTGTAATATAACGCTCGATCATAATCCATTTTATTCATTTGTTTATCTCTCCTCCTTATTAGGAGTTGAGATTATTGTATGATATTTTGACGATAACTTTCACAGAAAATGTTGGACACCCAATGATTACGCTGTTTTCAACATTTACCTGTATATATTGTTGTTAATATGAGCAAGGTGGAGGTCATATGATTAAAATTATTACTTGTGTTATCCTCTTTTTTACCTTTCAACACAATAATGTCGTAAGCGCTAAAATTGTCAAAGCAAATAAACCATATACTTATGAAATGTTAGAAGACGATCTTGCAAAAATTCAAAAAAAGTATCCCAAGAAAATTAAAATTAAATCAATCGGAACCACTCACTTTAATCGGGATATTTGGGCAATAAAGCTTGGAAATGGGAAAAAAAATGTGGTTTTGATTGGTTCCCATCATGGGCGAGAGTGGCTGACAAGTATCATGTTAATGAAAATGCTCGAGTCTTATGCGGCCTCTTATGATGAAAAGAGCCTTTTCGGATTCAAGTCCCATCATATTCTTAATGATGTATCCCTATGGTTTGTACCGATGTTAAATCCAGATGGTGTGGCCATACAACAGCATGACCTACAAAGATTTCCGCCTAAACATCAAGAACTTTTGGTAAAAATGAATGGGGGCTCGACTAACTTTGATGGTTGGAAGTCCAACGGCTTGGGAATAGACTTAAACAGACAATACCCTGCCGGCTGGGCAAGTCTTAACAGAGACCCCGCTGCTCCTAGCAATAAATTTTATAAAGGAGAAAAACCATTAGAGGCCAAAGAGGTACGTTCGCTCACGAGGTTTATAAAAGAGATCAACCCTTCCATTGCCGTCGCATATCATACCGCCGGCAGAGAGATTTTTTGGAATTATAAAAATGGAGAATATCTGAAGCGCGACAAACTTATTGCAAATAGGATATCAAAATTAACGGGTTATAAATTAGCGAAACCAGCTAAAGAGGCAGTGGGCGGCGGATTCACAGACTGGTTTATCACTACATATCATAGACCTGCTCTAACTATTGAAATAAGTTATCTCGTTGGTGAAACAAATCCGCCTTTATCTATTTTTACAACAGAATGGAAACGAAATCGGTATGTAGGGCTTAAACTTGCTGCAGAGGCCCAAAAAATCCCTGATTAAATACATACTTGCCTATTGTTTTTTCTATCTTGTTTCATCAATCCTCTTTTTACTTCATACATTGTGGTAAGAGGAAAAGGGGGAATGGCAAATGGATGTGGAAGGTCGTAATTCACTCGAATATGCGATTAGTGAAATCACTGAAATAGCAACCGGGTTTGGTTTGGATTTTTATCCGATGCGTTATGAAATTTGTCCTGCCGAAATTATTTATACATTCGGTGCATACGGAATGCCGACCCGATTTTCACATTGGAGTTTCGGTAAACAGTTTCATAAAATGAAACTTCATTATGATTTAGGGCTAAGTAAAATTTATGAATTAGTAATCAATTCTAATCCTTGCTATGCATTTTTACTTGATTCCAATACACTCATTCAAAATAAACTAATTGTTGCCCATGTGTTAGCACATTGTGATTTCTTTAAAAACAATGTTCGTTTTCAAAATACGAAGCGCGACATGGTTGAAAGTATGGCAGCCACCGCTGAAAGGATTCACCAATATGAAATTCAATACGGAAAAAAAGAGGTAGAAACCTTTCTAGACGCAGTACTGGCCATTGACGAACATATTGACCCGTCACTTATGAGACCTAAGCTATCTTGGTCGATTGGAGACCACGAGGAAGATGAAGATCATGAACCACTAGCAGCAACCCCATACGATGATCTATGGAAATTGGATGAAAAAGATAAAAAGGAGACGAATCAACCTCAGAAAAAAAGATTTCCACCAAGGCCGGAGAAGGATTTATTACTATTTATCGAAACATACAGTAGAGAGTTAACCGATTGGCAACGAGATATCTTGACGATGATGCGTGAAGAAATGCTTTATTTCTGGCCGCAGCTTGAAACGAAAATTATGAACGAGGGCTGGGCATCCTATTGGCATCAACGCATTCTTAGAGAAATGGATTTAACAAGTGGTGAAGCCATCGAGTTTGCTAAATTAAATGCAGGAGTTGTGCAGCCATCGAAAACAGGTATCAACCCATATTACTTAGGAATAAAGATTTTTGAGGATATTGAAGAACGCTATAATAACCCAACAGATGATATGAAGCGACGAGGAGTAGTACCAGGGTCCGGGCGTGAAAAGATATTTGAGGTCCGAGAAGTGGAATCCGATATTTCCTTCCTTCGAAATTACCTAAATAAGGACCTTGTCATGCGCGAAGACATGTACCTTTTCCAAAAACAAGGAAGGGATTATAAAATTGTTGATAAGCAATGGGAACAAGTGCGTGATCAACTAGTAAATATGCGCGTAAATGGAGGCTTCCCTTACATCACTGTTAATGATGGTGATTATTTAAAAAATGGAGAACTATACTTAAAACACTGGTACGAGGGTGTGGAACTAGACGTTAAATATCTAGAAAAAGTTCTCCCATATATCCAGCAGCTATGGGGAAGACCTGTTCATATCGAATCAATGATTGAAGACAGAAGAATGTTATTTTCTTATGATGGGAAAGGAGTCCATCGTAAATATTTGTAATTTATTCGGGCTATCTTGTACTATCAAGATAGCCTATTTTAATTTCTTCGCAATTGAGAATGGAATTGTTCATGAATGTAACGGTTAATGTAGTAAACACTATAATAAAAAGGGGATAAATCCGATGAAACAAACGCTCAGCCCTAATGTTCTCTCTGTATTAGAAGATAAAATTCAATTAATTAAAACACAAAAAGGGGCGATATATTTAGTAGGTCCGATCAGACTTCCAGTTAATTTATATGGAGAAACCGTAGTTTTTAAATGGTATTGCTGGCTAAACTGTGATGAAGTAACAGAGGATTTTGAACGAATAATTGATAAATTATCGTCAGCAAATTTAGCAGAATATCAACAATCCAGCGTTTTGGTATACGGGGACTTTGAATATGCAGACGATGCAATCATAAGATTTCATTCGATTTGCCATACGGGCGATATTTTTGGGAGCAAGCGTTGTGATTGTGGTTTCCAATTAAAACAGTCGATGAAAATGATCTCAGAACATGGTAATGGAGCCCTATTTTATCTGGCAAACCATGAAGGAAGAGGGATTGGTTTATTTAGCAAGGCTATGGCCTATGTTCTTCAAGAAAACGGGTATGACACGGTTGAAGCAAATGAAGGCCTTGGTTTTGTAGATGATTCCAGAAACTACGGAGATGCGATTCAGGTCCTTAAAGCACTGCGCTCTAAACCTATCACACTTATGACGAACAATCCTAAAAAGTTGGAGGCCTTAAAAAATGCCGGTTTAGAGGTAACAAGCAGAAAGCCTTTATGGGGAGATGTATCAGAGTATAATGAAAAATATCTGCAAACCAAAGTAAATAAATCTGGACATATAAGAGAGAAGGGGAAAGGTCCAAATGACTAATCATGAATTCTATATGGAATTAGCACTAAAAAATGCAAAAGCAATGAAAGGCCAAACAGACCCAAATCCATTAGTAGGGGCTGTAATTGTGAATGATAACCGAGTTGTTGGAATAGGAGCCCATTTAAAGGCTGGAGAGCCGCATGCTGAGATTCACGCCATTCGCATGGCTGGCGAAGCTGCAAAGGGCGGGACCATCTATGTCACGTTAGAACCTTGTTCCCATTATGGCAGGACAGGCCCATGTGCGATCGCAATCGTAGAAGCTGGTATTGAAAGAGTGGTTATAGCGACATTAGATCCGAACCCTGTAGTTTCCGGGAATGGAGTCAACATCCTAAAAGATGCAGGAATCGAAGTGACAATTGGGGTTCATCAAGAGGAATCTCAAAGGATGAATGAAGTATTTAATAAATTCATCGTCGAGAAAAAACCATTTGTGACTTTAAAATCAGGAATTACTTTAGATGGAAAAATAGCAACTTACGCATCAAACAGTAAATGGATTACTTCGGAAGAATCCAGGAACGATGTCCATCATCTAAGAAATGAAAATATGGCCATACTCGTAGGCGTCAATACAGTAATAAAAGATAACCCTGAATTAACGACGAGAATTCCAAATGGGAGAAATCCAATTCGAGTGATTCTGGATTCTACTTTAAAAATTCCTTTAGAATCAAAGGTAATTACAGATAATCTTGCAGAAACTTGGATATTTACAAGTAAGAATTATGATCAGGAAAAGGAAAAAATATTAAAGTCTTTAGGAATAAAAGTTTTTGCTACGAATGGATTGGAAAAAGTTGAACCAGAAGAAGTTGTTCAAATATTAGGAGAGAACCTGGTCTCCTCAGTGTTAATTGAAGGCGGAGGAAGTATTAACGCAGCTTTCCTTGAAAAGAAATGTATTGATAAAGTCATCCTCTATTTTGCACCAAAACTAATTGGTGGAAAGGATGCACCTACTTTCTTGGAAGGGGCAGGAATTGAGAAAATGGCAGATGCAGTGGATTTAATCGATACATCGATTATTAAAATAGGAAAAGACTTTAAATTTATTGGATATCCGAGTTATTCAAAAGAGGGAATTTTGTGATGAGATTTGGTTTTGATATTGATGATACCTTAATAAATCTGCGCGAACATGCCTTTAATATTTATAATCAAAGGTTGAATCAAAATGTACCAATCGAAGTTTTTCATAACTTAAAACGTGTTGAGATACATGAACCCTTTGGATTAGATGATGAACAAGGGAATGAAATGTGGCGCAGTTCTTTAGAAGAAATTTATTATACATCTTGTCCTCCTTTTCCAGATGCTGTTGAAACTTTACAACAACTAGAGAAGATGGGACATGAAATTTATTATATAACTGCAAGACCAAAAGAGCATGGGGAACGAACGAAGAAATGGTTAAAAGAAAACGGTTTTCCTGTTCATGATGAGCGATTCTTTTATGGAATGCAGGATCATGAAAAGGTAGAAATCATTAAGAAATTAAATCTTGATTATTACTTTGACGATAAACCAGAGGTTTTAAATACATTATTAAACGAATCAATTAAGATTTTTCTCAGGGATCAATCCTATAATCGGCATTTAAATTTACCGAGAATAGTAAATTGGAGTGACCTTGAGGAAATCATTAATGAGAAAGTGAAATAATAGTCGATTTTTATTGTGTGTTAAAGCTATCTTGTAAGCCAAGATAGCTTTTTAGGCTGTCTAAGAAACTTTTGACAGCCTCTTATTTTCTATTAGAACTTTAACAAATCATTAGACTGTGAACATGTCTGTTAATTGGCGCTCCAGGCACTTCGCTTTCCGCGGGCGTGCCGGGGAGCCTCCTCGGCGCTAAAGCGCCTGCGGGGTCTCCCCTGTCCCGTACTCCCGCAGGAGTCTTCGTGCCTTCCGCGCCAATCAACAGAGTGTAATATTAATTTAATACCCTCAACACATGAAAAAAAATAAAGAATAAGCGATGAAGTCAATGTTTAAGCTCAAAGAGGCGAGGTCGATAAAAAGGGTTTATAAAGCCTGTTTCCGTTAAAAAATCACTACCGAGGTCAAAAAGAAGGAGTTATTCTGCGACCTGTCAAAATAAAAAGATTGCAACACAATTAGTAGGGAAAGTATGTTGCGATGCTTTAGGTTGTTTTACCTCTCCGCGGAAAGCGAGTGCCTGGAGCGGAAATCAACAGGCCCATTAGCAGGTACAATGAATAATTTAATGCTGGGAAATAAAAAATTGCCGAGAAAAATACCCTTTCCCGACAATCTGTAAAGCTATCTTGTAAGCCAAGATAGCTTTTTAATATATATAGGTTGAAAAAGTGACTAATTTGTTACAAATCAATAAACGGGTTGACACTGATAATCATTCTCTTTATAATCATAATTGTGAATGATAATCATTATCAAATATAAAAATTATACAAACCGGGGGAGAATCACAATGTCAATCAAATTTAAACTTCTGGCAGCAATGGCAGCACTTTCATTAGTTCTTGGAGCTTGTGGGAAAGCGGAAGAAACCGCTAGTAAACCAAAGGTAGAGAACAAGGAAAAAGTATCAGAGAAGAAAGAAGCTGAAGAAAAAGAAAAAGTAGAGTATTCTGTTGTATTTACAGAAGCTGTTACGGAACTGGACAAAGCAAAAGAAGGAAAAGAAGTAGATTTTGATAAAGTTACAGATTTATATAATAAGAATTTAAAAGAGTTGGTTAAACAGCGAGACGCAGAATTTGAAGACACAATCGATGAAAAAATCACTACAGCCCTTACGGCAGGTAAAGACGGTTCAATGGATAAAGTAGTCGTCAAACAACTCTTTGATAAATTAATGCAAAAGGTATTTTATACATCTATTAAACACGATTTTACCGAAGTAACTGAAAAATGGGGTAAAACAGAAGAAGTGAATGAAGAACTAGAAGAAGCAAAAGGATATTATGCGATTCTTAAAACAACTGTAGAAAAACGTGATGCTGCATATGGAACTACCCTAGTAAGTGTAATTGATGGCGGATTTAGTGAAATTGAAACAGCGGTTAAAAACAATGATCTACTAAGCTTTAACCTAGGTAAGCAAGTGGTTGACAAAACATTAATGAAGACCTTCTATCTAGCCACTGGCGCACTTCCAAACGGATACGCGACAAAGACGGCTGCTGAAGCGGGGAAGGACGCAGCACTTGCTAAAGTAGAACAGGCCGAAGGCTGGGCATTCTTCCAATCTTTATCTAGCTATATGAACAAGAATGCACCGGAAGAAGCTGCATTGATTGAAAAACAATTTAATCTTGAATCTGATGTAAAAGCTATTGATCCAGCTGGTGTTAATAAAGCATTCGTTCGTGGCTTTGCGAAAACTGCTATTTCTGAGTATGGTGAAAGTAAAGAATTATTCGGTGAAGATAAAGCAGTTATTACTGGTTTAGAGGGTGCGTTATTCATTGATATCATCGGTGAAGATATCAAGACACTTCTTGGAGAAGGTGCTTATAAGACGTTAACTGAAAAAGCACAGAAATATGTTGAAACAGCAAAAGCTAAAGATAAAGCTGCCGGTGAAGCACAATTGAACGAGTTAATTTCCACTCTGAATACAATCGTAGAAAAAGCGAAATAATGCAGAGGAAAAACCTTGGTTATTAAACACAAGGTTTTTCCTTTTTTCTCGGATATGAGAGAATAGGCTATAAAATGAGTTGAAATGAGAAGGTATAGAGGTGTATTTCAGTGAAAGTAATTGTAACTGGGGGAGCTGGGTTTATTGGCTCTCATCTTACGCGGAGATTGTTAAAGGGAGGTCATGAGGTTTTAATCATCGATGAACTGCATCCGTACTATTCTGTTGCCAGGAAAAAACGACAGCTGGAATTTGTGCGTGAGGCAGGAGAGTTCACGTTCTTTCAAAAAAGTCTTCTACATGACGAAGCGGAAGTAAAGGAAATCTTTCTTTCCTACAAGCCGGAAATGGTCATCCACCTAGCGGCAATTCCCGGTGTATCACATTCAATATCGGCCCCGAATGAGTATGTTGACTACGATATTAAAGCCACCGTTAATGCACTGCGATTTGCGGGTCAATCAAATGTAAAACATTTTATTTTTGCTTCTTCCTCATCGGTTTACGGTGAACAAAAGAACGTTCCGCTTCAAGAAGAGATGGCGATGGGAAAGGTGGTATCTCCTTATGCGGCAGCTAAGTTTGGGGCTGAATCGTTTTGTCATGCCTATTCATCATTATTTAACTATAAAATTTCCATTCTTCGCTTTTTTACGGTTTATGGACCATGGGGTAGGCCCGATATGGCCATTACAGGGTTTATTAAAAATTTGCTGCATAAAAAGGACATTACTTTGTTTGGAAATAGAACGGCTAGAGACTATACATATATTGATGATTGCATAGCGGGGATTATTAGCGCTTTTAACCAACCTGAAAGAGTCGGTACCTATAATATTGGGTCTGGTAAACCGATCTTTATTGAAGAATTAGTTGAGTATTTAAAGGAGCACTTCCCTGATGTAACTGTAAAACAAGGAGGAATTCGCCAAGGGGATGTCAATTCCACCTGGGCGGATATTTCGAAGGCACATCAACAGCTTGGATTTTCCCCATCTATATCTTTCTCAGAGGGACTTGCTAAAACGATAGAATGGGCCAAAAACCATGTTTCGGAAATCAGTTAAACCTTTGGTTAAAGTGACAGGAATAATCCTAGTAGGGATTTTTATCATGTTGTCATGGCGATATTTTCATGCTGAAAACTTCTTAAATAGTTCCAAAAAGTTTTTCTTGGATCATCCTTTGATTATCATCGTTGTTAGTGTGAGTTATCTATCCTCATTTATGCTAAGAGCTGAGGCGTGGAGATTATATCTAGGAAAGAAAGCCAAATTTATTAGCTGTTTACAAGGCATTCTCTTAAGTCTTTTTGTAAATCATATTACTCCTATCAAGGTTGGGGATGCGGTCAGGGTCGGGGTGTTGTCCTGGAAGGAAAAAGACATTACGCCTGATATTTCTGCCCATTCTGTAGTTGTGCTCAGATCGCTTGATATGTTGTTCCTGATGTTATTTTCCATGATCGGACTGGTTGCCTTTTCCAAAGTATTTATCTTCCACTTGTCTTTAGCAGTTGTACTTATTTTAGGTTTAAGCAGTCTAATAGGTGGATTTATAGTCTTTAAATACTGTCCACACTTTGTGGAAAAGCATATCTTAATATTAAGAACAAACTTTAAGGGCTGGAATTTTGTTTATATTTTTTTCTTAATTGGATTAAGCTGGGCTATGGAAGGCGCTGTATTGTGGGGAGTAACAGCTTCGTTAGGTGATGGTCTTTCTATTTATAAAGCCATTTGGGCTAATTCTATTACTGTCGGCGGGCAGGTATTTCAAATAACGCCCGGAGGAATATCTACATACGAATCAGTCATGACCACGGCACTAACAAGCTTTGGCTTTCCGATAAAGGATGGATATATGGTTGCTCTTATTAGCCATAGCTATAAGTTTATTTTCTCCTACTTTGTTGGGATTCTGCTTTTGATACTATCACCTGCATTAAATATTAGACAAATACATTTGTTTTTAAGAATGAGAGGAAGACAAAAATGAAAAAAGCATCTTCTTTTGAAAAAGTGGCGGCGAGGTGTTGGAACCTACTGAATGAAGGGAAGCCGTTTACTCCAATATTTACGATCGGTACCATGCTGATTTATTCCCTATTTAAGTTGGGATCACTTTCTTACAGTTTAGATCTCCTCTTAGGGTTATTAGCCATTTTACCTCTATTAATTATTTACTATCTCTACGATTTTCCGTTATTTCTTAGAAATTATTTATGGATCCCATTTATAGCCTTTCTTATCATTTGGGATCATGTGAATCTTAGTTTGCTTTTTACTGGCATCGGTTTATATTTCTTCTTTACAGTCTTTTTTTGGGGTACATTTTATTATCATTTGCGAATTGGTACCTCATGGCTGAATTTTACCCGATTCTGGAAGCTCGTTCTAAAAAATAGTGATTCAACAAGTGGGAATGCCCAAGAGCAACTGCCAAAGTTTCTGTTGTTATTATCACTTTGGAATTTGACTATAGAGAAGCAAACCTGGTCGGGAAGTGAAATAGGAGTCATCGTTTTCTTCTATTTAGGGATTCTATTGTTTTCTTGGATTCTCCATAAAAATCTGTTCGATTGGAAGCCGAAGATTATCCCTTCCTTTACTTCTAATGTTGAAGAGCGGACAGATGCAATAAATAAGAAAGTTATTATTATGGTCATTGATGGAATGAGGAAAGAGCGTTTTGAAGAAGCGAACACCCCTTTTCTCGATTATTTGAGAAAAAATGGAACAGACTATACTCGAATGGAAACCGTGTATCCAGCAAGAACCGTTGTTTGTTTTTCGTCAATGTTTTCAGGGACTTATCCATTTGAACATGGAATCAAGTCGAATATGGTGTGGAAACAGGGTATTAAAGTTGAGAGTGTATTCGACACTTTAAGAAAAGTAGGGAAGAAGGGTTCATTACTAGCGGTCGCCCATCTCGTTGATTCCTTTGGAAAGGACGTAGAGACATATACAGCGGTGATGCACAATGATCTGGTCGATCGTAAAATTATTGAACGAGCGAAAAATATCATGGAAGAACAAAATCCCGATTTGCAAATTGTGCAATTAATAAGTACAGATCAAACTGGACATAGCCGGGGAGTATTATATGACGAATATATCCAAAAAATTGAAGAGGCTGACGCTTTAGTTAAAGAATATTTTGAGTGGTTAAAAGCGAGAGGTATGCTTGAAAATTACACGTTTATTGTTTGTGCTGACCATGGTCAGGCTGATGGGATTGGCGGGCATGGCCACCTCGATGAAGGTGAAAGATTCGTACCGTTCTTTATGTATGGTTCGGCCATTGAACAAGGAAAAAGTGTGGAGGAAAAACATAGTTTAGTATCCCTAGCTTCAACGATTTCCTATTTGTTAGGAGCACCATATCCTAGTCACAGCCGTGGACCAGTATTAATAGACGCAATAAGGAAGGATGTTTAATCAATGGAGCAGCAAAAAGTAATTGTCTTTCTTCCAGCTTTTAATGAAGAAGAGTCGATTGCCCAAGTCATTCAGAAAATACCAAGAGATTTCGACCCAAAGGTGAAGGTTGAAGTTTTGGTCATAAATGATGGATCAAATGATCGAACGGTAGAACGATCCTGGAATGCTGGAGCAGATTATGTTCATACCTTTGCTGAAAATCAGGGATTAGGTGCGGCTGTGCGTAAAGGGCTGGAGCTTTGTGTATTAAATGGAGCAGATATTGGAGTCATGATAGATGCCGATAATGAATACCCTGCCGAGCAGATTCCTGATATTGTTTCACCCATCTTAATGGGGACCGCTGATTATGTAATGGGTTCCCGTTTCCTTGGAACTATTAAAGGAATGAAGTGGAACAGAAGAATTGGAAATTATTGCTTTACGTTTCTTCAAGCTCTTTTACTAAGAAAATGGATTTATGATGGACAGTCTGGGATGAGAGCTTTTTCTAGGCTAGCGATGGAAGAAGCAGAAATTGTTCATAATTACAATTATGCACAAGTAGTTACGCTAAATCTAATAAGAAAAGGCTTTCGGATGAAAGAAATCCCGATTCGTTATCAGGTCCGTAAAGCAGGGGAATCTTTTATCAAGTTTCGTAGTTATATGACATCGGTCTTGCCTGCCATTCTAAAAGAAATGAGAAGGCCGGTGAAAAAGGTGATCGATAATAGGACAACATCTTATGCAGGAGACAGGGAATTACACCTTAGCAGTGCAAGAGAGATTAATAAGTAAGATAAATATGTTAAATATGTGACATTCTAAATCCTTGCATTGACAGCGAGGATGATAATCATTATCATTATCCGTGTAGGAGGGAAATACTTAATGAAAAAATTTTTTGGATTATTTTTTACTTTCGCATTAATTTTTTACAGCATACCTCTAAGTAGTGCTTTTGCCTATTCCTATGGCGATCCGAATGAGGAGAAGGTAGCTGAGGTCTACAAAGAGATGGTAGTGAAGCTTGATGAGAACCCTCCGAATTTCAATTCTGCTAAAAAGAACTTTGAAACTGTTAAAGAAGAGATTGATATGCATATGGGCCAAGAGCCTGCTAAGTTAATTCTGAGTAACCTAAAAGATAAGGACAAAGAAGCTACCATTAACAATATGGAAAAACTTCTGGTTTTAAATATTGCCAGGCGTCTCGAGAGCATTGAAAAGGACTTTGCTGAATACGACACAACGAAGCGACTCCTTGCTAAAGCTTTTGCTACATACGATGCGTTGTCACCTAAAGTGGAAGCAGAAAAACCTGAGAATGATAAGAAAATCAGAACGGATTTTGATAAGGCCCTTGAAGCATTGGGGAATCCAGGCTTATTTGGTGTCGGAAAAAAAGAAGCAAATTTAGATGGATTTAAGAAGAATAAAGACGAAATTCTAAATTCATTGAAAACTGAATTCAATTTAAAAAGTCTCGAAGTCGGGCATTTTTCTGAAAGTGCAACAGAATCAGGAACTGAAAAAAAAGACTGGACGGATATTTCGAATATCCGAAACTGGATACCGCTTGTATTAATTGCAGGGATAATAATAGCGGTAATCATCGTTGTTATCCGTAGAAGAAGGAAATAGAAATAAAGTGACAACACCATTGGGGAGGGGAAGCAGCTGTGGAAATTCAGGCTCTATTAATCACATTTCGTGAAGTGTTAGAGGCTTTATTAATTGTTGGCATAATAACTACCTATCTGAAAAGAGTGGACCATAAGCAGTATAATAAATATGTTTGGTTAGGAGCAGGTCTGGCAGTTTTGGCAAGTGTTGGGGTAGCCCTCCTATTCCAAATTGTGTTTACAGGATTTGCGGCAATGGGAAGCGAAATGTACTTGAAAATAGGCATAATGCTCGTTTCAACCGTATTATTAACCCAAATGGTCTTTTGGATGGCTAGTCACAGCCGTGATTTAAAAGGGAACATGGAAGGGAAAATGAATAAGTTTATTTCTACTGGTAATGTAGTGGGCATGGTAATCCATTCATTTCTGGTTGTCCTTCGTGAAGGGGTAGAAACCGTATTCTTTTTTGCCGCAATCACAGGTGGAAATATCGGTGCAGCCATGCAGGGGTGGGGCGCGCTAACTGGTGTAGCCATAGCCATCGTTGTCTCCTATTTGTTCTTTAAAGGAACGATGAGAATACCATTGAGCACTTTCTTCAAGCTCACCGGTGCGTTTATTATTCTTATATCTGCCGGTCTGTTAGTACAAGCGATTTCCATGATGCAGGACCTTAATATCATTGGCAGTGTTCTTCCTCATGTTTATGATCTTACTTGGTTCCTGCCGGAGCACCCGATTGATTACACACATTATCTTCGTGATACCGGTTCGGCTCCGCTTTTATCTGGGGATATTGGAATATTTCTAAAAGCACTGTTCGGCTATTCTTCCATGCCATCTATTGAAGAAGTACTGGCTTATATTGGATACTTTGCCGCCATTTTATTGCTAACCTCTTCCAAACCTGCGGGAAGAAGGGAAACTAATAAAACGAATTCAAAGACAAGCAAAATTCTAAAGACAGAAGTGAAATAAATTTTTGAACATGTAAAGTACAAGGCTGCTGCCTTGTACTTTTTCTCTAGATGGGGTGGTGGATATTTATTGTTCAAAAGTGATTGGAAGAATACCTTTTTAATAGTGATAAGTACTGTAGCTATAATTATTGTTTTTATATCTCAACTTTATTTTATTAATCCATATACCGCCTCGTGGGATCAGGTAGATTTTGCCCTTGCCGTGAAGCGCTATGATTTAATGGCCATGCAGCCGCACTTCCCAGGATATCCGTTTTTTATTTTGGGTGGAAAATTCATTCATTTGTTTGTGATGGACCCATCAAAAGCATTAACGATTTTTAATGTCTTTTGCTATGCTAGTTCTATTTTTCCCATATATAAGTTGTCCAGAAGATTTATAAAGAGATCCTTTGCTAGTTTATCTACAGCACTTATATATTCAGCAAGCTACAGTGTTATTATGGTAAATCAGCCGATGTCAGAAGGAGCAGCATTGGCAGCATTTTGGTGGTATTTATGGAGCCTTCTTTTTGCTTTCAATAAAAATAATGTAAGAATCTTAATCCCGTTAGGTTTTTTGAGTCTTATGCTAGGAATTCGACTTTCCTACATGCCCTTTGCGATTGGTATAATCTTTCTGTTTCATTGGAAATTAAAAAGAGATTTTTTAAAAATGAAAGAGATCATCTATTACTTGATCTTAGGAGTCATCTTTCAAGCCATATGGGTAATTGGTCTTGTCATTTCTGAGGGGAGTATCATCGGCTTTATTAAGCTTTCTTTAGCGTTTACCAGTGGTCACTTCAATGATTGGGGAGGAACGGTAGAGGCAGCTGATATTGGTTTTGTTGATAGATTTCTCATTTTTTCCTTAAAGAATATCTTATGGACAGGGATTGCAACGGAATCAGTGCTTAGTGCTGTCATTTATATTTTCTTTCTTATTTATATATTTTATAATGCATTCAAGAAAGTAAAAAAAAGATGGCCATTTATGAACCTCCTATATCTATTGTTTAGCAGTTATTTTGGGTGGGCGCTATTGGCTCAAAATGTTGAAAAAGCTAGGCATGTGCTCCCGCTCTCGACCTTGTTGATATTTTTCCTGTGTATACTTCTTTTTTCAGAAAGAATCCCTTTTTTAATAATGGGACTCAGTATTTTCGTCCTATGCCATCAGGTGAATCAAAATGTGACCCTTTTAAAGGCAGAAGCTAAAGAACCTCCAGCTGTCTACCAAATGAATACATATATTGAGAAAATGAATGAGCCTGTTATACTCTACACATGGGAAGAAACGAGGGTGCTGCAGTATTTAGATGTTCCATATACACACAAAAGGATAGAAACCTATCAATATTTCCGGTATGATGCAAAATATTTCCAAGGCAGGACAGTACTACTTACTGATAAAGTAATTCAAGGATTTAGGTCACAAGGTATTTCAATAGATGGGAAAATCAAAAAGATAGCAACTTTTCATTCCAACGAGCTTTTTGAACCGGTTTATCATGAAATAATTTTATATAAATGGGTGGCAAAATAAACTAAATGGGAATAAATGAGAAATACTCAATGTGGAAAGGAAAATATTCATTGAAAAAAATAGCCATAGCTGGAACAGGATACGTTGGACTGGTTACAGGGGTTTGTTTAGCAGACATCGGCCATGATGTGATTTGCGTAGACCGGGACCATCATAAAGTAAGTACCTTAAACAATGGGTATCCTCCAATTTATGAGCCGGGATTAAATGAACTAATGTTGAAAAATATGGAGGAGGGGCGATTACGGTTTACAACTAGCCCCTCTATCGGGTTTGAAGATGCTGAAGTTATCATGATTACAGTAGGAACGCCCCCAAATGAAAAGGGCACGCTTGATTTACAGTATATTGAACAGATTTCCAAAGAAATTGGCAGGTCAATAAAGCGGAATAACGTCATAGTCGTTACGAAAAGTACGGTGCCAGTGGGAACAAATGCAAAAGTTAAAAATTGGATTCAATCAGAAATACAAACAAGTCTTAAATTTAAAATCGTTGCTAATCCTGAATTTATCAGCCAGGGGTCGGCAATTTATGATACTTTTCACGGGGATCGGATAATTATTGGATCTGATAGTCAGGAAGCTCTCAATTTGTTGGAAGAATTATATCAACCGTTTGGGATTCCCATTTTTAAAACGGATATGAATAGTGCTGAGTTAATAAAAGTAGCATCAAATTCATTCCTAGCTTTAAAAATTAGTTACGTGAATGCACTTGCAAGTATTTGTGAAGAGATGGGCGGAAATATCGAAGACGTATCATTTGGAATGGGAATGGATTCAAGGATCGGTTCATCATTTCTTAAGGCTGGAGTAGGTTTTGGCGGCTCATGCCTGCCGAAAGATACCCACGCACTCGTTCAAATGGGTAATGATGCGGGAGAAGCCTTTAACCTCATTGAGGAGGTTATTGAAGTGAATAAAAGACAGGAACTTAAACTAGTGGAGAAGGCCCTAAACCGATTTCAAAGTTTACATGGAAAAAAAGTTGCATTACTGGGCCTTTCGTTTAAACCTAATACGGACGATATCAGGGAAGCCGTTTCGATTAAGTTAGCAAGGCATCTAGTTCATGAAGGGGCGACAGTAATTGCCTATGACCCTGTATCCATTCCAAATGCCAAAAAGGTATTAGGGGAGCTAATTTCATATGCAGAAACGGTCGAACATGCTCTAATGAATGCTGACCTTACATTTATTGTAACTGAGTGGGATGAAATTAAAAATGTTCCATTAAATCTCTTCCATGAGTTAATGAAAGAACCCGTTATCTTTGACGGGAGAAATTGCTTTCGATTAGAAGATATAAAAAAATATCCGGTTGAATATTATTCAATTGGCAGACCTAATGTAGTTGGAGAAACAATTACAGTTCGACGATAGAAAGGGGATTTTTCTCGGCAATTTTTTTCTTTATCTGAAACAATTTTTTGATTTTGTCCCTGCTAATGGGCCTGTTGATTTCCGCTCGCGGAAAGCGAAGTGCCTGGAGCGCAGATCAACCGACATGTTGCAAAGCCTATATATTAATATTATTACAACAAGTTAACGCAGTGAATCGTTTAGGTGATTGTATAAAATAAGAGGCTGTCGAAAGTTTCTCGACAGCCTGAGGCAGCTACCTAGATAGCTGCCTTTGTTTTTATGTATACAAATTACTTTGCATATTTCCAGGAAGTTTGATTAGTTCACTGTAGTTGTCATACACTCGGGGAACTCTTTTCCCAATTAAACAAACAACCTCATAATTGATGGTGCCCATTAAATGGGCAATTTCGTCCACGGACTGAAATGAAGAGCAGCTTTCTCCAAATATGGTGACTATATCACCAACAGAACAATTTTGTATATCCGTTATATCAATCATCGTTTGATCCATGCACACCCTTCCTGCAATTGCCGATTTGTACCCATGGATTAAAACCTTCCCGCGGTTTGATAGGAGGCGGGAAAGTCCGTCAGCATACCCAAGCGGAAGGGTGGCGATTAGACTTTCTCTATCTGGCTTCCAAGTCCATCCGTAGCTGATTGCCTGTGAAGCCGCCACTTTTTTTATCGCTGCGATTTTCGTTTTGAAGCTCATCGCTTGCTCTAGCTTAATGGAGTGGTTTTTTAACGAAACATCAGGATATAAACCATACAAGGCAACCCCAATGCGAACCATGTCAAGATGCATATCCGGAAATTTCATTGTTGCGGCACTGTTGCAGCAATGTTTAATCGGAATATTGATGTAATGGCTCTCCAAATACTCCACAATTGCTTGAAATTTTTTAAACTGTGAATAGGTGGGTGCACTATTTTCATGATCAGCATTGGCAAAATGAGTGAAAATCCCCTCAAGATATACATATGCTGCGTTAGAAGCTTTTTTCGCAAGAATCAATGCTTCATTAGGGGTAGAAACACCTATCCTGGACATACCAGTATCTATCTTTAAATGAATAATAGCTTTTTTGCGTAAACGATCCGATTGAAAAATAATTTCATCTAGTACTTCATGATCAAAGACGGTTAATGAGATATTCTCGATAATTGCGGCCCTGACCGAGCGTGTCGGAGTATACCCGAGTACAAGAATAGGGTGGGTTATCCCTGACATTCTAAGTTCAATAGCCTCATCTAAAAGGGCCACTGCTAAGTAATTTGCCCCAGCTTCCATCGCTGTTTTTGCAATTTCATATGCCCCGTGCCCGTATCCATCCGCTTTAACCACTGCCATGATTTTTGCTTGAGGCTGGACAAACTGCCTAAACTGAAGATAATTATTTTTAATATGATCTAGTGAAATTTCTGCCCATGTATCGCGGTAACTTAATCGATTCAAGTAAACCATCCCCCATAATCAAAAATCCCCTCAAGCGTTCTTGAGGGGAAGAGAGCAACTATAAAGTTGCAAGTTCTTTTTCTAATGCCTTTTCTACGGTTACATAGTTATATCCAAGATCTTTTGCTACTGCTTCATAAGTGATTTCTCCGTTGGCCACGTTAACGCCAAGATATAATGCAGCATTTTCAGAAATGGCTTTGTAAACCCCTTTATTTGCAATTTGCAATGCATATGGAACGGTAACATTTGTTAGTGCCATTGTTGAAGTTCTTGGAACAGCGCCAGGCATATTTGCAACAGAATAGTGTACAACACCATGTTTGATAAATGTTGGATTGTCATGTGTTGTTACATGGTCAATTGTTTCCACAATTCCACCTTGGTCAATCGCAACATCGACAATCACTGATCCAGGTTTCATTGATTTCACCATTTCTTCTGAAATTAGCTTTGGAGCCTTTGCACCCGGGATTAGAACGGCACCAATGAGAAGATCGGCTTCTGCCACTGCTTCAGCAATATTGAAAGGATTGGACATTAATGTTTTAATTTGATTTCCAAAAATATCGTCTAACTGGCGGAGACGGTCTGCGCTTAGGTCAATAATTGTCACGTCTGCACCTAAACCAATCGCCATTTTAGCTGCATTGGTACCAACAATTCCACCACCGACAATGGTAACTTTTCCACGGTTAACTCCTGGAACACCGGCAAGGAGAATTCCAAGTCCACCATTATTTTTTTGTAAGAACTGCGCCCCGATTTGGGCAGCCATACGACCGGCAACTTCACTCATTGGAGTAAGTAACGGAAGAGTTCTGTTTGCAGATACTGTTTCATAAGCAACTGCGATAACACCTTTATCTTTAAGAGCTTCTGCTAACTCTGGCTCTGCAGCTAAGTGTAAGTAAGTAAATAAAATTAACCCTTGGCGGAAGTATTTATATTCACTTGAAAGAGGCTCTTTCACCTTCATAATCATATCTGCTCGTGTCCATACCTGTTCAGCGCTGTCGATAATCTCAGCACCAGCTTTAGCATAATCGTCGTTAGTGAAACCGCTTCCAATTCCGGCGTCCTTTTCTACTAACACAGAGTGACCAGACTTTAGGAATGAAACAACACCTGCCGGAGTTAGTGCTACACGGTTTTCATTATTTTTAATTTCTTTAGGTACACCTATAAACATAATCTTTTTTCCTCCCCTAGTTACATTAAAATGTTTTGCTATGGCTAAAGTATAGAATGTTTGCCAGAGAATTTCTTTGTTTAGAAAAGAGAAAGATTTTCATTCTTTTTGGAGATTTTCACAAAAAGTTCAAATCCCCTGATATTTTTCAAGTTTTAAATCTAGGTAGAGAACCATTTTTTGATTGGGATCCTTGAAATTCACCTCGCCAATTTCGGTGATTCGTTTAAGCCGATAATTTAATGTGTTCGCATGAACATTTAATTCTTTAGCGGCGTCATTAATGTTGTTATCTTTATTTAAAAAAACCTCCAATGTTTCAATTAAATTACTGTTGTGTTTTTCGTCATATTCATGAAGTCGTTTCAAGGAATAATTTTCATAGGCCTCGGTTTGTCTTTTTTCTAAAATCATATCTAAAATTTGATAGATTCCTAGTTTTTGATAATTAAAAATGTCCTTTGTGTCCAAAGGGAATTTTTCCTTAATCGATAAAACTGATATGGATTCCTTATAGGCTTTGTTGGTTTTTTGATAGTCCTCAAAAATACTGCTATAACCAGGTTTAATTCCCTTAATTCCATACCTTTCACTCATTTGTAAGACAAAGTATTTTGCAAACTGATCAAGATCATTGAAAGGACTCTCAAAATTTGGTGCGGATACTAATAGAATCAACTGATTACAGTCAATTGTGTAGAGAGTAATTTTTATCCTTTGATTAGTTTGTAAAAGATAAGAGATGGATTGCTCTACTTTATTCGAAATGTTTTCATGATACTGAAAAACAAGAACCGCAAATGAAGTGGGCGGTGTTATCTGCAAAGAATGGAAGTGGTCAATAATCTCTTCTGTTGTTTTTAAATGACCCGTTAATAGTTTCCAAAAAAATTCTTGAGAACGTTCTTCTTTTTTATTCTTCCGCGTCTGCAGCTGCAATAGTTTATTTTTAGCCGCATCAGCTGCTTTTTTTAAAAGAATGAAATCTTCATCCGTTAATAATTTATCAATTTCGATAGCCCAAATAAATCCAATCACTTCATCTTGTTTCCAAATTGAGATAGCCACTCTATGATTTAGACCGATATCATTCATGTTTTTAACACGGATCGGGTCTTGGGTCTTAAGTAAAGCTGGAATCGTTCCTTCTTTCCATAACTGATTAATGACCTTTTCCGGTACCCGGCGGCCAATGATGGTAGAAATTCGTGCAGGATCGGTACGTTCATCATGTGTACTATAAGCAAGCAGACGATGGTTGGCATCCTCAATGGTAATTGGGCACATTAGTACCTGACTAATAAGGTCGGCAAATTCATCTAAACTATCAAAGGCTGTCTTAAATGGATCATGTAGTCTAGTATTCAAAATGATTACCCCCAGATTAATTTATAAAGCTCTTTGATATTATTGTTACGGTAAAAATTGTCTTTGTTTAATTTTACAAAAAATATAAAAAAATTTCATGTATTTTAACAAAATAATTAATATATAATAATGTTAAAATGATTTCGATTAGTCCCAAAGGGATGAATATTTTAATAACTCCCTATTTGGAAGCGTTATCATTAGGAAGATAGGAGGAATTAGTATAAAAAAGCTTAAAAGTGAAGACTAATATTGCTATATTAATAGAGTGATGAAATTATTTCATTGGGATGAGAGAGATGTTGAAGTTTATTCATAAAGGGGGATTTATATGAGTAAAAACACTCATGGAAAAGAGTTGCATCGCGGTTTAGAAGAAAGGCATATCACCTTGATGTCTTTAGGGGCAGCCATCGGGGTGGGATTATTTCTTGGTTCTGCAACAGCTATTAAAATGGCAGGACCAGGTATTTTGGTTGGATATGCAGTTGCTGGACTAATTATGTTTTTTATTATGCGTGCGCTCGGAGAAATGGCGATTCAAAAACCAGTAGCAGGTTCGTTTAGTAAATACGCACGTGATTATTTAGGGCCACTTGCTGGGTACATAACAGGCTGGAATTATTGGTTTTTATGGGTTGTAACTTGTATGGCAGAGATTACAGCTGTAGGAATTTACATGGAGTATTGGTATCCAGATGTTCCGCGTTGGATCTGGGCACTCTCAGCACTAGTGATCATGGCAACAGTCAATTTCCTCGCTGTAAAAGCGTATGGTGAATTAGAGTTTTGGTTTGCGCTAATTAAAATTGTTACAATTATTGCGATGATTGCTATCGGTATTGGCATGATTTTCTTTGGCTTTGGGAACGGTGGTATCGCTACAGGAATTAAGAATTTATGGGAACATGGCGGGCTATTCCCTAATGGAATTAAAGGCGTTTTATTATCTTTACAAATGGTCATGTTTGCATACCTGGGAATTGAAATGATTGGGGTTACAGCAGGAGAGGTTAAAAATCCTGAAAAGTCACTTGCAAGAGCAATAGATTCTGTTTTCTGGCGTATTCTAATTTTTTACGTGGGGGCTTTATTCGTCATTATGTCCATCTATCCATGGCAGGAAATTGGTACAAAAGGAAGCCCATTTGTACTTACTTTTGAACAAATTGGAATACCGGGAGCAGCAGGTATTATTAACTTCGTCGTGCTAACAGCTGCACTTTCATCTTGTAACAGTGGGATTTTTAGTACGGCACGGATGTTATTTAACCTTGCTCAACACGGTGAGGCGCCACAGAATTTTGCAAAAGTAACAAAAAGTGGTGTTCCAGGAGTTGCCGTTATAGCTTCTGCTGGCGCATTATTAATAGGTGTTGTCTTAAATTATATTGTTCCTGCAAAAGTTTTTACATGGGTCACGAGCATTGCAACCTTTGGAGCAATCTGGACGTGGGGAATCATTCTCTTATCGCAAATTCGCTATCGTAAATCCTTAAAACTGACTGAGGTAAAAGTACTGAAATATAAGATGCCGCTTTTTCCTATAACTTCTTATATTTCATTAGCCTTCTTAGCTTTTGTTATTGGCATAATGGCTTATAATCCGGATACAAGGATTGCCTTAGTCATTGGACCGTTATTCCTGGTTTTCTTGGTTGCTATTTACTATGCAAAAGGATTCCATAAACGAGGTACAGTCCAAAATAACGCGGAAGAACGTGTTAGTTAAATAAATAGGTAGAAGAAAAAGCAGTGGGGGACACCCACTGCTTTTTCGTTGGTATTATTCCTTTGCAGTAATTCGTTTTTCAGCCTCAATGTGTTTCTTGGAAGGCCAGAAGGCCCATTTTCCAAGTAGGACTGTAATCGATGGTACAAGTAACGGGCGGACGATGAAGGTATCTAGTAACACACCGATAGCAGTAATCGTTCCAAAATGAACAAGTACTTGAATTGGCAGGGTGGTTAATATGGCAAAGGTTCCGGCAAGAATCAGTCCAGCTGAAGTAATAACTGACCCGGATTCAGCCACTCCTTCTTTAATGGCTTGAAATAGAGGCAGCACCTTGCTTTTTTTCCAAATGCTTGAAATCATAAAGATATTATAGTCTTCACCTAATGCAACAATAAATACAAAGGCATAAAGCGGAATAAACCCTTGGATTGCCTCAACGCCGAAAATATAATGAAGGAGAACCCAGCCGAGTCCAAGTGCGCTAAAGTATGATAATAAAACTGTTCCAATTAAATAGGCAGTTGCTGTAATTGAACGAAGATATACGAGCAATAAAACAGCGATGATACTTAGGACAATCGGGATGATGATATTGCTATCCTGATTGGTTGTTTGCTCAGTATCGTATTGTTCAGCCGTTAGGCCACCAATCCAAACCTTTTGAGAAGCATTAGTAATGCCGGCACTTGTTAAACTGTCCTTAACTGTTTTGCGAAGTTCTGGTATATGAGCCATTGCTTTATTGGAATAAGGGTTGATATTCATCTCAACATTATAGCTAATAATATTTAAATTTTTGGCACCTTGTTTTCCCTCTGAAATAAGTTCTACATAAGTTAGTTTCTCTAAATCATCCTTTACCGTGTTTGTTTTCCCATCGGTTTGAACGATTACTTGCACAGGTGCAAGTTCACCAGGATTAAAGTGTTCTGAAATGATATTGAAGCCCTCTCTAGATGGCATATCTTTTGGAAAAGCAGACAAAGTATCATAGGTATAGACAATTTTGGCTGAAAAAAGAGCAAAAACACCTAAAAATAATAACGTGATTACCATCAAGTGGATTGGTTTTTTTACGATAAGGTTTCCTAGTCGGAAACCAATTCCCTGTTTATTTTTTTGAGGAGGTAAGGTTTTTCCCTTCTTTTGGGCCCTCTCCTCCTGCATTTCCCGTGTCCGTGGCAGAAACGGATAAAAGGAGGCTCTCCCAATAATGCTTAGAAGTGCAGGAATTAGTGTTAGACTTGCCAACATCATAATGAGAATAGAAAGACTAAATGGAATGGCAAAGCGGTGAATCGCACCGTATTTGGATAGTAATAGCATTAATAACGAAAATACGACAGTTAGACCACTCATCGTAATCGCACCTGATGCACCTTTGAGAGATAGCTTCATGGCTATTAACTTATCTTTTTCTTCCAATAAATGATTTCTAAACTGAGAGATTAGGAATAAGCAATAATCTGTTCCGGCTCCGAAGAGAAGTACAGTCATAATTGAAAGGGCCTGTGAGTCCAGCTCGATCCAGCCAGCCTTTGCGATTCCGCCAAGAATTGGATTAATAACACCGTAGGCAATTCCTACACCTAACAGTGGGATCAAAGCTAAAATAGGAGAGCGATAGATTAATAATAATAGGATGAGAACGATCGCTACCGTGCCAAACAATAAGGAAAGGTCCCCTTGACTAAATAAGGCAGTTGCATCTGTTGATATACCGGCAGGTCCAGTGATTCTTAATAATAATTTATCCTTATCAACAATTTTTGCTTTATTTGGATTTTGTGGGAAGATGGACGAGGCTTTTTCTTTAAATGCTGATAATCCGTCTGCGATAATCCCCTTGTCTGTACCCTTTTTGAAAGTAACAGGTAAAATTAACGTGGTGCCATCCTGTGAAAGTTGTTGCTTAAGAACGGGAAGAGGGAATTGATAAAATGGCACAACGGAATCCTGGGAGTTTACGGGATTTTTATCTAATTCCATTGAATACTTTTGAATGAGTGAAAGGTCTTCATTCGTCATTCCAGTTGATTTATACCAGGTTAACAAGGCAGGAGTGCCAGAAGTTGCCGGGAATTCCATGTCTGCTACTTTTTTTGCTTGCTGTGATGGTGAAGTTGGTTCTAAATTGGCGGCCATCTCATTTTTTTGGGTATTTGCCTGTGGAAGGGCCATATTTAAAACGGCTGCCAGTAATAACCATGTAAAAATAACAACCCATCTGCCTTTTTTACCGCTTACAGTGTTGCCATATATTTTTAACCATTTTTTCTTCATATTGTTCACTCCAATCTTATTTACTTATCAATTGATAAGTCGTGGACGAAAAAAGACTATCCTCTTATTCCATTAATAAAAATTGCAACCATTAATTTGACTTTTTTCTCAGCCATTATCTTCCGTTCCTCTTGGGTTAATGCTGCGGTAGTCTCAGGTTGTAGATTTGCTTTAATTACATTTAATATTAAATAAGCTAGCTCGGTAGAGTTTGTATTAAGCGATTCTGGATTTTTAATTTCTTCATTTATGATTCCATCATTAATCATAGTTACTATCGGCATAAAAAAACCTTCAATCCACCATTGATGAATGAGTTGTTGGTTATCAGGGCCTAATTCATGTGATATATCATGAAACATTTGTACCAGATCCATTTCAAAATGAATCATCATGTAGAATGCGATTTGAGTTAGCCTTTCTTGAAAGGTGGAAAATTTCCCTAAGATTGCTTTTAGGTCTAATTCAGTATGATGGAGAGTTTGTTGAATAACAGCTACATAAAGAGTTTGTTTGTTTTTAAAATGATGATAAATAGCAGGCTGTGTAACACCGCAAATTTGTGCAATTTGTCTGGTAGATACTGACCGATATCCTAACTCCATGAACAAGCGCTGAGCCGTTTTAATAATTGTTTGGTATGTTTCTTTGTAGCTCGCGGCTTCCATTTGCTTATCTGCTTTTACCATTGAAAAAAATCCCTCCCATCATTTAACTTATCGGATGATAAGTTAACTATATCGAATCAACGAAAAGAAGTAAAGTAAAGTAAAAATAACATAACCAAAAGATGGTTTGAGATCTTTATTAATTTCACATAATAAGTTTATTAATTTAAGGGGGAATGCGTTTTGTTCGCGAGGAGAATTA
Organism: Bacillus sp. AFS006103; assembly: GCA_002559145.1. Lineage (GTDB taxonomy): Bacteria > Bacillota > Bacilli > Bacillales > Cytobacillaceae > Neobacillus. The sequence goes on from NTXX01000010.1 coordinate 100,271, forward strand.
CTGTCCTGATCATGATTATCTTTTTAACAATATCCTTTCAGAATGTTCATCCAAATGCAGAAACAACCGCAAACTTGTCTGAGCAAAATACGATGTCTGTCCTTTGGTTTCAAAGCGCCGGGGAAGCAAAAGGGTTATATTATCAAGGCTATAATATTGGAAGAATGAGATTAGACCATATTTTGAGTAAAGAAAGGAAAAAGAAAAGCTTAAAGCCGGCAATTGTCCTTGATATCGATGAGACGATTTTAAATAATAGCCCACATCAAGCTTGGTATGTGTTAGCAGGGAAAGGACTTCCATTTAAATGGGATGAATGGTTCAATAGAGCTGAAGCAAAGCCGCTGCCTGGGGCAATTGAGTTTTTACATTATGCAAATTCATTGGGGGTGGCAATTTATTATATTTCTAACCGTTATGAATCACAAAAAGAAAGAACAATAAGAAATTTGCAGAAAGTGGGTGCACCACAAGCAGATGCTGATCATGTACTTCTACTGCAGCCTGGTGAAAAAGGGAAAGAAGAGCGCCGCAAGCAAGTAGCGAGAACACATGATATCCTTCTGTTTTTTGGAGATAATCTTGGAGATTTCAGAGGTTTTGATGCTTTATCAGTCTCGGGAAGAAATCAAGCGGTGGACATGTATCAAGAGGAATTCGGTAAAAGGTTAATTCTATTTCCAAACCCAATGTATGGAGATTGGGAAGGGGCTATTTATAATTTCGATTACAGGAAAACGGATGAAGAAAAAGCCAAACTAAGAAAGAAATTCTTAGAGATATATCGGTAGAAATAAAAAGACGCCACTGGCGTCTTTTGTTTGGACAAGTTTTGATGAATAAATTAATAGACTAAAAGTGCAATTTAACCCTTAACATTTTTTAGGATATTAATTGCATAGACAATGATACCTAAGACCATTAATGTACCACCAGTAGCTATCGCGGGCTCGGCACTTTCCGTCCCAGAAACATAAAAAGCGAGTCCTATCATCATAATGGGCAGAGAAATATTATGAATCCAGAAGTGAACTTTAGCGAGTGTTGTTTCTGCTGCGTTTGGAAAAGCAACATAAATGAGACCAGCAACAGCCAAAGTAAGCCAACCTAATAAGTTAATATGGGCATGTACAGGAGTGAAGTCGAAACTTTGCGTCATTGACATATACATACCCATGCAAACCCCAATAACAAAATACACAACAGAAATTTTAATCAACCTTATTCCCATTTTCCAGCCTCCCTTTTTACTTTAAAAGTTATGACTACAGTACTAATTATGCGGGAAAATTCTGAAAAATAACTTTAGGTTCAAGAGGACAAGTTAGAAATTCATATTCAAAAAAGCTACCCTCTAAGGGCAGCTTCTTCCGTAAGATTAAAAAAAGGCTTTAATACCAACTAGAACAATTCCTATTAAAAAGCCGCATACAGCCCCATTGACACGAATCCATTGCAGGTCTTTTCCAACGTTTGTTTCAACCATTTCGATAAGTGTTTTATCATCTAGTTTTTCTAAATTTTCTTTTACTAGTAATCCTATTTTCGAATGATTTTTATCAATAAAACTAATAATATGATCCTTAATCCAAGTTTCTAAAAGAATCACTTTCTCTGGATTTGACTCGACTCCTTCTAAGCCCTTTTTAATTAAAGGAAGGAGATAATCTCCATAAAAGGATGGTTTTTCAACAAAGTCATAAGCTTTTTGCTGAATTTGGCTTAATAATTCAGAAATTTGCTCTTGAAGCTCCCATTTTTCGACTAGCTGAGATTTTAAATTATTTATTTCATCTTGTATCTTTTCATCACTTTTAATGACTTGAAGCTTATTCTGGATATGAGTCAATAAGCCTTGTCTATTCTGGTTCATGGGGTCTCGATAGCTATCTACACCTTTTAAAATTAAGCTTTGGATAATATTACCCAATTTTTCTTCATTTACGAGGTTGCTAAATGATTTTAAAGCAAATTGCATAAAACCATCCGCTTTGATATTTTCCACCGCATCGACTGCTAATCCGCCTAACCTATACTTTGTGCTCTCTTTACTTGCCCAGTCATCAATTTCTTTAAGTATGTAATCAAGGGCTTTTTCATCATATTTTCTAATGGCAACCTGATCAATCAGCAAAGGGAGATAATTCTTACTATCTAGAGCATCTATTCTAAATTTTATTTCTTCTTCTAACAATGGAGCGAATCTTTTTAAATCAAAAGTCGTGATCAAGTGTTTAGAAATCATGATGAAATTCTTTTCTACTGCTGGTGAAGGTAATTCTTTATAGATTATCTCAAATAGTTTTTCGGTAAATTTGATGTTATCCATTTTTTTATGAATACTTTCTTTTGTGAGCCAATCATTTTCTAACATTGAGATTATTCCAGTAATGATTCTACTTCGATTTTTTGGGAGCAGAGCAGTATGTGGAATAGGAATACCTAGTGGGTGACGAAATAGAGCTGTTACGGCAAACCAATCCGCTAGTCCTCCTACAAGACCAGCTTCAAATCCTCCGAGCAGGATCCTCCCCCAGAAAGTATCCTGTATCGGAATAGTTGCTAGGAAGCCAATACCCATCACAGCAAGAAAAATAGTCGCTAAATGCTGTGTTTTATTTTTACGATTTAACATCATGAACCCCTCGTCTTTAGAGAATATTATTGTCTATTGCTATTATCTCAATTTTGCTGAAAAAAAAGCAAAAAAAAATACTTAATAATGGATTTTTTGTTGATTACTCAGATAGAAAGGAAAAAAATAACATAAAGATTTCACAAAGTTAAAGTGGAAATGGGGTGATTTTATTAGATAATATTCTAAATAAATAGTTTTCAACTGTATGGGAGGAATAGAAAGGAGTCCTTTTTATGGTCCATTGGGTGAAAGTACTCGAATGGGTTTTAGGTGTTGTGGCAATAATTTTCATTTGTTATGCAATCCACGACCTAAAAAACGTAAAAAAAGTCTTAATTGGCCGTCCGATGCGTACAGCAGAATTACAAAGCAAACATACAAAGTTACTGTGGTTTATTGCGTTGCCAATTTTATCTGCGGATTTGTATTCGTCTGTTTCTTACGGTCCGGAATCAGGATTAACTGAACTGGCTTCGCTTGGAGAAGACGCGAAATGGCTTATTATCCCCATTACATTGGCTACTATTTTTTTATTAGGAATATTAATTTTATCATATATTATGGGAATCTTGGCCTATCCTAATGGCGGGGGAGCCTACGCGATTGCTAAGGATAATTTCAAACCGATTTGGATCTCATTAGTTGCCTCGAGTTCATTATTAATAGATTATATTTTGACTGTTGCGGTTTCTATTTCTGCTGCAATGGAAGCACTAGTTTCTGCCTATCATATTTTGGCACCATATGAAACGGTACTAGCAATTCTTTGTGTAGCACTTCTAGTTATCATCAATTTACGTGGAGTAGCTGAATCTGCAAGAGTATTAGCTTGGCCTACAATCGGTTTTATGATTTGTATGATAGTAGTTATCATGGCAGGATTTATTGATGAATTTAAATATGGATTTATTAAAGGTTCAACACCAGTGATTGGCACGTTCCCGCAGGATTTATCCATTCTATTAACCCTCAAGGCATTCAGCTCAGCATGTTCTGCCCTAACAGGTATTGAGACTATTTCTAATGCTGTCCCTGTCTTTCGTGAACCTCAGAAAAAGAATGCGATAAAATCCTACATAGCCCTGGGTATCATTACTGCAATCACCTTACTTGGATTTTCTCTCCATATATTTATTAATGGAATCTCCGTGAATCCGCATAATACGATGTTATCACAATTAACGAGTACTTATTTTGGGGATGGAATCATTTATCAGATAATCATTTGGTTTACATTTATTGTGTTAATTCTTGCTGCAAACTCCACTTTTACAGGATTTTCACAGCTTGCGGCAATAGTGGCGGCTGACGGATTTTTACCTAGGGGCTTATTAAATAGAGGGGATCGTCTAGGGTACTCAAATGGAATAATTGTTTTAGCCTCATTTGCTAGTTTACTGATTATTAGTTTCAATGCCCATACAAATGCTCTCATACCATTATATGCAATTGGAGTATTCCTATCGTTTACCATCGCACAATTTGGTTTGATAAGAAGATGGCTGAAGGTAAAGGGGAATCACTGGCATTTGAAGCTCTCTATAAACATAGTTGGTGCAGTCATTACCACTCTGGTTGCGATAATTTTTGCAGTGACGAAGTTTATGGGGGGAGCTTGGATTGTTTTAATAGTATTACCAATTTTTATTTTCTTTTCATTAGCAATCCATCGACATTATGAGGAAATAGCATATGAGCTAAAGCTTAATCCGGAAACCATTCCAATAACAAAGAATGTATTTTCGATTGTTCTTATATCAGGAGTCCACAAAGTAGTAAACAATACCTTGTCATTTGCAAAAAGTCTAAATTCAGATGTCATTGCAGTCTATGTAGGATTCGACGATGAAGCGATAAAAACAATGGAGCAAAGATGGATGGAATGGGGGAGTCCATGTAGGTTGATTTGCCTAAAAAGCAAATACCGGTCCCTCCTTGAACCTTTATCAAGATTAATAAAAGTAGTTGAAGAAAAACATGAAGAAAAATTGATTCATATATTAATACCCCAATTCATCCCGATTAAATGGTGGCATCATCTTTTACATAACCATAGCGCATTAATGCTACGGGTTTGGTTCATACGCCATAAGGATATTGCGGTAACCACAGTCCCATTCCATTTAAGGAAATAGAATTTAATATGTTAAAACACCTCTCAGCTGTGAGAGGTGTTTCCCATTTTTTTCTTCCGAGGTTTTATATGTGTAATTAATCCATCAAGGTCGGTAATATAAAATTGTATTTTAGGTTCTTCTTTAAGATAATGCTCTTGCTTTAACTGAAAATAATTCACCTTGTGAAGTGGGTCGAATTTTAACATAGGAAATTCCTTATGCTCTTTAACAAACAAATCAACTGCTTTCTGCACGATATCCATTTCTAAGGGTATTTGTTTTTCATTTTCTTCAAATAAATCGTACGTTTCTTTAGACATATAGAACTTTTTGGATGGAATCCCACCTAGATGTGGAGCAAGTTGATTAAAGTCAATACAATTATCATCTTGAACAAGAATCGTCCGGTAAACTCCTTTTGGTAAATTATCGGAAAACGTTCTTATCGCCTTACGAACTTCATCCATCGTAACATCAATAATAGGGTAACTCTTGTCATTTTCCTGTTCTTTATTTAAAGATTTTTTTATACCTTTTCCTTTTTGAATAGATGTTTTAAAGTACTTTTGAACCATTGAATAAACAGTTATTGCGCCAATACCAATTCCGAAAAATAGTCCGATTAATGTAAAAGTTGGATAAATACCATAGCGATTATCTAATAATGCACCCAGCCTGTAACCACCAAAAACACATAGTGCTATTGTAATTCCGAAAACCATATTTAATGAGAGCGTTTTAATAAGAAAATTGGTGAATTCATTCCAATGTTCATCTTTGTGACTTATTCCACTTCTTAAAAAATTCTTAACCTCCATTTTCATTTCTTCGGACACCTGATTATCTTCAAAAAAGGCATCAAGGTACTCTCCCTCTGATTTGTTATCATTTTTTAATAGGCATGCTGTTTTTTCAGTTGCTCCCTTTTTATAATGAGCATAAATCCATTTTTCTTCAAATCCTAATTCTAAGTTCTCAGTTACTTTGTTCAAGGATATTGTAAACTTCTGTTTCATGGTTTTAGGCCCCCTTAATTTGGTCTGCCTTTGTAATGAAGCGGGTACGTGTATGATGTGCTTCTTCATTTGCATCTTTTAAAATTTGTTTGGCCTTTTCTCTAGCATCATTAATGATTAATGTTGCTTCGTTTTCACTATGTTTTAATATTTCTCTTGCCTCATGTCTTGCTTGCTTGAGGGTGTCCTCACTTTTGTCAAGGTTCCTGGCTGCATCGAGTTTATACTTTTCTGTTAATTGTAACTGATTTTCGATGTGTTGTTTTCGTGTATCTAAAATATTTACTAGTTTTTTAAACACAAGCTTTTTTAAAATAAGTACTAAAATTGTAAAAATACTTGCTTGGTAAATCATCGTCCCCAATGAAATTGGCAGACCAAATAAAGTAAGATCACCCAAAACAACTCAACTCCTTCAATACTATTATGTTAACCTGTGAGCAATATAAACCATTGTTAGTGTAACGAAGATATAAGCTTGGATGGCACCAATAAAAATGCAGAATGCCTGCCAAAGCAACATTGGAACAGTGGCAAGGGCTGCGACGACAAATCCTTGGGAGACAGAACTAGCTAAGAGGGCCAGTAATACTTCTCCAGCATAGATATTTCCGAACAGACGTAGTCCCAAAGTTAACGTTGTGGCAAGTTGTTCGACAGCGTTTATAGGAAATAAGAATTTAAAGGGTTTGAAAAAACTCAGGAAAAAATGTTTGAAACCGTGTAATCGGATATCAATAAAATGAGTATAAACAATAATCATGATGGCAAGGGTCATGGTAACATGTGCGTCAGCCGTGGGAGATCGCCACCAAGAAACCGGATGGGGTTCGGCTGTTTCAATTGAAAAGGGGATGCCTAAAAGATTGGAAATAAATAAATACATTAATAATGATACACCGGTTGACAAGATGAAGAGATTGCTTGAAACAACCAAGGAATCGTTCATAATATTTTTTACAAACTCCATAATCCATTCCATAAAATTTTGCCATTTCTTTGGTATGTTTACGCTGGGATTTCTTGTAGTTAAGAAGGCTATGAGGAAGACAATGATTGCGGCAATTGTACTTGTTAGGATTATCGATAAGTCAAATGTTAAATTAAACCAGACTACTTGCGGTCTTGAGTGTTCGATGATGTCCAACCCCTTTCTTTTATTTTAGGAAAAGAGAGAAATCACGACCTTAAGTATAGGAAATATGTCATGTTTATTATAACAAAAACTTTCAATATTGTAATACAGTTCACAATTTATTCCTAATTTTCTGAATAATAAGTTCAGTAGTGTTGGAAAGATATGTAAGTGTTAAAAGGGGATTTTAACCGAAAAATATTGATTAGAGAAAGGAAACTAATTGAAATTAAAAAACAAGCCATAGGGCTTGTTTTTTTATACTTTAAATTAGTTAGTAACAATCCTGATTTTAAGATACGGCAGCAGTTGCAAGTTCATTATATTGGACCAATAGTTCTTCTGAGTCATTATCAATCGTTAAGCAAGTTTCTGTATCCTCGAAAAACCAAACATCATTGGCTTCGACAAAGAAGGTAATTCCATTTACAACATTTGTATAACCAACATTGGAAGGTTTTTCAGCGGAAAGGGCAAGACTATATCCTTTGTGCTTATTTCCAAAACCCGCATATTGAGGAAACATCCGAATACTAAAAGGCTTATTTAATTCGAATTCTCTTGTGAACCATGAGGCAGCTCTTTCGTCGATTGAAATGAACATCTAAATGCACCAACCTTTTCCTTTTAGGTAATGATTCATAAGTAAGAAATGGGTGTTAAGATTACAGCTAGATAATTACTATTTACCATTTCTCTATATTGGAAGAGTATAACTTTTAAGAAGTTTTGCATGTGACATTATTCACGGGCTGTCATCAAATATAATCATTTTATAAAATGTTCAAATTTTTTCCTTAAAACGTTCACTTTTATGCATTGAATCACTACATATTTTTCAAAAACGGTTTTAATAAATATAACTAATAAATATTTCTATTATGGAGGATTATATGGATAAAGATTGGACGAAGGATTTAGAGCATGATGAATACGAACAAAATATTGACCTAATTATTAAAGATGCACTATTGGCGGTGGAAGAAACGAAAAAGGGGTGTTTTGTAAATCTGGTAACAGCTGAAACGTTTGGAAATCCTGTTGACTATCTACAGCCACTAATTGAGGAGCTGTATCCTGAAAAGGTTAAGATTAAATTCATTGACCAGTGTGGATGTGGCGGATATGTATTAAGAGTTTGGAAAAACTGGTGATTATTTCCAAATAGACAGTGTTGCTGATATTGTAACATATATATAATGAAAATAATGTTAAGATAAAAGCAAGTAAAAAGGGGGTTTTACAAATGGTGAAGGAGTTCGATAAGTTAACAGAATATGACAATGATATTAAAAGTTTACTTCAGACATTTAATGAAACGTTAAATAATATTGAAAAAAGATTATCCAGGCTGGAAAAAATGGATAGCATTGAACATCGTGTAGAAGTAAACCAAATCGACCTTTCCGATATTAAAGATTCACTTCAACGAATTGAAGATTCTCACAAAAGTGAAATACAGCATATGAACCGACGTCTGGATTCGCATTTAGTTAAAATCGCAAAAGTTGAAGAGGAAATAATAATTATTAATACAAAAGAATAATTCTTCGAAATAGTAAAAAAGATCAGATAAAGATAATCTGATCTTTTTTACTATTTATTTTCTGCACAAAAAAACAGACCGAAAATCGATCTGTTTTAGAATATTTTAAGATAGCACTTCGGAATTAGGTATTGAAACTTGTTGGCTGGTTGCCTCACCGTTATTGGCATTTTTCATGACCTCAATATATTTAATATGGTGCTCTTCCATATCAAGGATTTTAAAGGAATAGGTGTCATGAAGCAGGATGTCTCCTTCTTTTGCTTCATAATTTTCGGTCAGTATCCAACCGCCAATCGTATCCACATCTTCATCGTCAATCTCTACTCCCAATAAATCATTGACCTCACTAACTAATACTTTAGAGTCGATAATATAGTGGTTTTCCTTCATTTTACGTATCTCTGGAATTTCATCCATATCGAATTCGTCACGAATTTCCCCAACAATCTCTTCCAAGATATCTTCTACAGTAACAAGCCCTGAAGTACCGCCATATTCATCCATTAATATTGACATATGGACACGGTCTTTTTGCATCTTCACTAATAGGTCATGGATAGGAATCGTTTCTATTACTCTAATAATTGGTCGTGTATAGTTTTCTAAGGTCCGTTCGGCTAGTTTCTCATTACCAATTAAATCGGTCATCACTTCTTTTATATTAATAAGCCCAATGATATGGTCCTTATCACCATCAATAATCGGATATCTTGTGAATTTTTCTTCGCGTAACACCTGAAGAAAAGTCTCTAATGTATCATCCTTAGACAACGAAACGATTTCCGTTCTTGGGACCATTACTTCTTTGGCAATACGGTTATCAAATTCAAAAATTTTATTTACATACTTAAACTCTGATTGGTTAATTTCACCACTTTTATAGCTTTCAGAAAGGATAATTCGGAGCTCTTCCTCTGTATGGGCAATTTCGTTTTCTGAAACAGGCTTAAGCCCAAAAAATCTTGTGGTAATTCGTGCAGACCCATTAAGCAGCCAAATTACAGGAAACATAATCTTATAAAAAAGGATGAGCGGACGTGACATCATCAGGGTAATCCATTCTGCTTTCTGGATTGCCAAGGTTTTAGGTGCAAGTTCACCTATAACTACATGTAAAAATGTAATTGCAGCAAAAGCTAAACCCACAGACAATATTTGGTTAAAACTTTCAGGAATATGCAAGCTTTTAAAAATAGGGTGGAGTATCTTTTCAAATGTCGATTCACCAAGCCAACCTAATCCAAGAGCAGTAATGGTAATTCCTAACTGACAAGCAGAAAGATATTCATCTAAGTTTGAAATTACTCTTTTAGCAGTCACAGCACTCGAATTTCCTTCTTCAATTAACTGATCAATTCTTGAACCTCTTACTCTGATAATAGCAAATTCTGAAGCTACAAAAAAAGCAGTTAATGCAATTAAAATGGCTATAATAACCAAGTTAAATATGTCCAAATAAGTTCCCTTATCCCGTTTTTAGACAGGTAAGGAGTCACCTCCCAGTTTGATAAAAAAAAATCAACTCGTAATACAATCAACTCATATCTAGCTTTCTTCTAATCTCGTCTAATGGTCATTATACCACCTCGACAATTTTGTAAATTAACAATAATTATAAAGAATTTGAACTGTACAGTCAAACGTTCTGGTTAGTATATTGGTTGATAACTATATTTTATGGGGAAACAAAGTGAATATGAACATTAATGACGAAATATTACAAAAATTATGCAAAATAAATTCCAGCTCCTATTCAGGAGCCGGCCCCGCCTTTTCTTGGTTGTTTTCTAGTTTGTGTACTTCAATATACAGAATATGGTGACCTTCTATCTCATTAATTTTAAAAACAAATCCGTCGTTTTCAATGAAATCTCCTTTATGTACATCAAACTTTTGAGTTAAAAACCAGCCTCCGATCGTATCAACATCCTCTTCATCAAGTGTGGTCCCGAGGAGGTCATTTACTTCGCTAATCAGTACTTTTCCATCTAAGATAAAATGTCCATCTGCTTCCTTCTGAACAAGCGGAAGTTCATCTAAATCAAATTCATCTCGTATTTCACCAACAATTTCTTCAAGAATATCTTCGATTGTGACAATACCTGCTGTCCCTCCATATTCATCAGATAAAACAGCCATGTGTGAACGGTTTTTTTGCAGTTTAACAAGAAGTTCCTGAATCGGTATGGTTTCAATGACATGGATAACTGGCTTTAGATAGGGGATAAGCGGTCGTTCGCCAGTACATTTTTGCTGGATACAATCGGTTAAGACCTCTTTAATATTAACTACCCCCAAAATATTATCTTTGTCACCGTCAATTAGGGGATATCTAGTGTATTTTTCTTCCTTTACGATTTCAATTATTTCTTCCATTAAGGCATCCCTAGAAAGAGTAATAAGCTCAGTTCTCGGAACCATAATTTCTTTCGCTATCCGATTATCAAATTCAAAAATTCGGTTCATATAACGGTATTCAGATTGATTTATTTCCCCACTTTCATAGCTTTGCGAGAGAATTAACCGCAGTTCTTCCTCCGAGAGAACCATATCATGTTCAGATGCTGGTTGGATTCCGAAAAGTCCAGTTACAAAACGTGCCGAATGATTAAGAATCCAAATAAATGGATACATCAACTTATAAAATAGGATTAACGGTCGAGCAAAAAACAAAAGAATTTCTTCTGCTTTTTGAATCGCAATCGTTTTTGGTGATAATTCTCCAATGACTACATGGAAATAGGTTATGACAATAAAAGCAATTATAAACGAGATAATGTGCTTTAAAGATAAAGGTAATTGAATCCATTGAAAAATGGGATTTAGCAGCTCTCGAATCGTGGGCTCACCCAGCCATCCTAAAATCAAGGAGATAATTGTTATTCCAACCTGTGTAGCCGATAAATATCCATCCAAATTCGAAATGACTTTCTTAGCTGCTTCTGCTTTTGGATTTCCTTCTGATAGTAATTGATCAATTCTCGTTGTTCGAACCTTTACCATCGCAAATTCAGAAGCGACAAAAAGTGCGGTAAAGGCTATCAAGATAATAATTATTATTACATTCATCCAAATCATCTATCACCTTACTAGAGGTAAGGTATGCCACCTCACTTACGTTGTACTGAACTCATTATTTCAAAAAATAATTCTATTAGCAAATCGCCACATAAAAAAGACTGCCTAATAGGCAGTATCAATTGAACATGAGCAAAAGAAATTCTAATAAGGAACTCTTTTTTTCCACTCACTGGCAAGCATTCCATAAACAAAGAGATCATGAAAGTTTCCATATAATTGTTCCCCGTCCCGAATGATTCCTTCCTTAACAAATCCGAGTCTTTCAGGAATCGCACGGCTTTTTTTGTTTTTTACACCACAACGAATTTCTACACGGTTTAATCCTAAGGTGAAAAAGGTATAGTTTAGCAAAGATTTGACGGTACGAGTCATGATCCCATGACCTTCTGCGGTTTTGGATAGATAATAGCCGATATTTGCCATTCGGTTATGCCAATCAATTTGATGTAATCCGATCGAGCCAACCAGTTCTCCATTATAGAGAATCCCCACGTTTAATCCGTTATTCTCCGCGAATTGGGAGAGCCAAATCGGAATAATCGATTCAAACTGATAGGGGGAATTCATGCTATCTACCCAGGGCATCCATTCGCGTAAATGTTCACGATTCTCCTCAACCAGTTGATATAACTTCAAGGCGTGATGTTGCTGAAATAACTGGAGTTCAATTTGATTATCTACCTTTAATGTAAACATTGGTCTAATCTCCCGATAAAAATTTTTAGTTCATCATATGCACGATAGGACCCTTGTGGAAGATTGATCGATGAGAAATAAAAAAATCCCAGCTTGATTAAAGTGGGATTGGTCAAAAGAACTATAAAATTTCTTGTTCATGATTCTTCGGAATTACTGGGGCGATAGGTAATTGAATGGAAAATGTTGTTTTATCCGGGGTTGATTCACATTCTAAAACCCCCTTATGTTTTTCAATAATCTCTTTACATACAAACAAACCAAGACCTGTCCCCAGTTTTTTTGTTGTGAAGAATGGCTCGAAAATGGTTTTTCTTAATTCCGTTGGAATGACGGGGCCGTTATTAGAAATATTGATTTTGATCGACTGATTATCAAGACAACTAAAGATTTCGATTGTTGGATTTGGATTCTCATCATGATTTAGGACATCAATTGCATTAAAAATAATATTAATAAATACTTGCCGGATTTCATCTGCATACCCATTTAAAGTAATCTCTTCACTTAATTCCTTTTTTATTTTTACTTTTCCATCGAGGATGCTGGGGTAGAGAAAGTTTAAAACTTCATCAATTAGCGTATTTAAACTGAAGTAATCCTTTTCCTTCCCAATTAACTCTTTTTTTGATAAAAGTAAAAATTGCGAAATACGGAAATTAAGTTGATCCAACTCACTTGAAATGATTTCTAAATATTTCATATTCGGATAATCGGCTTTAAGCAATTGGATAAATCCCTGAACAGATGTTAGTGGATTTCTAAACTCATGGATAAAACTTGATGTCATTTGGCCAAGTAGCGTCAATCGATCCTGATGGGTAGAATCGATGTGCATCGTTTTTTCCTCAATTATTTTGTTTTTTGCTTCAGAGTAATGTGATACAGCATAGAATAAAAATTTATCGAAGCAAAAGTTAATTTTGTTTACCGCATCTTGCATATCAGACCATGGAAGCCCAACATCACTTAGATAGCTGTATAAAACGGTTCTACCTAGATTCACATTATATACAAAATCTCCAAGGTTAATATCAGCCAAGACTCTTTCTTGTGAAACTTCTATAGCAAGCTTTTCAATTGTGTCTAAAAGCTCTGGTTTCGTCATTTTATGCATATGAAGCAAGACATCGAGTAAGGCCGCTCCGTTTTCTTGAATCTTCAATTTAAATGGGTCTGCTTTAGTAATAACAATGGCATTTTCCCACTCTTGTATCAGTTTCTGTTTGTTTTGATCGAAAAAATCAATTAAATCTGTTTGGCTTTCCGTGAACATGCCGTTTTTCCCCCTATGTAATTGACAAAACTGCTTTAAGTGTTAATTCGATGAATAGTGTAGAATTCCTTCTTTAATTTCTATTTTCCTTGAAAAAGCAATAAAAGAATAGTATGTTTTTATGGAAACAATTGAATAATTCCACAGGTGGAGCTGCATTTTATGTGGCTGAGAGTGAGCGTCTTGAGTTCTGACCCTATGAACCTGTTAGTTCCAAAGCGGTTATTTTCACAAAAAAATTAATAAACAAGAAAAGAGTCACTCGCTCTTTTCTTTTTTATTTATATTTTTCAAACTTTTGACAAATTTATTATGCTTATTACCGAAAAAAAGTGTTAAAATGACGATATAGAAAGATAATCATTCTCAATTAACATAGATAGGGTGATATAAATGTTCGGATTGTTAAAAGCAGGGGGTAAAGGGAAGATTATTAATCTTTCTCAAGTTGGTCAATTGGTACAAAGACGTTTACTTGACTTAGGGATTACAGAAGGCTCAGAGATATGCGTTAAGTGTGTGATGCCATTTGGCGGGCCAGTAATGATTGAATCGTGCGGACAGTGTGTTGGTATCCGTCGCAGGGAAGCAGTTCAGATTGAAGTGGTGAAATTATAATGGAAATCGCTTTAATTGGAAATCCCAATACCGGGAAAACTTCATTGTTTAATAACTTAACAGGATCCTATGAATATGTTGGGAACTGGAGCGGTGTAACCGTTGAAAAGAAAGTTGGTATTTTTAAAAATAATATTGGTCAATTAATTGATTTACCAGGTGTATATACGCTTAATCCACTGTCAAAGGATGAAGGAGTTGTTACTTCCTTCTTTTTAAATGAATCCGTTGACCGGCTCCTTAATATATTAGATGCTTCTCAATTAGAACGTAATTTACATTTGACCTTACAATTGCTAGAGTTTGAAAAGCCTGCACTTATTGGACTTAATATGATTGACGTAGCGAATAAGCGCGGGATTCAAATAGATGCCGGAAAGCTTTCGGAGGTTCTCGGGGTTCCCGTAGTACCTGTCGTAGCAAGAAGCGGTAAGGGCTGTGACAAGCTAGTAGATGCCATCTCAACAAAATCTATCCAGCCTGTTAAAAAGAACCTCGTTTACTACGGAAAAGAGGTGGAAGAAGCGATTGTGACATTGACTGGTATGTTACATGGAAAAACTGACCATTCTGTACGCTTTTTGGCGATTCAATATTTTGAAGGAAATGAATACGTTAGAAACTATCTTCATAGCATTGACGATCCACAAATGCTGAATTCTGTAAAGGCAAAGCTAGAATCAAAACTACAAAAACAGAATGAGGTAAAATCCTTAGCAAACTATATATATCAAAAAAGAAAAGAAGTAATCGAGGGAATTGCCGCTGAAGTTACATGGAAAAGTAATTCGGATATTCCTCTCTCAGAAAAAGTTGATAGGATCGTTACGAATCGGTTTCTAGGAATGCCAATATTCTTACTGCTAATGTATTTTATGTTTATGCTGACCTTTGATTGGCTAGGCACGCCATTATCTGATCTCTTGAATGGATTTTTAACGGGACCGATTACAGTAGGCTTTGAGAAGGTATTAACTGCAATTCATGCCTCAGATTTTATCCATGCATTAATTATTGAAGGCTTAGTTGCTGGAGTAGGCGGGGTTCTCGTCTTTGTACCGCAAATTTTCATCCTCTTCTTTTTTATTTCTCTATTAGAAGATTCAGGATATATGGCTCGTGTCGCATTAGTTATGGACCGGATTATGGAATCAGTTGGCTTAAATGGGAAGGCATTTATTCCAATGATGATTGGTTTTGGCTGCAATGTCCCGGGAGTAATGGCAGCAAGAACAATTGAAACACCACGGGAGAGGCTGTTAACCATTTTACTCACCCCGTTAATGTCATGCTCAGCGCGCTTACCGGTGTATGCATTATTCGTTGGTGCCTTCTTTGCAGGAAATAAAGCATTGGTGGTCTTGAGCCTGTATGTCCTAGGTATTATTGTTGCATTAACCTTGGCAAAAGTCTTTTCATCTACAGTACTTAAATCAGAAACTTCATTATTTGTTATAGAACTTCCACCTTACCGACTGCCCCAATTTCAATCACTTTGGAGAAGTACTTGGGATAAAGGGAAAGGATTTGTAAGAAAAGCAGGGACATTTATTTTTGCTGGTTCAGTTTTTATCTGGTTGTTATCTTATGCAGGTCCAAGTGGTTTAAAGGTTGATATGGATCATAGTTATTTAGCGGCGATTGGGAATGTGATCGCACCCATTTTTGATCCTATTGGATTTGGAACATGGCAGGCATCCGCATCGTTAATTACTGGGTTCTTGGCAAAGGAAGCCATTATTTCTACTATGAACATCATCTATTTTGTTCCGAACGATGCAAATCTGCAAGGGCTGCTGGCCGATTATTATACTCCGCTGGCTGCCTATAGTTTTATGGTTTTTATTTTGTTATATATTCCATGTTTGGCGACGGTAGCAACAATCTATAAAGAAACGAATTCAAAGAAGTGGACAGCTTTTTCAATGATTTATGCATTTGCGATTGCCTATGTCTTATCTTTAATTATCTATCAAGGTGGAAAATTATTTGGACTTGTATAATTTTAAAAATGAGGTGAAGAAATGATTGCCAATATAGTAATAGGGGCCGCTATTTTTGGATACGCATCATGGGCCTTAGTCAGGTTTATTAATAAATCGAAAAAGGGAAAATGCGCTGCATGTGAAGTGAAAAATTCATGTTCAAGCAATTGTGGGACCCCGCCCAAAATTCAATAACTAATTAAAACTGCTATCTATAGAGGTAGCAGTTTTTTGGTGAAAAAATTTGAATGATTCACCAAACTAGTGTAAAATTACACTAGTTACCATTGAAGGAAGGGCTAAACGTGACCAGGGATGAAATTATTATGCAGGTTTCTGAAAAGCTTCGTCTTATCCGGACTGAAGCAGGCTATACTCAGGATAAAATGGCAGAAATCATTGGAGTCTCAAAGAAAACACTTGTTCAAATTGAGAAGGGTAGAGTTCTGGCCAACTGGTCTACGGCTGTTTCTATTTGTGCTCTTTTCCGTGAAACGGAAACCGTCCAATTTTTATTTGGAAATGAGCCACTCGAAGTGTTAGAAACGGTTGCCCGCGAAGGAATAGATATTCGTAAATCAAAAACATTCGGTGGCAGGATTTGGTGGAGAGTAGTTTCAAAGAGAAATGGATATATTCTTCAACAAAATATTCTTAGTAAACATTTTCGAATCTTGGATGAGAGAAATTACCGAATCTTTAGCAGTATTGATGAGAAGCTTTCAAGACAACGCTTTAAAGAGTTGACTAAAAATGAATACTAGACATGGAAAAGATGGGGAATTCGCCCATCTTTTTTCTTTTTTATGGAATACTAATCGTTGTTAGAGATTATAGATAAAGGATGTTTTTCATTTGGTATCTAAAGATAAGCTAATGTCCATTTTTAAGAACTGGAAAAGGTGGCATTTACCTCAAATATTAGTGCTCTCTGTGTTGACTATCATATTAAGTTTCTTCGGTCTTCTATATTATTTTTCCAAGGATGCAGATATATCAGGACTTAAA
Source organism: Bacillus sp. AFS006103 (assembly GCA_002559145.1). Lineage (GTDB taxonomy): Bacteria > Bacillota > Bacilli > Bacillales > Cytobacillaceae > Neobacillus. The sequence goes on from NTXX01000010.1 coordinate 117,390, forward strand.
AACGAACTGCCCCAGGCAACCGTGTTTTATGATGTAAACGAGGATGTAGCAAGTAAAGTTTCGGCTAATAAAAATGAAGGGGTCTCAATCAAGCAAGTTCCAGATTCCATGAAAAATGCCATCATTGCCATTGAAGATCAGCGGTTTTATCAACATAGCGGTGTCGACCTTGTCGGAACATCAAGGGCACTTATGCGTGATATAAAAGCCGGGGGAATGGTAGAAGGCGGCAGTACTATTACTCAGCAATTGACTAAGAATACATTACTCACATCACAAAAGACTTTAAATAGAAAAATGGAAGAAGTTTTTTTAGCGCTGCAAATTGAACGGGAGTATTCGAAACCTGAAATCCTCCAAATGTATTTAAATCAAATCTATTTTGGAAATGGTGCATGGGGTCTTAAAACTGCGGCGAGCAAATATTTTGCCAAAGAAGTAAAAGACCTGTCCATCAGTGAATCTGCCCTACTCGCAGGGATAATTAAAGCTCCATCTGCCTTAAACCCTTACGAACATATGGAGAAGGCGACTGAAAGGCGAAACCTCGTATTAACCCAAATGCGAAAGCAAGGGTATATCTCAAAGCAGCAATATGAAAAAGCACGACACGACAAAGTGGTATTGGATGATAAGGGCGGCGACCCGTTCCGAGGCAAATTTCCCTACTATGTTGATCAGGTATTAGATGAAGCGATTAACCATTATGGATTGTCACAGGATGACTTACTAACAGGCGGCTATCAAATTTATACAGAGCTGGAACCAGTGATGCAAACTGCAATGGAAGAGACATATCAAAATGATTCCTTTTTTCCAGAAGGAAAAGATCGTCTTGTTCAAAGTGGCGGTATTTTAGTGGATCCTAAGACAGGCGGAATCAGGGCTATTGTTGGCGGCCGTGGAAAACACACCTTTAGAGGTTATAATCGTGCTTCACAATTAGAAGCACAGCCCGGTTCTTCCTTTAAGCCATTAGCCGTTTATACACCTGCTCTGGAAAACGGCTGGAAAATTATCGATATGTTAAAAGATGAACCGATGATTTTTGGCGATTATCAACCTAGTAATTATGATTATCAATATGCCGGGGAAGTACCCATGTATGAAGCTGTGAAAGAATCAAAGAATGTTTCCGCTGTTTGGCTTTTAAATAAATTAGGAATAGAAGAAGGATTAGATTCCGTTAAACGGTTTGGAATCTCATTAGACAAAAAAGATCGCAATTTATCTCTAGCCTTGGGAGGTTTGCATAATGGCGTCTCTCCCCTAAATATGGCAGAAGCCTTTACTGTTTTTCCAAATAACGGTATAAGAATGAAGACCCATGCAATTAAGAAAATTGTTGATGCAGAAGGGAATGTTATCGCCCGGTGGAAACCCAAAAAAGTGCGAGTTACAACAAAAGCAGTTACTGACAGTATGACGACTATGCTCCTTGGGGTGGTTGAGCAAGGAACAGGTAGTGCTGCACAAATACCCAGTCGGGAAACCGCAGGGAAAACCGGGTCCACTCAGGTACCGATTACAGGAATCAATGGTGTAAAGGACCAATGGTTTGTAGGGTATACTCCACAACTGGTTGGCGCCATTTGGGTTGGCTATGATAAAACAGATGAAGAGCATTATTTAAAGTCAATGAGCAATAAAGGTTCAGCGGTTGTTTTTCGTGAAGTGATGACGGAAGCATTAAAGAATGAACCAAACGAAAGCTTTAATGTCCCGCATATCGCTGCCTTGATTGAAAAGAAAAGGCAAGAAGAAGAAAAGAAGAATCGGTTTAATTTTCAAGAGAACTTTAATAATGAGGTTCAGAAATGGGAAGAAAAATGGAATAAACAAAAAGAAAAGTGGAATAAAAAGTGGAAGAATAATGGGAAAGGTAATGGTTACTAATCGTTCTTTGGACCAACTCCAACAGGGGAGCATTGACCTGACTGGATAAAAAAAGAAGCCTCTAAACGAAACTTGTTAAGGGGCTTTTCTTGTTAATAAGTTATTCCAACGCGGGAACCAATAAATTCATTGGTAAATAGCTGCCCAAACGCAAAATCAGCTGTATCAAAAATTGAGATGGAGGAGGGATTATCAGGAAGAAAGTCCTTTTCGTACCTATAATGCCCTTTTCTTTCGCCTATAGGCAAGTAGGTAGGACAGACGACCGTCCAATCTAGGCCAGAATCCCTTAATATTAAATAGGCTTTTAAATGTTCTTCTGCATCCCGTGTACTTTTCCGTTTCGACTCAGAAGATTGAAACCGATATAAATAGGGTACAGACCTGGCTTGAAGAATTCCTGCTGTTCCAATGCTAATTATTCGCTGTATGCCTTGCTCTCTCATCTGCTTTATAATGAATGGCATGGATTCAGACAGAGTGGTGGTGCCATCTGTATTTAATGCACAAATTACTGCATCAGAGCCAGATATGCAATTTGAAATGTCATTTTCATTTAGCACATTTCCTTCCTTAACAAGAAGACCATCTCCACTAAATTTAAGTTTTCTACTATCCCTCACCAGTACACGGACATTATGTTCCTGGGATAAAGCATTCTCTAAAATAATTGTTCCAACTCTGCCTGTTGCACCGAAAAGGCAAATGTTCACAAAAAGTTCACCTCTTAGTCAATAAAGTGTAATAATCATCACTTGCTATCCCTGGCCTATGTGATATTTTAAAAATGTTTAGGCATGCAATTAAATATTATAGGGGTGGGAAGTTTATGTCAGAGTATTCAATTGTATTATTGATCGGTAGTTTTTTAATTCTTTCTTATTATATCGGATATACAATTATTAAACATTAAATTTTGAACTGCAGACAAGTGTCTGCAGTTTTTTTATATAGTAAAATGCTATTTCTTTAATAAAATCGATAGGAATGGGTATATATATTGAAGTATATGAATTTGTGAGGTGTGGATGAGACATGGAGAATTATCGTATCGAAAAAGATACCCTTGGTGAGGTTCGTGTGCCAGCGGATAAATATTGGGGAGCGCAAACACAACGAAGCAAGGAAAATTTTAAAATTGGCTCTGAAAAGATGCCTTTGGGCGTGATTTATGGTCTGGTTTTTATTAAAAAGGCTGCAGCCATTGTCAATTCTCAATTAGGAAAACTCAGCGAAGAAAAAATGAAGGCGATTATAAAAGTATGTGATTCCATTCATAACGGTGATATGGATGAACATTTTCCGTTGGTCGTTTGGCAAACCGGCAGTGGTACACAATCCAATATGAACGTTAATGAAGTCATAGCCAATCGGGCAAATCAATGGCTAAAAGAGCAGGATGCCAGCTTTGAAATAATTCACCCGAATGATGATGTCAATATGTCGCAGAGCTCTAATGATACCTTTCCAACCGCTATGCATATTGCAGCTTATACTATAATCGTTAAGGATCTCCTCCCTGTTATATCAGAATTAAAAAGCACGCTCCTTGGAAAAGAAAAGGATTTTTCAAAGATCATAAAAATTGGGAGAACACATTTGCAGGATGCAACCCCATTAACGTTGGGACAAGAGATCAGCGGATGGCGGGTTATGATTGAAAAGTGTGAAAGGATGATCACAGAGGCAAGCAAGTATCTGCTTGATTTGGCGATAGGAGGGACTGCTGTTGGTACAGGAATCAATGCTCCATCGCAATTTGGTGACAAGGTGGCTGAGCAGATTTCTACTCTCACAGGTTATCCATTTCGCTCCTCAGAAAATAAATTTCACGCCTTAACAAGTCATGATGAAATTGTACATGTCCATGGTGCCCTTAAAGCCTTGGCAGCTGATTTAATGAAAATAGCTAATGATGTCCGCTGGCTTGCTAGTGGGCCACGCAGTGGGATTGGAGAAATTAGTATACCCGCCAATGAGCCAGGGAGTTCAATTATGCCTGGAAAGGTAAATCCTACTCAGAGTGAAGCGTTGACGATGATTGCGTGCCAGGTTTTTGGTAATGACGCAGCAATTGGTTTTGCTGCAAGTCAAGGGAACTTTGAGTTAAATGTGTTTAAACCAGTGATTATTAATAATTTCATTCAATCAATTAGGCTCCTCTCTGATGGAATCAAATCTTTTAATAAAAATTGTGCATTAGGTCTCGTGGCCAATGAAGAAATTATTAAGGAACATGTAAGCCGCTCATTGATGCTGGTTACAGCGTTAAATCCACATATAGGCTATGAAAAGGCTGCTGAAATTGCCAAACTTGCATTTAAGGATAATTGCTCATTACAGGAGGCAGCTATAGAATTAGGCTATGTTTCAGAACAACAGTTTTCAAACTGGGTTCGGCCGGAAAATATGATTTGACAAAATGAAAGCCCCCTTCGTGAGAAGGGGGCTTAGCCATAATATTTATTTGTATTTACTGGGTTTTCTAAAAATTAGCGTTGGAATCCGCCAAGTTGAGATTCAGCCATTGCTACAAGACGTTTTGTAATTTCTCCTCCAACAGAACCATTGGCACGTGAAGTAGTGTCTGCACCAAGATTTACACCAAATTCAGAAGCAATTTCATACTTCATTTGACTAAGAGCTTGCTCGACGCCTGGTACTAGTAGTTGATTAGAGTTGTTGTTACTTGCCATAGTTGAATAACACTCCTCTTAATAAGTTTGGGGTCAGTATGGAATTGAACCATAATGGAGATTAAACCATTGCCGCCTTGGCCTAACCCATAATTATCAATGTTACCTTTGATAAGTTTTTTACAAATTGGAGATTCATTCATTATCTTATTTTGGTTGGATGAGTCGGACTTGCACCGGCTATAACCCTGGTTGGTTTCATCCATCGTTGTAAGTAGCTGTTGTTGCTTGCTTTGTAATATTTATTATGATTCAAACGGACGGAGATATTCAAAAAGTTAATTAGTAATTTATTCCATTACATATAGGTGGAAGGTTAACACAAACTAGGGGTAAGAACTAAACTAAAAGGGTGAATGGAATGTCAGAATGCCCAGTATGTAATGGTTTTCGAGAAGCCTATTTATTATGTTCAAATTGTGGTGAACCTATGATGGAAAGTGGTCGTCTTATGGATTTTTATGATGATTATAGTCCATATATGGAAATAGACTTAACGAAAATGGAAGATGGATATCCCGATACGAACTCGGGTCAGAAGTGTCCCCATGTGTATCGCTGCCAAGTTTGTAATCAAGAGGATATTTTTTTTATAAAAGAATAAGCCCCGCTTTGAAAACGGGGCTTATTCTATCTGCCGCTAAACGGGCGCTTGCGATATCTTATAATGGACGAATACGTGATTCCGTTTCTACATCAAAGAAATGTGCTTTGTTCATATCAAACGCTAGTTCTATTGTATCTCCCGGATGAATATCCCCACGAGAATCTACACGGGCTACGAAATCTTGGTCAGCAATACTTGAATAGATCATTAATTCCGCTCCAGTTAACTCGGCAACATCCACAGTTGCATTAATCTTAGAGCCTGCAGACGCATCAATGAAAACCGGCTCATCATGAATATCTTCCGGGCGAGTTCCAAGAATGATTGATTTTCCAACGTAACCTTGCTCGCGAAGATATTTCATCTTTCCTTCAGGAACAGCCATCGATATTTTTCCAATGACAAATTTTCCATCTTCCAGTTTTCCGTTAAAGAAATTCATTGCCGGAGAGCCGATAAAGCCTCCAACAAAAACATTCTCAGGTTTTTCATATACTTCTTTTGGGGAACCAACTTGCTGAATGATACCATCTTTCATAACAACAAGTCGTGTGGCCATTGTCATTGCTTCTGTTTGGTCGTGAGTAACATAGATAGTAGTTGTATCTAAGCGACGGTGAAGTTTAGCAATTTCAGCACGCATTTGCACACGAAGCTTAGCATCTAGATTTGATAATGGTTCATCCATTAAGAATACTTTGGCATCACGGACAATCGCACGACCTAATGCTACACGCTGACGCTGACCACCTGATAATGCCTTAGGTTTACGTGTTAAGTATGCTTCTAAACCAAGAATTTTTGCCGCGTCATTGACTCGACGTTCAATTTCATCTTTTGGAAACTTGCGCAGTTTTAATCCGAACGCCATGTTATCATATACAGTCATGTGTGGGTAAAGCGCGTAGTTTTGGAAAACCATTGCGATATCTCGATCTTTTGGGGCCACATCATTGACTCTTTTTCCATCAATATAGAATTCACCTTTGGAGATATCTTCAAGTCCTGCAATCATACGAAGCGTCGTAGATTTGCCGCACCCTGATGGTCCAACAAACACAATAAACTCTTTATCTTCAATATGTAAATTGAAGTCCTGAACAGCGGTCACTTTATTATCATAAATTTTATAAATGTGGTCTAATTTTAACTCTGCCATTTGAATGCCTCCCTTAATCTTGTTAAGTAACAGTTTACATTCAGAGGAAGAAAATCAATATGGACAGAGTGCACAAAGTTTGAAAACGCTTTTTTAGGCAGATTGTTGTTATTTATCTAAACTTTGCTCAAAAAGGAGGCAAGCTAAAAAAACGGTAAAAGCACCATAAAAGTCCTTTAATTGAATACCGGATTTATCGATGAATTTATCGATTCGATATTGAAGTGTATTTCGATGAATATATAGTTTTTTAGCCGTCAAACTGGCATTTAAATTATTTTCAAGGAAAACTTTGATTGTTGAATACAACTCATGATCCTCTTTAAAAACTCTAAATATTACCTGAATGACCCTTTGCTTGATTTCAGGTGGTAAGTGATAAGCTAAATAAGCTGGGAAGATGCGCTCGAATGTTAAGATATTCAGGTTGGTGATTAAATTCGCCAATCCAAAAGAAAAGTATTCTTTCTCCCCAAGAAATTTTGAGCGAAGTTGATTGGACATAGGATGGAATTTTCCAATAAAAAAGGAGATTTTTACAAAAAGGTCACTTTCAAGTGTTTCTGTCATTGAAATCAATTCTTCATCTGTTAGAGTAATCGTGTTACCCTCTTCAATGACAATACCTCGACTGCTGTTTTCCCAGATGATAATAACTTCTTCGCTGAAAAATCCCTTTAAAGCAGACTCAATCTCGGTTTGAACCGCATCAGTATTATTTAATTGAATCTGAATGAACCGAAGGTATGTCTCAGGTTTATAATTAGGGAGAGGCCCATCTGAGAATAAATACAGATCCCAACCCTTTGCAGTCGAATTGCTGGTAGGAGTTTGAAAGTCAATTAATTGATAAAGCGTTTTAAGAAGGGTTAATTCCTTTTCAGTTAGCTCTCCTTTCGGAATGCTAATCCATTCGTTTTCCATCTCATTGAAGAAGATATAAGACTGTTCAGAGGGATTCACTGGTTTATCGGGAAATAAAATAGAATTTTTATAAATAGACAATAATTTTTTTAGCATGATCAATTTCCCCATTTATTAAAAATTTCTTTTAACTTATTATAACAGTAGTTAATGTAAGCATGAAATAAAAAAGGCCAGCCTATGTTTTTTAGGCTAGCTTGTCATATATAGAAGTCAAAATAGATTAATCGCATTCATAGGGTGGTTGTTCTTCGTGGAACTCATGGGCTTCTTCGATATTAGTTGTATCGTGGCGGGAATGGACAGAACCACCTGACATACCTTCGTTAATCATTCGATCAACATCCATGAACAACTTATCTCTGCCTTCATAAGCTGAACCTAAATCAGTTACCTTGTCTTTTCCTTTGTCCATAACGATCATCCCTTTCCATTAACTATCTTTAGTTTGTGGAAAAGGTAAGTTTTCATGCACTGTTAAGATCCTGACAGGTCCTTACTCATATACGTGGAAAAGCATTAGCTCATGGATTTGACTTGATAATGCCTCAATTTCCTCTCGTTCTGGTACATTCGTTGTCCACTCTATTTTCCCAGTTTGGTGATAGACTCCTGTGACTCTTTGCTTTTTATGGTAAAAGGAAAAATTCCAGCCCGGAATATTTTTATTTTCAAATAGTGGCTTGAATTGAAAGTGCATTAGCATCGTGAAATCCCCCTTTTATTTTACTTACTTCTAGCTTACCTCTAGCTTACCTTGTTTGGGAGATTTTTTAAATAGAATTTTCTGTTAATATTTTGTTAGTTCTGAAAATTTGAGAGTTGGAGGAATAAACGGCAAAGCTGCTCAATCTTCTTTTCTTCAATTTCTAGTTCATCAAAGCTCATTGGTTTGGAATTTACCTCGTAAATATAATACTGCCCCGTTTTACTTACACCAGCATCAATAGAAAATTCACCGAAATAGCCAAAACGATTAGATAATGCCTTTCCAATAGACGGGACGATTGCTTGAATAAAATCATCATGCACCGCTGTTTTCAACAGTTCATAGGGCAGGAGCCTGCCGCCGGAGGGAATATGCGTTGTAAGATTTTGTTGTTGTGATTGTCTAATCCCAACCCCTGTTATCATATATTCACCATCATTTGCATGGGCAAGAATACGAAAATCGAAACGATTACCCTCATACTCAGCAGATAATATTTCCTCTTGTGCTATATAAGTTTGCTCAAGAAGTTTCTCGCTCCATTTCTCCCAAAAATGATTAAAGGATTGATAATTTGCATGAATCTGGATTCCTTCCAATTGAACTTTTGAAGAATCCATCAATTTTAAGCGGAAAATGCCTTTCCCTTTTGAAGATTGAGCAGGTTTTAAGTAAATACTTCCTTGCCTCTTTAGAAAAGTTAACAAATCCACTTTTTTCTGGATGACAATGGTTTGCGGCAAAAAGTTTTGCAATAATGGAAGGGTTTTAAGTAATTCAAATAACTCAAATTTATCGATAAAACATGGGTTGAAAAAGGGGATATTTTTCTCCTTTAAAATCGAAAAAAATGTTCGGTATTGATCGTTTTGTTCTGAATTTCGGAACGGAACCCGATTATAGACGAGGTCTGGATAACGAAAGCTTTCCTTAATCCAGTAATTTTTATCTGGTAAAAATGTATAGCCTGTAATAAAATCTGAATCTGCATCTTCCGGAGTAAAGACAAAGCTTATTCCATCAAGTGAAATAAGCTTCTTTTGTAATGCTATAAAAAGCGGTCGATTCCCCGCGATGGAACCGTTGGAAGTGCTTGCTGACATAATCCCAATCAATGGACCTGCTTGATTGGTTTTCATGTGAAAATCTCCTCTGGATGTAGTAAGGATTGCTCGGTAAGAAAAACAGCAAAAGCAATGGATAATTTGCGGGTGAGCAAATCAAAATCCTTTAATCCGGGATGAGAAAAGATCGTTCTTCCAGGTTTAGAATTTGCCTCAAAAAGCCAAACATCTCCATTTCGGTCGATCCCTAAATCAAAACCAATCTCTCCGATAATGCCTTCCACGTGCCTATCCAAAGAGTTGCTTAAAAGCAGTGCGGCATCGGAAAGTCTTTCTTTATGCAAAGTACTTTCTTCAAGGGGGGAAATTTCTTCAATTGTTTTAATTTCACCACCGCTTCTGGTATGAGTGGTCACGCTGCCGGGCCCTGCAATTTTTGCCGCAATCGCGGATACATGCCAATTTCCCAGATCATCTTTATTCGTGTGAACACGAAAATCAATCGTTCGAGATTCTCTTCTTAGTAAATTTATTCCCTGTTGTACCACCATTTTTTCAAGTGATTGATTAGAGAAAACATTACTCATCAATCGTTCTAAACTTGAAAATTTTCGCAAACGATTTACCCCGTTTTCATCTTGGTAGCGGCAATAATAATCATCACTGTACTTGTCATATATTAATTGGTGAACACCTAATCCAAGACTGCCATTTTTGGGTTTAATGTAAACATGGCCATGGGTGGAAAGCATCGTCTCGATAGAGGAGAAGGATGTAAATGGCAGCGTTTCGGGCAGGAATTTGGCAACTGTTTCATCTTGAATAAGCCTTTCATGAATATCAAGCTTATTAAAAAATCCGGGATTATACCATGGAATATGGTATTCCTTTTGCAGGCGATCTCTTACCTTAATTAATATGGGGTTACTTTCACTTTTCCGATTGGGGAGCCGATCATAAATAACATTAGGAAAGGGAACTTCCACCGTCTCCCAGGCATCATTATGAAAAAGGTACCCTTCTATGATACCTTGTTCCCAATCAATATGCTGTTCACCAAATATAAAAGGGAAGGCCCCAACGATTTTATTGACGGAAAGAAGTTTTGAAAAAAACACTGTTCTTTCGCCAATTGGTTCTGCGGGTATAGTGGTAAATCCTGCTGTGAAAATACCTACAAGTGGACCGATGATAAGACTATGGTTATCGAAAAAAACATGTAGTGGAGTGTTGAAGTTAGGGAAATGGAGTGCTTTTTGAATTTCTCTACTAATCGAAATTCGATCATTTTGATCTGGATGAGGGATAAAATCAACTTCTATTGATCTTGATCCAAAAGCAATCCGTGATAACTCTTTATCCTTAAGAAATGTTGGAGGGCAGAAAACAATCAATTGATCATTTTGAGCAACTTCAATGAGATAATGTTTTCTCATAATAGCTCTTCCTTTCTTTTGAATCTATCTGAGTAAGGTGTTTCCCATAAAGAAGTGGGGCTAGATTCAGAGCATCCTCTAAGTCTGGCTGGGTTTGCAAAAGCACCTTTCTCCCTGGCTTTGAATTTACATCCAGGATCCAAATTGAACCATTTTTTGCTATGCCGATATCTACACCAAGCTCAAATAATGGTAAAAATGCACTCTCTAGGAGCGGAGGAAGATTGGTGAGAATGTATTCTAATTCCTGATTCATATATTCCTTAGTAGCAGAAGGAAGAGATTTAGACCAATCCGCAAAGGGGAGAGCGAACCCGCCTGCACTTAAATTTGATAAAATACCGCCAGTATTTCCCCTTCGAACCCCTCTCCCCAATTCATTCCATTTTCCGTCCATATTTTTTTGGAGGAGGATGCGAATATCGAATGGCTGAAGTTGGGTATTAGATAACTCTAGATACGGTTGCATTAGGTATTGACGATTCCCAATCAGGGATTGTAACCACTGGATTAGCTTTGTTTCATTTGGGAAAATCCGAGAGATAATATTCTTTTGTTTTTCAGTTTTAACATGAAAGGATTTTTCATTTTTTTTCAGATAGTAAATGCCATGCCCTTGCGAACCGTTAATCGGTTTTAAAATAATCCTTTTCATTTTTGTTAATTCATTTAACACGATGTTTGTATCGGAAACAAATAGAGTCACAGGTAAGTAGGGGGATAGTACTGTTTTTCTTAAAACGTCATAGAGTTCAAGTTTATTGGGCAGTCCATATCCTAAAAAGGTGGTATCGGTTCTGGTTTTTAGCCAAGATACGATTGGAATGCATTGTTTGGAATGCTCATCATCACCGTAAAAGCACCGATCATAAATAATCGCAGGAATGGGAAATTCACTTTTGACCCAAGATTTAGAAATTGAATTAAATTTTTCCCCGTTTATCTGTAATGTCAGTGGGTTTATTTTTGAAGGAAGGAAGCGAAAGCATTCCATTCCACAGGATTCTGCAAGCTTTGCGATTTCGTTTATATAGGGCTGTTCACTTTCCATGCTTACTGTCATTATTCCAAATGCAATCAATTTATTGGTCCCCCTTTATCATGGTCGATTCAAATGCAAGTGATGTACAAAATTGAATTAGCGCCTTAGCAGAGGGTCTAATTTTTCCTACCCCGTCCTCAAAGTTTTTAGAAGGTTTCGAGTTTACTTCAATGATCCACAATTCCCCATTTAGGTCGACCCCTATGTCAATCCCTAATTCTCCAGTAATCCCAGGTGAAGAACAACTAATAGTCTCAGCCGTTTTGATCGCCAATTCCTTCATACGTGCAAGTACTTCTATCGATTTTTTAGGACCTAAACAGGTGCGTAGAACGTTTAGGGGTTTGAGAATTCTCCCGCCCCTTGCGATGTTGGAAACGAACTCGTCTTCTGCTGCGACCCTGGCCACAATGGATGTAACCTGCCAATGATTATTTTGATCTTTATGACATAAGACTCTAAAGTCCATTGCACAGAATTCGTAAGTAACTAATTCTATACCCTGCTGAATAATATAAAATCGATTATCTACTAATGGCTGAATATATTGGTGAATTTCATCTAATTCGTATTGATTTCTAGAGTTGCTGTTACGTGATGCGAGAGAGGTGTGCAAAGAGTAGTGGTTATTCTCCCCCTTTTTTAACTTAATAATATTTCTTCCTTGACTGCCATGAACCGGCTTAATAAACACTGTTCCAAATTCTTGTGCAAGTTCATATAAGTGTTCTTTCGTGTAAATTTTTGTTTTTGGTAAAAACGGATAGAGGTGTTTCTCTTGAAATATTTTATTATAAACTTCCCATTTTGAAAGAAAGCCCTCATTAAAAAGTGGTATCTGCAGGGTTTCAAGTCTTTGACGAAAATGCAGGAAGGACTTCGATTGTTCTAGCTTGCGGGAATGGATTCGGTTGTATATCACATCTGGTAAAGGATGTTCGAAAGGACTCCATTTTCCATTTATAAGGTAATATCCGCGATTTAAAAAATGATTAAATGAAAAGACATAAAAAAACCCGCCAGCTTCGGAAATTCCATGATGAAGCTCTTCGCAAAAAGCGTGAATAGAGCGAAAATGGGGCTCCTCTTCCTGATTTGAAGGAAAATCAGTCAATAGTCCAATCACAGGTCCAAGCTTAAGAGTAGATAGATCAGGCTGATAGATGGCCTGAAATTTATAGCTTTGGACGGGGAGACAAAAATCCTTTAGGATATTTTCGGGGATTAACATCATATTTGGTTCCATTTCTACCGTTTTAACTTTTGTCTTTATTGTCTTGTTTCCTAATTTAATATATAAGTCAAGGTTATGATTCTTTAGTAAATTGGTATACAACTGGTTTGACATTTTCACTTGACAGTCTTTTTTATTTATAGGTTTCCTCGGCTTAATCGTAATTGCGGTTAATGGAAAAGACATAAGCATTCCTCAATTTCTACCCAGAGCCTATAGGCATTAGTTGATATAGTAATGTATGTAAAATCAATCTAGATGGTGATATTAACATTCTCGCATTTTGGTGAATAGTTTGTTATAGTTGATTCGGATTAGAAAAGCTTATTATTTAAAAGGAGTGGTTACCAATGCCAGTTAATTTATATGATTCCGCGTATGCATTAGAAACAGCGATTCGTCAAAGTGACGAATATAGACTATTACAGCAAGCTTACCAAGAAGTAAATGCAGACCCTGCAGCAAAACAAATGTTTGATCAGTTCCGCAAAATCCAAATGGACCTGCAGCAGAAGCAAATGATGGGGCAGGATATATCAGAACAAGAGATTCAGCAAGCCCAGTCCACCGTTGGAGTCGTTCAGCAAAATGAAAAAATTTCTCGGCTTATGCAAGCTGAACAACGGATGAGCATGGTCATTGGAGAACTAAACAAAGTAATTATGAAACCATTAGAAGACCTTTATGGGAAATTGTAAACTTAAGTAGAAAAGCCTTCGGAGTGACTGAAGGCTTTTTTTTATATGATAGAAAATCATAAATTTCGACTTTGGAAATTGTCCAGCTCCAGCTTTTCTGTTCTATAAATGCATAAAAAATCATAAAAGTGATATAAAGGCTATTTCACCAAGAACAGGGGGCAACGTTATGATTTATCGCTTGCTTGCTTTAAATATTGATGGCACGCTTCTTCAAACAAATGGAAAAATCCATAAATCAACAAAAGAGGCAATTGAATATGTTCAGCAAAAAGGTATCTATGTCACCCTTGTAACTTCGAGGAGTTTCCCATCTGCAAGAAAAGTAGCTAAAGCGTTAAAAATAAAATCCCCACTTATCACCCTTCAAGGCGCATTTATTGCCAGCTCTGAGGATAAACCAATATATGTTCAAAGAATAAATGAGGATATAACCTACGATGCCATTAGTTTCCTAGAGGCGCTTCCATGTCAAATTCGCCTGGTCCATGAACAATTTTCTTTAGCCAATAAATTAAAACTAAGTAATAATTTATTGGCTAAAACGGTTTTTACCTCAGGGGACCCAGTTTTCTACTCACAGCAATTTGTTTCGTCCCTTACTGAATATTTACATGATCAGCCGGTCAGCCCGCCGAAGATTGAAGTTTATTTTGAAGATGAGAGTGACCTTCAAGATGCAAAAAAAGCACTAAGGAAAATGTTTACTGAGATTGACATGATTGAACTCGACTCGTTACGGTTAGATATTGTACCGGCGGGTGTTTCAAAGTTATCAGGGCTATCCTATCTAGGGAGCCAACTGGGAATCCAAAGAAAAGAAATGGTTTATATCGGTGATGGTCTAGATGATATTCCATTGCTTGAGGCCGTGGGACTTGGAGTATCGATGTGGAATGCCAATTTCGAAGTGAAGAGAGCATCAGATTGGGTTACTAGGTCAGAGAATGAACATGGTGTTGCATATATGGTCAAAGAACACTTTAGGAAACAGCAGCCAATCGAGTTTTTAAGAAGGATGAACATTATCAAAAAATAAGGTGAGAAGATATCAGAGGTGATTTCCTTTGATATCTTTTTTATTATTCAATTCTTCTAAAGGAATAAGGTATCGTAATGACGAATAATTTATAGAGTTGGCCACATTTGATGCTGCATAAGGAGAACACTTTCATAATTGGAGGGAAATGTAAATGATGCAAACCGCATTAACAATGACTCAAATGATTGAAAGGGCAGAAAAGTATTTTCCAAAGAAACAAGTTGTATCAAGAACGGCAAGTGGCATCCATAAATTTACTTACAAACAAATTACTGAAAGAATGAGAAGGCTTGCAAGCAGCCTGGAGAAGCTGGGTATTTCAAAAGGCGAACGGATCGGGACACTGGCATGGAATCATCACCGTCATTTAGAAGCATATTTTGCCATTCCGTGTATGGGGGCTGTTCTACATACGATTAACATTCGCCTTTCTCCCCAGCATATTTCTTTTATTATCAATCATGCAGAAGACCAGATTCTCCTCGTTGATTCAGACATCGTACCCTTACTCGAAAAATGTGCCTCTGAATTGAAAACTGTCAAAGCCTATATTATTATGACGGATGAAAAGGAACTTCCTGAAACAACACTCTCCCCAGTCTATCATTATGAAAATCTACTATCTGAAGCTGATCCTACATTCCAATATCCTAACGATATTGATGAAAATGATCCGGCTGGAATGTGTTACACATCGGCCACCACTGGTAATCCAAAGGGGGTGGTCTATTCACACCGGGGTATTTTTCTACATAGCATGGCACTCGGACTAGCCGATAGTGCAGCCTTAAGTGAAAAGGATATTGCACTGCCGGTTGTCCCCATGTTTCATGCAAATGCATGGGGGATGCCATTTGCAGCGGTTTGGTTTGGAACCTCATTAGTTTTACCTGGTCCATATTTCACACCTAAATTGATTGCAGAACTCATTGAACAGGAACGAGTGACAATCACCGCTGGGGTCCCAACTATTTGGCTTGGATTATTAAAAGAGCTCGATGAAGGTTCTTATGATATGAGCAGTTTAAGAGGGGTATTATGTGGTGGATCAGCAGCCCCGAAAGGATTGATTAAATCCTATGAACAACGGCATAACATCCCATTCATGCATGCTTATGGAATGACAGAAACGAGTCCACTAGTTGTTATCTCCAATTTAAAAAGTTACCAGGAAGGGTTAGATGCAGAGGAAAGGCTAGAAATAAGAGCCAAACAGGGAATTCTTGTCCCAGGACTTGATATAAAAGTAGTTGGCCAAAATGGTGAGGTCCAATGGGACGGAAAAGAAATGGGAGAATTGTGCATTAAGGGTCCATGGATTGCATCTGAATACTATCATGATGAACGAACAAAGGATGCATTCCGTGATGGCTGGCTTCATACTGGTGATGTTGTCACAATCGATGAAGAAGGTTTTGTTAAAATTGTCGACCGCACAAAGGACTTAATAAAAAGCGGTGGCGAATGGATATCCTCGGTAGATTTAGAAAATGCATTAATGGCGCATGAGGCTGTTTTTGAAGCAGCAGTAGTGGCAGTTCCACACGAGCAGTGGCAAGAACGTCCAATAGGTTGTGTAGTATTAAAAGAGGCATGGAAGGGGAAAACATCAAAAGAAGAACTGCTTGACTTTTTAAAGCCCCAGTTTGCGAAGTGGTGGATTCCTGATGATATTGTATTCCTAGATAATATTCCTAAGACTTCTGTGGGTAAATTCCTAAAGATGTCGTTAAGGGACCAAGTGCAAAAAGATGTGCTTAGAAAAAGATAGCTATAGAGGACAAGGGATTATTCTTTTGTCCTATTATCTATGAAAAAAGTTAGGTGGTGGAAAATTCACTATATTTAAAAAACTGTTATTTATTTAACTCCTCATTTCCATATATAATGGAGGTGATGGAAGAGGATGGGAGGGCTTGGAATGTCAATCAATTTTATCACTGATAAGGTAAATGTGAAGGTTACAGGTCGGGTTGCAATGCTAGAAATGAACAGACCCGAGGCGTTAAATGCTATGGATTCAGATATGATTAAGGGGCTTGTCTGTAAGCTTAAAGAAATTAGTGAGTCAGATGAAATTGATATTGTTGTAATAACAGGAAAAGGAAGAGCCTTTTCAGCAGGCGGCGATATTAAAACAATGCTGTCAAACATGAATGAACATGAATTTTTTCCAGTCATGGATAGCATTAGTGAGCTGATTATTACCCTATACAGCATGCCTAAATTAACGATTAGCGCTGTATCTGGTGCCGCAGCAGGCTTGGGATTTAGCTTAGCCCTAGCAACAGACCATATTATCGCTGAAAAGACTAGTAAGCTTGCCATGAATTTTATCGGAATCGGTTTGATTCCTGATGGCGGGGCCCATTTCTTTTTAGAGAAAAAATTGGGAGAGACAAAGGCGAAACAGGTAATCTGGGATGGGAAAATGATGAATGCTGATAAGGCATTGGAGTTAGGGTTAATTGAAGAAGTGGCGACTGGAAATCTGCAGGAGACACTAGATGCTAGAATCGCAGATTGGTTAACGAGACCTATTCAAGCAATGATAAAAACGAAAAAAATCTTAGCTGACATGAATCGTCCATACCTGCTAAAAATTTTAGAATTAGAAAAACTCTCTCAACAAAAAATGCGTGAAACAATTGATCATCAAGAAGGAATTCAAGCATTTATTGAAAAAAGACCCCCTAGATTTATTGGAAAATAAACAAAGAAGCCCTCAGCTTCTTTGTTTTTTTAGTGTATTAGGAATGAAACAGTAATAGCTTTCCGCTTGGTGAGGTGAAGCGATGTGTTGATTCTAATAACTTTCTTTCTGCTAACAGCTTTTCTGCTAATTCTTTTGCAGCCTCATCATGTTCAGCCTGGATGGATTCGTCTAAAATCTTTTCTCCATTGGTTTCAAATGCAGTTAATTTATACGTTTTCATGCTACAAACCCCTTTCTATATTTTGTTGTTATATTTTATATTTTCACACAACTTAAAAAGAAGTTCAAAAAGAATGTGAAACTATTTTATTATTTGTTCGTACTAAAATGGAGAGGAGTGTGTGAAATGGTTCTTAAACTTGAACATGTCATGAAAAAGTTTGGGGATTTTACTGCAGTGGACGATTTATCTATAGAGATACCAGACAAAGAAATGTTTGGCTTTTTAGGGGCAAATGGTGCAGGGAAGACAACGACATTTCGGATGATTTTAGGTTTGCTTGATGCTAGCGGTGGGAAGATTACCTGGGACGGCAAACCGATTGATTATTCAACTAGTCATTTGGTTGGGTATCTTCCAGAGGAGCGGGGCTTGTATCCGAAACTAAAGGTCCGTGACCAAATCGTTTATTTAGCCAGATTAAGAGGTATGCAAAAGACCGAGGCAATTACAGAATTAAAACTTTGGCTTGATCGATTTAAGATCCCGGAGTATGAGAATAAAAAAGTTGAAGAGCTTTCAAAGGGAAACCAACAGAAAATACAATTCATTGCAGCTGTCGTTCACAAACCGAAATTACTAATTCTGGATGAGCCATTTAGCGGGCTTGACCCGGTAAATGTTGAGATGCTGAAAGAAGCAGTCTTATCTTTAAAAGAAAGTGGGGCAACCATTGTATTTTCGAGTCATCGGATGGAGCATGTAGAAGAAATGTGTGAGCATCTATGCATTTTGCAAAAAGGTAGTCCGGTGGTACATGGATCTTTAAAAGAAATAAAGCGATCATTTGGTAAAAAGAACTTGGTTATCCATGCCGATTTTTCGTTGGATTCCTTAAAAAATTATCCGGGTGTTGTTAAGTCCAAACCTACGATGGAAGGAATTCATCTGCAAATTGAAGGAGAATACATAGCCGAAAAAATCCTTAAAGAGATAGTAAATCAGGGGTTTATTCGGAAATTTTCCCTGGAAGAACCTTCTTTAAATGATATTTTTATAGAGAAAGTAGGTGACTCTTATGAATAGTTTTTGGATTATTTTATTCCATACCTATATAAACAAGTTAAAAACAAAATCCTTTATCATTACCACTCTTTTAACAGTCATAATTGTCTTATCCTTAACGAACTTAAATAATATCATTGACATTTTTGATAAAGATGGCGGGAAAGAAAATGTTGCAGTCCTTGATGAAACAGGTCAACTTTACGAACCTTTCAAAAAACAAGTTAAGTTAATCAATAAAGATATAAAACTATCTCCTTTCGAAGGAAGTGTTACTGATGCAGAAAAAGCCGTGAAAGAGGGGCGTTATCAAGGCATTGTTCTGCTAGGGATGAATAAGGAAAACCTGCCATTAGCTACATATAAGGCAATGAGTATTGCGGACTCTTCCATGTTTACTGATCTCAATACAAGTCTCCAGCAAGTAAAAACAATGATTGCTGCTTCCCAGATTCAATTGACAACAGCCCAGCTCGAAAAGCTTTATGAACCGGTTTCTTTTGAGAAAATTGCGCTCGAGAAGAATGCAAAAACAGAAGAAGAATTAAACCAAGCACGAGGACTTGTCTACGTCCTGCTGTTTATTATCTATTTTTCGGTCATCATGTATGCAAATATGATTGCGATGGAAGTGGCGACAGAAAAATCATCAAGAGTAATGGAAATCTTAATTTCCAGTGTCTCACCGATTAAACAGATGTTTGCAAAAATAGTCGGAATCGGGTTGTTAAGTCTGACACAGCTTGCAGTATTTCTGTCTGTTGGCTATTTCTCGTTTAAACAGAATATGGAATCATTAAAAGAAGGCTTTATGGGAGTTTATGGTTTTGGTGACATCCCTTTTGAGACGATACTCTACGCAGTCATTTTCTTCATTCTAGGTTATTTCCTTTATGCAACTTTAGCAGCATTTCTTGGTTCCCTTGTCAGCAGAATAGAAGATGTTCAGCAAATGATTACGCCAATGACGTTGTTAGTTGTTGCCGGGTTTATGATTGCAATGTTTGGCTTAGGTAAACCTGATGCACCGTTTATTACGGTAACATCCTTTATACCATTCTTTACACCGATGATTATGTTTTTACGTGTTGGAATGCTAACAATCCCAATTTGGGAAGCAGTATTAGGCATTGCAATTCTTATTGCAACAATTACAATATTAGCCATATTTGGTGCCCGCGTATACCGTGGCGGCGTCTTAATGTATGGACAGTCAAACTCTTTTAAAGATATTAAAAAAGCATTACAGTTAACGAAGAAAGAATGAGAAAACGAAGAGCTATTACCTGCTGGTAATGGTTCTTTATTTTTTGATTAGCTTATTACTAGAACGTGCATTCGTATTTAAGAGGTGCTACAATGGAGAAAAGATGTGGAAAGGAATTATTTATGAAAAAGATAAGCTTTATTCATGCAGCAGACCTGCATTTGGACAGTCCGATGGTTGGATTAAAGCATTTACCAACAAACATTTTTATGCGAATAAAAGAGAGTACCTTTACTGCATTAAAACAGATTACTTCAACAGCAATTTATCAGCAGGTTGACTTTGTCATTTTAGCAGGCGATTTATTCGATGGCGAGGACCGCAGCCTGCGTGCACAATCCCGCTTTCGTTCAGAGATGCTTAAGCTTGCAGAAAAGGGAATTCCTGTTTATATCATCCATGGGAATCATGATCATTTAAATGGGTCCTGGGTTCACCTTGACATGCCCCCAAATGTTCATATTTTTAAAAGTGAGGTAGAAACCAAAGTTTTACATACAAGGGATGGGGAAACTATCCATCTGTATGGCTTCAGTTATCCAACCAGACATGTCTTTGATAGAAAAATCGATGATTATATAAAGAAAGAAGGAGCAGATTTTCATATCGGAATTCTTCATGGTAATGAGAGTGCAGGGGTGGAGCATGACAATTACGCTCCCTTTACGGTTAATGATTTGCTTCGAAAGGATTTTGATTATTGGGCCTTGGGACATATCCATAAAAGGGCTATTCTTTCTAATAATCCGCCAATTATTTATCCGGGTAATATCCAAGGTAGGAATAAAAAAGAATCCGGTTCAAAAGGGATCTATCATGTAACGTTATCCGAACATGATACGAAAATGAACTTTTTAGAAACGTCAGATATTATTTGGGAGGAAGTAGTTGTTGATGCATCTTCAGCAAAAAGTTTCCACGAGTTATTGCTATTATGCCAGACTACAATCAATAGTTTACGAAAGGAACAGAAAGCAACACTATTATCTCTGGTTTTAAAAAATATCCAATTAGATGATGCCCGTGAAAAAAGAAGTGTTGATACCGAACTTTTAGAGCTCCTTCAAGAGGATGAAAAAGATGAGGAATCTTTTGTCTGGGTGGTGGACCTAACCATTGTAGTGAGCCAGCAAATAGACAAAGAACAAATGAAAAGGGATGCTAATTTTTATGCGGAGTTATTTGAAACTATTGACCATTTTGAGGATGTGGAGCAAAGCTTGGCTCCCTTGTATGGTCATCAAATAGGGAGAAAATATTTAGTGCATTTAACGGCTGTAGAGCAGAAAGAGTTAGTCGAAAAAGCAGAGAAATTGCTGATTCAATTACTTTATCAGGCTTAAGGAAGGTGTGAAGAAGATTGAAAATTCTCGAACTACATATATATGGGTTTGGCCAATTAGAGAATGTCAAAATTATTGACCTTCATGATTTTCAAGTGTTCTATGGAGAAAATGAAGCAGGTAAGTCCACGATTATGGCCTTTATCCATTGCATCTTATTTGGTTTTCCTACAAAGCAGCAATCAGCAGAACTCCGATATGAGCCAAAACATAGTACAAAATATGGCGGGAAAATTAGAATTGTTCATGAAAGTCACGGCGGAGCAGTGATAGAACGTGTGAGAGGAAAAGCGACTGGCGATGTGAAGGTCGCAATGGACAATGGCAGGATGGGCGGCGAGGAACTTCTTAAAGAATTAACAGGGAACTTTGATAAAAGTTTATTCCAAGCTATTTTTTCTTTTAATTTGCATGGCTTGCAAAATATTCATCAAATGAAAAATGATGAGATAGGCAAGTTCCTATTCTCTGCTGGAACATTAGGAACCGAAAGTCTGGCAAAAACAGAAGATTTCCTGCAGAAAGAGCTAGAAATGCGCTTTAAACCTACTGGAAAGAAACCATTATTAAATGAAAAGATTCAAGAACTTCATAGAATCAATGAAGAATTGAAAATAGCAGAAGCAAAGAATAAAAATTATACAAATTTAGTAGAGAAGAAGGAAATTCTCCACCAAGAAATGATGGAAATAAACAAATCATTACAGGATTTAGGGGAAAAGATTGAAAAACTAAATGAGTGGAAAAGAATCGAAACCATCGTTAAAGATGAAAAGTGGATCATGAAGGAGCTTAAGGAATTAGGGGAAATTGGGTTTCCAGTACGTGGAATTGAAAGAATTGAAAAAATAACTCAGTTCATCCATCCCTATAAAGCAGAGATTAACAGCATAACCGAAAGAATCGAAAATTTAAATAAAGAATTAACAGTGATTCAACCAGACCAAGCTTTTCTTAAAAATGAGCCAGCTATCTTATCCTTGCTTGATCAAGTTCCACTTTTCGAACAATTGAAGCAGGAAAAACTGAAATGTGAAACAAAACTTTTAGCTATTGAAGAAGAGCTTTCTATGACGAAAGAGAAGCTTCATATAAACTTAAATGAAGAAGATATCTTTTCAATTAATACAAATATTTATATGAAAAACCAAGTGGAAGCAGTTTCTAGGAAAACTCAAAAGCTAGAAGAGGTAAAGGAAGAATTAGAGTCTCATTATCAAGAAGAAAAGGGTGTATTAGAGGAAGTAGAAAAAGAGGTCCGATTTGTAGAACGGCTTGTTCTATCTAAACAGGAACGCTTGTTGCTTGAAGATAAGGTAAATTCGGCAAATGATAAAAAGGGATTGGAAGGAGAATTAAGGTCCTTACAAGATAAAATAGACTTCTATCAACAGATAAATGAACGAGATAAAGCCGCTTCAGCTAAACAAGTGAAGCAGAGAAAACTTCAGTTTTATCTATTTGAGTTTATCCTGGCTTTTGTAACACTATATGGTGTGCTATCAAGGCAATGGTTTCTAGTTACTATTGGTTTACTAGGGTGCATTTTTATAGCCCTTTTTATGACCAATAGTAAGAAACAATCGCAGGATGCGGACCTTAATCAAACATTGATCAGTTTACGAGACAAGGAAAAGAAGTTAAAGCAAAAACTCCAATCAGCTGAATATCTGGAAATTACAAAACTTGAGGAGCAGTTAATACTTGATAAACAGCGGAGAGAAGAACTTCAAGTTGTAAAGATTAAGTTAAAACAACAGCAAGCTCAATACGAAAAGGTGATTGCAAAATTCGAACAATGGGAATTGGAGTCTGCCCAAAATAAAGAAAAGCTGTTATCAATTAGCCGTGAATTAAAAGTACCTGTATATATTGCCAATTCCTTTTTACTTGAAGCATTTGAACTTATTGAACAATATAAAATGAATTGTAGAGAGAAAAAACTATTGCAGACAAGACTTGAGCAAATAAATCAGCAGCAGGAGAAAGTAACAAAGAGTCTTAATTATTATGAGCAGCTTTATTTAAATGAGAAAGGTTTAGATTTATATAATGCAGCCTATGTATTGCGAAACAAGTTGAAAGAAGAACATGGCAAGCAAATAACGAGTCAAGAGAGACTCGCAAAGCTTAATGACCTTGAAGCTGATTTAAAACAGAAATCGCAGGAGTTGGCTCATCTGCAATTAGAATATAACCAACTAATCTCTTCTGCAAAGGTGGAGACAGAGTTGCAATTTTACGAACTTGGGGCTAAAGCAGAGAAGAAAGAAAAGTTAATCGAAAGGTTAGAATCACTGCAAAGTCAACTACAATATTCAATTCTCTCAGAGCAGGATCGGGAAAACTTCCTCCAAATCCATCCTAGTGATGAAGTAATTACTGAATATAATCAGGAAGTCCATTTATTGCAAACAGCCTTAAAAAAACGTTTGGAAGAGCAAGCATCGATTAAGTACGAAATTCAGGTTCTAGAAGAGGGAGGCGTTTATTCGGATATTCTCCATCAATACAAACAGAAAAAATATGAATTAGAAGAGGCTGCAAAAGAGTGGTCCGTCTTTTGTATCGCACAAGAGATTCTCGTAAATACGATTGAAAAGTATAAAAACATCCATTTACCAAGGATGCTCTCTAAAGCGGAAGAATATTTGTCGTTCCTCACAGATGATAATTATCATAGGATTCACTTACGAGACTCCGGTTCGGGTTTTTTAGTTGAGCGTAAGGATCATACTATTTTTGAAGCAAATGAACTTAGCCAAGCAACAACGGAACAGTTATACGTAGCCATACGACTTGCCTTTGCAGTAACGTTATATGAGAAATATCACCTCCCGATTATTATTGATGATAGTTTTGTAAACTTTGATGCAAAAAGAACGGAAAAAGTGATAGAACTACTAAAAGGGATGAAGCGGAATCAACTATTATTTTTCACTTGTCATAAACATTTACTGCCTTTTTTCCAAAGGGAAAATGTTCTTTTTTTAGAAAAAGGTGCTGTACAGATAATTTCATAGAGTACTAATTGGATATGTTATACTCTTATTAATGGAAAGGACGTGAATTTATGGGGAAAGGTATATTAAAGCATGAAGTAGGTGAACAGGTAGAACTTTTTTTACTAATTAAAAGTTCTACAAAGGGGATTGCAAGTAATGGCAAACCTTTTTTAACACTTATTCTCCAAGACAAAAGCGGGGAGATAGAAGCAAAGCTCTGGGATGTTAATGAAGAGGATGGAAAGAGCTATGCCCCACAAAGCATTGTGAAAATACTAGGGGATGTACAAAATTATCGTGGGAAAAGCCAGCTTAAAATCCGTCAAATACGCCGGACCGGGCCGTCAGATGGCGTAAAATTGGATGACTTCCTGGAGACCGCACCATTAAGCCAAGAGGAAATGTCAGGTAGACTCACTCAGTATATTTTTGAAATGAAGAATCCCAATATCCAAAGAATTACACGACACTTAATCAAAAAGCATCAGAAGGCTTTTTTAGAGTTTCCTGCAGCCACTAAAAATCATCATGAGTTTGTGTCCGGGCTTGCCTTTCATGTTGTGAGTATGCTTGATTTGGCTAAATCCATTGCCATGCTTTATCCAAGCCTCGACAAGGATTTATTATATGCAGGGGTTATCTTACATGATATGGGGAAAGTATTGGAATTATCAGGTCCGATTTCGACGGTCTACACGATTGAAGGAAACCTGCTTGGGCATATTACGATTATGATTAATGAAATAGGCAAAGCGGCTGAAGAACTTGGCATTTCTGGGGAAGAAGTCCTTATACTTCAACATCTTGTTCTGAGCCATCATGGAAAAGCAGAATGGGGCAGTCCTAAACCGCCAATGATTAAAGAAGCTGAAATTCTACATTATATCGATAATCTTGATGCGAAAATGAATATGCTTGACCGGGCATTAGATCGAGTGAAGCCAGGTGAATTTACTGAGCGGATTTTTGCGCTTGATAATCGTTCCTTTTATAAGCCAGCGTTTCATAAATAAAATAACCCTCTTTTGGGTTATTTTTTTTTGCATTTAAAGGGTAATATGAATATTTCCATTTCTAAGGAATATCATGTAGTAAAGAGTGGACAACCACTAAGGGAAGGAGCAATAAATATGACTATTCCTATTTGGGTATATGCTGTTGTGGTTGGAATTGTAGTAAGTGCACTAATGGCACTGAAAACAGGAAGAGAAGAGCGATTGATGGAAATGGAAAACATTGAGCAGGAAGGCGAAATCTATATGAAACGCCTGGAGAGAGAAAAGGAATTGAAGGAAGAATTAAAGGTTACTGGAGAATAAAAAAGCGGAAGCGCTCGTTTAGAGGCGTTTCCGCTTTTTTCATTTTTTTAATGTGCTGCAGTTGCTGCAGTTGTTTGTGGGTTAAGTGCATCTTTTAAGTCTTTATCACTAACTTTAACATCTGCAGCTTTTAGTTCACGCTGCATAGCTTTATTAATTTCTTCTGTCGTTAATTTAGAGGACTTTACTTGAGTTACGATTTCGTCCTTCATCTCTGCGTATGGTTTTTTCTCTTTTTTGTCTGTTAATTGGATAATATGATAACCAAATTGTGATTTTACTGGAGCACTGATTTCATTGACTTTTAAAGCATAGGCAGCTTTTTCAAAGTCTGGATCCATCTTACCAGTTCCAAACCAGCCTAAATCTCCGCCGTTTGCTTTAGAGCCTTCATCAGTTGAATACTCTTTTGCAACATCTTCAAATTTTGCTCCACCATCAAGCTTTTTCTTCACTTCTTTTGCAGTCTTTTCATCAGCAACAAGGATATGACGCGCCTTAATTTCCGGCTTATAAGTATCGTAATAATCCTTTAATTCTTTATCCGTTACTTTAACGCCTTTCATTGCAGCTTTTTCCTGCATCATGCCTAACTTCATTGTTTTCTTTAAGTCAGCTTCGCTTTTATAACCATATTGTGCAAGGGTCGTTTCGAAATTTGCACCAAGATCGGTTTTTAATTGATCAATTTTTGCATTTAATTCCTTATCCGTAACCTTGTATTTCTTAGCTAGAACTTTTTCATATACAAGTTGCTGAAGGGCTTGGTCTCCGTATTTATCCTTCATTGTATTGTAAAGTTCTTCCTGAGTTACGTTACCAACTTTGCTCTCTGCCACTGTATCAGAACCGCTTTGATTACATGCAGTTAATGCAAGTACGCCGCCTGCTAATGTAAGGGCTAATAACCATTTTTTCATGATGAAATCTCTCCT
Organism: Bacillus sp. AFS006103; assembly: GCA_002559145.1. Classification (GTDB taxonomy): domain Bacteria; phylum Bacillota; class Bacilli; order Bacillales; family Cytobacillaceae; genus Neobacillus. The sequence goes on from NTXX01000010.1 coordinate 143,707, forward strand.
AAACCGTAATTTCTTGTCCACAAACTCTACTATAACATAAATGGGAACTCCTGCAAAAATAATACTATGATTATTTTTTTAAATTTTTCAAAAAAGTGAACGTAAAACATTTCAAAAAAAATTGGGAAGTGCCTAAACGAAATGAATTCAGTTTGAATAGTATATCGTAGTAAATGGAAAAGGAGGTATTACGATGAGCCATGGATATGGAGCGGGCTTTGCTCTAATTGTAGTACTTTTCATACTATTAATTATTGTGGGAGCTTCTTGGATTTATTAAGGCCAAATAGTACTTTATGAAGGGAGGGGAATATATGTCTGGTGGAGCAGGTTACGGTGGAGGCTTTGCGTTAGTGGTTGTCCTATTTATTTTATTAATAATCATCGGAGCTTCTTGGGTTTATTAATAAAAATCGCAAACTAAAAGCGATGAGAAAATCTCATCGCTTCTATTTTTTTATTAATACAAATGCCATCGTTTGCGTAGTGTTCCCCTTGGATCATGTATATAAAATTTCCAAATATGAAGATATCAGAAGAATCGTAATTAGGATATTTATAGTACGAAACACCTTATGTTGGTTTTCTTCAGGAATTTCTTTTTGGATACAAAGTGAATTGGTCATTTTATTTACATAAAACAAGATGAAAATTGCTAAGACAATAAAAATGGAGATCATCAATGATTCCCTCCCTGATGTTCGTGTTATGTTTAATACATTATCAAATATTATAAAAAAAAGATAGTCAAAAAGAATGGAAGAATGTTAGGCTCTTAAGTGAACCGCATGAACCATTTAAATTCTGAAGGGAAAAAAACATAAAAAAATTCCCCTTATAGGGATTAAAATAGTTTACCCAATGTTTTAAAAGGTTAATAATATACATATACCATGTAAAATAATGAAAAGAGGGCGATTGGATGAATGAACAGGAATTACTAGAAAGAATTAAAATCCTAGAATATCACCAAAAGCTGTTGCTAAAGTTGCTCAATGATTCAACGCTTGATTTATATAAACTTATTATTGAAAATGGGATATCCGAACAGGAAGTAAACCTGTTTTATTCTTTATGTAACAAAATAAGCATAAAATTGGAAGAACAAAAAGCGGAGGGATATGTATACTTCCAGCCGCTTTTTCATGAATTATCTGTCTCTTTACCTTCCAATCTTAATATGAGAGCAATAATAAATGCTTGTTTAAAGCAGAAGCTTTATATGCCCCTTTTTCAAGAGTTGGAAAAGTACTTATAGTCCAGTTTTAAACGAGTTCTTGTTCAATATTTTTCGATTTTTTTAGTTTTCCATCTTCTTCAATGAATTTACTTTCAATATTATGAAAAGAACGTTCAAAGATTTCCATGAAATCTTCTCCATAAATATTACGGACAATTGCCATCATTTCAACAATTTCAGGAAACTTCCCGTATAATTCACGAAGCGGCAAAGCACCAGAAAATACAGCATTACCATTGGGCTCATAGGTTTCCATTAATTGAAGCAATATCTCTTCTCCTGCATCAGTAAGCTGAATATAAGTATTGCGTTTGTCATTTTCCTTTTTTGAAAACTGAAGTAATCCTCGCTCTTCTAACTTTTTCGAAAAATTAAATGCCGTTGAAACATGCATGACGCCGAACTTCGCCACATCCGAGATGGAGGCACCGTTTAAATGGTAGGCAATCCATAGAATATGATGTTCATTAATATTTAAATCAAAAGGTTTTATCCATTGCTGCCAGTCTTTCTCAATTGCTTTCCACAAGGCTTTACTTAATTGTGCAACTCTCTGAGTAAAAATCATCGCTTCCTTCATTGTAAATTGTTTCTCGGTCATCCCCATTTTCACCTACTTTTTTATTTCTGTATTTTCATTATGCCAATAAAGTAAAAATTAATAAAGATATAAATTCACAAAATTTTTAAAAATTAGAATAATAATCTATTGAATTTTATATTTTTTTGTTTTTTACATGAAATGCATCCATTGAATAATAGGAAATTTTAGAATATTCAACTTACAAATCGTTTCCTAATTAGTTAGTCAATAATCCCTCTCATTAATCTGTCAGCCCTTGTTCATAGGAATGGACGGGTAAACATATAAATAGTTACAACAATTAGTCGCTTTTTTGAGATTAAATAGGGGGACAAGAAGAATGAAGATGACAGCTCTCATTTTTTTTATCTTTAGTACAATCCTTTTATTGAGTGCAAGTAAGGTTTTTTTGAAATTAACAAGATCTGGAGTATATCCACCTAAACATATTTTAAAGAAAAGATTTGTTGCACTAGCTGGATGCGGTGGGATTTTCATGCTAATTGCCATAATGATTACTTATTTTTTATAGAGTTATATTAAGAAAAGAACCCAGCGGGGGTTCTTTTCTTAAAAAGGATCCCGTGCATTATTTTTGAATGACGGAAGGGGATGTTAATTTAGTTCGCTTAACAATTGATTGAGCAATTGGATACAGAATAACCATTGTTACGGTATTGAGTGCTGCAGCTGGTAGAACACCAACTACAAATAATGCTGTGAAAGGAGTGTTACCGGGTAGGCCCACTAAAAAATTAGCTGCTCCCAAAAAGATGGTCCCTGAAATCAGTGTTCCAACAGCAGTTAATATTCCAACACTTACAACAGAATTTCGATACTTTTTTAAAGCTAAAAATAAACCGAAAAAGACTAATGCAGTGATAGGTTTATCAATGATATTGGGAATTTGACCCATTGGGAAAGTTGTTGTTAATGCTGATAGTACTCCAGTCACAATTGCCAAGAGCAAGACACTCTTGATCTCAGGAATAAGAATTATTCCTAAAAACATCATAGCCAGCATCATGTCAGGTTTTATTCCAAGAAAACTTGGCATTACCGTATGCAAGACCACCCCAATCCCCGCCAATAGTGCTAAAATTACAATGTTCTTCGTATTCATTTCTCATCTCTCCTCTGCTATACTAATCTATTTGTTTCTCCTGCAGTGCGCTAGTTGCCTGCAGCGAAAAACCTGTTTTCATTATACCATATTAATATAATAATAATAAAGATATAGTTTTCAGATAATTGTAAAAATATTTTTTATACTTGTTTATTAATATTTGCAGCCATTTCCTCTAACATGTCAAAAGTATACTCATGTTGATTACTTTTCCATACGGCTCCGAATCCGTCGCCCTTTCCATAACGAGGAATTAAATGCATGTGAAAATGAAAGACAGATTGGCCTGCATGTTCACCATTATTATTAATGGTGTTTAATCCAATTGGATCAAATTCTTGTTTTAAGGCGTTCGCAATGGCAGGGACTACTTCAAAAAGGTTTCTGGCCATTTCCGGCGTTAATTCATATAAGTTTTCTTTATGTACTTTTGGAATAACCAAAGTATGTCCCTTTGTCACCTGTGTAATATCTAAAAAGGCTAATACATGCTCATTCTCAAAAACTTTTGCAGATGGAATTTCTCCATTAACAATTTTACAAAAAATACAATCGCTCATTCGATACACGATCCCTTCTAAATAGTTTGTATTATTTTACCATGAAATCTAAAAAAAGAAAAAGACAGGATCCGCATGGGATCCTGCCCTCTCGAAGGGGATTGCTTCAATTGGAACGTTCATTAGGAGTGTTCTTTGATAAACACCTCATTTTTCATAGAGTGTTTTTATAAAGAGACATCATTGTTCAAGCTGACCATCCCCTATGTTGTTTTTATATGTTTTCCCAACTTATAAAAACAGGTAGCGATCTGCGGTAAACACCTCATTTAATGTTTATTTTTTTAAGATAAACAATGACTTGGTGTACTAGAACTCAAAATGGTTACTGTGCACGCTGTACAAAACAACCATCCCCTTATCTGAAACGAATTGGAAGCTCACTTGTTTGAAATGTAAATTGTCTTTGACAGACACCTCATCTCAAGTTTTGATGAATTTCTTCATCGAAGTAAGTTATTTCCCCTTCGAATATTATGATGTCCGATGTGAAAAGAAATATACAAAAAAAAATGATAAAAATTTGAAAACTATTTTTATCAAGGACAATTTGATAAAATAAAAAAGATAATCCTGTTAAGGAAGGACGTTGCAAATGTCTTTATTAATGATTGAAAATCTCGTCGGAGGATATACAAGGAACCCTGTTTTAAAAGATGTTTCCTTTGAAGTAAAGGAACGAGAATTGGTCGGACTTATTGGTTTAAATGGAGCGGGAAAGAGTACAACCATAAAACATATTATTGGATTAATGGAACCGCACAAAGGTTCAGTAAAAATAAATGGTCATACTTTCACAGAAAATAAAGAGGCATATCGTAAATTGTTTACCTTTATTCCTGAAACACCTGTTTTATATGAAGAATTGACTCTTGAAGAGCATTTGAAACTAACAGCAATGGCGTATGGTCTTGATGAGGCCACCTATAAAGAGCGTATAACTTCACTACTGACAGAATTTCGAATGGAAAAGCGTTTAAAGTGGTTTCCAGCCCATTTTTCAAAAGGCATGAAACAAAAGGTAATGATTATGTGTGCGTTTTTAATTCAGCCGTCGCTGTATATTGTCGATGAACCTTTTGTTGGACTTGATCCGCTAGGAATCCAATCCCTGCTCGATTTAATGAAAAAAATGAAAGATAACGGTGCAGGCATTTTAATGTCCACACATATTTTGGCTACAGCCGAAAGATATTGTGATCGATTTGTGATTCTGCATGAAGGTAAAATCCGTGCAAAAGGGACCCTAGAAGAGTTGAGAGAGCAATTCTCAATGCCAGGGGCTTCTTTAGATGATTTGTATATTCAATTAACAAAGGAAGAAAATTATGTTTGATGAAAAAAAGCTTTGGAAGGACCGAGCAAGCGGTCGAATGAAGGACTTAGGAAGGTATTTACGCTATATTTTCAATGGGCATCTTGTCGTTGTTTTATTATTTTTAATTGGAACAGCTTCATTTTATTATCAAAAGTGGATTGAATCCCTTTCTGAAGGTTTTCCTGCAGAATTAATTATCGCTATTCTGATTGGAGCCTTGTTAACATATAGTCCTGTATCTAATTTCCTGCTAGAAGCGGATCAGGTGTTTATACTCCCGCTTGAGGATAAATTGAGAGGATATTTCCTTCGTTCAGGAGGGGCGAGCCTTGTTTTTCAAGGTTACCTGCTTCTGATGGTATTGGCAGTATTAATGCCCATGTATGCCAAGATAAGCAGTAATGGCTTCCAATCATTTTTCCCTTTTTTAGTGATCCTGTTAGTCTTAAAGGCCTGGAATTTAACAACAAGTTGGCGGATCGATTTTTTTGTCCAAGCTTCTATCTATAGATGGGACATTGTCGTTCGTTATTTAATTAATGCGATATTTACTTATTTGCTATTTAAACAAGCCAATATTTTTATCCTGTTGTTCATTGTGATTGTTTGCGCTTTGTATTACTTTTACTTTTCTGCTCAAACTAAGAAAATGGGCCTTAAATGGGATTTATTAATTAGCCAAGAAGAGAAAAGAATGGCATCCTTTTATCGGCTTGCGAATATGTTTACTGATGTGCCTCAATTAAGGGATACAGTTAAAAGAAGAAAATGGTTAGATCTATTTATTAATCGAATGGCTTTTTCCAGAGACAAGACCTATTTATATTTGTTTTCGAGAGCGTTTTTAAGGTCATCGGATTATCTTGGACTTTTTATACGTTTAACAGTAATTGGCGTTCTTGCAATTTATTTTATCTCTTTTGGTGCAGGTCAAATATTACTCGGGATTTTATTCTTATATTTAACAGGTTTTCAGCTTCTTCCACTGTGGAATCATCATCAAAACAAATTGTGGGTAGACTTATATCCTGTTGAACAAAAATATAAAAAAATAGCATTTAACTCTTTATTAATGACCATTTTAGCGATTCAAACAGTCATCTTTTCTTTATTTATAGTAGTGAAGGGCGAATTGTTCATCTCGTTGCTATCCATAATTGCAGGAATTGTGTTTAGCTATGTTTTTGTTTATTTTTACGCTAAAAATCGATTGAAAGTATAATCCAGATCCCCTTGAAAAATTAAGGGGATTTTTTTGAAACTATTGGGCGGAGATCTTCGTATGAATGCATAATATTATAGTGGAGGGGTGACCAATGAACGAGTATGAATTAAAGGTTTATGAAGAAGTCGAAGAGTGGAAACGGAAATTAACGAGACGCTCAGGAATGATGAATCGATTATCGAAAAAAGCCCAAGGAAAAATAAATGAATTTATTCCTGAAAAGGTTCACGAAGTAATGACAGATAGTATCAAAGCAATGGTTAAAGCAACGCTGTTCGGTTCGCAAATTACAACGAATAGGGATCAGGCACACTGGTTAACCCTTGCTGAAAAAGATGAATTGGCAGTTAAAAAAATGGCTGCTTTTCAAAAGACGGCGATGATTGAAGGGGCGGGGACTGGAGCTGGTGGAATTCTACTTGGGCTGGCTGATTTTCCATTACTGCTTTCCATAAAGATGAAATTTCTATTTGAAGCAGCTTCTATCTATGGTTTTAATACAAAGGAATATGCAGAAAGATTGTTTATTCTTCATGTATTTCAGCTGGCATTTTCAAGTGAGGAGATACGAAAAAGTACATTAGCTGAAATTGAAAACTGGGAGACTCGAAAGGCTGTCCTAGTGGAAATGGATTGGCGCAAGTTTCAGCAGGAGTATCGGGATTATATTGACCTGGCTAAAATGCTCCAATTAGTGCCGGGTATTGGTGCCTTTGTTGGTGCTTATGCCAATAACAATCTCCTTAAGCATTTAGGTGAAACAGCTATGAATGCCTATCGATTAAGACTGCTCCAAAAATCCCCTGACCCAATTTGAGTCGAGGGGATTTTTCTTAATCATTACCATGGATGGTAATAGCCGCCACTCCTAATGTTTTTGCTGCAATTAACATTGCTTTTTCATCGATATCAAATTTAGGGTGATGATGTGGGTACCCCGTGTCTTTACCAGGCGGCTTTGCCCCTGTGAAGAAGAATGTACCTGGCACGTTTTGTAAGTAATAGGAAAAATCTTCACCGCCCATTTGGAGTTCGGTTTCTTCAATGTTGGTTACTTCTGCGACTTTATGTGCACAGGAAGTTAAAAACACGGTTTCTTTCTCAGAATTGACCACAGCTGGATAGCCCCGCACAAATCTAAAGTCATAAGTACTCCCTGACATGGAGCATGTGCCCGCAATTATTCTTTCCATCTCTACTTCGATCAATTGTTGGACGGCCTCATTAAATGTACGAACCGTGCCAATGAGTGTTGCTTTGTCTGCAATAACGTTAAATGCATTTTGTGCGGTGAAAGAACCAATCGTGACCACGGCCGCATCAACGGGATTTACTCTCCGACTGACAATCTGCTGTAGATTTAAGACAATCTGGGATGCAGTTACGATTGCGTCTAGCGTTTTATGCGGCTGGGCTCCATGGCCGCCCTTGCCTTGAATATCAATTTCAAAACGGTCAGCCGCCGCCATTATTGGACCGGTTCGATATTGAATCGTCCCCGTCGGTTCGCTTGCCCATAAATGAGTGCCGAAAATAACATCAACATCTTCCAAACAGCCATCCTCAATCATGGAAATCGCGCCACCTGGTGCATACTCTTCCGCATGTTGATGGATAAATACATAGGTGCCTTCTAATTCCTCTTTTAGTTCATTCAAAGTTTTGGCAAGGACGAGGAGAGTGGCAGTATGGCCATCATGTCCACAGGCATGCATCACCCCAGGGACTAAGGATTTGTACGGAACATCCTTTTCATCCTGGATGGGCAGTGCATCAAAATCGGCCCGTAGTGCTACTGTTTTACCTGGTTTTTTTCCATAAACCTTTGCAATCACACCATTCCCGCCAACATTCCCTTTTACTTCAATTTGGAGTTGCTCATAAAAAGCCTGAATGAATTGGGCGGTATTATATTCCTGAAAGGATAATTCCGGATGTTGGTGCATAAAGCGGCGGATATCAACCATCTCTTCATAAGACCCTTCTAAGGCTGCAAACAACTTGTTTATCAAATCTATTCCTCCAAACATATCAGTGATATAGAATCTATTTTCAAACTATTTTAACATTTATATCCTCTAAAGTAGATTTTTATAGGCATTTTCTTTATACTTTTTACTAGAATTTCAATTAGATATGAGCAGGAAAGGGTTTGGGGGATGGAACGAAAGAACTACAGGAATTTTTCTTATCTATTTTTTCTTTTTGCACTTTTTTGCGCATTGCTTACATCCATCAAGGTTGCAATGAGCAGCGATTTTTGGATCGATGACAAGGTGGCAGGGCTATTTGCACATGTGCCTAAATCAGTCATTCCATTTTTTATTCAAGTAACAGAAATGGGCGATAAAAAGGGGATTGGGGTTGTTGCCTTACTTGCGTTAGCGTGGTTATTACTTAAACAGAGGAACTACGTTGGTGCGGGTGCCCTTGCCTTATCAGTAGCAATAGGAAATGAAGTTAGTAAGCTTTTAAAGAATCTTTTTGTACGCCCTAGGCCAGACCTTGAACATCTTGTCGATGTGAAAAGCTACAGCTTTCCGAGTGGACATGCGATGGTGGGGATGATTGTTTATTTTATGATTGCGTATCTTCTAATGGAGGAAGCAAAATCAAAGTCAGCAAAGATCACAATCGCTGTTATTACAGCTATCTTACTCTTATTAATAGGTGCAAGCCGAATTGTTTTACAGGTTCATTATCCATCAGATGTCCTTGGAGGCTATGCATTAGGTTATATCTGGGTAGTTATTTGGATTCTAATATATAACTATTTTAAAAAGCGGCAAAATTAAGCAAAGAGGCTGTTCATAGGATCAGCCTCTTTGCTTCGGTTAAATGAGAAACATCGCAGCAATCGTTGTCACAACGAGCCCAATCACCACAGGAAGAAGGTTTCGCCTTGCTAGTTCAAATGGATCGACATTACAGATAGCTGCAGCCGGGATTAACGCCCATGGTACCAGAGTTCCGCCCCCTACCCATATGGCAGAAATTTGCCCGAGTGCCGTCAATGTGGCAGCACCCTTACCGATGGCAATGGCAAATAGGCTGGCAACAGAACCGGCAAGTGAGATTCCGGAAAAGCCTGAACCATCGAGACCAGTGATTGCCCCAACGGTAGTCAGGGTAATCGCCCCAACTTCTTTACTTAATGGGACGATATTAGCGAGAGAAACTCCTAAATCATTGACAATTCCTTGAGAAGCCTTCGGTAAAAAGTCACCAATGATTTTCCCGAATCCGGCATCACCCAAATAAAAGAAAGCAGCAATCGGGATTACTGGACCAAAAACTTTAAAACCAAATTGGAATCCTTCGATTAGATATTGTGTTGTTTTTTCTAAGCCTTTACTTTTATGGCTTGTTAAGGCAATTAATAAAAGTATAAGAATCGAAGTGCCGCCAATTAAAGCTGTGGCATCGCCGCCTGCTAAATCAAGAATGGACATCGCCGCAACGTCTGCAGCAAATAATAAGGGTACTAATAGGGCAAAAAAGCGTTTTTGAGCAAGTGATAGAAGCGCAGGCTGGTCAGTGTCACCAGCAGGCAAATCCGCACTTTCGGAAGTTGTCGTTTTTAGAATTCCCCGCTTCATATCCCTTTTTAAGAAGTAGAATGCGGTTACAGTTGTAACAAGACCCATAATAAACACTAATGGAATGCTGGCATTAATCACGTCTTGAATGGGAATACCCGCTGCATCTGAGGTTAGTTTAGGAGCAGCTTGAATGACAAAGTCACCAGATAAAGCGATACCATGACCAAACAAGTTCATTGCCATGGCTACACCAAGAGCTGGCAGTCCAGCGCGAATCGCAACTGGAAGAAGGACGGCACCTAAAAGTGCAACAGCAGGGGATGGCCAGAAGAACCAGGATATAATCATCATAAGAATTCCTATTGTCCAATAAGCGAGTGTTGGGTTGCGAATTAGTTTTCGAAATGGTGAAATCATCACATCATTAATTCCAGTTACCGTTAAAGTATTGCTCATGGCAACAATTATTGAAATAACAAGAATAGTAGATAATAATTCAGTAATTGCATAACTGAAACTGTTGAAAATACTGCTTATTGAATGGCTTAACGACCCGGTTGCAGTGATAGCAATTAAGAATATCCCGACGATACATACAATGGATGTGTCCCTTCTCATGACCATAAATCCAATGATAAGAACAATAAAGGTCACATAGATCCAATGAAGAGCAGTAAGCTCGACAACCATGTATTTCCCTCCTCTCTATCATCCAGGGAGGGCTATAGCCCTGTTGGATGTAATACAGAATATGAAAATTGCATCAAGAGGTGAGCGGAATTAATGAAAAAATTATTGGGGAAATGCCTGCAGATTTAACAAATTTAAAAACGTAAAAACGACTTTTTTTTGACAGTTAATATCGTTAGCTATACACAAATAGGATAAATAGATATAGTAAATACAGTTTAATAAGAATGAGTAAGTTTTAAATTTATGCTATATATATTAAAATTGACAACAGACACGTTTTTGAAAGGTGGACAACACTAATGACAAGACCAATTAATGAAACATTATTAAAAGCAGCCAGAGGCGAAAAAACCGATCATGTACCTTTATGGTACATGCGTCAGGCTGGCCGTTCGCAGCCAGAGTACAGAGCGATTAAAGAAAAGTATTCCTTATTTGAAATTACACATCAGCCTGAGCTTTGTGCTTATGTAACGCGCTTGCCCGTTGAACAATATAACGTCGATGCTGCGATTTTATATAAAGATATTATGACGCCGCTCCCAGCAATTGGGATGGAGGTAGAAATAAAAGGAGGGATTGGACCTGTTATTGACAATCCAATTCGTTCTTTAGCAGATGTTGAAAAACTAGGTGAAATTAATCCTGAAGAGGATGTCCCCTATGTATTGGATACGATTAAATTATTAACACAAGAGCAGTTATCCGTACCATTAATCGGTTTTTCGGGTGCTCCATTTACCCTTGCCAGCTATATGATTGAAGGCGGTCCTTCCAAAAACTATAATAAGACAAAAGCGTTTATGTACACCGAGCCAAAGGCGTGGTTCGCACTTATGGATAAGCTCGGCGATATGATCATTACATATGTGAAGTCGCAAATTAAAGCTGGTGCAAAGGCTATTCAGATTTTTGATTCATGGGTGGGGGCTTTAAATGTAGAGGATTATCGGTATTTCATTAAGCCCATTATGAATCGTATTTTTGTTTCATTAAAAGAGGAAAATGTTCCATTAATTATGTTCGGCGTCGGTGCTAGTCATCTTGCTTTAGAATGGAATGATCTGCCACTGGATGTTGTTGGGTTGGATTGGCGTCTGCCGATTCACCAGGCAAGAGAAATGGGTATTAACAAAGCTATTCAGGGAAATCTTGACCCGGCTATTCTGTTAGCTCCATGGGAAGTCATTGAGGAAAGAGCGAAAGCTATTTTAGACCAAGGAATGGAACAGGATGGCTACATTTTTAATTTAGGGCACGGTGTATTCCCTTCAGTTAACCCTGAAACATTGAAAAAATTAGCTTCATTTGTCCATGAGTATTCTGCATCAAAATTAAATCGTTAATTTTCCATCTTAAGTTTAAAATTGGTAAGCAGTCCAATTTTTTGGCACAATAATATTGGCTGCTTTATAATGGGTCATTGAGGGCATTACAGCTTTTAATGGCCCAGAACCAAACGATTTTTTAAAAATGGGAAAAAGCGAATAGATTTGAAAATGAGGTGCGAACATGACAAAAAAGAAAATGGGCCTGTTAGTAATGGCTTACGGGACTCCATATACATTAGATGATTTAGAGGGATACTATACCCATATTCGACACGGCCGAAAGCCAACACCAGAAATGATCGAAGAACTTCGTGGCAGGTATGAAGCGATTGGCGGGATATCTCCGTTAGCTAAGATTACCCTTGAGCAAGCAGAAAAACTCGAAGAACATCTAAATAATATTCAACAGGAAATAGAATTTAAAATGTATCTTGGCTTAAAACACATCACTCCTTTTATTGAAGATGCAGTGAAACAAATGGATGCTGACGGCATTGAAGAGGCTATCAGTATCGTTCTTGCTCCTCATTTTTCAACTTTCAGCATAAAGTCCTACAATGGAAGAGCTTTAGAAGAAGCAGAAAAATTGGGTGGAAAGTTAAAAATCAGAACAATTGACAGCTGGTATCAAGAACCAAAGTTTATTGGATATTGGGTTGATAAGGTAAAAAAAGTCTTTTTAAGGATGCCGCAAGAGGAAAGGGACGAGGCCGTCCTGATTGTTTCCGCACATAGTCTGCCTGAGAAAATCCTCCAGTTCGGTGATCCATATCCGAGCCAATTGCAAGAAACAGCGGACTTAATTGCTGAACAGGCGGGAATACAAAATTATGTGGTCGGCTGGCAAAGTGCCGGACAAACTCCAGAACCTTGGCTTGGCCCGGATGTTCAAGATTTAACTCGGGATTTATATAATGAGCATCATTATAAAGCGTTTGTTTATGCACCTGTAGGGTTTGTATGTGAACATCTTGAAGTGCTTTATGATAATGATTATGAATGTAGAAAAGTGACGGAAGAAGTGGGTGCAAGTTACTACCGCCCAGAAATGCCAAATGCAAAGGAAGAATTTATTGATGCATTGTCGGCCGTCGTTCTTAAGATGGTTACTGAGTAAGATTCAGATTAGTGGAAGAAGGTGAGTACCTTGGCGGAAGAAAAACATAAAATTATCATCATTGGGGGAGGAATTGCTGGGCTCACATCAGCTTTTTATCTTCAAAAAGCAATTCATGAACATAATCTCCCCATTGAGATCCAACTAATCGAAGCTTCACACCGTCTCGGAGGCAAGATGCAAACTGTTATCAGGGATGGTTATACAATTGAGAGAGGGCCGGATTCATTTTTAGCCCGAAAGACAAGTATTACTAGGTTAGCAAGGGAAGTGGGGATGGAGGATCAATTAGTCCATAATTCCACGGGAAAATCATTCGTGTTAGTTAACGAGAAACTTCATTCAATGCCCGGTGGTTCGATCATGGGAATTCCAACCGAAGTAGGACCTTTTCTCACCACAGGTCTTTTTTCTATTCCCGGCAAACTAAGAGCTGCGGCAGATTTCATTTTACCTCGGTCCGAAAGCGGAAAAGACCAATCATTGGGAGAGTTCTTCAGAAGAAGGCTAGGCGATGAGGTGGTCGAGAATTTAATTGAACCATTATTATCAGGGATTTATGCGGGTGATATTGATCAATTAAGTCTCATGTCCACTTTTCCGCAATTCTATGAGGTAGAACAGAAATACAGAAGCCTGATCATTGGGATGAAAAAATCCGCCCCTACACAACCCAAAAAGCCTGAAAATAATGAAAAAGTTAAAGGTGCCTTCTTAACATTTAAAACTGGGCTTCAATCATTTGCTGAAGCTATAGAAGCAAAGTTAGATAAAAGGTCAATTTTAAAAGGGCACCGTGTAGACAAAGTCACTAAAGTTGGGAATAAATATGAAGTTTATCTCAATAATGGGGAAACTTTGGTTGCTGATAGCATCATTGCAGCGACGCCTCATAAAATAACGCAAGCGATGTTTTCAGAATATAGTTTTTTTGATCCGTTAAAATCGGTCCCTTCTACATCAGTAGCAACAGTAGCTTTAGCATTTCCTAAAGAAGCAGTGAAAAATGATATTGATGGAACAGGCTTCGTTGTTTCTAGAAATAGTGACTATTCAATTACAGCATGTACTTGGACCCATAAAAAGTGGGCTCATTCTACTCCAGAAGGGAAAGTGCTGCTCCGCTGTTATGTGGGGAGGTCTGGAGATGAAACAATCGTCGACCTTTCAGATGATAGAATTATAAAAATTGTCTTAGATGATTTGAAAAAAACCATGGATATTACGATGAATCCTGATTTTGCAATCATTTCCCGATGGAAAAATTCCATGCCACAATATACGGTGGGTCATAAGCAAAGGTTAATAGACATTGATAAGCAATTGAAAACGGAATTACCAGGTATATTTTTAGCAGGGTCTTCCTATGGCGGTGTTGGTCTACCAGATTGTATTGACCAGGGTGAGGCCGCAGTTAAAGACGTCCTTGATTATTTAAAAAGAAAAGATACCTCAACAGGAGCTGTTCATAAATAACAGCTTCTTTTTTCTGCTTGCAAACAGGTATGAATCGATGTATACTCAAAAAGTATTAACTGACCAAATTACTCAATCAGTCACTTTTGTGATTTTGATTAGTAGAAATTATTGGAGTATCAATGAGATATTCCATACTTTTTTGAAAGGAAATGACTAAATGAACAAAATGGTCATAAATATAAAAGGAGGCATCATAAGTGAAAAACATATTGTTTAAGGAAGAGCTCCTTGCGATTCTAAGAAATAAAAAATTGTTAATCCCGATTATTGCTGTCATGTTTGTACCAGTATTATATGCGGGAATGTTTTTGTGGGCATTCTGGGACCCCTACGACAAACTGGATGATCTTCCCGTTGCCATTGTGAATGAAGATACAGGGGCAACGCTGGATGGGAATCATCTGAATCTTGGCGATGAATTAGTTTCAAAGCTTAAGAAAAATAAGCAATTTGGTTTTGAGTTTGTAAATAAAGAAGAGGGCTATCAAAACTTAAAAGATCAAAAGTATTATATGGTCATTGAAATACCGAAAAGCTTTTCTAAAAACGCAACGACATTATTGGATGAGCAACCGGAAAAGTTGGAATTAATCTATACCCCTAACGAAGGGTATAACTTCCTGTCCGCTCAAATTGGCGGCACAGCTATAGAAAAAATAAAAACAGCGGTGGCTGAAAAAGTTACGGAAACGTATGCTGAAACTATGTTTGACAAAATCAGTGAGCTAGCCGATGGTGTTGTGAAGGCAAGTGATGGTGCCGGTCAATTAAGTGCGGGTACGCTTGACCTTGATTTAGGTTCTAAGGAATTAAATAGAGGACTTGCAACACTTGCAGAGAAATCAATTGAGTTTAACGATGGAATGAAGTCAGCGGATGCAGGTTCTAACAAGCTTGCGGTTGGTTCGAAGGAACTATATAACGGGCTAGCAACTTTAGCAGATAAGTCAATTGAATTCGACAATGGTGTGAAAGAAGCCGCTACAGGTTCCAGGCAAGTAGCCACAGGTTCAACAGAGCTGAAAAACGGACTAGCAAAAGCGGATGCCAATCTACCGTTGCTAATTGCAGGTACGAAAGAAGCATCAGCAGGTGCCGAACAATTAAAACGGGACCTTCCCGCAGGGATTGCTGCAGGGATTGAAAAAGAATTAACTGGAAGTGTTGGAGAACTTAATGCGGGCATCGATCAATTTCAATCACAGCTAACGACCACATTAGCATCCCAAATAGCTGATCAAACGATTTCTCAACAAACGGAGAAAATGCAGAAATTGGCCCAAATCCTAATTGAAAATAAAGTAGACCCTGCACTCGTGCAAGGAATAATGGCTAATGAGCAAAAAAATGCACCAACAAAAGGACAGGTAGAAAAGCAAATTTTATCACAACTTAGCCCTAAAATCGATGCAGGCTTTGATCAATTTAAAACAGGGGTAGATGGCAAATTAGCAGGATCATCAAAGGGATTGGAAGATAAAATTAAAGCACAAACCACCCCTTATTTTGATCAATTGATCACAGGCATTGGTAAAATTAATGGCGGTCAACAGGAACTACAAAAAGGGATTCATGATTTATATGTTGGTTCATCAAAATTAGCTGATGGCACCAATAATCTTTCTGCCGGGATGAGTCAACTGGCAGCTGGTGCTGATAAAATTACAACTGGAACAGGCAAATTAGCCACAGGTTCCGGTGAGTTGAAAGCAGGTGCCTCTGACCTTACAGATGGAATGAATCAATTAACAGGCGGTGCTTCTGTTCTAACATCCGGTGCCGGTCAATTGGCTAAAGGTTCCGGTCAGTTAAAAGACGGTACATCCAAACTTTCTAATGGGGCAAAAGAATTAGCTGATAAGTTATCAGATGGAAGCAAAGAAGTGGCCAAAGTCCACTCCGATGAAAAGACCTATAATATGATGGCCGACCCAGTCAAGCTGGATAATGAAAAAATTAATCATGTTCCAAACTATGGAACCGGTTTTGCACCATACTTTCTTTCGTTAGGTTTGTTTGTTGGTGCACTGCTTCTATCCATCGTCTTCCCACTTCGTGATACTGCGGTTGCTCCAGCCAATGGATTTAACTGGTTTTCTAGTAAGTTTTCTATCATGGCTGGGATTGGAGTATTTCAAGCGCTACTGGCAGATGTGATTCTTCTTGGTGGGTTAGGTCTCGATGTACAAAGCGTACCCAAATTTATTCTTTTTTCGATCATGACGAGCTTAGCGTTTATTGCTTTAATACAGCTCCTTGTATCGGTATTCGCGGATGCAGGACGCTTTATTGCGATTGTTATCTTAATTTTACAATTGACCACTAGTGCGGGAACCTTCCCACTTGAATTAATCCCGAACTTCCTACAGCATTTTAATGCCATTCTGCCAATGACCTATTCGGTACAAGGCTTTAAAGCAGTGATATCAAGTGGGGACTTCAGTTTCATGTGGCAAAATTTCATGATTTTATTAGGTTATTTGATTGCATTCTCTTTAGGAACAACCGCATATTTTACCATTAGATATAATCATAAATATAGACACCAAATGAGTGAATAAGAATGAACAAAAACCAGCCGTAAAGTTCGGCTGGTTTTTGTTCATTCATGAAAAGATAGAGTATATTAGGTATATAAACTTTGAATGGGAGGAATTTAATTGAAACTCACTGTGATTGGTTTTTGGGGAGGCTATCCGAAACAGAATGCGGCTAGTTCCGGTTATTTACTTGAA
The DNA here is from genome assembly GCA_002559145.1 of Bacillus sp. AFS006103. Taxonomy (GTDB): domain Bacteria; phylum Bacillota; class Bacilli; order Bacillales; family Cytobacillaceae; genus Neobacillus. Next base: position 160,656 of record NTXX01000010.1, read on the forward strand.
CATGAGGGATTTCATCTCTTAATTGATTGTGGGAGTGGAGTCCTTAGTAAGCTCCAAAACATTATTCAACCCGAAGCACTTGATGCTGTTTTACTTTCGCATTATCACCCCGATCACATCGCGGATATTGGTGTCCTGCAGCATGCGAGATTAATCCAAGGGTTTTTAGGAAAGAAGACTCCAAACCTTCCCCTATATGGTCATGAGCTCGATCCAAATGAATTTAGTAAATTAACCTATAAAGAGATTACAAAAGGTGTTGCTTATCATCCTGGTGAGATACTCACAGTTGGTCCATTTCAAGTCTCATTTTTAAAAACAGATCACCCGGTCCCTTGCTATGCAATGAGAATTGAAGCGGCTGGAAAAGCGATTGTCTACACTGCTGACAGTTCCTTTAAAGATGAATTCATCGAGTTCGGTCAAAATGCTGATCTATTATTGTGTGAATGCAACTTTTATGGACACCAGGACGGAAAGTCAGCAGGACATATGAACAGTATCGACGCCGGAAACTTTGCGCAAAAAGCTGGTGTTAAAAAATTAATTCTTACACATTTACCTCATTATGGGTCAGTATCTGAGTTAATTACTGAGGCATCTAATGATTTTACTGGTATAATTATGCTTGCAGAAGAATTTCAAACTATTTCACTATAAGAAGGGGTAGTAAACAATGTTATTTATCGATAATAAAGGGATTACCGATCCGCAGATAAATTTGGCAATTGAAGAGTATGCTCTGAAAAATCTTGATATAAATGAAACGTATTTATTATTTTACATAAATGAACCATCGATTATTATTGGCAAAAATCAAAATACAATTGAAGAAATTAATACGGAATATGTAGAGAGTAATGGAGTTAAAGTTGTCCGCAGGCTGTCTGGCGGTGGAGCGGTTTATCATGATCTGGGCAATTTAAACTTTAGTTTTATTACCAAGGATGACGGGGAGAGTTTTCATAATTTCCGTAAATTTACAGAGCCGGTTGTCACCGCATTAAAAAAATTAGGCGTAAATGCGGAATTAAGCGGCAGAAATGACATTGAGGTTGGAGGACGAAAAATCTCCGGTAATGCCCAATTTTCAACGAAGGGCAGAATGTTTAGCCATGGTACGCTAATGCTTAATTCGGAAATAGATAACGTAGTCTCAGCGTTGAAAGTTAAAAAGGATAAAATTGAATCAAAAGGAATTAAATCAGTCCGCAGCCGAGTTGCCAATATTTCTGAGTTTCTCACTGAAAAGTTAGATATCAGTGAATTCCGGTCTCTACTTTTAAAGAATATTTTTGAAGGACAAGAAGGAATTCTCGAATATGTTCTGACGGAAGAGGATTGGGAAAAGATCCATCAGTTATCGAAAGAACGCTATCAAAACTGGGAATGGAACTATGGAAGGTCACCAAAGTTTAATTTGCAGCATTCTCATCGTTTTCCTGTAGGCTCAATTGATGTTCGTCTTGAAGTAAATAAAGGGGTCATCGAAAATTGTAAAATCTATGGCGACTTTTTTGGCGTGGGTGAGGTAAGTGAGATTGAGGATAAATTAATAGGCGCACGTTACGAAAAAAATGAAATCGAGAAGACACTTGCCGATATTGACACGACCCACTATTTTGGAAATGTAGCGAAAGATGAGTTTTTAAATCTTTTATATTAAGAAGAGAAACACAGCATTTTAACGCTGTGTTTTCTTTTTTTGTCTGAACTTTCTAGTATTATACTTGAATAGATGCATTACTTTTAATATAATATATTTAGAAAATTGTTACTATTTTGTGAATGAGTGTTCATTCATCTCAGGGGGAGAACAATGAATCTTTTAACACAGTTTAAAGAAACTGCCATGAACTATGCCGCCAAACCAGCCTATTATTTTATGAATCAATCTTGTACTTATGCTGAATTAGAAGGTGCGATTACAAAATTTGCATCGGGTCTCCAAAAATTAGGAGTAAAACAAGGAGATCATATTGCATTGTTGTTAGGTAACTCACCACACTTTGTGATCAGCTTGTACGGAGCGTTACGATTAGGGGTAACAGTAATTCCCGTGAACCCGATTTATACTGCTGATGAAATCGGCTATATATTGAATAACGGTGACGTCAAGGCAGTGATTGCGCTCGACATGGCCATCCCATTAGTAGAAAAAATGCACACGTTCCTTCCAAAAATAGAGCACTATATTTTTTGTGAAACAGACCCAAATAGCAGGGTTGAATCGAAATTTGAGAGCTTATCAGCTTCTTCGAAAATGAAATCGTTTGCAGAAGTGGTCACTTCTGGTGAAATAACCTTTATGGGACCGGAGCTTAAAGATGATGATACAGCCATTATTCTTTATACCTCAGGGACAACAGGCAAACCAAAAGGTGCAATGTTAACCCATAAAAATTTGTATAGTAATGCTAAAGATGTGGGCCAATATTTGAAAATGAATTCAGATGATAAAGTAGTAACGGTTCTGCCAATGTTCCATGTCTTCTGCTTAACAGTTGCTCTAAATGCACCCTTATTAAGCGGTGCAACACTATTAATTGCACCTAAATTTAGTCCAAGGGAAATTTTTGAGTTAATCAAAGAAAATCAGGCCACAGTTTTTGCAGGTGTGCCGACCATGTATAATTTTCTCTTTCAAAACCCTGATGGAAAAACTGAGGATCTGAAATCCTTGCGCTTATGCATTTCAGGAGGTGCATCGTTACCTGTTGCTCTCTTGAAGAACTTTGAACAAAAATTTAATGTTGTTGTATCTGAAGGTTATGGTCTATCAGAAGCTTCACCTGTTACTTGCTTTAATCCGCTTGATCGACCGCGCAAACCTGGTTCAATCGGAACATCAATACTTCGTGTTGAAAATAAAATCTTTAATGAGTTGGGTGAAGAAGTACCCGTTGGCGAGGTGGGGGAACTTGTCGTTCGTGGTCCTAATGTAATGAAGGGATATTATCAAATGCCTGAAGAAACGACTGCCGCTATTCGTAATGGCTGGCTTCATACTGGTGACCTTGCAAGAATGGATGAAGATGGATACTTTTATATTGTCGATCGAAAAAAGGATCTCATCTTAGTTGGAGGATATAATGTCTATCCACGTGAAGTAGAGGAGGTCATTTATAATCATTCAGATGTGGTAGAGGTGGCCGTACTCGGCGTTCCTGACCCAAATCTCGGTGAAGCTGTTAAAGCCTATGTTGTCAGCAAGAATCCACAGCTAACCGCAGAGCAATTACTGGTATATTGCAGTCAGCATTTGGCTAAATATAAGGTTCCTTCATCAATTGAATTTATTGAAGAACTGCCTAAGAATACAACTGGGAAAATTTTAAGAAGGGCCCTAAAGGTTCAAGTAGAACAAACTGTAAGTAAGTAATTTTTAAATAAAAATCGAAACATGGTTTATTGCAGCCATGTTTTTTATTTTATTTTTACTGAATATTTGTTAATATTTATATTTACATGAGCGAACGTAACAAGGGGGAAGAGAGTTGTCGGATCTAGCAATTAGTAGAGAATTATCGGAATTTAGAAAAGGTATTCAAGCCGGGATAAGCATTGGAATTGGCTATTTTCCGATTGCGTTGACCTTTGGCCTTCTTGCCAAAACTTCAGGACTATCCATATATGAAACAGTTTTAATGAGTCTGATTGTGTTTGCAGGTGCCTCCCAATATATTTCACTAAGCCTTATCGCCTACGGGACAGGAATATTTGAAATTATCTTAACAACCTTCATTGTAAATATTCGGCATTTTTTAATGAGTACCGCATTGAATGAAAAAGTGGAGGAGGACCAACTCCTTAATAAGTTAATTTATTCGTTTGGCATTACAGATGAAACATTTTCAGTTGTCGCCACTAAAGAGGGAACGGCGGCAACAGGCTTTTTATTCGGTGTTATTTCGGTGTCCTATTCGAGTTGGGTAGTTTTTTCCGGGCTGGGTCATTTGATTGGGGCAGGTCTGCCCAAAACAATACAGGAAAGCATGGGGGTCGCCCTATATGCGATGTTTATTGGACTCCTGGTCCCTTCGATGAAAAAAAGTGTAAAAGTAGTTTTTTTAGCGATACTTGGTGCCATCTTTAATTCTATTTTTACAATAGGTCATTTCATGGCTCAAGGCTGGGCGATTGTTACTGCTACCCTGTTATCAGCCATAATCATCGAAACAGCTGAAGTAATAAAAATGAGAAATCGGAGTGTTCATCATGAAGACTGAAATAGTTTGGATGATTCTTGGTATGGGATTGGTTACCTATATTCCACGGATGATACCTTTCGTTTTATTTAAAGGGAAAGAGCTCCCTCCTTTTATTCAAGGGGTATTAAAAAATGTACCTTATGCCACTTTAGGGGCATTAATTTTCCCTGCGATTCTCTTTATTCAAAAGGATGATATTTGGTATGGGGGATTAGGAGCTGCAGCTGCCTTTGTCGCTGCCTTTTTGGGAGCCAACGTCATAGTTGTTGTCCTTGGTTCAATCGCTATCCTTTCACTATATTCGTATTTTATGTAAGCAGGTATTTAAAACCGGCTTTTGTTTTTGTTCTAATTTGCCCTTTTTTAACTAAACTAAGTATAGAGAGTTTGTACAAAGGGGGAAAAAACATGGTAAGGAAAATGGGAGTCTATGCGGTTTTGGGCTACATTCTATATGGCTTATTTTTTTATTGGTATTTATTCTATTTCGCGGATACAAACCTGCCGTTTGAATATGAGGGGTCTAAAGCTGACCCGTCGACATTTTTAAATGGAAGGGAACTTATGCTGAGTGAGGAGTATTCCAAAATAAGAAACCTCCTTTTTTTCTTATCTACTCCGTTTGAATGGCTATTTTATTTCTTAATTTTATTATTCGGATTTTCAAAGGCATTCAAGAACTGGGCAGAAAACTCTTCAAAGTATAAGTTGCTTCAAACAGCTATTTATCTTATTTGGTTATCTTTTTTCGCTTATTTGGCGACATTCCCTTTAAGCTATATTAGTTTTTCTTTCTCAAAAACGTATAATATTTCAACCCAAAGCTTCGCTTCCTGGATGAAGGATGAGTTGATTGACTTTTGGCTTAATTATGGGACTTGGCTGATTATTGTCCCGGTATTATACTGGCTAATGAAGAAAAGTCAAAAGAGATGGTGGCTTTATGGTTGGCTTTTATCTATACCGTTTACATTGTTTATGATGTTTCTCCAGCCAGTTGTAATTGATCCGTTATACCATGACTTTTATCCATTAAAAAATAAAGAATTAGAAACAAAAATTTTGACTCTGGCTGATAAGGCTGAAATTCCGGCACAGCATGTATTTGAAGTAAATATGTCAGATGAAACGAATGCTTTAAATGCTTATGTAACGGGGATTGGCTCTAATGCTCGAATTGTTCTGTGGGATACAACATTAAATAAGCTAACTGATAGTCAAATTTTATTTATCATGGCTCATGAAATGTGCCATTATGTCGAGAAACATATTTATTTTGGAATCGCTGGCTATTTGCTGATTTCACTGCTGGGATTGTATTTGACCTATAGGATTATGAATTGGGTAACAAAACGCTGGGGAAATGAGTTGAAAATCTCAGACACAAGAGATATCCGGTCTCTGCCATTATTTTTTATGGTCCTATCCATGCTCTTGTTTGCTGCAAGTCCAATAACCAATTTTACTTCTCGTTATCAAGAAACACGGGCAGACAAATATGCGATTGAGATGACCAAAAATCCAGAGGCAGCCATCACATCTTTCCAGGAGTTAACCCGCTCTGGTTTAAGCCAAGTGAACCCGCCGCTATTGGTGAAGATTTTCAGGTACACTCATCCTTCCATGCTTGACAGGATATCGATGCTTGAAGATTATGAGGTCAAACATAGACATAAATGAAAATAATGGCAAAGAAAGAGCAGTAGACGTTTCTGTCAACAGCTCTTTTTTTTGCCATTGTTCGTTACAAAATAAAAAGCCGTCAAACTTAGACGGCTTAAAAAAATGTTAGGTCCCAAATCGTTTGTTGATTTCTTTGAGCTGTCCGGATAGATGGATAAATGACTTTTTATCTCGACCATCAATCGCCAAATCAATTTTCCGTAATAATTTTTCTTTTTCAACTGTCAGTTGAATTTCGGACAACAGCATTTCGATGTACAAATCTTGGACGAAGTTCTCTTTCAGACGATTTCGTTTCATGGCACCAAGTTTCATTAATTCCGTGTATGATTTTTCATTCATGAAAATCACCTCTGATGCTTTTTAAAATTATATGGTTTTTTTTGAAGAATATCATCAGTTTTTATAATTTTCTGATAAATATTTCTTTTCCGTAAATTTTGTGAATAAATTAAGAACAATTCAGAAAAGTGAGGGAATTAAAAACCAGTAGTGGTAAGATATGGTGGGCATAATATAAAGGAGTTGAATGTATTGAAGCATCCGCAAATTGAAGAATATGAAATAAATACGTGTACGATGTTTGTAGAACCAGTTGTATATGGCGGTAAAGTTTATTCACGTGCTGTAGAAGTAGAAGATGAATTTTTATCTCCCTTTAAGCCACTGGATATTATTAAAAAAGGCTGTAGTTATTTTGGTGTCGATTACGAAAGCAGGAAAAGGGGAACAAGACAATTAATTGGCTATGATCGAAAAATCCCAATTGTTATTGAAGCAACTAACCACATCTATTTTTTTCCAACCGCATCGCCGCTAGTTCCGGAGTGTATATGGATTTCGCTTGAGCATATTGAGAGTTATCGCCGGGTATCCTCAAAAAAAACAATGGTTTTATTCCGCAATAAACAATCCTATATTTTTCCAGTTTCTGTCTGTACAATTGAGGGGCAAATGTTAAGGACCTCATTACTAAAAACAAAACTTTTGCAAAGAATAGAAAGTAATGGGAAAAAGACAATTTATACGCCAAACGAGCCCCAGATGTTTAATGCCTTGGAAAGATCCAATGATTATGGTGATGATTTTCATCCGAACGACCCAAAATAAGTGGTACGAATTTCAAAACTATTAGCGGGACAGATGTTTTTTTAATAAATAGGCCTCCATTAATTCTTGGACCTTGTTGCGGATTCTTGGATTAAAGTAATTATGGTTTTCTTCATAGCCTTTATAAATAAACCTGTACAGTGTAAAAGCATCGTCCCGTTTTGTTTCAATTACCTGAAGTTTATTTTTTTTCATATATAGTTTAACCTCAGCCAATTCCCTCTGGATTTCCTTCATCGTTTCTTCAATCAAATCTAAATATGGTTGTTTTAATTTAAACGGACTATTTTCTATGACGGTTATATCCCGGTTTAAGATAATTAGAACCATTGGTAAATACATAGCCTTTTCCATTATATCTCGATCATCATCGGGGATTCTGGTCATTTTTTCATTCACACCTTTCATCAATCGCGAACAAATGTTCCTCTTTATTTTACAAAAAAGAACCTTCAAAAGCAATAGTGCATTACATTTACAAAAACTCGTCATTTGGCGAGTTTTATTTATTGAAATGTTCCGTTGATATATGAGAAAGTTTTTATTAATAGAAGGATATCTGATAGGGGAAAATGAATTAAATGAAGAAACCACTAAAAAGATTCATCAGTCAAATATACAGGAGAATAAAAAACATGAATGAATAGGTGATTAACAATGAGATCTGATAAACATCAAGTAAAGAAAAAAAGAAGATGGCCATCCGTTTTATTATTATTCCTACTGCTAATCGGAGCAGTGGCAGGTTATGCATATTTTCAATACCAGCAGGGTGTAAACCAATCGTTAGGAAAAATGGATAAAAAAGCTTCAAATGTTGTCTATACCTTCAAAGGACAAAAGGATCAGTACGGAGGTACGAATATCCTCTTGCTTGGAAGTGATGCAAGGGGGAAGGAAACGTCTCGTGCAGATACGATAATGATTGTTCATTATAATGAAGACAAAGGAACCTTTAAGTTAACTTCAATTATGAGGGATAGTTACCTCGATATTCCCGGGCATGGTAAGCATAAAGTTAATTCCGCATTTGCACGCGGCGGACCAGAATTAATGAGACAAACGATTAAGCAAAATTTTGATATTGACCTTCAATACTATGTCATAGTGGATTTTCAAGGCTTTGTACAACTTATAGATGAGGCATTCCCGAATGGGGTCGAGATAGATGTTGAGAAAAAAATGTCTAAAAATATTGATGTAACTCTAGAGCCAGGTCTGCAAAAATTAAATGGAAAGGAAATGCTTGGATATGTTCGCTACCGTCATGATGCCATTGGAGATTTTGGAAGGGTAGAACGCCAACAAAAGGCAGTAAAGGCGATTGGAGATCAATTGATGGGTTTCCAAACGATTCCAAAACTTCCTAAGCTAATTGGAGTCGTCAAGCCTTATGTGAATACAAATATGAACACTTCAGACATAACCTTTATGGCGAAGGATTTCTTTTCGAAGAACCGTGGAACTATTGATACGTTACGGATTCCTGTCGAAAATAGCTATTCAGATGCTCGAATAGCTGGGGAGGGAGCAGTGTTAGATATCAATGTCCCCAAAAATAAAGAAGCCCTCCATCAATTTATTACAAAATAATCATTGACAGAGCTAATTAGTAAAAAAATGAGGAGAAACCGGATGGATATGGAATCACTAAAAGCGTGGTTTACGCTTGAACATATTATGAGTCTTATTCAAGAATATCGATCCCTAGGCCCCATTCCAGGGATATTGCTTATTATCATTGAAGCGTTCCTGCCATTTCTCCCATTGTTTTTATTTGTAATGGCTAATGCCAGTGCCTTTGGACTTTGGTTAGGATTTTTGTACTCATGGCTTGGAGCCTGTATCGGAGCATTGCTCGTATTTACGCTAATTAGAAGGTACGGGCAAAAAAGGTTATTATCCTTTTTGCCAAGGCACCCTCAGGTCCGTAAGTTAATGGACTGGGTAGATCGTCATGGTTTTGGCCCGCTCTTTTTACTGCTTTGTTTTCCATTTACACCCTCGGCTGTTGTAAACATTGTCGCTGGTCTTTCCAAAATTCGATTTTCCCAATACATGCTTGCTGTGTGTATTGGGAAAATGGTGATGATTTTCACGATTAGTTTCGTTGGCTATGATATTCAATCCTTGCTGACGAAGCCTCTTCGGACTGTTGTAGTATTGCTTATTATATTCATTCTGTGGTTTGTAGGCAAAAGAATTGAAAACCGAATGAATAAGGGCACGGAAACTGACCATAATGGTGAAATAGATAGAAACTATAAGCAGGAGAAACGGAGGAGCTTTAATGAAGATTGAATGGAAAAAGGAAGGTATCGAATGGGCTAAGGCTTTTGCGATTGGAATCATTATTTTTGCTTTTATTCGCACATTTTTCTTTTCAAATTATGTAGTAGAAGGCGAATCAATGATGCCGACGTTGCAGGATGGGAACAAGCTAGTAGTTAACAAGCTTGGTTATCAAGTTGGTGAATTGAACAGGTTTGATGTGATTGTGTTTCATGCCAATGAAAAAGAGGATTTTGTCAAACGTATTATTGGGCTTCCTGGGGATAAGATCGAATATCGTGATGATGTATTGTATATCAATGGTCACAAGTATGAAGAGCCATTTTTAAATGTTTATAAACAAAAGTCACCGGGAATCAGGATAACGGGAGATTTCAGTTTAATGGAAATTACCGGTGAAAATACAGTCCCTGATGGGAAATTATTTGTCCTAGGTGATAATCGATTAGGTAGTTGGGACAGCCGTCAATTCGGTTTCATTTCAGCAAGTCAAGTTGTCGGTAAAGTTGATTTACGCTACTGGCCATTAAACGAAATGGACGTACATTTTTAAATAAATAGATGTAGTAAAGAGCACGATTATTCAATCGTGTTTTTTTGATTTTATATGTTAGAATTACCATTTCTGGCTCTAATCTGTTTGATAGTAATCCAAACGTTTGTGCTTATTTTATGGTAGAATGAAAGATACAAAGTTTATGAGTGGTTGTGGAAAGCGAGGTTTTAATATGTCATTAAGAATGGTAATCGGGCGGTCAGGAAGCGGCAAAACAGCTATGTTTCTGGACGAAATAAAGAAGCGGCTTGAGGAAAATCCCGAGGGGGCACCGATTATTTATATTGTTCCGGAACAGATGACGTTTTTATCTGAATATCGCTTGGCAACGGACCCGGCAATTGGTGGAATGATTCGTGCTCAAGTCTATAGTTTTTCTCGCTTGGCGTGGCGTATCTTGCAAGAAACAGGCGGAATTAGCCGAACTCATTTAAGCAGTGTCGGGATGAGTATGTTAATTCGTAAAATTATCGAAGAGCAAAAGGATCAACTAAAGCTTTTTCAACGAGCTGCAGATAAGAATGGTTTTATCAAGCAGCTTGAACAAATGATAACCGAATTTAAACGTTACTGCATTAGTCCAGATGAACTAATTCAAGGTTTTTCCAAAGCAGATGGAGAAGCAACGGAGGCTAATGCACTCAATGATAAACTTAAGGATCTAGAAATTATCTATAAAAAGTTCGAAGACGAAGTTTTTGGTAAATATATTGATTCGGAGGATTACTTTCAACTCCTGTCGGAGAAAGTGTCCTTCTCAACCTATTTAAAAAATGCAGAAATATATATTGATGGTTTTTATAGTTTTTCACCGCAGGAATATCAAGTAATGCTGGAATTGATGAAGCATTGCAAAAACGTATCAGTCGCACTGACGACAGATCAGGACTCCGTTGATTCCCCGCCGGACGAGCTCGATTTGTTCCGCTTATCTGGTGATACTAGCTATTCACTCTATGATTTAGCTAAAGCGAATGGTATTGAAATTGAGCCGATAGTCGTTCTTAAAGAACAAAAAAAATGGACTGAGCCGTCGCTGGGTCATTTTGAAGAAAACTTTGATGCACGCCCTATCAAATCTTATTTTGGTGAGACAAAAATTACAATTTGCCAAGCGGTAAACCGTCGAGCTGAGATTGAAGGGATTGCCAGAGAGATTCGCCATTTGGTCAGGACAAAAGGATACCGTTACCGGGAAATTGCATTATTAATCCGGAATGGCGGGGATTATCATGAAATTGTTGAACCGGTTTTCGACGATTATCAGATTCCCTATTTTATTGATCAAAAAAGAACCATGCTGAACCATCCGCTGATTGAGTTAATTCGCTCAAGCCTTGAAGTCATTAATTCCTTCTGGCGCTATGAACCGGTGTTTAGAGCAATTAAGACAGAACTGTTATACCCTCTCCAGGAAAATCCTGCAAAAATGCGTGAGAAAATGGACAAACTAGAAAATTATTGTTTAGCATACGGAATTAACGGAAGTAAATGGACGAAAAAGGATCGCTGGAGTTATCGGCGGATTAGAGGGCTGGAATTAGAAGTAAACTCTCAAACTGATGCGGAAAGAGAAATGGAACAAGAGTTAAATGAATTAAAGCTTATGGTAAGTGCACCGTTATTACGGCTATCAAGACGCTTGAAAAAGGCTGATTCCGGACGAAAACTCTGCGAAGCCATCTATTTATTACTAGAGGAATTGGATGTCCCGGCCAAGCTTGAAAAATGGAAAGCAGCTGCTGATGAACAAGGCAATCTTGTAAAAATGCGTGAGCATGAACAAGTATGGAATGCAGTAATCGATCTTCTTGACCAATATGTAGAAATACTTGGAGAAGAGCCAATCAAACTAAAGGAATTTGCTGCAGTTCTAGAGTCAGGATTTGAATCCTTACATTTTTCACTTATTCCGCCGGCACTTGATCAGGTGTTAATTGGGGATTTAGAAAAATCAAGGCTGAATGATATGAAGGTCGTTTTCGTAGTTGGTGTCAGTGAGGGAATTTTGCCTGCGAAAATATCGGATGAAGGAATCCTCTCTGATGAAGACAGGGAAATGCTCCTTGCAACAGGTGTCAAAATTGCGCCAAGCAGCAAGACGCGTTTACTCGATGAAAATTTTCTGGCATATAAAGCTTTTACAGCACCGTCAAAATTTCTTTATGTTAGTTATCCATTGGCGAATGATGAAGGAAAAGCGTTAATTCCATCTTCGTATATTAAGAGAATAAAAGATATGTTTCCTGATGCGTTGGAGTTATTCTATGTGACAGATCCGTCATCAGTGTCGGAGCCCAGTCAACTAAGCTTTATTTCAAATTTTACGACGACGTTATCCTACCTTAATGCACAGCTTCAATGGAAAAAGAGAGGGTATCCAATTTCAGATTTATGGTGGGATGTATATAACTATTACCTTAGGAGCTCAGGAAGGGATAAAGCCCTAAAAGTGTTTTCGAGTCTTTTTTATTCAAACACAGCTGTCCAACTCTCTAAAGGTACAGCAGATGAATTATATGGTGAGACCATACAAGCCAGTGTTTCGAGGATGGAGCTATATAACTCCTGTGCTTTTTCTCATTTCGCTCAGCACGGTCTTAAGCTTCGAGATCGGAAAGTTTTTCGCTTAGAGGCTCCGGATATTGGGGAACTATTTCATGCAGCATTAAAGCAGATAGCTGATATTGTTAATGAACAGAATCTTTCTTGGGCTGAGCTTTCGAGGAAGCAATGTGAAGACCTATCGAAGGAAGCAGTCAAATCGATAGCACCTAAGCTGCAAAACGAAATATTGTTAAGCTCGGAGCGCCATCATTATATTAAACGAAAATTGGAGCAAATTATTACCCGGGCATCTGTCGTGTTGAGTGAGCACGCTAAAGTAAGTGGTTTCTCACCGATTGGTTTGGAACTAGGATTTGGACCAAATGGAAAACTGCCGCCATTATCATTTTCTCTAAAGAATGGAAAACGAATGGAATTGGCGGGCAGAATAGACAGAGTTGATCAGGCAAAAGGGGAAGACGATAGCGTCTTTTTACGGGTTATCGATTATAAATCGAGTGAAAAGGATATCAATTTTAATGAAGTATATTATGGACTTGCCCTGCAAATGTTAACCTATCTTGATATTGTCATGACCCATTCAAATCAATTGGTAGAAATGAAAGCCAGTCCTGCTGGCGTTCTCTATTTCCATGTTCATAATCCATTCATTAATACTTCTAAAATGCTGACGATAGATGAGATAGAAACGGAAATGATGAAAAAGTTTAAAATGAATGGATTAATGCTAAGTGACCAAAATGTAATTCGGCTTATGGACAAGACACTTGAATCAGGTGATTCGCAAATTATTGCAGCTGGTATCAAAAAAGACGGGAATTTATCAAAAAGGTCCAAGGTGGCCAGTTTATCAGAATTTGACAACCTGAAAACTTATGTTCGAAAATTATACGAGAAAACAGGTAATGCCATTATTGATGGGCAAATAGACATCGCACCTTATCAATTAAAGGATAAAACGCCTTGTACGTTCTGCTCCTTTAAATCGGTCTGTCAATTCGATGAAACGATTGAAGCGAATCAATTTCGGGTTCTCACACCCCACTCAAAGGATGATGTTTTGGACTTAATTAGGAAGGAGGTGCGTGAATCATGAGTAATTTCGGAATACCACCAAAGCCTGAAAATGTGACATGGACTGATGATCAGTGGAAAGCAATTATGGCTAGGGATAGAGATATCTTAGTTGCTGCAGCAGCAGGTTCGGGAAAAACGGCTGTCTTAGTGGAAAGAATTATCCAAAAAATTCTTTCAAAAGAAGCCCCGATTGATGTGGATGAATTATTGGTGGTAACCTTTACGAACGCATCTGCAGCAGAAATGCGCCATCGGGTTGGAGAAGCGTTAGAAAAAGCGATAGATGAAGATCCATGGTCGCGGCATCTAAGAAAGCAACTCAGTTTATTGAATAAAGCCTCTATCTCAACACTTCATTCCTTTTGCATGGAGGTCATTCGAAAATATTATTACTTAATCGATGTTGATCCCGGGTTTCGAATTGCCGATGATACAGAGGCACAGTTAATCCGAGATGAAGTGATGGATGAATTATTTGAAGAGGAATATGGAAAAAAGGAAAATGAGTCCTTCTTCACCTTGGTTGATTCATTTACCAGTGATCGAAGTGATGCTGCATTAATGGATATTGTTCGGTCTATTTATGATTTTGCTCGGTCAAATCCTTTGCCAGACCAGTATTTGCAGTCCATCATTTCTATGTATGAAGTTTCATCGATTCATAATATAGCGGACCTAACCTTTATGGAGGCACTTCTTTTTGATATTGAACTTCAATTAGGAGCTGCTAAGGAATTGATTAAGCGAGGAATGGAAGTTACAAAGCTCCCAGGCGGACCGGCCCCGAGAGCCGAAAATTTTCTGGATGACTTAACAATGATTGATACTCTTCTGCTTGCCAAGGATGACTCTTGGGAAACACTTTATCAAGCAATGCAGAACTGGTCCTTTTCACGAGCAAAACAGGTCAAAGGTGATCACTATGATAAAGAACTTACTGAGAAAGCCCAAAAACTTCGCGATAAAGCAAAGAAAAAACTACAAGATTTAAAAGAGGAGTTATTTTCCCGAAGACCTGAAAGCTTTTTACGAGATATGGCAGAAATGCGACCGTTAATAGAAACGTTGGTTCATCTTGTGAAGGAATTTTCACAGCGATTTGAAAAGGTAAAGAGAGAAAAAGGGATCGTAGATTACGCAGATTTAGAGCATTACTGCCTCGGAATTTTGACAAAGGAAATCTCAACAGAAGGAGAATTTCTTCCATCGGAGGCAGCACTCGCTTACCAAAGGCATTTTAAAGAGGTCTATTGCGATGAATATCAAGATACAAATATGGTCCAGGAAACTATCTTAAAACTTGTAACAAAGAAAGATGAGCACAATGGTAATATGTTTATGGTTGGGGATGTTAAGCAATCCATTTACCGTTTTCGGTTAGCTGAGCCGAACCTTTTCTTAGGCAAGTATAACCGCTTTAAAGTAGACGGTGATTCTACAGGGCTTCGGATTGATCTTGCACGAAATTTTCGTAGCCGAAAAGAAGTGCTCGATGCAACTAATTATTTATTTAAACAAATTATGGGAATCAAAGTGGGCGAAATTGAATATGATGAGGCGGCTGAATTGCGTGCCGGTGCACCGTATCCAGAAGATGAGCCCTATCCGGTAGAACTGCTGCTTATTAATCAAAATGTTAAAGATAATGGTTCGGATGATACAGCCGAGGCAGAGACAGAGGTACAAGTTCCAGAGGAATTTGACGCGGCAGGTTTAGAACAATCCCAACTAGAAGCCCGGGTAATTGCTTTGAAAATTAAGGAACTAGTCGCAAGTGGAACACCAGTATATAATACAAAAACAAAATCCAATCGGCCACTTATGTACCGAGATACGGTAATCCTGCTTCGTTCAATGACTTGGGCGCCACAAATCATTGAAGAGTTCAAGCAGCAAGGGATCCCTATTTATGCGAACCTATCGACAGGTTATTTTAATGCAACTGAAGTGGCAATCATGATTTCACTACTAAGAGTTATTGATAATCCATTCCAAGATATCCCGCTAGCAGCTGTCTTACGATCACCCATCGTTGGGTTGAACGAAGAAGAACTGTCAAAAATCCGTATTCATCAGAAGCGTGGTTCTTTTTGGGAGGCTGTTAGCGCATTTTGTAGGAGTAAGGAGGCTCAAAATACGGCCGTATTTTACGAAAAAATTCGCCGCTTTAATGACCTTCTGACAGAGTGGCGGTCAATGGCAAGACAAGGTTCGTTGGCCGAGTTAATTTGGCAGCTTTACCGCGATACTCAATTTTATGATTTTGTTGGCGGTTTACCAGGGGGTAAGCAGCGACAAGCTAATTTACGAGCACTCTACGACCGAGCTAGACAATACGAGCAAACATCCTTTCGTGGACTTTTCAGGTTTCTTCGCTTTATCGAAAGAATGATTGAAAGAGGAGACGATCTAGGGGCAGCAAGGGCACTCGGTGAGCAAGAAGACGTGGTTCGGATTATGACCATCCATAGTAGTAAAGGACTGGAATTTCCTGTTGTATTCATGGCGGGAATGGCACGAACTTTTAATATGGCCGATGTTCGTAAACCATATATGCTCGATAAAGAATACGGATTTGCATCTAAGTATGTAAACGCGGAAAAAAGAATTTCATATCCTTCCTTACCACAAATTGCTTTTAAACGAAAAAAGAAAATGGAGATGCTCGCGGAAGAAATGCGCGTGCTATATGTGGGAATGACAAGGGCGAAGGAAAAACTGTATTTAACCGCAACTCTGAAGGATTCGCTAAAAAAATTCGACCAATGGAATGACGTTGTTTCTAACACAGAGTGGTTGTTAAAGGATTATGAACGGGCAGCTGTTACAAGCTATATTGATTGGATCGGACCAGCGCTTGTCCGCCATCACGATGCCAGTGAATTAAGGCTTGGCGGTACGGGAAATGTCCTTGTTCCAGAGGAAATTAGTAATCATTCTTCTTTATGGAAAGTTTCACAAATAAGTGCAGATGAAATAAAGAAGAAGGAAATAGATGCAGGAATGAAAGAAGACCAATTTCTTGAACTGGTCCAAAAAGGGGAGTATATCCCGACCACTTCTCCATTTCTGGACGAAATCAAGACGCGCTTAGACTGGGAGTATTCCTTTCCAAATGCTGCTGTCCATCGTTCGAAGCAATCTGTTTCTGAAATGAAACGCCAAAGAGAAATAGCAGATGAACAAAGTGGGACGGACCTAGTGAAACACTTTAAAAAGTCGATTGTTAAACGTCCGAAGTTTATGCAGGAAAAACAATTAAGTCCTGCTGAACGTGGTTCGGCCATGCATATGGTCATGCAGCATGTAGATTTAACTAAATCGGTTAGTCAAGACTCTCTTCAGGAACAGGTAACATGGATGCTGACCAATGAATTATTAACTCCTGAACAAGCTGAGATTATTGACACTCATTTAATTGTGCAATTCTTTCAATCAGAGTTAGGAAATCGATATTTTAACGCCAGGTCAATCAACCGAGAGGTGCCCTTTACACTTTCCATGGCTGCTCAGGATGTGTACCCTGCTTGGGAAAATGAGGAAGAATCTGTGTTTGTTCAAGGAATCATTGACTGCGTTTTTGAGGATGAAAAAGGTCTTGTTTTGGTTGATTATAAATCAGATCGAATTTCTGACCGCTATAAAGGCGGGTTTGAACAAGCGAAAACCATCCTTGAAGACCGATACAAGTTGCAAATTAATTTATATACAAGAGCAATCGAACAAATTTGGAAGAAAAAGGTCACAGAACGGTATTTATTTTTCTTTGATGGGGCCCATATTTTAAAGGTTAAAAAAGATTAATCTAATAAAAAATGACATAGACCATATGGGATGGTGTATGTCATTTTTTAATTATTCCCCGCAATTGGCTGGTCAATTACATTGGTATCAAGTACATTGGTTCCGCTTATCCCAGAATTATTTACTATAAATCCACCGGTATTAAATGCACCGGAACCCCCATTCGTCTTAGAGGCGCTCTTTGGAGAGATATACACGGTATCGCCAAATTGCACAATACCTCCACTAACGTTAACGATCTGGACTGGACCAATAATCGCCGGCATGAAAAACATCCTTTTTTGTAAACTATTTTTTCCTGTACTACAGATTATGCGTTTAATTCTGTCCCTGTTCTTCTAATTCTACTTCTTCATTATGTCTAGGAGTTGGGAGTAACTGTCGAATATGCTTAATTCTAGCCTCCAAAGAGACATTCCGGCTGTTCCCGACGTGTAAAAGGGATGAAGAAGATATCCCGATAATATCAATTTTATTAACTTTAATGAGCGGATTTGGATTTTGACGCGAGTAGGTGAAAGATTCCGTAATTGGCAGAAAAGGTATAGGTTCAGAAAAAACTCGGTAAGAGGATAAATTGCCCTCATTTCCATAAAATACTTCGATTTCCCTTTGGACAGCAAGTGCTGTAGAAAGTCCATTTATGATACACGAATCCCCTAACTGTACCGTTGATGCAAACGAGACTATTTTAATATTTATATTATCAACACAAGAGGTTCTCTGCAGCATAATGGTCACTCCGCTGATAAAGGAACAAACGGGCCGATGATTAATGATTCCGCAGGGGTATCAAAAGTTGATGCCAACTGAATCGTTTCCGTATCGCCCACCAATACTAACGATGAACTGGCCACCCCGGTAATTTTGATGGTCTCGACAAACAACTCTCGGTTATAAACTTGGAAGTTCATTCTTAGTTCATTCCTTTCAAATTTTCAGGTAAATTGCTGAAAAAGACCATTACTCCATTTTGAATTTCTTTCTTAAGTGCTTCAATAATTAATTCGTCCGAAGGTGTATTTTCAGATGAACGGCTGCTAGCGGAATTGGCGGCTAAATGATGTTCAATCCTGTTAGGAAGCTGTTTAATAATGTCTTGTTTTACAAAAGATAAATATTCATCATTTGGTTGTACGTTTAATTCCCTCTGGACAGCTTCAACTACTAGAGGTAAATCCGTTTCAAGATATCTGTAAATAGCTTCCTCGATTTTCATTGATCTCTGCATTTGGTGTTTGGGTGAAATTGGGGTAGTTAAGGATTGGTTTTGTACAGCAAAGTCCTCAATTCCGGATAATTCGGAAGGGTTTAGACCAATATTCAATGTTCCTTCAAGTGTCTCAACCTTCAATTGATCAAATTTATATTCAATTTTGTCAATATGGACTGCTTGTTTTTCATTTACTAGTTTGATATCTTCTTTCATTTTTTGGAGAGCATTCTCTAAAGTAAGAATTCTTTGCTCCTGTGCTTGAATACATCTCTGCAGCCATTGAAGATATTGGGAATAATCCTGATACATTTAATCACCTCACAATTATTTCGCCAATAGGTTACCTAATATTATTTACTGGGGGGCGGGCTTACATCTTATCTTATTTTCGAACGGCAGCCTGTAACGGTACGGCTGGTGCCCCTAATAAAGAGCCGGAGGATTTAATTATATGCGGTGCCGGTTGTGTAAACCCGCCGGTATTATATAAATGAGCTGAGGGTTTGATAATCCCGGCACTGCCGATTTGTAAGACGGAGGAATTGGTAATCCCGCCAATCTTAATAAAATTTATTTGAATGGACTGTTGAATATAGAAATTCATTTAAAAATCACCCATTCATTACGCATTAAGAGCAATCCCTTGGTCGTAAACATCAGAATCACTGGTATTTGTAGAACTAACATTATTATGGAGCTGTAAGCTTTCCCCAGTGTTAAAGGAACCAGCACCTGAAAAGGTTTTTGCAGTAGAAAATGGCATAATTTTATAAACATCTCCAATATGGAAAACCGAACTGCTGCCAAGTGTAATGACCTGTGCAACTCCAACAATCGCTGGCATTTTCAACACCCTTTTTTTCAAAGTATCTCCTACATCCTATGTATGGGCGATGGTTATGTGATTCATTTGCCCAAATTAATTGAATACTGACGTGAGCATACATTTTCGTGTTTGTTACTATATTTGCCTTACTTTTCTTCGTGTTTATAGGTTGATTATGGTATGATAGGTTCGAAATAAATGAAATTACATACATTTAGGAGGAACTATTTTGATTCACGGACATATTACTGCGTGGCTTTTAGCACTAATCTTATTTGTTGTCGCCCTTTTCTTACATAAAGGTGGAAAAGAAAAAGGTGCTAAAATCGTCAAAATGATTTTACGAGTATTATATTTGATTATCATTGCAACTGGTGTAGGTCTTCTTTTTTCGGTTTACAAAATTGATGTTTGGTATATTTTAAAAGCAGTTGTAGGTTTGTGGGTAATCGGATTATTTGAAATGATCCTTAGTCGTGTGGCTAATAACAGAAGAACTTCTGTATTTTGGATTCAGTTTGTCATTGCATGGCTTCTTGTTTTATATCTAGGCGGAAGACTGCCAATGTCATTCTTACACCCATAATATTAACTTAACTAAAAAAGGCTGCTCGGGTACATCGGCAGCCTTTTTGTTTTGGTAAGAAATGATAAACATCGTGACAACTTGTACTTTAGGTTTTAATATTGAATTAGGTAGAGAGGAGAGGATACATATGCTCGTAAAAGTGTTTGCTAATCTCCGGCAAATATGTGGTGGGGTAACGGTAAATGTTCAGCCTGATGGTGAACGAGTAATCGATGTGCTTGATAAAATGGTTGAAATGTTTCCTCCATTAAAAGATGAGATTTTCTCAACTGAAAAGGAATTGCTTCCATTTGTTCATGTCTACGTAAATGGAAGAAATATCATTCACCTTGATGACCTTCAAACAAAAGTAGATGAAAAGGATCAATTTGCGCTGTTTCCTCCAGTTGCAGGTGGTTGATATGATAAAAAAAGATTTAGAGTTTCGGGGTATAAGGATTGACCATCTGGGCTTGTATTTTGAAGAACTTGGTGCGAAACAAATAACAGGTAGATTCCCTTATGTTTATGAAGCAGAAAGCTGGAGCGGTCAAATTTTATCAGAAGAGGAAATTTCATTTACCTCAAGTTTTAAAGTAAATACTGTCCAAGTGCGCTTTTGTGCAAATGAGGAATCTATTTTGAATGAGTTGATTAGAAATTACCGTTATAAAACAACGAGAATTGGCGGGTAAAAAAAGCTTCTGCATATTTTTTGCAGAAGCTTTTTTCATATTCTCCTATACAGTTTGTTTTACTTCTGGGTCAATAATCCCTAATTCACGAAGTTTTTCATCTGTTACAAGTCCGTCTTTCCAACCGCGTACTTGATAGTACTCTTCAAGCATAATATCCATACGGCTTACATGTCCTGCACTGTTTCCAGACGCTGGTTCTTCTGTAAATCGTTTTGGAAGGAAGTCATCCTCGCGTTTATTAAATCCGGCAAGATTATTGTAATAACGTTCAAGATTATAAATTCTCTCCCCAGCCTTCATAACATCCTCAGCTGTTAATTGAATTCCAGTCATCCCACTATATTGCTCAGCATAATGCTCAGCGTTTTCGGAGAAGGAGGAGAACTTACAAATATTCATAGAATCTGAAAATGCAAGCATATCTTGGAATACTTTTAATAATTCACCTTTACCTTCTGGCTTTAAGCGGTCAGTAGGTTCAGGAATCCCAGCAATTTCACTGGCAACAGTGTATCCACGAAGGTGACAAGCACCGCGGTTACTTGTAGCATAACCAAGTCCAATTCCTTGAATGCCGCGTGGGTCATAGGCTGGGATTGACTGACCTTTAACAGACATGGACAGTTCAGGTGCACCCCAAAGTGCAGTGGCACGTGCTGGTCCTTCTGCAAGTACGCCGCCAAATCCTTCACGGAAAGCAATTTTCTTGGTTAAGTCAATCATGGAATCCGCATCGCCCCAGATTAGTTCCTCATTAATAATTCCTTTTTCGTAGGCCTCCATTGTTACAGAGAAGCAGTGACCAAGTTCAATTGTATCAAGACCATATTCATTACAGCGGTCGATCATATAGGAAATCGCTTCTGCGTCACTTAACAGACAGTTGGAACCTAGTGACCAAGCGGATTCGAATTCAATACTTTCTACACGTGTTTTATATTTTCCATCCTTAACCTCTACTTCGATCTTACAGCCAACTGGGCAAGCATGGCAGGTGTTGTTAGCTACACGTAAATTCGTGTTGTAATACTCGCCACTGTGTTTCTCTGCTTCATCCCAGTGTGTTAATTGGGAGTTCTTGGTTGGGAGCGCTCCCACTTCATTGATTAAGTTTGTTAAAACGTTTGTACCATAGACAGATAATCCGCCTTTATTAGGTGCTGTTAAGCCGCCATCAAGGATTGCTTTTACAGCTTTTTTATTGGCATCTTTGTAATCGGTATCTAATTTTGGCTGTGGCATATTGCCTTTTTGTGCAGCTTTAATTACGATTGCTTTTAATTTTTTATAACCGGCAACAGCAGCAGTACCGCCACGGCCTGCAGCACGATCATGTTCATTAATAAATGCGGCAAAGCGTACGGTATTCTCACCCGCTTGACCAATTGTCATGACACTTAGGTCTTCTTCACCATGTTCGTCTTTCATTGCTTTAATGAAAGCTCGTGTGCTCGTTCCCCAAAGGTTTGAAGCGTCACGAAGCTCTGCTTTCCCATCTTCAATAAATAGGTATACAGGCTTGTCACTTTTTCCGGAAAAAATAATATTATCCACGCCTGCCCACTTGAGACGAGCAGCCGTCCAGCCGCCGATGTGGGAATCCGTAACCGTGCCGGTTAGCGGTGATTTGGTAACAACACAAAGGCGTCCACTCATTGAAGAACGTGATCCCGTGACTGGACCTGTCATAATACATAGAATGTTTTCTGCAGATAATGGCTCGACTTCAGGGCCGTTATCTAATACATACTTAACGCCCAGCCCACGACCGCCTATGTACTTAACTGCATCTTCTTCATTGATTCCTCTGTAATCAACAACACCATTTGTTAAGTCGACTAATACTTCCTTGTTTTTAAATCCGCCTAAATTCAAAGTTTTCCCCCACTTTCTCATATGAAAAAAATATATACTAATCTCTTATAATATTAGCTATTAATATAAGAGATTCCTCCCAAAATTATACTTTACCTCATTATTTATTATATACTTTTTCAATTATTTTTAAAATTAAATTATTTATTTCTAAAAGACAATCGGAAATAATTTGGTAAGATAAAAGTAATATAAATTTTCCGTTTGAGGAGTAAAATTCAAGTTTAATTTAGGAAAGTGGTGGATCATGAGTGATTTAGAACGTTATTCAAGACAGATTCTATTTCAACAGGTAGGTGAGACCGGACAAATAAAATTGCAAAATAGTAAAGTAGCAATTGTCGGCGTCGGTGCGCTTGGTACAGTAATTGCAAATCACCTGGTTCGTTCCGGAGTTGGCTATATAAGGCTAATTGATAGGGATTTAGTTGAACTATCAAATTTGCAGCGGCAGACACTTTTTGATGAAGAGGATGCAAGATTACAGTTTCCAAAGGTAATTGCTGCACAAAATAGATTAAATAAAATTAATTCGACTGTTACTGTTGATGCGGTAATTGCCGATTTAAATCTAGATAATGCCGAAGAATTATTAACAGAATTTGATTGTATCGTTGATGGCACCGATAATTTTAACACACGTTTTTTAATCAATGATGTGGCTGTAAAGTACGGAATTCCTTGGATTCACGGGGCTGCGGTAAGTTCAAGAGGCATGTTTGCTTCGATTATACCCGGAATCACCCCCTGTTACAGATGCCTCTTTCCGCATGTCCCGACTGCGACTGGGGAAACCTGCGATACAGTTGGTGTATTGTCCCCATTAACGGATATTATCGGTTCCTTTCAAGCAATGGAAACAATGAAAATATTAATTGGTGAGAAAACTACACCTAATTTAGAGCAAATTGATATTTGGGATTATACCACCATGCAAATGGATATTTCAGAGGGGAGAAATCCTAATTGTCCAACATGTGTGAACCATCAATTTGATTTTTTAAATCGGTCGTCTGAACTCCAAGTAGTCTATACGACACTTTGTGGGCGAAATACAGTCCAAATTAATCCAAGAAATAAGCGTGACTTAGATGTAAAAAATCTAGCAGTGCGGCTCAAGAAAAGCGGTAATGTTTCGGGAAATGACTTCTTACTCCGTTTTGCTCCTGACGAAGATATTTCAATTGTCGTGTTTAGAGATGCACGTGTATTGGTTCATGGAACAAATGATGTGGTCAAAGCTAAAATGCTTTATTCGAAGTATATCGGGAACTAAATTATCCTCAAAAGATGGGTGTCAGGCACCATGTGAAATTTTCACATGGTGTCTGACACCCTGTTTGTATTTTATGAAATCATTTTTTCAATTACTAGTCGTTTTCCTGTATTTAATGTAAATTCAAATCGGTCATTCACTTTTTCAAAGTAACAAAAGTGGTGTTGGACATTACAGATTTGCTCCTGATTATCGAATACTAGAAAATTAACTCCATCCTTGCGGTTCTCATCCGATAAGAAGGATAAATGGTTATAACAATAGATGCAATCGTAAATGGA
Source organism: Bacillus sp. AFS006103 (assembly GCA_002559145.1). Taxonomy (GTDB): domain Bacteria; phylum Bacillota; class Bacilli; order Bacillales; family Cytobacillaceae; genus Neobacillus. The sequence goes on from NTXX01000010.1 coordinate 184,697, forward strand.
AAAGTTTAACGAGTTTAAAGTAGTAACAAATTGAAAAAAGGCATCATCATTGATTCCATCTAAAAGCCTCTCAAGCGAATACACTAAATGCTTCCTAATCCTAACTAAATCATGATTGCGGAGCATAGTGGCATCGTTTCCAATTCGTACTTTTCCTGTTTCATACAATTTACCTTTCTTCCAACGATTCATTCTGAAGACTTCTATTTCTTGCTGAAGGTAATCATCTAACATTTCCGCTTCTTCTGTTTCCTCATCAAAGAAAATCCACTGATCATTAATTTGTTCAACTGTTCCTTCCGTGTAGGCTCTTTCCTGAATATCGTAAAGTCTCATTCGTTGTTGTCGACTCATTTCTAACCTCCGTACCAGATGCTGTCATATTCTTTTTAGACATCTTCATGAAATTTTATAACTGAAAGATAAAGTATTATCTTTTTAAATCAAATAAACTGCTTGCTTGCCACATGCCCGCATTTCTCTTCGGACAATTAACCATTTCCCATGGGCTGAATACTATAAAAACATGAATTCATGTACAGTAGTTCTGTTAATGAGGAGTGAGATAGGAAATGTGTGGTATTACAGGCTGGATTAATTTTAATAAACCAATTAAGAACGAAGCGGGTACACTTACAAAAATGACTAATACATTAGCAAAAAGAGGCCCTGATGAAACCAACATCTGGTCTGAGACACATGTGGCTTTTGGCCATAAGAGACTTATTGTTGTCGACCCTGAAGGGGGAAGGCAGCCAATGTCTAAACAAAAAGACGGGTTCCATTACACCATTTGTTACAATGGGGAATTATATAACACCGAAGATATCCGCAAAGTTCTCCATACTAAAGGATATTCATTTAAAGGTCATTCTGATACAGAGGTTCTATTAACTGCCTATATAGAATGGGCGGAAGAGTGCGTAAATTATCTGAATGGGATTTATGCCTTTGCCATCTGGGATAGTAAGAAGGAACAACTTTTTATTGGACGTGACCGCTTAGGGGTAAAACCATTATTTTTTAGAGAACACGAAAAAGGCCTTTTATTTGCATCTGAAATCAAGGCTATTTTAGCCCATCCAGAGGTGAAAACGGAAATTAATCAAGAAGGTCTTGCAGAAATTTTTGGAATTGGTCCTTCTAGATCGCCTGGTTCCGGGGTGTTAAAAGGAATTAATGAGTTAAGACCTGCGCATGCTTTAACATTTTCAAAGAATGGTTTAAAAATTTGGCGCTATTGGAATGTGAAAAGTGAAGAACATAAGGATAACGTGGAGGAAACGGCTGAAAAGGTCCGTTATTTAGTCACAGACGCGGTAACAAGACAGCTTGTTTCTGATGTGCCCCTAAGTACCTTTTTGTCTGGAGGGCTGGATTCGAGCATCATTACAGCGATTGCCGCCAAAGGATTCAAGGACCAAAATAAGGGGCAGTTACACACTTATTCTATCGATTATGAAGGCAATGACAAATACTTTTCATCCAATGAATTTCAACCGGATGCGGATGGAAAATTTATTCAAATGATAACCGATAAATTTAATACAAAGCACCATAACAAAATTATTACTCAAAAGCAATTGGTCAATGATTTGGTGGAGGCTACTCATGTAAGAGACCTTCCAGGAATGGCAGATGTGGATTCATCGTTACTGTGGTTTTGTAAAGAAATCAAGCAGGACTTTGTTGTCAGTCTTTCCGGGGAATGTGCAGATGAAATTTTCGGGGGTTACCCATGGTTCCACCGCAAACAAGACTTAGAGCGGCCTGGGTTTCCGTGGATGCGCTCCATATCAGAACGACATAATTTGTTGAAATCACATTGGCAGGAAAAACTAAAATTAAATGATTACGTGATGGATAGGTATTATCAAGCGATTGCTGAAACCCCTAAGTTAGAAGGTGAAAGTCGAGAAGAAGCAAAACGGAGAGAATTATTTTATATTAATATGATTAGCTTTATGACGACATTACTTGATCGAAAAGACCGAATGAGCATGGGTGCAAGTCTAGAAGTCAGAGTTCCCTTTGCTGATCATCGCCTAGTCGAATATGTATGGAATATCCCATGGGAAATGAAAATGTATCGCGGCAGGGAAAAAGGTATTCTTAGAAAAGCCTTTGAAGGTATTTTACCTGAGGAAGTCTTGTACCGGAAAAAAAGCCCTTATCCCAAAACACATAATCCTGCCTATACCATTGCAGTTCAAAAGTTGGTGGAAAATATATTAAAAGATAAATCCTCAGCCCTGCATGAATTTTTTAATAAAGAACAGCTTGAGAGTATCGTCAAATCGGGTGGAAATTCCTTTCAAGAACCTTGGTTTGGCCAATTGATGACAGGACCACAGTTATTGGCCTATCTTGTGCAACTGCACACATGGTTTAAGGATTACAATATTAACATAGTGAATTAAGAATAAATGTTGTTACAACCAAGAATTTAAAATTTGGAATAAAAACATGATTAGATTAAAATGGGTGTAGGGAAGGGGATATCCTCTTCTCTTTTTTAGAGGAGGGATATAACTATATGAAAAAAATTACACTCATTTTAATTCTGTTATTACTTCATTCATCGCTTCCTGCCAATGCTGCGGTTGAAAAGGAAGACCGCTTGTGGCAAGATGAATCCGTTTATTCTATTATGGTCGATCGTTTCAACAATGGAGATAGAAACAATGACATGGATGTAAACGCAAAAGATCCATTAGCATATAACGGCGGGGATATTAAAGGTATTATTGATAAATTGGATTACATACATGAAATGGGATTCACCGCAATTCGCTTAACACCCATTTTTGACAATGCGAAAAATGGGTACCATGGCTTTTGGGTGAATGATTTTTACAAAGTGGATGAGCATTTTGGAACTTTGAAGTCTTTTCAAACATTAGTAAAAGAAGCACATAACCGCAAGTTGAAGGTAATGATTGATTTTGTTACGAATAATGTAGCGGCTGACCATCCGTGGTTAAGTGATCCTATCAAGCAGAACTGGTTCCATAAAAAACAGTCTATCCCAGATAAAAATGAAAATCAGGCAGTACTTGAAAAGGGCTGGATTGAAGGATTACCTGACTTGAATCAGGACAACCCGGAAGTTAAAAAATATTTAATCGATGCAGCAAAATGGTGGATTGATAAAACAGATATAGATGGGATGAGTCTACCAGAAGTAAATTATGTTCCCATAAGTTTTTGGAATGATTTTTCAAATGAAGTTAAGCAAGAAAAGAAGAACTTCTTTCTAATGGGAGTAATGTCAAAAAATAATTCAACTGATTTGAAAAAGTATGAAGGAGCCGGAATAGACAGCATAGTTAATTACTCATACAGTGAAAAGTTGAGAAAAACATTTGCAGGAACAGATCAGTCCTTCCGCGAACTTTATTCAGATGGTGATAATGGTCAGAACTCCTTTTTAAGAGCTAATTTTATGGATAACGAATATACGTCAAGATTTACAAGTGACATTGTCGCAAAGAAACAATTCCCAGGCTCCCGCTGGAAAACAGCATTGGTATATTTATATACAACCCCGGGAATTCCTCTTTTTTATTATGGAACAGAGATTGCCTTAAATGGGGGAGAAATCCCGGATAACCGCGGGCAAATGAGCTTTCGGGCGGAAAAGGAACTAATTGATTATATAACCAAGGTGGGGGAATTAAGAAATACACTTCCTTCTTTAACAAGAGGGACGATGGAAATGCTGTATGATCATAACGGGATGGCTGTTTATAAACGAGTATATAAAGGTGAAACATCCATTATTGCAATCAATAATACGGGCAAATCCCAAAGTGTTACCTTAACAAGCAGTCAGATTGAAGGTGGGAAAGAGCTGCGAGGCTTGCTTGCCGGAGATAAAATTGTTAGTAAAGATAATAAATATATGATTATTCTTGATCGGGATAATTCGGAAATATATGTGTTAGCTGAGAAAAGTGGTATCAAATTTTCATTAATCGCAAGCTTAGTCGTTGTATACCTGTTGTGTTTCTTATTTCTTTATAAAATAAGGAAACGAAAAAAATAAAGTGTCGAGGGGAACTTATTAATCCCCTCGACATTTTTTTATCCATTGATAATCTCCCCGCCATTTACGTGAATCATTTGCCCGCTAACATAGGATGAGTCATCTGAAGCCAGGTAAACATAGCTCGCTGCCAATTCATAGGGTTGGCCAGCTCTACCCATTGGGGTGCTTGACCCAAAAACAGCAACTTGATCAGCCGGGAAAGTCGATGGAATGAGTGGTGTCCAAATCGGACCCGGGGCCACACCGTTCACACGAATCCCTTGAGGTGCGAGCGACATTGCTAATGAGCGGGTAAAGGAAACCACCGCACCTTTTGTTGCTGAGTAATCTAATAATTGTTCATTCCCCTTATAAGCAGTAATCGAGGCAGTATTTATGATGGATGCACCCTGTTTTAGAAAAGGCAGGGCCATTTTCGTTATATAAAAAAAGGAGAATATATTGGTTCGGAATGTTTTTTCCAATTGAAGTGAAGTAATCGATAATAAACTTTTTTGCGGATGTTGCTCCGCAGCGTTATTGACAACGATATCTAACCTGCCAAATTCAGTATGAATCTTATTGACAGTCTCCTTACAAAAATCTTCATTGCCAATGTCGCCTGAATATAAAAGACATCTTCGACCTTCGGCTTCGATCAATTGCTTAGTTTCTTCTGCATCTTGATGCTCTTCTAAATAGACAATTGCTACGTCTGCTCCTTCTTTGGCAAAATAAATTGCAACAGATTTGCCAATCCCGCTGTCGCCTCCAGTAATAATCGCTGTTTTACCAATTAATTTTCCTCCAGGCTTATAATTAGGATCAACTGAAATGGGCCGAGGATTCATTTCACTTTCTATTCCTGGCTGGTGGTTCTGATGCTGAGGGGGAAAGGTCTGCTTTTGTTGCTTTTGATTGTTACTCATTTACTAAAACCTCCAAGTGTTTACTCCCTAATAGTTTTAGATAAATGGTTCAAATTATGAAAAATAAAGATAATAAAAAAGCGAAAGGATTTTAAATCCTTCCGCCTTTTGCTTTTATCGATAATTAATAAACTGTACATCCACAGTTAAGTCAGCATCGCGAACAAGGGAGATTATTTTTTGTAAATCATCACGGTTCTTCCCGCTCACACGGACCTGGTCATCTTGAACCTGACTTTTTACTTTGACGCCGCTATTTTTAATAATGGTATTGATTTTTTTTGCATTTTCTTTATCAATACCTTGAACCAATTTAGCTCTTTGACGAACTGTTCCACCCGATGCCTTTTCAACTTTCCCGTAGTCAAGATTTCTAACCGGAACGCTTCGTTTCATTAATTTGCTAAATAAAACATCTTTCAGCTGGTCCATTTTATATTCATCATCTGAAATAAGAACCAGCTCTTCTTTTTCTTTATCAAGTGAGACTTCACTTTTACTGCCCTTAAAATCATAACGCGTGCCAATTTCCTTCATTGTTTGCGCAATCGCATTTGAAACTTCAGATAAATCGACTTGAGAAACAATATCAAATGAGCTATCTTTTGACATAAACAAACCTCCATTTTATAACTATATATTGAAACTAATCCTGCTATAGTTTCCCTTTATGGGTACATTATAGTAAAATATAGCAGTTGTAACAACCGCTTAGGAAAATTCTCCGAAAAAGAAAGAAGGAGTTATATATGTCATTAAATGAACTTATCGGTCAAATGACCACATTAACAGTAGCCCGGAAGGCTTCATTTGGCTATTTTTTAACTGATGGAAATGAAGATGTTCTGCTGCATACAAATCAAGCCAACCAAGAATTAGAAGTAGAAGATCAAGTTGAAGTGTTTCTTTATGTTGATTCAGAAGGTCGAATTTCCGCATCAACTACGACTCCAGCGGTAGCAATTGGACGCTATGCTTGGGTTAAAGCAACAGACGTAAATCCGAGAATTGGCGTCTTCATAAATATTGGACTTCCAAAGGATATTCTATTAGGAATCGATGATTTGCCTGTGCATAAGTCAGTATGGCCGAAGCCAGGCGATTTAGTCTATATTACTTTAAAGCTTAGCAGTACTTATCTTCTTTATGCAAAGCTGGCCAGTGACCAAGTGATTGAATCTATATCCGTTGAAGCAACAAGAGAAGACTTTAATAAAAATGTGCAGGGCCATATTTATCGTACAGCTAAAGTAGGCAGTTGGATTTATACAATAGAAGGCTTCAAAGGGTTTATTCATGAATCACAAAGACTGGAAGAGCCTCGTATAGGTCAAAAGGTTGAAGGACGGATTATTGACGTTAAGGAAGACGGAACGATTAACGTTTCGTTATTAGCAAGGAAAGAAGAATCGCAGGATCTAGATGCAGAACGGATATATGAATACCTAATGAGCAGAAATGGTGCCATGCCATATAACGATAAAAGCATGCCTGAAGATATAAAAGATCGTTTCGATTTGAGTAAAGGTGCCTTCAAACGTGCACTTGGTAAGCTTATGAAAGAGGGCAGGGTGTACCAAGAGGGCAATTGGACATATGAGAAGAAAGATTAAGGTGTTTTACATACTCTTTTCAAATTGACAGAAACTAAAGTGAATCCATTTGAAAGGGGTAAGCTTATGCCACACACATCAGACAACGATAAAAAAGCAAAAGACAACAATGCCCTTCGCCATGAAAAGAATATGATGCGCGAAAAAAATCGTCAAGCTGGAAAAAATCAATATTCCAAGAAGACAGACCATAAATAGATAAATGAAAAATGAGTGCGGTGTTTAAACCCCACTCATTTTTTTAATTTGAAGGTATTTTGTTTAAAAAGAAAATAGCGATAGTTCCTGCACCTGTATGTGACCCAACGGCAGAGCCAATTGAAGTAATGAATACTTCTTTGGGATGGAATTCTTCTTCAATCATGGCTTTCAATTCTAATGTAGTTTCTTCACAATCGGCTTGGCTAATCCCAATTACTTGGTCTTCCATATTTGCCCCGCGTTCTTTCATGATTTCAATGATACGACGCATTACTTTTTTCTTCCCGCGTATCTTTTCAATGGGGACAAGTTTCCCATCTTCCACATTTAAAATGGGCTTAATATTCAATAATCCCCCTAAGAAAGCAGAGGCTTTTGATACACGGCCACCCTTTGCTAGATAATCTAAATCTTCAACAGTAAACAGATGTTCCATGTGCTGGCTTCTAAACAGAACATCTTCTAAGATCTTTTCTTTACTTACACTTTTCAGGGCGAGAGCTGCGGCTTCTTTAACCACAAGACCAAATCCAAGCGATGCACATTTGGTATCAACAATCGTTAAATTAAAATTTGGATATTTTTCCTTCACTTGGTCAAGAATCATAACAGCGGTGGAATATGTACCAGATAACTCGGAGGAAAAGGCTATGTATATCCCGTCTTGTTTTTTTTCAGCCATTTCGGTAAATACTTCCTCAAACAAAAGTGGAGATACCTGAGAGGTTTTTGGAACAATGCCAGTTCGGATTGCCTCATAGACGGTGTTTGGATCAATTGTTTTTACATCTTCATATTCCTTGCCGTTAATCTCAACTTTTAATGGAAATAGTGTGACATGATTCTCTTCATAAAAACTTTTTGGTAAATCGCATGCGCTATCAGCCAGTACTCTTACTTGCATGAAGCTCACCTGCTTTCAAGCTAATTTATAGTTTCAGTTTATCGGTTTCATACTTAAAATACAATTATCATTCGCCACAAAGTATAAAACAGTTCACAATTTCACTATAAAGGAGAAATTAATATGATATGGCTCCAGACAAAAAAACTGGCAGTGGTGACAGCTGGTTCATTGTTAGTTGCGCTTGCGATGAATTTATTTTTAATACCGGCAAACATTTATTCAAGTGGATTCACGGGAATAGCACAACTTCTTTCAAAGGTGTTGGGTGACTATACTCGCATTCAAGTTTCATTAGGTTTCTTATTATTTTTATTGAATATTCCTGTTGCCATTCTAGGATGGAAAAAGGTAGGGAAATCCTTTACAGTTTATAGCTTTATAAGTGTTGCCCTGTCCTCACTATTTTTAACAGTTATTCCGATAAAGGAAGTTTCAGGAGACATCCTTTTAAATGCTGTTTTTGGAGGTGTAATCCAAGCCGTGGGTGTCGGGATTACGTTGAAATGGGGGGCCTCAACAGGTGGTGTAGATATCATTGCCATGGTTTTATCAAGAATGAAGGATAAGCCGATTGGTCCCTATATGTTGGTTATAAATGGGGTAATTATTATAACAGCTGGATTTTTGTATGGCTGGGAAAAAGCTCTTTATACGCTTGTAACATTATATACTTCAACTAGAGTGATTGACGCCATTCATACTAGACATGCCAAACTCACGGCTATGATTATTACCAAAAAGACGGATGAAATGAAAAAGGCTATCCAGGAGAAACTTGTGCGAGGGATAACGATCCTTCCTGCAAAAGGGGCTTTTTCAAACGAAGCGAGAGAAATGTTAATGGTGGTGATTACCCGCTATGAACTTTATGATTTAGAAAGAATCCTAAAGGAAGTGGATCCAAGGGCCTTTACAAATATCATTCAAACGACAAATATCTATGGATTTTTTCGAAAAGAGTAGAAAAGCGAAAGCGCCTTGGCGCCTCCGCTTTTCTATTTTAAGTCATCTGTTCAAGCTCTTGTTGCATTTGTTGGAGCTGTGCTTGCTCTGCTACAGTCGAATTTGCATAAGCAGAACTTAATGCATTTTTAGCCTTCGCAACAGCAGAATCAGTTTCAGCTGGGTTGGCAGACTTCGCCATTTCCACAAATCTTCGTGCTTCTTGGAACAATTGGTTTCCCATGTTATATTCCTCCAAGCGAGGATTCTTGCACATTGGCCATCTTCTGAGCTTCTGCTTCAGCGTAGGTCATGTGATAAGGAATACGTTCCGCATGCTTGCTGACCGTATCTACTCCTTGCTGGACAAAGCGTTTTGATTTGTTTCGTTTACCCATTCGAATCCCTCCAATATGCTCATAGCTCAAATTGAAACAGCAAGGCTGCCTCAAAAAATAGTATGTACCAAAAGAGGTAGGTTCATTTAGGTAAACAATGGTGAATGAATGTTAATAATTTATCTTTAACAAATCTGCCAAATATTGAGCAACACCATCTTCTTCGTTGCTCAAAGTGACGTCATTTGCAATATTTTTAACTTTTTCAATGGCATTACCCATCGCAATACCGTATCCGGCATACTCAAGCATTTCTAGATCGTTGTCTTCATCGCCAAAGGCAATAACTCTTTCTGAAGGAATGCCATAATAATCAGAAGCCTTTTTTAACCCAACAGCCTTACTTAAGCCCACCTTAATAATTTCAATCACATGCCATGGTGCGGCCCAACTGCGGTGATCAATCACTTCTGCATGGACAGCCGATAAATGATCACGGATTGTTTTTAATTGATCCTCTTCGGTATGAATTAACAAACTAGTGGGCGAATCATTCAAATAATTTGCTAAATCACCTGTAGTGATTTTTGGATTTCCAAAGTTAAAAATATCTAAAAGCTTCTCATCATGGTAATGGAAATATACATCATCAATTACTTCGGCAATAATGTTATGGAAGTGAAAACTTCTGCATGCTTCAACAATTTCTTTTGCTACCTTCACATCCAGGGGTTCATGATAAAATCCCCAGTCAGGATTTCGAGGGTGATGCATAAAGGCTCCATTGAAATTGACAATGGGTGTGTCCAAATCCAATTCCCGATAATACATTTCACTGGAACGATAAGGCCTTCCTGTTGCAATCATAACGATATGGCCCTGTTCTCTTGCTTTTTTTAAAATGCCCTTTGTTTTTAAAGAAATCGTTTTATCATCTTTTAATAATGTCCCATCTAAATCTAATGCAATTAAATGTCTATCTGTCATAAATACTCCTTTTAATCATAATTTTCAGCGTTAATAAAGGTGATTGTTTTAGGGGAAAATTAATATATATGTTACACTGCAAATATAAATGAAAATTATTATTTCTATATTCACTATGTTAACAATTTTATATGTAAACTGTAAAAAAATTCACACCAAAAGGTATAAAAAAACTATATACTTTTTTAAACGAAGTCTCAATCTAGAAAGAAAGACTTACATATTTGTTATAATAAATTGGGACAAAGAAATTTAAGGAGTGGATCGAATATGAATGAAGAATTAAAAGAAAATATTATGGGTGCTTTAGAGTTAGTTATTGACCCTGAACTAGGTGTAGATATTGTCAACTTAGGTTTAGTATATAATGCTGAAATGGATGATGAAGGGAATGTTACCATTACGATGACATTAACTTCAATGGGCTGCCCGCTAGCAGGTACGATTGTGGATCAAGTTAAGCGAGCATTGGCTGACATTCCAGAAATTAAAGGCGTAGAAGTTAATATTGTTTTCAATCCACCTTGGACTAAAGAAATGATGTCACGCTATGCAAAGATTGCTTTAGGAATTCGTTAAGCAAAACTAAAGGTTATTCAGCGGAAAAATGGAGTTATTCACCACTTGTAAAAAACAGCAGAATCTCTGCTGTTTTTTACTTTTTTCTTCACGATTCAGACATATCTATCTGAATGGATGTGAGATAGTTCACTTTTTTCGAATATAAACACCTTTATAATACAAATTATTAAGGCTGTTGAATTCTCAGGTAGCCGTTAGTAGGAGGCGTTTCATATGGCTATTATCCGTGATTTTAATAAAGACCCTTTTATCGTAATTTGGGAACTCACTAGAGCTTGTCAATTAAAGTGCTTGCATTGCCGTGCGGATGCACAGTATAAAAGGGATCCACGTGAACTATCTTTTGAAGAAGGCAAAAATCTAATAGATCAAATATATGAAATGAACAATCCAATGCTTGTTTTCACAGGCGGGGATCCTTTAATGAGAGAAGATGTTTTTGATATTGCGAAATATGCAGTTGAAAAAGGTGTACGTGTGTCTATGACCCCAAGCGCGACACCAAATGTAACAAAAGAAGCCATTGAGAAGGCTAAAGAAGTGGGCCTCGCTCGTTGGGCATTTAGTATTGATGGTCCTACGGCTGAGATTCATGACCATTTTAGAGGCACAGCTGGATCATTTGATCTTACCATGGAAAAAATACAATATTTGCATGAAGTTGGATTACCGATTCAGATTAACACGGTTATTTCACGTTATAATATTGAATACCTTGATGATATGGCCAAAATGGTTGAATCTTTAGGGTGTGTATTATGGAGTGTTTTCTTCCTTGTCCCAACAGGAAGAGGTCAAGAATCCGATATGATTTCTCCGGTCCAACATGAAAAAGTATTCAGATGGCTTTATGATTTAAGCAAGCGTGTATCCTTTGATATTAAAACAACTGAAGCAATGCACTACCGCCGGGTTGTAATTCAGCAAAAAATGCGTGAAGCGAAGGAAACGGCAGATGAAATCGAGTATCTAAGTGCATTAACAGAAAAAGGCTTAACGGGATCTATTGATGGTCTAGGACGAGCGCCAAAAGGTGTTAATGATGGTAATGGTTTTGTGTTCATTTCTCACATTGGGGATGTATATCCAAGCGGACTCTTGCCAGTTAAAGCGGGTAATATCCGTGAAACGCCATTAGCAGAGATTTATCGTGAATCACCGATATTCCAATCGCTTAGAAATCCAGATCTGTTTAAAGGGAAATGCGGTGTCTGTGAATTCCGGCACGTTTGTGGGGGATCCAGGTCTAGAGCATATGCGATGACAGGAGATTATCTGGAAAGCGAGCCATTCTGCGTTTATATACCTAAATCATTAAGAGAAAAGCAAGCTCAGTAAAAAGCGATAAAACAAGGCTGCCTCCCGACTCGGAGACAGCCTATTGTTTAAAAAATAAATGCCCTAAAAGGATGGCTGCCCATTCTATTCAATACTGCAATAGACGGCAGAACAATTCTCACAGTCGATTTCATTTTTTAAGTATTGTAAATCTAAAATTGAAATCTTACCTTTCTTAACTGAAATAATGTTATCTTTCTTTAACTCACTAAGGATACGGTTTGTACTCTCACGTGAAGTACCACAGAAATTGGCAAGTTCTTGGTTGGTTAAAGGAAGGTCAATTAAGATTTCATTACCTTTTTGAACACCATAACTATTCGACATTCGGATAAGAGTTGAAAAAAGGGCACCCCGTTTTCCATTTAAGACGAGGTCACGAAATTTTGTTTGTGTTTTACGGAAATGGTCACTCATCCATTTCATAAATTCAAAGGCAAGCTTACTATTTTGGAATATTTCACTTTCAATGATATCTTTTTTTATTGCAACGATTTCTCCTTCCTCAAGAACCATTGCACTTAATAAATATCTGGGGTTATCCGTAAAAAGAGTTAATTCTCCGCAAATATCATTTTCCCCGCAAATTCTTAATGAAAGTTCACGTCCATCTGATGTAACTTTACTGATTTGAATTTTGCCTGAAATTACAATGTAAAGTTCTTCTGCTAGCATTCCTTCTTGAAATAAAAAGGTTCCTCTTTCACTTTTAAATTTCCGGTCTGCAAATTTAAGTAATTCTTTTATTTCAATTGAATGAGTTGGTTTCATTATCATTGTCATCGAATTCACCTCTAAAATTCATATTCTGAACTATCATATTACCAGCGTGTTCAATTTAGTTTGTTAGTATTATTCTATCTTATATGGAAGCCATAAAAAGAAGTAAACAATGACAATATAGTGAAAACTCATTTGAAATAATAAACTTGGAGCTTAAATCAGCAGACAAGTACACATAATCAAAAAATAAATAACAGGCAGGAACGGTATTTTCAAAACAGTTATTTATTGAATGGGAAATATCTGCTAAGATAAGAATGGTATTATAAAGTATTGTAATAGTGAATAAAGTAACAGTCTTTTTAACTAAAGACTGGTACACTTATTATAATTAGGTTCCTTAAAATAATGGAGTTGATATAAATGGAAAAAACCATTATTAAAGATAAATTAAATAGACCCTTACATGACTTAAGAATTTCTGTGATTGATCGGTGTAATTTCCGTTGCCAATACTGTATGCCAGCAGATCAATTTGGTCCTGATTTTGAGTTTCTTCCCAAAGGTGCTTTGCTGACTTATGAAGAGATTGAGCGCCTCGCAAAAATATTTGTTAGTTTAGGTGTGGAAAAAATTCGCCTAACCGGAGGGGAACCGCTTCTTCGTAGAGATATGCCTATTCTTGTTAAAAAGCTGTCAGCGATTGAAGGCTTACTTGATATCGGTTTGACTACGAATGGTGTGCTTCTGCCGAAATTTGCAAAAGATTTAAAGGGAGCTGGCCTCAAAAGGGTAAATGTCAGTCTTGATACGTTAAATGATGAGTTGTTTGGGAAAATAAATGGACGCGGAGTTGGAACTGGGCCAGTTCTAGAAGGCATTGAAGCTGCGAAACAGGCAGGTCTTGGGGTTAAAATTAATATGGTTGTCAAAAAGGGCCTTAATGATTCTGAAATTATTCCAATGGCAGAGTATTGCAAGGCGAACAGTCTTGAGCTCCGCTTTATTGAATTCATGGATGTAGGTTCAACCAATGGCTGGAAAATGGATGATGTTATTACTAAAAAGCAGATATATTATTTATTAAAGGAACAATTTGAGCTTGAACCAGTAGACCCAGCCTATTACGGAGAAGTTGCAAAATTATACCGCTATAAAGATAAAGATGTGAATGTAGGATTTATTACATCCGTTTCTGAATCATTTTGCTCAAGCTGCACACGGTCTCGGCTTTCGGCGAATGGTCAAATTTTTACTTGTTTATTTAATGGGAATGGACATGATATCCGTAACTTCATGAGAAACGGTGCCTCCGATGAAGAAATCCGTGAACGTGTGAGCGCAATATGGAATGGACGAGATGACAGATATTCAGACGAAAGAACAGCTGAAACACACAAAAACCGTAAAAAAATCGAAATGTCGTATATTGGTGGTTAAACTCTCTTCCATGAAGAGAGTATTTTTTTGTAGAAAGAAACAGCCCGCTTTAAGAAAAGCGGACTGTTGATTTTATTAAAGATACCTAGGAAATAGGATGTTATTTTCAAGATGTACATGCATAAAGGTTAATCCTTCTAGCGCCTCTAAGCGAGCATATACTAAACGGTACGTACCACAAGCATCAAGAGGAAGAGTATAGTCAGAAGTTACGGCACGAATCTCTCTTAATATTTCACCTGCATGGTCATGTTCTTTTTCAAGTTCAACAATCATTGCAATGGCTTCTTCACGGTTTTCTACCGTTCCATCAGCAAGCTGTTTAATTAGAGGGAATACAACTGCTTCTTCTTTCTCCATATGCTCCATCAATTCTTTTTTGAATTCATAGAAAAGCTCATAAACCTTTAGTAACTCAGGATGGTTGTCGCCATGGACACGTGAAACTTTTGTTACATAGGGACTTAACGTGGTAAGTTCCTCTTCAGACACACGATGGTAATTTGAAATAACATGATCAACAATGGTTGCGGAATCAGAGTTCGTCCAAACCTCTACATCTTTCTCAGTGTTTTCATATTTTTCAAAGATAACTTTTAGTTCATCTAATAAAGTATCCAAGTTAAGATTATTTTGGGCAACCGCTTCTGTTAGTGAAATATTACCACCGCAGCAAAAATCAATCCGGTTCTTTTTGAAAACATCACTTGTTTTAGGTAATTCGTTAACGATATCTTTAACTAATGAATTTGCTGTAATTGTGAAAGTCATATTTATTTCCTCCCTAAGTGCAAGATTTAATCTAACCTAAGAATAAAGGAAAAAGAAAAAAAACTAGGTGACCTGAATCACACATTCGATATGATTTTCTTTTTTATGGAGAATACTTTTATTTTGTGATATTTGATATGTCAGTTGGTTTTTAATAAGCTTATAATGTTGATAGTCGATGACGATTAGTACATAACACAATGGATAGATATTTGTTTAAAGTAGGAGTGATTATTTTGTTCGAAAGAAGAAAACCAATACCAATTGGTGAAGCAGTTAAACGAATAATGGAATATCAATTACTTGGTGTAACTGAACAAGTTCCAATAAATGAAAGCTACGGCCGTTTTTTATCTGAGGATTTGATCGCAACTAGCGATGTCCCGCATTTTGATCGTGCACCGTATGATGGCTTTGCTGTTAGGTCAATTGATACTCGTGAGGCTTCGCTAACGAATGTAGTTGAATTTGAAGTGGTTGATCACATCGGAGCAGGAATGGTATCCACCAAATTAATTGGAGAGCATCAAGCGGTTAGAATTATGACGGGTGCGATGATGCCTGAGGGAACAGATGCTGTTGTTATGTTTGAGGTGGCTAAGGCTTACGAAAAGAATGGTATTCCATATATGTCGATTAAACGCAGCTTTAAAAAGGGTGATAACGTTTCGTATAGTGGTGAAGACGCCAAACAAGGTGAAATTTTGGTGAAAAAAGGTACATTGATAAATCCCGGAATTCAAGCCATGCTTGCTACTTTTGGATATGAACGAGTATCAGTTGCAAAAAAACCGCGAGTTGGTTTATTTGCAACAGGGACTGAGCTTTTAGAAGTAAATGAAGCCCTTGTACCCGGAAAAATTCGGAACAGTAATTCACATATGATTGCTGCTCAAATCGAAAGAACGGGAGGAATTGTGCACTATTTCGGGAAGCTTCCAGATGAATTCGACACTTGCTTTGAAGCAGTCCAAAATGCAATCAATGAAGTAGACCTGTTAATTACCACTGGCGGGGTATCTGTGGGAGATTTTGATTATCTTCCGGCTATTTATGAAAAGCTTGGAGCAGAGGTTTTCTTTAATAAAGTTGCCATGCGCCCTGGAAGTGTTACGACGGTTGCACAACATAATGGTAAACTTCTCTTTGGACTATCGGGAAATCCATCGGCTTGTTATGTTGGCTTTGAATTGTTTACGCGTCCAATTATCCGTAGAATGCTTTTCTCAGATAAACCGCACCTCCGTAAAGAACATGCCCTATTAGAAGTTGATTTTCCTAAAGCAAATCCGTTTACAAGGTTTGTTCGAAGTTCAACGTTTATTGATGCAGGTAGATTAAAGGCGACACCGAGTGGACTCGACAAGTCTAACATAATTATGAGCCTCTCTGGAGCTAATTCGCTAATGATTCTTCCAGGTGGAACTAGAGGGTTTACAGCCGGATGTGAAGTGGAGGTCCTCTTGCTTGAAGACCAGGTCGGCAGTGAGTGGCCGTGGTAAAGCCTGTTATCTTTCAAGTAGTTGGATATCAAAATAGTGGGAAAACCACAATCACAACCAAGCTGATCAATGACCTAGTAAAAAAGGGGCTAAAGACAGTTACTATTAAGCATCACGGACATGGTGGCAAACTAGCAGCACTCCCGCAGAAAGATACAGAAAAACATCTAAATGCGGGGGCATTTGCCTCGATTGTTGAAGGAGAAGGAAGTTTAATCTTACAAGCTGACAATTTCTATCCAACACTGGAGGATCAAATTGAGTTGATGAAATTTTTTCATCCAGACATCATCTTAATCGAAGGCTATAAGCAAAAGTCCTATCCCAAATTACTGTTGGTAAAGGATGAATGTGACCTCTCATTGCTAAATACCGTAAGTAATGTTTTGGGGATTTTGTATTGGAAGGAAGAAATGCATCAGCAAATTAAATCAAGAATCAATGTTCCTAGCTTTCAGATCGATGATGCGGGTGCATTAATCTGGACCGAGCACTTACTTCAGGAACTTGTTCATAAAATTGATTAAAAAAGTTAATAAAATTGTCAAATCTGTTACTTTTATCACAGCCTGATCTATGGATATACTCTATAATACTAATTAGGGGATATATTGTTTGTTAAAATAGAATCATGGGTTTTTAATGGAACTACGGCAAACACTCATCAGATAACCGGCCTAGAGATGACTGAAGTTATCTTGTAGATGATCTGAAATTGTTGGACTTCCATTTTAACCTATACAAAATTGTCACAAAAAGAAGGCGATGGCCTTCTTTTTTGCTTTAATTTGTGATGTGTTTCACTTATTTTTCCGCTTAGCTGGCTTATATTTAGGTTAGGCAAGGAAAAGGAGTGAACATGATGAAGTTATTTTTACCGAAACAACATGGTGCATGGGCAATGCTAATCATCCCGTTTTGGCTTGGTGTCATTGAAGGAGGGTTTATGTGGAAGCATATCCCATTTTTCATTGGTTGGCTCTTATTGTACTTAGCAACCTATCCGATGCTTCTTTTATTTAAAAGGAAAAAACTTCAGTACTATACAAAATGGACACTGGTATATATGATTCCTGCCCTAATACTTTTACTTATTCCGCTTTTGGAAAGACCATCCATTATTTATTTCGGTCTACTAATGATTCCGTTTTTTATGATAAATGCTTACTTTACTTCCAAAAATCAAGACCGTGCTTTTATGAATGATATATCTGCTATTTTTGCTTTTTCAGTAGCTGGCCTCGCAAGTAGTTATTTAGGACATGGTGTGATGAACATCGAGACTCTTGTATTCACTTTTTTAACTTCGGTACTGTTTTTTGTGGGCTGTACGTTTTATGTCAAGTCAATGATTAGGGAGAAGAAGAATATCCAATTTAAATGGATTTCATGGATTTACCATTTTCTATTAGTGGCAGTGTGGTTCGGGGTTGGCTATTGGATGGTTGCAATCGCATTGATCCCAAGTCTGTTGAGAGCTGTTACTTTTTACGGAAGATCATTTTCACCTAAACAAATTGGCATTTATGAAATAATTAATTCAGCCATATTCTTTATAATTATGGCGATTCAAATACTCATACTAAAATAAAAAATCGGTCAATATGACCGATTTTTTTTGTACTATATTAAATTGTTTGCCAGCAGGCATCCTAGTCTACTTTACAGATTTCCGTTGGACAATCTTCACAATCAATTTCGCGTTTTAAATACTCTAAATCGTGAATTGTAATGGTTCCTTTATCAATCGATAGGATACCACTCTTTCGTAAATCGCTTAACAAACGATTTACTACTTCTCTGGATGTACCACAAAAGTTGGCTAGTTCCTGATTGGTTAGTGGTAATTCAATTAGTATTCCTTTATTGGTTTTAATACCATAACTGTTGGTAATTCGAATGAGTGTGGAATAAAGAGCCCCTTTTTTACCATGAAGAACCAAATCACGAAATTTGGTTTGGGTTTTTCGATATTGTTGACTCATCCACTTTATGAATTCAAAAGAAAGCGCAAGATTTTGTGAAAGCTTTTCTTCAAGCGTATCTTTCATAATAACGGCTACTTCGCCACTCTCTACTACTCGGGCGCTTAATAAATAGCGTGAAGAAGGGGAGAATAAGTTTAATTCACCGACAAAGTCACCACTTGAGCACATTCTTAAAGTCAGTTCTCTTCCATCTGGAATGATCTTGCTGATTTGAAGAATTCCACTTTGAATAATATACAATTCATCAGCCATAGATCCTTCTTGAAATAAAAAAGTACCTTTTTCAACTTTCCTTATATGATGAACTGTATCAAAAAGATGGGACAGTGTTACTGGCATTTCTTTTACTGACTGCATACTAATAACCACCTTTAAAGGTACGAATTCAAAACTAATTTAATTTTAAAAATGACAGTCAAGATCTTGATTCACTAGATAATACTATAATTATATTGTTAACAAAGAATATTTAGCAACAAATGAGCAATAAGTTCATACAATCGTCAAAAGTTCGCGCACATTCTAGTGTATTTCTTAGGAAATAATGTCGACTTATAGGTTATTTTGAAAGAAATTCCTATAATGACTATCCGTGAAAAGGTAATAATAAGGTATGTGAAGTAAAGGAGGGAAAAGAATGGGACAAAATCGTCAGTTTAAGTCAGGGAGTAAAGCCCCGAATAATGGCATTTATATTGAAGTCGGAGATACAGGAAGCAATGTTAACAATCCCAAAAAAATTAGGCTTAAAGCAGGGGATGCATTTCCTGAAACGTCAAATGATGAACGAGTTTGGACATATCAGCGGAAGCCATAAATTTAATAAGGATAAGGTCATCCATTGGGTGGCTTTTTCTTTTGTCTACCTCAGCGTTGCAATTAAAGCACTCTGCATTTCTTCTTTGAAAAAATTTACTTTTTTCAATCGAAGTTTTATAATAAAAGAAAAGGTCAAAAATGGTCAAAGAGGGTGCTGTTGAAATGGACATGAATCAAATGACAGAACGTTTACAAAAAGGACTGATGGATGCACAGTCATTAGCTGTCAAAAAAAATCATCAAGAGATTGATGAACCCCATTTGTTTTTATGTTTAATGGAACAAGAGGATAGCCTTATTTTATCGATATTAGAAAAGGCAGGAATTCCATCTGAAAAAATAAGAGACCACCTTACTGCTGCCCTTGCTAAAAAACCAACGGTTACTGGAAGCGGGGTAGAACAAGGGAAACTATATATCACAGCAAAGCTGCAAAAACTTTTTGTAAGTGCCGAGGAGTTTGCCAAGAAGTATTCAGATGAGTATTTATCGGTTGAACATATACTGTTAGCAGCAGTCAACTCGAATGATTCAGAAATGCAGAGGCTATTACAAACTTTTGGAACTCAACCTGACAAAGTTTTGCAAGCGATAAAAGATATAAGGGGGAACCAGAGAGTGACATCACAAAATCCAGAAGCGGGATATGAAGCCCTAAAAAAATATGGCCGGGATCTTGTCGCAGAGGTTAAAGAAGGAAAAATGGATCCAGTGATTGGCCGTGATTCTGAAATCCGTCATGTAATTCGAATATTATCGAGAAAAACAAAGAATAATCCAGTATTAATTGGTGAACCTGGAGTAGGGAAAACGGCCATTGTAGAGGGTTTGGCACAAAGGATCGTGAGGAAAGACGTACCGGAAGGTCTCAAGGATAAAACAATATTCTCATTGGACATGAGTGCGTTAATTGCCGGAGCAAAATTTAGAGGTGAGTTTGAAGAAAGATTAAAAGCTGTTTTAAATGAAATCAAGAAAAGTGAAGGACAAATATTGTTATTTATAGATGAAATTCATACGATTGTCGGGGCAGGTAAGACGGAAGGTGCAATGGATGCAGGCAATATGTTAAAGCCGATGCTTGCACGTGGTGAACTCCATTGTATTGGAGCAACCACACTTGATGAGCACAGGAAATATATCGAAAAGGATCCTGCACTTGAACGTAGATTTCAGCAGGTGCTGGTCCAAGAACCAAACGTTGAAGATACGATTTCCATTTTAAGAGGCTTGAAAGAGCGATATGAGGTGCATCATGGCGTTAAAATTCATGACCATGCCTTGGTAGCGGCAGCAACACTTTCTGACCGTTATATCACTGATCGTTTTTTACCAGATAAGGCCATTGATCTAGTTGATGAAGCTTGTGCACTCATACGAACCGAAATAGATTCCATGCCTACCGAATTAGATGAAGTAACTCGCAGGGTGATGCAATTAGAAATTGAAGAAGCAGCATTAAGTAAAGAAGTGGATGAAGGGAGCAAGTTAAGGCTGGATTCTCTTCTAAAAGAACTAGCGGATTTAAAAGAATCAGCCCATGAAATGAAGGCAAAATGGCTCCAGGAGAAACAAAGTATACAGAAGTTACAGGAGAAACGAGAACAATTAGAAAAACTTCGCAGGGAGCTTCAACAAGCAGAAGATAAATATGATTTAAACCGTGCTGCAGAACTTCGCCATGGTCAGATTCCGTTAGCAGAAAAAGAGTTGAAGGAACTCGAAACAGCAACTGCTAAGGACGAACGTTTACTGCGAGAAGAAGTTACAGGGGAAGAAATCTCTAATATTGTATCAAGGTGGACAGGTATACCACTTGCAAAACTAGTCGAAGGCGAGAGAGAAAAGCTCTTAAAATTAGAATCCATTCTACACGAAAGAGTCATCGGCCAGAATGAGGCGGTAAATTTAGTAGCGGATGCCGTGCTCAGAGCGCGAGCTGGAATTAAAGACCCTAATCGACCCATTGGATCATTTTTATTTTTAGGTCCAACAGGTGTTGGGAAAACTGAACTTGCGAAAGCGTTGGCTGAATCTTTATTTGATAGTGAAGAACAAATTATTCGGATTGATATGTCTGAATATATGGAAAAACATGCTGTGTCCCGCTTGATTGGTGCTCCTCCAGGTTATGTTGGCTATGAGGAAGGCGGACAGTTGACAGAAGCGGTTAGGCGAAGACCTTATTCTGTTGTTTTAATGGATGAAATTGAAAAGGCTCATCCAGAGGTATTTAATATTCTTTTACAAGCGCTTGATGACGGAAGAATTACTGACTCAAAAGGGCGTGTAGTTGACTTTAAAAATACGGTTATCATTATGACCTCTAATATTGGCTCGCATTTTTTACTTGAACGAAATGATACTGAGGTTGAAATCTCTGATTCAGTAAGAGAGAAAGTAATGAGTCAATTAAGGGGGCATTTCCGTCCTGAATTTTTAAATCGAATCGATGAGACTATCCTCTTTAAGCCACTATCATTAGATGAAATAAAGAATATCGTCGTCAAAATGATGAGAGAGCTTCAAAATCGGTTAAAACATCAACAAATTGATATTCATATTAGCGAGGATGCAAAAGAATTTATTGCCGTTAACGGATTTGATCCAATTTATGGGGCCAGGCCTTTAAAAAGATTTATTCAAAGAAATATTGAGACAAAGATTGCCCGTGAAATTATTGCCGGCAGGGTACATGATCAGTCGAAAGTTGAAATAAATATCAACAATGGTGAGGTTCTAGTATCTGTTTACTAAAAATCATTAAAGAAAAAAGGTCATCCGTTTGAAAGGATGACCTTTTTTCTTAATGTTTTGCAGCAGGTTCGTTTGGAATCACAGTAGTTACAACGAAAATTAAGATCGTCACAACAACTGAAGCGATAGCTGCAGGCATAAATTCATATTCAGCACCCGGGGTCATTGAACTTACTACATATGTAAGCATTTGCACTAATAGAAATGACCAGAAAAAGGTCCAAAAAAATCGCATATTTCTTCACCTCTAACCTGTTTTACATCTTTATTAATATTATCATATGATTCTGAAATGATAAAGTGAAACTATAATATCTTATAAATAGGCAAACCCCCTTTCATCTTTATTGAGACAGCATACAATACCGTGAGGAAATATGTAAAAGGAGATTTATCTATGGAAAATCGTAACTTTCAGATGGATACCCAATGGAATATTCTTCACTACCCTGAAAAGCCTACAGGATTTGGGATTTTAATCATTGGAGATGAAAGACATTTTGTAGATGAAAGCAAATGTTTTTGGATACAAAATGAAGGAAGGCTAGCTATTGTTAACCAGCTTAAAGAAAAAGGGTACACCATTTTTTCCTCAAATCTTTATGGACGCAACTGGGGGAGCGATGTTGCAGTTGAACTTGCCGAGAAATTATACCACCATGTAATACGAAGTGAAATTCTTAATAATAAAATCCATATTTTAGCTGAAGGTATGGGTGCACTGGTTGCGATAAGACTAATGGAAAAAATGAAAGGGCGTATAAGATCGATTATTCTGCTCAACCCAATCATTTCCTTAAAAGACCATCTTGAACAAGAAAAGGAACATAAATTCTTTTATAAAAAGTTAATGAGAGAATTAGTTGCAGCTTATCAAATGGACCAAAAAGTGATTGAAAACAATGTTTTTAGCAGCCAAGATAAAGTTAATCTTCAATTTGAATGTCCGGTTAAAATAATTCATGTCTTGGCAGGAGGAAAATCATACAATCAATCGAAACTATATCACCAAATCATTAGTGAGTCAGATATAAGCCCTACATTTATTCTCCCTGAAAAAAAACCACAGCTTGGAAATATGATGATTAAGTTCTTCAACAGCCATGAAACAGACCTTTAGTCTGGTCCTCCCCAAATAGAAATATTTCCTTATCGATGTGCATAGGATTCAATAAGGTTAGGATGGGGAGGAAAATTTAATGGACAAGGCAATTATTTTTGGAATGTTCGACTTTGTCGGTTTTCATGTTGGTAAGCACCTGCTGAATAAAGGAATCGAGGTCAAGGGTGTTCATATTGAAAATCCTGATAATATACATTTTATTGATGAGAAAAGACTTGAAGTTGGTCGGAATGCAAACTTTTTAGAACAATCATTAATCGAGTGGAGTAAAAATGAGCAATATGAAATCAGTAGTTCAAGGCTAATATTTTCAATATATGACCTGTTTATGCTTAAAAAAGAACAAATTTTACAAATGGAGGAAATTACTCGGCCAATCATTCAATTTGTAGAGGGGAACAAAAACAAAGCAAAAATTGTTTTTATTCTACCTATTCAAATGCTTACTCGAACATTTAGGGGGAAAGAAATAGAGGGGTTTATAGGGAATATAAAAGGATTAGTAACGAATATCCAATTATTGTACCTACCTGCTATTTATGGTCCATGGCAGCCATCAGCTTTTTTGTTTCAACAAGCCATTGTTTCGAAATACAAAAAAGTAAATTTAATATCTGATGTACGGGAATGGACTAACGATTGTCTTTTTGTTGATGACGCTATCGAATCCATGTTAGAAATCATAGAGAGCGGGAAACCGGGCAGTTACTTGATTGAAAGCGGAAATGAAGATCATTGGGATAGGTGCGCAGAATATCTAAATATTGATGAAAATCAGGCATTGTTAAATAGCAATGTACCAATAGAGGATAACGATCCACTTGAAAAAGTGGCTGTAAAAAAGGTTAGTCCAATAGCAGAGTCTATCATTACACAAATAGAACATATTCAACGCTTGTATGCCAATCGTTTGTAAGATAATGTATTTAGTTGGCTAGTGGAAAATTATCTTTTCATTTATTTGTTGAAAGGTTAGAATAAAACTGGAAAATAGAGTCATATACCTATGGTCCTTGGTCAAGTAAATTATAAGTGTAAAGGAAACATGTATAGGAATGGCAATAGGATAGAGGAGATGCGTAATATGATATACCGTTTCGGAATGATACTTTTATGCCTCTTTTTACTTGCAGCCTGTGGAGAGACAAAACCTGCAGGTAAAATAAAAAAGGTTGGATTGTTAGTACCCGAAACGGTCAATGACCAGGTATGGGGGACAAAAGGATTTAATGGATTGTTGAAAATTCAAAAGAATATTAATGTAGATGTGTTTTATAAAGAAGGTATGAATTCAGAAGCTATTGCCCGGCGTGCTGTTGAAGAATTTGACCAAAAAGGGGTAAATTTAATCTTTGGTCATGGATCTGAATATGCTGAGTATTTTAATGATATTTCATCTGAATATCCTAATATCCATTTTATAAGTTTTAATGGTGATGCTAAAAACAAGAATACAACAAGTCTGAATTTTAAAGGTCATGCGATGGGGTTTTTTGGTGGAATGGTCGCAGCACATATGTCAAAAACACAAAATGTAGGTGTTATAGCCGCATATGAATGGCAGCCGGAGATTGAAGGCTTCTATCAAGGGGCAATGGCAGAAAATAAAAACACAAACGTTAGTATAGAATATGTTGGAAATTGGGATGATGAAATAAAGGCAGTTCAATTAGCAAATGACATGATGGATAAGGGGATTGATGTCATCTACCCTGCCGGTGACGGGTATAATGTACCAGTAATAGAAAGGGTGAAAGAACGGGGATTGTATGTTATAGGATACGTTTCTGATCAATCAGATTTAGGTGAATCTACGGTACTTACAAGTACAGTACAACAGGTCGATCTATTATATGAAATAGTGGCAGGGCAATACAATAAAGGGTTATTAAAATCAGGTAATCTTTCCTATGATTTTCAAGATAATGTTATTTCACTTGGTAAATATAGTCCCAATGTAAATAAAGAATTTATTCAAAAGATAAATAAGCAAATTGACATTTATAAGGAAACAGGAAAATTGCCAAAATGAGAAATTGAAGGAGCAGTACATATGAATAGTCAAGATAATACATTACAATTTATGCAGATTGCAATGAAATACTTACCAGAAGCAAAGGAACAATTGGATAGGGCTGGTGTGGATTTATCAATGGAATTAATCGAGCCTTTTATGAATCTTTTTACAAAGGTCATGCAAGAAGCCTATGAACTTGGTCTGTCTGAAGGGCGAAAAGAAATATAAAGAGGAAATAAGCTCTCAAAATCGGGAGCTTATTTCTTTTGTAAAAGATTGTCCTTTAGCAGAGGGAGAAATATGAAGAAATAGTTGCTTAAAATAGGTTTTATTTGATAAAATTAGTACCAAGTCATAATAATTGATATTAAACTTTGTGATATAGAGAATTGTGAAAAAAAGGAGCTGGGTCTTATGAAAGCAGGTATTGTTGGTATCGGCAGATATTTACCAGAGAAAGTTGTCACCAATAAGGATTTGGAAAAAATAATGGATACCTCTGATGAATGGATTCGTACGATGACAGGGATCGAAGAAAGAAGAATTGCTGCTGATGATGAGAATACATCAGATATGGCATTTGAAGCAGCTAAAAAGGCTATTCAAGATGCTGGAATTACTGCAGAAGAGATTGATTTAATTTTGGTAGCCACAGTTACACCTGATACTCCTTTTCCTTCGGTTGCTTGTAGAATTCAAGAAAGACTTGGGGCAAAAAAGGCAGCAGCAATGGATGTCAGTGCAGCATGTGCGGGATTTATGTACGGAATTGTGACTGCTAAACAATTTATTGAGTCAGAGGTTTATAAATATGTCTTAGTGGTTGGCGTAGAAAAGCTTTCTAAAGTAACCGACTGGAATGATCGCAATACAGCAGTCTTATTTGGAGACGGTGCTGGTGCTACCATTATTGGCCCTGTTTCAGAAAATCGGGGAATTCTTTCCTTTGAGCTTGGAGCAGATGGTACGGGGTCAAAACACCTTTACCAGGATGAATATATAATTATGAATGGTAGAGAAGTGTTCAAATTTGCTGTAAGGCAAATGGGGGAAAGCTGCATCAATGTTCTCGAAAAAGCAGGTCTGACAAAAGATGATGTCGATTTCTTAATTCCACATCAGGCTAATATTCGTATTATGGAAGCATCTAGACAAAGGTTAGAGCTACCTGTCGAAAAAATGTCCAAAACGATTAATAAATATGGTAATACTTCTGCAGCATCGATTCCAATTTCGATTGTGGAAGATTTGGAAGAGGGAAGAATTAAAGATGATGATCTCATTGTTATGGTCGGCTTCGGCGGTGGCTTAACATGGGGAGCTATTGCTATCAGGTGGGGAAAATAAGAAACACATGGAGCGGAAATAAACAAGCAGGTTAAAGTAAGTTGAAAATATCAATATGGAAAAAGATGAAGGAGATAGATAAAATGGAAAAGCGCAGAGTTGTAGTAACAGGCATAGGTGCAGTAACACCGCTTGGAAATGATGCCGAAACAACTTGGAAAAACATATTAGAAGGAAAATCCGGGATTGGCCCGATGAAAAGAGTCAATGCTGATGAATATCCGGCAAAAGTTGCCGCGGAATCAACTGATTTTGATCCTGAAGCATTTATGGAAAGAAAAGATGCGCGCAAAATGGACCGTTTTACACAATTTGCAGTTGCATCGGCAATAATGGCAGTGAAGGATGCAAACTTAACAATTAACGAAGATAACTCCCATCGTGTGGGAGTATGGATTGGTTCTGGAATCGGCGGAATGGAAACCTTTGAACAACAATTTGAGATTTTCCAAAAAAGAGGATATAAACGTGTAAGTCCATTCTTTGTACCGATGTTAATTCCAGATATGGCAACTGGACAAGTTTCAATTACACTCGGTGCAAGAGGTTTTAATTCTTGTACGGTAACTGCATGCGCAACAGGAACAAATTCGATTGGTGATGCCTTCAAAGTAATTCAACGCGGCGACGCAGATGCAATGGTAACAGGCGGAGCGGAAGCACCAATTACAAAAATGTCTGTTGCAGGTTTTTGTGCAAACACTGCCCTTTCCACAAATCCGGACCCAAAGACGGCGAGCAGACCATTTGATCAAAACCGTGATGGATTTGTTATCGGTGAAGGTGCTGGGATTATTGTTCTAGAAGAACTTGAACATGCCTTAGCACGTGGTGCAAAAATTTATGCTGAAATAGTCGGCTATGGGGCAACTGGTGATGCCTATCATATTACTGCACCAGCACCAGGTGGTGAGGGGGGTGCCCGTGCAATGAAAATGGCTATCAATGATGGCGGGTTAAAACCTGAGGAAATTGATTATGTAAACGCGCACGGCACAAGTACAGAGTATAATGACAAGTTTGAAACCCTTGCCGTTAAAGAAGTATTCGGAGAGCATGCTTATAAATTAGCAATAAGTTCAACTAAATCGATGACCGGACATCTTCTTGGTGCGGCCGGCGGAGTAGAAGCAATCTTTTCGGTATTAGCGATAAGAGACAGCATGCTTCCGCCAACTATTAACTATGAAACACCGGATCCAGAATGTGACTTAGATTATGTACCGAATCAAGCACGTCCGAAGGAAATTAAAGCAGCCATGAGTAATTCACTAGGCTTCGGCGGACACAATGCAACAATTGTGTTCAAAAAATACGAATAAGTAAACCAATCGACCAGAGATGAAATCTGGTCGATTTTTTTTGATACTAATCACAAGAACCACTTCTTGTGATTAGTAATAAACTGATCAGAGGGTGAATTGAAGGTAAATGGGGTGGAGTGATGGGAATCATTCGAACTGATCGATGGTTAGAGGAGGAAATTGATAGTCCCTTAAAAATTTGTGAAAAATTAATGCCTTATTTTAAGAGACAAAAACCTAAGGTAATTTACAATCAATTAGTGGATTTTGGGATGTACCGGCCGTCTAGGTCTGCCTTAGAAAATTTCGATCGGTTAAAAGAACAAAATGCTTGGGATAAAGTGGAACAACTATTTAATAAATATAAGCAAAAGTGGCATGGTCCGGATATTCCAGTCTTTCTTTTTCCAGTAGCCCAATCTGGTGGATTTTTTTTCAGGGAAGTAAAAAGTAAAGCTGGCGTTTCTTTCCCCGATAAAATGTTTCTCTTTCTCTCTAATTATGATGACCCAAAAGAGGTAGAGGCCTTGCTCGTTCATGAATACCACCATGTCTGCCGACTTAGAATGTTAGGGAAAAGGATCGAAGAATATAGCTTGCTTGATTCTATTATTATAGAAGGTTTAGCTGAATATGCAGTTTTAAAATATTGTGGACGGGAATATTTAGCCGATTGGTGTCGTATGTATAAAGAAAAGGAACTATTAAATTTTTGGGAGAAATATTTGAAAGAACAGCTAAACATAAAAAAACATGAAAGAAAGCACGATGAATTACTTTACGGGGTCGGAAGGCTGCCAAAGCTACTCGGTTATGCAGTGGGATATAATATTGTTGAACGTTTTTACGAAAATAAAAATTTTTCTACAAAACTATCATTTACGAATCCTGCGCTAAGGTACCTTGAAAACCTTTATAATCTCAACAAAAAAAGCCAGTAAAATCGGGCTTTTTTTAATATTAGTTAACATTAACAGGTAGTTGTACAAAAAAATCTTGCAAATATTACAATTACATAATAAAATTTATTTGAATATACTGAATAAATAGAATAATTTTAAACGTTAGAGGGTGTACTATGAGCACAAAAAAAAAGCTGCACAAAGAGGCCCCACTACTCGAAGTGAAAAATTTACAAACTGCTTTTAATATTGATGGAACTGATTATAATGCAGTAGATAATATTTCGTTTAAAGTAATGTCGGGGCAAATTGTCGGCATTGTAGGAGAGTCGGGTTGCGGTAAATCTGTTATGAGTCTCTCCATTATCAAGCTATTGCCAAAAGAAAGCGGAAAAATTAAATCAGGTGAAGTCATTTTTGATGGATTAAATCTGGAGAAAATGTCGGAATCGCAAATCAATAAAGTTCGTGGGAAAGATGTCTCTATGATTTTTCAAGAACCAATGACCTCATTAAATCCAGTCTTTACTATTGGATATCAACTCCAGGAAGTCCTCTTTAACCACCTTAAGATTACGAAACCAGAAGCTCGGCTAAAATCAATCGCTTTATTAAAAAGTGTGGGAATCTCAAGGCCGGAAAAACTCATTGATGAGTATCCGCACCAATTATCAGGCGGGATGAGGCAGCGAGTCATGATCGCCATTGCTATTGCTTGTCAACCCAAATTATTAATTGCTGACGAACCAACCACAGCCCTCGATGTTACTGTTCAAGCTCAAATTCTCGAACTATTAAAAGAGATTCAAGCAGTTAATGACATGTCTGTTATTTTAATTACACATGACCTGGGGGTTATTGCTGAAATGTGTGACGAAGTAATGGTCATGTACGCTGGCAGAATTATAGAACATACAGATGTGGATACACTTTTCCATAATCCTAAACATCCATATACTAGTTTGCTCTTAGGGGCAATCCCGAAAATGGATGGACAAGAAGAAAGGTTAAGTTCAATTAAAGGCATCGTCCCTTCCCTTATAAATATGCCGGCAGAAGGCTGCCGTTTTGCGAATCGCTGTCCAAAAGCAATGCCTGAATGCACAACAATTACCCCCTTACTTGAAGACGTTGAACAAGGTCACGAAGTTGCCTGTTTACTCTTTGAATCAAGTAAGCCAAACGAGGGGGGGAGAAAATGAGTATTGTTTCAGTACATAAGCAGGGGGACCATTCATCCTTACAATCTGAAAACCTATTAGAGATTAAAAATCTGAAAACCTATTACCCTGTTAAAGGGGGATTTCTAAAACGAACAATTGGAAATGTAAAAGCAGTTGATAATATCTCCTTTGAGATAAAAAAAGGAGAAACACTTGGGCTTGTTGGTGAATCCGGCTGTGGTAAATCTACTGCGGGGAGAACTATTCTTCGGCTTTTAAAACCAACCGAGGGCCAAATACTTTTTGATGGTAAAGATATCACCAGAGTATCTGGTAAATCCCTTCGAGAGATTCGAAAAAATATGCAAATGGTGTTTCAGGACCCGTATGCTTCTTTGAATCCTATGCAAATGATTGGAGATATTATCGCTGAGCCTATTTATAACTTTTCAAAAAAAAGCATGGCTGAGTTAAAACAGGAAGTCATGGGTTTGTTAGAAAAAGTAGGCTTGCCCCCAGATGCCTATTACAAATATGCACATGAATTTTCCGGGGGGCAGCGCCAAAGAATCGGAATAGCGAGAGCACTTGCATTAAAACCAAAATTAATTATTGCCGATGAACCTGTTTCAGCACTTGATGTGTCAGTCCAATCACAGGTTTTAAACCTGTTAAAAGATTTACAGGAAGAATTCGACCTTACTTTTCTTTTTATTGCGCATGACCTAAGTGTTGTTAAACATATGAGTGACCGAATTGGCGTTATGTATCTAGGGAATATGGTGGAGGTTTCGGATAAAGATAGCTTATACGCGAATCCTCTCCATCCATATACACAAGCATTAATTTCAGCAATTCCAACTCCTGACCCGAGGGTGAAGAAGGAGCGGATTATTTTAAAAGGGGATGTACCAAGCCCTATCAATCCTCCTGCCGGATGTACATTCCACCCGCGCTGCCCTATGGCAATGGAGGAATGTTCCAGACGCAAACCAGTATTAAAGGAGGTGAAGCCCTCACATCGAGTAGCTTGCCACCTTTACTAGCAGCTGGGCGATGGAGCTAGACAGTAACTAATCCAAAGTTAATGGGGGGGAAACAAATGAAAAAGAGAAGTATGCTTATATTAGCAGCATTAATGCTTGTTCTAGCAGCGTTTTTAGCAGCTTGCAGCAGCGGAGAAAAAACAGGTACAACCAAAAATGAAAACGAGGGCAAACCGAGCGAAACAGCAGGGAAACCACAGGATGGCGGAACACTAGTATATGCACTGGATTCTGCACCTGAGGGGAAATTTAACTATTCTTTTTATGGAAATGCAACTGATCAATATGTAATAGATTTCTTTGATGAAAATCTAATCGATTACGATGAGAACTTAAAGGCCCAGCCGTATATCGCCTCATGGAAGACAGCAGACAATAAAGTGTTTGACTTCGAAATCAAACAAGGAGTTAAATGGCACAATGGCGAAGAATTATCTGTAAAGGATTGGGAATTTGCATTGAAAGTTATTGCTGATAGGGATTATGATGGTCCACGTTTTGATAACGTAAGAAATGTCGTGGGTGCACAGGATTATCATGATGGAAAAGCGAAAGAAATCGCTGGAATTAAGGTAGTAGATGATTACCATATCCAAATTACATTTGATAAAGCTCGTGTTAACAACTTGGATAATCTTTGGACATACCCTATGAATCGTACTGAATTTAAAGGTCTTGCCGTAAAAGATATGATGGGTTCTGAACAAGTTCGTACAAAACCTGTTGGTTTAGGGCCATTTAAAGTTACAAAGATTAATCCAGGTGAATCTGTAGAAATGGAACGCTTTGATGATTATTTTGGCGGTAAGCCGCATATTGAAAAGGTGGTTATTAAAGTAATAGATCCATCCCTTTCTGTTGGAGAACTTAAAAACGGAACGCTTGATATGACATCTTTTCATCCAAGTATTATTGATCAAGTAAAAGCCCTGGATAATGTAAATGCTGTAACTTATCCCGGTGTAAGCTATTACTATGTTGGTTTTAGACTAGGTACTTGGGATGGCGAGAAAAATGTCATGAATGAACCTAAATACCAAGAGAAGAAGCTTCGTGAAGCTATGTATTATGCAATTAACCGTGAAGAATGGGTTAAGGCGTTCTTCTTTGGTGTAGGAAAGTCAGTTAACCGTCCAATTCCAACCAATCATTGGATTGCTGCACCTAATGAAGAATTAGAGCAATACAAATATGATCCGGAAAAAGCGAAGGCCTTATTAGATGAAGCTGGATATAAAGATGTTAATGGTGATGGTTTCCGTGAAGATCCCAATGGTAAGAAATTCGTTGTAAACTTCAGCCACTATGCCACTGATAACCCGACGTTTGAAGCACGTGCCAAGGCAATGACTCAATATTGGGAAGAAGTTGGTTTGAAAACTAAATTAACGATGACTGATGTAAACCTTTATTATGAAATGCTAGATAAAGCTGATAAATCAATGGAAGTATTCTTTGGCGGTTGGTCAACTGGGACGGATCCGGACCCAACTCCACTTTGGGGATCAAAAGCAATTTGGAACTATCCACGCTGGGTAAATGCTGCCAGTGATAAATTATTGGATCAAGCACTTGATATTAGTGTAGTTGGAACAGATAACGGCAAGCGTAAGGATCTTTATGTCCAGTGGCAAAAACTATTCATGCAAGATCTTCCGGCATTACCAATTGCTGAACTAGAGGAAACGATGGCTATCAGTAAGCGGGTCCAAGACGTAAAATTTGATGTATCCGGAATGAACCGTCCAAATGAATGGTGGATTAAACAATAGTTTTAATTGCCTAAAGGTCATTACTATCTGTTTTAAGGATTAATACAAACAACTCAATTTTGGGTTTCAAATGGGAGATGGCTTAGCTTCTCCCATTTGAAAAGATTGGGCGAGAAACACAGCTTCTGTCTTTACATAGCTTATAGACAAGGAGAATGCACATGATGAAATATGCATTTCGAAGAATATTGGGAATGATTCCAATGTTACTCCTTACCTCCATTGTAGTATTTTCACTGGCAAAATTAATGCCGGGTGACTCTCTAAGTGGAGAAATTGATCCAAGAAATACAAATCCTGAGTATATCGCTGATATGCGTGAAAAGTTGGGGTATAATGACCCATTGCCACAGCAATACTTCCGTTGGATTAGTGGGTTCGTGGAGGGGGATTTTGGAAAATCTACACGGTTCAAAATACAGGTATCTGAGGTTATTGGAGAACGACTCCCTAATACTATACTTTTAGGACTTTCAGCCATTTTCATTACTTATATCCTCGCTTTCTTTATGGGGTCGTATGCAGGTCGAAAACCATATACGTTGATGGACAACCTTATTGGAGGATTAAACTACATTGGTTTAGCGATTCCATCCTTCATCGCAGGGGTATTTGCCATATTTTTCTTTTCATTTAAGTTAGGTTGGTTTCCATCCAATGGATCGGTGGATATTGGTGTAACAGATGGAACATTCGTATGGTGGCTCAGCCGTTTTCACCATGTATTTTTACCGGCAGTTGTGCTTGGGTTATTAAGTACAGCCAGTTATACTCAATTTTTACGAAACGATATTATTGAAAATAGCCGCAAAGACTATGTTCGCACAGCTCGTGCAAAAGGGACCCCGGAAAGAAAAGTCTACAATGTTCATATTTTAAGAAACTCAATTATTCCACTAATAACTTTTTTAGGTTTTGATATTGTCGCCATTATAAGTGGTGCAATTATTACCGAGACAATATTTACGTATCCTGGTCTTGGACAATTATTTCTTCAATCTGTTGGGACAAGAGATTATCCAGTTCTGATGACATTGACCATGTTATTTTCATTCTTAACACTGATTGGCAACTTAGTTGCAGATGTTCTATATGGTGTAGTAGATCCACGAATTAGGCTGGATTAGGGGGAGGAAAAATGGAAATCGTAACACAGAATAATCATAAGCTAGTAACACCCCCGAAAAAAAGTTTCTCTCCCTTGGCAATTGCTCGGAAGAAATTTATAAAAAATAAACTTGCAATGATTAGCCTTATTTTTTTAATGATAGTTTCTATTGTTTCGATACTTGCACCTTTTATTACCACTGCAGATATTACAAGAATTAACATTGGACAAATGTCGATAGAGCCATCGGCTGAACATTGGCTTGGAACGGATAAAGCCGGTCGAGACGTGTTTACAAGATTACTTTATGGTGGCCGTATATCGTTACTAGTTGGAATAAGTTGTACATTATTTGTCATTGCCCTTGGAACTTTGATTGGCTCAATTTCAGGATATTTCGGTGGAACTGTTGATAGCATATTAATGAGGTTTACCGATTTTATCTTAAACTTTCCATTTTTAGTTTTCGTAATCGTCCTAAATGCGATTCTATTTGGAAAAGTAAATGGGCTTTGGGTTCTAATTGGAACGATTAGCATGCTAAGTTGGGGTGGCATTGCTCGGATTGTCCGTAGTAAAATCCTTGCAGAAAAAGAGAATGAATATATAACGGCAGCTATTTCGATTGGTTGTTCACCGGCTAAAGTAATTATGAAACATCTCCTTCCAAACATTCTATCAACAATTATTGTTCAGGCGACAATCACCTTTGCTACGATGATTGTTGCTGAAACAGGTTTAAGTTTTCTAGGATTTGGTGTTCCACAGGAAATTCCAAGTTGGGGAAACATGTTGAATTCAGCAAACGAACCGGATGTTCTCCAATTTAAGCTTTGGATATGGGTACCACCGGCATTAATTATTACGATTACCATTTTATCCATTAACTTTATCGGGGAAGGTCTAAAGGATGCCTTCAATCCAAAATCAAAAAGATAAATCTGCCAAGATCTTGGTGGATTTTTTTTGTGTACTAATCTAATTGGAGTAAAATATATATAAAGGAATAATTTAACTAAGGACTGCCCATACTGATTTACAAACAGATTCTTGAAGTGAGGGGTTGTAGAATGTTGTATCTTCATGATGTATGGGTAAATTGGTTTGAAGGGGAAGAAAACGGTTATAATGTATGCCACTTTCATGAATGGCGTAAGGATGACGGGGTGGAATTGTTAGACCAGGTGCCACTTTTGAAAGTTGAACCAGTATTGTTTAATTACATTGAAAATGATTTGTCTGAATTACCTCAGCAGCTTCTAGATGATATTTTTCAGAAGGCTTATTTAAGGAAAAACCATGAGAGAGTTCAACTCGACTATTGCTTCGTGGTAACTGATGGAGTTGGAATCTTGGCAATTGATACAATCGGCTATAATATTCCAATTCGAAAAAGTCGGTTAATCCCTAGACAGGAGCAGTTGGTGTACGAAATGATTGCTCTACATGAGGCTAATAAATATCACTTTTATGAGCAGGAGAAAATGAAGGACTATCATATTCTCTCACCTGAACCAGAATTAATGAGAGGATTAACAAGAAAAGAACGCCAATTAAAACAACTTTTATTTATGGCTCTAGATCAATTGCTATCATCCAGTAATGAAGCAGAAGTTCGATATTGGTATACCGAATGGTGTCCAGAGCATTATTCAACAATACAAGAATTAAATTTTGAGGCCGCATGGGAACAGTTATTTGAAGAAACAAAGTATGGATGGTCTAAGCGTCACGAAACCTTTTGTGAAAACCTAATAAAAGGGCAGCCATTTTTTGAAAAACTATGGGAAATGGAGCACGGCCCGAAAGTAAATTAAAAGCCTGACCCAAAAGATATGGATTCCATATCTTTTGTGGGTCAGGCTTTTTTTCACTTTCTAGTTTTTCTGCCGAGTCCCATGGCATTTTCCATCTTCTTAAGAGTCTTATTAGCCACTAGATTTGCTTTTTTAGCACCTTCATCTAATATACGATCAAGTTCAGGAGATTCAAGTAACTCATAATATCTATCTTGAATTGGTTTAAAGAAATTAACTGTGACATCTGCTAAGTCACTTTTAAATTGACCGTAGCCTTTTCCATCATACATTTCTTCAATTTCAGAAATAGATTTTCCACCCAAGATCGAATAAATTGATAATAAGTTTGATATTCCGGGTTTGTTTTCTTTATTGAATTTAACAATCCCTTCGGAATCTGTAACCGCACTTTTAATCTTTTTCACAATTTGCTTCGGATCATCTAAAGGTGTGATATTTGCTTTTTGATTTGGATCAGATTTGCTCATTTTTTTCGTTGGCTCTTGTAGAGACATAATTCTTGCTCCAACCTTTGGAATACTGATTTCGGGGACGGTCAATATGTCACTGTATTTTTTATTAAATCTTTCCGCAAGGTCGCGTGTTAATTCCATATGTTGCTTTTGATCTTCTCCAACAGGTACCAAATCCGTGTTATATAGGAGAATATCAGCTGCCATCAGAGGTGGATAAGTTAATAAACTAGCCTGGACAGCCTCTTTCCCAGTAGATTTATCCTTAAATTGGGTCATTCTTTCTAATTCTCCGATGTATGCTACGCACTGCATCATCCATCCTGCTTGTGCGTGGGCTGGGACCTCAGATTGAATAAATAATGTAGCCTTTTCTGGATCAATTCCAACTGCAAGATACAACGCCGCTAAACTCCTAATATTTTTACGAAGTGTTATTGGATCTTGTGGAACCGTAACCGCATGCTGGTCAACGATACAAAAGAAGCAATTGTAGTCATTTTGCATTTCGACAAACTGTTTTAAGGCTCCGATATAGTTGCCAAGGGTAATGGTTCCACTTGGCTGAATACCAGAAAAAATTGTTTTCATGATAAATTTCCTCCTAAAAAAATATATAAAAAAACCATTCATCCCAGGAAAACTAATAGGGACGAATGGTTTCGCGGTACCACCCTAAATTACTCAAAAATGAGTCACTCAATTCCACGATCGTCTTATAACATGACAATCAGGAGTCCTTTTAACGCAAGGAAAACGTCAAATCCTACTTTTTAACCATTTTAAATGTTCAGACCGAGGCTCAAAAGTCCATTCCGTATTTATTCGTGTTTGTTTACACCAGCCACAAACTCTCTAAGACGAAGGGAAATACATACTACTCTTTATCATAGCCTTTAAAGTACTATACAATTGCTTATTATTATATAGGAACTGCATATTTAATTTCAAGTCTGCAAAAAATAATAAAAGAATAAAGCAATACCCATGAACAGTCCAGTTCCTAAGCCGTAAAACACTAATGGACGCTGATTAACTGTAATTAGTTCTGAGAGAGGAGGTATTTCATCAAAACTTCGTTTGTTGTGCCCTCTTTGAAAAGCAAAACTGAAGGACCTTGATATGGCATCAAAAAAACCGGAATGAATAGTAAATAGAAGTAAAGATAATAAAAGAAGTGCAGATGTGAAATAAAAAGATATATCAATATAGCTTAACAAAGCGATTTTGTGATCAAGAAGAAAGGAGACAATTAATATGAAAAGTTGTAATAAGGCCAAGACAACAAGTCTTTTCTTAAGTTGATAATTCACTAAATAACCTCCAAAAGATTAATTTAATAGGGTTTTCACTTAAATATTTTATACTAAAAATCAGTGTAAGTTCAAATTATACCATAAGAAATCGTAATGAAAATGTAAAGAATGTTGCCAATCTGTAAATTAATTTCAAAAAAATAATGTACAATTGGTAGAAAATATGTATAATAGAGAATGTAGTAATTTTTCAGAATAATAGAAAAGGGAGGTCTACTAGTGAAGAAATCAAAACTTTCACTACTTTTAGTACTATCACTAGTTCTAAGCATGTTTCTAGCAGCATGTTCAGGCGGAAACAAGAATGAAGGCAAGAAAACGGATGAAGGCAATAAAAATGCTGGTACTGAGGAAACAACTTTAGCAGATGAACAAGTTCTTAATGTTCTTGAAACTGCTGAAATTCCATCAATGGACAGCGTAATGTCTCAAGACGTATTAAGCTTCACCATGTTAAATGCTACAAATGAAGGTTTATATCGTTTAGATCCCGACCAAAAAGTTATCCCTGGCGTTGCTGAGGGTGCACCAACATACAATGATGACAAAACTGTAATTACAATTAAATTAAAACAAGATACAAAATGGTCAAACGGTGACCCAGTTACTGCTCATGACTTTGTGTTTGCATGGCAACGTGCAATTGATCCGAAAGTTGCTGCTCCATATGGCGCATACTTCATGGAAGGCAAAATCAAAAATGCATCTGAAATTGTTGCCGGTAAAGCAAAACTTGATGATTTAGGTATTAAAGCATTAGATGATTATACTGTGGAAATCACTTTAGTTAGAGCTCTTCCATACATCGAATCATACCTAACATTCCCATTGTTCTACCCACAAAACAAAAAGTTTGTTGAAGCAGAAGGCGCTAACTATGCGAAAGATGCTACTCACCTACTTTACAATGGTCCATTTAAGATGACTAAGTGGGATGGCCCAACTGGAACTGAATGGGTATTAGAAAAGAATGCTGATTACGTAAATGCTAAAGACGTTACTCTAGAGAAAATCAACTTTAACGTTTCTAAAGATCCACAAGCTTCTGCAAATGCATACACTGCAGGCGAAGCTGATATCACAGGAAAGCTTGCACAAGCTGCGATTCTTTCTCAATTTGAAGGACAAAAAGATTTACTACGTTACCAAGAGCCATCTATCTGGTGGTTAAAAATGAACGAAAAGAACAAAGCATTGAAAAATGTTAACATCCGTAAAGCAATTGCATTATCTGTTGACAAAAAAGCTTTAACAGACGATGTATTAGCAAACGGATCAATCCCTGCAGATTTCCTTGTACCAAAAGGTTTCTCATACTTAGACGGTAAAGATTTCCGTGATACTGCTGGAACTTACTTAAGCACTAACAAAGAAGAGGCTAAAAAGCTTTGGGAAAAAGGTCTTAAAGAAACAGGTCTTAAAGAAGTGAAATTTACTTATGTTGGTCAAGATACTGAAACTTCGAAATTAACAGATGCTTTCATTAAAGACCAATTAGAGAAAAACTTACCAGGATTAAAAATTACTGTTGAAGCTGTACCATTTAAAATTCGTATCGCTCGTGAAGACGCTCAAGATTACGATTTATTAATGGGTGGTTGGGGACCTGACTACGCTGACCCAATGACATACATGGATCTATGGGTTACAGGCGGCGGACAAAACCACATGGATTATGGTAATCCAGAATTTGATAAGTTAATTAAATCAGCTAGTGAAGAACTTGTAGCTAAGCCACAAGATCGTTGGAAAGCTCTTCAAGATGCAGAAAAAATCTTGTTAGAAGATGATGCAGCAATTGCACCACTTTACCAACGTTCAGTTAACCTTCTTATCAATCCAAAGGTTCAAGGCTTTGCTCACCATGCATTTGGTCCAGACTATAGTTACCAGTGGATTAAAATCACAAAATAGTAACTATACTAATCAAATAGAAAGAGAGTATATTGAAGAAATATACTCTCTTTTTACCTGTATGAGAATTGTCGAAAAACGTCGACTATTTAAAAAATTAGGAGGTGTAAGCATGGCAAAATATATCTTACAACGAACGGGCTATATGATAATTACACTTTTAATCGTAACATCACTTACATTTTTCCTCATGAAGCTAATTCCAGGTAGCCCTTTTAATAACTTCGAAAAGCTCAACGACGTTCAGCGGGAAATTTTGCTAGATAAATATGGTTTGAATGAACCTCTGCCTGTTCAATATTTTAATTATATGAGGAATTTGGTAAAAGGTGACCTAGGAATCTCCTTTCAATTTGACAATACCCCTGTAACAGAACTGATTACTAACCGCATTGGACCATCAGCACAATTAGGTTTGCAAGCAATGATAGTTGGTGCAATAATTGGCATATTCTTGGGTGTAATTGCTGCCTTAAAGCAAAATACATGGATAGATTATGGGTCTACATTTATTGCTGTAGTTGGTAAATCAGTACCGTCATTTATTTTTGCCGGTTTGCTTCAGTTTTATATTTCTGTTAAATTGCATTGGCTGCCAGTTATGTTATGGAAAGGACCAGAATATACGATTCTTCCTACCATTGCATTAGCTATGTTTCCAATTTCAATTGCTGCAAGGTTTATGCGGACTGAAATGATCGAGGTTTTAGGTTCCGATTATATTACCTTAGCACGAGCTAAGGGAGCAAGCCGCTGGCAAATTAGTCTAAAACATGCACTCCGAAATGCTTTAATACCAGTTGTGACTGTTCTTGGACCTCTAGCAGTTAGTCTGATGACTGGTTCACTAGTAATTGAACAAATTTTTGGAATTCCAGGACTTGGGGAGCAATTCGTTAAATCAATTAATATGAATGATTACCCTGTCATTATGGGAACTAATATTTTATTTGCAGTATTATTTGTGGTAGTTATTTTGATTGTTGATATTCTTTATGGAATCATCGACCCACGTATTCGTATATCGGGGGGGAAAACTAAATGAGCAACAAAGACATTACCATATCAAAGGATCTGTTTACTCCTGCCCATATTGATCCGGCAAATAGTGAAAAGATTGCCAAAAAGAGCCTGAACTTTTGGCAAGATTCATGGCTAAGAGTTCGGAAGAACAAAGGTGCTGTTGTTAGTTTAGTGGTCTTAGCTATCATGCTTATTATGGCATTTGTTGGTCCGATGATTACGCCGTATGATTTCGATACACAAGACACAAAGCATAATAACCTGCCGCCTCGTATTCAAGGTTTAGAAGATGTAGAATGGCTCCCCTTTGACGGAACATTATCCAGAAGAGACGGCACAGTTTATAACGCATATGAAGTCCGGAAAATTGATGCCTATTATTGGTTTGGTACTGATAATTTAGGTCGTGATCAATTTGCTCGTATTTGGAAAGGTACACAAGTATCATTATTTATTGCCTTCATGGCAGCATTAATTGATATGGCCATTGGAGTCGCGTATGGAGCTGTTTCTGGTTATTTAGGCGGCAAAGTGGACGGTGTTATGCAACGTATTATAGAAGTTATTGTTGGTATTCCTAACTTGATTGTTGTTGTATTAATGATTTTGGTGTTAAAGCCAGGTATTATTCCAATCATAATCGCTTTAACGATAACTGGCTGGACTAGTATGGCCCGAGTTGTTCGAGCGCAGGTGTTGAAATTTAAAGGTCAGGAATTTGTATTGGCTGCCAAAACACTAGGTGCCTCCAATTCTTCAATTATTTTTAAACATATGATTCCGAACATGTTTGGTGTCATAATAATAAATACGATGTTTTCCATCCCAAATGCTATTTTCTTTGAAGCATTTTTGAGTTTTATTGGGTTGGGATTACAAGAACCGAATGCATCTTTAGGAACATTAGTCAATTCAGGATTTAAATCTATGATTGCTTTTCCTTATCAAATGATAATTCCTTCTTTAATGATAGCAATTATTATGGTTTGTTTTAACTTAGTGGCTGACGGATTACGAGATGCGTTGGATCCAAAAATGCGTGATTAGAAGGCAGGTGTATGTAAATGGAGAAAGTTTTACAAGTAAAGGATTTAAAAATATCGTTTCATACATTTTCTGGAGAAGTGCAAGCGATTCGTGGTGTAAACTTTGATTTATATAATGGTGAAACATTAGCAATCGTTGGTGAATCAGGTTCTGGAAAATCAGTTACAACAAAATCAATCATGCGTTTACTTCCTGAACATAATTCCGAAATTAAAAGTGGAGAAATTCTTTTCGAAGGAAAAGACCTTACAAAACTTAAAGATAAAGAAATGCAGAAAATTCGTGGAAAAGATATTTCTATGATTTTTCAGGATCCAATGACTTCCTTGAATCCAACAATGAAAATTGGCAAGCAAATTATGGAGCCTCTTATTAAACATCAAAACATGAGCAGACATGCCGCCAAAGAAAGAGCAGTGGATTTATTAAAGCTAGTTGGTATTCCTAAGGCGGAAATTCGTGTAGATCAATATCCACATCAGTTCTCCGGAGGGATGAGACAACGGGTTGTTATCGCGATTGCATTGGCGTGTAATCCTAAAATCCTCATTGCCGATGAACCGACAACTGCGCTTGACGTAACAATTCAAGCGCAAATTCTTGAGTTAATGAAGGATCTGCAAAAGAAAATTGATACATCGATCATCTTCATTACGCACGATCTTGGGGTAGTTGCCAATGTAGCCGATCGCGTTGCAGTAATGTATGGTGGGAAAATTGTTGAAATTGGCACTGCCGATGAGATTTTCTATAACCCACAACATCCTTACACATGGGGCTTAATTAGTTCTATGCCTGATATGGATACC
The DNA here is from genome assembly GCA_002559145.1 of Bacillus sp. AFS006103. Classification (GTDB taxonomy): domain Bacteria; phylum Bacillota; class Bacilli; order Bacillales; family Cytobacillaceae; genus Neobacillus. The sequence continues at coordinate 226,727 of NTXX01000010.1, forward strand.
CATGACGAGGAATTATTCTCTATTCCAGGGACACCACCTGATTTATTAGACCCTCCAAAAGGTGATGCGTTTGCAGCACGTAATCCATTTGTAATGAAAATAGATTTGGAGCAAGAGCCGCCATTCTTTCAAGTTTCTGACACTCATTATGCAGCTACATGGCTTTTACATCCTAATGCACCAAAGGTTAATCCACCAGAAGCTGTGAAAAGACGGCAAAATCAATTTGCTGGAAATGCACCAACAGCTACCTTAGAGAAAACTGGTCAAGGTCAATTCCCTGGAAAAAAGGAGGGGAAATAAATGGCTCAGCGTGAAAAATTACTTGAAATAAAAAATTTAAAGCAATATTTTAATGAAGGTAAAGTGAACGAAGTAAAAGCAGTCGACAATGTTTCTTTTGAAATTTTTAAAGGTGAAGTAATGGGATTAGTAGGGGAGTCAGGTTGTGGTAAATCAACAACAGGTCGCACGATCATCCGTTTGTACGATGCTACTGGCGGCGAAGTTTTATATGACGGCGTAAATGTCCACGGCAAAAAATCTAAAAAACAGTTAAAAGATTTTAACCGAAAAATGCAAATGATTTTCCAAGATCCATATGCGTCATTAAACCCGAGATTAAAAATAGCTGATGTTATTGCAGAGGGAATTGACATTCATGGTTTGGCGAAAACAAAACAAGAACGGATGGAGCAAGTTTATGAGCTCTTAGAAACCGTTGGCTTGAATAGAGAGCATGCAAACCGTTATCCACATGAATTTAGTGGTGGTCAGCGTCAGCGGATTGGAATTGCACGCGCCCTTGCTGTTCAACCGGAATTTATCATTGCTGATGAACCTATTTCAGCGTTGGACGTTTCAATCCAGGCTCAGGTTGTTAACTTAATGAAAAAGCTTCAAAAAGAGAAAAACTTAACCTATCTTTTTATTGCCCATGATCTTTCAATGGTTAAATACATTAGTGATCGTATTGGTGTTATGTATTTTGGTAAAATGGTTGAGCTAGCACCTGCGGATGAACTTTATAAAAATCCACTTCACCCGTATACACAATCACTTTTATCAGCGATTCCTGCACCGGACCCAATCAGTGAACGGACACGGAAACGAAAATCATATGATCCGGCAAGTCATAACTACGAACCTAATGAATCCGTTGAATTTAGAGAGGTTACTCCTGGTCACTTTGTGCTTTGCTCGGAGAAAGAATTCAAGCAATTCAAAGTCCAAACTAAATAAACATAAAAAAACGATCTTGCTGTAAGATCGTTTTTTTTGTGTATTAGACTGGGCTGTTGATTTCCGCTCCAATTAAAGTAGGATATAAAAATCAACAATCATCTTTAACATAGACTTTATTTTTATTTTTTGATGCCTCCGACAGTTTTCCAACCAGTCTGGTATTTTGCACTTTCATCAACAAATTCACTACGATTTTTACCACCAAATACTTTTTCACCAAAACTGTTTGTAATAACACCCATTAAGGCAGTAATCCCTACAATTAGTAAAGCAACCATAGTTAAATCGAGTATGTATGCGCCCATGGTATTAACTCCCTTCATTTATCAGCTATATTGATTATTTGTAGCGTGACATTAAATATCCCCTCCCTTATTGTAAAAGAACTTGCTGTTTATTTAAAGAGGAAATTAAATAACTTTCACTAAGAATTTACAAAATAATGAATGCGTTTTCATTAGTGACCTTTAATTGAGAATGAGTTTTTATTTAATTGTTATGTCAGGTGAAAATAATGATTATCAGAATAAGAAAAATTTTATTTTTTTGACGACCCACACTTTTTCTTCCTTAATTGACGAACAATATAGCAAGTGGGATAATAAGTTCTGAAAAAATTCAAGATAAAATTATAATAAATTATGAAACTTTTAGAAGAATTATTCGTCTAATATAGTGAAATAGATAAATTTAAATTGTTTTTGTCCTTCAATATAATTTTTAAAAAAAGATACCCTTTTAAGAAACAGTGGTGTATAATTAATGATATAAATTACTTATTTATAATTATTATTAAAAATGTTTTAACAAGATTATATAAACTTTCGCTTATTTAAATATACTGAATTTATTAATTTATGACTTAAATAAAAGAGGAGTGTGAAAATCGGATGGTTACACTATACACTTCACCAAGTTGTACATCATGCAGGAAAGCTAAATCATGGTTAGAAGAACATGAAATCCCATACACAGAAAGAAATATTTTCTCAGAGCCATTAACAATGGAAGAGATAAAAGAAATTCTTCGCATGACGGAAGATGGGACGGATGAAATTATTTCAACAAGATCCAAGACATTTCAAAAACTTGACGTTAACTTAGATGCAATGCCTCTTCAAGATTTATTCAGATTAATAAAAGAGAATCCAGGTCTATTACGTAGGCCGATAATAATTGATGAAAAGCGTTTGCAAGTTGGGTATAACGAAGATGAAATCAGACGATTCCTCCCAAGAAGAGTTAGGACGTTTCAGCTCCGCGAAGCACAGCGAATGGTTAATTAAATAAATAGGCCTTCTTTTGGAGGCCTTTTTTGTATATAAAGAATAGTTGATATCGTTTGTAGTTTCTATTTGATTTTGCTACAATATAATGAAAATCTTAATGCAGCGAATGGGCATTCACACGGTTTTTTAGATTTTAGCCTTTTTTATTTCCCTTATAAGTGCTTTTGTCATAAAATAAAAGTACACGAGTATTTACTTTTTCAGGTTATGAAAATTCTTTATGATTTCAGTAAATGCTAAGGCAGTATCTGCTTGGGGGTATTTTGTCCCTTCAATCTGGAAAACGGAAGGGAGAGGTTTTTGATGGAGATTGAACGCATTAATGATTACACAGTTAAATTTTATATTTCATATGGTGATATAGAGGAAAGAGGCTTTGATCGCGAAGAAATTTGGTACAATAGGGAACGGAGTGAAGAACTCTTTTGGGAAATGATGGATGAAGTCCATGATGAGGAAGAATTTGTTATTGAAGGTCCTCTTTGGATTCAAGTCCAAGCACTTGATAAAGGCTTAGAGGTTCTTGTTACCAAAGCTCAGCTATCAAAAGATGGGCAAAAGTTTGAACTTCCTATCCCAAATGAAAAAGGTAAAGATTTTCCTGCTGAGGATAAGCTTGAAGAGCTTTTGGATCATCATTTCAATCCCAATCATTCCGATGAGGAAAGTATCCTGCTTGAGGAAGAAACATTAGAATTCCTGATTGGCTTTAAAGACTTTGAGGATGTTATTAGTTTATCCAATCGCTCTGGATTGGATGATTTAGTGACGATGCTTTATCATTTTGAAGGAAAATACTATCTTTATACAGAATTCCCAGAAGATTTATTTGAAGAAGATGAAATTGACGATATTTTGAGTATTTTACTTGAGTACGGTTTTGAAACACAACTTACCATTCATCGAATTCAGGAATATGGAAAAGAAATAATTGCCGAAAATGTTTTTGCAGAAATACGAAAATATTTTCGCTAATAAATGTACCGATTTCAATATTGAAATCGGTATTTTTAACATTAATAGTTTATGAAAATAATCTGGCAGGTGAGTACACTGAAAAACACAGTAAGGGTTATTATATTTTTGGGGGTATTATCCGTACTATTGTTTTTCTTTAATGATCAATTAGCAAGTGGGATTTTTGGATTCTTGAGTGTATTGGTCACACTTTCAGTGATCTTTATTGGCTTTGTAATATTCTTTGAGAACCGCCATCCAACACAAACACTCACTTGGTTAGTTGTCCTAGGAAGTTTCCCATTGGTTGGTTTTATTTTTTATATTCTTTTCGGTCGTAATTATCGGAAGGAGAAGATGTTTAGAAAGAAATATTTCTTAGACAAACAGGCGTTTTTGACAGTTGAAGGCGAGGATGACCCGAGAAGTGAAGAAAAGCTTAGTTTAATGAGAGAACATCAAGGGAAATTATTCAATTTGGCTCAAAAACTTGGGAATAGCCCAATATCCTTCGATACATCGACAAAGATTTTAACAAATGGAGAGGAAACATTTCACCATATCTTAGAACAGTTAAAAAAAGCAAGGCATCATATACATCTTGAATATTATATTGTTCGCCACGATCAAATTGGTCAGGAAATTAAAGATTTACTTATTGAAAAAGCTCAGCAAGGAGTAAAGATTCGTTTCTTATATGACGCAGTTGGCTCATGGCAGCTTTCTAAGTCTTATATTAAGGATCTAAGAAATGCTGGGATTGAAATGGTGACTTTCGGGCCTGTAAAACTTCCTTTTTTAAACAATAAATTTAATTTCCGCAATCATCGGAAAATGATCATAATAGATGGGACGATTGGATTTGTTGGCGGGCTCAATATCGGGGATGAATATTTAGGAAGGGATAAAACCATTGGCTTTTGGCGTGATACTCATTTAATGCTTCGTGGGGAAGCTGTTCGAACGCTACAGCTAATTTTTTTACAAGACTGGTACTATATGACCAATCATAGTTTCTTAACAGCCGAATATTTATCCCCCCAAAATGATAATGAAAGTCATGGTGGTGTCCAACTCATTGCTGGAGGGCCGGACAATGAATGGAGTGTTATTAAAAATATCTTTTTCTCAATGATTGCAAGTGCGGAAAAAACAGTTTGGATTGCTTCACCGTATTTTATTCCGGATGAAGATATCTTTTCGGCGATAAAAGTTGCAGCGCTTAGTGGTGTAGACGTACGCCTCCTGGTCCCTAATAAACCTGATAAACGGATCGTCTTTCATGCTTCAAGATCTTATTTCCCAGAGCTCTTAGAAGCGGGGGTTAAGGTATATGAATACCAGCGGGGCTTTATGCACAGTAAGATTGTGATTGTTGACCATGAACTAGCTTCGATTGGAACATCCAATATGGATATGAGGAGCTTCCATTTGAATTTTGAAGTAAATGCCTTTTTATTCCGAACGAAAAGTACCCAAAAGCTCGTTGCGGAATATATAAATGACCTTGAATATTCTATCCAGTTGGATAAAAAAACGTTTCAGGAAAGACATTTAGGATTAAGAGTCCTAGAATCAACAGCGCGGTTACTCTCGCCCTTACTGTAAGAATCATGTTAAGAAACTCGTCGAATTGGCGAGTTTTTTTGATTTTAAAAGGAATTATCGATAGATATAGCGAATTATGAAAGAAAAGGAGGAGATAAATAATTGTTAACTGCGCAAACAAACACTGGTAAAAGTATTTGTCTAGGATTTGATTACAAAAAGGACGCACTTTTGGACCTTCGAAGCAAAGAAGAATTTTATTGCCCTATTTGTGGAGAAAGGGTATTGCTGAAATTAGGAGATCAGCGGATTTTTCATTTTGCACATAAGCAAGTGGGAACTTGTCGTAATTTTTATGAAAATGAATCAATATCCCATATGGAGGGAAAACGTCAACTTTATCAGTGGCTAGTGGGACAAAAGATTCCTGCCATTTTAGAATATTATGATCGGGAAATTCAGCAGCGGCCTGATATCATTTTCCATCATAATGGGAAGAAATACGCATTAGAGTATCAATGCTCAACTATTTCAGATAGTAATTTTATCAAGCGGACGAATTCTTATCTGCAGAAAGGGTACATTCCAATATGGATTCTTGCTAGTAGTCAAATTCACAATAAAAAGAAGAATATTGTTGCATTGTCAAACTTTCAGTATTTATTTTTACGGACAACATCCTCAGGAAAGTTCTATATCCCAGCATATTGCCCCGAAAAACAACAATTTCATCTGATTGATTCAATTCACCCCTACTCCATTAAAAAGGCCTTCGCCCATCATACTTTTCACCCTATAATGAAAATGAACGTAAATGACATAGTGGAACCTAAGGTAAAGCTCTCATTTGATTCATCAAGCTGGACACGGGAAATTGAAAAATTTATTCTGAATTGGACTATTCATCCTAATAAACAGCATAAAGCCTTCCTACATGAAATTTATAACAAAAATCTAAATCCTTTCTTATTGCCACCTGAAATTGGCCTGCCCGTCTCACACTCATTACTTCTCCAGACTCCTGCAATCATATGGCAAACGTATTTATATATGGATTTTATTGCCGCAAAAAGACCTGATGATTTGATTTCCCTTCATGAAATAAACTTCCATTTACAAAAGAGGCTGAGTAAAAAGCAAATTGTCGTAAGAAATTTACCACAACTTGAACCGGTGAATCCATTATTAGCAATTACTGATTATCTTTTACTCTTAGAGCAATTGGGTATTCTAGCAAAAAAAGGGGAAACTACTTTCCAATTGAAAAAGGCCATCTCCATTCCCAAGTCCAATCGTGAAAGAGAGGAAGCAAAGCTGGCATTTTTTCAAAAATATCATCGAATCCAATCAATTAAATAAATGAAACCAGGTATAAGGGCATACTATATAGAGGTGTAAATAGTATCCTATCTGCCTAAACGGAAGAGGAGATTGAAAAGTTAGGGAGAATATAATAAATGATAACTATATTTCGAAGCCTAAAAAAAGAATGGAGGATGAAGGATGGCAAATGAAACTGCAGTAAAATCACTGCCAGCAAGAAATGAGATTCCAGCGCAAGATACATGGAATTTAGAAGATATTTTCTCAAGTGACCAGGAGTGGGAAAAGGAGTTTCAAGAGGTAAAAGGCCAAATCCCTGGGATAAAAAACTTTGAAGGGAAATTAGGAGAAAGCGCAGAAACACTTTATGAAGCTCTTCAATTCCAAGATAAACTGTTAGAACGGATTGGAAAACTTTATACATATTCACATATGCGTTATGACCAAGACACCACGAACTCATTTTACCAAGGTTTAGATGACAGAATGAAGAATCTGTATTCACAGGCAGCGAGTCAGTTAGCATTTATTGTTCCAGAAATTCTCTCACTAGATGAGAGCAAAGTAACTAGCTTCTTAAATGAGAAACCGGAATTAAAATTGTATGAGCATGCTTTAGCTGAAATTAATTTGCAAAGACCGCATGTCCTAACAGCGGAACAGGAAGCATTGCTCGCTGAGGCGAGTGAAGTGATGGATGCTTCTAGCAATACGTTTGGGATGTTGAACAATGCAGACCTCGAATTTCCAACAATTAAAGATGAAAATGGCGAAGAGGTAGAAATTACTCATGGCCGATATATCCGCTTTTTAGAAAGCGCAGACCCTAGAGTAAGACAAGATGCCTTTAAGGCAGTATATAAGACGTATGGTGATTTTAAAAATACATTTTCAAGTACATTAAGTGGGAATGTGAAGAAGGATAATTTTAATGCCAGGGTAAGAAAGTATAATTCAGCCAGACATGCTGCCCTTTCTGCAAACAATATCCCAGAAAGCGTTTATGATAACCTTGTTAATGCGGTTACGGATAATCTTCATTTATTACATCGCTATATCAAGCTTCGTAAAAAAGTCCTAGGGCTTAATGAGCTTCATATGTATGATTTATTTACACCTCTTGTCAAAGATGTGAAAATGGAAATTAAATACGAAGAGGCAAAAGATTTAGTTATTAAAGGGTTAGCCCCATTAGGTGAGGAATATTCGAATATATTAAAAGAAGGTTTTGAAAATCGCTGGGTCGATGTCCATGAAAATAAAGGAAAGCGGAGTGGGGCCTATTCTTCAGGGGCATATGGTACACATCCGTATATTCTGATGAATTGGCAGGATAATGTAAATAATTTATTTACACTTGCCCATGAATTTGGCCATTCTGTACACAGTTATTATACAAGAAAATCACAGCCGTATCCTTATGGCAACTATTCTATTTTCGTTGCTGAAGTGGCTTCAACATGTAATGAAGCACTTCTTAATGACTATCTATTGAAAACAATAGATGATGAACAGAAACGTATTTACTTACTCAACCATTATTTAGAAGGCTTTAGAGGCACCGTGTTCCGGCAAACTATGTTTGCAGAGTTTGAACACATAATCCATCAAAAGGCCCAAAATAACGAGGCGTTAACTGCAGACGCATTAACGGAAAGCTATTATGAATTAAATAAGAAATATTTCGGTGAAGAGGATATTGTAATTGATGAGGAAATCGGGTTAGAATGGGCAAGAATTCCACATTTTTATTATAATTATTATGTTTACCAATATGCCACTGGTTTTAGTGCAGCTACTGCGTTAAGCAAGCAAATTCTTGAAGAGGGTGAGCCGGCAGTCAAACGATACATCGACTTCTTAAGTTCAGGAAGTTCAGATTATCCAATCGAAGTCCTGAAAAAAGCTGGTGTAGATATGACAAGCGCTGATCCAATCAAGAATGCTTGTAAGGTATTTGAAGAGAAACTGAATGAATTAGAACAATTATTATCAAAAGTATAAATAAAGGGATGGTGCCTGTTGGCAGCCATCCCTTTTAAAATCCTCTAAACCTCTTTCGGTCATTAAGATAAAAAATGAAAATAAAGATGGATACAAACAAAATGGGTGTACTAACTAATAGAGGAAAGATCTTTAACAAAGCGAGTATTTGAAGGAAAAAAGCAATGAACATAAAAAGCACCATAATAACGAAAGGGAATTTTCTCATAGAATATTGCCACCCTTATTAAAAGTAAGTTTTTATTCTTTGTACTACTATGTTTATTGTCCTTTCGATGGAATTATGATTTTTGACAATTATGTGAAATAAGGCACAAACTTATTGTCAGCCTCTTTGATCCCATGCTATATTATATACGTGAAGTTGATCACAACAAACATATACCCCTTTGTTTGAACCGTGAAAAATTTCTCCCATCCCCTTTGTTCGTATAATAGAAAAATGCCTTGCAGTGTAACAGCTGCAAGGCATTTTCGTTTTTATATAAAAGTAAAAATGCCGGTTAATCCCGGCATTTTCTATTCTTCGATATACCTCCAAAAGGTCCCATATTTAGCGGGAATCTGTTCGACCACCTGCTTTAAAAGTAGTTTTTTCATTTCCCGTTCAATTTGCGAAATAGACATATTATAAACCACTGCAATTTCCTTTGAGGCAACAAATTTAAAAAATCTCATAAACGTTTCTATCGGAGGCGGGGGAGTCAGTACTGGTTTTTCAGAAAGCATTTCCTCTAAAATTTGGACATATATTTCATATGGGTAAGAACCCGTTATCTTAATTCCTTCATCCTCAACATTTTCATTGAAAAATACTAATGTGGGAATTTCTTGTACATCCATTTCTGATGTGATTTTTAAATCACATTGGAAGGCTTTCGCGGCACTATCGGAATGGATATCAACCATGAATTCCTCCACATCCAAACCTAGACTCCTTGCACAATCCTTTAACACTTCAAGATTAGAAATATTTCGTTTTTCTAAAAATAATCCTTCTTGAATTCTTCTCAGGAAACGAAGACCAGCACGCCTTCCCTGCAGCTCAGCTGCCTTTAGAGCAATTGAAACTGTATAAGGTGAATCGACAGGATTTTCTAACCAAAGGCTCCCATCACATGACATACCAGATCTGCTAGCAGTCTTCTCCCAAACTTGAGCGATATTCTCAAAATTCTTTTTCTTACTCAAATTTAAATCGGCTAATCGTCCACTTAAAATATGCTTTATAGAAAAATAACGACCGTATTCGATTTGAAGCTTCTTTAAAATAGGTTCCAATGCCCAACATTCCGGACATAATGGGTCAATAAACATATAAATCTCAATCGGCTTTTTTTCACTACCACTACACTGCTGCTTAGAGCCCGAAAATCTTGAACTATTCACGATCTTCACCTGATATCGCGCCATCAGGCGTGTTAATCATATGTTGGGCAGTAAGGTAAAGTCGTGAATAAAAATCGTCCCTTATCGGCCCCTGTAAGCCAATTATATCCATTGCTTGAGTCATACATGATAACCAAGCCCTCGCTCGTATTGGAGTAACCGGAAATGGCAAATGGCGAGCACGCATCATCGGATGGCCATGCTCTTCTGTATACAATGCAGGTCCGCCTAAATATTGAGTTAAGAATTGCTTTTGTTTTCGAGCAATCTCAGTAAATTGATTTGGGAATATAGGAGCAAGATCAGGATGTTGTGCAACAAGGCCATAAAAAGTGTCCACAAGACGGTGTAAGGTATCTTCACCTATGGATTCAAATGGTGAAAGCTTTCTCTCAATCATGTTGACAACTCCCCTAAAGTATTATGTAAATTAATTTTAACAATGCCCATTTCATATCTCAAATTAATTGCTTTGAAAATGCGAATTTGTCATCTAAAGGCATTATTAATGTATACCAATTGAGAAAATTTTAATAGAAGAAATAGAAAGGAGTATGTTGGAAATAACTCCAAATCTCAAAACTGCTCTAATTCTTCTTACAAGATTTTATTTTCGTTCGTTTGATCAAACTTTTGTTTATAGAAACGGACAATTTTATTTTCTGTCTTTCGAGAAGGAATCTTTAATTGCTTTAGGAGTTCCAAAAAAATTTTCTCTCCAAACTGATAATCCTCAACCTCATATTCTAATTCATAATCTTCTTTGCTTAGATAGATACTATGGTCCAACACTAGTAACCCCTGCTTGTATTCCAACTCAACTCGCTCCGTAATTAAGGATCCAAAATATTCAATAGTAGAAAAAGAAATTTGGTATTCTTCGATAAGAGATCGAATGATTCCAGTTGGTAGGATGCCCTGATGAATGGCCATTAAGACCTCTTCTTCCCCAATGACTTGATTGGTCTCAAGCAGCCCCACGTTTGCTGGCTGTTTTAATGTCATTTCGTAGGTTCCGCCCTTTTTGCGAATTCTTAGTGCAGAATTATTACTTTTTAAAGCAAAATCAGGTGTATCAAAGTAGTGGTTTTCCTGGGAGAATATTTGGCTTTGGCTGATCTTGAAATACTTAAGGAGGCTTTCATATTCTATTTTTGTCAGCATATTTTTAAATTCGATTTCGATATTTTGCGTCATGGTTTAACATCCTTTCAACCTAGAGTTTTTCTCGATTATCCGTACCGACTTCAATATCAATTCTTGGGAGAAATGCATGAATTATGCTAAAATAAGTAGGGAGATAATGGAGGTAGAGAGATGAAGAAAAATATTACAATTCTAAAAGCATACATACTTGAAGATAAACTAATGTTAGAAACGAATGAGTCAATTATTGATTTTGTTCCAGAGGAACAGATTCTTGTTGATTCTATCCAATACTCTTTCATTTACTTAATGGAAGATAAAAATGATTATACATATATCGTTTTACATGAACAAATCTGGCCGCTTTTAAATAATGCCTATGAAAAAAGGTTACCTGTTTGGATTTCCTTTAATGATGAGCAAAAAGAATTGGTAAATTTCCATGAGGAATTTGATTATGTCCTATCTAATATTAAGGGAAATAGTAATTATGGGAAAGAATTGGTTTCAAAGGTAGAGAGTATATTCTTAACATAATTTGGTTTGAGGTGAAATCATGAAGCATTGGGACCAATTTTTAGCCCCATATAAACAGGCTGTAGCAGAATTAAAAGTAAAATTAAAGGGGATGAGAGGTCTATTCGAACTTGATGCCACTCATTCACCGATTGAATTTGTTACAGGAAGAGTTAAACCAATCGCAAGTATTCTTGACAAAGCAAATCAAAAAGGAATACCACTAGAAAGATTGGAAGAAGAAATGCAAGATATTGCGGGTATGCGTATTATGTGTCAGTTCGTCGATGACATTCATACGGTCGTCGATTTATTACGAAACCGCAATGATTTTGAAATTGTCGAGGATAGAGATTATATATCACATAAAAAGACAAGCGGGTATAGGTCCTACCATGTTGTTATTCGCTACCCAGTTCAAACCATCCATGGAGAAAAGAAGATCTTAGCGGAAATTCAGATACGAACGCTTGCAATGAATTTTTGGGCGACAATTGAACATACATTAAGCTATAAGTACAAGGGCGTTTTTCCCAGTGATATTCAAATGCGTTTGCAAAGAGCTGCGGAAGCAGCATTTCGTTTAGACGAGGAAATGTCATTGATTCGCGGTGAAATACAGGATGCTCAAGCATTTTTTACAAGAAAGAAAGAATTGAAACAAGAAGAAAAGGATTAATTGTCAATACCGCCTTTCGAATAGCCAAACAAGCCACAAGGAGCAAAAATACTATGAAATTTGCGATTACATCAAAAGGAGATCAGAAATCAAATATCTTAATGCACAAAATGAGGACCTATTTACTTGATTTTGATCTTGTGTACGATGAGGACCAACCAGATATAGTTGTTTCCATTGGTGGTGACGGGACACTCCTTTATGCCTTTCATCGTTATAGCAGCCGATTGGATAAAACGGCTTTTGTCGGAATTCACACGGGCCATCTCGGCTTTTATGCAGATTGGATTCCCGATGAAATTGAAAAGTTAGTGATTGCGATTGCTAAAACCCCCTATCATGTCGTGGAATACCCATTGTTAGAGGTGATTATCCGTTATTCTCATGCAGGCAAGGAATCAAGGTATCTTGCCTTAAATGAGTCAACGGTTAAAAGTGTTGAAGGGACACTCGTGATGGATGTGGAAATCCGCGGACAGCATTTTGAGCGGTTCCGTGGTGACGGTTTATGCGTTTCAACTCCATCAGGAAGTACTGCCTATAATAAGGCGCTTGGCGGGGCGATTATCCATCCGTCGATTGCTGCCCTCCAAGTGGCTGAAATGGCATCGATTAATAACAAAGTTTTTAGAACCATAGGCTCGCCGCTTATTCTCCCTGCACACCATACCTGTATGCTTAAACCGGTAAATCGGTCTGATTTTCAAGTGACAATCGACCATCTGACACTGCTTCATAAGGATGTAAAATCCATTCAATTTAGGGTGCCAGAGGAAAAAATTCGCTTTGCCCGTTTCCGGCCGTTTCCTTTTTGGAAAAGAGTACATGATTCCTTTATTTCCGATTGACGTGAAGGGGGCATGGTCATGTATTCTCTCTTTAAATTGAAGTGGATTATTAATGAAGGTGATGCCGGGAAATTATTAAGGGAATTTTTAAAGAAGGAAGAGATTTCTCGGACTGCCTTAACGGATATTAAGTTCAAGGGTGGGAGTATCCAAGTAAATGGAGAAGAAGTAAATGTTCGATACAAACTATCAATAGGGGAGGAAGTAACGGTTTTTTTTCCAATGGAGTATCCTAGTGAGGGACTTAAGGGAGAAGAAATCCCGTTAACAATCCTATACGAGGATGAGTATCTTTTAGTAATAAATAAGCCGTCAGGAATGAATACGATTCCGTCTCGAGAGCATCCTGACGGTAGCCTTGCGAATGCACTAATTGGTTATTATCAGCAAACTGGACTACAGACCACTTCCCATATTGTTACTCGGCTAGACAGAGATACTTCAGGAATTGTTCTCGTAGCGAAGCATCGTCATGTCCACCATTTGTTTAGTATGATGCAGCGTAGTGGTGAGGTTAAGAGGACTTATGAAGCATTTGCAGAAGGCAGAGTTTTGTTAGAAAGTGGTACTATACAGGCGCCAATTGGACGCAAAGATGACAGTATAATTGAGAGAGAAGTTCGTGAGGATGGGCAATTTGCCTGCACCCACTATCGGGTACTTGAGCGAAATCATGGTTTTACTTATTTAGAGCTATCGCTTGATACTGGACGAACCCATCAAATTCGGGTTCATATGACTTATTTAAAGCATCCTTTGCTTGGTGATGATTTGTATGGAGGAGATCGGTCCTTAATTGCCAGGCAGGCACTTCACTGTAAAAAAATAAAATTTATTCACCCATTTTTGAGAAAGGAAATGATTTTTACTGCACCACTTCCAGATGATATGGGTGAAATCTTAGAGGCTGACTCGCTTTTTTAGGAGGCAGCCTTTTTCAAGATAAGAAGCATGAGTTTTTGAACTTAGATAACAGTCTAGCTCCGGAGCCCTAGCGGCTAGTGTCCTNNGTCAAGCACGAATGCGCCTCTGGCTCTTCGTGTTTCCTTTATCTCAGTTGGAGCGCTCCAGGCCATACGCCGCTGAACAGGGCGCCTACGCTTTTCTTAATCAAATTCCTTAAATTTTTCTTCTACATATGGCATAGTTGATTTAACTGAAATCAATTCTATTTCTGGATATCTTAACGCGGTTAGTTTTCCGCCGAAGACTGCCCCGGTATCAATATTATACGTATTATTAATGATTCTTGGCTCATGAACTGGTGTATGTCCGTAAACGATGCATGTTTCACCGTGATATTCTTTGGCCCAATCCCTTCTTATCGGTGATCCATCAGGGTGTTTTTTTCCTGTAATATCTCCGTAAAGGACAAACTCTTTGACCTTTGCATGCAATTGTCCGATAAATTCTTGTTTAATCCCGGCATGGGCAATCACAAGCTTATTGTTGTCTAATTGTAGGTATAATGGAGCCTTTTCATAAAGTTCGGTGAATTTTTTTCGAATGGATTGCTGCTCTTTTTTATATAATGATTGATATTCAGCAACTGTTGTTTCTAGTCCGTGTGCAATCTGAACTTTGTTACCAAGGAAGAAGCGGTATAACTTATTACAATGATTTCCCGGTGTGTAATAGGCTTTTTTTTCTTTAAGAACCAGTTGCCATACAATTTCTATTACGTTCAGTGACGCAGGGCCGCGGTCCGTTAAATCGCCTAAAAATCCCAGTACTCTACCCTCGGGATGGATTGGTATTCCATTCTCCCACTGATAACCTAGTTTTAGAGTGAGTTCCTTTAATTCTGTAAGACAGCCATGAATATCACCGATTATATCAATTTTCATTAAATCAACTCCCTTATATCGATATTTTTTGCCTTAGAGTTAGTTTTTATAAAAGGATTCTAAACTATAAATTAATGGAAAGGAGTTACATGAATGGAGCAGCATGTATCAGTCATTTCTTTATTAATTGTTGTGACGATGGCCTTTTTAACACCCATTCTTTTACATCGGTTTAAATTGAATTATATCCCTGTGGTTGTCGCAGAAATCATTATGGGACTTGTCATTGGAAAAAGCGGATTCGATGTGGTTCACGAAGATATGTGGATCTCAACCCTATCTACATTAGGGTTTATCTTTCTCATGTTTTTAAGCGGACTGGAGATAGACTTCACGGCTTTTGCGGGGAGAAAATTACGTGAAAAGCTCCCAAATGGGAAAATAGAGCCCAATTCATTCGTTGTCGCGGGGCTAATCTTTGCAGGTATCTTTATTTTCTCGCTTGGTTTATCGTATTTGTTTGTAATGGCAGGATTTATTGATAATGCCTTTTTAATGACCTTGATTATCTCAACGATATCATTGGGGGTTGTTGTACCCACCTTGAAAGAGGCACACCTGATGAAAACCGTTATCGGCCAAATTATCTTATTGGTGGCGGTCATTGCTGATTTGGTGACGATGATTTTACTAGCAGTATTCGTATCTCTTAATGAATCAGGTCATGGAAATACGTGGCTGCTACTTATTTTGTTTGCAGCAGGTATAGTTCTTTATTTTCTTGGAAAAAGATTTAAAAATCGAACATTTATCGAAACACTTTCAACGGGGACCGTTCAAATTGGGACGAGAGCCGTATTTACATTAATCATCGTTTTAGTTGGCCTGTCTGAAACAGTGGGTGCAGAAAACATCTTAGGAGCATTTCTAGCGGGGGTCCTGGTTTCGTTGTTATCACCGAACCAAGATCTTGTCCATAAGCTGGATTCATTCGGTTATGGATTTTTGATTCCCATCTTTTTTGTAATGGTAGGGGTAAATCTTGATATTTGGTCCCTTTTTAGTGAAAAAAAACTTTTATTATTGATACCACTTCTATTAATAGGACTATTATTATCAAAACTTATCCCCGTGTATATATTGAAAATTTGGTATGAGTTAAAAACAGTCATTGCAGCGGGTTTTTTACTCACTTCAACACTTTCACTTGTCATTGCAGCGGCGACAATAGGAGAGAGATTAGAAATCATAACCCCGGAGATGAGTGGTACATTAATATTGGTTGCTGTAATTACGTCTATAATTACACCGATTGTTTTTAAAAAGTTATTTCCTAAAGAAGTGATCGCTAATAAAAGGGTTAGTGTGGCATTCTTAGGTGCAAACCAGACGACAATGCCTGTTTCACGGGAATTAAAAACAGGCCTGTATGACCCAATACTTTATCATATGCAAATGGAGAAATCAGAAAAACAAATTGCTAATTCTCTTTTTGAAATAGTTGAGATACCTGATTATTCATCGGAAACGTTGGAGAAGACATTGGTTTTTCAATCTGATGTTGTGGTGATTTCAACAGGTGATGAGCGAGTCAATGCAACACTTTCCGTAGCTGCAAAAGAAAAAGGAGTTTCAAGGGTCATTGCGCGAATAGAAAGTCCTGAATTAGAGGAAAACTTACGTGAGCATAATATTGAGGTATTTTCTACATTTATGTCCACCAAAGTATTGCTTCGAGCCTTAATTGAATCGCCAACCTTGTTAAACATATTAACCAATCAGGAAACAGGACTTTATGAAATTGTAATGTTGAATAAGCAATTTAATGAAATGTCGTTACGGCGATTTCCTTTTACAGGTGATATCATATTTGTCCGGATTTTCCGTGGCAAGGATTCCATCGTCCCACATGGAGATACAGAGCTGCTAATGAATGACCGCCTGATTGTTACTGGGTCGAAGGAATATGTGGATGAACTGAAAAGAAAGCTGGAATTCTGCGAAACCTGTTAAAATATTATTGAAAAAATTTTGTTTGAAGTGTTGAACTTTTCATTTATCGTAAATTAGTGTAAAATTAGTACCAAGTACTAATAACTCATGTAATCGTAGGAGGACTTTTTCAATATGAATCTTTCTTTATCCGGAAAAACTTATGTAGTAATGGGTGTTGCCAATAAACGCAGTATTGCATGGGGAATTGCCCGCTCATTGCACAATGCAGGAGCTAGATTAATTTTTACCTATGCAGGTGAAAGATTAGAAAGCAGTGTTCGTGAACTTGCTAATTCGTTAGAAGCTGAAGGGACTCTTGTTTTACCGTGTGATGTTACAAGTGATGAAGCTGTCGCGAAGTGCTTTGCTGAAATTAAAGAAGCAGTTGGAACAATTCAAGGTGTAGCACATTGTATTGCTTTTGCAAACAAAGAAGAATTAAAAGGTGAATATCTGAACACTACAAGAGAGGGCTTCTTGCTTGCTCATAATATTAGTTCATATTCTTTAACAGCTGTTGCCAAAGAGGCAAGAGGATTGATGACAGAAGGTGGAAGCATCGTGACGTTGACTTACCTTGGCGGTGAGCGTGCCCTTCCAAATTATAATGTTATGGGAGTGGCTAAGGCTTCTCTTGATGCAAGTGTCAAGTACTTAGCAGCAGATCTTGGAATTGAAGGCATTCGTGTTAACTCCATTTCAGCTGGTCCGATTCGGACGTTATCAGCTAAAGGCGTGGGTGATTTTAACGAAATCACAAGAGTAGTGGAAGAAAGAGCCCCATTACGAAGAGCAACAACTACCGAAGAGGTTGGCGATACAGCCCTTTTCCTTTTCAGTGACCTTTCCCGTGGAATTACCGGTGAAAACATCCATGTAGACTCCGGATATCATATTCTATAAAAATGCAGGCCCGCATCTGATGCGGGCCTTTTGCGTGCAAATTTTTTAATTTCCTATGAACCCGTTTGGGCATTTAGCATAAATATAATGTGTAGGATTACGTAAATGGAGGTTTAGAGCATGTCGAAAAAGAAGAGTAAAGGACCATTACTCTATATACATCAGCCGTTTGCAAGGACTCCTGCAACTAACATGCAGGACACTTATTCAATCAAATTGGATGAAGTGCTAATTGAGGTTGAAATGCCAATAGAAGTTGAAAGTAAAAAGAAAATTTCCTTAGTCAAGAAGGATATTGAACCAGAGCCAAAAAATATGGAAGAAAATAAATTAGAAAATCCGCAAAAAACATCAATATCAGATAAGCATCACTCAACATTTAAACGGGTAAAACCCTTCAAAGAAATGAATGTAATCGAACGATTAGATTATTTAATCAACTATCCAATAGTCCTTCCACCTCCCCCATGTGTATTCATTACCGACGAAGGAAATTATCAGGGGTACCTAACTAAGTATGATGGAAACGAAGTAACGATCCGTTTTCATGACCAAACGATGAAAACAGTATCAGTCAATACACTTAAAAATGTAATGCTGATCGGGATAAAAAAATAACAGGCAAACGTAAATTCTTCGTTCTTCCAAAACAAAAAAAGCCAGCCGAATTACCGACTGGCTAAGTTTTTAGTTGCAAATTCCAAGGTTAACATCAGCAATACATTGAACTGCACAGAAGCAACTTAAGTCAACTGTAATGCAGTCGTTACTAGCACGGAAACGTTCAACCTGACAAACTTTATCGAGGTTAATGCAGCACTTATCTCCGCCTGAAACTAAGTTTACCGGGCAAAAAGTTCCGCCTTCGCGGCGACCTGGTACTAAGACACGAAGTGTCGCACAACAGTTGTCAAATACATCTTCTACGCGGAAGTAGATGGATACACATGCATTGTTTTCGTTACTAAAGAATGCATGGAATGGAGAACCATCCGCAGTACTTAATACAAATACACGAGTATCTACAGGATCTCTCCTCGCAGGTGACACCAAAGAACCTAGAGGCTCAGCGAAACAACTGGAACACTCTGGGCAATCGTCTTCTTCTACAGCATTATCTTGGATATCTTTAATTGCACGAACGACTTCGCAAACACAATTACCGTTACGAAAATCATGATTATTATTTCCACAACCCATTTATTTTTCCTCCTTAATCGTGATATATATCTTACATTACTAACATATTTCACAGAGCACTTTTGGGTAACGGACAATAGCCTTGTTTTAGAAAAATTAGGCAATTAAAATATTTCATGTTAGTTGGAAAGGGAAATTCAACATGAATATAACAATTTTACAAATTCTTATTCTTTCGCTTGCAAGCTTTAGGCTGACCAGGCTCCTTGTTTTTGATAAAATAACTGAGTTTATTCGGGAACCTTTTTTCAATGAAATCAAAGAAGAAAATGAGGAGGGTGAAATCGAGATTTATTATCTACCGAAGGAAAAAGGGTACAAAAAGTTTATCGGTGAACTGCTTAGCTGTTACTGGTGTACAGGGATATGGGCTTCTGCAGGAATCGTAGCTATATCTCTTCTATACCCCGACTTTTCTTTTCCGATTATTTTAATTTTTGCAGTGGCTGGCTTCGCATCGATATTGGAGGCAATTGTACAGCATTTTATCGAAAAATAAAGGTGTTCGCTGAGACAAGACTTCGCAGTTGCTCATATTCTAATACAAGCAAATAATAAATTAATCGTAAGGGAGAGAGATAAATGGGTCAGAAAAAAAGGAGAAATCAAACTACTGATTACTCACAATCCATACAGTCATCCGAAACAAACCAAATGTATCAACCATCTAAATCGATAAAGAAAAAAGGGTGCGGTTGTGGCAAAAAGACTTCAAAGTAAGCTATTGGGAACTGTCAGATTAACTGGCAGTTTTTTATATTTGCTGAGGAATATAGATAAATTACGTACAGCTAGTCATAATTTTAGACAATGTCGAAAAAACTACCTATAGTGATGGTAAAAAAACGGAATAAGGGATGGAATCAAATGAAAGTTATTCATTATTGGATATTATTTGCTTGTTTATTGCTACTCTCTTCCTGTTCTCAAAATCAGCGGGTTAAGGATAGCCAATTGACCCTTATGAAATCAACGAATCCTGGCCCGATTGTGACAGTAAAGAATGAAAGTAAAAGTAAGGTAAAAGAAATTGAACAGGATGTAAGCTCATTTCCAGAATTATATGATGTTGCAGTTTTAAAAGGGAAAAAAGACACCCTGATTGTTTATAAGGTTAAGCATTTGTCTCGTTTTAGAATGAAAAAAATTGAAAAAGACATCAACAATATGCTTGAAGAAAAATATCCAAATGATAACTTTACAATTTCGAGTGACTATAAAATATTTCTCGAAGCAGTAAGACTTGAAGAGCGAATGAAATCCTCTAAATTTTCTTATCAGAGAGCAGAAAAGCGCTTTAACGACATTGTTAAAATGACGAAAGAAATGAAGTAAGAAAGGAAGATGGAAGATGGCGACCAGTAAGCAGAAAAATATGACGCCCCAGCAGCGCAAATATCAACAGCTTCAGCAGAAGCACGAAATTAAAAGGCCTGTTTTAAAGAATTGTATTAAGGCGTTTTTCGTTGGCGGAATTATTTGTGTTGTCGGCCAAGCCATCAGTTATTTTTATATATATTATTTTGATTTTACGGAACAGAGTGTAGGCAACCCGACCGTGGCTACGATGGTCTTTTTATCGATGCTATTAACGGGATTTGGTGTTTACGATCGTCTGGGGCAGTTTGCAGGAGCTGGTAGTGCAGTCCCGGTTACTGGCTTTGGAAATGCCGTAATCTCGGCGGCAATCGAGCACAGAACAGAAGGTTTTGTTTTAGGAGTAGGTGGAAATATGTTTAAGCTTGCCGGGTCAGTCATATTGTTCGGTGTTTTCTCGGCCTTTGTAGTCGCACTGGTTAAAACGCTGCTAGTGATTTGGGGGGTTTTGTAATTGTTAAAGGGGCACCAATCTTGGATCTTTACAAATCGGCCAATGATCACTGCCACTGGGGTTACCGGCGGACCATTTGAAGCAAATGGAAATTTAGCTAATGATTTTGATTTATTATTTGAGGATTTATGGATGGGAAAGGAAACGTATGAAAAAGCACATCGGCTACTGATCGAAGAAGCGATAAAAACAGCTTTACAAAAGGGGAAAATTGAGAAAGAGCAGATTCAATTTTTATTTGCCGGAGATTTAATTAATCAAATTACCCCAACCAGCTTTGCGGCACGAACGATGCAGATTCCATACTTTGGACTCTTTGGTGCCTGCTCAACTTCAATGGAAGGATTGGCTTTAGCATCTTTTGTAGTTAATTACGATGGCGCAAAGTACGTGCTTACGGGTGCATCAAGTCATAATGCTGCAGTTGAAAAACAATTTCGCTACCCTACAGAGTACGGGGGTCAAAAGCCGCCTACTGCACAATGGACGGTTACAGGTGCTGGAGTTGCCTTAGTACAACCAAATGAACCTGGGCAGATGCATCCGGTGACAATTTCGGCAACGATTGGAAAAGTCGTCGATATGGGGT
This sequence comes from Bacillus sp. AFS006103, assembly GCA_002559145.1. GTDB lineage: Bacteria > Bacillota > Bacilli > Bacillales > Cytobacillaceae > Neobacillus. The sequence continues at coordinate 247,976 of NTXX01000010.1, forward strand.
TATCTGACCCTTTTAATATGGGTGGGGCAATGGCACCAGCGGCAGCTGATACAATAATGGCCCATTTCCGTGATCTTCAATTAGATCCCTCTTATTATGATTTAATTGTAACCGGCGATCTGGGAAGGGTCGGTCATGATACAGCTTTCGAGTTAATCAACAAAAGTGGTCTTCAATTAGAGCGGAAACAATTCCAGGATTGTGGTTTATTAATGTATAAAGATGATCAGCCTGTACAATCGGGTGGAAGCGGCGCGGGATGCTCAGCAACAGCTTTATATGGGCATTTATTAAACCAATTGAAAAAGGGTATATTTAAACGAATCCTCGTAGTTGCAACAGGGGCTTTGCTGTCACCGCTGAGTTTTCAGCAAAACGAATCGATCCCCTGTATTGCACATGCGGTTGCAATCGAAATGAATGGAGATAAGGAGTGATCAAATGCTAGCGATGTTTTTCTGGGCATTTGTTATCGGCGGGCTAATTTGTGTTATCGGGCAGCTTTTATTTGATGTTGCCAAGCTTACCCCAGGTCATACACTAAGTTTGCTTGTTGTTATCGGAGCAATATTGGATGGTTTCGGACTGTATGAGCCACTGGTTGACTTTGCAGGGGCTGGAGCTACCATACCAATTACCAGTTTTGGTAATTCTTTAGTCCACGGAGCCCTGCAGGATGCAGAGAAACATGGGCTGATCGGAGTATTGACCGGTATGTTTCAAGTGACAAGTTCCGGTATCTCTGCAGCAATAATATTTGGATTTATAGGTGCACTAATTTTTAAACCCAAAGGATAACCTACACATTTTAGATTCCACAGTCCTGAAATAGATGTATTGCCTACACACAGTATAAAGTAATTTCATATGTTATTAATGAGATTACAGAAGTGAGGTGACATTCTATGTGCTTTGGATATGGCGGCTACGGCTACGGCGGTGGGTTTGGCGGCGGTTCAACTTTTGTATTAATCGTCGTATTATTCATCCTTTTAATCATTGTTGGTGCAAGCTTCTATTAATAAACAGTAAGCTTGTATTAAGGGAAGGGGTTGGCCAAAAAAGATGGCCTGCCCTTTCTTTGCTTCAATAGCGTATGTGCCTATGGGCGCTTACGCTTTTCCTATTTTATTCACCATTTTGCCCTTCCTTCATACAATAAAAGTAGTTTATGAAGGAGCGTGATCTTTGAACATGGATAATGGATTTTTTAAAAACATTGAAAAGAAAACGGGCGTTAATATGAAAGATATCTTTGATTTAGCCAATTCATTACAAAATGCGAATTTTAAAGATGAAAAAACTGTCCGTAATGTGATCCGTCGAGTTTCTCAAATTGCCAATAAACCGGTAAATCAGGAAATGGAAGATCAAATTGTTAAATCGATCATCAACGATGGAAAACAACTTGACCTCAATACAATCTCGAATATGATCAATAAGAAATAAAAAAAGAAGACCACTTCCTAATTTAGGAATGGGTCTTCTTCTTTTTATTAAGCGGAGCAATAAACCGTGATCGATTGGCTTTTTTTCCTCTTCTATTTTGTGGAACAGAAATAAACAGCTGCTTCTTTGCACGAGTCATCGCAACGTAAAATAATCTTCTTTCTTCCTCAAGTGCATTAAAGTCACCATTCCGATAAGCTTCTAAGGCAAAATCATGAGGAAGGCTGCCATCGACTGCACCGATAATATAAACGGTTTTGTACTCAAGACCTTTTGAGCGGTGGATTGTACTTAGGCTGATGGCTTCTTGAAAATGTTTACTTAAATTTTTGATTTCTCGATTCATCGCCGACATATGCTCGGTATGTGCCAGAAACGTTTCAAGGCTGTCAAAACTTTTGGCTGCCACTTTTAAATCCTTAAGGTCGTCCGATCCTTTTTCAAGCTTATTCGATTCATTTCCGCGTTTTTTTAGAAAATCAAGAAAGCCAATATCTTTCTCTATCTTTTCAATCGCTGTTAGCGGTGACGTATGCTTCAATCCACGAATAATCGTGACAGCCTTTTTTAATTTCTTTTCCTGAAATGCATGGGCTGTGGTTAAGTGTGCGAGTCCCTCAAGAAGACTGCAGTCTCTCAGGATGCTTTGTGCTTTTAATTCTTTGAGGATTGTCTGTTTTAAAAAAAGTAATGGCAATATGTCTGCCATTGCTTGCGGGTCCTCTTCATTTAAACTTACCTTTAGAAATGCCAGAGCGCTTCTCACAATATAACGTTCATAGAAAGCCTCTGCATCTAAATCAATTTTAAAAGGAAGGTTGGAGCCAGCCAGCCTTTCAAAGACTGCGCGAGACCCGGCATTGGTCCGGTAAAGAATCGCAAAGTCTGACGGATTGGCTCCGAGTGAAATCTGCTCTTGTATATCTGTAAGAATCATTGTTGCTTCTTCCTCTTCATCAAAGGGGAAAAATAACTGCGGGAGTCTTTCGGCTGAAAACTGTGCCTTCATTTTCTTCGTTCTTCTCACTTTATTGGCAGCTATCATTTGATTAGCGGCAGTAACTATTTCATGTGACGATCGGTAATTTTGGTCAAGTGTGACCATTTTGGCATATGGAAAATCTTTTTCAAATTCCAACAAATAACTAGGATCACTACCACGAAAGGAATAGATTGCTTGATCGTCGTCACCAACGGCACAAACATTTTTATGTTTACCTGATAAAAGTTTAATGAGCTCGTACTGCACCTTATTGATATCCTGAAACTCATCAATTAAGAAATAATGAAACCGCTCTTGATACTGTTCAAGCAGGGCAGGGGTCGAGACAAACAGCTGATAGCAGCCAATCAGCATATCATCAAAATCAAACAAACCCTCTCTATTCTTATATTCCTCATATCTTTTATATAAAAAGACTACTTTTTCTTCCCATTCGGAAGCAGGCCTCACTTCATCCGGCATTAGTAATGAGTTTTTCCAAAGGCCGATTTGCTGAAGGGCCAAATCATAGGCAAATTCTTTTTCCAACAAGTCGAGCTCTTTACCTGATTCCTTCAAAATTTTATCCCGTTGCCATTCTTTTTTCAGCAATTTATTTGATGACCAATTACTTCCATCGTGGAACATAAGGATTCGATAAAAAATGCTATGGAAGGTACCGGTAACAAGTTGAGTGACTTTTTCTCGTTTCATTTGCGGGTACGAAAGCAGCCGGTTTTTCATTTCAGCAGCCGCTTTCGATGTGAAAGTAACAAGCATTATTGTCCTTGGATCCAAGTGTTTTTCATTCATCATAAACGCTGTCCTTGCAGTTAATACACGAGTTTTGCCACTCCCGGCACCTGCAAGGACTAATAAAGAGCCTTCAGTCTCCATGACTGCGGCTGCCTGACTTTCATCTAAAATAACGCCACTTTCGGCAAGCTGCTGTAAGTAAGGTGAGCGCTCCACAGGGGTGTTACACATTGGCTGTTTGTATGGAACAATATATTCAATGTTTGTGGCGGTTTTGAACTTATCAATGCTTGGTGGGGGCGTTGTAATCGTCCTGCCCTTTGGCATGTGAAATCCATTTATCTCCGTAGATTGGTGGGAATCTAATTTCACCGCAGTTACAGTGGGCTCTGGACAATGTATATCGGGTGAATGCATATGATAAAAATGTGGTTCCTTCTGAATACCTAAAAACAATCGAACGGTCTCTTTACATATAGAACAGTTCAGTTGACCATTTTTTCCGGCCAGAAATATTTTTTGATATTGATCCCTGCTTAATTGTTCAAGGAGAATATTCTGATTTTGATAAATCGCTGTTTTCATAGTTTTTACCCTCTATATCCAAAAATCAAGACATGTTCTATCATATCAAAACCTGAAGGGAACTAAAAGGGATTCCCGAACATTGATGGAATTACCAAAAAAGCACTTGCCGCTTAAAGCGCCAAGTGCCTCCTATGTTTATATTTCTTTTAACATCGTTTTATGGGGAATTCCAGCATCCATAAATTCCTCTGAGACAACTTCATAACCAAGTCCGGCATAAAAGGGAATGGCATGGGTTTGAGCATTAAGCTTTAATTTATGAATATCTTTTTTAAGGGCATAACTCTCGATTGCATTCATTATCGCTTTACCTGCACCAGTTTTTCTAGCCACTTTTAATACGCAAATTCGCTCAACTTTTCCATAGCCATCAACGAAACGAAATCGGCCCGCCGCAATAGGAGAATCTTCATCGTACATGATAAAGTGTTCTGCATCGTCCTCGTAGGCATCAATTTCCTCTTCAAGTGGAACTGCTTGCTCTTCAACGAAAACAGTTTTTCTAACGGAATAAGCATCTTCACGTTCTTTTTGATTTTCAACAATCTTTACTGTCACTTAAACTATTCCTTTCCAAGACGAAATGTTTCATAAACGGTCCAAGAACCATTATCTAGCTGATACAGAAGATGGAAGCGATCAATCGTTTCTTCATGATTTATTTTGGTCATCCGGAGTGAACCAAATACATCAGAATGCTCATCATTTGATAGCTTTTGTCCAATAGTAATATGAGGAACAAATGCATAATCTGAATTTTGCTCCGAAACTTCTTGGTTGATTTCATTATGCAAGGCGGAAAGTTCTTCCGTCTTATCCACTTTAAAATAAATAACATTATTAACGGGTTGAAAGGAACTGATTTTAGAAGTTTTTAATGGGAAAGCATTATGGTTTACAGCGACTCTCCGTAATTTTTCAGCATATTCTTTAGCCTCTTCTTCGGTCGCCTCAAATGAATATTTCAGTGTGAGGTGTGGCGTAATTAAAGAATAATGCGGGTCATAACGCTTTCGATAGGAATTAGCTAAATCTTGTAGTTTTTTTGATGGGAAAATAACAACACCAAATTTCATTCGAATACCTCCATTATGATAAACAGGACTTTTTTCAGATACAAAAATTAACCTTCTTAATATTATAACAAATTTTCGAAATATATTAAACAACTTATCGTTGATGTCCATACTAGGAAGATTAAAAAAGCATTTTAAGGGCTCTTTTTAAATCTGGCTGCCAGTAAGTCCAAGTATGATTTCCGTTAAATTCTTCATAGAAATAGGTAATGGGTTTTTCTGAAATTATTTTTGAAAGCCTGCGATTTGGGGTTAGGAAATCTTTTAAGTTTCCATCTGTTGTCTCAACTCCTGTTTCTTGATTTCCTATTACATGATAGAGCTGTAATAGCTGTCCTTCTGAGAAGTGCTCGACAGAATTCAAAATATACTCATCCACATAAGGAGACTGGATCAGGACTTTTCCGAATGTATGTGGATATTGAAGCGCTGTCATTAGCGAAACAGCACCACCAAGCGAGTCACCAATCAGTGCTCTCGTCGATCCCATTTGATAAGTAGGAAACTCTTTATCAAGGTAAGGAACTAATTCATGGGCTAGAAAACGTATGTATTGTTGATTTTGTATGCCACAGGGATGGTATTTCTTGTGGCGGTCTTCTACATCCTTATAGGGTACCCCAACAATGATTATATTTTCAATTTCTCTTTGGAAAAGAAAATCGTCTGCCCATCGTGCGATTCTGCCGAGTTGGAAATAGTCTTGGCCGTCTTGGGCAATCAACAGTGAGTATTTATATAGTGGCGAAAAGTTTGCAGGCAGGTAGATTAGAAGCTGCACATCCTCACCAAGTTCGCTGCTCTGGATGGTAACTTCTTTGATTGTTCCTTTTGGAAACTCCATGCATTTATTCCCCCAATGATTCGATTTCTACTACTGCATTATAACAAAACTTAAGTCGAAATGCTTTTAATAATAGGGGAATGGAAGCTAATGTGATGTGATTTGTAGGAGGGAAGAGGATTAGTGGAGGTGATGGTTTTTGTAACGGGATTCAGGCATAATCGATAAAATGTTTTCACGTTTAAAGGTGCGCATTTGTTTCCGCAGCAAACAATAGGCTCGAATGTATTCGTCGGTAACTTCCTTCACAATTAGCTTACGTTGTGATAACTCTTGGTTTTCTGCTAGGTAAATCATTTCTAATGGAATATTTTCCTCGATAGAACGCATAAATAAACCATCCATTTGAATCACTCCTTTCTACTGAATGTTATTATTATATCCAAACATTTGTTCTTTATTCAAGAAAATTAGAACAAACGTTTCCTTTTTATTGTTTTTAGGCAGTAAAGCTGAAAAGATATTGACATTCTAGAAAAATTCAATATAATTAAATTTGTACTTAATAAGCGATCTGATAGTTCAGCGGGAGAATACATCCTTGACAGGGATGGGGTCGGGGGTTCGAATCCCTCTCAGATCATCATTTAAAATCCTAACGTCTTTAAGATGTTAGGATTTTTTTATTAGAAAGAGAATTTTTGCAGTTTCAGTGCAAAAAAACTGGGGTAGTGCCAAAAAATTTTTCATGTTTTTTCCACAAATGGTTAATAAATAGGTGTTTTTAATGTTGGCACAGTAATTGCAAGTTTAATAGTAAAATTAAATTTTAGATAAACTTGTAAGGGTATCCATATTTTATCTAAGGAGGCTTAACAACGAAAACAGGAACGGATTGCGTATGCAGGAAAGTGGGTGGTAAAAAATTCTAACCTTTCCAGAAGGATATTAACATCTAAGGCAGAATAATCTATTTATTGTGTATAGGTCTAAAAAATAGTCGTAAGCCTTTCTTGGAATTGAAAGCGCTTCAACATTTTTGAAAATTTAAAATATTCACATTGACATTGTTTATTCTGACCCGTATACTCGTGTTAGAAACATGTTCAGTGGGTTTTTGAAAGGTGGATAAGGGCATGCAAACACTGGAAACAGTGATTGTTACAGGATATGCAAAAGCTCCACAGGGAACTTCCATGTATGAAATGTATAAGCATGCGGGAATCGTCCTCGAAGTAAATCTGAAAGATCATAAGATTACCGGAGCTGAATTCACATTCGTAACTGAACTAACAAAAAATTATTTTCAAAAACTGCTGATAGGCTACTGTCTAGAAGACGGTGTTGAGCAGTTGATTAAACGAATTCAAAGTTTTTATTTTGCTCCATCCCAGCAAGCGATCATTGTGGCTCTACAAGCTGCAGTTCAACGTTACTGGGATAATGTGAAGCAAATGAATACATAACGTTTGGTTATAATAAAGTGGGAAGATAACCTCTTCCCATGGTCTTATTAAAACCGAGCAAACATGAACTCTTTGTAAGGAATGTTCGTTGGAACGACATTCTTTATAGAGATTTATGTTTTGCTCGGTTTTTTATTTTACCGAACTGTTAACATCCACAAAAGTCGATGGAGAGGCAGGGAAAAAAAACATGAGCAAGCTGACTACATGCGAAGAAGCTGTAAAAAAGGTTAAAAGCGGCTCTCGAATTATGGTAGGTGGATTTGGACTTGTCGGAAGTCCGCTTAGTTTAATAGCCGCTTTGGCTCAGTCGGAAGTGAAAGACTTAGAGATTATTAGTAATAACCTTGGTGAACCAGGTAAAGGTCTTGGGGTTTTAGTAAGGCAAAAACAAGTTAAAAAAGCGATCGGATCATATTTTACATCCAACCCAGAGGTGGTTAAATCCTATCAGGAAAAGGAAATGGAAGTGGAGCTTCTCCCGCAAGGAACGATGTCTGAAGCTATTCGAGCGGGCGGAGCAGGACTAGGAGGGTTTTATACACCGGTCAGCGTAGGAACAAAAATCGCTGAAAATAAAGAGGAGCGGATACTTAACGGTAAAAAATATGTGTTCCAAGAGCCTCTTAAAGCCCACTTTGCTTTCATTAAAGCGAAAAAAGCGGATCAATTAGGAAATCTCATCTACAACAAATCGGCAAGAAACTTCAATCCGATGATGGCAACAGCTGCGGATGTGGTTATTGCAGAGGTGGACGAGATTGTGGAGGTAGGGCAAATTTCTCCTGAAGAAATTGTGACCCCTCATTTATACGTTGATTTTATCGTAGTGAAGGGCGGGAACTAGCTTGAACGTGAAACAATACATTGCACAAAGAGCGGCGAAGGAATTGAAGGATGGCGATATCGTCAATTTGGGCATAGGAATTCCAACGCTGGTGGCTGATTACATTCCATCAGATGTTCAAGTTTTTTTACACTCGGAAAACGGCATCCTTGGAGTAGGTCCTACCCCTGATCCAGAGCATATTGACCAAAATCTTGTCAATGCAGGGAAACTGCCTGTCACAGTATTAGAAGGGTCATCCTTTTTTGATAGTGCTTCCTCTTTTGCGATGATTCGCGGAGGACATGTGAGCGTTTCAATTCTTGGTGTGCTGCAAATCGATGCAATTGGACGGATCGCCAACTGGGCCGTGCCAGGAAAAAGTGTTCTTGGTGTAGGCGGGGCGATGGATTTATTGGAAGGTTCCAAAAAGGTAATCGTAACAACGATGCATACGTCTAACCAGGGAGAGTCAAAAATCGTTAAGGAATTAACCTATCCGATCACATCGGAACGAATTGTGGATTTAATTATAACCGATTTAGCAGTTTTCGCTGTAAAGGAAGATGGACTCCATCTTATTGAGCTGTCACCTGGAGTTTCTCTTGAGGAAGTTCAACAGAAAACGGACGCACCTTTTCAAATTGCTGAATCTTTTAATAAAGGCGAAGAGGTGACCGCGTAGTGGTTGTAATCGTAAATGCATTTCGGACTGCTATCGGAAGCTACGGCGGATCACTGGCAGAAACGCCTCCAGAAGAGCTTGTATCTCTCATCATGAAAAATAATCTTTCTGCTTCCGGTTATGGCGCCAATATTGTCGATGAAGTCATTGTCGGCCAAACAAAGCAGAGTGCGCATGCACCGAATATTGCAAGAGTTTCAGCATTACAGGCCCATTTTCCAGAATCGATTCCTGCTTATACTGTTCATCGTCAGTGCGGTTCGGGTATGCAGGCTGTCATTAACGGAGCGATGTCCATTTTGACTGGTCAGGCGGAAGTCGTTTTAGCAGGAGGCGTCGAAAGCATGTCACAAGCGCCCCATTATACGGTGGGCACTCGATTTGGCAACAAGATAGGAGATATGACGCTGTATGATTCGAATACAGAGAGTCAGCCAAAATCCCAGCCGGTGGAGATATATGGTCGTTTCACAATGGGACAAACAGCTGAATGGCTGGCTGAAAAATATAAGATTAGCCGCCGTGAACAAGATGAATTTGCCTTCATGAGTCAGCAGAAAACGAAACGTGCAATTGAAATCGGCCATTTTGAAGAAGAAATCATTCCTGTTCCGGTAAAGGAAGGAAAAAAGGGAATCAGACATTTTGCAATCGATGAGTACCCAAGATTAACTGACATTGATAGGTTAGGAACACTGCGTCCAGTGTTTCAAAAGGACGGTACGGTAACAGCCGGAAACTCCTCCGGCAGAAATGATGGGGCCTCGATGCTATTGTTAATGTCTGAAGAAAAAGCAAAACAACTTGGAGTGGTCCCAATGGCAAGGATTCGTTCCTTTGCTGCAGCGGGTGTATCACCAAAAGAAATGGGAATCGGTCCGGTTCCAGCATCCCAAATTGCGTTGAAAAAAGCGGGACTTCGAATGGAAGATATCGATTTAATTGAATTAAACGAAGCATTCGCTGCTCAAAGTCTTGCTTGTTTAAAAGAATGGGGCTTAAAAGGAGACAACGTGAATGTCAACGGAGGGGCGATTGCCTTAGGTCATCCACTTGGATGCTCCGGTGCAAGAATCGTGACTACATTATGTCATGAGCTTGAAAAACAAAAACGGCAATATGGCCTTGCGACAATTTGTGTGGCAGGGGGATTAGGAATGGCAATGGTGGTGGAAAGATGGATGGAATAAAAAAAGACTACGTGTTTCATCGTGATTTCAAAAAGGAGTATCCGATTATTACCCACGGTGTAGGGGTTTATCTCATCGATGAGAACGGGAAAAAATATTTGGATGCTTGCTCGGGTGCGGTTGCAGCAAACTTAGGCCATGGGATTACTTCTATAGGGGAGGCCATGGCAGAACAAGCAAAAAAGGCAGCTTTCGTCCATACCATGCGCTTCGAGACGAAAGCGTTGCATGAACTGGCTGAAACAATCGGAAAAATGGCTCCAGACCATTTAAATAAAGTGTATTTTACAACCGGAGGCTCAGAAGCCAATGAAAGTGCTTTGAAGCTGGCGAGGCAATATCATCGGGATGCCGGTAGAGCTCAAAAACATATGGTGATCGGGCGATGGCAATCGTATCACGGTAACACCATCGGTTCTTTATCAGCAGGAGGAGACGTTAAAAGAAGACATGCATACACTCCTAATCTTTTAAACTATGCCCATGTCTATTCTCCGTACTGCCACCGATGTCCATACGATCGTCAAAAAGAGGATTGTCTCTCCAAACAAAACTGGACATGTGTGACGGATATTGAAAGAACCATTTTAGAGCTTGGTCCTGAGAACGTGTCGGCATTTATCGCCGAACCGATTGTCGGAAGCCAGCAAGGTGCTGTTCCACCGCCGCCAGGGTATTTTGAGAAAGTTCGAGAGCTGTGTGATCGTTACGAAATTGTCTTAATTATTGATGAAGTGATGACCGGATTCGGCCGTACTGGTACCAACTTCGCGACAGAACAGATTGGAATCAAGCCTGATATCATCACATTCGGAAAAGGGGTATCAGCTGGATATGCTCCGCTTGCCGGAATGATCGTTCATGACCGGTTAATTGATGGGCTCGTTGAAAACAGCGACGGGAAATTCATTCACGGTTACACATATAGTGGGCATCCTGTTGCTGTTGCAGCTGGTCTTGCTGCATTGGAGGTATATGAGCGAGATATGGTGCTGGAAAACGTCAAAAAACAAAGTACCTACCTTGTCCAGCGTCTTATGGAGCTGAAGCAAAAACATTCTTATATATCTGATGTTCGGGGCAGAGGGCTTTTAATCGGTATGGAGCTTGTGAAGGATCGTGGGCAGGATCTGTTGTTCGATCCATCTGAAAAGGCAGCTGAAAGATTGAATGGAATTGCAATGGAACTCGGTGCAGTTTTTTATCCCGGTTCCGGTTCTATTGACGGCACAAAGGGGGAGCACCTCATCGTCAGCCCTCCTTTAAATGTTACGAAAACAGAAATTGATGAGATTGTAAGAATTTTAGATGAATCATTCACGATATTTAAAGGTCAATTAAGAAAGGATGAGCTATATGAAATTACAAAATAAAACAGAAGAAATTCAAGAAAAAGCAAAAAAACATTTATCACCGGTTATGACAAGGGTGACCGAGCTTGTCATTGAAAAAGCGCATGGCGCCAAATTTTGGACGACAGACGGAAAGGAATATATTGATTTTGTTTCAGGAGTAGCTGTCAACGCAGTCGGGCATACGAACGGAAAAATGGTGGAAGCCATTAAAAAGCAAGCGGAAGCCTTGATTCATCTTGGATTGAACTATGGTTATTATGAAACGGCAGCGAATTTGGCGGAAAAGCTTGCTCAGATCACACCAGGAAATCTAGACACGGTCTTTTTCTCCAATTCGGGAGCTGAAGCTATTGACGGGGCACTTAAACTAGCAAAGGCGGCCACAGGCAGACCCGCCATCATTGCTTTTGAAGGATCGTTTCATGGCCGTACATTAGGGGCTACTGCCATAACGGCATCAAGCTCTAAATACCGTCGTTATTATGAACCGATTTTAGGCGAGGTGTACCATGTTCCATATCCGTATCCTAGCCAGCTGAAAAACATTAGAGAAGAAGAAGTTGAAGAATATTGCTTGAATCAGCTTCAAAAATTGTTCGATTTACGTGTGGATCCTTCTCGTGTAGCTGCCATCATTATTGAACCTGTAATGGGTGAAGGCGGCTATTATCCTGCACCGCCAAGCTTTTTGCAGGAATTAAGGAAGATGACAGAGGAACACGGCATTTTGCTTATCTTTGATGAAGTACAAACAGGATTTGGCCGTACAGGCAAAATGTTCGCGGCAGAGCATGCGAATGTGACGCCCGATATTTTAGTACTGGCAAAAGCCCTTTCAGGCGGCATGCCTCTTGGTGCCATTGTAGCAAGTCGTGAACTTCATGAAAAATGGCCGACGGCCGGTCATGGTTCAACATTTGGAGGAAATCCAATTTCTTGTGCTGCAGCATTGGCAAACATTGAGGTTATAGAGGAAGAGAAGTTAGTGGAACGCAGCGCTAAACTCGGTGCCGAGATTGTTGGCCGACTTCATAACTCGGTAGGAAATTTACCAGGCATAGTTGAAGTCCGAGGAGTCGGCATGATGATTGGTATTGAATTCGATTCCGAATCTGCTGCTTTATTTGTACCGAAAATTAAATCGAAAGCACTGGAAAATGGCTTGCTTGTTATGAACTGTGGTGTAAGCGGACAAACCATCCGATTAATGCTGCCTCTTAATATTCAAGAAGATGTGCTTGATATAGGATTAACGATTTTAGAAGATGTGATAACCGAAACCATTTCAGGAAATTAATTCTCGTTTCCTCGAAATACCACCAAAAAGGAGGTCAAGTTTATGTCTAGTCAAATCAAAACAGATATTCTTCAGGGAGATCTTTATATCAATGGTAAATGGGTAAGTGCCCCCGATCAGTCCTACTTTGAAAGCATCAATCCGGCAACGGGGGAACTTGTCGGCATATGTGCAGCCGCCACAACGGAGCAAGTGGATGAGGCTGTCGAAAAAGCGAATAAAGCGTATTCACTTTGGAAGAACACCCCCATTCCAGAACGAGCGGCTTATTTAATAAAAGCAGCCCATTTGTTTGAAATACGAAAACAGGAACTTGCTCGTGTGATGACCATGGAGATGGGCAAAGTGCTGCCTGAGTCTATAGGCGAAGTGGGAGTGGTCATCGCGACTGCTGAATATATGGCAGGCGAAGGACGACGCCTCTTTGGGGAAACGGTCCCTGTCGGCTTCTCAGACCGAAACGTAAGAATGGTTCGTGAACCAATTGGGGTTGCGGCGTGCATTACCCCCTGGAACTTCCCAGTTGCACTTGCTTCCTACAAAATCTTTTCAGCCCTGATTGCAGGTAATACCGTTGTATGGAAGCCTGCTTCAGAGGTTGCGCTATCGGCAAAGATTTTTGTGGAAGTGTTAGACGAAGCAGGATTGCCGGCAGGGGTTGTGAACTTAATTACCGGTTCAGGAAGAACAGTCGGTCAAACACTCGCAGAGCATTCGGATGTTAAAATCATATCGTTTACGGGCTCAACAGAAGTCGGACAAAAGCTGGCTGAAATGAGCAGTAAAACGTTAAAACGTATTTCATTGGAATTGGGCGGGAAAAATGCCGTGATCGTCTTGAAGGATGCGGATTTGGACAAGGCGGCAGACGGAATCGTAAAGTCAGCGTTTACAACAACTGGTCAACGCTGTACAGCGGCAAGCCGAGTAATCGTCGAGCATCCAGTAAAGGAACTGCTCGTACAAAAAGTAGTAGATTTAACAAAGTCTATGAAAATAGGAAATGGACTTGAAGAAGGGAAACAAGTGGGCCCACTTGTAAATGAAGACCAGCTTCATACAGTCGAAAAATATGTAAAAACAGCGATTGAAGAAGGTGGGAAAATTGTGTCGGGTGGTCAGCGTGTCAAAGAATTGGGCGGCTATTATTATGAGCCGACAATCATTGAGGATGTAAAACCGAATGATACTATTGCACAGGATGAAATATTTGGTCCGGTTCTTGCCATCATTGAAGTAGATTCATATGAGGAAGCCATGGAGGTTAATAACGGGACGATTTATGGGCTATCGACTTCCATTTATACAGAGAGCCTTCACTATGCAAACCGTGCCGCAAAGGAAGCGGTAAGTGGGCTCGTCTATATTAATAACGGAACGTCTAATGCCGAGATGGGAGTGGCGTTTGGGGGGATGAAGATGTCCGGAAACGGTCACCGTGAAGTTTCCCATCATGCATTTGATGTCATGACTGAGTGGAAGTCCATTTATACGAACTATTAATGAACAGATCATATCTATTTAAAGGTGGGAGAACATGAGAAAACATCGTATTGGAATTGCCTTCTTTTACCATGAATCCCACAGTTTCAGCCCGATGAAAACTGAAATCGAACAGTTTCGAAATGAAGGCTACTTTATCGGCGATGAAATTTATGATGCCTATACCGGAACGAAAACAGAAGTGGGTGGGTTTCTGGATGTATTGAAACAGGAAGAGGATGTAGAGATCGTACCGCTGCTTTGTGCGGCAGCGGTCCCATCGGGCGTAGTATCAACAGAAGCGTACTCCCTCATCGAAAATCAAATGCTGGAGTCCATCCAGCAGGCGGGAAGGCTGGACGGATTATTGCTTGCCCTCCATGGAGCGATGGTCGTCGAGCACCTCTTTGATCCGGAAGAGCATTTACTGGGAAAAATTCGCGGGCTTATTGGATCGAATGTTCCGATCGCGACGACCCTGGACATGCATGCCAATTTAAGCGAAAAAATGATAGATTACACACCACTTCATTTTGGATTTAAAACATATCCGCATATTGATATGTACGAACAAGGTGTTCATGCGGCAATCGCTTTGTTAAATCAATTAAAGGAAGGTGTGACTTACTACGCTTCTTTTGAAAAGTTGCCGATGATGCCTCCCTCTATCAATATGAGAACGGCTGAAGGGCCGATGCACAAAATGATCGAGTGGGCGAAACAAGCCGAAGAGGAAGCAGGTATTTATCATGTGTCCGTATTTGGTGGCTTTCCTTACTCGGATATTCCCATGGTCGGTGCAAGTGTACTTGTTGTTTCTCTCGATTTGCAAAAAGGAAAAGAGACTGCCCAAAAGATAGCTTCCTTATTCTGGAGCGTAAGAGAAGAATTTATCATGGATTTGCCCGGTGTAAAAGAAGGGCTCGCTTTGGCCATGTCGATTGAAGACGACAAACCGGTCGTGCTGGCGGACATCTCGGATAATCCTCTAAGCTGCGGAAGCGGGGATACAACAGAGCTGCTTCGGGAGATGGTGAAGATGAACATTCCCGACACGTTGTTTGGAGGACTTTACGATCCAGAATCCATTGAGGCTTGCCGCAAGAAGGGAGCCGGAAATAAGGTAATGCTGTCCCTTGGAGGGAAAGTATCGCCTGAATTTGGGGAGTCCGTACAGGTCGAAGCAACGGTAGTGGCTTTATCAGACGGTGTATTTCACAATTCTGGACCGTTCAACCAGCATTTACGAGTCGATTTAAAGGGGGCGGCACACATTCGCGTTGGCAACATGGATATCCTCCTCATTGGAAGACCGATGTCAGCGAATGATCCGGAAATGTTTCGTCATATTGGTCTTGAGCCACAGGCAAAAAGAATTCTTGGGCTAAAGGCTAAAAATCATTTCCGGGCAGCGTTTGAGCCGATTGTTGGCCGTATCATTTATGTGGATGCACCTGGTGTTGCATCCAACCGGTTAACAACTTTTACGTATCAAAATATTCCTAAGCCAATTTGGCCGCTGGATGATATCGAATATGAAGTGGAACGGAGGGGGAAGAACGATGGAAACGATGAAAAATACCTATTATATCGAAGTACCGGCAGTATTGAAGCCGGATCAGCTAACAATGATGATGGAGCTTGAGAAAGATGCATTTCCGGGATTTGGGGCAATAGATGAACAAACACTTGTCCCGCTTACACGTTATGGAAAACTCATTCAATATCGGCAGGAAAGTGATCCAAGACCGATTGCGATTTGTGAATTGATGAGAGCTTACCACGATAGTCATAAAGCCTATATTTTTGGATTTTATGTCCGCTCTGATCAGCAAGGAAAAGGCATAGGGAAGTTATTTTTACAGGAGATTTATCCGATTTTGAAGCAAGATGGATTTCAAAAAGTATGCTTAACGGTCAACGTTGAGAATAAGTCAGCTGTTAAACTATATGAAAAAATGGGATTTGCTATAAAAGAGACGAGATTCGATGAGTTTGGAGAAGGCGAAAATCGCTACTATATGGAATACTCCATTTCTTAATAAATAGGGAATTTATTAAAGGAATCATAAAAAATCAACCAATTTAGGGGGAGTTTAATCATGAGAAACACTTTATTCAAACCGAAAAGACATTGGAAAGAAATCGAGCTTTGGAAGGATGTAACGGATGAGCAATGGAACGATTGGGTTTGGCAGCTGACAAATACTATCAAAAATTTAGAAGACTTAAAGAAAGTGGTTAACTTAACACCAGAAGAAGAGGAAGGGGTTTTAATCTCAACAAAAACAATCCCATTAAACATCACGCCATATTATGCATCGCTTATGGATCCTGATGATTCAAGATGTCCGGTTCGAATGCAGTCTGTTCCGATTTCTGCGGAATTGCATAAAACAAGATATGACTTAGAAGATCCCCTCCACGAGGATGAAGATTCACCAGTACCTGGGTTAACACATCGTTATCCAGATCGCGTGTTGTTTTTAGTTACAAACCAATGCTCTATGTACTGCCGTTACTGCACGAGAAGGCGCTTCTCCGGACAAATCGGAATGGGCGTACCAAAGAAACAGTTAGACACAGCAATTAATTATATCGCATCCAACCCACAGATCCGAGATGTGTTAATTTCCGGAGGAGATGGGCTCCTTATTAATGACAATATTTTAGAATATATTCTAAAGAATTTACGTGAGATTCCGCATGTAGAAATTATTCGTATCGGTACAAGAGCACCTGTCGTATTCCCGCAGCGTATTACCGAAAATCTTTGTAATATCTTGAAAAAGTATCATCCTGTTTGGTTGAATACACATTTCAATACATCTATTGAAATTACGGAAGAATCGAAGCGTGCATGTGAAATGCTTGCAAATGTTGGTGTACCTGTTGGGAACCAGGCGGTTATTTTAGCAGGCATTAACGACAGTGTACCGATCATGAAACAGCTTATGCATGATCTTGTTAAAATTCGTGTTCGTCCATATTACATTTACCAGTGCGATTTATCAGAAGGGATCGGCCACTTCCGTGCACCAATCAGCAAAGGATTGGAAATCATGGAAGGACTTCGCGGCCATACATCAGGTTATGCCGTTCCGACATTTATTGTTGATGCACCAGGTGGAGGAGGCAAAATTCCATTGCAGCCGAACTATATCATTTCTCAAAGTTCTAATAAAGTCGTATTACGTAACTTTGAAGGTGTTATTACATCTTATCCAGAACCAACAAATTATCAGTCAGGCAGTGCAGAGGATTACTACAAAAAGGTATATCCTGAAGTGTTTGAAAAGTTTGAAAGTAATGGTGTTCTATCGATTATTGATGATACGAAATTTAACCTTACACCTGAAGGATTAAAACGTTTAGACCGCCGCAAAACGTATAAGGAAAACACTGAGCATAGTTCATTAAAAGATAAACGTGAAAAACGTGACGAATTAAAAGAGAAAAAATTCCAGGCGCAAATGAGTAAGTACGAAACTGTGGGAGCAAAGGAGGAATAATTTTGATTTGTCAATGGTGCGAATCTGATACAGCACGTGAAACGAGCAACTCAGTGTATTGGGAACTTCCAGATGGAACAAAAGCAATCGAGATTCAGGACACACCGACCATTCATTGCTTGGAATGCGGAATGACCTATCAAACAGATCATACGGTGAAAGAAATTGAGGATCAGCTATTTTTAATAGATTGCACAAAGCTCGAAAAAAGTATGACGTATGAAAAACTTATGGCAGCTCCACGCTTATTGAAGCGAAACTACTTTGATTTTTCGAAATAACTGGCAAGCCATCTCCCGTTTTTCAATTGTAAGCGGGAGATGAATTTTATCAGATGTTATAAGTTCAAATTGAAGGAGGACAAGTATGGAAGCACTCAAAAGCTATAATAATACCGATAATAATCAGAATAGTCAAAATAAAGAAGAGGGTAAAGAGCATATTAAACGTAATCTAAAGGCACGTCACATGACGATGATTGCCATTGGAGGGTCAATCGGGACAGGCTTATTCTTAGCAACAGGGGCGTCCATTCAAACAGCTGGACCTGGTGGAGCGATTATAGCTTATGGAGCTATCGGCATCATGGTCTACTTTTTGATGACAAGTCTTGGAGAAATGGCTACCTTAATGCCGGTTTCGGGTTCCTTTTCAACATATGGCAGCCGTTTTGTCGATCCTGCCTTTGGTTTTGCACTTGGTTGGAATTATTGGTTTAACTGGGCTATTACACTGGCGGTTGAAATAGCTGCATCGGCTATTATTATGAAGTTCTGGTTTCCGGATGTACCAAGCATCGTTTGGAGTGCACTATTTTTAGGTCTAATCTTTTTATTGAATGCATTGTCGGTTAAAAGTTACGGAGAATCCGAATATTGGTTCTCCTTAATTAAAGTAGTGACTATCATTGTTTTCATTGGAGTCGGTTTTCTCACTATTTTCGGTATTCTGGGCGGACAGTTTATCGGGTTTAAAAACTTTACGATAGAAGATGCTCCGGTTCATGGCGGCCTTTTATCCATTTTAAGTATTTTTTTCATTGCAGGTTTTTCCTTTCAAGGAACGGAACTCGTGGGGATTGCTGCAGGAGAAAGTGAAGAGCCGGAGAAAAACGTACCAAAGGCGATTCGACAGGTATTTTGGCGTATTCTTTTATTCTATATCGTTGCCATTGCAGTCATTGGCCTGATAATTCCATACACAAGTCCCAACCTATTAGGCAGGGATGTCGACAGCATCGCTGTCAGCCCTTTTACCCTTGTATTTGAGAAAGTGGGCATTGCATTTGCGGCATCTGTAATGAATGCGGTCATTTTGACTTCGGTCTTATCGGCGGGGAGTTCCGGTTTATATGCATCGACACGCATGCTTTGGTCGATGGCAAAAGACGGTCAGGCACCTAAATTTTTACAAAATGTAAATAGTCGCGGGATTCCGATGAATGCCCTTGTCATAACGACAATTATCGGAGGCTTGGCCTTTTTAACGTCCATTTTTGGAGACCAAGTGTATACATGGTTATTAAATGCGTCAGGCTTAACTGGATTTATTGCATGGCTTGGAATTGCAGTCAGCCACTACCGTTTTAGAAAAGCATATATGGCACAGGGCAGGGACATGAATGATTTAAAATTTAAAGCAAAATGGTTCCCGCTTGGTCCGATTCTCGCATTTGCGATGTGTGTCTTTGTCATTTTCGGCCAAAATTATAAAGCTTTTATAACTAGTGAGATTGATTGGTATGGAGTAGCTGTGTCTTATATTGGTTTACCAATCTTTTTGGCATTATGGCTCGGGTATAAACTCTTTCATAAATCGAAGGTTGTTCCACTAAGGGAATGTTCTTTTGAAGATCTGTCATCAAAATAGAGATACCGAGATTTGTTTTCACTTCTGACGCAAAAAAATCTTGCATAACCTTGCAAGGTTTTTTTGAATTATCTACGAGAAACGGTGTTTCAAAAGTTTATTTTTTGCTAAAGTAGCATGCCTTTTTGACTAATAGAGAACTCGCCATAAATAGAAGGTTGCATAGGATTCCCATTTATCCCATGGAATTGATAAGGCGAGGATTTCCTCTTTGGTTGGTTTTCTATCCATTTTTAATAATGTTTTGATCGCATTGATTAAACCAACATCTTCGATAGGAAACGCATTCGGAAAACGGAGGCAGCGCATCAGCACATAATTGGCCGTCCATGGACCGATCCCACGTATTTTAATTAAACTTTTTTCGACCTCTTTAAAGCTACCGACTTCGATTAACTTCTGCTTGGATAATTCTCCACTCGCCATTAATTTTGCAATTCCAATAATATATTCACTCTTTTTCACGGTCATTTTAATATCTGCAAAATCATTAGGTGTGAGTTGGGCAATTTGTTCATAGGACGGGAAGATCCAATAATTTTTGCCGTCTGATTCGATTGATTCACCAAATTTTTCAACAAATTGTCGCTTTAATGTGTAGGCGAATCCTAAGTTAATTTGTTGGCCTAAGACTCCCCAGCAGAGAGCTTCAAACAAATCAGGAATGCCGATGAGGCGTAATCCATAAAACTCTTTTATAGTCGTTTTAAGTAAGGGATCAGCATTGGCCATTTCATAAAAAGGAAATAAGTCGTTATCAAGATCAAACCATTCTCGAATGTAATTAACAATTTCCGCACACTGCCAAGTCTTAGTAGGTTGAGCACCGCCTATGAAGTGGACATTCAACTGCTTATTATCGGAGTATTCTATCTGTACTAAGGTTCGAGTATTACCAATTACTATCACTCTTCTAATGGCATCATTTTCGACCTCAAACATACATTCATTCGTACTACGCTTAAGGTAGCCAAGGTTGGTGTTCATGTCAAACGGTTCAGATAATGGAATGACAATCCCTTCGTTGATTTCTTCCCCTAATAGGTTGGACAATAGATCTCACACCTCCTTATTCTATATTCTATTATTATTACATATATGGGAAATATGGTAAAATCCGTTGCGACCGCAAGAAAATACGGAAGGTATTTCCAGTTGTTTTTGTAGAAAGTAAACGACATGAAACCTAGCAGTTTCGATTGGAGTAAACAACAGTCATTTCCAGTGCCTGACACTTATTTTGATCATTTTAATATGGTATGATAGATTATATCTGTTTTGAATCACTTCTTAGGAGAGGATATTAAATGAGTAATAATGAAATACCTTCTCTACAGAAGGACGGAAGATCGATAATATCAAATCAACGAAATATAGCTAGTATAATAACTGATTTAAAGTTACTTTTTAAAGCCAATGTACTAATCGCTAATGTCCTGCCTGTCTTTTCGGGTTTCTGGTTAGCATTGTATTTTACGAACGCTTCACTTTCAACAAATCTTGATGTATTACTATTAACAATTTTCGGAAGTACAATGGTAATTGCCGGTGCTCTTGCACTTAATAACTGGTACGATGTTGATATTGATACCGTAATGGATCGGACAAAGAGCCGGCCAACCGTAACGGGGAATATTTCATTGAAAGTCGTATTAATGATAGGGATTTCTCTTTCAGGTCTAGGTTTTATTCTTTTACTTTTTACAACTGTTGAAGCAGCGTTGTACGCTTTCGTGGGATGGTTTACCTATTGCTTTCCCTATACCATGTGGTCAAAACGGAAGTATACCTTTAACACGATAATAGGAAGTGTTTCTGGTGCTGTAACACCATTAATTGGTTGGGCTGCTATCGCACCAGGATTTCAAAAGGTACCAATAATCTTGTTTTTAATCTTGTTTATTTTTCAAATGCCCCATACCTTTGCCATTGCCGTCAAGAAATATAAAGAATATAAAGCGGCAGGGGTTGCGATGCTTCCTGTTGTTCGAGGGTTGGCAGTGACTAAACGGCAAATGGCGTTATATATTGCTTGCTTATTCCCATTCCCTTTCTTTCTGGCGCCACTAGGAGTTACCTTTATGGTCATAGCTACCTTACTTAACATTGGATGGTTAGTTGTTAGTATAAGCGGATTTTTTACAAAAAATGACCTTAAATGGGCACATGTTAATTTTCTATATTCTGTTAATTATATAACGATTATCTTCCTCATGATGATTATTGTTACCCTGCCGATATTCAATCGCTAAGGATAATATCAAGAAAAAGTCTGACCCTTATTGGCAGTATCGCCAAATAAGGGTCAGACTTTTTTGTTTTTTATGAAAGGGATATCTTAAATTATTTATTTTTATAAAAATTCCTTAATGTGTGATACGGTTCACTGCGATGAGAATAATTCCCAACTATGATATAAGTATAAACAACATAAAGGGGATGGGGTTGGATGGGAGCTACAAAAGTGAACAACAAAAAGAATTCGGGTGAAGCACAAGAAGCACCGTTAAAAGGAACATGGATTTCCGTAAGTGTAGTGGGAGCAGTTATCGTACTTACGTATTTCCTATTATATGGGCTTTATATGGCGAGAGTATAGGGGGGAAAAGGGATGAAGATGCATCTTGATGAAAAAATTTGGCTGACCATAAGTTTTGGGATAATTATGATGTTTATGTTTTTCACAGGCTATCAGGCATTTGCCTTGGATATGGCACCACCAAGCAATAAGGAAATCATTGATCCACAAAAAGTAGATCAAACAGCGCCATTTGATAAACCAGGTGTTAATAAGATTGGTGAAAATGAATATGAAGTTGTTATGACATTACAAGCGTTCAGTTTTAATCCAGGCAATTTTGAGGTGCCTGCAGGATCAACTGTGCATTTTACTTTAACATCAAAAGATGTTGTACACGGATTTGAAGTTGCCGGAACAAACTTGAATGCAATGGTTATGCCAGGCCATATTCAAAAAATCACACAAAAGTTTAATAAACCGGGAACTTACTTAGTGTTATGTAATGAATATTGCGGGGCTGGACACCAAGCAATGAGTACAACGATAACGGTTAAATAAAGGGGGGAAATAAGATGCAAACAGCAAAATCGCAAACATTAAAAGATAAAGCAAATAAAGTAATGGGAATAAGCAAAGAAGATGCCATATTAACGAAATCATATATATTTGTAGCATTTGCAGCCTTACTGCTTGGCGGAATTTTAGGACTTATCCAAGGGCTTAACCGTGCAGGACTTTTAGAATTGCCATCCTGGCTAAGCTATTATCAAGTTCTAACAGCCCATGGCCTAATATTAGTTGTCGTATTAACTGCTTTCTTTACAATTGGCTATTTTTATGCCAGTCTTTCACATACTTTAGGAGGGCTTCTTCCAAAAGTAAGAACGATGGCATGGATTGGCTTTGGATTGAAGATTGTCGGGTTTGTTTTGGCCGTAATTCCAATCATCATGGGTGATGCATCTGTAATGTATACTTTTTATCCGCCAATGGCAGCTGCTCCAATGTTTTATATTGGGTTAGCATTAATTGTGGTTGGGGTTTGGATGTGTGCGTTCGGTGCCTTTATCCAAGTGGCGAATTGGAGAAAGAATAACAAAGGGCAGCATGTACCAATCCTTGCTTACTTTGCTACTGGTGTATTTATCCTATTATTTTTCGGTTCGGTGCCTGTAGCTATAGAAGTAATCGTTATGATTATTCCTTGGTCATTTGGCTGGGTTGAAACAATCAACGTCATGGTTGCTCGTACACTATTTTGGGCTTTTGGTCATACATTAGTTAATATCTGGTATTTAACAGCCGTTTCGGCATGGTACGTAGTAGTACCAAAAATTATCGGTGGAAAACGCTGGAGTGATACATTAACTCGTGTCGTAATTATTGGCTTAGTCGTCATGAACATTACTGGTGGATTCCATCACCAAATTATTGACCCGGGAATTGCAGAAGCAGTTAAATTTATGCACGTATTTATGAGCTTAGCTATCGGCTTCCCATCATTAATGACAGCATGGGCTATGTTTGCAGTATTTGAGAAGACAGCTAGAAAGCAAGGCGGAAAAGGACTTATTGGCTGGTATAAAAAAATGCCATGGGGTGATGTTCGTTTCCTAGCTCCAATGATTGCGATGATTGCTTTTATTCCAGCCGGTGCAGGTGGAATTGCTCAAAGTACCAATCAACTAGATCAGGTCGTTCATAATACAATGTGGATTGTTGGACATTTCCATTTAACACTTGGGATGTCGGTTGTAATGACATTCTTTGGGATTAGTTATTGGTTAGTTCCATATATTTCAAAACGTGTCTTAACACCACAAATTAACAAATTAGGTGTCATTCAAACTTGGATCTGGACAATAGGTATGATATTTATGTCTGGCGCGATGCATTGGGTTGGATTACTTGGTTCTCCGCGTAGAACTTCATTTACAACCTATGGAGACAATGCAACTGCATTAAGCTGGAGTCCCTATTTAATGTGCTTAGCGGTAGGGGGAACACTGTTAATTATTGGCGTTCTGCTTCAAGTGTATGCCGTTGTTAATATGATGTTCTTTGCACCGAAAGGGGAAACAGAATTCCCGATTGCTGAGGAAGAAGAAAATGCATCTAAAACTCCCTATTGGACTGAACGCTGGGGCTTATGGATTGTTGTCATGCTATTAGTTGTCGCAATGGCCTATGTCATTCCATTAACGGAATTTATCGTCAATGCACCACCGGGGTCACCTCCATTTAAGACATGGTGATATAAAAGTAAAGAGATAGCTCGTTGATTTTGGGCTATCTCTTTATAGTTATTTAGAGCTAGTATGCAAGTGGAAAATCAAAAGATTTGGGAAGTGATCTTCATGATCAAAACCTGGCATAATACATTTGCTTGTTTTCTTGTCCTTTTGTTTGGATTCGCCCTATTCTATTTTGGAACCGATGGCTTTCAAGCGTTTACCGCGGAAACTGCGAGAGTAAATAAACTAATAGATGAGAAACCTAAATTTCCAGATGTAACCTTTGAAGATAGTAAGGGGCGGAAATATTCGATTACTGAATTTGAAGATAAATATGTTTTTATTACATTTTTATATACATCCTGTACAACGGTTTGCCCGCAGCTGGAAATGAACATGTCAAAAGTTTATGATAAGGTACCAGCCAAATATATAGGCAAAGATGTTGTCTTTTTAAGTATTAGTTTCGATCCCACTAGAGATGATCCATCGACATTAGAAAAATACCGCGGCTATTTTAATAGTGATGGCGAAACCTGGAGGATGGCTAGAATTGCTAATCAATCAGAGTTAGATTCGTTATTAAAAGCGTTTGGGGTCATTGTGATTCCAGATGAAAATGGAAACTTTGCACATAATTCGGCGTTTTATTTAGTGGATAAAAAAGGCAGTCTGATTGATGTCTTAGACTATAAAAGAATTGATGAAGCTGCTAATAAGCTCATAGGGATTCTTGACAAGGAAGCGGGTGAATAGTCATGAAGCAATTCCTATATGGACTATTGATCCTTGTTTTCCTTGCACTGCCTCCTGTCGCGAACTTAATGGAATCAGTGATGATTATACACATGCATATGCAAATGCCCTTCTTGATTTTTACAGGCTTTCTATTTGCTCGCTTGTTCCAACAGCGCTTTCCTCCCTTTTTTGAAAAATGGAATGGGAATGGAATACCGGGAATTATCTTATTTGTTATGATCGTCACCTATTGGACAATGCCACGATCAATGGATGAAGCCTTGACGACACAAGGGATGGAAGTTTTTAAATTTATCAGTTTACCAATATTAGCAGGCGTGCCACTAAGGGATAGTTGGAAAAAACTTAAACCAATTGTGAAAAATATCGTTTTTTATTTTTTTATTTTCGTGTTTTTTGGAATGGGCTGGTTATATATCGATTCCCCTGTGCAACTATGTAACAACTATTTAATCATTGAACAAATCACACTTGGCTGGGGATTTATTACAACAGCAATCTGTATGGTTATTTATTTGGTCTATGTCGCCTTTGTTGACCCAACGAAATATGAATGATTGGTTGAAAACAATGAGCCCATTCCTAACTGGATTGGGCTCTATTTCTCGTTATCTACGAATGAAATGTAAAATAAAGTATAAATGATATGTGTTTATAAATGAATAATATTTAATTTTGAAATATACTAAGTAGGAAGGGACGTGATAAATTTGAAAAAAGGATATATGGTGATTGGAATCATTGTCGCGGTTATTGTTATTTTTGGTGCCATGATTATTTCCAGCTATAACTCTTTTGTCAATTTAGAAGAAAATGTAGATCAGTCCTATGCACAAATCGAAAATCAACTGCAAAGAAGACTTGATTTGATTCCAAACTTAGTAAATACAGTTAAAGGTTTTGCCTCTCATGAAAAAGAAGTGATTGCATCGATATCGGATGCCCGCGCCCGACTGGCTGGTGCGAATACACCTAAGGAACAAGCGACAGCAAACTCAGAATTATCAGGTGCTTTAAGCCGATTGCTTGTCGTAGTTGAGAATTATCCAGATCTAAAAGCCAATCAACAATTTACTCAATTAATGGATGAACTGGCAGGGACGGAGAACAGAATTTCTGTCGCACGCAAAGATTACAATGATCAAGTGGCTGTTTATAATAAGAAAATAAAGAGCTTTCCAGGTGCTTTGATTGCAGGTATTACTGGATTTGATGAAAAAGAATATTTTAAAGCCGACCCTAGTGCGCAAGAAGCGCCAAAAGTTGACTTTGGGGGCAATGAATAATGAAAGCGAAACGGGTCTTCAGCCTTTTATTGGTGTTTTTCACTTTCTTTATAAGTGCTGTAAATACACATGCTGAAGAAGTCCAAATTCCAGCTCCAGTTGGAGACATATATGTACAGGATTTTGCCAATGTATTAAACCAAACAGAAAGAACGGAATTAATCAATTTAGGCAGAAACATTGAAGACCAAACAACGGCACAAATCGCTGTTCTAACTGTGGGTACGATCGGGGATCGACCGATGGAAGAGTTTGCGAATGCTGCTTTTCGTCAATATGGAATCGGAAACAATGAGAAAAACAATGGTGTATTGCTCGTCTTATCCTTGCAAGAACGCAAAGTGAGAATTGAAGTAGGCTATGGACTTGAAGGCAGAATTCCAGATGGAAAAGCAGGCCGGATTCTTGATGAATATGCCATTCCATATTTAAAAAATCAACAGCCGAACACAGCTATTGTTGAAACCTATAAAGCTTTAGCAAAGGAAGTCCTTGCTGAGTATGGCAAGGAAGGAGACGTTAATAAGCAGACACAGGCAGCAAGTGAAAAAGGATTAGGTATTCCTGGTTGGTTAATGGTCATAGTTATTATTGGCGTTGTGTTTTTAGATTTTAAGTTTTTTGGAGGAACGCTCACCTATCTTCTCTTATCTATCATCTCCAGAGGTGGAGGCAGAGGAGGCGGTGGTGGTTCTCGAGGTGGCGGAGGCGGTTCATCAGGAGGCGGTGGTGCAGGCCGGGGATGGTGATACCTTAGCTGGAAACTCGTAAAAAAACTGTTAGGAGTCATTTCTCCTAACAGTTTTTTTAATTCTTAGGATTCGTCAGTGATCGTTGCCATTTTTCGAGCTTTTAAAAACTTTAATACGTTCAAAACAATCGTCTTAACTACTGCATAAAACGGTACAGCCAAAACCATTCCCAAGATACCAGCTAAATTTCCAGCCGCTAGCAAGACAATGATGATTGTCGCAGGGTGGGTATCCAATGATTTTCCGAGGATGAGCGGAGATAAAACATTGCCTTCAACTTGCTGTGCAATAACGATAATCACGATAACCAATAAGGCTTTGGTAGGTGAATCAAAAAGAGCAACAATCACCGCAGGGGCACCGCCGAGAATGGGCCCGACATAAGGAATTATGTTTGTAAACGCTACAATCAAAGCCATAACTAACGCAAATGGCAAGTCAATAATCATGTAACCTACAAAAGCAAGTGTTCCTACTGACAGGGCTACAATGACTTGTCCTTGAATATAGGAAGAAAGTGTTTCACCTGTCTCTTTTAACATCATCAACCCGGCTTCACGATAAGTTGCAGGCAGGAATTTAGTGACTGCCTTAGGGAACTTATGTCCATCCTTAAACATATAGAACAATAAAAAAGGTACGGTTGCTAAAATGATTGCAATATTAGAGATCACACCGAGAATATTTGTAATACCGCCGGTAATTCTGTCTGGTAAGGTGTTTGCGTAGGCAATCAGTTTTTGTTTCCCAGTTTCTAAAAGGTCGTTTTGCTCGTTCATGACCCATTTGAATTCTGTGCTTCGTGATAACTTGTCAAAATACTGCATTGTTTTGTTGGCATAGTCAGGAAGCGCATTGGCAAGGGCGGTAAATTGCTCTGTAATGGCAGGGACCAAATTGATAATTGCTAATACCAGAATGCCTATAAACACGACATAAATAATGAGGATAGCAAGTAGTCTGGGCACTTTGTGACGATGAAGGAGATTAACGACAGGATTTAGTAAGAAAAAAAGAAATCCTGTAATCAGTATAGGAAAAAAAATAGTCGAGAAAAAGATGCCAATGGGCATGAATAAGAATGATATCTTTGTTGAAACAAAGATGATTGTTAAAATCAAAAGTATTTGGATTAACCCGTACTGAAATTTTCTTTTTGACATTATATTCCCCTTTTACTTTTAATAGCTAAAATTATATCAAAAACATGGAATAGAAGCCAAACTATAGTATATTTTTGAAATCATTTTTGGTGTCAGGCACCACTAGAAAAAAATGAAACTTTCGTCTCATTTTATCGTATACTTAATAGGAATATTTTACATAAGTGGAATAGGGGTGTTAAACATGGAATTGCAAAAAGAAGTGAATATTTTGAATGAGAACCCGAAGTTATTGGGAATGTTTACAAGTCCCGGTTTGCAGTTTGAGAGGATTAAGCAAAGCCCGAAAATATGGGTACCGCTTATTATAATTAGTTTCCTCTATGTGATAGGTATGGCTTTTATGGCACTATCTTTGGATGCAGATACTTTAATTGAACAGGGAGTGCCAAAAGACCAGATAGATTTGGTTTTAACAATTACTAAAGTAACAGTTATGGTAACAGGGATTATTACGCCGATTATTGGAGTGTTAATCAGCAGTGCTATTCAATTAGCGATTGCGAGAATTGCAAGTTCAACGGTTTCTTTTAAACAATTACTCTCGATGAATACTTATATTATGATTATCGGGGCAACTGGTTTAATTTTAAATATGGCCATTAGCTATGCAATTGGTGGAAATCCGGAAATATATATTACTAGTTTAGCAGGGGTGCTGAATCAGGAAAAAGCTGGTGTACTAGGTTCCATCGAGGTATTTGGGATTTGGTCCGTGGTGTTGACTGCACTTGGACTTAATAAAACAGCACAATTTTCTAAAGGGATCGCATGGACGATAGCCATCATATTCTTCCTCATTAGTATTGGCTTTGGTTTGATTGGGACTCTCCTGCAAGGAGCTCCGAAGTTATAATGAAAAAGAAAACTTGGATTGCGCTTGGTGTAATTATTTTGGTCATTTCTATGATTTCTGTCAGTGTCTACCGGCAAGTTCTTGCAAAGGGACCTTCCGTTAAAACCACAGAAGGTAGTCAAGAGGAAATCTCTTCGCTTTTAATGATTCCTGGGACCGTGAAACTTCCGGAGGAGCAAATGGTATATGCAACACCTGAAAAAGGGGAAATCAAGGAACTACTAGTCAAAGAAGGCCAGACAGTAAAGAAAGGCACTGTCCTGGCCAAACTGCAAAACGCACAGCTTGAGCTTGAAATTGAGCAAAATAAATTATCTGTCGAATCTGCAAATTTAAAGATCGACCAAATAGATAAGAAACTTGATCAATTGAAAGATAAAGAAAAGACGTTAAGTGAGCAAGTAGGAGTAGGAAAAAAGGAAGCAAAAAAACAGCTTGCCCCTGAATTTGAACAGCTTGAGATGGAAAAAAAGTTAGCTAACATCGAACTAGAGCAAACAGAACTTCAAAAAGACCTGATAAGTAAAAAACAAGATGAATTAAAGATTAAGAGTACAATCGCAGGTATCGTATTAACCGCAAAGAAACCATCATCATCTTCGATCGAAGCAGCAAACGAGCCTATTATACATATTGGTAAGTTAGAAGGAATGACAGCATCAGGGCTTTTGTCAGAATACGACACCCTAAAAGTTAGCAGTGGACAAAAAGTGATTCTTCGATCGGATGCAGTCCCTGGCAAAGAGTGGCAAGGTGTTATTACCAAGACTGCTATTTTACCTGATCAAAGCCAAACGAGTTTGCAAAATGGCACCCAGGCCGTTCAGTATCCCGTCACCGTAAAAATTTCTGGTGATACCAAAACGTTAAAACCAGGCTTCCAAGTCATCATGGAGATTGAAACCGATAAAAAAACAGCGATGGTCCTGCCGCTAGATACATTATTTGACGATGGGGATAAGCCATATGTGTATCTTGTAAAGGATGGAAAAGCCCGAAAGCAGAATGTCAAAACCGGCATTACATCAGGGAAGAAGATTGAAATCCTTGAAGGTGTTTCAAAAGGAGACCAAGTCATTGTTAATGGACCTGATAATATTAAGGATGGGTTGGAAGTGACAGTCAAATGATCCGGCTAGAATCCATCACTAGATCGTTTTTGCTTGGTAAAGAAAGTGTCCCTGTCTTAAACGGTATCGATCTCATGATTCACGAAGGTGAATTTGCTGCCATTATGGGTCCATCTGGTTCAGGTAAATCAACCTTAATGAATATTATCGGCTGTCTGGATAAACCGACTGAAGGAGAGTATTACCTTGGAGGTGAAAATGTATCGCATTATAATGACAAGGAATTGGCACGGGTTAGAAATCAATCAATAGGCTTTGTCTTTCAACAGTTCCATTTACTGCCACGATTGTCAGCTTTAAAAAATGTCGAACTACCAATGATTTATGCCGGAATCTCAAAAAAAGAGCGCCAGGCCCGTGCGGAAGAAGCATTAATAAAAGTCGGACTTATCGATCGAATGAACCATCTTCCTAATGCCCTATCAGGGGGACAAAAGCAGCGGGTTGCGATTGCTAGAGCGATTGTCAATACACCTAAACTAATTTTAGCTGATGAGCCAACGGGTGCTCTTGATTCGAAAACCAGTAAGGACATAATGGAACAATTTAAGGAACTGAATGAGGAAGGTGTAACCATTATCGTTGTTACCCATGAATCTGAAGTGGCGGAATACGCAAACAGAACGATTATGGTTAGAGACGGAAGGATTCTGTCTCCTTCTGAGGGTGGAAGGGGGGCAAAGTGAATGAGTTTTATGGAAAATCTGTTTATGGCATTAAGCTCCCTTAAAGCTCATAAAATGCGCAGTATTCTGACGATGCTTGGAATTATTATTGGTGTCGGTGCTGTCATCATCGTGGTAGCTATCGGGCAGGGCGGAGAGGCGATGTTAAAAACACAGATTACAGGTCCGGGGAATACAATTCAATTGTTTTATCAGCCTTCAGATGAGGAAATTCGAGCAAACCCTAATATATTTCAACAAGCTCCTTTCAAACAGGAAGATATCAGGGCGCTTGAACAAATTCCGGAAATAAAGAGTGTAGTTGCATCCAGCACTAAATTGTCAGCCATTCGATTCCAAAAGGAAACAGGGGATGTATCGACAACGGGTATTAATCAAGCATATCTTAAATTAAATGAGCTGAAGGTTGACAAGGGAAGGAATTTTTCTGTTTCTGATTTTTTAGGCGGCCGGAGGGCAGGGCTAGTTAGTAATAAATTACAAGAGGAATTATTTAAAGGGAAAAATCCAGTTGGTAATGTTGTTATGGTTGCTAACCAGCCAATCGAAATTATTGGGGTCCTGGAAAAACCAACCGGTCTCTTTTCCTTTGGTTCAATGGAGGTTTATATCCCATTCCAAACTTGGAAAACTATTTACGGTAGCAGCGATTTTACCCAAGTAACCCTGCAAGTTGCTTCGGCTGACCAATTGCAGGTGGCAGGTAAAAAGGCAGCAAAGCTTTTAAATAACCTACATAATACGGAAAAATCTTATCAGGTTATCAATATGGAAGAAATCGCTCAAGGAGTAGGACAAATCACAAAAATTATGACCTTAATTATCGGCAGTATTGCGGGGATTTCTTTATTTGTCGGCGGGATTGGTGTCATGAATATTATGCTCGTATCAGTGACCGAAAGAACAAGGGAAATAGGAATCCGGATGGCACTGGGGGCCACACGAGGTCAGGTGTTAACACAATTTTTAATTGAATCGATGACACTTACCTTTATTGGGGGAATCCTCGGAATCTTACTAGGCTGGGGAACGTCAACAATAGTGAGTTTCTTTGCAGGCTGGCCAGCCTTGGTATCTTGGCAAGTAGTGCTAGGCGGAGTGCTATTTTCGATGGTCATTGGGGTGGTGTTTGGGCTGCTTCCAGCAAATAAGGCATCTAAACTGGATCCTATTGATTCCTTGAGATATGAATAAAGAGAAAATACTAGAATCTAGTGAAAAAGCCTGCAAACTTTACTTTGCAGGCTTTTTCAATTAGATCAGGAGAGTTAATGGTTGCAGAAAATAAACAGTATGGTAAAATAATTAAAGGAATATTCAGTTAATTAAAGGCTAGTTCAGATAATAGTTTAGAAGGAGTCGAGATGAGCATGGAAAGAGTTAGTGTAGAGAAGAAAGGGTATTTTGGAGAGTTTGGCGGAAGTTTTGTACCTGAGGAGCTACAACTAGTAATGAACGAATTAGAAGAACAATTTTTCCGTTATAAGGATGACCCGGAATTTATTGAGGAATTTAAGTATTACTTAAAGGAATATATAGGCAGAGAAAATCCGTTAACCTTCGCTGAAAATTTAACGAAACAAAATCAAGGGGCAAAAATCTATCTGAAACGAGAAGATTTAAATCATACGGGGGCACACAAAATTAATAATGCCATCGGTCAGATTCTTTTAGCCAAACGAATGGGGGCGAAGCGAATTATTGCTGAAACGGGAGCAGGCCAGCATGGTGTGGCAACTGCAACCGCATGTGCCATGTTCGGGATGGAATGTATCATTTATATGGGCAAGCTGGATACGGAACGTCAAGCGCTCAACGTCTTTCGAATGGAATTATTAGGAGCGAAAGTTGTACCAGTAGAAAAAGGGCAGGCCCGCTTAAAGGATGCGGTTGATGAAGCCTTAGGCGACTTGGTGCAAAACTATAAAAATACCTTTTACCTATTAGGTTCAGCTGTGGGTCCACACCCATATCCTTCAATGGTCAAACATTTTCAATCAATTATTAGTGAAGAGTCGAAGCGCCAGGTTCTTGAGAAAGAAGGCCGGCTTCCGACAGCGGTGATTGCCTGTGCGGGAGGCGGAAGTAATGCCATTGGAGCCTTTGCCCATTATATTGATGAAAAAGATGTGCGTTTAATTGGGGTAGAACCCGCGGAGGCACCAACTCTGACTGAAGGTGTGCCAGGTGTGATCCATGGTTTTAGATGTTTAACATTACTAGATGAAAAGGGCGAGCCTAAACCAACGTATTCAATTGCTGCAGGACTTGATTATCCTGGTGTCGGACCAGAGCACAGCCATTTGAAAACAAGCGGGCGTGCTGAATATGTAACCGTAACAGGGCAGGAAGCACTAGAGGCCTTTCAAGTGTTAAGTAAGACGGAAGGCATTATTCCTGCTCTAGAAAGTTCTCATGCTGTAGCATATGCGATAAAGCTGGCTAAAGAATTAGCTACCGACGATATATTGATTGTTAACCTATCAGGTCGTGGCGATAAAGATGTGGAGCAAGTATTTAAGATGCTAAATTAGTAATCACACATAAAAGGACAAGTCGATAAAGGACTCGTCCTTTTGTTGTTTCAATAGGGGGATAGAGTCATTAACTAGAATCTGTTTCATAAAGTTCAACTAAAGAGCAGTTAGTAACAAATGTAAAGTTTGTTCCTAGCTGCTCTTTTATTTTTACAATTGAAGTCATAGCGAATGTTTATATTTTTACCGAATATATTTAATACACGTGTCACTGCATTTGAGAGCAACAAAAAGGGGACAAGTAAATATGTATTGGAAAAGCATAAAATATTATTCCGATTTTTCTAGAACAAGTGAAATTTCCCTTATTAAACGGGTAGGGTTTATTTTATTCGGTGTATTACTTGTTGCAATTTCCCTGCAACTATTTCTTGTGAAAAATTTTGTTATCGATGGAGGAATTATTGGAATTAGCATCCTTCTTTCCCATATTACTAATCAAGAAATAGGATTATTTCTATTACTATTAAATACTCCCTTTTTCTTAATAGCTTATTCATTTCTAGGAAGAAGATTTTTAATGCTGAGTCTTTTTGCCATTCTTGTTCTATCCTTTGGAACACACCTTTTAGAGAATTCTCCTGTTATCACACACAACCCATTATTAGTGATTCTTTTTGGAGGAATTAGCTTGGGATTGGGGGTCGGAATAACGATTCGGTTTGGAGGATGTTTGGATGGTACGGAAGTTTTAGCGATTCTTTTTAGTAAACGTAGCGCTTTTTCGATTGGACAATTTATTTTATTCATTAACTTATTTATCTTTGGGTTATCCATTACCATCCTTGGTTTAACTGAGGCTATCTACTCATTTGCAACATATCTAATCGCATATAAGACGATTGATATTACGATTCAGGCTCACTAATACGATATCATTGCCAATTTGTTTAATCTTGATTTTACAAGTTCGATTCGGTTGGAAGTCAAATAAATTTCACAATTAATTGTTATAATTTTGTGAACAATTGATACAATTCTGGCATTGTTCGACATATGCGTTTTGGAAAACGGGGAAGTAGACTGAGAGGTATTCTTATTTTTTATAAAACCCTGAAGTTATTGAGGAATATTGTCGAGAATGTCACGTTTACAAAATTCTCGATTGAAACAATAATTTAAATGGATTTAAAAATTTGAATACCTGAGGAGGATTTGTTTATGGTCTATCAGCAAAAGCCCTGGTTAAAATTGTATGATCCAAGAGTATGTGAGAATGTATGTGTAAAGCATGAGTCGTTATATGATTTCTTAGAAGGCGCAGTACAACGTTTTGGTGATAAACCAGCATTTACTTTTTATGGAAAGGTTTTTAGTTTCACAGAAACAAAAATCATTGTCGATCGGTTCTCATCCTCATTACATAAGCAAGGCTTTAAAAAAGGTGACCGGGTAGCGATTATGCTTCCCAATAGTCCTCATTATATTTTCACGTTATTTGCTATTTTCCAGTTAGGGGGAATTGCAGTACAAGTGAATCCGATGTCCGTGGAAAAGGAAATTGCCTATGTTTTGGACGATTCAGGAGCCAAGTTCTTAGTAGCGTTAGATTCATTTTATCCTAAAGTCAAAAGAGTTCAATCAGACACAACTTTGAAAAAAGTTATTGTTGTTAGTTTTGGAGGGGAAAGAAAGGAACTTGGTGAAGGCGACCAATATTTTGAAGAGGTACTACAGGTGGACATCGATATTCCAGTAGTTGAGATTGACCCGCATGAAGATGTAGCCGTTTTACAATATACCGGTGGAACAACGGGTGTTCCTAAAGGTGTGATGCTGACACATTATAATCTATTAGCTAATTTTAATCAGGTCTGCGACTTTATCTATAACACATGTGAAGATATCCCAGAATCTTTTAAAATAATTACTGTTCTGCCTATGTTTCATGTTTATGGACTTTCGAGTGTGGCCCTTTGTGGAATTCGAGAAGGTGCCAATCAGATTGTCTTACCACGGTTTGATGTACAAGAAGTAGTTGAAACGATTAAAAGGGAAAAACCATTCCTTTTTGCAGGAGTCCCGACTATGTATTTTGCGTTAAATAGCCAGCCGGAATTAATAAAGAATTCTTGGTTAGATAAAATGTGGTATGTTGGCAGTGGTGGTGCTCCATTACCAGTTGAACAAGCAAAAACATTTGAAAAATTAACTGGGGCAACACTATTTGATGGGTATGGCCTTTCTGAGGCAGCACCGACAGTGGCGTTTAATCCACCGTTTGTCCCAAGAAAATACGGCAGTATCGGGATCCCTGTTCCAAGCACGGTGGTAAGGATTGTTCGCGAGACAGAAGACGGTGAATATATTGATGTTCCAGTTGGTGAATCTGGTGAGCTAATCGTCAGTGGTCCTCAAGTAATGAAGGGGTACTGGAATCGGCCAAAGGATACAGAAGAGGTATTAAAAGATGGCTGGTTATTTACTGGCGATATTGCCAAGATGGATGAAGACGGCTATTTTTACATCCTTGACCGCCAGAAGGATATGATTATTGCGAGCGGATACAATGTTTATCCACGTGAGGTTGAGGAAGTCCTCTACATGTTAGAAGGGGTCGAAGAGGCTATTGTCATTGGTGTTCCGGATACTTACCGCGGGGAAACCGTGAAGGCGTATATAAAACCTAAACAAGGCTATACACTTTCTGTGGACAAAATCATACAGTTTGCAATGGATAACCTTGCGCCGTATAAGGTACCAAAGGAAGTTGAAATTCTTGCTGAATTACCAAAATCGTCAGTGGGTAAATTGTTAAGAAGAGTACTGAGAGATGAAGCGATTTCGAAGGTTAAAGCTTAAAAGAAAGCAGTAAAATCTCATCTTATTATACGAAAATGCCCGATCCACTTTGAGACCGGGCATTTTTTAAAGAAACTATAGTTTCTTTAAAAATTCTAACACTCTTTCATTTACTAAATCATTGGCTTCGGTTAAATAGATATGCCCTGCACCTTGAATCGTCAAAAATTCCGCATTTGGAATTTTTTCTGCAAGGGTTACCCCATTTTGGTAGGGAACTAATTTATCTTCATCACCATGGATAACTAAGGTTGGAGCCTTAATTTGGTCTATCTTGTTGTAGGTATCATGAGCTAAGCAGGCTTGGAGCTGAAGCACATAGGCATAAGGAAGCACAGGGATCTCTATTCTTTTTTGTATGTCCTCTGCAACTAAATCCCGCTGATTTTCTATAAAATCATGACTGTAAAGGATTGGAACAGTTGCCCAAGCCACTTCTTCAGGTGTTGCAACAGAAGAACCCCTCGAAAGCATTAACATCGAGACATCTGCACCAGGCTGTACATGGTTGACCCCTCCAGAGGTTGTACAACCTAAAATAAGGGATCGGACTCTTTCGGGATACATAAGCGCTAATCTTTGTGCAATCATCCCACCCATGGAAATACCATAGACATGGGCAGACTCGACACCGGCAGCATCCATGATGCACTTAGCATCTTCTGCCATTTGCGCGATTGAATAAGGGGTATTAGGTTTATCACTAAGACCTGTACCGCGATTATCAAAAATAATTACTTTATAATGCTCACTTAGAGCAGGGAGAGTTCTGAACCAAGATTTTGAATTAAGTGACAACCCCATTATTAATAGTAAGGGTTCCCCCTCTCCATGAACCTCATAATAGAGATTTATACCATTCCCAGTAGTTTGTGGCATTTATTATAATCCTCCTTTTTAAAGATACGGTAAATTATATGATTTTTAGTAGTAGGAAAGAACATAGAAGAAGGGAAGAAAGAATTCTTCCCTTAACTTACATTTGAGTGTTTCTTTAAGAAGTTGCGGAGAACCCTGTTAAATGCATCTTTTTGCTCTAACTTGGCTATATGGCCAGTATTCCTGATAATAACAAACTCAGAATGACGAATTTTTTTATGCATTAAAAGTTGCATCCATACAGGGATGACTGAATCATATTGTGAGCCCATGATTAATGTGGGGACCTTAATTTTAGGAAGTAGTTTTAAATTATTTACTTCGAGACATGCTTTTACTGATTTAAGAAAAACCTCATGATTAGGCTTGTAAAATTTAAGGAAATCCTCATAAACTTTGCCCTTCCATGAATTAAGTGAAATACGTGCTGCCGTTTCTTTTGGGAGACTGGGGTTATTCGAAAGTGATTGAACCCTTCGATAGTTTATTATTAGCTTTGCTAAGGGTTTTGGCACAAAATGAAATGTACTTACGAGCATTAAAGAGAGACACATCTGAGGTGCTTGACGATAAATCTCCTGCGCCACCATTCCTCCCATGGATAAACCACAGATGTGTGCGCTTTCAATTTGGAGTTTCTTCAATAGATAAATAATATCACGAGCAAAGTGTGGTATAGAAATCTTTTCAGTAGTGATATGCTCACCATGTCCCCTTAAATCAGGAATAATCAAGTCATACTGATCTGCAAATTCAAACTGATTGTTCCAGCCCTCCTTTACCTCTCCTAGACCGTGAATAAAGACCAGAGGTTCACCTTTACCAAAACGTAAGTAAGGAATTTCAGAGTAACGAATTATCATTTCACTCAAAATTAACCCCTCCTATTGATTTTTACTATAAAGGGGGTTGCCACTATTTGTAAAGTAATTGTTGTCATATAATTCAGAATAATACAAAAGAACCATTCCGTTGATGTCCTCTCTATTCTGACAAATGTATTCCTCTGGTGCCTGACACCTAGTTGGAATGTTATAGAAAGATACTACTTTCTGTGTTTGTATTAATTTGGAAGGAGGTTAGGAATAGGTATGTTTGTTTATTTAATTGAATTTTTATTCTTGGGAGTGTGCTGGATTGAAAAAATATTCCGACACTTTTCGTCATTTTTCTTATGCTTATGGAAATACCTATAAAACTGATAGTTAATTTATGGAGATTGGTATTTCTATTTATTTAGGAATCACAGACTTTTTGCGGAATTTTGTCGAAAGAGGAAGGTTTACAAATTCCCATTTTACAACAATAATCGTAACTATATTAATATTCTAATTACTGATATAGACGAACGCTTCAAAGTTATTGCACCATTTTTAAATGGAATAATTACTATTGAATTTTAGTATTCCTGAGGAGGCATCGTATCTAATGGTTTATCAGCAAAAGCCGTGGTTAAAAATTTATGATCCAAGAATCACCGAGCATGTGAATATTGAACATAATTCTCTTTATGACTTTTTACATGATTCTGTCAATCGTTATAAAACTAATCCTGCCTTTACCTTCTATGGAAAGGTTTGGACTTACAACGATACAAAAGCGATTACCGACAAATTTGCTGCAGCTTTACATCGAGCAGGATTTACTAAGGGTGATCGACTTTCGATTATGCTTCCTAATTCCCCGCATTATATATTCACGCTATTCGGTACCTTTCGTTTAGGAGGAATAGCTGTTCAAGTTAATCCAATGTATGTAGAAAAAGAAATAGAACATGTTTTAAATGATTCTGGCTCTGAGTACATAGTAGCGTTTGATGCATTTTATCCAAGAATAAAGGAATTACAATCCAATACATCCTTGAAGAAGATAATCGCAGTAAGTTTCGGTGGTGCAAAAGTCGACCTTGTAGAAGGCGATCATTATTTTGATGAATTTTTAGAAGAGGATGTAAATATTCCAGAGGTAGAGATAAAGCCATCCGAAGACGTGGCTCTTTTACAATATACTGGTGGAACAACTGGTGTCTCTAAAGGTGTCATGCTTACTCATCGTAATCTCCTAGCTAATTTCAATCAAGTTTGTGATTTTGCTTATAAAGCTTGTGAGAATAAACCGGAAAATTTAAAGATGATAACCGTTTTGCCAATGTTCCATGTGTATGGATTATCAAGTGTCGCACTATGTGGAATAAGGGAAGGAGCAAATCAGATTGTTTTACCTCGATTTGATGCAAGGGAAGTAATGGAAACGGTTAATCGTGAAAAGCCGTTCCAAATGTCAGCTGTACCAACCATGTACTTTGCATTAAATAGCTTATCGGATTTAGATACTTGTAGTTTTAAGGACATGTATTACTTAAGCAGCGGAGGTGCTCCACTACCTGTAGAACAAGTAAAAATGTTTGAAAAGAAAACAGGTGCAAAACTGCTTGATGGATATGGTCTTTCTGAAGCAGCCCCAACGGTAATTTTTAGTCCGCCGTTCGTACCAAGAAAATTTGGGAGTATTGGGATTCCTGTTCAAAGTACGGTTGCAAGAATCGTTCATGAAACAGCCAATGGGTATGTCGATGCTCCAATAGGAGAAGCAGGAGAATTAATTATCCAAGGCCCACAGGTTATGAAAGGCTATTGGAACCGTCCGGAAGATACGGCTGATGTATTAAAGGATGGCTGGCTGTTTACAGGTGATATCGCCAAAATGGATGAGGACGGCTATTTTTATATTGTTGACCGCAAGAAGGATATGATTATTGCAAGCGGATACAATGTATATCCGAGAGAAATT
The DNA here is from genome assembly GCA_002559145.1 of Bacillus sp. AFS006103. Classification (GTDB taxonomy): domain Bacteria; phylum Bacillota; class Bacilli; order Bacillales; family Cytobacillaceae; genus Neobacillus. The sequence continues at coordinate 287,688 of NTXX01000010.1, forward strand.
GAGGATGTGCTATATCAGCTTGAAGGTATTGAAGAAGCACTTGTCATTGGAGTTCCTGATTCCTACCGTGGGGAAACGGTAAAAGCCTTCGTCAAACTAAAGGGGGGATTCTCCCTTACCACAGAGGAAATCCTGCAGTTTGGTAAAGAAAATATTGCACCCTACAAGGCTCCAAAACAAGTAGAAATACTTGAAGAACTGCCAAAATCATCTGTGGGAAAACTACTCAGAAGAGTATTAAGAGACCAAGAGAAATTAAAGGTTAAAGCTTAAAGCTTAATGGAAGGGAGAAACCGATGAATATTCAAGAACTTTTTAGTTTAAAAGGTAAAACTGCTATTATTACAGGCGGAGGAAGAGGTCTAGGTCAGCAAATCGCTCTCGCTTATGCGGAAGCAGGAGCGAATGTGGTCGTTTGTTCGAGAAATCTCGATGCTTGTCAACAATTTTGCGAAGCGCTCAAAGAAAAAGGGGTTCGTTCACTTGCAGTAAAATGTGACGTTGCTAACCCCGCCGATATCCAACTTGTTGTTGACGAAACCATGAAGGAGTTTGGCCGGATTGATATTTTGGTTAATAACAGTGGTACTAGCTGGGGAGCCCCTGCATTAGATATGCCTGAAGATAAGTGGGATAAGGTAATGGATATTAACCTTAAGGCAGTCTTCTTATTTTCCCAAACGGTTGGTAAAATTATGGTAGAGCAAAAGTCAGGTAAGATTATCAACATTGCATCGATCGCCGGTATGGGTGGTCAAGATCCACTAGTCATGGATGCAATAGGTTATGCTGCAAGCAAGGGTGCTGTCATAACATTAACAAAGGATTTAGCCGTTAAATTGGCTCCTTTTAATGTTCATGTGAATGCAATTGCCCCGGGATTTTTTCCAACAAAAATGGCAAAAGCCATTCTGGACTACTCAGGTGAAAAAATTCTTGAGAGGACACCAGCGGGACGTTTTGGTTCCGATGATGATATGAAAGGTCCTGCACTTTTCTTAGCTTCGGATGCCTCCAACTATGTTTATGGTCATGTACTTGTCGTTGACGGAGGCACAACTGCCAGTGTACAGTAATAAGTAGAGAATGACCAGTTAGTTAAGAGGGGTTTAGATGAAGTCCACCCACCAAGAAATGGATGCTTTTTATAAAAAGTTAGAAAAAAAATGGAATGAACAAATTCATGCCCATACCAATACACGCAGCTTTACATTGGCTCTTGGTAGGGCACTGGATGCACACGTGAAACGATTAAAAATTCACAGAAGGTTAACAACAAGATGGTTAAAGCATTTAGACCTTCCGAATAAAGATGAAATAAGTGCTATTTCTGTAAGAATCGTAGATTATGAGGGGAAATTAGATTTTCTTGAAGAAACAATCTATGAGATTAAACAAAGCCAACAAAAGAATAATCTCCAGTTAAGTATGGTTCGGATGTCATGTGAAGCCCTGCTATCTGTTTTAGAAATGGAGGCAAGGGATATCCACGACTGCAAGATAAAAAGCTTAGAATCCGAGTTATTAGATTTAAAACAATTATTTCATTCAGATCACATGAAAATGGAGGAGAAAAACAATGACGAAAAAAACTGAAGCTGTACTAGAGGTTGAAAATCAAGAAACGAAGGTTGATGGGGAGAAGGATTTAACAAGTTTGGACCTTCTATGGAAGCTTGGATTTAATGAATTAGATGCTATGACAGAACGTTTTAACAAACGAGATGAACTTTTCTTAGAAAATGTAAAGAACTATGTGGAAAAGCTTAAACAGAATCAGGAAAATGCTATCACGGTTTCGGCACAATTTGGAATGGAACTCAAGGAGTGGGAAAAATCAGCTCGCGAAGAATTACTTGTGACAACAACTTCCCTACAGAATTTATTTCCAGTGAAATCATATGAAGAAATTAACAAAGTAGTGGAAGACATTCAAAATAAAACAGCTCATCTATTGTTAACCCCTACCCAATCTTTAATAACGGGTCAATTGGAAGCTCTAGATAAGTTTGTAGAAACAGTTGAACAATATATTGCCTATCGAAAAAATGGCCGAGAAAAATATATTGAAAGTGTGAAGAAAACTAGCAATGTTCTATATGAAAATCAAAAAGTATTTGTGAATATGTTTACAAAGCAAGTGAAAAGTGCGATGCTCCCATTTCAAAACTATATGAAAACTACAAACAATCAATCTAAATAATTTCATCATAGGAGTGGAAGTAATGTCGGGTAAAAAACCTTACGATCCATATGAATCCATTCATAAGCTTAGTTTATTATGGGAAAAACAGATGAATGACTTTTTCTATCTTTTGACTGATAACAAGGATTTCGTAAAAATGTCCAATGTAAGAACAGAATTTAAATCCCGTTATCTAGATGCAATTAAAAAGAATCATGAAGCACTTGCTAATGTGTTAAATCTGCCAACCAAAAATGATGTCTCTAATGTGGCAAACCTAACCATTCAAGCAGAAGAGAAAATTGAAGCTCTCGAGGAACAAATTTGGACCTTGCAGGATTCCATGAAAACCCAAAGTAAAGAAATTGAAAGTGTTGTAGAAATTTCCAAAGAAATTATTAAACTGACAAAGCAGCTTAAAACAGAGTTAGTAAAATCGAAAAAAGAGCAAGTAGAATCAAAAAAACTACATGCAGAACTCCAAGAAGTGAAGTTTGAACTTTCGAAATTATCAAATTTCAAAGAGGAATTTGAGAGTTTAAAATCTCTTATCAATAAAGACAAAGGTGTGGAACGTGAGCTAACCAGTTCAGGAGTTTCAAAATAAAATTGAAATGGAGGTAGGATAGTGGCAACTGAAACACCTTTCAAAGGGCTAATTCCCGATGTGGATTACCAGAAAGAAATGGAACGTTGGGCTAATGTCTTTAAGCTATTAAGTGAACCAGAGCCCAAGATAGGTCAGACTCCAAGAACTGAAGTTTGGAGAAAAAATAAATCAGTATTATGGTATTATCCTGCCAAACAGAAAAAATATGAAATTCCATTGTTTTTCGTGTACTCACTTTTTAATAAACCCTATATTCTAGATATTGATCCAAAGTCGAGCGTTATTAAAAAACTAACGGATATGGGTTATGATGTGTATTTATTGGATTGGGGTACACCAGGCTATGAGGATAAAAAAATCGGTCTCGATACCTATATTGAGAAATATTTAAAAATAGCTGTTAAGCGCGCGATACGCCATTCTGATGTTGAAGAAATTACATTAGTTGGCTACTGTTTAGGCGGTACGATTGCATCTATCTATGCATCGATTGCGGAAGAACCAATTAAAAATTTAATTGTAGCTACAGTACCAATCGATTTCTCCACGATAGTCGGTCCGGAGAAGTGGGCCGAGGGCTTCAGGAATGGGGATTTTGCGATTGAACATCTCCTCGATATTTATGGAGTTGTCCCACCTAAATATGTTGAGATGATGTTTAGAGCGGTTGGATCACCTATCTATTTTACTAACTATACCATGCTTTTAAATCGAGCCCACGATCAGCGTTATGTGGATAAGTGGCGTCGAATGAATAAGTGGACGCTTGATCAGGTTTCTTTTACGGGGGAGGCTTATAAACAATTAGGTAATGACCTAGTTAGAGATAACAAGCTCGTAAAAGGGGAATTTTTAGTTGGAAATAAAAAGGCGGATTTAAGTAATATTGATGCCAATCTATTTGTTATCTCTGGTTCTAGAGATAATTTAGTTTTAGAAAATCAAAGTAAGCCAATTATGGATTTAGTATCAAGTAAGGATAAAACATATCTTTGCGTGGAATCAGGGCATGTTGGACTTGCATTATCCGGCATGTTTGCGGGCATTGTTGATCAATGGGCATCCAGTCGCTCAAAACAGGTCTCAAAATGATTTTGTACTAAAGTATGGTACAAGGAAATATATAATAAGTAGAGGCAAAGAGAAGAGGAAGGTTAACCTTCCCCTTTAACTTGCCATTCTATGTTTGTTCAAAAATGTCCTTAGAACTTGATTGAATTCATCCTTCGCCTCTAACTTTGCAATATGGCCGGTATTCCTAAAAATAACAAATTCGGAGTGGCGAATTTGTTTGTGCATCATGAATTGTACCCAAACAGGGATCACCGAATCATACTGGCCGCCGATAATTAGGGTGGGAACCTTTATTGTGGGTAGTAATGTGATATTATTTACTTTTAGACAGGCATCCGCGGATTTATAGAAGAATTCTTTATTTGGTTTGTAAAATTGAGAAAAGCTGTCGATATTTTCTTTTGTCCAAGAATAGAGGCAAACCTTCGCAGACCTTTCTGCTATATCCTCAAGAGATTTATTTTCTGATCGATTTTTCCGAAAGTTTGAAAATAGTTTGCCAAGATGATGCGGAGCAAAATGTAACGTGCTTACCAGCATTAAGGAACGACACATTTCGGGTGCTTGGCGATAGATTTCCTGTGCTACGATTCCACCCATGGATAACCCACAAATGTGCGCGCTTTCAATCCCAAGTCCTTTCAATAGGCTAATAACATCATAAGCAAAGTTTTTTATTGATATCTCTCCAGGTGTAATATACTCTCCATGACCTCGTAAATCAGGGATAATTAAGTCATACTGATTTGCAAATTCAAACTGATTTCCCCACCCCTCCTTCACTTCACCAAGTCCGTGAAGAAAAACTAATGGTTCACCGGCACCAAGACGCAAATAAGGGATTTCGGAGCAACATTTGAATACTTCTCTCAACATCCATTCCTCCTAGTTGTTTTATAACAACCTTTATTTCCAATATTCGAACGGTCTAAACGGGTATAAAGTTCTGATTAGTGTATTATATAATTATCTGTGGGAAAATATTACATATGGGTGTAAACAACATATATGGAATGAGCTAGGTAGAACAAATTTTCATTCCATTGCTACTTTGAGTTATGATATGAGAATGAAGGATTAAAGGTGAAAATGGGGTTTTGTTCATGATAAAAAAGTATATGACATTTCAAAAAAATAATGGGATTGCACCGTATATATGGACGATTCTTGGTATTTTGCCGTTTTACTTTATTTTTCAATCACCTTCTACGATTGAAATAGTCGTTGGGATTTTACTGACACTGCTATTCTTTATCTTTTACCGGATAGCGTTCATTTCCAAAGGATGGCCGGTTTATTTATGGACGTTGATTTTGATTGGAATTTCGATCACTGCAAACAGCCTTTTTAATTACGTTTATTTTGCCTTTTTCCTTGCCTACTTTATAGGAAATATAAAAGACAGGGTTGCCTTTTTGACCTTGTATTTTATTCATTTGTTTAGCACATCTGTTTCAATCAACTTCAGCATCGTCATGCATGAAAAATTATTTCTACAACAATTACCCTTTGTTATTATTATCTGGATTAGTGTGATCCTTCTCCCGTTTAGCATTCATAATCGCAAGGAGAGAGGACAGCTTGAAGAAAAGTTAAGTGATGCAAATAAACGGATTTCGGAACTTGTCAAAATAGAAGAGAGGCAGCGAATAGCACGGGACCTTCATGATACACTTGGACAAAAACTTTCACTTATAGGGTTGAAATCAGATTTAGCACGAAAATTAATCTCAAAAGACCCTGAGCAGGCAAGGAATGAATTGAAGGATGTTCAGCAAACCGCTCGAACGGCTTTAAGTGAAGTTAGAAAGATGGTTTCTTCGATGCGAGGGATCCGCTTGAAAGATGAAATCCTTCGGGTGGAACAAATCCTTAAGGCAGCACAGATTAATTTTTTTAAGGATGGAGATTTTTCACCAACCTGTGTCTCGTTATTAACAGAGAATATTCTAAGCATGTGTTTAAAAGAGGCTGTAAATAATGTCGTTAAACATAGTGAAGCAAAATCGTGTTCCATAACCATTGAGCAATCGTTGAAGGAATTGGTTATGAAAATTAATGATGATGGCATTTTTAAGGGTGAGATGAAAAAGTTAGCTGAAGGACATGGGCTGATTGGCATGAAAGAACGGCTGGAATTTATAAATGGAAGACTAGACATTTTGACAAAAGGTGGAACAACATTAATTATTAGTGTACCGAATGATGTCAAGCCAAGAACAGGGGGATAAAAAATGATTAAGATTGTAATTGCTGAAGACCAGCAAATGCTTTTGGGAGCCTTTGGTTCGCTGCTAAATTTGGAAGATGACATGGAAGTTGTCGGTAAGGCATCAAATGGGGAAGAGGCGGTTTCTCTGGTAAAAAGGCTTCAACCGGATGTTTGTATTATGGATATTGAAATGCCGGGTAAGAGCGGACTTGAGGCAGCTGAAGAGTTAAAGGGTTTGGGCTGCAAAGTAATCATTTTAACCACATTTGCCCGAACCGGTTATTTCCAACGGGCAATAAAGGCTGGTGTAAGCGGCTATTTATTGAAGGATAGTCCTAGTGAAGAGTTGGCAAATTCCATCCGAAGTGTGATGTCCGGAAGACGAATTTATGCACCGGAACTAATGGACGATGTATATGGGGAAGAAAATCCGTTAACCGACAGAGAAAAAGAAGTGTTGGAACTCGTTGCAGATGGTAAAAACACAAAAGAAATCGCCGAAGAGCTAAGCATCAAAACAGGAACAGTCAGAAATTATATCTCCATTATCCTCGACAAACTCGAAGTTAAAAACCGAATTGAGGCTATCACCCAATCTAAAGAAAAGGGCTGGTTTAAATAAAGAATGTTTTAACGGTGTCAGGCACCGTTACTAATATACTTCAGGGATACCAATACAAAAACGGCAGCTAGGATTCAGCTGCCGTTTTGTAATGTTCAATAAATCCCTTAATATATTCAAACACCTCCATTGGGCGCTCTTCCGGAAGGGCATGACCAGTATCTTTTAATACAATCAGCTCAGAATTAACCAGGTCTTTATTTAGCTTTTCACCCACATTAAGCGGCATCGATTTATCATGGTCCCCCCATAGTAATAAACATGGTGTTTTGATTTCATTAAGGATTTCAACGGGTAAGTCGCCCTCTCGGTCACGAATCATTCTTGTAAGCGCGACGAAAATCTCGTCCTCTAAAAAGGGTTGTAAGTATCCATTAATCATTTCTTCGTTAATAATCGCATGATTAAAAAGTGCATCTTGAAGATTCTTTTTAACACCGGTCCGTGCAAACCAATATTTTACGAAGAGATGGAAATAGGGCAGGTAACTAGTTAAGATTAAGGGCAATTTCGATCGTTTAAGATAGGAGGAACTGCAGAGTAGAATAGCTTTGTCTGCGAGTTCAGGCGTCATATGAAGGATATTTAACACAATTTGTCCGCCCATAGAATGACCGATAAAGGTCATTTTTTTTAACCCCAAAGACTCTGTAAGTTTAATGACTGTTTGGGCTATATTCTTGTAGGAATAAACATAACGGTTACATTTTGCACTTTTCCCAAACGGGGGAAGATCAATCGATAATACTTGGTAATTCTTTTTTAATAATGATATGAGGTGGCGAAAAGTGAAGGTGGACGAAAGAAAGCCGTGTAATAAAACAAACGTTTCTTCCGATGCTTGATTGGGATAAAATTCATAATAAATATTAATGTTATTAATTGGTTGAACACCTGCAAATGCTGCTTGTTCCATCTAAACCGTCACCTGCTCTGTAATAAAATAGATGAGTATAATGTTCCCAAAAAAGTGGTGCCTGACACTATATTTTTGTGTTTTTGAATATATTGTAAAATTATTTTTTGATTTTTGAAATAAAGTGTTTGAATTTTTAGAAAACTCCTTGTATAATTAGAAAAAACGTAAGGAGTTGATTTCCATGGAAAAGAAATTACTTAATTCACCACAACATTCGGATGAGAATACAGATGCTGTCGTTGCTGAGATGTTTCTAAACAATGCCCTGCTAGAATTTAAGAGGGAGAAAATCCGCAAGGAAATCGACCACACATTACAACATGGGGATAAGGAATTATTCCTGAAGCTAACAGAAGAACTAAAGAAAATTTCCTAACTCATTTCCTAGCGAACTTATTACTATTAAAAAAGAAGCCCTATCCAAACCTTGGATGGGCTTCTTTCTGTTCTCAAGCCGAAATTTAAATATCGAAAAAGGCGATTACACACTAACGGATAAATAGATAATATGATTTTATCTTAGCATAGTAATTCAATATAATATATTAGCCCAGATAGATGTAAGTGTTACTTTTTCAAGATATAGCTGGATTTGATTCAAAAGTTTTTAATTGGTTAACTGATAGAGCATTAGGTTTTAACAATATTGTAATAAGTTTTTGTCAAAATTTCGAACAAATTCAGCAATTAAACTATTCCTTTTATTGGAGTGTTATTATCATATTACTCTTAGTAAAGTTAAAAACTTACAATATTGGGCAATATTAGTTTGTTTAAACGTATCATAATTCATCGAAATCATTATTTTAAGGGAGATAGGCAATGAAACGTAGATCATCAATTTTATTAAAATTCATTATTCTAGCAACACTTACAATGCTTGTATTATCAGCATGTAGTTCAAAATCCAATAGCGATACCACTGCGAAAGCATCAAAAAACGAGAAAAAGACAGAACAAAAGGTCCAAAATGAAGTATCCAAAGAAAACCCTATTTTCGTTGATAAAGAAAATAAAGTTGTAAAGGTATATGCAACTGTGAATGGGAAGTATTTAGTAAGCCCAACACGCCATGGGCTTAACTGGATAGAAGGAAAATATGGCGATCAAGCAGTCTTGAAAGCTTATGCGAATCCTCTTAAATTCAATGAAGCTTTATTGGAAATTGGTGGAGTGCCAGCTGTTGCAAAAGGCGGCGATGTAAGTAAAGAGTTTGAAGCTAAGGCTGACGGAAAATATATCTTAGGTGATGAAGTAAAAGTTACAGTGACTTGGGAAAATGCGGGTAAGGAGTATGACATTAATGATGTAATGGTTGATAGCTCAGGGAAAAAAATCGTTTATAAATTTGGTGGAAACTACGATACTCAGGAAGCAAAAATGACTGGTTGTTATATGTGCTTCGATAGCTGCCCGGCTGGTATTACAAGTAATTCTACCCACCCTGTTGGAACATTTGAAGGTGGTCATGCTGAATTCCATGGTAATCCGGATGTACTGCCTGAGGACGGCACACCGCTAGTTTTAACTTATTCAATCGTACAATAATAGGGGTGAGAAAATGAAAAACGTCATTCGTGCCTTCGGTCAATTAATTGTGTCGTTATTCCTCTTCTTCCTTATGGGATTTGCGATTGCTATTCTGTTGATTCAGAATTCATGGCTAGATATGCGTTTTAATAGTGAATACTTTGTATCGATTTCAATTCTAACTGGAGCATGGTTTTACTTTTTAAGGACGTTTATGGGCGCAAAAAAACTTGCGCTCTGGGAGTCTGCAAAGGCAACAGCCGCAATTGTAATCTCAAGCATGGCAATTATCGCTTACTTTACAATTACTAAGGGGAGTCTAGCAATTCTACCCGCCTATGTAGTAAGGAAATCATTGTTTTTAGAAGGAATTTTTACTCTAAGCGAAATGAATCAGATTTTCCTAGTTGTTTTTCCAATTAGTATTGCCATTATGGTCATCACTCTTTTGAAAAAGAGGAATCCCGAAATGGCGTCCAACACAGGCTGGAATTTATTGTCAAGGTATCAAAAGTTTGGAATGATGTTTTTATATGGACTCATTGCTTTGTTTTTGCTAATCTATCTAGCCCAGGGTGAAGTTCAGGATTCGCTTAACCAGTCGATTCAATATTTAAAAGAGGCAGATGTTGAGGGCTTCCGTGATTACCTTCTATCATTTGGTTCTCTAGCTGCAGTTGTTTCTGGATTATTGATGGTCTTCCAATCCATCATCGCACCACTCCCGGCATTTGTAATTACCTTTGCGAACGGATTATTATTTGGCTGGGTTGGGGGAGCTATTCTCTCCTGGAGCAGCGCAATGGCAGGAGCAGTCCTATGTTTTTATTTAGCCAAAATTTTAGGTAGACCAGTCGTTGAAAAAATCGTCACGAAAAAAGCATTAACCTGGTGGGATCAATTTTTTGATAAATATGGAAAGCATGCGGTTTTTATAGCCAGACTTGTTCCAATTGTATCCTTTGACTTAGTTAGCTACGCTGCAGGTGTAACATCCATCTCTTTTTGGCAATTTTTCTGGGCGACAGGCCTTGGTCAATTACCTGCAACGCTTCTCTATTCCTATCTTGGTCAAAATGCAACAAGCACCGTAAAAATATTGTTCTTTGTTTTTACAATTGTGATTGCATTAGCAGTATTAGGTATGATACTGCGCCCAAAATTACAATCCTGGGGTAAAGGAAAACAAGGAGCAAAAGGGTAATGGCCTCTATCTTGAAAAATAAAGATCTAATTATAAGGGTTTTGGGTAGCACCTGTTTAATTTATTGGATTCTACGAAAAATTGAGTGGAGTAAGGTTATTGAGGTTGCAAAAGAGGGCTCGTTCATTTATTTTATTGCAGCATTTATTGCTATTCAAATTACCGTTGGATCGAGTATCTTAAAATGGAAACTGCTTGTCGATTCATCATTAAATGAAGAAATAAAGCGTGACGCCTCATTATCTAAATTGGGGCGTTTCTACTATATAGGTCTATTTTTCAATAATTTTTTACCAGGCAGTGTGGGTGGAGATGTTGTCCGTGTTTACTATTTAGGAAGAATCACAGGAATTCCCATCGCCACCGCATCTGTAGCATTTGAACGGATAACAAGTGGGGCTGCACTAGTAGTAATTGCCGTTTTTTCATCCTTGTTTGTGGAAGAAGCGAGACCATTTCTTTTACCAATCCTGGTTGTCCTTGGGATGTTTTTGCTATTGTTTTACCTAATTAGTATAGTGGTCAAACGTAGAAAGAAGTGTAAAGTAGATAAAAAGAAAATGACTGACTCTGGTATCAATCGTTTGGTCCTAAAAATTAAAAACACGCTTGTTAAAACAAGTCAAATTGCCTTGAATTATCGAAAAGAAGATTATAAGTGGTGGTTAAAGATTACCATCCTCTCCATCCTTTTTCAGGTCGGTCTTGCTTGGATTAATGATTTACTTTTTTTGTCAATAGGTATTAATATCCCGTGGATTCAATTGTTAATGATTATTACACTTATTTCAGTAATCACTATGCTGCCAATCAGTGTAAATGGTTTAGGGGTTCGCGAAGGGTGTTATGTATTATTTTTTAAAGGGCTGGGTGTACCTGCTGAGATTGCCTTAACTATTTCACTATTATTTTTTATTTTTGTTTCAATATCAAGTTTAGCCGGTGGTTTATTTTGGATCGCAGAGAGGGGGAAACAGAGTGAAACTAGCTGGAAATCGGTTCATTGAATCCCTTGTTAGTCTAAAGGCAAAGCATATGGTTAGCCCAATTCATGGGATTATTCCTTTAGTACCTTTCACAAAGCCAGCAAAGGAAGCAGTGTTTGCCCTTATCACAACTGCTGGTGTCCATATGAAAATACAGCCTGTTTTTGAGGTTGAAGCTGGTGATTCCTCAGTCCGGTTTATTCCATCATCAATCCAAGAAAAGGATTTAATGATCAGCCATACGCATTTTGACCGAATGGATGCAGACCAAGACATTAATTGTGTCTTTCCTTTATTCCGCCTCAAAGAACTAGCACTTAAAGGTAGTATCGGTGGTGTTGCTACACATCATTATGGTCTAATGGGTTATATTCCCAATACGACACCGCTAGTTGAAGAGACGATTCCGTTAATTCTTAAACAATTGCTAGAAGACAAGGTAGATGCCGTTATTTTGAATCCAGGCTGATATATCTGCCATCAATCCGTGGGATTGATTCAATATGCAATCGAAAAAGCAGGAATTCCGACAATCTCAATTACTCATTTAGCAGATTTAACTGAAAAGGTAAGGGTTCCAAGGTCATTACATTTACGTTTTCCGCTGGGAAGAAGCTTTGGAAGAGCAGGGGAACACCATTTGCAGACTCAAATCCTCCAAGATGCGATTCACTATTTAAGCGAGATTAATTCCCCGGAAACAATCGTGAAGCTTCCTTATAAATGGAAAGGAAAAGGGAAACAATGAAAGTTAAAACAGCAAAATTAGTTCAAAAGTGCTTCTGGCATTTTCGGTGGATGCTTCTAACTGGACTTATGATTTATAATCTGCATTGCTTGAATTACTCCTTCGAAATGTCATCATTTCTTCCTTTCAATGGTTTTGTCATTGCATTATACTTTTTCGTAGGAATGTGGGAACGATATTTTAACTGCATTTCTAGCTGTAAAATCTAGAAAGGGATGTTTATGAAAAAATTAATGATTGTAGTTTTATTGTTTCTATTGAATTTAACAGGATGTAGTTCTGATGCAAAGAATAATACCAAACAAGCAGGAGAAACCAGTTTAAAAAGTGATTGGAAAGAAATTACTGCTCAGGCAAAAGGGTCGAAGGTTAATTTCTTTATGTGGGGCGGGGATGAAGGCATTAATCGCTATATAGACGAATGGGTTGCACCGCTTGTAAAAGAGCAATATGGGATTGAAGTAAAACGCTATCCAATGGATGCAACAGAATTTATCAATAAATTAATGACTGAAAAGCGTGCTAATGAAAATTCAGGAGAAATGGATGTTTTATGGGTGAATGGAGAGAATTTTAAAATTGCCAAGCAACAAGAATTACTCCTTGGACCATTTACTTCGAAGCTTCCTAACTTTAACCAATTTGTTGATACCAAAAGCAATGATATTAATTACGACTTTGGGTTTCCCACAGAAGGCTATGAAGCTCCATGGGGAAAGGTACAGTTTGTCTTTGCCTATGACGCTAACAAAATCTCAAACCCTCCAAAATCGATTGCTGAATTAAAAGAATGGGTAAAGAAAAATCCAGGTAAATTTACGTATCCTGCTCCACCGGATTTTACGGGAAGTGCATTTATTCGCCATGTTCTCCATGAAGAAAGTAAAGACTATAGTGCGTATTTAAATGGGTACAATGAAGCATTGATTAAAGCGGATGCGGAACAAGTTTGGAATGCATTGAACGAGTTAGAACCATTTTTGTGGAGGGAAGGCAAATCTTATCCTCAATCCATTTCTCAGTTAGAGCAATTATATAAGAATGGTGAAGTTTGGATGACGATGGGATACGATGAAGCCAATGCCTCTAACTTAATCAAGAGTGGTGAATTTCCTGCTTCAACTAAAACCTTTGTCTTTGACCAGGGAACGCTATCGAATACCCATTTTCTTGCTATTCCATATAATGCACCTAATCCAAATGGCGCATTAATCCTCATTAATACCCTGCTTTCACCTTCTGCTCAAATGAAGAAAATGGAACTGGAGTATTGGGGAGAAAATATGTCTCTTTCAGTGGATCGCCTGTCTGAAAAAGATAAAAAAACAATGGATGCAATTGACAGAGGGCCTGCTACCCTAACCCAGCAGGAATTGTCTAGTCATCGGATACCGGAGATTGGTGCTGAATATGTCCAATGGCTGGAACGAGGATGGATGAAAAATGTCGCGAACGACTAAAATTAGCAATCAATTAAATAAATATAAGGGGCTGCTGGGAATTCTGCCGGCCCTTTTGTTTATGCTAATCTTTTTTCTAGGTGGAACATTGCATTCACTTTCGTTAAGTTTTGAAAGTCAGGAAACTTTCTCTTTGGTTTCGCAAGAGGGAAAATTTTGGGCATATAAAGAATTGTTTAATGTCACATTTCTTCAATCAATCGGTGTCACGGTTGGGATTGCGGCTGCTGTATCAGTATTATCCGGTGTAACCGGGTTAATTGCGACATTATTCCTTGTTGAACGTTCACGTCATTGGAAGTGGCTAAATATTATTTTTCAAGCGCCGGTCGGTATTCCACATTTATTATCCGCATACCTCTTCATGCAAGTATTAATGCAAAGCGGTTGGTATTCTAGATTTGCCTATCAATTAGGCTGGATTGATTCAATCGAAGCATTTCCCGTTCTGGTCCACGATGAGTGGGGTGTTGGCGTAATATTAGCTTATATGTGGAAGGAAGTTCCGTTTATTATTTTATTAATAAGTCCGTTTATTTTGAAACTGTTCTCTGACTGGAGAGAGCAATCAATCGCATTAGGAGGATCATTTTCACAGACCGTCCGCTGGGTCATCGTGCCGATTCTTTTGCCGATGTGGGTTGGAGGGATGTGGGTAGTATTTGCCTTCACGTTAGGCGCATATGAAATTCCCGCACTATTAGCTAGTACATCGTTCGGCTCCATTCCCGTAGAAGCGTTTCAGGAGTATTCTCAATTTGGCTTGGACCGCCAACCGATTGCAATTGCAATGAATATGGTACTGGCTGGCATTTCTTTCTTGGTAGGCAGTATATTAATATTTTTACAATTGCGATGGTACAAGCAGGGGAGGAGAGTATGGTGAAAAGTCTAAAATCTAGTTTGATAGCAAAAGGTCTTTTCATAACGATGTTAACTCTTTTTCTCTTTCTTCCCTTTATTCCCCTTGTAATTTGGAGTTTTACGAAGCAGTGGCCTTGGCCCTTACTTCTACCTGAAAAATGGAGTTTGGATTCATGGAATTACCTGTTTTCCGTTTCAGGCAGGGCAGGAGAAGGTCTATTAAACAGTTGGATCGTGGCTTTTTTAACACTTATCGGAAACTTACTATTAGGAATTCCTGCTTCGAGAGGCTTAGCACAGAATGAATTTAAAGGGAAGAGAGTAATCTTTGCGATTCTACTCGCCCCCTTGTTCATTCCCTATACCGTTTCTATCATTGGCATGCATGATTTAGCGATTCAGTTTGCTTTTTTAAATGAGTATGTAAGTGTGGCCTTTGCCCATCTTTTAGTAACACTGCCATATTTTATTGCGACTATCTGGTTTCAATTTCGTTTAATTGGAAACAAACTTCAAGAAGCTGCTCTCAGTCTTGGTGCAAGTGAATGGAAAATCTTTATCTGGATTGAAGCCCCATTGCTTATTCCGTCGGTCTTATTAGGGAGTTTTTTAGTCATTGTCATTTCCTTTAGTCAGTATTTACCGACATGGATTATGAGCGGGGGTACTTTGCAGACCATTCCCTTGGTCATTTTTCCGTTTGCCAACAGTGGTAATTCATCGATTGTTGCAGCCTATAGTCTTTTGTTTTTTATCCCCATCTTGTTTCTGTTATTGGTTTATTATCTTCTATTGCGGATAAATTCAAGAAAACAATTCATGAAAAGGGGGTGAGGAAGAGTGCAGTTAGAGCGAATAAAGATTCAAATAAACCAATCTATAATTATTAGTTCGATAGATTTGCAAATTAATTCAGGGGAAATTTTTGTGTTAATGGGTCCTTCCGGAAGTGGTAAAACGACCCTTTTAAAGGGGATTGCAGGACTTATCCCATTTACCTCAGGGAAACTAAGATGGGAAGATAAACATGGAACTACGGGAATTGTCTTTCAAGAACCCAGGCTTTTTCCTCATCTAACTGTATTGGAAAATATTGCGTTTGGGTTAAGAGTCAAAGGTATTCTAGCAAAGGAAAGAAGAATCCAAGCACTTGATTTCTTGAAAAATCTGCAGTTGGAAAGTTTGGAAAGTCGTTATCCTCATCAGTTATCAGGAGGCCAGCAACAGCGTGTTGCCTTAGGGCGTGCGCTGATTTTAAAACCTGACCTGCTTTTGTTGGATGAGCCGTTTGCATCCTTGGATACATCACTTAGACAAGATTTAATTGAGTGGTTATCTAAACTGCAGAGAAGACTAGGTTTTTCAATATTATGGGTAACACATTATCTAGATGAAGCACTTTCGGTTGCTGACCGTATCGGGATTATGTTTGAAGGGGCAATTCAACAAATAGCTGCACCTACTACACTTTTTCAAAATCCTGCCACTGAAAAAATCGCACAGTTCTTATCGCTGCCAAATCGAATCTCCAGAAAACAATGGAATAAATGGTTTCAAAGTGAATTAAACCTGCCGACAACACAAAATAGAGGATGGATTGACCCCAATCATCTACAAGTAATAGATAGAGACTGCCAGTTGAGTGATATAAATAAAGAAGTTTCATCGTGCATCATATCAGGTATCGTCACAAAAGTAAGACCTAACAGGGAGGGCTTTTCAATCCAAGTAACAGCGGAAAACAATTTGCTTGATGTTAATACATTGGGATGGAATAAAATTTCGAAACTAGACGAGAAGATTAGTATTATCGTGCCATTTGAGAAAATTCATTGGTATACTGAATAAATTTGGAAGAGGGAGGATTATTATGCTTGATACTCATGGACGTGCAGCCGTTCAACCTATTATTTCAAAAACTGCTCACAACCTATTAAAAGTTGGCTTAAATGCCAATCATGTAACCTATATCGCATTTTTTATTGGAATCATCGCGAGCGTTCTAATCTATTTAGGACAGCCGATTGTGGGGGTTGCAGTGCTTTGGTTATCTGGTTTCCTTGATGCAGTGGATGGGAGTATGGCAAGGCAGAGCAAAACTTCATCTTCCTGGGGAACAGTCCTTGATGTCACATTTGACCGTGTAGTTGAAGCAGGGATCCTAGTTGCCTTAGCACTTCGACACCCCGAACCAAATGTACTAATGCTGTTTCTCTTGTTAGCTATTTCGATTATTTTTACGATGACCATTTTCCTTACTGTGGGGGCATTGTCTGAAAAAGAGAGCTATAAATCTTTTTATTATCAGCCCGGTTTAGCCGAACGAACAGAAGGTTTTATCCTATTTTCCTTATTGGTACTTTTTCAATCCCATCTCGTATTTTGGACAATCATTTTTATTGGTGTTGAAATTACAACGGGAATCCAACGATTATTGGAGGCACGGAAAATTTTAAAATCTTAATTTTTACACACGTAATAAGTGAAAAAAGGAGCTCTATCCAATTGGATGGGCTCCTTCATTATTAAAAAAGATTCCGAGGTATGTTCTCCAAGTTTTTCATTGTCTATTTATCGTCATCTGCTTTTGTATCGTCATCACCGGTGTGTTTGTCTTGATGAGTGCGGTCATCAGCCTTGTTATCGTCATGGCCGCTGTGTCTGTTTTGATGAGTGCGGTCATCGGCCTTGTTATCGTCATGGCCGCTGTGTCTGTTTTGATGAGCACCGTCATCGATTTTGTTATCATCATCACCGCTGTGTCTGTTTTGATGAGCACCATCAACAGCCTTAGCATCATCCCTAGTGGTGCTGTTTTTGTCCTCCTTATGAATCGAGTCCTCTACTCGTGTATCATTTTTTGAAGCTCCCACACCCACTGCTCCACCCAATATAAGTAACCCTGATAAAGTACCAACAATAAGTTTGTTTTTCATTAATAATTCCTCCTTTGTATTTGTTCCTACACTTACAGAATATCCACTGAAGATTAGAACAAATAGGGGAGAAACATTAGAAATTAGTGAGAATTATTGTTAGTGAATAACTTTCAACTCTATGATTAATTAGTCATCATCTTCTTTTTTATTATCCTTGCTCCGATTTTTAGAGTCATCCTTTTTATGATCATCATCGCTGCTATGATCATCCCATGTAACAGACATAACATTGCCAGTAATCGCATGGATTTGAACAATGGCTTCTCGGTCATCTTTGGTTTTAATTTGTACAAGATAATAGGTTTGTTCCCCTTTTGTCTCGAGCCAAACATGAACAACGGCGCCATCTACTTGTTTTTTGGCAATTTCTTTAACTTCTTCCTCAGTAAGTTTTTTAGAAGAATTATTGCGGGGCGTAGTTGTCGAAGGAACAGGAGATTGTGACTTGGTTCCTTTTTTTGAAAACACTAAGACTTTTCCACTTAATGCATCAAGACTGATATGATATAAATTATCTTCTTTTTCTAATTCAATATCATATTGCTCGTCGGTTCGCTTTATTTGTGTAACTGTTCCCTGATAGCGGTCTTGGACCAGTTTTTGTGCTTCCTCTTTGGTTAAAATTTGAGCAGATACATTGGTATTTCCGGATTTATGCCAACTTATAAAGAGAATGACAACAATAAATAGAGAGGCTAACAGAATCCAGATCCCAGTTTTGTTGTTCATTTTTTCACATCCCACCACGATTAGTACATTTATTTTCTAATATAAAGATTAGAAAATGCTAAGAAATGGATTAATTTTTATCTGTTTTTAAAAAAAGAGTTGCCGTGGTTCCAACTCCCACCTCACTTTCAAGTTGAATCCGGATACCAATCGCATCGGCAATTTCCTTTGCCAATGATAAGCCAAGCCCCGAACCGCTTTTTTTCCTGGTTCTCGCCTGATCAACACGATAAAATCGATCAAAGACCTTAGGCATTTCATCATTATTGATGCCGATTCCTGTGTCGGTTACCTTAATAAAAGCCTCACCGTGTTCCAGGTCAGAACTGACTGTTATAGCTTCATCACTATATTTCGTGGCATTATCTAGCAGGATATACAATAGCTGCTTTAGTTTTTTTTCATCGGTAACAACAGTTTTCTGGAGACCTTTTCCTGGTTGAAATTGGATTTCTCTTTTATATGCACTTTGGAAGTCCTTAATGGTTTGAAGTAGGAAATCACCAAGATGTATGGCAGCTCTTTGGATATTCCACTGCTCCTGATGTTTGGCCAACAGTAACAATTGCTCGGTCATTTCTTTCATGCGAATTGCTTCCGAATAGATAGCTTCAATTGACTCGTTGAAAAGCTCTGGTTCAGCTAAACCACGCCGCTTTAAAAGACTTGCATAGCTCTCAATAATTGTTAGAGGAGTTTTAAATTCATGGGATGCATTAGAAACAAACTGTTTTTGTTTTTCGTAATTTGTTTCAAGTAATTCAATCATATGGTTAAAGGTTTCGCTCATTTGATTCAGTTCATCTTTGGATTTTCCTTCAAGAGTTAAACGCTTAAAATGGCCGCTGTATCTAATTTCTGTCATTGTCCTAATCATCGAAGTAACGGGGTTAGTTATCAGTTTACTAAGAATCCGGCTTGAAATAACCACAGGAATTATCGCGAGAAGTGTCACTAAAACCAGGACCAGCCGCAAAATTTCTAAGTTATCGGTTGCCGATTTAATGCTTTTTGTAATTTGAAGATTTGCCACACTTCCGTCTAATAATATAATCGGCATGGACTCAAAGGTATAATCCCTTTTTTGAAAAACGATAAAGTTACTAACTTCTCCTTTAGAAAACTTCACTTTTCGTTCAACTAAATTCTTTTCGGTAGGACTTGTGACTGTCGATATGGGCTTGT
Source organism: Bacillus sp. AFS006103 (assembly GCA_002559145.1). Lineage (GTDB taxonomy): Bacteria > Bacillota > Bacilli > Bacillales > Cytobacillaceae > Neobacillus. The sequence continues at coordinate 306,955 of NTXX01000010.1, forward strand.
TGTCAGTGGTGACAAATTGAATCATCCCATTAAGGGGTACGTAAGAACGTAAAAGTTCAGCTTCAGAAATGGAACCTAGTGATTTCCCAATACCATTGGCGGTTTTTTCCATTTCCTTTGTTGCGGTGTTTAGCTCACTATCGAGAATTAATTTGCTAAAGGTGAAATAAACAGAAATATTCATGATAATTAATAGGGCGGTAAATAATACAGAAGTGTACAAATTTATTTTATTGCTCAGTTTCATTTTGCTTCCTTCAAGACATATCCAACACCACGGACCGTATGAATTAATGCCGGTTTATTCGGCTGTTCCATTTTTTTTCTGACATAACGGATATAGACATCAACTACATTTGTGTCTCCAATAAAGTCATAACCCCAGACAGCTTCTAAAATTTGATCTCTGTTTAGCACCTGGCGTTTATTCATCATTAAATAGACCAACAAATCGAATTCCCTAGGGGTTAAATCAATTGATTCTTCACCTCTAAAGACTTCTCTTGTTTTTGGATTGATTTTTAAGTCTGCGAATGTCAAATTAATGCCATCTTCTTCTGTTTGTTCGACTACTTTAACCCGTAAAGCAGCACGGATTCGAGCCAGTACCTCTTCAATTTGAAATGGCTTAGTTATATAATCATTTGCCCCATAATCCAGACCGGAAACTTTATCCTCTACAGAACTCTTAGCAGTCAGTAAAAGAACCGGTGTAGACTTGTTAGTTAGCCGAATACGGCGAAGGAGTTCAATCCCACTTATGCCGGGAAGCATAACATCCAGCAAAATTAAATCCCAGTTTCCGTTCTTATAGGCCGCAAAAGCCTCCAATCCGTCCATTACTTTCGTAACATGATAACCTTCGTATTCAAGTTCTAGTTCCAGTAGCCTTGCAATCTTTTCTTCGTCTTCAACAATCAAAATGGAATCCTTCTTCATAAGTGAACCTCCAGAAAATTCAAATAATTCATTTACCAATTTCCACAGCTAGTACAATTAATCCTTCATTAATGACCGAAAAAATAATTCACTCCACGGTGTCAGACACCAATCTTCAGTGGTGCCTGACACCCATTTCAAGTATGATGGATAAAGAGAAACAGTAAGGGGTGGATTGTTTGCGTCAACTTCATTTGTACAGTAAAAAAATTTCTTATTCTTATTCAAGGTTCTTTAGTCAGTTCCGCGCGCTTAGTGAGAATAGTACACATTTTGTGTTATTGGAGAGTGGGCGTGGGGGGCGTTATAGTATTGCTGCCTTTCAACCCGAAACGATTATTAAAGGGAAAAACAATCAGCTTGAAATTAATACTTTAAATAAGACGGAACGGTTAATTGGTAATCCACTTCACTTACTAACAGATTGGCTAAGCCAGTATCATGTAGATAAAATAGAAGGTTTGCCTAGTTTCCTTGGTGGTGGGATTGGTTACATAAGCTATGATTATGCAAGATACATAGAAGAACTTCCTGAAATAGCAAAAGATGATTTAGGCATGCCGGAAATTTACTTCTTCATTGTGAAAGAATGGTTTATTTATGACCATGACCAAGAACAATTATGGATAATGATTTTGGCTGAAAATGAACACGATATTGATCAGCGGTTATCTTATTGGGAACAATGCTGGCTTCAAGAACCAGTCGAAAATAAACAGCCAAAAACAACAGAAATAACTTCTGACCAGCTAGAGGTATCGTTAACGGAAGCGGAATTTAAACAAGCAGTAATAAAAATTCAACAATATATTTCTCAAGGTGATGTGTTCCAGGTGAACCTTGCTGTTCGCCAATCAAAACCGATTGAAGTAAAGGCACTTCAAGTATATGAACACTTAAGGTCCCTGAATCCATCACCCTACATGTCCTATCTCCATACACCAGAATTTCAACTCGTAAGTGCATCACCAGAACTTCTAGTTAAAAAGAACGGACAGGAAGTAAGTACACGTCCAATCGCTGGAACTCGTTCTAGAGGTAAGGACGACCAAGAAGATACGATGCTTGCCAATGAATTAATTGAAAATGAAAAGGAAAGAGCGGAACATGTCATGTTGGTGGATTTAGAGCGCAATGACCTTGGCAGGGTATGTAAGTATGGGACCGTTGAGGTCAATGAATTTATGGTGATTGAAAAATATTCCCATGTGATGCATATCGTTTCTAATGTAAGAGGGGAATTGGCGGATGATAAATCAAACTCTGATATTATTAATGCTGCTTTCCCAGGTGGAACAATCACAGGTGCCCCTAAAGTCCGGACAATGGAGATAATAGAGGAACTTGAACCTGTCCAACGCGGAATTTATACAGGTTCACTTGGCTGGATTGATTTCAGCGGTGATCTGGAATTAAATATTATTATCCGAACGATGCTAGTTAAAGATGGAATGGCACATGTTCAAGCAGGGGCTGGAATTGTCATTGATTCTAATCCAAAGCATGAATATAAAGAATCGATGAAAAAAGCGGCCGCATTATGGAAGGCAAAAGAAATGGCAGAGGAGTAACAGCGATGATTTTTATGATAGATAATTATGATTCCTTTACCTTTAACCTAGTTCAATATTTAGGGGAACTAGGAGAAGATTTGGTGGTAAAACGGAATAATCAAACTTCAATTGAGGAAATCTCGAAACTGCAGCCTGATTTCTTAATGGTGTCTCCAGGCCCATGCAGTCCAAATGAAGCGGGAATCAGCCTTGAGGCAATTAATGCGTTCAAAGGAAAAATACCTATATTTGGCGTATGCCTTGGTCATCAGGCGATTGCCCAAGCTTTTAAAGGGGAGGTAGTCCAAGCAGAACGGCTTATGCATGGTAAAACATCTGATATGTATCATGATGGAAAGACGATCTTTCAAGGTTTACCGAATCCTTTTCCGGCAACACGATATCACTCATTGATTGTCAAAACCGAGACTCTGCCAGATTGCTTTGAGATTTCTGCCTGGACAAAAGAAGGAGAGATTATGGCGATCCGTCATAAGGAATTACCTATTGAAGGAGTTCAATTTCATCCGGAATCGATTATGACTACTTCAGGGAAAGAGCTTTTGCAGAACTTTGTCCATCACTATAATCCGGCACCAATTCATCAGGGGTATTAAAAATGCATATCTACTTTAACGGTCAATTGGTAAAAAAAGAAGAGGTAAAAATCTCACCTTTTGATCATGGTTTTTTATATGGAATGGGATTATTTGAGACGTTTCGAGTATATGAAGGGCATCCCTTTTTATTAGATGATCATCTAGAGCGCCTAAATAAGGGGTTAGAGGTGCTTAACATTAACTTCCGGTTTGATAGAGAAGAAGTGTATTCAAACTTGCAGGAGTTGCTAGAAATAAACAATTTAACCAATGCCTATATCCGCTTAAATGTTTCTGCTGGAATTGGTGACGTTGGTTTGCAGGTGGAACCTTACATGGAACCGAACATCCTTATTTTTCCTAAGCCGTTACCACCTGCTGGGGACTTAGTGGAAAAAAAGGCTGTTTTATTAAAGCTAAGACGAAACAGCCCAGAAGGTAAGGAACGAATAAAGTCCCATCATTTTATGAATAATATCCTGGCAAAAAGAGAAATCGGAAATGCAGCTGATGTCGAAGGAATATTCTTAACAAAGGATGGATACCTAGCGGAAGGGATTGTCTCTAACATCTTTTGGTTAAAAGGAAAAGTCTTATATACCCCACCCGTAAATACTGGTATTTTAAATGGAATTACGCGTCAGTTTGTCATTGAATTAGGGAAGAAACATAATTTAAGTGTGGCAGAGGGGTTTTATACCGTTGAGAACGCCTTTCAGGCAGATGAACTGTTTGTCACCAATTCCATTCAAGAAATCGTACCAATTACTTCTTTTGAAGGGCATAAATTGCCTGGCAAAAAGGGACCTATTGTTCAACAGCTCCATCATGACTATCGCTATTATTGTAAAAGTCTTTGGTCAAGGCAGTGTTTAGGGAGTGAATACCTATGAAAGAAAAAATCCTCACAGAAATTAAAAAAATCGAAGAACAGTTTGATGTAAAAATTTGTCTCGCAGTCGAGTCTGGGAGCAGAGCATGGGGCTTTCCATCCAAGGATAGTGATTACGATGTTCGGTTTATTTATGTCCACAAAAAGGACTGGTATTTAAGCATTGATCAAAAGCGTGATGTCATTGAACTTCCAATAAATAACCTTCTTGATATTAATGGCTGGGAATTACGAAAAGCACTCAAGTTATTCCGTAAATCCAATCCTCCGCTAATGGAATGGCTCCATTCAGGCATTGTTTATTATCAAGCTTTTTCATTAACAGATAAATTGAAAGCCATCCAAAATCAAGTGTTTTTACCGCAATCAGCACTCTATCATTATTTAAATATGGCAAAAGGTAATTTTCGTGATTATCTCCGTGGTGATTCTGTGAAGATTAAAAAGTACTTCTATGTCCTTCGACCAGTTTTAGCATGTATTTGGATTGAAAGGTATAATTCGGTTCCGCCGATTGAATTTCAAACATTGGTAGAAGAACTTCTAGAACAGGGTCAGCTAAAGGAGGAAATCCATACTTTGCTTGAGAGGAAAATCGGCGGGGAGGAGTTAGATCTCGAGCCAAAGGTGACGGTAATTAATGATTTTTTAGAAAAAGAAATCAACCGGCTCGAGGAATACACCAAAACGCTTAAAGTGTCCAAAGAGGATATGACACCACTTTTGGATGATTTATTCCGAGAAGTTCTTGAAGAGGTTTGGGCCTAAATAAAATGGTATAAATAAATTTAGATCCTTTTGTGAGAAGTGATTCAGCAGAATATTGACGATTTTTAAGTTGTTCTTCATATTTTCTGCATCACTTTATGTTAAGCTTTTGTCTATCAATTAATGATTTAAGGTGATTAAATGTACGGTATTTTAAGTCAATTTAGCTCAGTTGTAAGTAAACCATTTACCAATATAGCCTATAGCTTAGAATCATGGCCAATAGTCTTTGCGTTTATTCTAGGCCTTATAGGAGCTCTTGCACCATGTCAGCTCACAGGTAATATAAGTGCTGTAACACTTTATGGTAACCGTTCTATTCAAAAGAAAATTGCTTGGAAGGATGTTTTCTTTTTCACTTTAGGGAAGGTAGTAGCATTTTCTTTGTTAGGTGTTTTGGTATGGCTGCTCGGAAGGGGATTTGAACAAAATCTTACTTTATATTTTCCATGGCTACGGAAGATTATGGGACCTTTATTAGTTATTGTTGGGTTGTTTATGTTGGGTTTTATCAAATTAAAAGGAACAATAAATTTATTAAAAGGATCAAAAGAATACAAGAGTGATAATCCTCTGGGTTCTTTTATGTTAGGATTTAGTTTTTCACTAGCATTCTGTCCTACTATGTTTATACTTTTCTTTGTCACCTTAATGCCAGTCGTATTATCTAGTGCCTATGGGTTTATATTGCCACCTATATTTGCCATTGGAACGGCTATTCCACTATTGATTTTTATTTTTATCATTTGGTACCTCGGTGCTAGTGGAGTGATAATGAAAAAAGGGAGAAAGTTTGGGATAGTGGTTCAAAGGATTGCTGGGGTTCTGATGTTACTATTAGGAATTTTTGATACATTAACTTATTGGAATTTATAACAAAGATAAAAAAAACTTCGAATGAAGTTAACTGGTTCCGTTAACTATTGCAAACTTTAAAAATGTAATACAAAATGACCTTCAAATTGTATGGTAATTTGGAGGTCTATTTTTGTTGATAAAAAGGGATTTCGATAATTATTTCGGGAGAATTTGTAGTGCAATTTGTATATTAAAATGTGGGGTACAATAGCCAGTGTACCTCAGAAAAATACACTTCATTTTTACTTACAAATTTATTTACAGAAGATATTGGTTAGACTCTGCTATAACTGAATGTTGATTTCACTGTGTTTTAAAAATAAACGGAGAAAATC
>NTXX01000063.1 GCA_002559145.1 Bacillus sp. AFS006103
GCCACACCCGCATATTCATTAATAATGGTGAGCCATGAAGGACTCGAACCTTCGACCCTCTGATTAAAAGTCAGATGCTCTACCAACTGAGCTAATGGCTCATCGTAAGATGAGAAAAAAAGTGGTGCCGGCGAGAGGACTTGAACCCCCAACCTACTGATTACAAGTCAGTTGCTCTACCAATTGAGCTACCCCGGCATATAGTAGTTTACATAATAAAATTATGGTGGAGGATGACGGGCTCGAACCGCCGACCCTCTGCTTGTAAGGCAGATGCTCTCCCAGCTGAGCTAATCCTCCACAGAATGAAAGTTAATCTCGCTACTGCGAAAAAATTTGGTGACCCCTACGGGACTCGAACCCGTGTTACCTCCGTGAAAGGGAGGTGTCTTAACCGCTTGACCAAGGGGCCATACTATTATTAAAATAGGTAAGCTTCCAAGCGGGCTCGAACCGCTGACCTCTTCCTTACCATGGAAGTGCTCTACCTACTGAGCTATGGAAGCATAGCTAAATATCAATCTACATAAAAGTGGCTCCGCAGGTAGGACTCGAACCTACGACCGATCGGTTAACAGCCGATAGCTCTACCACTGAGCTACTGCGGAATAATAATATTTTAGCCTGGCAGCGTCCTACT
>NTXX01000064.1 GCA_002559145.1 Bacillus sp. AFS006103
TCGCCACAATCGCCACAATATAATTGGCAGGGGTAGTAGGAATTGAACCCACACCAAAGGTTTTGGAGACCTTCGTTCTACCTTTAAACTATACCCCTATAAATGGTGGAGGGGGACGGATTCGAACCGCCGAACCCGGAGGGAGCGGATTTACAGTCCGCCGCGTTTAGCCACTTCGCTACCCCTCCACATATAATATTCATGTTGCCAGCTTCTGGTGCCGGCGAGAGGACTTGAACCCCCAACCTACTGATTACGATTCAGTTGCTCTACCAGTTGAGCTACACCGGCAAAAAACTAAAGGTGGCTCAGGACGGAATCGAACCGCCGACACAAGGATTTTCAGTCCTTTGCTCTACCGACTGAGCTACTGAGCCTAATTAAGATCTAAGAAAAAATTAAAGCGGTCTGGACGGGACTCGAACCCGCGACCTCCTGCGTGACAGGCAGGCATTCTAACCAACTGAACTACCAGACCAATTGCGGGGACAGGATTTGAACCTGCGACCTTCGGGTTATGAGCCCGACGAGCTACCAGACTGCTCCACCCCGCGACAATAGAAATTAGTAAGTTTTGTCCATGTTCATAATTCCCATAGACTGTATCAATCTCAGAAAGCTAACTCAAGAAGCAACTCGATTGATACAACTCGCAGATTATTCATTGAAGCAACGCTCGTTGCTCCACCCCGCGACAATAATAAATTTAAAAATATGGTGGAGGATGACGGGCTCGAACCGCCGACCCTCTGCTTGTAAGGCAGATGCTCTCCCAGCTGAGCTAATCCTCCACATTAAGGTAAGTTTTTTCGCTGGTACGAAAATGGTGACCCCTACGGGACTCGAACCCGTGTTACCTCCGTGAAAGGGAGGTGTCTTAACCGCTTGACCAAGGGGCCTTATCTCTTAGAAATATTATGGCGGAGAGCAAGGGATTTGAACCCTTGAGACAGGGTTACCCGCCTACACGATTTCCAATCGTGCTCCTTCGGCCACTCGGACAGCTCTCCATAATGGCTCCGCAGGTAGGACTCGAACCTACGACCGATCGGTTAACAGCCGATAGCTCTACCACTGAGCTACTGCGGAATAATAATATTTCAGCCTGGCAACGTCCTACT
>NTXX01000065.1 GCA_002559145.1 Bacillus sp. AFS006103
CTTCAAGGCATGCGCATCGACCCCTTTTTTCAAGATGTAGTCCTGATGCAGCACGTGGCAAAGGAAATGTCCGTAGTAAAGCTTATGCTCAATCTGGCTCGAGATTTCTTCAGGCAGCTCTTCAAACCAATCCATATCATTGCGCCTTAAAGCGATATCAAGTGCCAAAATATCTTCGACTTCGTCTTGATGCACCTCCTGGAAGCGAATGGCAGCGCCCGCCGCTACAAACCGATGCAAGAACGCATCCGCTCCTTCTTTTGGCGTACAAACAAAGAAATCACCCTCAGCTTCTTTAAAAAGTTCCTTCAGATAAGTCTCCGCCTCAGCGCTGCCTTCGCCCGACATTTTGAGCATCAGATGGTGCTCATACTTTTCGCGAAATTCTTCCATTCTTTTTGGCAAATGGTTTGGGAAAAGATAGCTGAGTTTTTGCAAGATACGGTCAGGTAGATAAGGCTTGAAAATTTTCATTTGGTCCAAAATCCGCTCTGCATTCGCTTTTAAGCCAAATAAGAAAGGCAAACGGTCAGTTCCCAGTTTATTGATGACAATGAATGAATCTTTGCCGTATTTTTTGGCGATGTCGTAGATTTCACGGTGCATGTATTCGCCAGCGACAGGAAGATTTTTGAACTCCGACAGTGCTTTTCTCCGAATCAATTCTAGCA
>NTXX01000066.1 GCA_002559145.1 Bacillus sp. AFS006103
TCGCCACAATCGCCACAATAAAAGTCTATTTAATTAAAATGGTGGCTCAGGACGGAATCGAACCGCCGACACAAGGATTTTCAGTCCTTTGCTCTACCGACTGAGCTACTGAGCCAACAAATGGCGGTCTGGACGGGACTCGAACCCGCGACCTCCTGCGTGACAGGCAGGCATTCTAACCAACTGAACTACCAGACCAATTGCGGGGACAGGATTTGAACCTGCGACCTTCGGGTTATGAGCCCGACGAGCTACCAGACTGCTCCACCCCGCGACAATA
>NTXX01000067.1 GCA_002559145.1 Bacillus sp. AFS006103
TATTGTGGCGATTGTGGCGAAGTGGTTAACGCACCTGATTGTGGTTCAGGCATTCGTGGGTTCGATTCCCATCAGTCGCCCCATAATAACTTTTCTATTGCGGGTGTAGTTTAGTGGTAAAACCTCAGCCTTCCAAGCTGATGATGAGAGTTCGATTCTCTTCACCCGCTCCAATTTATGGGCCTATAGCTCAGCTGGTTAGAGCGCACGCCTGATAAGCGTGAGGTCGATGGTTCGAGTCCATTTAGGCCCACCATAAAATTCTTCACAGCAGCAACTTTAATTGTTCCGCAGTAGCTCAGTGGTAGAGCTATCGGCTGTTAACCGATCGGTCGTAGGTTCGAGTCCTACCTGCGGAGCCAAACGGGGAAGTACTCAAGTGGCTGAAGAGGCGCCCCTGCTAAGGGTGTAGGTCGGGTAACCGGCGCGAGGGTTCAAATCCCTCCTTCTCCGCCATATTTAAGGCCCCTTGGTCAAGCGGTTAAGACACCTCCCTTTCACGGAGGTAACACGGGTTCGAGTCCCGTAGGGGTCATACAAAAAAACTGATAACACCAGGTTATCAGTTTTTTTGTGCTTTGGCTATTTTTGTAAACTTTGTTGTTTATAGACCGCATGTCCCTAATGAAGTATCTTTTTCGGAATAAACAATATGAAGGACAAATCTCTTG
>NTXX01000068.1 GCA_002559145.1 Bacillus sp. AFS006103
GTTGCCAGGCACATTTAAAAAAACAACCAGAAATGGTTGTTTTTTTTGTTATAGGGGATTCCGAAGGACAAAACACCATCGGAAAGCAGGGAAAGTGTCTTTCGAATTGATTTATGCGTAGGTATTAGAATTCATAGGCGGAAAATTTCCGTCTAATGTTTATAGAGGAAGCTAAAGAAGCAGATATAAGCGGAGATATTCCGGTTATCTCCTCTAAATAAGACAAAATCTAAAGATATGGATAATATAAGCGGAAAAACTCCCCTTATTCTTAAGGAAAGATTAAGTCCGTATAAT
>NTXX01000069.1 GCA_002559145.1 Bacillus sp. AFS006103
CAGGATTCTTCTTCGATTTAAAACGTGGATACTTATTTTGTTTTTTGTAGTATCGTTCGAAAGAATCAGCCAAGTTTTCAACCGATTTCTGCAAAGCAATACTATCCACTTCTTTCAAAAAGGAATATTGTTTCTTTAATTCTGGAATTGCTTTTACGGTTTCATATTTGTTCAAGCATTTTCCTTTCCAATTGTTCGCTGGGAGTTGACCGTTTTGCACCATTTCTTCAACGATATACCAATAAGCGTCCTTGTTTTTCTGCTTACTTAGAAAGAAATTGAATGTGAATCTCACACAACCAATCGTTTTATTGGTGAGTTCAATTTGTTTTTTATTTGGAAAGATACGAAACTTATAGGACTTATTAACAATCATTGTACCCACTTCCCT
>NTXX01000070.1 GCA_002559145.1 Bacillus sp. AFS006103
GAGTCTTCGTGCCTTCCGCGAAAATCAACAGGGAGAAATCAACCTGAAGAAGCGCCACACAATTTTTCCAACTTGGCTAAGTGGGTGGCAATCTTTTTCATATTTTGGCAGGCTGCCGTAAGGAGAGCCTGCTCGCTTGCCTTCTTCAATCCCCGTAACCGGCAATAGCGAAGCCCGTGCAGCTCTTTTGAGTCTGCGAAGCTTCGCTCAATTTTCTCCTTCCTAAATTTATAAAGCATTTTTCCAGATTTAGATAAGCGATTTTCCCTTACCTTTTCCTTGTGCTCCTCCCAAACATGACGTGTCACTACTTTTACCTTATTTTTGGAGCGTGTACATTGGGAAAGAAGCGGACAGTTTTCACACTTCTTCGAATCAGATTTATATTCTTTATAGCCCTCACGGTTGGTTGTACTGTAAGGTAATTCCTGATTATTAGGACAAACGTATAGATCTCGTTCATTATTATATGTAAATTTCCATTTTAGGAATAAACCAGTAGTTGGATGAAATCTTCTACGGGCAATTACTCCAAAGATATTTCGTTCAGATAATCCCCGGCAGATGGGGTTTGTGAGATAACCGGAATCAAGTGCCACAGCCTCTACCTTAAATCCAAATCTTTGGACCTGACGGTCCAAACGGCTTAGGTAAGGAACAGAATCATGAACATTTCCTGGCGTAACATATACATCGGTAATAATGTTAAATTTCATATCTGTAGTCCGGTGATCAAGATAACAAAACATTTCCTGCTTATTTTCGCGAGGATAAATCCACACTCAGGATCAGTGGTACTGATTCGAATTTCTTTTGTTTCCTTCTCTTCCTTTAACGGCTTTTTTCCGTGCGCTATTCTGTCCTCTTCAACAGCTTTATTTAGTTCATCAAAATATTCACGCGTTTCTACTTCAATTTCCTGTTTTGTATATTTATGTTTATTAGCGTTTGCCTTTAAATGAGTAGAATCCAAAATAAGACACGACCACCAACCATCTTGTGATTCATTGCTTGAAGGACGGTCTCGTCAAATAATTCCTGAAAAATATCGGTAACATTAAATCGGTGCTGGCGATTCCAACTAATCGTAGAGTGGTGTGGAACAGGATCTTTGAACTTCAAACCTAAAAACCAACGGTAAGCAACATTCATTTCAATTTCTCTTTGTAATTGTCGTTCTGAACGGATGCCGTAAATATAACCAATAAACATCATTTTGAATAGAATAAGTGGGTCGGAAGGGCGTCCGTTGTCATCACTATAATACGGACGAACTTTTTCAAGAAGGAAAGAAAAATCAATATATTTATCAATCAAACGAAGAAGATGATTATCAGGAACCAGTTCATCAATTGAAACAAATTCATATTCATTTTGGCTAGATTCTTTTGGTTTAAACATTGATTTCACCACTTTTATTCCGTATTGGTAGAACATTAAGACTTTATTATAAACACTCTGTTGATTGGTGCGGAAGGCACGAAGACTCC
>NTXX01000071.1 GCA_002559145.1 Bacillus sp. AFS006103
GGTGATGTAGCGGCGGCCGGTGTACTTGCCATCGATGCTCGCGCTCCACGGTCCCTGGCTGTAGCTGAGGTCGCTGGTGAACATCCAGGTGGGAATGCCGACCACGTACTTGCCGTCGGTCGCCACCACGCCGTTGTTGAGGTAGTCGTCCTGGTACTTGGAGTTGTCGTAGGACAGCGTGTTGAGCCAGCGCACGTGCTCCACCGGGCGCCAGATCACCGCCAGGTCCACGCCGGTGCTCTTGA
>NTXX01000072.1 GCA_002559145.1 Bacillus sp. AFS006103
AAACTTGGGTATTCCTCCAAAGAAAAAGATAATCATATAATAGTATTTTGGTAGCGGCGAAGGGAGTCGAACCCCCGACCTTTCGGGTATGAACCGAGCGCTCTAGCCAGCTGAGCTACACCGCCAAATATACAATTCAATTGAAAGTTATTTTGCTATCGCAAAAAACTATGGTGGAGCCTAGCGGGATCGAACCGCTGACCTCCTGCGTGCAAAGCAGGCGCTCTCCCAGCTGAGCTAAGGCCCCATACATTTATTAGTGAAGAATGGTCGGGAAGACAGGATTCGAACCTGCGACCCCTTGGTCCCAAACCAAGTGCTCTACCAAGCTGAGCTACTTCCCGTTAAAGTGCGCCCTGAGAGATTCGAACTCCCGACCTTTTGATTCGTAGTCAAACACTCTATCCAGCTGAGCTAAGGGCGCATTATTGTAAGTTATTTTGCTAGCGTAAAAAACTTTGGTGCCGAGGACCGGAATC
>NTXX01000011.1 GCA_002559145.1 Bacillus sp. AFS006103
GTGCGGTAGGGATTTTGGTTAAAAATAATCTCAAAATTTAGTGTCCACTTTCTTGACAGAAGACCATTTTGCTTTGCTTAATCGGAAAACCTCCGCTTATATACCCCGAACCGAGCTCTATTCTGCAGTCTAACCGGAAATTCTCCGCTTATTTTAAATATCACTGGTTACTCAATTAAGGATAAAAATTCATATGTTTCAAAAAAACAAGTGAACCTCATTTAGATGCGTTGAGGGGAGCCTTCGCGATGCTAAAGGATAAAACATCTGCGGCGTCTCCCTAGCCCCACTAATTCTGAAGGAGTCTACGTGCCCATGAAAGTTACCCATTAATGTACAGAAATAGGCAAGTATTTAGGAACAATTGTACATGCTAAAGAAGAAATAGTGGAGGTGAATGGAATTATGGAACAAAAACCTGTACATTATGATGGAAGTTCACAGCTTGGTCAAGCATCCAATGAGGCATTGGTTAATGAATCACTCCAGATGACTGATGAGATGAGAAATAACATTGGTCGTAACCCTTACTCACTAGATACAAATGAATAAGCGTCGTAATGAAAGGATTTGTCTTCGGGCAAATCCTTTTTGGTTATTTTCTTACATTATTACTGATAATAATATTGTCTTTAATTAAATGAAAGGTGGAGCTTGAATGGTACGTGTTTTATTTATCACTGCACATCCCCATAATGAAACCCAGTCCTATAGCATGGCGGTGGGTAAGGCATTTATTGATAGCTATAAACAAATCAATTCCGGCGATGAGGTAATACATCTAGATTTGTATAGCGAAAATATTCCTCATATTGATGCAGACGTGTTTAGCGGCTGGGGAAAACTTCGTTCAGGTCAAGGCTTTGATGAGTTAACTGGGGAAGAAAAACAAAAGGTTGGTCGACTCAACGAGTTAAGTGAGCAGTTTGTGAGTGCAGACAAATATGTCTTTGTCACGCCTTTATGGAATTTCTCATTTCCACCAGTTATGAAGGCGTATCTCGACTCGGTAGCGGTTGCAGGAAAGACATTTAAATACACTGAACAGGGTCCAATTGGTCTTTTAACGGATAAAAAGGCTTTGCATATTCAAGCCCGTGGTGGTTTTTACTCAGAGGGGCCAGCAGCAGAAATGGAAATGGGGCACCGTTATATCAGTGTCATGATGAGTTTCTTTGGAGTTCCTTCACTAGAAGGGCTGTTTGTGGAAGGTCATAATGCAATGCCGGACAAGGCGCAAGAAATAAAGGAAAATGCGATTGCACGTGCCAAGGATCTTGCACATACATTTTAAAAAACTTGCTAAAGCATGGGCAAAGAGGCAGAGCAAATCTGTCTCTTTTTTTATATACCTTTGGCAAGTATTCCCTTCAATTATCCTGTATACTATAATTATATTTATTTATCAAGGAGGATTGGAAAGTTAATGGAATTAAATTTAACCGGTAAAACAGCTTTGGTGGTTGCTTCGAGCCAAGGCTTAGGATTTGCAATAGCTGAGCGTTTAGTTAGAGAAGGAGCCAATGTTATGATTTCCGGCCGCGATGAGGAAAAGCTGAGACAAAAAGCAAGTCAGCTTGAATCTATTGGTTTAGGAAAAGTAGCTTATCAAAAAACAGACATAACAGATATAAATGACATTAATCGGTTGGTGAAAGCAACTGCAGAAAGATTTCAAACAATTGATTTGCTAGTTAATAATGCCGGAGGTCCTCCTGCAGGTTCGTTTGAGGACTTGAGTGATGAAGACTGGCAGAATTCCTTTGAATTGAATTTATTATCTTACGTCCGAATGATTCGGGCGGCACTGCCTTATTTAAAAGAGCAAGGTGGTAAAATCTTGAATATTGCCTCTACTTCTATTAAAGAACCAATTCCGGGTCTTATTCTCTCGAATACGTTTCGGACGGGCATAGTTGGACTAGCAAAAACACTTGCTTCAGAATTGGCTCAATATAATATTTTGATTAATACAATTGCGCCTGGACGAATTGCAACAGACCGCATCAGTCATTTAGATCAAATGAACGCTGATAAGTTTGGTGTGGACAGGGAGACGATTGCATTACAATCACAAGCAGGAATTCCCTTAAAGCGGTACGGTACCCCGGAGGAATTTGCAAATGTTGCTGCTTTCCTCTTATCTGATGCTAATTCTTATATGACGGGCAGTTCATTCTTAGTAGACGGAGGGATGGTCAAAGCAATCTAGAAACATATGATTTATTTTTTCCTATATTAACCTTTCTTTACGTTTATTACCGATGTAATTTGGCTATGGTAAAAATATTAAGGGAGTGTTATAAAATGCTGAAAAATATTCGATTAATTACTGTTTTGCTCTTGTTACTGTCTGTAACCACGCTATTAAATGGCTGCGGCTTACTTTTTTCCAATGAATTAATTGTCAATCGGTATGCTGATGCTTTGTTAACAAAAAATAATGAACTACAATTCCGGTTTCGAATCAATAGTGAAATATTAGCAGGTCAACAATTATATAAAGTGAAAGTTACTATTCATGATGACAAGTTAGCAGCAGCAATTGGTAAACGGGAAATAGTTTACGGCGAAGAGCAAGTGCAGAATGGAGAATATTTGGAAGTTGAAGGAAAAGGTGAAAAATATATTTTTATGGACCCGCTTCCTCTAAACGTAGATTTACATATTCATGAACTTAAAAATATGATTGAAAAGAATAATGCCGTCTCGATTGAAGTATTTAATAATCAAGAAGTTTTCGGTCGTGCCTATTTAACAAACTTTTCTTCAGAGTTGTAAAAGTGATTATGTTCTCTTCTAAAAGGGCAAAATAAATTTGTGCATAACTTTGGAGAGAAGGAGCATGAAGACCGGAGCGACTGGGACGTTCCGGTCTTTCTTGTGCTTATTTTTTCAGGTAACAAAACTTAATGTTAAAATATAAATGAATATTTAAAAGAGAGGAAGGATTATTTTGCTTACTCCAGAAAATACGGTAATTGGCTTTATTGGGATAGGTGTTATGGGTAAGAGCATGGCAGGACATTTAATCAATGGCGGCTATTCCATAATTGTTTATTCAAGAACAAAGGAAAAGGCACAAGACCTATTGGATAACGGCGCAGAGTGGGCCGCAACAGCAAAAGAAGTAGCTGAAAAAGCATCGGTTATTTTTACTATGGTCGGCTATCCGACGGATGTGGAGGAAATATATTTTGGCGAAAATGGTTTAATCCACAATGGGGCATCTGGAAGCTACCTTATCGATATGACAACCTCTGCACCATCACTGGCTATTAAAATTTATGAACAGGCTAAAAAGAAAGGAATTCAGGCAATAGATGCACCGGTTTCAGGTGGAGACGTAGGTGCGAAGGAAGCTACGCTCTCCATTATGGTTGGCTGTGAACGGGAAGCATTTGACGGGGTTCTTCCTATATTAGAATTGCTTGGAACAAACATAGTTTATCAAGGAAAACCAGGTGCTGGGCAGCATACAAAAATGTGCAATCAAATTGCCATTGCTTCAAATATGATAGGTGTTTGTGAGGCCGTTATATATGCAGAAAAAGCCGGGTTAGACCCTGAGAATGTCTTGAAAAGTATTACAACTGGGGCAGCCGGGAGCTGGTCCCTAAGTAATCTTGCACCAAGAATGTTAGCAGGAAACTTTGAACCTGGTTTTTACATAAAACATTTTATTAAGGATATGAAAATCGCGATAGATGAAGCTGAAAAAATGGAGATGGAAGTTCCGGGACTTTCATTAGCGAAATCTTTGTATGACCAATTAGTCGAAAAAGGAGAGGAAAACAGCGGGACCCATGCACTTTATAAATTTTGGAAGAGCTAAGGAACGCATAATAATACNNATTATTATGCGTTCCTTAAAAATTGTTCCATTCGGTTTAAACCGATTTCAAGAGTTTCCATAGAACAAGCAAACGATAACCGGAAATAGCCTTCTCCATATTCTGAAAAAGCGCTGCCGGGAACAACGGCCACTTTTGTTTCTTGGACAAGCTTTAGAGCAAAGTCAAAACTATTTAATTGAATGGTTTTAGGAATCTTTACGAAGAAGTAAAACGCTCCGTCTGGCTTGACAGCATCAAGTCCCATCGCAGTTAAGCGTTTGTAAACAAATTCTCTTCTTTTTAAATATTCTTTTTTCATCACAAGCGCATCATCCATCCCTTTAGTAACTGCCGCAAAGGCTGCTTTCTGGGCAATGGACGTTGCACAAGATATATTATATTGATGAACCTTTAAAATATGTTTCGAAATGACTTCAGGTGCAAATAAAAAGCCAATTCTCCAACCAGTCATCGAGTGGGATTTGGATAACCCATTGATGACGATGGTTTGTTCTTTTAGAAAGGAAGCAATTGATATATGCGGTTGGTCATAGGTAAGCTCACTGTATATTTCATCTGCAAGGATAAAGATATCTTTATTTTTAAGATACTCTGCTATTTCCCTTAGCTCTGACTCAGAGAGACTAACGCCGGTCGGATTAGAGGGGTATGGCAGGACGATGCAACGGGTTTTCTCAGTAATAAAGGGTTTTATCATTTCTAAAGTAAAGCGAAACTGATTTTCCCGGATATCCACATGTACAGGTGTAGCCCCCATCATTTTAATGATCGGTTCATAGCCTGGATAAATAGGACCTGGTAATATGACTTCAGACCCTTCAACTAAAATTGTCCGAAAAGCAATGTCAATAGCCTCGCTTGCACCTGCAGTAACAATCACCTCTGAGTCAGGTTTATAAAGTAAACCATATTTTTTTTTTACAAAATTGCACGCAGCTACCCTTAATTCAATCGTCCCTGCATTATGGGTATAGGAGGTAAAGTTCTGCTCAATCGCAGTAATACCAGCTTTCTTCACATGCTCCGGAGTTGGGAAATCAGGTTGTCCAATCGTAAACGAGATCAAATCTTCAATATGGGATACCATATTAAAAAACTTTCTAATTCCTGAGATTTCTATATCTTTTACACGTTGATTAATTAATTGTTCCAAATTGTCCATCCTTCCAATTGAAGTTTACCCTTTTATGAATATAATGATTATAGACTATTTTTAGATGAAGATACTACTAAAGAGAAATAAAAAAACGATCTAAGTTTTTACTCAGACCGTTTTTAAGGGAAGGGGAGTTTATTTCAAATTAAAGTGTTTTAATAACCATAATCCCAGTCAACCTCGTCCTCATGCCAAAAAACTGGTGACACAGAACCGAAATTAACTATTTTATCTTCTAGCTTGCAGTTACAATCCTCGCAGCCGCATTGCTCTTTAATTTCTTCATAAATGGAATGATCCACATCTTCAATAAATGTAACCTTTTGTTCTTGAAAAAGAATCGCTGTTCCTTTCATTGGTCAAGCACCTCTTTTAAATTTTTTCAACTAAGTATCTTCTCATAATTATATTGTAATTCCGTATCAATAAAGAGTCTATATGTTAGTGATGTTGTTCACAAAAACATCACTAACTGTTAGGATGGATACCCCAAAAGAAAAAGCCAGGAATCCTGGCTTCATGAATATCGTTCACCTAATTTTTTGAAAATAGGCTTTTGATAAGTTTTGCTATTTTTATGATTAGCTGGGGTTTGATCAAGTTCTGAAATTCCGGTATATAGCTGAAGTAATGCTTTTGCTGAATTTAGTGAAAGTGTTGCCTTTGGATTTCGTACCCGTTCATCTAATTTACCGAAATGTGGTAGTTCTAAAAAATCGGACTTCGTTGGAGGAATATGAAATGTATACCTTCCGCATTCAACTAAAACATCCGACTGTTGTTGACTATTTCGCGGATTTCCAGAGAAATGGAGACCAACTTTTTTTGCTTTACCTTCTTCAATCAATTTTTTTAATGTTTCCTGTTTTAATTTGTATAATAATTTGGGATTTGGAGCTGTTTTCGCATGGCGATTCACAATAAAGATAGCTTGAGCGAGGTTTTCGATGGTTAGATTTAGGTTTGTTAGAGGGCCTTTCTGATCATAATTCAAAATATGTTCTCCTTTCAGTTATATAAAACATCTATATTATACCTTTTTTTTAAGAAAATAGGAATAAAGCAGTAATCTTTTAGTGAAATAAATATCAAATATTTAATGCTTATTGTATAAAAAATCCTTACCTATTAATGATAAGGATTTTTTTTGATGCTACTTTTTTGCTTTTAATGTAAATATACTTAACTCCGGTTTAGACATAAAGCGAAAAGGGAGGCGTGTTGTTCCAATTCCTCGATTGACATAAAGCGAAAGGGGATTATTCTCGCCAATTGAATAAAGACCCTCTGGGTATATTTGGGCAAAAGGCGGGGTCACAAGTGCCCCGAAAAAAGGAATCTTAATTTGCCCTCCATGGCTATGACCACTAAGCTGCCAATGGACTGGATACTGTGAAGCGGTCTCTGCAAGGTCTGGGGCATGAGATAATAATATTTTAAAAGTGTCTTTTGGTACATTTTTTAGTGTCAGTGGTAAATTAGGTTTCCCTAACATCGCATCATCAATTCCAAGGAGATAGATAGTACTTCCATCCTTTAATTTAATGGGTGCTGATTCATTCAAAAGTACGGTAAAATCTGTCGTTTCCATGATATTTCTGTAAATGTCAGAGCCGTACCCACCATGATCATGATTACCAAAAATGCAGTATTTTCCTAGCGGAGCATGTAGTTTCTTCAAAATAGGAATCAATTTATTAATTTCTGTATATTGATTTGGCTCGTCCATTAAATCACCGGTAAATAAGATAATGTCTGGTTTAAGAAGATTAATTTTTTCAACTAATTTATTAAATTGATGAAGGTTATATTGAAAACCAAGGTGGGTATCACTAAATTGAATGATTTTTATTCCATCAAAGCTGTTAGGGATAAGTGGATGTTTTATTTGAAGTTTTTGAATATCGAGTAATGAGGGCTCTATTCGATTGGCATAAAGATAGCCACCCGAACTTAATCCAAGAACAGTAAGAAATGAACCAAATGTTCGTTTTAAAAAAATTCTCCTCGTCTGTTTATTAGCCATTTTTTCAACCAGCCTATCTTTTATTAACCTTCTACAAATGAGAAGAGTCCCTTTGTATTTTCTTTAAAAACTAACCAGATTGCAAGTGAAAAGGTCCTTTGTAACTTTTATTCATAAAAAAGTAAAACATTCAAAAAAAGCAGCCAACAATATGGCTGCTTATCTTATTTATAGCTAACGGCTCGGCTTCTTAATGCCTTCCATGAAGAAATAAATTGTTGTTTCCCAACTCTTACTTGTTTTTTACCAGAGAGTGGATCATTTAAATAGACATATTTTGAATCATATCCAACTAAGACGACTGCATGTAAATCAAGCGGTGTTTTAATATATTGGTTCCCGTGATACCAGCCCTCAGGGCGGTCTGGTAAACGGTAATCCCCGGTTGTCCATACAACTACTGGATAACCCGCTGAAACATGCTCTAAGACCCGATCAAAGGGCTGGTTAGTTAAATTGATGGCTCTTCCAGGGAGCTTTTGGTTGATTAAGGCAATCATTGGTTGATCAAATACTGCATACCCTGCTCTTCTGCCTGTCATATCCCCAACAAATCCATCTGCGGGGTTTCCCCAACGTATAATATCACCCTTTGGGGATTTAATGAGCGGGTCTAAATCCTTCCGGACAGATCGGTAAAGATCCATTTTCGTTGTTTTTACGCCAGCATAATTTAGTACCATTGCCAGGCTTGTGACTTCGCAGCCATATTTAAGTTCAGGATTTTGCCTAATTAAAACGACATTTAGCATGGCAGAATTCTTTTTTGGGTTAGCAGTAACCGAATCACTTTTTATTTGTTTATTTTTAACATTAATCACTTGTTTATTTAGTTCCTTTATGGTGAAACGTTTATTTTCTAAGTCTACTGATGATGTGTTTTGAGTATTCTCTTTCACGGATATCGTGGAAAGAGGCTGTTTACTTTCCGTGCTAAGATTTGTATCCGCGTGAGAGTGGCTACATCCAAACATGGGAAGGATCGAGGCTAATAAGCAAAGTTTTTTCAGAAACTTATCCTCCTTATTGAACAGCTTAAAGATAGGATATGATTGTTTATAAGCGACTATAATGGTATCCTTTTGGAAAAGAACGGGTATCGCCGTTCAGCGTATGGTATAATAAGAAAAAAATTTTGGAGGTACTTGGATGGATGCATTGGAAATACTATCGGATCTTGAAAATGTATTTCCCTATTTTCAACCGATTTTTAGTGCCGATGAACAAAGTGTAATTGCCTATGAGGTGTTGGGGAGATATAAATCAGAAGGGAACATCATTAGTTTAGGGACCTTTTTTCAGGATGACCAAATTCCTGATGAATATAAATTTGAGGTGGATTTGTTAATAGTCAAAATGGCGTTGGAAAAAGCGCTAAAGCTTGATGAGGATATAAGTATATTTCTCAATCGGAATGCTGATTTATTAATGTATGGGCATGGTGAGCCTTTTTTACAAGAGCTGCTTGCATTTGAAAAAAAGGGGTTTATGTTAAATCGAATTGTTCTAGAAATTTCCGATCGGAATTATACTGGAGATTTAGACCAATTTGATCACTTATTGCAATATTATCGAACCTACGGGATTAAAATAGCGATTGCAAGAATTGATAGTGAAAGTAGTTACTTTGAACGGCTTGGACAACTTGAACCAGATATTTTAAAGATTAACTTGCAGGCTTTAAAGTCAACATCAACAGGAATAAATTTTAACGATGTATTATTTACTTTATCCCTTTTGGCAAGGAAAATAGGTGCCACACTCTTGTTTGAAAATATAGAGATGAGCTACCAGCTTCAATTTGCTTGGAAAAATGGCGGTCGATATTATCAAGGTTATTATTTGCAGCCACCTGCAGCAGAATTCATTTCACGTGAAATTCTAAAGGATCGCTTAAAAGAGAAGTTTCACGACTTTATCTCCTATGAGAAAAAGAAATTAGAGGCTGTATATACTACTGCTGAATTTTTTCAAGCCAAGGTTCAAGAAATTGTGATGAAAAACAGAAGTGCAACCTATCAAATCCTATTTCAAAATCTTATAAAGGAATTGGATCAGATTGCCTTTCGAATGTATGTTTGCGATGAGGACGGTTTTCAGAAATCTGCCAATATTTTCAAGGGAAAAGAGGGTTGGATTACCCAATCCGAATACATTCAAAAAAATTGGAGTTGGCGGCCTTACTTTTTAGAAAATATTATTAAAATGAGAAATGAACGAAAAGGCATCTTATCTGATTTGTATAGTGATATTGATACCGGGGAGACCATTCGTACGTTTTCATTCCCCATGAATGGGGAAGAGTATTTGTTTATTGATATAGCCTATCAATATTTGTTTCAACACGACCAATTACTTTAGCGATTACCTTTTTTTATGAGGATTTTAAAAAAAAACCCTATTTTTTTATTTTTACTTGGACAAATGGGCAACGTTATTTTATTCTTTTAATATTGGCATATTGAATTATAGGTTGGAAAATTATGAAAGTAACCCACTCGGATAGAAAATGTGCCAATTGAGAAACATAATTGTAGATGTTTGTTTGGGTTTGAAAGGAGACGGAGCCGATGTCACAGCTTCAAGGTATATTAACAAGATTAAAAAATCTTCAGGAACAAGCTAATAGTGGTGAACCAGCACAACGCTATTTCGAGGTTAACGGGGATAGAAAGTGTCAAGTAACATTTCATCCGAAAACGGAGACATTCGAATTAGAAGTATACAATGAAAAGGAAAAACCAAAAAGATATCAATTTGATAATGTTGATATGATTACAATTGAAATTTTTGATTTGATTCAATAAGGAACCTTTTGGGTTCCTTTCTTTTTATATTCAACAGATGAGGATTTTCGCTTGAATGTATCTTTTATTACGTTTCCAAAATTAGCACAGACACCCGAAAACTGTGGTAGAATGTATCTGTGGAAAAACAAATTTTTGAGGAGTTTTCGGCAATGATCAGTCTTCCTAATGGCGAATTTTTAAAATTAACGATAAAAGAACTAATGATACCATCCGAGCGTGTAGCCCATGTCCAGATTGGTAATAATCTCGAACATGCCTTATTAGTCTTAACAAAAAGCGGTTACACAGCTATACCTGTATTAGACCCTCATTACAAGCTTCATGGGCTAATTAGTACCCCGATTATAATGGATTCTATCCTTGGTCTAGAAAGAATTGAATTTGAACAATTAGAGAAAAAAAGAGTGGAAGAGGTTATGAAAAGCTCAATTCCACGAGTTAAAATTTCAGCATCTCTTCAAAAATGCCTTGAGTTGCTCGTTACCCAGCCATTTCTATGTGTGGAGACAGAGGATGGTTACTTTGAAGGAATTTTGCCTAGAAGTACTTTATTAAATCAATTAACTAAAATATTAAAAAAGAATGGAAAATGACACATTTAGGCTCCCGTGAAGGGGGCTTGATTTTTTTAAAGTTAGAGGTGCGAATATGAGTAGTTCTACTAAGGACATATCTAAAGGAAAGCTCCAAAAACGGCAAACGAAAAAGACACTAGTTTTAGTTGCCGTCATGTTAGCTATGTTTATGGGTGCGATTGAAGCAACGATTGTTTCGACCGCTATGCCTGCAATTGTCGCAGATTTGGGCGGATTTAAACTATATAGCTGGGTATTTTCTGCTTACTTATTAATGAATTCTGTCACCGTTCTTATTTATGGGAAATTATCTGATTTATTTGGTCGAAAACCAATTCTTACGATTGGAATAATCATCTTTTTAATTGGCTCTATTCTTTGTGGATTTGCCACTTCAATGAAGATGCTCATTTGTTTTCGTTTAATACAAGGATTTGGAGCAGGTGCAGTCACACCGATTGCGACAACCATTATTGGTGATATCTATACATCGGAAGAAAGGGCAAAGGTTCAAGGTTATCTTTCCAGTGTTTGGGGTATTTCAGCGATTACCGGACCTGCAGTGGGAGGTTTACTTGTCCAATTTGTAAGTTGGCATTATGTTTTTTGGATTAACATCCCACTTGGGCTTCTTTCTTTAACTGGACTATGGTTGTTCTTACATGAAAATGTCAAAAGGAAAAAACATGAAATAGATTACCTTGGAGCTATTCTGTTAACAGTAGCTATTTCTTCGTTAATGTTTATCCTTGTAGAAGGTGGGAACCATTTTGCATGGGGCTCTTGGCAGTCGCTAAGCTTTTTTGCTTTTAGCGCTTTAACCTTACTGGGGTTCGTCCTACAGGAAGGACGGGCTAGTGAACCGGTTATGCCTTTTTCAATTTGGAAGGAACGCTCGATACTCATCGCAAACACCACATCGCTTGCAACGGGTATCATGTTAATTGGAATATCGAGCTTTTTGCCTACTTTTGTACAAGGTGTTATGGAACAAACGCCTATTGTTGCGGGATTTACGTTGACATCTATGTCAATTGGCTGGCCAATAGCATCGACATTAGCTGGACGAATGCTGAATTCCATGGGTTATCGTAAAACATCTATTATCGGTGGAGTGTTGTTAATCATTGGAAGCATTACATTTGTTACGATGTCAGCTTCTTCAGGCCCATTATGGGCTGCGGTAGGTTCCTTTTTGGTTGGTTTAGGCATGGGTCTAACATCAACTGCCTTTATTGTTTCGATTCAAAGTACTGTCGGTTGGGAACAGAGGGGTATCGCAACCGCATCGAATATGTTTATGCGAAATCTTGGTAACACAATGGGTGCAGCATTAATGGGTGGGATCCTTAATAATCGTTTAAGTCTTTATTTAAGTCAAAAAGATCCTTCCTTATCAATAGAAGATGTAAATAGGCTCTTAAAACCAGCTGAGCGAGAAAAGCTCTCTGAATCAGTCCGAGGTGTATTGCAGAATGGGCTAACTTTTTCCTTGCACTCTGTTTATTATGCCGTTCTCGCATTGGCCATCATTAGTTTATTGTTAATATACTTTATACCGAAAAGGAATGATAGCTCTGTGTAACCTTCACAGAGTCTTTTTTAAGGAGGGGATATCTTGTCCTCATTATCAGAATTTCAATTATTATCTGTTTTGGCTCAGGAGATGAATATGCGAAAGGCTTCAGAAAGACTATTTGTTTCACAACCAGCTCTATCGCAGAGATTACAAACAATCGAAAAAGATTGGGGAACAAAGTTATTTATTCGATCTCAAAAAGGGTTAGCACTTACTCCTTCTGGTGAACATGTCATTCAATTTGTAAATGAAGTCCTATCCAAGCAAGAAAAGGTGCGTGAAACTATTTATTCACTTCAATCAGAAGTGTCAGGCACTTTGAAGATTGCTGTTGCTTCAATTGTTGGCCAAAACTGGCTTCCACAGGTTTTAAAGAAATTTATTGATCGATATCCGCAAGCCAAAATTTCATTAGTAACCGGCTGGAGCAGTGAAATATTAAAATGCTTATATGACGACCAGGTTCATATTGGGATTATACGTGGTACACCTGATTGGAAAGGAATTAAAGTTCATCTATTTAATGACCCGCTTTATTTAGTTGATAGGGAAATTACCAGTCCGGAACAAGTGTTAAATACTGACCGCCCCTTCATTCAATTTAAAAGTGATTCAAATTATTATCAAGAAATTCAAGATTGGTGGATGCGCAACTTTAAGACTTCACCCAAAAGAACGGTTGTTGTAGATCAAATTGAGACCTGCAAACAGATGGCCTTTAATGGTATTGGTTACGCGATTTTACCAGCAATAACATTAACAAAAGCTGACAGGGATATTTTCAAAATACCCCTTGTTGATGAAAATAATGAACCTTTACAACGTGATACATGGCTTTTGGGCTATGAGTCTTCCTTTCAACTAAAGCAAGTTAATGCCTTTGTTGAGCTAATTAAGGAATACATCGCTGAATCTTCAGAAGAATAAGGTTGTTTTTCTTGTTTTCATTTCTTTTGTTTGTTAAAGTATTTTTTAGTACAACATAGGGGGTAAATTTATGAAGATGATGGATGCAAATGAAATTATTTCTTTTATCCAAAATAGTAAAAAATCCACACCTGTTAAGGTTTATTTAAAAGGTGAATTAGAAGGAATAGATTTTGGAAGCAATACAAAAACCTTTATTAGTGGAAATACCGGTGTCCTATTTGGTGAATGGTCTGAAATTAATGAAGTATTAGAAGCGCATAAAGAGAAAATTGAAGATAAAGTGGTTGAAAATGACCGTCGAAATTCAGCAATTCCATTATTAGACACTAAATACGTTAATGCCAGAATTGAGCCAGGCGTTACTATTCGTGACCAAGTAGAAATTGGTGACAATGCCGTTATTATGATGGGTGCGGTTATCAATATTGGTGCTGTTATTGGAGAAAAATCTATGATTGATATGGGTGTTGTCCTTGGTGGCAGAGCAACTGTCGGTAAGAATTGTCATATAGGGGCTGGAACTGTTTTAGCAGGTGTCATTGAACCACCTTCTGCAAAACCAGTGGTCATTGAAGATGATGTCCTTATCGGAGCAAATGCTGTAGTCCTTGAAGGAGTCACTGTTGGAACAGGATCAGTTGTTGCTGCCGGTGCAGTAGTTACTCAAGATGTAGCCCCTTATACAGTGGTGGCAGGGATGCCTGCAAGGAAAATTAAAGATATTGATGAAAAAACGAAGTCAAAAACTGAAATAATGCAAGAGCTTCGTCAATTATAAAAGCGGAGGCGCCCGTTTAGCGAAATCCACCAGACGATAGACGCTGAAGCTAGACAGTAATCGAATTATAACAACAAAGCGTGGAGCTTATCCACGCTTCTTTTTTAAAAGGAGAATAGTAAATGAATCCATTGATTAAAATCCGCCGTGACCTCCATCAAATTCCAGAACTAGGATTTCAGGAGGTTAAGACCCAAGCCTATTTATTAGCTTACCTTAAGTCTTTACCTCAAGACCGTATCACGATAAAAAAATGGAGAACGGGGCTGTTTGTAAAGATTCAGGGCTTAAATCCACAAAAAACAATTGGTTATAGAACAGACATCGACGGACTTCCAATAAACGAAGAGACAGGTTTACAATTTTCATCTTCTCATGCAGACCACATGCATGCCTGTGGTCATGATTTTCATATGAGCATTGCACTTGGGGTATTAACTTATTTTACGGAGAACCCCATTGCGGATAACCTTTTGTTTATTTTTCAACCAGCGGAAGAAGGACCTGGCGGGGCAGAGCCGATGTTGAAATCTGAAGAAATGATGGAATGGAAACCTGATTTGATTTTTGCCTTACATATTGCACCTGAATATCCTGTTGGAACGGTCGCAGTTAAGGAAGGCTTGTTATTTGCCAATACTTCTGAACTGTTTATCGATCTAAAAGGCAAGGGAGGACACGCTGCCAGACCGCATGAAACGAATGATATGGTAGTCGCAGCCTGTACGCTAGTCAATCAATTGCAAACGATTATTTCAAGGAATGTAGACCCTTTAGATAGTGCAGTAATTACCATTGGGAAAATTACTGGAGGAACCGTTCAAAATATTATTGCAGAAAATGCAAGACTTGAGGGGACCATCAGGACGCTTTCTTCTGAATCGATGAAAATGGTTAAACATCGTATCGCAGCACTTGTGAAGGGGATAGAGGCAGGTTTTGAATGTGAAGCTGTAATCGATTATGGTTCGATGTACCATCAAGTATATAATACTGAATCAGTCACCAGAGATTTCATGAACTATCTTCAAAATGAAACAGAGGTTAAAGTTATTGAGTGCAAGGAAGCAATGACGGGAGAAGACTTTGGTTATATGTTGAAAGAAATTCCTGGTCTTATGTTTTGGCTAGGCGTTGATTCTCCATACGGTTTGCACCATGCTAAATTAACTCCGAATGAGGCCGCGTTAGATGTAGCAGTTAGTGTAATGACAAGCTATATTACTCATCTGGAGAATAAAAATTAATTAATAACAAGCAGGCTAATTATTTTGTCCTGTTTTACAAATGTGATAAAATTAATGAGAATTAAAAGGGAAATTGTTACATATCGTCGTTTATTCTCAATCCATTAGGGAAAACTTATGAAGGGGAAATAAGGTTATAATTATAATTAGTATCTAATTAAAATAATTATAATTTAATATTGACTCAAAATTAGATATGTCCTATAATGAGAATTGTGAAAAGGATAGCAACTAAGAATTGCTATTTATACTGATTAAATAATTATTTGGAGGGATTTAAATGCCAGAACGTATGGTAGGTAAACAAGCACCACGCTTTGAAATGGATGCTGTAATGCCGAACAAAGAATTTAAAAAAGTAAGCCTTGAAGAAAATATCAAAAATGATAAATGGACAGTATTGTTCTTTTATCCAATGGACTTTACATTTGTTTGTCCAACTGAAATTACAGCGATGTCTGATCGTTATGAAGAATTTGATGATTTAGATGCAGAGGTAATTGGTGTCTCTACAGATACAATTCACACTCATTTAGCTTGGATTAAAACAGATCGTAAAGAAAATGGTCTTGGCGATTTAAACTATCCATTAGCTGCAGATACTAATCATGTAGTTGCTCGTGATTATGGAGTGTTAATTGAAGAAGAAGGTATCGCACTTCGTGGTTTATTCATCATCGATCCTGAAGGTGAATTAAAGTATTCAGTTGTGAATCACAACAATATTGGCCGTGACGTTGATGAAACTTTACGTGTCCTTCAAGCATTACAAACTGGCGGCCTATGCCCTGCAAACTGGAAGCCTGGACAAGCTACATTGAACGTATAATTGACACAAAATAGATAGACCTAACCTTTTATAGTGTTAGGTCTTTTTAATAGGGGGATTATCAATGAAATTACGTGAACCAATGCCGGAGCTAACCGGGGCTACTGAGTGGTTAAACGGTGAAGTAACAAGAGCAGACTTAATTGGAGAAAAGCCAACCTTGATTCATTTTTGGTCGATTAGCTGCCATTTATGTAAGGAAGCTATGCCTCAGGTAAATCAATTTCGTGATGATTTTAAGGACAAGTTAAATGTGGTTGCTGTTCATATGCCACGTTCAGAAAATGATCTAAACATAGAAGAAATTAAACAAGTTGCAGCTGAGCATGGTATTAATCAACCAATTTTTGTCGACAGTGACCACAAGTTAACAGAAGCCCTTGATAATCAATATGTACCTGCTTATTACGTATTTGACCGTGAAGGGAAATTGCGTCATTTCCAAGCTGGCGGAAGCGGCATGAAAATGCTCGAAAAGCGTGTTAACCGTGTACTAGATGAGTTAGAAAAAACAGAATAAAACAATCAAAAGCTGTCCGTGAGATGAAACGGGCAGCTTTATTATTTTTTTATAACTGTAACTTAACCTCTTTTTACTCGTCCGTATGTATAAAGATAAGATTATACATGCAGTAATCACCAGACAAAAAGGGGTGTCTAAAAGTGAAAAAACTAAACCGTTTGTTTACTATTTTTTTTATTTTCCTAGTCATTTTTATAACAGGGTGTAGTGCCGGCAGCGAAGAAAAAAGTGCGGATATGGCTGACAGTAATAATGTTAAAATGAACTCAGCTGAATCAAGTGGCGGTGAACAAGCTGACTTATACAACGGTGAAAATGATAAATCACAACAAGCAGCTAATTCTGCCAAAATAATAAAAGTCCAAAATCAAATGGTTATCTATCAAGCGGATCTCCAGCTGCGCGTAAAGAAATTTGATCAAACGGTCCGTCTCCTTGAAGAAAAGGTAATAAAATACGGAGGCTATATTTCAGAGTCCAATGTATCAAAAGAAGGGAGCGAGCAGGTGAGTGGCAGCATGATGATTAGAATCCCACAAAAGCATTTTCAGGCCTTTCTACATGATGCTGAGAGTCAAGCGGCAGAGGTTCTACAAAGAAGCATAACAGGGCAGGACGTAACCGAGGAATATGTTGACCTTGAATCGAGATTAAAATCAAAAAGGGTCGTGGAAGAAAGGTTAACCACTTTTATGAAAAGTGCTGTAAAAACGGAAGATTTATTAAAGATTTCAGCTGATTTAGGAGCGGTTCAAGAGGAAATTGAGACCATCGAAGGAAAAATGAAGTACTTAAAAAATCAAACCTCTCTATCAACCATTAACATCACCCTTTACGAAAAAACCGTTGTGGTTCCGAGCCTTGATAAAGACAAATTAAATACTTGGGAGAAAACAAAAAAACAATTTATGAAAAGCATCAATATGTTATTAGTTGGTTTATCAGGCTTGATTATTTTTATCGTAGGTAACCTCCCAGTATTGGCGATAATATTTATTATCGGATTTTTTCTCCTTTACTATTTTAAAAAGAGGAAATCAAAACAGGGACAGGATTAGAAGAATCGCTCGCTCTATTTAAATCTACTGAATGATGCTAAAATGGAACCAAGATAGATTATGATTTAGCCGGGGGTATTAGATATGAAGAAAAGTTTTGCTGTCATAGGGCTTGGTCGATTCGGCGGTAGTATATGTCGCACGCTAACAGATGAGGGGATGGAAGTCCTTGCAATTGATAAAAACGAGGAACGTGTAAATGAATTTGCGATGATTGCTTCTCATGCGGTTGTTGGCGATACAACAGATGAAGCTGTTTTGAAAAGCCTGGGGATTCGTAACTTCGATCATGTAATCGTAGCGATTGGCGATGATATTCAATCCAGTATACTAACAACTCTTATTCTTAAGGAATTAGGTGTGGTGCGTATAACAGCAAAGGCTCAAAACGATTACCATGAAAAAGTATTGAGGAAAATTGGTGCAGATAGTGTTGTTCACCCGGAGCGAGATATGGGAAAACGGATTGCCAACAATATTGCTTCAAGTAATGTGGTTGACTATCTTGAACTTTCGGATGAACACAGTATTGTTGAGATAGTGGCGAATGAAAAACTTAACGGTTACACGATAATGGATTTGGATATTCGCAAGAAATATGGGTTGAATATTGTAGCAATAAAAAGAGGAGAAGAAATTATTGTTTCTCCCCAAGCAACAGAAACCTTTCATGCGATGGATGTTCTAATTGTGATCGGAACCGACCAAGACATCAATCGATTCGAAAAAAAGGTTTTGGAATAAGAAAAGCGGAAGCGCCTTGCTCAGGGGCGTCAGGCATAAGACGAGCAGGCATGAAGGTTGCTCTTTAACCTTCAGGTCTGATTGGTTTATGACCCCGAGCCCCTAGGCGCTGTAGCTAGACAATAAGAAAAGCGGAAGCGCCTGTTTAGGCCGCTTCCGCTTTTTTATGCTTACACTTCCATAATGATTGGTAAAATCATTGGTCTGCGCTTTGTTTTTTCGTAAAGGAAAGGTGCTAATGTATCTGTGATTTCATTTTTTATTTCCGACCATTGGCTTGTCTTTCTTTCCATCACTCTATTTAAATGCTTTGTGATTAAATTCTGAGCATCATTAATTAAATCACCAGATTCTCTCATATAGACAAATCCTCTAGAAATTAGGTCTGGTCCTGAAGCAATCTTAAATTCCTTCATATTAATGCTTACGACTACAACCACTAAACCTTCCTCTGAAAGAATTCTACGGTCACGTAAGACGATATTTCCAATGTCACCTACACCACTGCCGTCGATATAAACAGAACCGGATGGAATCTTCCCTGCAACCTGTGCGGTATCCTCAGAAAGTGCTAACACTTCACCATTGTCCATAATAAAACAATTTTCTTCTTGAACACCGCAATCAACTGCAATCTTGGCGTGCATTCTTTGCATGCGATATTCACCATGTATTGGCATAAAGAACTTTGGACGTATTAACCGCAGCATTAGCTTTTGCTCTTCTTGACCACCATGACCAGACGTATGAATATTACTTAGCTTACCGTGAATAACTTCCGCACCAGCTCTATAGAGCATATTAATCGTTCGACTCACGCTAATCGTGTTCCCTGGAATTGGTGATGATGAAAATACCACGGTGTCACCAGGGATGATTTGAATTTGTCGGTGGGTACCATTAGCTATTCTTGAAAGTGCAGCCATTGCTTCGCCCTGACTTCCGGTACATAGGATTGTTACCTTATCGGCAGGAAGACGATTGATTTGATTCGCTTCAATAAAAGTCTCTTTAGGTGCATTAATATATCCTAATTCAAGTCCGATATTGATAGCTGCTTCCATACTGCGGCCAAATACCGCTACTTTTCTACCGTATACTACAGCTGCCTCTACGACTTGCTGCAATCTATGGATATTAGATGCAAAGGTAGCAAATATGATCCGGCCGTCTACTTTACGGAAAATATCGTTAATACTGTCGCCAACCCGACGTTCTGACATGGTGAACTCAGGTATTTCACTATTCGTACTATCTGAAAGTAGACATAAAACGCCTTCTTTGCCTATTTCAGCCATTTTTGTTAAATTGGCTGGCTCACCGACAGGGGTAAAATCGAATTTAAAATCTCCTGTATGGACAATTTGCCCTGGCGGAGTTTTAACGACAATTCCATAGGAATCAGGAATACTGTGGGTGGTGCGGAAAAAAGTGACAGATGTTTTGCGGAATTTGATGATATCGTCTTCTTTAATGTCAATCAGCTTCGCGTTTCTTAATAGGCCGTGTTCCTCTAATTTATTTTTAATTAATCCAAGAGCGAGTTTCCCGCCATAAATTGGAACATTAATCTCGCGTAATAGATAGGGAATACCACCAATGTGATCTTCATGTCCGTGAGTAACAAATAAACCTTTTATTTTATCTTGATTCTTAACCAGATAGGTATAATCAGGGATAACATAATCAATACCTAATAGTTCATCCTCAGGAAATTTTATTCCGGCATCAATTAATATTATTTCATCCTGAAACTGAACTGCATACGTGTTTTTGCCAATTTCGCCTAAACCGCCCAGGGCAAAAACCGCAGTTTGATCATTCTTAACAAATTTCATAAATTATCATTTCTCCAATACTTTATAGTCTTCATTTTGAAGTTCATAGTTTAGATGAGCTCCCGTAACTTCTTGTACAAATTCAACATTAAACCCGCGATCGGCAATTTTTGAGCGGACATCTCTTACCGATTCTCCTTCAATAAATAGAGTTTTGGTATTCTCTCTGACAGGTACTTCTTTGTTGCTTTCCTGATAGTAAACTTTAAATATCATTACAATATCGCTCCCAACTGAGGTCATAACTTTTTTTATTATATAAAACATTTTCATCTTTTTCATTTATTTTCTTTAGAAACCATTAGACTTATATGAAAAGTATGTAAAAAAGAATCGTTGTTTTTACAATTTACAATAATGAAGGAGCCCTTCGCAAGTTTGAAGGGCCCTAAAAAATTTAGGCAATCGATTTCTTTCGCAGTAATTCTTTCCACTGTTTTAAAAGCTTTTTCCTTAGCTTCTTTAACATAGTGGATCATCTCCTTACCTCTTATTTTATACAATCCTTGTCCAATGTAAAGTAAGTGTTGGCAGATTATTGAAGTTTTTTTAAAATAAGAGTATTTTTACTATATTATATGATAAAATTGCTGATTCAATCATGGTTAAACATGGAATTCCATTGACAAATGTTAAATTGACATTTTTAAATATTAAGTTTAGTGTTTTTAAAAATAAGTACTGAGAGAAGAGATACCCGGAAAAGGAGTACATAATAAAATGAAGAAGATTGTATTTTTTGATATAGATGGCACTTTGCTCGATCATGAAAAAAACCTACCTGAAAGTACGAAAAAAGCAATCAATTTACTAAAGAAGAATGACGTATTTGTTGCAATTGCCACTGGGAGAGCTCCATTTATGTTTGAAGGTCTGCGGAAAGCACTTGACATTGACTCCTATGTGAGTTTTAACGGTCAATTTGTAGTTTTTGAAAATGAAGTAATCTATGAGAACCCTTTGGATGAAAATGAGCTTAAACAACTTTATAACAAGGCTAAGTCGAACAATCATCCCTTAGTTTTTATGAACGAGAAAACAATGAAGGCAAGTGTGAAGCATCATCCATTTATTGAAAAAAGCATGGGGAGTCTGAATTTCCCACATCCAGAGGAGGACAACTCCTTTTATGTAAACCGAATGATGTATCAGAGCCTCCTTTTTTGTGAAAATCAAGATGAAAGTTTATATTTCTCAAACTATCCTCAATTTGATTTTATTAGATGGCATCCATATTCTGTCGATGTTTTACCGAAAGGTGGTTCAAAAGCAGAAGGTATCAAAAAAATGATCGGACGCTTAGGGTTTGAGTTGGAAGATGTCTATGCGTTCGGAGACGGTCTAAATGATTTGGAAATGTTGAAAGCGGTTGGTACAGGAGTTTCAATGGGCAATGGTGTCCCTGAAGCCAAAGAACTTGCCGATCTTATTACAAGTGATGTTTCCGAAGATGGCATTTGGAATGGGTTAAAAGAACTGCAATTAATATAAACAAAGAAGAGAACCGACCCTGTCAAGCGGTCGGTTCTTTATATCTACACCATAAAATTAAGGTACAACCCTGTTTGATTACCGTTCAATCGCTTTTGCCCCGGCTATTGGTTTTAAAGGATCTTCATTATTGATATAATCATAAAACATTACACCATTTAAATGATCGATTTCGTGTTGAAAGCAAATGGAAGCAAGCCCCTTTAACCTTAGTTTCACTTCTTCCCCGTTTAGCGTTGTACCCTTTACAGTGATTCTTGCATGCCGTGGGACGTAGCCGGGAATCACTCGATCAACTGATAGGCAGCCTTCCCCTGCTTCTAAGTATGCCTTTTCAACGGAATGGCTGATAATCTTAGGATTAAATAATGCATAACTATAAAGAGTGCCTGTGTCATCGGTAAGATGCACGGCTATCATTCTTTTTAGAACATTTATTTGCGGTGCAGCCAATCCTATACCTGGGCGTAACCCAAATTGGGCTTGCTTTTCTGGAGTTTGACTATTTATTACATATTCTAATAAGCTAGAAAGTATTTGTTTATCCTCTTCTGATGGCGGCATGGATACTGCTGCTGCCACTTTTCTTAAGGAAGGATGGCCATCTCGGATGATATCTTCCATCGTAATCATGATTCCACTCACTCCTGTACTTTAACTTAATTCATAATAAATAGTCTATCAGACAATTAATAAAAAGTTAACATGCGATTAAATGATCTGATTTTTTTATTGTCAAACAAACAAGGTGTCGATATAGTTAAATTTGGAATAGGCAGGAGGTTTATAAATTGTCATTAAAAGTTAAGTGTAGTTTATTATTATGTTTATCCATTTTAATTGTTATTATTGCTGGATGTACGAAAGAAAAGACTCCAGTCGAAAAAATGTATGATGTGTTAGAAAAAGTCGTTTCAGCAGAAAAAGTATTTGAGGAACAACAGAATCCACTAGTTACTCTGGAAAAAAGAGAAAAAGAAATTTATGATCAGATAATCAAACTGGGCATGAAAGAATATGATCAAATCGTAAAGCTTTCAGATGAAGCTGTCCTTTTGGCCGATGAAAGAAAAGAATTAATGGAAAAGGAAACGAACAGTATTAAAGAATCTCAGAAAGAATTCATAAAGGCTAGAGATATTAAAGATAAATTTGAAGATCCTGCTTTGACGAAATTAGCCAATGAATTATATGAGATTATGATGGAAAGATATAAAGCGCATGACGCTTTATACCTAGAATATAATGAAGCGCTGAAAGACGATAAAGAATTGTATGGAATGTTTAAAAATAAAAATTTACCTCTTGAAGATCTTGAAGCACAAGTAACTAAGTTAAATGAAACGTATAAGCGGGTTTATACTGCCAATGAAAAGTTTAATATGCTAACAGATCAATACAATAATAAAAAGTTGTCATTTTATAAGCAAGCAGGTCTAAAATCGAGCAAATAAATGTTATGGCATCAAAAAAATCGGCTGAATAGGCCGATTTTTTTTATATTATAACACTTGATTTAAGAGGTAAATCTTATATAACAGAAGTTGAGAAAAGGTAATACAGAAAAAAATAATAATTAAATTATTAACAACTTGTTTGTGTTGAAAAATTTTAAAACATAGTATTTGACGCGTGAAAAATATTGATGTAAACTTTGAAATGAGTTAATTAATTGTATTAATGATGTTACAAAAAATAGTGATACAGAATAAGATGATGGTAGATATAAGATCTTTTGCTTAATTGGTCTTTTATGTGAAAAACTTTTTAGAATATCTTTCATGCACTTTGCCTACCAAATCCAATGTAATATCACAAGATTATCCACATGATAAGTGGAAAATGATTTGGGCATTCTAACTTAGTGGGTAATTAAAAAAATTTAAGCTTTGAATGGAAAGGAAGAGGTGACCACAATGGTTTCTAAAACTCAGAACGTCAAGCTTGACGCGAAGAAAACACTCGAAGTTGTCGAAGAACAATTTCAAACACTTCAAATTCTAAATGAAGTTGGTGAAGTAGTAAACGAGGCAGCAATGCCGGACCTTACTGATGAACAGCTTCAAGAATTAATGCGCCGTATGGTTTATTCAAGAATTTTGGACCAACGCTCTATTTCATTAAATCGTCAAGGAAGATTAGGTTTCTATGCTCCGACTGCTGGACAAGAAGCTTCACAACTAGCATCACAGTTTGCACTTGAAAAAGAAGACTTTATTTTACCCGGATATCGTGATGTACCGCAAATTATCTGGCATGGATTACCTTTATACCAGGCATTTTTATGGTCAAGAGGTCATTTTGAAGGTGGACAAATTCCTGATGGTGTTAATATAGCAATCCCGCAAATCATTATTGGTGCTCAGTATGTTCAAACAGCTGGTGTAGCGCTAGGAATGAAAAAACGAGGTGCAAAATCTGTAGCGATTACTTATACAGGTGACGGTGGAACCTCACAAGGTGATTTCTATGAAGGAATCAACTTTGCAGGTGCTTATAAAGCTCCGGCAATCTTTATTGTTCAAAACAACCGTTTTGCGATCTCAACTCCTGTTGACAAGCAATCTGCTGCAAAGACATTGGCTCAGAAGGCAGTAGCTGCCGGAATTCCTGGTGTTCAAGTAGACGGAATGGACCCGCTTGCTGTTTACGCAGCTGTACATGATGCCCGCGTCCGTGCCCTTAACGGAGAAGGCCCAACATTAATTGAAACTTTAACTTATAGATATGGTCCTCATACCATGGCTGGAGATGATCCAACACGCTATCGTACTGCCGACCTTGATAATGAATGGGAAAAGAAAGATCCACTTGTACGTTTCCGTAAATTCCTTGAAAAGAAAGGTCTATGGACCGAGGAAAAGGAAAATGAAGTAATTGAACAAGCGAAAGAAGACATTAAAGAAGCCATTAAAAAGGCTGATACAGCGCCTAAACAAAAGGTTACTGATCTAATGTCAATTATGTATGAAGAAATGCCGCAAAATTTAAAAGAACAGTATGAAATATATAAAGAAAAGGAGTCGAAGTAAGCCATGGCTCAAATGACAATGATTCAAGCAATTACAGATGCATTGCGAGTGGAATTAAGCAATGATCCGAATGTATTAGTATTTGGGGAAGACGTGGGTGTAAACGGAGGGGTATTCCGTGCAACTGAAGGGTTACAAAAGGAATTTGGCGAAGATCGTGTTTTTGATACACCGCTTGCTGAATCCGGAATTGGCGGTTTAGCAGTCGGTCTTAGTTTACAAGGATTC
This sequence comes from Bacillus sp. AFS006103, assembly GCA_002559145.1. Classification (GTDB taxonomy): domain Bacteria; phylum Bacillota; class Bacilli; order Bacillales; family Cytobacillaceae; genus Neobacillus. The sequence continues at coordinate 24,702 of NTXX01000011.1, forward strand.
CGTCCTGTTCCAGAGATTCAATTCTTTGGATTCGTTTATGAAGTAATGGATTCTATTTCTGGTCAGGCTGCTCGTCTTCGTTATCGTACAGGCGGAAAATTTAACGCGCCGATAACATTTCGCTCGCCATTTGGAGGCGGCGTACATACTCCTGATATGCACGCTGATAGCCTAGAAGGCCTTATGGCTCAACAGCCTGGTGTAAAGGTTGTTATTCCATCAACTCCATATGATGCGAAGGGGCTGCTTATTTCATCAATCCGTGATAATGACCCAGTTATTTTCCTAGAACATATGAAGTTATACCGTTCTTTCCGTCAAGAAGTTCCAGAAGGCGAATATACCATTCCATTAGGAAAAGCCGAAGTAAAACGTGAAGGAACAGATGTTACGATCGTTACTTATGGAGCGATGGTTCACGAGTCATTAAAAGCAGCTGAAGAATTAGAAAAAGAAGGTCATTCAGCTGAGGTGATTGACTTAAGAACTGTAAGTCCTATCGATATTGAAACAATTATTGCTTCCGTTGAAAAAACCGGTCGTGCGATTGTTGTTCAAGAAGCACAAAAACAAGCAGGTATTGCTGCCAACGTTGTTGCAGAAATTAATGACCGAGCAATATTAAGCTTAGAAGCACCTGTATTGCGTGTGGCTGCACCAGATACTGTCTTTGCATTCCCTCAGGCGGAAGCTGCATGGCTTCCAAACTACAAGGATGTAATTGAAACTGCTAAAAAAGTTTTAAACTTTTAATTAAATCCGTAATTTGATGATCTAATTACTATAATTTCGATGCTCAAAAATACATGTAATTTTGGAGGATGAATCCTAGTGTCATTTCAATTTAAAATGCCTGATATCGGTGAAGGAATTCATGAGGGCGAAATTGTTAAATGGTTCGTAAAGCCAGGCGACAAAATTGCCGAAGATGATGTACTTTGCGAAATTCAAAATGATAAAGCAGTGGTTGAAATCCCTTCCCCTGTGGCAGGAACAGTTATTGATGTTTTAGTTGGAGAAGGTACAGTCGCAACTGTGGGACAGGTTTTAGTAACCTTTGATGCCCCAGGATACGAAGACCTTCAATTTAAGGGCGATGAACATGCTGATGAACCTAAACAGGAGGAAAAACCAGCAGCTCCTGCTCCTGAGGTTAAACAAGATGCAGCTCAACAGCCGGCAGCGACAGCTGTGGCGCAGCAGACAGATGTTGATCCAAGTCGACGGATTATTGCTATGCCTTCTGTTCGTAAATATGCACGAGAAAAAGGTATTAGTATCAATTTGGTACCTGGTACTGGAAATAATGGGCGTATTCTTAAAGGTGATATTGATTCCTTTGTTAGCGGCGGAGCAGCACCTGCACCACAAGCAGCTGCTAATGTAGAAGCTGAAACGGTTAAAGTGGAGGTAACACAAGCAGCTGTTGCGATTCCACAAGGTGAATACCCAGAAACTCGCGAGAAAATGAGTGGAATACGGAAAGCAATTGCTAAAGCTATGGTTAATTCCAAGCATACTGCACCACACGTAACACTTATGGATGAAGTGGATGTAACTAAACTTGTTACTCACCGCAAGAAATTTAAAGAAGTAGCAGCTGCCAAAGGCATTAAGCTTACTTTCTTACCATACATCGTCAAAGCATTAACAAGTGCATTACGTGAATTCCCAGCCTTAAATACATCTCTAGATGATGCGTCAAGCGAGATTATTCATAAACATTATTATAATATTGGAATTGCAGCTGATACGGAAAAAGGATTGCTCGTTCCAGTGGTAAAAGATGCAGACCGTAAGTCAGTATTCACTATTTCTAATGAAATTAATGAATTAGCAGGAAAAGCACGTGATGGAAAACTTGCTCCAAACGAAATGAAGGGCGCATCATGTACTATTTCAAACATCGGTTCAGCTGGTGGCCAGTGGTTTACTCCAGTTATCAATCACCCAGAAGTTGCCATTTTGGGCGTTGGCCGAATTGCAGAAAAGCCAATCGTTAGAAACGGTGAAATTGTTGCGGCACCAGTTTTAGCTTTATCATTAAGCTTTGACCACCGGATGATTGACGGTGCAACAGCACAAAATGCATTGAATCATATTAAACGTTTATTAAACGATCCAGAACTATTGTTAATGGAGGCTTAAAATATTATGGTAGTTGGAGATTTCCCAATTGAAACAGATACTATAATCATCGGGGCTGGTCCCGGCGGATACGTTGCAGCAATTCGTGCTGCCCAGTTAGGACAAAAAGTTACGATTGTTGAAAAGGAATATGTAGGCGGCGTTTGTTTAAATGTAGGATGTATCCCTTCTAAAGCTTTAATTTCAGCAGGTCACCGCTATGAGACAGCGTTGCATTCAGAAGCATTCGGGATTACTGCTGAAAATGTAAAAGTTGATTTTTCAAAGGTACAAGAATTTAAATCGGGTATTGTGAATAAATTAACCGGCGGCGTCGAAGGGTTGTTAAAAGGAAACAAAGTAAATATTGTCCGTGGTGAAGCTTTCTTTGTGGATGCCAATACACTACGTGTTATGGATGAAAATTCAGCTCAAACCTATACCTTCAAAAATGCCATTATAGCGACTGGATCCCGTCCGATTGAGTTACCTGCCTTTAAATATTCGAAACGTGTTCTTAATTCGACAGGTGCACTTAATTTACAGGAAATTCCTGAAAAGATCATTGTCATTGGCGGTGGAGTAATCGGAATTGAATTAGGTGGTGCTTATGCAAGTTTTGGCAGCCAAGTGACTATCTTAGAAGGTGCCGAAGAGATTTTAGGTCTTGGTGTTTTCGATAAACAAATGGCTGCGCTTGTTAAGCGAAGCATGAAGAAAAAAGGTGCGGAATTCTATACAAAGGCATTTGCTAAGGGTGTAGAAGAAACCGAAAATGGTGTCGTAGTAACATTCGAAACAAAAGGCGAAGAGAAAAAACTCGAAGCTGATTACGTGTTCGTAATGGTTGGTCGACGTCCTAACACGGATGAAATGGGTCTAGAGCAGGCAGGTGTCAAATTAACTGAGCGCGGCCTGATTGAAATTGACAAACAATGCCGGACAAATATCAGCAATATCTATGCAATTGGTGATGTTGTTGCTGGTCCTCAATTGGCCCATAAGGCATCATATGAGGCTAAAATTGCCGCTGAGGCAATTGCCGGGCATGCAGCAGAGATTGATTACTTAGGTATTCCTGCAGTTGTTTTCTCTGAGCCTGAATTAGCTTCAGTTGGATACACCGAAGCCCAAGCAAAAGAAGAAGGAATTGCAGTAAATGCATCTAAATTCCCATTCGCTGCTAATGGTCGTGCGTTATCACTTGATAGTGGTGATGGATTTATGAAATTAATTACTCGTAAAGAAGATGGACTAGTAATTGGAGCCCAGATTGCCGGTACTAGTGCATCAGATATGATTGCTGAACTAGGACTTGCGATTGAAGCAGGTATGACTGCAGAGGATCTTGCGATGACTATTCATGCACATCCAACACTTGGTGAAATTACAATGGAAGCTGCCGAAGTTGCAATCGGAAGCCCAATACACATCATTAAGTAAAAATAAATAATAAAGTCCTTTTCGTAAAAAACGGAAAGGACTTTTATTGTTTTTAGCGAATTGTATCTTTAAAAATGATTAAGTAAAAAAATCCTTGTCATCCAAAAAAATATTATATAACTCTTGGTTTTAGAACATATACTTAAGATACTAGCATTTTAAAAAGAAGATGAAGTATTAAGAGTGGTGATAAATATGAAGGTCTATATTGTTGTGATACTACAATTTATCATTTGGAGCGGATATACATTTATTGAATGGTTATCAACGCATGACCAGCTGATTTATAAAGTCATCATGTTTTTTGTGTTCTTTTATTTAGCATTTTTATTAGGAAATCAAGTAACAAAATCAGTGCGAAAAACGCTTTTTATCACTAGTTTAAGCCTTGTTATTTATACCTCAATTCACTATACCATGGAATTATTTATTCACTAAAAAAAGCCCCAAAGGAGCTTTTTTACTTTCGTGGATAATAATACATGACTCTCTCATTAAAAAGATGGAGCTCCCCTTGAAGCTTTTTCGCGAGGTATTTACAAAACTCATTCGCTTTTCCTTTATCACCATACGTAGATTGTTCCGGTAATGTGACTTGTATGTAAGTTTGTTCCAGTTCTTGACCATCGTCATTTTTTATCGTTTCCCGATCAACCCCAATTAAGATGGCATAATAGCGTTCATCATTAGAGTGTAGATAGAACCATTTTCCTTTGGCTTCGACAGTTTCTTTAATTTCATACGGAAAGGCAGATTCTCCGTATTGCCACCCAATTTGATTACCGGTTTTTGTCGTGTTATTTTTATAGTCATAAAATAATTCTTTTACTTCTTCGCTTGTTACTGTTTGTTTAGCAGATGAAGGCACTAGCTTTATATATGCATTGACAGCCATCATCATTCCCCCCCATTAGTCCAATATTATATGCCTCTTTATTCTAGCATTTAATAAAATCTTATGACAACTATGCTTTAAATAAAAGTAGAAGTTTTCTTGTTTCTTTTGTGAATATCAATTATAATAGTATTCTAAACATTCTTTCAAAAAAGGAGGATCCGTATGGAATTATTTGATAAGCTCTACGATGAACATGAAAATGCAAAAGTAAGGTTTATTGGTTTTACAACGGAACATACTCGTTATGATTTCGGAATCATTTACACCAATATGTTTTTCGGTAAACCTCTAGTTGTCTGCATGCAAACTGGCCGTTCCACCCTCCTTGACCCCAAAGACATCGAAGATATTGATTACCTTCAAACCGTTTTCCGTATCCCTGACCATCAACAAGCTGCAGATTTAGCTGAGTTTTTCAGCGAAACACTGCCATCCATCCCGTTTGTAACCCAGTACGAATAATTTCAAGGAAAGGCCGATTTGGCCTTTTTTTCTTTGTCCGATTATGGGTATCATTTAATTTTTTTTTGACAAGTTGAATAGAGGGAGCTGAAATCAACATCCCGTTTAAATGATCTAATTTTTTAAATGTGACATACAAATTAGGCTTGATATTTCCAATGTGATATATTATTATTAAATTGTGATATATAAATGCTTCATTTTGTGTAAAGTCAATAATGAAAAGGGGATTGAACAGATGGGTACTTTAGTATGCCAAACATGTAACTCTACTATTGATCATTTTGAAGATGAAAAAGTAACGGTCCTTTATTCTACAAAATGCAATTGTTGCGAAGGACATCATACAGAAGAAGATTTATAATAAGAAAACATAAATTAAAACAGGATTCCGATAAACGGAATCCTGTATTTTTGTTCTATTTTATTGCTTTGTACTCTTTAATAACCAGAATTGATTTAATTTCTTCATCTTCCGGACCTTGTACTGGTAAGCCTGCTTCAAGGTTTTTCCGAACGTAGTGAAGGTTTTCTTTTGTAATTATTTCACCGGGAATAAAGATTGGGATCCCAGGTGGATAAACCATAATAAATTCAGCAATAATTCTTCCTTCAGATTCTTCAAAAGGTATTACTTCTGTTTCAGAATAAAATGCATCTCTTGGTGTTAGAGCGAGCACGGGGATTTCAGGAAGAAGAACTTCAACCGGTTCGATTCTTTCGGTACGATGTTCACACTCGTCTGCCAAATCTTTTAAGGCATTAATTAACAAACTTGCCTCCACCTCTGTGTCTCCAAGCGTAATAATACAAAGAATGTTATAAAGGTCAGAAAGTTCCACTTCAATATTGTGTTTTTCTCTTAACCATTTTTCAACATCATATCCAGTCAATCCTAATTCTTTAACGGAAATAATCAGCTTGGTTGGGTCGCAATCATAGGTTGCTTTTGAGCCTAGAATTTCCTCACCAATACAATGTAGATGTTCAATTTCATTAATTCTTTTTCGCATGGATTGTGCTAATTTAATGGTTTGGTCAATTAGTTCCCTTCCCTTTGTAGCCAACTGCTTACGTGCCACATCAAGTGAAGCAAGTAATAAATACGAAGTGGAAGTAGTAGTAAGCATGCTTAGAATCGACTGGACATGCTTTGCAGAAACAAGTCCTTCTTTTACATTTAGGATGGAACTTTGGGTCATCGACCCGCCCAATTTATGGACACTAGTAGCAGCCATATCTGCACCGGCCTGCATCGCAGAAAGTGGAAGGTCATCATGAAAATGAATATGAACACCATGAGCTTCATCGACAAGAACAGGAATATGATAAGAATGAGAAATTTCAACAATCTTTTTTAAATCTCCGGAAATTCCAAAATAAGTTGGATTGATTACTAACACAGCTTTTGCATCCGGATGTTGATGCAGGGCCCTTGCAACTGCATCGGGTGTAATCCCGTGAGAAATTCCTAGGTCCTTATCGATTTCAGGTTGGATAAACACGGGAATAGCGCCTGAAAAAACGATGGCGGACATAATGGATTTATGAACATTTCTTGGAACGATGATTTTATCATCAGGGCCGCATACTGCCATAATCATTGCGATAATTGCCCCGCTTGTCCCCTGTACAGAAAAGAAGGTTCGGTCAGCTCCAAAAGCTTCTGCAGCTAAATCCTGTGCCTGCTTAATGATGCCTTTTGGCTGATGGAGATCATCTAACGGTCCAATATTAATTAAGTCAATAGACAGGGCGTTGTCCCCAATAAAGTTTCGAAACTCTGGGTCAATCCCGGCTCCTTTTTTATGCCCAGGAATATGAAATTGAATGGGATTTTTTTTTGCGTGTGCTAATAAACCGCTAAAAAGCGGTGTTTGATTTTGAGACAATTTATAACCACACCTCTTTAATAAAAATACTCTAAATATGTTGCTATTTATAACATAAAAACCATAGGAATTATAGCATTATTCCCATGCCTTGCAAAGAAATATATATTATGTTCCTATTCTGTTAACAATAGTTTTCCATTAAGAAAGGAAAATTACCCAAAAGAGACGAAATAACAAAATAGAATGTTTTTAGGAGGGATTAATTTGGAATGGAAAACTCGTGTTACTGAATTACTAAATATACGATTTCCGATTATACAAGGAGGTCTAGCCTATTTAGCCTATTCTGAATTGGCAGCAGCAGTATCGAACGCAGGGGGGCTTGGCCAAATTACGGCTATGTCATTAGGTGATCCAGAACAGCTAAGAACTGAAATACGTAAGGTGAAAAAAATGACGAACAATCCCTTTGGTGTTAATTTTGCCATTGGACAGCATGGCAGACCATTTTCTGATTTTCTTCAGGTCGCTATTGATGAAAAGGTACCAGTTGTTTCAATGACGGGGGGAAACCCTGCCCCAATATTTGACCAATTAAAAGGCACTCAAATAAAAACTCTGGTTCTTGTGGCCGCTAGGAGACAGGCAGTAAAAGCAGAAGAACTTGGTGCAGATGCAGTTATGGTAGTGGGGCAAGAAGGTGGAGGCCACTTAGGGCGAGATGATATTGGTACGCTTGTTTTGGTTCCTCAAGTGGTAGATGCGGTTTCTATACCCGTTATTGCTTCAGGTGGGATAGGAGACGGCAGAGGGCTTATGGCAGCCCTTAGTTTAGGGGCTGAGGGGATTGAAATGGGAACAAGATTCATTGCTACTAAAGAATGTGTTCACGCAAACGAGTTATATAAGAAAACCCTAGTCGAAGGAAATGAATTTGGAACGGTAGTTATCAAGAGAACTATAGGAGCTCCGGCAAGAGCATTAGCCAATAGCTGGACAGAAAAAATAATCGATATTGAAAAGAACAATGGTGGTTATGATCAATTAAAAGATCTTATTAGTGGAAGGGCCAATCAACGGTATATTTATGACGGTGAGCCAGATGCAGGTTTCGCCTGGGCGGGACAAGTAATGGGTCTAATCAAAGATGTCCCTGCCGTTCAAGAATTGTTTGATCGAATGATTTGTGATGCTGAACAAATTCGTGCAAAGTGGGGAAAATAATTATATGATGCATATTAGTTAAACTAGTTAGAGGTGAAAATAATGGAATACCAATACCCCATTGATTACCACTGGAGTACAGATGAAATAGTTGATGTAATCGCATTTTTTGAATCAATTGAGAAGGCTTATGAACAAGGAATTGATCGGGATGCCGTAATGATGGCATATCGTCGCTTTAAAGAAATCGTTCCAAGTAAAGCAGAAGAAAAAACAATTTGCGGTGAATTTGAAGAAATGAGTGGCTATTCGTCCTATCAAACCATAAAAAAGGCAAAAAATTCCGTAACCGGGGATAGAATTAAAATGAAATAAGAAGAAGCTCCCAAACCATTTGGTCGGGGAGCTTCTTTTGATTATTTCCTATTTTGAGATATTTTGTAAAGTTTGGTTACTGTGTTAAAAACGTCCTCGATTTGCTGAATTAACCCATCTGAACCTAACTGGATAACTCTTTCCCTGTCGATTGTATAACCACATAACAATTCTGCGCTCTTTACATTTTGCAGACGGTCAAAAAACGAACCTAAATCGTCCTTTTTCAGTTTTCGATGTTCAATGGTTTCTGGTTTTGTGTGATCAACAGACCAAACAAAATCTTTTGGTGTCTCTTTATAAATCTTCGTTAATTTTTTTGAAAACCTTTCAGCAATTACCTGCTTTAGGGGTGCTTCATAAATAACAGCAAACCAAATAAATAAATGGGTGTTCCACATGCCAATTTGAAAGTGGGGCATCATTTTATAACCGCGAGGGTTATTCGAAAAAGCCACCCATGTATCCTTTGGCGGATTAATAGTACGTCTAGCGTGCTTGGCAACATGAACAAACATTTCATCGTTTGATAATGCTGAGAGGATGGGCGCAAAGTATTCTCCTAAACCTTCCAATTTTGGTCGAACGGTTTCTTTAAGAGCGGACATTCTAGCCTCTAACCCATCTATTAAAAATACATCAAAATCCTCATTAGTAAATCCCTTGAAGCTCATAAATTTAAACCTCCAACAAAACATTTGTCCTTTATTGTAGCATATCATTTTGGAAGACAAGTAGTTAGATGCTCTCTAGGTAAGAGCACATATTTGTTGCAACATATCTCCCTTACTCATATTATACAGTAAAAAATAATCTGAAAAATTAGTTAAATTTAGGAAGGGGAGGAGAAACGTGAAACAATTGATGAATACCTCACTTAAAAAAGCAGGCGAAAAGGAAAGAACAGCGGTTTTGAGATTAGAAATGGATTATGAATTAGCAACATTGTTCGAAGCGATAGAAGAAAAAAATGAGAAAAAAATGAGAGAGTGCAAACAAAAATTAGAAAAAATCCGCCAAGAACTATTACGATTAAAGGCTCTTTGATAAATAAAACAGTTTTTTTATCCAAGGAGATATAAATAAGAATGAATCAAAATAGAATATATCCTATACACATCTAAAACGAACTCCAGCACAATGTGGGGGGTTCGTTTATTATTGTCCATTAATTAGAACTCACATAAAGCCAATAAGTTGCTGTATTATAACAATTTGATTAAGCTAAAGGTACATCATTTAAATTAACATGAATCATACTACATACATTGAATTGAAAGCTAAGATGGAAATATGTTATTTGGAGGAGAATCATGAATTTGGACCAAATTTATGCTCATGCTAAGGAATGGATAAATGAGGCAGGAGCTAAAATCAGGCTTTCTTTTAATCAAACATTAAATATTGAAACGAAAAGTAACGCTAATGATCTTGTGACGAATATTGATAAAGAAATTGAGCAATTTTTTATTAGTAAAATTAGAGAAGCTTATCCAGATCATAAAATAATGGGTGAAGAGGGATTTGGAGATTCACTTGATAGTCTTGAGGGAATTGTATGGATGATTGATCCAATTGATGGAACGTTGAATTTTGTTCATCAACAAAGAAACTTTGCTATTTCCGTTGGTGTATATGAAAATGGCGTGGGTAAGATAGGACTCATTTACGATGTCGTCCATGACGAATTATACCATGCTACTAGTGGAAATGGAGCCTATTTAAATGAAACACCTTTAAATGCACTAAAGGAATCAATTGTTAAGGAATCAATCCTTGCATTAAATGCAACATGGGTGATGGAAAATCATCGTATTGATCATAAACTTATGATCCCTTTGGTTAAAGCAGCGAGGGGAACAAGGTCCTATGGTTCTGCCGCCCTCGAAATGGTTTTTGTTGCGACGGGAAGAGTTGACGCCTATCTTTCGATGCGGTTATCCCCATGGGATTTTGCAGCAGGGGCGGTAATCATAGAAGAACTAGGTGGCATTGTGACCAATTTAAGGGGAGAAAAACTGAATTTCCTTTCGCAGGACTCTTTATTTGCAGCCAAACCAGGTTTACATCAATCGATTTTAAATGATTACCTAAAAGAGGGAAAATGGTAAAAAAAGAAGCCGATAAGGCTTCTTTTTTAAATTTCTCCATTTTCACGCATTCTTTTTTTGGTTTTAAAGCCCATTCCCATTATAATAACAATGGCAACGATACAGCCGATTGCTCCTGTTATGCTTTTTTCACTTATTGCAATACCAATTCCCATGATACTTGTTGCTGCAAGGATTGCATAAACAAGTAAAGGCCATTTCACATTCTTCATTTTTTATACCCCTTTATCATATTAATACAGTTTAAAGTATCACTGTTTTAAGTATATTTTTTATTCTACAATAAAATGGTTAGGAGTTTCCACTTTATTTGTGGTATAATGTTTTAGTTATAAATGGGAAACTATAAATAGCTTTATTTTTAGAATATAGGTAGGAGTGGAACTTTTTGGAAATTAGAAATGATATACGTAATATTGCAATTATTGCCCACGTTGACCACGGAAAAACGACGTTAGTGGATCAATTACTTCGTCAATCAGGGACGTTTCGTTCCAATGAGCACGTAGAAGAACGAGCTATGGATTCCAATGATTTAGAAAGAGAACGTGGAATCACAATCCTTGCGAAAAATACCGCAGTTCAATACAAAGAAACAAGGATTAATATATTAGATACACCGGGACACGCAGACTTTGGCGGCGAAGTTGAACGGATTATGAAAATGGTTGATGGGGTATTGCTTGTAGTTGATGCCTATGAGGGCTGTATGCCACAAACTCGTTTCGTACTTAAAAAGGCATTAGAGCAGAATTTAACTCCAATTGTTGTTGTAAATAAAATTGATCGTGACTTTGCTCGACCTGCAGAGGTAATTGATGAAGTAATCGATTTATTTATCGAGCTTGGTGCAAATGAAGATCAGCTTGAGTTCCCAGTTATTTATGCTTCTGCAATTAATGGTACTGCAAGTACTGACCCGGAAAAGCAAGATGAAAACATGCAATCCTTGTATGAAGCCATTGTCGAATATATCCCTGCCCCAGTTGATAATCGTGAGGAACCGTTGCAATTCCAGGTTGCCCTTCTCGATTATAATGATTATGTTGGTAGAATTGGGATCGGCCGAGTATTCCGTGGAACGATGCATGTAGGCCAACAAGTAGCCCTCATGAAGTTAGACGGTACAGTAAAACAATTCCGCGTTACCAAGATTTTTGGTTTCTTTGGTCTAAAACGTCAGGAAATTCAAGAAGCAGTAGCAGGTGACTTGATTGCTGTTTCAGGAATGGAAGATATAAATGTTGGTGAAACCGTTTGTCCTGTTGAACATCAGGAAGCTCTGCCAATTTTAAGAATCGACGAGCCAACACTGCAAATGACTTTCGTTGTAAACAACAGTCCATTTGCGGGTAGAGAAGGAAAGTATTTAACTTCAAGAAAGATTGAAGAAAGACTTCGCTCACAATTACAAACAGATGTAAGCTTACGTGTTGATAACACCGATTCACCGGATGCTTGGATTGTTTCGGGCCGTGGTGAACTTCATTTATCAATCCTGATTGAAAACATGCGCCGTGAAGGTTATGAACTTCAAGTTTCAAAACCTGAAGTAATTGTTAGGGTTATTGACGGTGTTCGCAGTGAACCAGTTGAAAGAGTTCAAATTGATGTACCGGAAGAACATACAGGTTCAGTGATGGAATCAATCGGTGCCCGTAAAGGTGAAATGATTGATATGATAAACAATGGTTCAGGTCAAGTACGCTTAATCTTTAACGTACCAGCTCGTGGATTAATTGGATACACAACCGAGTTTTTAACAATGACACGCGGTTATGGAATTATTAATCATACCTTTGACAGCTACCAGCCAATGTTACCAGGTCAAGTAGGCGGAAGACATCAAGGTGTTCTTGTTTCCATGGAATCTGGAAAAGCCTCGACCTATGGTATCATGCAAGTTGAAGACCGTGGAACCATTTTTGTTGAGCCGGGTACTGAAATTTATGAGGGGATGATCGTTGGCGAAAACACTCGTGAAAATGACATCACCGTTAATATTACAAAAATGAAACAAGCAACAAATGTTCGTTCTGCAAACAAAGACCAAACATCTGTTATTAAAAAACCACGCATCATGACATTAGAAGAGTCATTAGAATATTTAAATGAAGACGAATATTGTGAGGTTACACCTGAATCGATTCGTCTTCGTAAAAAAATTCTTGACAAGAATGAACGGGAAAAAGCCGCTAAAAAGAAAAAATATGCAGAGCAAAGTTAAGTAAAAGGAGTGCATGAAGATGGAAGGATTCTCTCCCAGTCTTAGATTTTTTATTGAGCTAACAGATGTCAAAACTGCTGTTTGGTTACAGTATGTTTATATTGTAATTTTAGCAGCAATTGTCTATAAGTTAGGCTTTGCAAAAAAATTGCCTCTTTTGAAAAACTTTGTGATTTATATTTGCCTCTTAATTGGGTGCTTTGTAATGCTTATTCTTTCTTATGCTCTGCCTATTGCGGAAGGACTCGCAGGTGCGGCGGTGTTATTGATAATCTATAAAATACGCTTACATCAAACCAAAAAGCATCAGGCTGAAGCGAAATAACGGGGGTTTATTGAAATGAAATCCGTACAGGATACACTATATAATTGGCTTACAATTAAGGTTGTATGCGACGCACGGCCTGATGACACAGCGGCAAAGGATACTCTAATGCTTTTTGAAGAAATGATAGCTGATCTTCACCTCTCAAACCTAGTGGTAACGAAAGATGATCTCATGTATTATGTTTCCTACCAACAGGGGGAAGAGACAAAAAAAGCTCGATTTCCTCAGGAATTAATTGATATCATGCTAAAACAAATTAATCAAGACCCGAAGAAATATGAGAACTACCCAATTGAAGAAGAATAAAAAACCATCATGCACATTCCACTTTGGATTGTGCATGATGGTTTTTTTTTTGCCAAAAGGCGCTTCCTTTTTTACCAGTCATCCTCTTCCGACTTTGTACGATATAATCGGAAATTACCTGTCTCAAATCTTGCGTTTGTTTTTTCAGTTATTCTTGTTTTGCATTCTTTACACATATATGTATGGATGGGACGATTACGCAGACGCTTAGCCTCAAAAGATTCATCTTCAATCGCTTCGATTTTATCGCAAATTACACATTTAACTCTCATTAAGACACCTCTTTAACAATTTCTAAAGCCGTTTATTTCCTCTACTATATCATGGCAGAAAGTTTGAAAGTAATCAATTGGTTTAATTTGATGAAAGCATGGGATAGTAGTAATATGAGAATATCTGTTTTTAAACAGGGTAAATGAAGAAATAAAGGGGATGTTTTAATGGTTAATCAAGTTGAACCAAAGCTAATTAAGCCTTTATATGATGAACTGCAAAAGGAGCGGTTTGTGACATTGGCAACGGTTGATTATGAAACAGGTGGGCCAAATATCAGCGCAATTTCTTGGGTGCTTGCAAAGGATGAAAGTACAATCTATTTTGCTGTGGATAATCGTTCGAGGATACTTGCTAATTTAGGTGAAAATAATCAAGTGGTTATTAATTTGATTGCAAACGAATCTACCTATGCAATTCAAGGACTGGCACAGGTAAAGGAAGAACTTCTGAAGGATGTACCATTGAAACTTGCTTTGATTGAAGTTTCAATTACAGCGGTCAGGGATGTTATGTTTTATGGGTCTAAAATTGTTTCTGATGTTCAGTATGATAAAACCTATGATAAGAACGCTGCCCAAAAGCTAGATAAACAAGTCATGGAAGCAATGAGAAAAGCTTAGGAATCCCTAAGCCTTTCTTTTTACATTTTATACTCAGAATTTCTCTTTGAAATTTGTTCGCTGTCTAGCTCCAGCTCCCAGCGTCTAGTGGACTTCGCTCTTCTCCCTACGATAAGTCAAGCACGAATGCGCTATCGCTCTTCGTGTTTCCTTTATCTCAGTCGAAGCGCTCCAGTCCATACGCCGCTAAACGGGGCTTCCGCTTTTCTATTTATAATGGTTGGATTGGTCTTCTTGTTCCTTTTCTAACTTTTTATCATCTTTTGCAGGGAGTTTTTTGTCAGGTTTTTCGGGAGCCTTTTTAGGACTTGGTGTAATTAAGTCTCCAGGTATTTCTGGCATTAGTCGGCCTGCCACATCGGCGAGTTCTTCCATAATGCCCTGTACCGGCCTCCCCTTTTTGATGTCTGCTTGTATTTCTTTTAAGCGCTGTGTGGTATCTGCATCAGCAACGACGACTGCTTTGGCGCCGTATGGGTCCTTTTTTAAACTTTCAGCGACAGAATATTTAATCGAGCCAACTTGCGAACGATCAATTTTCGAATTTACATCAATACCGACAATCGCATATCTGCCTATCACTACAGCTGTGGCATCTTTAACATTTGGGATACTGGTTGCAAGTTTTACTAACCGTTTGGAGATTTCTTGACCGGATTTCCGGTCAACATTTTCAATATAGCTGTTTTTTACCTTAACAAATTTATCGTTCCCATTGTTTGTCAGATCATTTTTGGTGTTGCAACCGGCTATCATCAGACATAACGTTGTGATAATTAAGGCTTTCTTCATTTATCATCCACCTCCGTAAAGCTTAATAAATAATTGAGAAAAAACTATGATCAATCCTCTGTCTTGAATGGTCTCACTAACATTTATTGTGCGGAACTCCTTCTATCTTTATTCCAATAAACATATATTTTACCAAAGTCCAATCTAGCAAAAGGGTTGTTTGCAAGTTGGCAATCCCACAACAAGTAAAGCAGGAGGCGTTGCTTTGAGTAAGATATACGTGTTAGATACAAATGTCTTATTACAAGACCCGTATTCCCTCTTCTCTTTTGAAGATAATGAAGTTGTTATTCCTGCAGTGGTTCTTGAAGAAGTGGACTCAAAGAAAAGGTATATGGATGAAGTCGGGAGAAATGCAAGACATGTATCAAGGTTAATTGATGGACTTAGGGCATTAGGAAAGCTTCATGAAAAAATCCCACTTGAGAGCGGGGGGACAATTAGAATTGAATTAAACCATCGTAGCTTTCATGAACTTCAGGATATATTTATTGAAAAAACAAATGATAATCGCATTCTTGCAGTGGCAAAGAATTTATTCTTAGAGGAACAAACGAAGGAAAATGGGAAGCCGGTTATTCTAGTAAGTAAGGATACTCTTGTCAGGGTAAAAGCGGATGCAATTGGTTTAGAGGCCGAAGATTTTTTAAGTGATCGTGTAGTAGATATAGATCATATATACACTGGCTTTTTTGAAGTATTGATACCAATTGAATTATTAGGACGCTTTTATGAGAAAGGAGAGTTAAATCTCTCTGAACTGGCAAATCACCCATTTTATCCAAATCAATTTCTAGTTATGAAGGACGCCCTTGGCAGTTCAGCATCAGCAATTGGGATGGTCGATAAAACGAGCACGAAGGTAAAAAAATTAGCACTAAATCAAGATCATGTGTGGGGAATCCATTCAAGGAATGTTCAACAGACGATGGCTATTGAATTATTACTTCGGAAGGATATTCATCTAGTTACCTTAACAGGGAAAGCAGGTACAGGGAAAACCTTACTAGCACTTGCTTCAGGATTAATGCAAACAGAAGATTTCAGGGAATATAAGAAACTATTAGTGGCTAGGCCGATTGTACCGGTCGGAAAAGACTTAGGGTTTTTACCAGGAGAAAAACAGGAAAAACTTAGACCATGGATGCAGCCCATCTTTGATAATCTTGAATATCTTTTCAATACCAAAAAGCCTGGTGAACTAGATGCTATTTTAGCAGGAATGGGTTCAATTGAGGTGGAGGCATTAACGTATATTCGAGGGAGAAGTTTACCGAAGCAGTTTATCATTATTGATGAAGCACAAAACTTAACGAAGCATGAGGTGAAGACAATCCTTACCCGTGTCGGGGAAGGCAGTAAAATCGTTTTAATGGGCGACCCTGAACAAATAGACCATCCCTATCTTGATGCTTACAACAATGGTTTAACGTATGTTGTAGAGAAGTTTAAGGATCAAGTAATTTCCGGGCATGTAAAATTATTAAAAGGGGAGAGGTCAGGATTGGCACTTTTGGCAGCTGATTTGCTGTAAATATCCATAAAAGAAACGGGCGCCCAAGGCACCCGTCTTATTTTATGATGAAACTCATTACATTTTTTATTGGACTTTGTAGATTTGAACCATCACCTAAATAGACATGAATGGGACCATCTGCCGTTAGTGGCTTTCCTTTATTGGAGAATCCCAATATACAATCATAGGCCGTTTCAAGTGGGTACTCATATTCACCCTCTGTGCATTGAATGACAAAAGTGTGAGCATCACTAGCTGGCTCAGAGTTTAATAAAAAAGGCTTCAACGGAATTCCAAAGGTGCCAGTCAACACCTTTTCCTTTTCAAATTTCTTTTCGGATTTCAATGTAGGAGGATAAATTGCTCCCTCGATAATTTCACGGTCCCAATGCTTTGAAACGGCTTTAGTATATTCATCTATAGGATTGGAACTCTCTATTTTTTTTGAAAAAAAGGTGGTTAAATCAACTCGTCTGTCATCAAAAATCCACACACCCGGATCAAGTGTAATCGAATATTTCACTTCGCCTGATATGATAATGATATTTTCCATTTTCATTCCCCCTAAACCCTTCTTTAATTAGTATAACTTTTTTTTGAGTAAATGTCATAATCGTATAAGCTGGTTTGGTTAGAAGACGGATCATACTGAAAACAGCAGCCGTTTTTAAATAACTCCACTATGTAATCTACTTTATGTTCTTGCAATTTTCCAGTGTAAACGGTAAAATTTATAGATAAGTTGAATTATCGCTCTGAAATGGGGGGATCAATGTTGGCGTCTGAAATGATCGTGAATCATCAGGAAAAAGCATATGCCATACTACAGGCTGACGCTGAAAAAATATTAAAGCTAATCAAAGTGCAAATGGACAATCTCACGATGCCTCAATGCCCACTTTATGAAGAGGTATTGGATACGCAGATGTTTGGTTTATCAAGAGAAATAGATTTTGCTGTTCGATTAGGCTTAATTGATAGTAAAGATGGTAAGACAATCCTAGATGCATTAGAAAGTGAATTATCAGCACTTCACGATGCTTCGTTAAGGAAATAGGAGCAAAAGAACTCAAACAATCAATGTTCATTGTTTGGGTTTTTTATTATTCCAAGGAAGACACAACAGGCGTTTGCTACTTTCTACTTCAGAATATTCTTTGTTAAATTGTTGTAACAAATTAACTTTTCCTCAAGTAATAATGTTTATTTTCTATTATAATAGAATGATATAAATCAATATTGAAAATGAGGACCTTCTATATGCTGAAAAAGATATTGAAATCATATGATTATACCTTAATTATTGCCACCATCCTTTTGTGTGCCTTTGGACTGGTGATGATCTATAGCTCGAGCATGGCTTCCGCCGTTCAACGATATGGTTATCCACCTGATTTTTTCTACCAAAAACAAAAAGTATGGTTGCTGATTTTTACAGTTATTTTCTTATTGGCAGCCGTTATTCCATATAAGATTATGATGTTCAAAAAAGTTATGGTTTTGATTGTGCTTGCATCTATTTTGTCTCTATTAGGATTATTTGTATTTGGGGTAGAAAAAAATAATGCGCAAAGCTGGTACCCCATAGGCACTTTCTTATTTCAGCCATCAGAATTTGTTAAGCTTGCAGCCATCATTTATTTAGCAGCTGTCTATGCAAAAAAGCAAGCCTATATCAATCAATTTAATAAAGGAGTTCTCCCGCCTTTAGTATATCTTTTTATTGTATGTGCACTTATTATTTTTCAACCGGACTTCGGAACAGCAGCTATTATCATTGCCATAGCTTGTATGATTGTTTTATGCTCCGGGATGAATTTTAAAAGTATTGGTAAATTACTTATTTTGGCGCTTGTTGTCCTGCTGCCCCTTATTTTAGTTTCCTGGGGGAAGTTTTTTTCAGAAGAACAACAAAGCCGTTTTGCGGTTTTAGATAATCCCTTTACGGATAAATACGTAAATAATGAAGGGTTTCACTTGGCAAACTCCTATATTGCGATTGGTTCCGGCGGAGTGAATGGATTAGGTCTTGGGAAAAGTATTCAAAAGCTGGGCTATTTGCCAGAATCACATACAGATTTCATCATGGCGGTAATTGCAGAGGAATTAGGGATTTGGGGTGTAGGTTTCGTTATCATTCTCCTTTTCTATATTGTATTAAGGGGAATTTATATTGGCCTGCAATGTAAAGATCCTTTTGGCAGTCTCCTTGCGATTGGAATTTCGAGCATGATAGGAATTCAGTCGTTTATCAATCTTGCGGGTGTTTCAGGGCTAATTCCGCTAACTGGTGTACCTCTGCCATTTATTAGCTATGGGGGTTCTTCACTCTTAATGTTAGCAGGTGCGACTGGAATACTTGTAAATGTTTCTATGTTCACTAAATATGAAAAAAAATATAAAAATAAACAGGAACAAGTTGATAAAAAGATTCGTCCAAAAGATGGTAAGGTTTTCTATATTTAATCGAAGCGCGGAGGACAAATTTTTTGCACTCCGCGTTTTTATAAAAATACATAGAATATGAGGTGCTTTAAGTGACAAGACAGATAAATAAAGTATTGGTTGCCAATAGGGGAGAAATAGCGATAAGGGTTTTTCGCGCTTGTACTGAGCTGAATATTCGAACTGTTGCTATTTATTCGAAAGAAGATTCAGGGGCTTATCATCGTTATAAGGCAGATGAAGCTTATTTGGTTGGGGAAGGAAAAAAACCAATTGATGCTTATTTAGACATTGATGGCATCATTGCAATTGCCAAAAAAAGTGGGGCAAATGCTATTCATCCCGGTTATGGTTTTATGTCAGAAA
The DNA here is from genome assembly GCA_002559145.1 of Bacillus sp. AFS006103. GTDB lineage: Bacteria > Bacillota > Bacilli > Bacillales > Cytobacillaceae > Neobacillus. The sequence continues at coordinate 43,993 of NTXX01000011.1, forward strand.
ATATCCATTTTGCCAAACGTTGTGAAGAGGAAGGGATTATATTTATCGGTCCGTCAATTACACAACTTGATATGTTTGGTGATAAGGTAAAAGCAAGGCATCAGGCTGAGCTAGCTGGGATTCCAGTCATTCCGGGCAGTCCCGGACCGGTTACAGAGGTTAGTGAAGTTGAAGATTTTGCCCGAGTTCATAATTTACCTATTATCATAAAGGCCTCTCTTGGCGGAGGCGGGCGCGGGATGAGGATTGTCAAACAGAAAGAGGAAATCCAGGAATCCTTCAATCGGGCAAAATCGGAAGCAAAAGCAGCTTTTGGAAATGATGAAGTCTATCTTGAAAAATTAATTGAAAATCCTAAGCATATCGAAGTACAAATCATTGGGGATAGGCATGGGAATATTGTCCATCTCTTTGACCGCGATTGTTCTGTTCAAAGACGCCATCAAAAGGTCGTAGAGGTTGCTCCGAGTGTTTCCATTTCTGATGAGTTACGAACTAGGATCTGTGATGCTGCTTTAAAACTGATGAAAAATGTTGATTACTTGAATGCTGGTACGGTCGAGTTTTTAGTTTCAGGAAATGACTTTTATTTTATAGAAGTAAATCCACGTGTCCAAGTTGAACATACTGTGACTGAGATGGTAACAGGTGTCGATATCGTCCAGACACAAATATTGGTATCAGAGGGCCATGAATTACATGGTCCAATTATTGGAATTCCACAACAAGATAAGATTCAAATTAATGGATTTGCGATACAATCAAGAGTAACAACAGAAGATCCGCTTAATAATTTCATGCCTGATACCGGGAAAATAATGGCTTATCGCTCAGGCGGCGGCTTTGGGGTACGGCTTGATGCTGGTAATGGCTTTCAAGGTGCAGTAATTACACCTTATTATGACTCTTTATTAGTAAAACTTTCAACATGGGCTTTAACCTTCGAACAAGCTGCATCAAAAATGGTTCGTAATCTGCAGGAATTCAGAATTAGAGGGATTAAAACAAATATCCCGTTCTTAGAAAACGTTGTGAAGCATGAGAAGTTTAGGAATGGTGAATATGATACGTCCTTTATTGATACAACACCTGAATTGTTCCTTTTCCCATTCCGAAAAGACCGTGGGACTAAAATGCTCTCATACATTGGTACAGTCACTGTAAATGGTTTTCCAGGTGTTGAAAAGAAGAAGAGACCGGTATTTCCAAAGCCAAGGATCCCTAATTTACCTTATGATTTACCGTATCAAGAAGGGACAAAGCAAATTCTCGACAAGTATGGTGCCGAAGGACTTGTGGAATGGGTGAAAAATCAAAAACAGGTATTATTAACCGATACCACTTTTCGAGACGCCCATCAGTCGCTATTAGCAACCCGGATGCGGACGACAGATATTCTCCATATCGCTGAGCACTCTGCAAAATTTTTGCCTGATTTATTCTCTTTTGAAATGTGGGGAGGAGCAACATTTGATGTTGCTTACAGATTCTTAAAAGAAGACCCTTGGGATAGATTAGTGTCACTGCGTAAGAAAATTCCAAATGTATTATTCCAAATGTTAATCCGTGGTGCCAATGCAGTGGGATATAAAAATTATCCGGATAATTTAATTCGTGAATTTGTTGATCAATCTGCGTCCGCTGGAATAGATGTTTTTCGAATATTCGACAGCTTAAACTGGGTTAAAGGAATGGAAGTTGCGATTGATGCCGTCCGTCAAAGCGGTAAAATAGCTGAAGCTTCGATTTGTTATACCGGGGATATATTAGACGGGACTAGGACGAAATACAATCTACACTATTATAAAGCGTTGGCCAAAGAGCTTGAAGAACAAGGTGCCCACATCCTAGGCATTAAGGATATGGCAGGATTATTGAAACCTGAAGCAGCTTATAGACTTGTTTCTGAGTTAAAAGAAACGGTTAATATTCCAATTCATCTCCATACACATGACACAAGCGGAAATGGTCTCTTTACTTATGCGCGTGCGATTGACGGTGGAGTGGATATTGTTGATACTGCCTTGGGGACAATGGCTGCATTAACTTCACAGCCTAGTGCTAATTCGCTATATTATGCGCTTGAAGGTACTCCTCGAAAACCAAAAGTAAACATAGAATCACTTGAAAAATTGTCGTATTATTGGGAGGATGTCCGCAAATATTATCAAGATTTTGAAAGCGGAATGATCTCCCCTCATACTGAAGTCTATCAACATGAAATGCCGGGCGGACAATATAGCAATCTCCAACAACAGGCTAGAGCAGTTAGTCTAGGCGAGCGTTGGGATGAAGTGAAAGAAATGTATTCGAGAGTTAATAACATGTTCGGGGATATTGTTAAAGTGACGCCATCATCAAAGGTAGTTGGTGATATGGCACTCTTTATGGTTCAAAATGATCTTAATGAAGAAGATATACTATTAAAGGGGCATATGCTCGATTTTCCTGATTCCGTTGTTGAATTATTTGAAGGGTATCTTGGCAAGCCTTATGGTGGTTTTCCAGAGGAACTTCAAACGGTCATATTAAAAGGTAAACAACCGTTGGAAGTTCGTCCAGGTGAATTACTTGAACCGGTTGATTTTGAAAAACTGAAGGAAAAACTATACAAAGAACTTGGCCGCCAGGTTACCTCTTTTGAAATAATTTCGTACGCTTTATACCCTAAAGTATTTATGGATTATATTAAAACGGATGAACTGTATGGAAATATATCGGTATTAGATACTCCAACGTTCTTATATGGAATGCGCTTGGGTGAAGAAATAGAGGTTGAAATTGAAACAGGGAAAACATTAATTGTAAAGCTTGTTTCAATTGGTCATCCTCGAGCAGATGGTACGAGGGTTGTCTATTTTGAGCTAAACGGTCAGCCGCGAGAAGTATTCATAAAGGATGAGAATGTAAAATCTACGGTTTTATCAAGGCTAAAAGCTGATGAGAAAAATGAAAATCACCTTGCAGCGACGATGCCGGGAACTGTGGTTAAGGTGGTCGTTGAAAAAGGGGAAAAAGTTGAACGTGGTGATCATTTAATGATAACCGAAGCAATGAAAATGGAGACAACGGTTCAAGCACCTTTTTCAGGTGTGGTAAAGGATATCTATGTCACAAATGGTGATGCGATACTAACTGGTGACCTCTTAATTGAACTAACCAAAGCCTAAAATAAAAAAGTTGCCAGGGTATGGGTATCCCTGGCAACTTTTTTATTGATTATTTCTTTTTGATCTAGAATATAACAAAATAAAGTAACTTAAAACGCCAAACAGGCACGTAATAAAGAATGCATGCAGTAGGGCGATATACAAGTTTAGTCTGCTGATAATAATGAATGCTCCCGCAATAACTTGTAAGGAAACTAGGATGAAGGATATAATCCAGCCCCAATAAAGTATCTTTTGGTCTTTGTAATGTCGAACAACCAAATAAAGGATGTAACCAATCCATAGAAAAATTAAACCGGCAGCGGCTCTGTGCCCCATTTGTACCCATTCGTACATGTTTGAGGGCAAGGAAGGAGAGTCATTTAAACATAATGGCCAGTCTCGACAAACAAGACTCGATTTTGTGTGGCGAACAAGTGCGCCTGTGTAGATGAGAAGATAGCTATAAATGGAGACTCCAATAATATGAAACCCCATTCGCTTATCAATGTAGAGCTTTTCTGCATCAAACTTCTTATCAATTTCGAAAATTAGCAGTGTTAACAATAAAACCGCTGAAAAGGAAATAAGTGAAATTCCAAAATGTAAAGCGAGTACAAATCCCGATTGCCCCCATTTTACAGCCGCTGCTCCAACTAGTGCTTGTAAAAGTAAAAAGAAAAAGGAAAGGAAGGAAAGAAATTTCGTTTCTCTAATATGGCCTATCGCCTTCCATGACCAAACAGAAAGTACAAGAACCATGATGCCTACTACACCGGAAACAAGTCGGTGGGATAGTTCGATAACTAATTCCGGGGTTATTTCCAACGGAAGAAATTTTCCGTTGCAAAGGGGCCAAGATCGTCCACAGCCCATACCAGAACCTGTCTTTGTTACTAAAGCCCCGCCTATTAAGATAAAAATCATTCCAATGGTAGTGGCAACCGATAACCACTTCAAAGATTGCCTCAAAAAATTCACCTCTTAAAAAATTCAAAAATTTGTCATAAGTTAAGCCTAACAGTATAATAATGGAAAAGTCATCTGTAAATTAAATTCCCTATTAATAATAACGAATAAAGTCGAAAATGAACAGGAATTAAGGAGAGATTTTAAGATAACTTTTATAATTAAACCAAGCGGATGAATAATAAATAATTTACACTATTATTATAGTGAAAACCATTGAAACTTTGATTAGAGTCTGTTAGAAATATATATGAGGCATTTTAATTAGAATTATTCCTAATTAGTACTCATATAAATTAACTATGAATTTTTTATAGATACAAGGTTTTATAACGAATTTTGGAGATAATAAATTTAATTGGTTTAGATTTTTGTGAAAAAATGCAACTATATTTTACGAAAATGAACTTTGTCACAATTTAGTTTTAAATTATTCAAAAAAAGTTCACAAAAATATCGGAAAGTGTGATTTAATATACAGAGAAAGTGTTTTATTTCTCACTGCACTTTATAATTAATTGTTTGTTCGAATTGATAAAATTGAACTGTTATTTAGGTTTAGGAGGAGAAACAAATGCCAAACTCTAAGGCTTTTGGAGAAGCTGCCATAGAAAATGGTACTGCAAGCCTGCATTCCGATATAAAAACCACAGCATGGAAAGACTTGATGGCCCTAATCAAAATTGGGATTGTAAATTCAAATCTAATTACAACGTTTACCGGACTATGGCTCGCGCTTCATTTTTCAGGGCAAAGTTTTCTAAATAATTTAGATATTGTGTTTTTTACAGTAGTAGGTTCTTCTTTAATCATTGCTGGGTCATGTGCAATCAATAATTATGTTGATCGTGATATTGATCATTTAATGGAAAGAACAAAAGCACGACCAACTGTTACAGGGAAAGTAGGTCCAGGAAAAGTTCTCTCGTTAGGTATTTTACTTATTGGACTGGGAACACTGTCTTTATTCTTTACTACCATGACTGCAACAGTAATTGGACTGCTTGGAGTTTTTAGTTATGTCTTCCTGTATACATTGTGGTCAAAACGTCAATTAGTTTCCAATACTATTATTGGGAGCATATCAGGTGCAGTGCCTCCGCTGATCGGTTGGGCAGCAGTTGATGCAAATCTTGATATCATGGCGTGGTCATTATTCGTATTAATGTTTGTATGGCAGCCTCCGCATTTTTATGCACTGGCGATGAGAAGGGTGAAAGAATATAAGGCAGCTGGTATTCCTATGTTACCTGTAGTAAAGGGTTTTAAAACTACAAAAATTCACATCATCCTTTGGGTAGCTGCACTTCAGCCTATTCCGTTTTTTCTAACCAAATTAGGAATCCCATTTCTAATTCTGGCCATCGTATTAAATATCGGGTGGCTTGCATTAGGGATTTATGGATATAGAATCAAAGATGACATAAAGTGGGCAAAACTAATGTTTGTTTACTCCTTGCAATATTTAACTATTATTTTTGTAGCAATGGTTATAGTTACATTGATTTAGTTTTGCAAATGATTGTTTCCGAGTGGAAATGAGGAAACAACCATACTACATACTTCTTTGATCAATCAAAAATATTTTTAAGAATACATTAGTGAAAGAGGGGTTTGATTAAGCTATGAAAAGGCTTGCAAAGTGGCGTTTGATTTCGTTGTTTGGAATTTTAGCGCTTGTACTCTCCGGATGTGGCGAACCGTACCTTTCCGCGTTAAAGCCAGCCGGTGAAGTTGCAGACATGCAATATGATTTAATGAAGCTAAGTACATTAATTATGGTTGGGGTAATCGTTATTGTAATGGTCATATTCTTTATAGTAATGGTTCGTTTTAGAAGGAAGGATGACAAGATTCCAAAACAGGTAGAAGGGAGTCACAAATTAGAAATTATTTGGACTGCTGTACCTATTCTTTTACTATTAATTCTTGCCGTTCCTACTGTAGCTGCAACATTTAAACTTGCAGACGTATCTCCAATGGATAAGAAAAATACTAAGGCGCTTGTTATTAATGTTCGATCACATTTATACTGGTGGGATTTTGAATATCCTGGTCAGAAGATTGTGACAAGTCAGGATTTAGTCGTCCCTACAGATGAAAAAGTTTATTTCAATTTAAAATCTTCCGATGTTAAACATTCATTTTGGATTCCAGCAGTTGGTGGTAAGTTGGATACGAATACTGAAAATGTTAATAAATTCTGGTTAGAGTTTGATGATAAACGAGCAAATAAAGCAGGTAATCTTTTTTATGGGAAATGTGCAGAACTTTGCGGACCATCACATGCTTTGATGGACTTTAAAGTTAAAGCAATCAGTCGAGACAAATTTGATGCCTGGGTTACCTCGATGCAGAATGTGAAAGAACCACAAAAAGCTCAAGGTACTGTGGCTGCTCAAGGTCAAGAAATATTTAATCAAAGCTGTATTGGCTGTCATGCCGTTACACCTTCAAATAAAATGCCTGAAACTGCACGTCTGGCACCAAACTTATCAAACTTTGGTGATCGATCTCGTGTAGCCGGTGTTTTAGACCATAATAAAAAAGAATTAAAAAATTGGATCCGTAATCCAGAAACCTATAAACCAGGTAACATGATGACTGGTAAATACCCGGAAATGTCTGAAGAACAGCTTGATGCATTAGCTGAGTATTTAATGGGCTTAAAGGCTCAGCAATAAAAGGGGAATTGGTAGAAAGGGAGGTAAAATTGTGAGTACCTATGCTCAAAAAAAGGGATTTGGCGCGACTTTATGGGACTTTTTAACAACAGTGGACCATAAAAAAATCGCCATCCTATATCTTATTGCAGGTGGATTTTTCTTCTTAGTAGGCGGACTTGAGGCAGTATTTATCCGTATCCAGCTTGCAGTACCTAATAATGATTTTGTAAGTGCAGGTTTATATAATGAAATTTTAACAATGCATGGAACCACGATGATTTTCTTGGCGGCAATGCCATTGGTTTTTGCTTTTATGAATGCCGTCATGCCATTACAAATTGGAGCACGCGATGTTGCCTTTCCATTTGTTAATGCACTAGGATTTTGGTTGTTCTTTTTTGGTGGAATCTTCCTAAACCTTTCTTGGTTTTTAGGAGGAGCACCTGATGCAGGTTGGACATCTTACGCATCACTTGCACTTCATTCACAAGGGCATGGTGTAGACTTCTATATCTTAGGATTACAGATCTCCGGTATTGGAACCTTGATTGGTGGTATTAACTTCCTAGTTACTATCATTAACATGCGTGCTCCGGGTATGACATATATGAGAATGCCATTGTTTACATGGACGACTTTTGTAACTTCAGCTCTAATTTTATTTGCATTTCCTCCATTAACAGTTGGTTTAGTATTAATGATGTTTGATCGATTGTTTGGCGCGAATTTCTTTGATGTCACTATGGGTGGTAATACCGTTATTTGGGAACATCTTTTCTGGATTTTCGGACATCCTGAAGTATATATTTTAGTACTTCCTGCGTTTGGTATTTTCTCGGAAATTTTTCCAATGTTCTCAAGAAAACGGTTGTTTGGTTATTCATCAATGGTTTTTGCAACTGTTTTAATTGGGTTCCTAGGCTTCATGGTTTGGGCACACCATATGTTCACAACTGGTTTAGGACCAGTCGCTAATGCAATCTTTGCTGTTGCAACAATGGCTATTGGTGTACCTACAGGTATTAAAATCTTTAACTGGCTGTTAACAATGTGGGGCGGTAGTGTTAAATTTACAACTCCAATGCTCTACGCTTTTGCTTTTATCCCGTCATTTGTTGCCGGTGGGGTAACAGGTGTAATGCTTGCATCTGCAGCAGCTGACTATCAGTATCATGATACTTATTTCGTAGTTGCTCACTTCCACTATGTAATTGTTGGTGGGGTTGTATTTGCAGTCCTTGCAGGGACACATCTTTATTGGCCTAAAATGTTCGGTACGATGTTAAATGAGACATTAGGGAAGATTACATTCTGGTTATTCTTTATCGGTTTCCATTTAACATTCTTTATTCAGCATTTCTTAGGCTTATGGGGAATGCCAAGACGTGTATTCACATACCTTCCTGGCCAAGGATTTAGCTCTGCAAATATGGTAAGTTCCGTGGGTGCGTTATTTATGTCGTTGGGAGTATTAGTCCTTCTCTATAACGTCATTATGACATCCGTGAAAAATGTTAGAGTTGGCAATGACCCATGGGGAGATGGCCGAACACTTGAATGGTCTATTCCTTCACCTCCTCCTTTTTATAACTTTAAGCAACTCCCACTTGTTCGTGGTTTAGATGCTTACTGGTTAGAAAAAATGGATGGTAAAAAGGGAATGACTCCAGCTGAACCGCTTGGTGATATTCATATGCCAAATTCTTCATTTTTACCGTTTACGATGGCCATGGGATTATTCATTGCAGCCTTTGGTGCAATGTACCATGTAAATGATAAAGCGTGGGCATTACCAGTATTGATCATTGGATTATTAGTAACTTTTGGTTCCATGTTCTTACGTTCAGTGAAGGATGATCATGGATTCCATATTCATAAGGAAGATTTAATGGATGAGGATGATAAGGGGGTTAAGGCATAATGCACGCTGATGAAAAATTTACTTATGAAACTTGGCCTGCTGCGCCAGAAAAATCAACCCTTGAATCAAAAAATAAATTCTTAGGATTTTGGTTTTTCTTGGGTGGAGAGACGGTTCTTTTTGCCTCTCTCTTTGCCACTTACCTTGCATTAAAGGATAAAGTTCCAAGTACAACTCACCATTTAGCAAAGGATTTATTTGAATTACCGTTAACATTTGTCGCTACGATGCTATTGTTAACTAGCTCATTAACAAGTGTTTACGCGATGTACCATATGAAGAACTTTGCCTTCAAAAAAATGATGGTTTGGCTTGGACTTACAGCACTTTTAGGTGCAGGTTTCTTAGGACTTGAGGTTTATGAGTTTACCCATTATGTTCATGAAGGGCATACATTTACAAGTAGTGCTTTCGGATCTGCTTTCTACACATTAGTTGGTTTTCACGGAGGTCACGTTGCCTTTGGTCTACTTTGGTGTCTAACATTAATGTTTAGAAATTCTAAACGTGGCTTAGACCTTTACAACGCGCCGAAATTCTATGTATTTAGTTTATATTGGCATTTTATCGATGTTGTTTGGGTATTTATCTTTACAGTAGTATATTTAATGGGAATGGTGGGATAAGCTGATGGCAAATCAACAGTTAAATTCAGGTAACCCAAGAGTTGACATTGAATATCGTCGCAAGAAAAATGCAGAAGAAATGAGATATCAATTGGTTTCATTTGCGTTAATGATTTTCTTGACGCTCATTGCTTTTTCTGCTGTTTATATAAAAGGATTTACTGCATGGTTTACAGTTCCATTTATTATCCTTTTAGCTGTTGTGCAGGTAATTTTTCAATTATATTATTTCATGCATATGAGTCACAAAGGACATGAAGCTCCTTCACTCTTTTTGTACTCAGGTGTGTTGGTAGGTGCAGTCACTATTCTTGCATTTACAACTATTATTTGGTGGTAATATGTAAAAAAGAAAATCGGCTTAGGCCGATTTTCTTTTTTAACAGTATGTATATAGAAGGTTCCATTTCTTTGCTAATCGTTTTGTCCAAGGGTATAATATAGTCAATAATTCTTCTAATTCATAATGAGGTGATTTGGGTGCTTACATTAGATATATTCGGTTTTAAAGCACTTTGGAGCCCGTATTTTTTACTGATCTTAATAGCCATTACTGTAGGGTATTTTGTTCTTACCACAAAATACAGAAGCTTATTTTTAGATAGTGAGCCTTTAACAAAAAAACAAGGTGGTTTATTTTTATTATCGATGATCCTGCTTTATGCTATTAAAGGATCTCCAATCGATTTATTAGCCCACCTTATGTTTTGGGTCCACATGATACAAATGGCTGCTTTAGTTTTAGTCGTTCCACCAATTTTTATCTTAAGTATTCCGAACTGGTTTTGGAGAAAAATATTTAGCAATGGGGTAGTTAATTCCGTTTTTGTGGTGTTAACCAAGCCACTCATTGCATTGATAGTTTTTAATGGATTATTTTCCTTTTATCATGTGCCTATGATTTTCGATCATGTTATGCAAAATGTATGGTTGCATGCTGGCTACTCTATACTTCTATTTATTGTAGCCACCTTCATGTGGTGGCCTTTACTTAATCAAATGCCTGATCATCAGACTTTAAGCGGACTGAAAAAGGTTGGATATATTTTTGCTGATGGAATTTTATTAACCCCTGCTTGCGCTTTAATTATTTTTGCAGATACACCCATGTATGGGACCTATTCTGATCCACATGTGTGGGGACAAGTTATGAGCCTTTGCGTAGGTACTGCCAATTTCGAAAGCTTAAATTTGAGTGGTCCTGAACTTTTTAGTTCCATGTCCTTACTACATGACCAGCAACTTGGTGGAGTATTAATGAAGATTATTCAAGAAATCATTTATGGAGTTATCCTAGGGCATGTTTTCTTTGAATGGTACCGTAAGGACCAGGCTGATTCTGAACGAGAAATGAAACAAACCTTAAATCCATCACTAATCAAATAAATCTCCCTCTTATAGGGAGATTTTTTACTGATTACTATGATTTTAATGTTATTTGTTGAAAAACTAGTTTAGTTACACTAAGATTGTTCTAGAATATATGAAAAGAGAGGATTTTTGAATGAATTCCTTACCGATTTTACCGACAATCAGTACATCCTTTATTGTATTAAGTGCTATTACCGTTGCTATTGGTTGGTGGCAAATCAAGCAAAGAAAGATTGAATCTCACAAAAAGACGATGTTTATTGCGGCTATTTTTGCTGTTATCTTCTTTATTATCTATGCTTCTCGAACACTATTTATTGGGAATACTTCTTTTGGAGGTCCTGATGATATTAAAAAATATTACACTATATTTTTAATATTTCATATTACTCTTGCAACTACGGGGGCTGGATTCGGGATTGGATCTATCATGACAGGATACAAAAACAAACTTGCTATCCATCGCAAGCTTGGACCACTAACTAGTTTTATTTGGTTCTTTACTGCCATCACAGGTGTAGCCGTTTACCTATTGTTATACGTATTTTATCAAGGCGGCGAGACAACATCGATGATAAAAGCAATTCTTGGCCTCTAGAATTAATTATGTAAAATAATAAAAGACGCATAAATCTATGCGTCTTTTATTATTGCTTATAAGGCGAATTTACTGATCTCAGTTTTAACTTCATCAAGTATTTTTTTACATTGATTCACGAGAGAGGTTGGGAAAGTTTCGCCTTCACCATATTCAACACCATGTGGATAATAATGTTTGCCAAGTAGTGGGGTCATTAATTGAATGGTTGCCTTATCAGCACCAATGTCGCCCTCAATTGCATGGCCACGAACACGCAGGTAAAATACACCTTCTCTTAATTCAAACTTGCGGTCGTATGTAACACGTTCGTAGTCCCATTGTCCCTCTCGAACTAAACCGTGATCTAGCATTACCTCATCTAAACGGTTTAAGTCAGCCTTTAACTTTTCAAATTCGGTATTCTCAAATTTCATCATTAATCCCTCCTAAAAACAATACCATTGCCCCTATGTTTCCTATTTCAATAGTAAAGCAATATAATTCAATTTAATAATAGTTGAAAATGTAGCAACTTGCAATGAATTCATACAACGAATAAAACATTCTTGATTGGAAAAACTAGAAAAATGTAAGAAGCAAAAATACATGGGGGTAGTAATATGGAAAAAATCAAAGATATCATGACAAGTGATGTTGAAAGTTGCACGTTATTGGATAATGTCTATGAAGTTGCTTTAAAAATGAAACAGCTTAATGTAGGGGCCATTCCGATTGTTGATAAGGAACAGCTAGTAGGTATGATTACAGACCGTGATATTGTTATTCGAGGAGTTGCTGAAAAACATCCTGGTTCAACCAAAGTCGAGGATATCATGAGTAATAACCTTATTACCATATCAACTGATGCCACGAGCAAAGAGGCTGCAAAGTTAATGTCAGAACATCAAATTAGACGATTACCAGTGGTAGAGGAAGGAAAGTTAATCGGGATCGTTTCCCTTGGAGATTTCGCCGTTCATGAATTAACGGATGATCAGGCTAAAGTAGCATTAACGGAAATATCTGAGCAAAGCTTTAACGGAGTCCAATAATCAAAATTATTATATAAATAAAATAGTTTTACGAAAATGAAACAGGTACTCATAGTACCTGTTTTCTTTTAATCATTTCATTTGACTGACATTTTTGATAATGCCTATTACTATTCATGATATAAATGATATAATAATTTTATCTATACATATAATGATAGAAAAAGTAATAGAGAGGGTGAATGCCTCTGCGTATACTGTCTAGAATACTTATCCTTTCAGCCGTTTTTTTAACCATTGGTTTTTATGCAAGTATAAATGATAATAATGATGGTAATATTTTGATCAAAGAAGATCATACGACAGAAATGAAACCAGCCAACACACAAATTCCTGATTTAAAGCAAAGTAAAAAAATATCCTCTGAAAAACCGAAAGAGGGCTTAGCAATATTGATTGGGAAAAATTTATCTGAACTACAAAAAAAACTTGGAACACCAACGAGAATTGATGAGTCCATGTATGGCTATCAGTGGTACATCTATAATCACGACCATAAAAATTATCTGCAAGTTGGTGTTGAAAATAAGCGTGTAGTGACGATTTTTGCCCTTGGTCAAAATCTAGATGTGGCCCCGTTTGAAATAGGCCAGCCTGTTGAGGAAATTTTTAATACCCAATTTATTGATACTAATATTAATCTTGAATATAGAGGGAATACCTATCGCTTTGAATTAAACGATACCGATTTAAATCTTCGGCCAATGGTACAATTAGGTGATATATACGTCCAGCTATATTTTGATAAGTTTACCGGCAATCTTTCAAGTGTACGTTTCCTGAATGCAGAAACACTAATTAAACAACGCCCATATGAACTTGTTTATAGTGGAATCTTAATTCAAGCCCCTGTAATTTCCGAGGAATTACAGCGTACAATTGAAGAAGATGCGGAACAAGAGATATTTGATATAACCAATGTCTTACGGGCAAGGCATAAACTAAATGAATTAAAATGGGATGAAAATACAGCGGAGGCTGCGTTCAAGCATAGTAAGGATATGTCTGAGAACAATGATTTTTCACACACCTCTAAGAAGTTTGGAGACCTTTCCAAGCGATTGAAAACAGCACAGGTGGTCTACAAAGCAGCCGGGGAGAATATTGCAGCCAATTATACCGATGGACCTGCAGTTGTCGAGGGTTGGTTAAATAGTAAGGGACATCGTGAATCACTGTTAAATAAGGATTTTTCACACCTTGGTGTTGGAGTATATCAGAAGTACTATACACAAAACTTTATTCAAAAAACAGAACAATAAATGAAAAAAGGTGACCACTTGGTCACCTTTTTTCAACTTTATATTCATTAAATAAAAATTTATTGTTATCCCAGGTTCCATACACCCGTATCACATCCCCTATTTGAAAGGACTCTTTTTTGAAGTGGTTGGTTACGGGTGTTATCTTTTGAGTTGTTATTAATCTTGTTTCTGTTTGCAGCTTTAATGACTGGACATAAATGTTGCGGTGATAGTAAAAACGTTGTTTTTCCTCTGAAATGTCTTTAATTTCCCCCGTCAAGATTGCTTCTTGATTTACAAAGCCAGAATTAAGCCACTTCCTATCATTCTCCCTCATTTCTTTTTTTGTAAGGAAAAAAAAGTAAAGGCAAATTATTGGGATAACAATAGCGGTGACCATGTTTGATCAAACTCCTTCAATCATTATTTACTGATGGTAAAGAAAGTACCTGTTGCATAAGCGATTTTTTTTCCGTCAGCACGATAAGCTTCCCCTGAAATAACCATTGTTTTAGTGCCTTTATGTACAACCTCTGCCTTACATCGAAGTGTTTCTCCAATACCTGGTGCAATGTAATGGATATTTAATTGATTTGTTACAGCCCCAAATCCTTCTGGCTGAAGATAATTAGCTAAACTCCCCATCGCTGTATCAAGGACGGTTGCCGTCATTCCTCCATGGAGTATATTTAGGTTATTATTGAGAACTGGGTGTAAAGGAATCGTTATTTCACAACTTGTCTCATCTATTTTTCTCTCCATGTGGAGAATTCCGTCAATATAGGTGCTGTTGTTCTGAATTTTTCTTTGGAATCCTTCTAAAAGTTGGGCTAGGGAATTTAAGTCTTCCTCTGAACCACCTTCGATACAAGTTTCAAATAATTGACGTAATTCATCTTTCAAAATCTTTTCCTCCCACATTTCTTTGTCTTTTGACATCTTACCATTTACCAGGAAATTATTAAATATATTCAACTTGATGGGAGCAATCACATTTGTAAAATTATTTCATATTCTATTATTGGCATTAATATGGGCTGAGGTGAGAAAAGTGGCAGAAAAAAAATTACACCCTTCCGTGTTACAATTTAAAGAATTTGTAAAAAATAACCCGAAAATTATCCAAGAAGTCCGGAAAGGGAAATCGACCTGGCAGGAGTTATATGAAGATTGGTATTTATTAGGTGAGGATGATAGTCGCTGGGAAACAATTGGAACTGTCAATGTTTCAGAAAGTGACAGCAGCGTAGAATCTAAAGGGGATTGGATGTCCAGTATTGTTAGTATGGTAAAGAAAATGGACCCAAATCAAGTGCAAAACCATATTAATAACTTAAGTCAGGCCCTTGGTGCAATTCAAGGAGTAATTACACAGTTTCAAGGCAATAATCCGGCAGTGGGGTCTGTGAAGCCGTCGGAAGGACCTAAAAATCCATTTGTATTTAGAAAAGATTGAGAGAAAGGAACTTTAAACTAATGCGAAGAGATGTGCTTGAATATATCGAAGGTCAAAAGGACCTAAAACAATTTATTCGTGAACAGCCAATCTGGTATCGAAAGCTTTCTCGGAATCCCTATGAATTACAGACACTTGAAATTGAATCGTTACATTATTATAAAAAGACCATTCCAGACCAGGTTAATAAATTTTCAAATAGTGTACAAATGGCTTCGATGATGTATCACATGTTTCAAGCGATGAAAAATCAAAATTAACTTAAGTCACATTATCCATCATGTGGCTTTTTTTGTGCGAGAAAGAGAAGTGGAGACTAAAAAATTAGATGAGGGCGAACAATACAAGCAAAAGAAGGAGTGAAATGAAATGAAAAATCGTTTTCCGTACCTAATCCTACTAGTCTTATTGATAGGCATACTTTCGGGATTTAATCATGTATTGCCAAGCACAGAATTTCCTTCGGTAGTCGTTCACCATCAAATAAAGGGTGAACAAGTATTGATTGAATGTATCGTTACAGGAGTCAGTTTCCGGGAAACAGACCAATCCAAGCAGAGAATTGGTAAGATTTTGGTTTGGGTTGATGGGATGAAGAAAACCGAAGTTAATTCAGCAGCATTTATTATAAGTGACTTATCACCAGGTAGACATATAGTGAAGCTCGAGGTTGTCAACTTAAAGAATGAATCCTATGGAATTGCAAAAGAATTTATGGTAAATATCCCTAGATAATAGGAAATTTTCGCATTACTAACACTTTCATGTTAAAATATCAGTGGAGGTGGGCGTAAAGTGCTTGCTACGTTAGAAAGTATTGAATTATTAGAACAAGCTGAGCAATTAGCAAAAATGGTTTTAGAATCTGATATAGCTGAACAATATCAAATTTGTTTATATAAATTGCAAAACAACAAGGAATCACAACGGAAAATAAACCGATTCGTGAGTTTAAAGGAACTATATGAAGAAGTTCAGCGCTTTGGTAAATACCATCCTGATTATAAAAAAGTCATGACTCAAATCCGTGAAAATAAGCGGGAAATGGATTTGGATCCTCTTGTAGCTGAGTTTAAATTAGCTGAAAATGATTTGCAAGACCTGCTGGATGCGATTAGTATCATTGTCGGCGGTTCCGTCTCTGAACATATAAAAGTTCCAACAGGCAACCAGTTTTTTGAAACCCAAACCAGTCATAGCAGTGGTTGCGGCGGTGGCGGCAGTTGTAATTGCGGGTAAAAAAATCAGCTAAATAAGGCTGATTTTTTATTTATAATCGCAGTGTTTATTCTGTTGCAATCATAGAATATTGAAAAGAATCAAAGTTTGAATTGAAATGAAGCGTTTTGATATGCTAGACTTAGTTAAAATGATGGTTCTGTTGAAGGGGAAAAAAGTATGTTTGTTCAAAGACAAGGATTGGTTGTTTGGCTTTACTCTTTAAAACAAGCCAAAATGCTTAGACGGTTCGGAAATGTACATTACGTTTCAAAAAAGTTGAAATATGTCGTTCTGTATTGTAATCAAGAAGAAGTGAATGAAATAATGGAAAAGTTGAATTCTTTTTCGTTTGTAAAGAAAGTAGAACCTTCCTATAAACCATTCTTAAGAATGGAATATGAGAATTCATCACCAGATAAAGCAAAAGAATACGATTATAAAATGGGTATTTAAAAGGTGAGGGAGAAATCCCTCACCTTTTCCTATTGTCTAGCTCCAGCGCCCAGCGGCTAGTGGACTTCGCTCTTTTTCCTACGATAAGTCAAGCACGAATGCGCTTCGCTCTCCGTGTTTCCTTTATCTCAGTCAAAGCGCTCCAGTCCATACGCCGCTAAACGGGCGCTTCCGCTTTTCCTATTGTAGTGGCAGTAAATAATGATTTAGACGGAGAATACCAATAAGGTGCTGGTAATATAGTTCTTTTTCATAAAAGATGGTAGATGGCTTTACAGATAGCTCATGTATATTCTTACCATGTTTATCAGCGGCAGCTGCAAAGAGGTCATATCTTTTATTAGGAATAAAATTGGGGTTTGGGACACCCTCGCGGCAAATATATAGTGCTTGGAACTTCCCAGGGTCAGTTGGCTTTAAAATCACAACCAGGGAGGTTCTCTCCTTATCATCAATCTTTGTATTTAGTGCGAGCATGTGTTGAAGACGATGCTGATTCGCATCTGTAAGCTCTAGTAATTCATATAAATCTGAATATCCTTCTCCTAATTCAATAAAACGCTGGATCACTGAAAACTCTCCTTTAAATGGGGCAATTAATCAATACTTTATCATGGATGATTCATTTTTAAAATAAAAATAAAAAAAACCTGCAGAAAATTCTGCAGGGTCCTTCCACATCCTCATAAAGGATAGAAGGCAAAGGGAGAGGAGAAACCGGAGGAAGAACTTATGGGGAAACGTAAGTCTTCTCCGCGGTTGGCAACAACATCCTCGAATTGATGTTGTTACTTACATTATTTCCACAACCCAAAAGCTTATACGTACTTTATAATAAAAATTCGTAATGAAAAGATATCATCCGCAGAATTGTCTACTTTTTATAAATTATGGTAGGATGTACTAAGAAATTATTTATGAAAAAATGTGGTGATAAGTACGTGAGAGTGGTTTCAGGTGTTTGTAAAGGTAGACCTTTAAAGGCAGTTCCAGGAAATACAACAAGGCCGACAACAGATAAGGTAAAAGAAGCTTTATTTAATATGATTGGTCCTTATTTTGATGGCGGAATAGGGTTGGACCTATTTGCTGGCAGCGGTGGATTAGGTTTGGAGGCACTTAGCAGGGGATTGGATAAAGTGATCTTTATTGACCGGGAATCCAAGGCTATTCAAGTAATTCATGAAAATATTAAAGCTTGTAAATTTGAGGACCAAACCGAGGTTTATCGCAACGATGCAGATAGAGCATTAAAGGCTCTCATCAAAAGAGATATCTGCTTTGATTACATATTTTTAGACCCACCATACAAAAAACAACAACTGGTCAGTTTAATGGAAAAAATGGATAAACAGGATGTTGTAAAAAAAGATGGCATAATTGTCTGTGAACATAGTTTTGATGTGGAGTTACCAAAATCAGCGGGGCGTTTGACACAAATAAAACATGAAAAATATGGTATGATCGCGGTAACTATTTATATAAAAACAGATATTGAATAAGGGGGAGTCATTTTGACAAGAATAGCTGTCTGTCCGGGAAGTTTTGATCCAATTACATATGGCCATTTAGATATTATTAGAAGAGGTGCCAAAGTATTTGATACTGTTTATGTGAGCGTTTTAAACAATTCATCGAAAAATCCTTTATTCACTATTGAAGAGCGAATGAATCTAATTAAGGCTGTAACAAAAGATCTTACTAATGTTAAAGTAGATGTCCATTCGGGCTTACTTGTGGATTATGCAAAGGCTGTTAATGCTAGTGCTATTATCCGTGGATTAAGGGCGGTATCAGATTTTGAGTATGAAATGCAAATCACTTCGATGAATAGAGTACTAAATGAGGATATTGAAACCTTCTTTATCATGACCAACAATCAATATTCATTTTTAAGCTCTAGTATTGTAAAAGAAGTAGCAAAATATAATGGCGATATCTCGTCACTTGTTCCACCAATTGTGGAAAAAGAACTAAAAAAGAAATATGAAGGTAAATAAAAAAAGAGCTAGGCTCTTTTTTTATTTATGCGGGAAAACAAAATAAGCACATACACTAAAAGGGAACAGATGGTGACAAGAGGACCGACTTCAATCATTTTATGATAAAAATGGTTTGACCATGAACCTTCCTCGAAAAAACCAACGGGCAGGGCATTAGAAGGCTGCTCTTGCCTACTGAAGCGCAAGTAAACGGGTTTCCACAAAATCAAGGCAAACAAGCTTGCGAAAATACCTTGAAGGATTCTTGCAATAAAAAAGGGCTTAAATCTAATATCTGTTTGGGCCAGGATGCTTGCAACCTGTGCTTGGACACTAAATCCACTGAAGGCGAGGATAAAGCTGGTAATCATTGCTTTCTGCACTAGAGTAGCATCCTGTACCAGACTAGTTAGCTTACTGCCTAATGTAATTTCAAATAAACCGGAAATAAAGGGAATACTTAACATATCCGGGAAAGACATTGAGGATAACAATATCTCAACTGCTTTTGCCAGTGCCGCTGTGATATGTAATTGATAAAGTAATTTATTAATTACGGAAAATAAAATAATAAAGCCGCCAACCATTAATAAAGTCTGAATGGAAGAATTGACTGCATCGCCTAGAAGTTTACCAATGGGTCGATTATCTTTTAATCTGGTTTGATGTAAAGTAGAAAGAGCCGATCGTATTTTGAATTTCTTATTTTTCGTACTAGGTTCGTCAGGAGATTCATTTCCATAAAAACGCATGATTAATCCAACGCAAATATTTCCTAAATAGTGGGCTATGGCAAGGAGCACACCTAATTGTGGGTTATAGAAAAATCCAACGGATACAGCTCCAAAGATAAATAAAGGATTTGATGAATTAGTAAAAGAAACGAGTCTTTCTGCTTCGATTTGTGTTAAGTGGCCTTCCTGCCGCAGCCTGGCGGTAAATTTCGCACCAGCAGGGAATCCTGATGCCATACCCATCGCCCAAACAAATCCGCCAACACCAGGTACCTTAAAAAGAGGCCTCATCAATGGTTCCAATAATACACCAATAAATTTGACAACCCCAAATCCAATCAACATCTCAGAAACGATAAAAAAAGGTAATAGGGAAGGAAAGACAATCTCCCACCACATATTTAGTCCCCGTATGGAAGCATCTAAAGATTCTTGTGGAAATGAAATAAGTGATGCAGCTAAAATGGTGACAGAAACGGATAAAAAAATAGTTTTTAGTTTGGACCGAAACAATGAGGGGGCCTCCTTCCGAGGGGAATCGTTGAAACTGTGCAATCAATAAATTGAATGTTAAAATAAGAAATATTCTTATCCTGACTTGTCCTCATATAACACAAATATACTCATAGAACGTATATTTAGACCATAAGATTGAACGAGAATTCCCATTTCCGTGGAATAGACTTCGGTGGGTCTATTTTGATAAGAAGATAAAATTTTCAATCGCTTTAAATAGGAGGTCTTTCGTTATGGAGCACCCTAAAATAGGCTTGGCGCTTGGTTCAGGTGGTGCACGCGGGTTTGCTCATTTAGGAGTTATTAAAGCATTAAAGGACGCTGGAATTCCGATTCATCTGATTGCAGGAAGCAGTATGGGAGCGCTTGTTGCGAGTTTTTACGGAGCTGGAATTGACATGGAGCGGTTATATAAACTATCGACTGCCTTTAAAAGAAAATACTTTTTGGATTTTACTGTTCCGAAAATGGGGTTTATTTCAGGGAAAAAAGTAAAGGAATTTATTAAAGTTTTTACACATGGAAAAAACATTGAGGAGCTAGACATCCCAATTGGGATCGTCGCCACTGATTTGCTGACAGGGGAAAAGGTTGTTTTTCAAACAGGACCAGTCGCTGATGCAGTTAGAGCAAGTATCTCTATTCCCGGGATTTTTGTTCCGGAAAAATATAATGGAAGAATCCTAGTGGATGGTGGTGTATCTGACCGGGTTCCTGTGTCTGTTGCTAAAGAGATGGGGGCAGATATAGTGATCGCAGTAGATGTTTCCAGGGTGAAACGAAACGCAGAGATTCTATCTATTTATGATGTAATTATGCAAAGTATAGACATTATGCAAGCGGAAATAATTAACAATAGGGAAATTGCAGCTAGTGTAATGATTCGACCTCCAGTGGAAATTTATAGTTCACGAGCCTTCACAAATATTGATGAAATCATTAATCTTGGTGAGGCAGAAGCAAAAAAATCTTTACATCAAATAAAAACCGTGATTGACCAGTGGAAGGGGTAGAAATTGCCATGCGAAAAAAAATATATATAGGATCTACACTATTTGTTGCCATTATTTTAATCTGGGGAATGTTTTATTCCTTACCTTATTATGTTTCAAAACCTGGAATGGCAAAAGAACTTGGACCCATCATCACGGTTGATGGTGGTGAAAAGGATGAAGGCAATTTTATGCTTACAACAGTTAGGATGGGCAGGGCAAATATTTACTCCTATTTAGAAGCAAAAAGCCGAAAATATGAAGAACTCTATCCATTAGATATGATTTTAAATAAAAAAGAAACTGAGGAAGAATACAATACAAGACAACTTCATTTGATGGCCGGGTCGAAACTGAACGCGATTGAGGTTGCGTACCGTAAAGCAGGATTGCCTGTGAAATATAAATATAAGGGGATTTATGTTATGCAGGTGATACCAAATATGCCTGCGGATGGGAAGCTTTCAGCGGGGGACCGCATATTTAAGGTAGATGGAAAGCAATTGCCTTCTTCGGAGAAATTTATTGATTACGTAAGCAAAAAACAAGCTGGTGACAAAGTAAAATTAACTTATCAGCGAAATAAAAGCACCAATACTGTTACATTAGAACTTCAGCCTTTTAAAGAGGATCCTCAAAAGGTGGGTATTGGGATTTCGCTTGTGGATGATAAAGAAATAGTAGTGAAACCGAAGGTTAGAGTAAAGACGGATGAAATAGGTGGACCATCTGCCGGCTTTATGTTTTCGTTAGAAATCTATAACCAGTTAACAGAAGGGGACTTAACTAAAGGCTATCAAATTGCTGGCACTGGAACGATTGATGGGGATGGTACAGTCGGACCTATTGGAGGAATTGAACAAAAAATTGTTGCAGCTGATAAGGCGGGTGCAGAATATTTTTTAGCCCCTAATGAAAAAGGGATAAAGAATTCTAATTACCATGATGCTGTAAAGACAGCTCGGGATATTAAGACTAAAATGAAAATCATTCCAATTGATACCTTTGATGACGCGGTAAATTATTTAGAAAAGTTGAAGGGAAATAAAAAATGATGGTGCGGCTGCATCATCTTTTTTATTTCCCTTTTATATATACAGGCGGCTGCTCATATTCTTGCCGAAGCATCTTTGCTTTTAAATGACCGGGAATCCCGAGCGAATAAATACGAGCAGCTTTAATATCAAGGTTTATTTCATTTTCCTTAAACGAAGCTAGTTTCGAAATAAGCGGCAAACTAAGGTGAGACTTCTTTTTATTTAAATATTCCCTACCAGTAGACGTCATTCCTAAAAGTCTTAAATAAGTGGCTTTTTCCGAATGTCTTGCCATTTCCTCTTTTTTTGTGTTCGTTAAAATATGAACACATAGCCTTTGCAGTCTTGTCCAAGTATAGCGTTTCGTTTTAATTTTCTGCATAAATTGATGAAAATTATCTGCCTCAAGAGCAGCAGCTTGAAGCCTGTTTTCAAGCCCCTCTTCCACCTCGTAGATTTCCCTAAGTTCACCAGGGCTAGAATGAATCAAGCGAAATTGCAGGTAGTTCCAATAATTCTCCCATTGGTGAAATCCATGATATTGCTGAATATACTCTTTTAACAAAATTTTCGTTTGCTCTGGCACATATTGATCAATATTTGTTTGGCTATTGTCATTTGTAAAAATAGCTTTACGGATACTTGTTGCACTGGCAATTGTTGCCGAAGCGAAATGCTCATCGTGATAGTCAGCGTTTTTCCGAGCGATTGTCAGCGGTCTGACTGCGCACTTTTGCTGTTGGATTGCTTTTATGTATTCAAGTCCCAGAATATTATTGGGCTTTGCTAGATCCAAATAATTATCTGCAGCAGGCAATTGTTGAAAAGCTAGGGATAGGGCTTTTGGATAGCTGACACCAGTATCTAAGTAACTTTTGATATTTTCATTATATGGGTTTTGCTGTTCTTTTAAGTAATCAATCGTTTGAAGAAAGTCGGATAAATCTCCACTTTCACTTCCAAAACAAAGGGATTCACAGTGGACAGCATCTAAAATTGACACAGCCCCGAAGGCAAAGGTTTCCGCTTTTTGAGTAGCAAAACGATACGGAAGTTCAAAAACAATATCAACTCCATTAAGCAAGGCCATCTTAGTGCGCTGCCATTTGGATACAAGGGCAGGTTCTCCGCGCTGCAAAAAGTTCCCACTCATTACAGCAATGACAACATCTGCCTGCGCTGCCTCTTTAGATGCTTGCAAATGATAAGCGTGTCCATTATGGAAAGGATTGTACTCCACGATTAAACCAACAGATTTCATATCTTCTCTCCCTTTTTTAAAAGTACTAATATTATAGCAAAATTTTAAGGTAATCAATCAAGTTATATGATAAGATATTAAAGATGTTTGCAAATAGCTTATCTGGTTAAACTAGTATAGGAAACTCATGTGAGCGTTTTGCCTTTTTTAATCACCTGACGGGGTGTAAAGAAAAAACATTGACAAAAAATTTATCGAAGGCTATAATTATTTTTGTTGCCTTGGGGTGATTCAATTGAAATGGACATTAAGTCAATTACAAAAATATCGAAACAAGGATTTTTTGATTGATGAAATAGTTCGTGTGGATGAGATTATACAAGATGATCCAACCATTCGAGAAGTTTCTCCGATGCATATTACTGGTCGGGGAGATATTGATTCAACAAAAGTAACTTTCCATTTAAAAATTGAAGGTTACTTAATACTTCCTTGTTCTCGTACTTTAGTGGATGTTAGACTTCCAATTAATGTCGAAACAACTGAAACGTTCCTCTTACAAGCTTCAGTATATGAAACTGAAGAGGAAGCATATCAAGTAAATGGTGATGTGATTGATATTATGCCAATCCTTCGAGAGATTCTTTTACTTGAAGTTCCAATGCAGGTTTTTTGCGAAGATGTTAATCATGAAGATGCGGCTCCACAGTCTGGCAAGGATTGGGAAGTTGTTCATGAGGAAGATAAATCTAAAAAAATGGATCCAAGGCTTGCAGGTCTTGCAAAGTTTTTTGACGAAAACAATTCTTCTTCGTAAATCTAATCGACAAATCTAAGAAGCAAAGTGAAGCCCAGTGTTCCTGGTCTTCATTACTTTCTTAATACTCTTTAAGGAGGTGGGAAGAATGGCTGTACCTTTTAGAAGGACTTCTAAAACTGCAAAAAGAAAACGTCGTACTCATTTTAAATTAAACGTACCTGGTATGGTAAGCTGCCCAAACTGTGGTGAAATGAAACTTTCACACCGCGTATGTAAAGCTTGCGGAACATACAAAGGAAAAGATGTAGTAAACGACTAATTTTAAGGTAAGATAGTAAGCACAAGGACTTGAGAGTCCTTGTGCTTTTGTCGTTTTTAGATAAATACTTACATAAAAAATATAAAATGAAAGGTTGCGACAGTTTGTCATATTCGATTGAAAAACACGAAAAGGGTTATTTATTATTTACGATTAATAGAAGCGAAAAAAGAAATGCTATTAATTTTGACGTAATGGAAGGCTTGGCAGAAGCGATAAAAAAAGCAACTGAACCTGATATTAAGGCACTTGTTATTACTGGAAAAGACGATCAGGCTTTTTGTTCAGGTGGAGATTTATCTGTTTTTCACCAACTTCATACAAAGGAAGAGGCATATAACATGCTCTCAAAAATGGCAAATATCCTTTATTCTCTACTTACCTTGCCTATCCCTACTATTGCTCTTATTAATGGAACAGCAGTCGGTGGGGGGTGTGAAATTGCAGCGGCTTGTGATTTTCGTCTTGCCCGAGAAGGAATAAAAGCAGGGTTTGTCCAGGGGAAGCAAGCAATAACAACAGGTTGGGGAGGAGGTTCAATTTTAGCTGAAAGGCTGCCATCGGCGATTGCTATGAAACTTTTAATGGAAGCTGAACTCCAAACAGTTGCCTATTTAAAAGAAATTGGCTTTATCAACTCTTTATATACGGATAACTCTCTTCAGGCTTGTGAATCATATCTTGAAACAATGCTATCGAACGATTTAAGTGTGCTAAACTCCTATAAAAAGATCTGGATTAGAAAGTGGGAGGAAACAAAACTGCGTGAAAGAATGGAGGATGAGGTAAGGAATTGTGCTGTTCTTTGGGAAAGCGATGCTCATCATGAATACGTAAAAGCTTTTATACGAAAAAAACAATGACTTAAGATGAAAACACAGAGCTTGATTAAGTCTATCTTTTCTAGTAGATGCATATGTATTATAAAAACACTAGGAGGGATGATTTTATGTCACCGACTCGACAAGATGCATGGTCTCAAGACGAAGACTTGTTGCTTGCTGAAGTTGTGTTACGTTACATCCGAGAAGGCGGGACACAACTGCAAGCTTTTGAGGAAGTAGGGAAGCAGCTGACGCGTACCTCAGCAGCCTGTGGCTTTCGTTGGAATTCATTTGTCAGAAAACAATATAAATCGGGAATTGAGCTAGCCAAAAAGCAGCGTAAAGAGTTGAAAAAGCAACCAGCCTATAATGAAGAAGAATCCGTTCATGAAGCCGTTAAGGAAGAAGTCGTTCCATCACCTGTAGTAAATGAGCAAGGCAGCAAAATCACGTTTGCGACTGTTATTCATTTCTTAGAAGGTCTCCAACAAAAAGCGCAAGCCTCAACCAGTTTTGAAGCAGACCGGAAGCGTTCTACTGAAAAAATTAAAGAGTTGGAAAAGAAGGCATACCATTTGGCTGCGGAGAATGAAAGATTAGCCAAAAATTTAAAAGCGATTGAAGAGGATTATCGTTCGTTAATTGAAATTATGGAAAGAGCACGGAAAATGGTCGTCCTGCAGGATGAGGACCGACAACAAAAGGTGAAATTTCAAATGGACAAAAATGGAAACCTTGAAAGAGTAGAAAAGTAGAAAAAGCGGACTAATCGTCCGCTTTTTATTTTATATGTTAATTATTATGCTGTGCCTCGACACCAGTTGGATACCAAACCAATGGATTTTCCCCACGGTCACGCTCCATATCGTATTCTACATTGGCGAAGTCCATCTTCTCCCAGAAGTCTCTTGATTGGACTCTAGGGTTTGTCTTAATTGGGAGACCAAAGCTCTTCGCAAATTCTACAAGTACTTTCCCATACCCCTTACCTTGATATTCAGGTAATACTTCAAGCTTCCAAATCTCTAAGTAGTTTTGCGGTGGATAGAAGTAGCGGTCAAATTTTGCTTCAATTTGATATAAACTCATCCGTGCTACTAATTTGTCCCCAAAGTAAATTCCGTAAAATGGAGAGTCGCTATCGTTATCGACCAAATTTTCTTCAAGGTCTTCCGACATTGATAGTTCTTGAATCCCATATTCTTTAAATTTTTTAAATTCTTCTAGTGTTTTAAAGTTTACTTTTAGTTTTTCCACCTTTGTTACCATAGCCAAACCCCCTTATAAATGAGAACCTCATAACCTTGTATATATTCATTTGTCCCTGAATATCATGATATGAAACATTTTTTTGGATTATTCAAATGAATCACTATTATTATATAACAAAAACTCAAAAAATTCTTCAAATAAGTTCAAGGCGTTTTCATTATTTGCATGGTAGGTAGAGAATGATTCAGAAACATATTTACGGAAGTTTTTTGAGGAGGGGAATTATGGCTGTAAATAACACATGGAATAATCACTTAAACGAGAACCGTAAGATGATTGAGGCTGGCGGACATCCAAAATATCATGAGAAGGCTAAAGAACAAAAAAAGCTTTTTGTTCGAGAACGTCTTGCTTTATTGTTTGATGGAGGAAATTATGAAGAAGATGGTAAGTTTGCCAATTTTAAAGCCGGGGATCTTCCTGCTGATGGTGTTGTAACGGCGATTGGTAAAATTAAAGGCCAGACGGTATGTGTCATGGCAAATGATTCGACAATCAAAGCAGGTTCATGGGGAGCAAAAACGGTTGAAAAAATTATTCGCATTCAAGAAGTAGCCGAGAAATTAAAAGTTCCGTTATTTTATCTGGTCGATTCTGCTGGAGCGAGAATTACAGATCAAGTTGAGATGTTTCCAAATCGTCGTGGCGCTGGAAAAATCTTTTATAATCAAGTGAAGCTTTCCGGGATGATTCCTCAAGTGTGTATTCTGTTTGGCCCATCCGCGGCAGGTGGAGCTTACATCCCTGCATTTTGCGATATTGTAATTATGGTCGATCAAAATGCTTCTATGTATTTGGGATCACCCCGTATGGCTGAAAAGGTTATCGGCGAAAAGGTATCGCTTGAAGAAATGGGCGGTGCAAAGATGCATTGTTCTGTCAGTGGCTGTGGGGATGTACTCACCTTTAATGAGGAAGAAGCGATAGAATCAGCTAAAAAGTATATCAGCTTCTTTCCAGGCAGTTTTAAAGAAAAAACAAAGATGACTAATGGGATTGCTGCGAAACAGGGACGTGAATTAGAAGCAATCATTCCAGAAAACCAGAACGCCCCGTTTGATATGTATGAATGTATTGATAGGCTTGTGGACCAAGATAGTTTTTATGAAATTAAAAAATTATTTGCCTCAGAATTGATAACTGGATTAGCTAGAATCGATGGAAGAGCGATTGGAATTATTGCTAATCAGCCAAAAGTAAAAGGCGGCGTTTTATTCGTTGATTCTGCTGATAAAGCTGCTAAATTTATTCAGCTTTGTGATGCATTTCATCTCCCATTATTATTTTTGGCAGATGTACCTGGCTTTATGATCGGAACAAAGGTTGAACGTGCTGGGATTATCCGTCATGGAGCAAAATTTATTGCTGCAATGAGTTCAAGCACCGTTCCGAAAATATCTGTCATTATTAGGAAAGCATATGGTGCCGGTTTATATGCCATGGCAGGTCCTGCTTTTGAACCGGATTGCTGCATAGCGTTGCCGACTGCGCAGATTGCTGTTATGGGGCCGGAAGCTGCTGTCAATGCCGTTTATTCAAATAAGATTAATGAAATAAAAGACCCAAAAGAAAAAAATGCTTTTGTCCTAGAGAAGCAGAGAGAATACAAAGAACATATCGATATTTATAAGCTAGCATCCGAGCTTATTGTAGATGAAATTGTTGCTCCATCTGAATTACGAAATGTGCTTATTCAACGCTTTACTTACTATGAAACAAAAGAAATAACTTTCAGCGTCCGCAAGCATCCGGTTTATCCTGTCTGATTGTAAGTCCTATTCGATGATTATCGAATAGGGCTTTTTTTTTCTAATCTTTCTAACAAACTATCGACAGCTTCTGATAAAATATGGGTAAAGTTGACTAAAAAGAGGGGTTTCCATGAGGGTAGGAATTATAGGTGCTGGTTCGATTGGCTTATTATTTGCCGCTTATATTAGTAGAGTATTTGAGGTTACAGTCTACACAAGAACGACAGAGCAAGCATCTGAGTTAAATAAATATGGGATCGTTCTAAAGAAAAAAGGAGAACAAACGATTTCCTTTGTAAAGGCCCTGCCCATTTCAGAGTGGACGGGAGCGGAGGATCTAACAATAATCGCCGTTAAACAGTATCAACTTAATCCAATCATTGAGACAATTAATCGGTTCCCGATAACTCCTAACAATCTATTATTTTTACAGAATGGTATGGGGCATTTAAAACAGCTGTCAGTGATTTCGAATACAAATATTTTTGTGGGGTCTGTGGAACACGGAGCACTTAAAGAGAATTTATTTACTCTAGCTCATAATGGTGAGGGAATAACAAATGTTGCTGTTTTTAAGGGGGATCCAACTCTTTTGAATGAGTTTGTTTCCTCAGCGCCAAATGAATTTCCAGTGATTCTCAAAAAAGATTACATGAGAATGCTGCAAAATAAATTAATTGTCAACGCAGTGATTAATCCATTAACAGCCATCCTTCAGGTGAACAATGGTGAATTAATAAAAAATCAATACTACCTTCAAGTATTAAAAAAATTATTTTCCGAAATTTCAACAGTATTAACTTTGGAAAATGTTGAAGATCATTTGCAGCAAATTATTGATATTTGTAAAAATACTTCCGAAAACCGCTCCTCCATGCTTAAAGATATTGAGGCAAACAGAATGACAGAAGTAGATGCAATCCTTGGTTATATTTTAGGGGAAGCACAACGCAAAGAAATGACGGCACCTACCATTGAAACCCTTTATTATTTAATAAAAGGGAAAGAGTGGATAAAGGGGGTAACTTCTTGATGGCTTTTTTATCCTCTATAATTTCTATATTCTTTGCATTACCATTTTTAGGATTTCTACTTGTGTTTATTATTACAAAACTAGTGACAAACAATAACCGGAAATCAGTTCACAAGGCTCTTGATTACACAACAATTTTATTTGTTATTTCAGTTCATTTTTTAATTGAAACTATTTGGGGGAAATCGCTTTTTTGGTTAATAATACTAATAATGATTTTAATTGCAATGATTTTTGTGTTTGTTCATTGGAAGGTTAAAGAAGAAATTGTCTTGAGAAAAGTGTTGAAGGGTTTTTGGCGATTTAATTTTATTCTCTTCCTCCTGGCATATATTACCTTAACTCTATTTGGATTACTTCATCGGGCAATAATATTTACCTTTTCCAACTGAATAGTAAGCCAAAGTTTTTTTCAAATGCGGTTGGTAGTGGTATACTCTTAAAAGAATGAATTTGGGTGATCAGAAAGGAAGTACATGAATGGAGATTTTAAATCTCTCTCTACCAGCAACAAATCGGTTTGCGTCGAATTATTTGGAACAATCTCCTGAAATCCAGTCTTTTTTTCATTACAGGTATAATGAATTTACTGATGATGACAAAAGGGTTTCTGAACTAAGTAACCGGTCCTTTCCTCGCGTGGAAGTTGCTGAACACATTGAGAGCTTTATGAAGCGGTTTCCATCGTCTGAAGCTGTTATAAAGTCAATTGATAAACTTAAAACAAATAATAGCCTCGTAGTTATTGGGGGGCAGCAGGCAGGTATCTTAACAGGACCGCTTTATTCAATACATAAAGTTATTTCAATTATTAAGTTAGCGGAACAAAAGGAGAAGCAGCTAGGAATACCAGTTGTTCCTGTATTTTGGATTGCGGGAGAAGATCATGATTTCCAAGAAGTTAATCATGTATTTGTGCCCGTTAATCAAAAGGCGGATAAATGGACCTATCCGGAAAGAGTAGTTAAGAAGAAAATGGTCTCTGATATACAGTTAAATCAAGAGGTCTGTCTTACATGGATGCAAAATCTAATTGAGAATTTCGGTGAGACCGAGCACACGAATAAATTATTAGAATTTGCGAAAGAACAAGTGTCGATTTCAGCTACCTTCGTTGACTTTTTTGCAAATATAATTATGGAACTGTTTAAGGATTATGGGTTGTTAATTGTCGATTCTGGTAACAAAGAGTTTCGTCAGCTGCAGAAAGAATTTTTCAAGAGTCAAATTTTTCAACATGAAGCAATAACAGACAAATTATTGGAACAACAGAGGAAAATTGAAAAAAGTGGTTTTCCAATTACGATTGAAGCAAGTGAAGAAAATGCAAACCTATTTTACTATGATCAAAATATGGGTGAACGGATTTTACTTGAATACGATCGAGGGAAGGATCGTTTTGTGGGGAAAAGTGGTTCCTTGGCATTTACGAGAGAACATTTAGTCGTGCTTGCTGAGGAGAATCCGGCTTATTTAAGCAATAATGTGGTGACGCGGCCGTTAATGCAGGAATGGCTTTTTCCAACAATTGCTTTTATTGCGGGTCCAGGAGAAATAGCATACTGGGCAGAACTCAAATTAGTTTTTGAACATTTTGATATTAAAATGCCGCCGATAGTACCCCGTTTGAATATTACCATCCTTGACCGATCAGTTGAAACGGATGTGGCAGAATTACATCTAAATTTAGCAGACGTATTGAGCGGTGGTACGGAAAAAGGAAGACACCAATTTCTAGAATCAATTAAGGATAAAGAAGTGGAGTCGCTATTTTCAATTACGAAAGACCAATTAGTAAAGCAGTATCGTCAATTAGAAGCAAAAACGCTCGAGTTGGACCGCGGACTGTTACCTTTGTTAAAGAAAAACGAAAGTTATTTAATAAAAGAAATCGAGTTTTTGGAAAAGAAATTAGATGAATCGGTACGATTAAAACACGATAATATTATTAAAAAATATGCACGTGTTGATCTTGCTTTAAGACCAGACGGCTTTCCTCAAGAAAGGGTTTGGAATATCTTTTATTATCTCAATCAATATGGATTGAACATTATTAATGACTTAATGACAGGAAGTTTCGAATTTGATGGACGGCACAAGGTTATGAAATTTTAAGAAAAACTCCACTTAAGCAGTGGAGTTTTTCTTTTTTTTTGTAAAAAAATAACATAATGAAAAAGGAATATTAAGAATTAAGGCGAATAGTTAAAAAATAGGTGGTGGAAAGTGGGGGAATGTGGTACATTTTTAATAGAAAGTGGGGGTCATGGGTATGTTCATGGGTGAATACCATCACAGCATTGATAATAAAGGCCGCATGATTGTGCCCTCCAAATTCCGTGATGAGCTTGGTGAGATGTTTATAATCACGCGTGGATTGGATCAATGTTTATTTGGTTACCCCATATCAGAGTGGGAGCTGATTGAAGAAAAGTTAAAAGGCTTACCTCTGACAAAAAAAGATGCCCGTGCTTTTACTCGCTTCTTCTTTTCTGGAGCAACAGAAAGTGAACTTGATAAGCAAGGAAGAATTAATATCCCAGCACCACTATTGCAATATGCAAAGCTAGAAAAAGAATGTGTAATTTTGGGTGTTTCCAATCGAATTGAAATTTGGAGCAAACAGATTTGGGAAGACTATTTTTCACAGTCAGAAGAATCTTTTGCGGAAATTGCAGAAAATATGATTGGCTTTGATATATAATGGATAAATTA
Source organism: Bacillus sp. AFS006103 (assembly GCA_002559145.1). GTDB lineage: Bacteria > Bacillota > Bacilli > Bacillales > Cytobacillaceae > Neobacillus. The sequence continues at coordinate 75,837 of NTXX01000011.1, forward strand.
TGTTAATATAATTTCTGTTATAGATCGTTCGATTGGAAAAGGTGGTTACTACATGTTTGAACATACAACTGTGTTGTTAAAGGAAGCTGTTGAAGGATTAAATATTAAGTCAGATGGTATTTATGTTGATTGTACTTTGGGTGGGGCAGGACATAGTGCCTTGATTCTTTCAAAACTCGGGCCCCAAGGAAAACTCTTTGCATTTGACCAGGATGAAACTGCGATTGTACATGCTAAAGAGAAGTTAGCGCAATATGGAGACCAATTAGAGATAATTAAAAGCAATTTCCTATATTTAAAAGAAGAACTAGAAAATCGAGGAATTGCTAAGGTGGACGGAGTTCTATACGATCTCGGGGTATCCTCGCCACAATTGGATACACCGGAAAGAGGTTTTAGCTACCATCATGATGCACCACTCGATATGAGGATGGATAATGAAGCAGATGTTTCTGCCTATGACGTGATTAATCATTGGGCATGGGAAGACTTAGTTCGCATCTTTTTTCGCTATGGTGAAGAGAAATTCTCTAAACAAATAGCCCGTAAAATTGAAGCGGCAAGAGCTTTGAAACCGATTGAGACAACAGCAGAATTAGTTGAATTGATAAAGGATGCTATCCCGGCGCCGGCTAGAAGAAAAGGTGGACATCCTGCCAAGCGGGTTTTTCAAGCAGTCAGGATTGCTGTCAATGATGAATTAGCTGTGTTTGAAAAGTCAATAAATCAAGCAATCGATTTATTAAACCCAGCGGGGAGAATAAGTGTTATTACCTTTCACTCTCTAGAGGACAGGATTTGTAAAGCAGCCTTTAAGAAAGCAAGTGAAACTCCTAATTTACCTCCAGGTTTACCAATCATTCCAGATGAGTATAAACCGATTTTAAAGCTAATTTCACGGAAACCTCTTCTTCCTTCTGAAGAAGAATTGGAACAAAACAATCGTGCAAGGTCTGCAAAGCTCCGTATAGCAGAAAAATTATAAAAAATGCCATCGCCTAGGCCGTGACAGAAAAAGAAAAAGAAAAAATCTGGAGGGGAAATGTTTGAGTAATCTTGCCAGGAAGTATTTAGAGCAGCAACTAACAGAGAAGAAAGTCGAAAAAAAGAGTCAAGTACTTATCAAAAAATCCTGGCTCACTCCTGGAGAAAAAATAATTGGACTAGCCTTTGCCGGATTTGTGTGTTTTGGTGCCGTTCATATTATTTCGAACCAAGCAAAAATTTACGAGGTCAATAAAGATATTCAGATTATCGAAGCAAAAGTATCTGAACAACAGAAGGTAAATAGCGATTTACAGGTACAAGTAAGCGAATTAAGCGCTTACGACCGGATTTATAAAAAGGCTAAGGATATGGGCCTTATTAAAGATGAAAATAATGTCAAGGTAGTGCATTAAAATGAACAAGAAACAGCCATATATGAATGTAGGAGCAGCCATTTTATTTGGATTTTTTGGCTTGCTCTTTTTTGTATTAATTTTTAGGTATTTTTCTATTCAAATCTCCGGAGAGGTTGACGGTCAGCCGCTTGCGGCGAAAGCACAAGAAAAATATAGCAGAGAAGGGAATTTGACTGCCTTAAGGGGCGATATCTTTGACCGGAATGGCGGAGTAATTGCAGAGGATACCAATGCATATACCATAATTGCAATTTTAGATAAGAAGATGACAACAAATCCAAAAAAACCACAGCATGTAAAAAATCTGGACAAAACAGCAAGAGAATTGTCAAAGTACCTAGAAATGGATGAATCAGAGATTTATAGTATCTTGTCCAAAGGGAAAAAAAGTAAAAAGTTTCAAGTTGAGTTTGGTAAGTCAGGCAGAGATATTACAAATCAAACAAAGAAAAAGATAGAAGATTTGAAGCTGCCAGGAATTACTTTTATTCGTGATTCCAAACGCTTTTACCCAAATGGAGTGTTCGCTTCACATTTAGTGGGGTATGCAGACCGGATTGAGCAAAAGGATAAAACGATTAAATCGATTGGGAAAATGGGAATTGAGAAAATTCTTAACGATGAATTAACAGGGAAGAATGGGAAGGTAAATTTTGAGAGCGATTTATGGGGGTATATACTTCCTGATGGGAAGGAAAAAATTTCTCCTGCTCAAAATGGGAATGATGTCTATTTGACCATCGACCAAAAAATACAAACCTTTCTAGAAGATGCAATGAACAAGGTAGACAAGGAATATAAACCTGAAAAAATTATTGCAATAGTTGCAGATCCGAAAACGGGTGAAATATTAGCGATGGGGCAACGCCCGACCTTTCATCCGAAAACAAAAGAAGGGATTGATAAAGGCTGGCATAATGAAGCGATTGAAACCTCATTTGAACCCGGTTCGACAATGAAAATTTTTACGCTTGCAGCAGCTGTCCAGGAAAAGGTATTTCATCCGAATGAAACCTATCAATCTGGCTCCTATCAAGTCACTAATAAGGACAAAGCAATTCATGACCATAATTACTCAGGGTGGGGAACGATCTCCTATCTTGAAGGTGTGCAACGTTCGTCTAACGTTGCCTTTGCGAAAATCGCGAAAGAGAAGCTGGGATTTGAAAAGTTTAGAGAATATTTAACAAAGTTTGGTTTTGATAAACCTACAGGCATTGACCTTCCAGATGAAACATCTGGAAAGATTCAGTTTACCTATCCGATTGAAAAAATTACGACGGCCTACGGACAAGGAACGGCAATAACACCGATTCAACAAATTCAAGCGGCAACAGCAATAGCTAATGACGGGAAAATGATAAAACCGCATGTTGTCAAAAAAATTGTTAATCATGATACAGGAGAAACAATTAAATCAAACTCTCCTGAAGTAGTTTCAACTCCAATATCAAAAGAAACAGCAAAACAGGTCCGCGATATCCTTGAAACCGTTGTTACCTCACCAAATGGAACGGGTGGCCGTTATAAAATCGATGGGTACAGTGTTGCCGGGAAGACGGGGACCGCAAATATACCAGGACCGAACGGAAGGTATTTACAAGGGGCAGATAATTATATGTTTTCGTTTCTAGGTATGGCCCCTAAGGATGATCCCAAATTAATTGTCTATGTTGCTGTTCAGCAGCCTGATCTTGACGGTACTGGGATGGGTGCCCTTCCTGTATCGGGTATTTTTAACCCTGTCATGAAAAACAGCCTGCAATATTTAAATATTAAGCCTTCTAAGAGTCAAAAAGCACAATTAAACAAACTGTCAGATTTTATTGGGAAGTCGGCCGATGAAACTGAAAAGGAACTAAAGGCAAAAGGTATTGAATCGGTTGTAATTGGTAAGGGAGTAAAGGTTGTCAGACAACTGCCAGCGTCAGGAACGACTGTTTTAGAAGGTGAAAAGGTAATTATCCAAACTGATGGAGAAAAACTTGCCCCAAATATGATAGGATGGTCACTTAGAGATGTCATGAAAGTTGCTAATATTGCAGGCTTAAAACTAAATTCAAAGGGCCAAGGCTACGTAGCTCAGCAGAATATCAAACCAAAGACTATTATGCGAAACGGTGATTTCTTAATAGTTGATTTAAAAACCCCTGAAGAGCAATGGAATTTAGACAATAAGGCTGGATCAGAAGTCCAAGAAAAAACTGAAGTAAAAGTCCAAGATTAATTGTTAATCCCGCTTATTTAAGTGGGATTTTCTCTTCTTTATACACGTTAAGCTGCGTTCTAATACAGGGAGTACAAGCATATAAATGAACGATAGAAAAAGGAGGTTCGTTCAAAAAATGCGTGTTTCTAATGTAACTGTTCGCAAACGTTTAATGATTGCTCTATTTGTTGGTATTCTAACCTTCTTAATTATTGATGTACGGCTTGGATATGTTCAATTTGTTTTGGGGGATTGGCTGACTTCTGGGGCAAGGGACTCTTGGAGTCGTAATATCCCCTTCGAACCTGAGCGTGGACAAATTGTTGACCGTAATGGGGTGCCACTGGCAACAAATATTAGTGCGCCAACTGTTTATGTTATGCCAAGACAAGTAAAAGATCCGGCTGCAACAGCAGAGAAGCTGGCCTCCGTGTTAAATATGCCAAAAGAGAAAGCCTATCGAGAAATTACAAAAAGTGCTTCTTCCGTGCGGATAAAGGAAGGAAGAAAAATTTCCCATGAAAAGGCAAAAGAGATCAGAGCCCTTGGTCTAGATGGCGTCTATATTGGGGAAGACTCCAAGCGCCATTACCCAAATGGGAGTTATCTTTCTCATGTGCTTGGATTTACAGGGGTGGATAACCAAGGATTGATGGGGCTAGAGCAGTACTATGATAAAGAGTTAAGCGGTGAACGTGGAGCAGTTAAGTTTTATGCGGATGCCAAAGGAAAAAGAATGAATAGTATGGCAGATGATTATGAACAGCCAATTAACGGTCTTGATTTAAAACTGACAATCGATTCAAAAATACAAACTATTGTCGAAAGAGAACTGGATATTGCTGAGGCGAAATACAATCCAGATGGTATTATTGCACTTGCCATGAACCCAAATAGTGGTGAAATTTTAGCCATGTCAAGCAGACCGACTTTTGATCCTGCAAATTTCCGGAATGTCCCCCAAGAGGTCTATAACCGGAACCTGCCAGTTTGGTCAACCTATGAACCTGGTTCAACTTTTAAGATCATTACCCTGGCTGCAGCATTGAATGAAGGAAAGGTTAACTTGGAGAAGGAACATTTCCATGATTCTGGTTCGGTTCAGGTAGCCGGGGCGAGGTTAAAATGCTGGAAGAGGGGCGGTCATGGTGATCAAACCTTTTTAGAAGTGGTTGAAAACTCGTGTAACCCTGGCTTTGTTGAATTAGGTGATCGTTTGGGAAAAGAGAAGCTTTTTAAATATGTTAAGGATTTTGGGTTTGGACAGAAAACGGGTATTGATTTACAAGGAGAAGGTACGGGGATATTATTTAATTTGAATCGAGTAGGTCCTGTTGAACAGGCAACGACTGCTTTTGGACAAGGAGTATCTGTAACACCTATCCAGCAGGTAACTGCAGTGTCCGCAGCGGTCAATGGTGGAATATTATACAAGCCGTTTATTGCGAAGGAGTTAATTGACCCCGTAACAAAAGAGATTGTGATGAGAAATTCTCCAGTTGAAAAAAGAAGAATAATTTCCGAAAAGACTTCAAAAGAAATTCGCCATGCACTTGAAAGTGTTGTCGCCCAAGGGACAGGTGGAAGGGCATTTGTTGAAGGCTACCGTGTAGGTGGTAAAACTGGTACAGCGCAAAAAGCACAAAACGGGAGATATTTAGAAAATAACTTTATTGTTTCTTTTATGGGCTTTGCTCCTGCAGATGACCCAGAGATTGTCGTATATGTTGCTGTTGATAATCCGAAAGGAGTAACGGCATTTGGGGGAACCATCACGGCTCCGATCGTAGGTAATATTATGAAGGATAGCATGAAAGCAATGGGTATTAAGCCGAGAAAAGACCAAATTGAAAAAGAACTAAAATGGCCGGATACCCCATTAATAAAACTCCCTGATTTTACTGGTTTAACGAAAATGGAGTTAATGGATCAGCTTATTAACTTAAAGGTCGATGCAAGTGGAGAGGGAGATGTGGTGATTAGACAATCACCTGAAGCAGGAGCCAAAGTCAAAGAAGGCTCGAAAATAAGGCTATATTTCGGGAAGGAAGATTAATTCGGGGGAAATGCAATTCTTTGTGGCAGGGCGGTCGGAATGGTTTCCACCGCCTAATTTTTTCATTAAGGTTTGATTACTAAATAGCAAAATAAAATATTTTAATGTAAAATAAGATGGAACTTTCGTTAGGGGAAGACCCCTAAGGTAGATACCGGTATTTTGTTTGAACGGTTATGAGAGGATTTGAGTGAAATGAAGCTACAAAAGCTGCTTAAGAATTTGCATCTTTTAATTCCTTTTAAAGGTGAGGATTTGGATATTTCATCGATTGAAAACGATAATCGAAAGGTGCAAAACGGAAGCTTATTTATTTGTATTAAAGGCTACACAGTTGACGGCCATGATTTTGCGGAAGCAGCTGTTAAAAACGGTGCAGCAGCCATACTCGCAGAACGTCCGATAGCACTTGATGTGCCGGTAATTCTTGTGAAAGATACAACAAGAGCAATGGCTGTACTTGCTGATACCTTTTATGGGCAGCCAACCAAAAAGCTGCATTTAATTGGAATCACAGGAACAAACGGGAAAACAACCACCAGCCATTTAATTGAAAAAATAATGGTAGATGCCGGTCAAAGGACAGGTTTGATAGGCACGATGTACACTAAAATTGCTGAAGAGATCATTGAAACAAAAAACACAACTCCTGAAAGCTTGACATTGCAAAAAACCTTTCAACAAATGGTTGATAGAGGGGTAGAAACAGCAGTAATGGAAGTGTCTTCGCATGCCTTAGATCTTGGCAGGGTACATGGCTGTGATTATGATGTGGCAGTTTTCACAAATCTAACGCAGGACCATCTTGATTATCATAAAACAATGGACGAATATAAGCGTGCCAAAAGTTTATTATTTGCCCAGCTTGGGAATACATTTAATCATCAACACCCCAAATTTGCTGTTTTAAATGCAGATGACCAAGCATCAGAAATGTATAGCAGGGCAACCGCTGCACATATAGTTACCTATGGTATTGACATGAGGGCTGATATTCAGGCGAAGGACATTCAAATGACTTCTTCAGGCACTCGTTTCAATCTTATAATTGAAACAGAAATATATCCGGTTCAAATGCAATTAATTGGGAAATTCAGTGTTTATAATGTTTTAGCAAGTATAGCTGCTTCCCTTGTGTCAGGAATCGAAATTAATCAAATTATCAAGTCTATTGAAAGTGTAGAAGGTGTTTCCGGAAGGTTTGAACTTGTAAATGCAGGACAAGATTTTACCGTTATAGTTGACTATGCCCATACACCTGATAGTCTTGAAAATGTATTAAAAACGATTCAGCATATTGCGAAGAAAAAAGTTTTTGTCATTGTTGGCTGCGGTGGAGACCGCGATCGTACCAAGCGGCCATTAATGGCTCAGATAGCCTGCCAATGGGCTACTGATCCAATCCTTACTTCGGATAACCCTAGAAGTGAAGACCCTTTAGCAATTTTGAAGGAAATGGAAGCGGGGGTTAAGGGTGAGAAATATAAAATCATCCCTGACCGCAAAGAAGCAATTAATACAGCAATTCAACAGGCATCAAAAGATGATGTGGTCTTAATTGCAGGTAAAGGACATGAAACATATCAAATTATTGGCAATATAGTTCACGATTTTGATGATAGACTCGTGGCACGAGAAGCAATTGAGGGGAGATAGCTATGTATTTAGCTTTGAAAGACTTGGGGAGTCTATTTAATAGCCGTGGCATCCAAGACGACCATTCGTTTGCTTCCGTGTGCGACCAAGCAAACGAAGCACAGCCAAAAGGATTATTTGTATCAATTAATGGAACGGATGGGGAGCTTTCCGAAGCGATTTCAAATGGGGCGATCGCAGCCATTTGGAATATCAACTACGATCTTCCAAGGTATATACCGAACCAATTTCCAGTATTCTTTACAAACGATCCTGCTGCTGCAATCGTAACTATTTTAAAACGATATATTGAAAAATTAAATGGAGAAACAGACAAAATTATGGAGATAACTAACTTTAAATTTTCAAATAAAAAACTTCTTAATAAAAATAATGAAACATATGATATAGCTGTGATGTTAAACGAGATCACGAGTAAAAACAAACCAGAAAGGAGGGAATAAAATGCTTGAGCAAGTTATATTTTTCACAATTATAATGGGTTTTCTTATATCGGTATTACTTTCTCCTGTTTTTATTCCCTTCTTAAGAAGGTTGAAATTTGGACAAAGCATTCGTGAAGAAGGACCAAAATCCCATCAGAAAAAATCTGGCACACCGACCATGGGCGGTGTGATGATTATGTTTTCAATCGTCATTACAACTCTTGTAATGACAGGTAAATTTTCAGAACCAACCGTTAAAACGTATTTATTGCTTCTCGTAACACTTGGCTTTGGATTACTTGGCTTTTTAGATGATTTTATCAAAGTAGTCTTAAAACGGAATTTAGGGTTAACCTCTAAACAAAAACTAGCAGGTCAAATCATTATTTCCATTATCTTTTACCTTATCTATAAACAACAGGGCTTCTCTACTGAAATTAGCCTTCCATTTACTGAAACCACATTTGATTTAGGCTGGTTTTTCATCTTCTTCGTCATATTCTGGCTAGTAGGCTTCTCAAATGCAGTCAACTTAACAGATGGACTTGATGGCTTGGTGTCAGGCACCGCAGCTATTGCTTTTGGTGCATTAGCAGTGCTTGCTTGGAATCAATCTCAAATGGAAATTGCGATCTTTTCTGTAGCAGTTGTAGGGGCAGTGTTAGGGTTCTTAGTGTTTAATGCGCACCCTGCTAAGGTTTTTATGGGAGATACAGGTTCACTTGCTCTCGGAGGAGCAATTGCTACGATTGCTATTCTGACTAAGCTTGAAATTTTGCTGATCATTATTGGCGGCGTGTTTGTCATTGAAACCTTATCTGTTATTTTACAGGTTATTTCCTTTAAAACGACTGGGAAACGGATCTTCCGTATGAGTCCGTTGCATCATCATTATGAATTGGTAGGCTGGTCAGAATGGCGGGTCGTCGTCACTTTTTGGAGTGTTGGATTAATTCTTGCGATACTAGGAATCTATATTGAGGTGTGGTTATAAGTGAAACAGATTAATTCTTTCAGTCATAAAAAAATTCTAGTCCTAGGTTTAGCTAAAAGCGGGGTAACAGCAGCCGCATTATTACATAAGCTTGGTGCATTTGTAACCGTAAATGATAAAAAGCCTTTTTCGGAGAATCCTGAGGCTCAGGGGTTGTTAGAGCAAGGGATTAAAGTCATTTGTGGTGAACATCCAATTGAACTTCTTGATGAGGGATTCGAGCTTATCGTCAAGAATCCTGGTATTCCTTATACAAACCCAATGATTGCAGGAGCTATTGAAAAAGGCATTCCAGTCATTACGGAGGTGGAGCTTGCGTATGCAATATCGGAAGCCCCGTTTATTGGGATTACAGGAACAAATGGAAAAACAACAACAACTACCTTAGTCTATGAAATGTTGAAAGAGGGTCAAAAGCACCCGCTAATTGCAGGAAATATTGGTACTGTTGCATCAGGGGTTGCCGAAGAAGCAGCATCAGAAAATACGATTGTCATTGAATTATCTTCGTTTCAACTAATGGGAATTGTTGATTTTAATCCAAAGATTGCTATTCTAACCAATCTATATGATGCCCATTTAGATTATCATGGGACTAAACAGGAATATATTGCAGCAAAGGCAAATATCACAAAAAATCAAACAGAACTCGAATGTCTAATTGTCAATGCCGATCAAGAAGAGACCTTAGAGGTTGCACGGCATTCTAAGGCCGTCATCATTCCTTTTTCGACAAAGAAGGAACTTCCGGAAGGTGCATATATTTCTGATGGCTGGTTAATGTTTAAACGAGAAAAAGTGATGGAAATCGAAAATATAGCTCTTCCCGGCAACCACAATCTTGAAAATATCTTATCTGCTATGGCTGCAGCAAAGCTTTCAGGAGTGGAAAACAAAGCCATACAAAGGGTTCTGGAAACCTTTACTGGTGTCAGGCACCGACTCCAGTATGTTGCAGAGGTGGATGGAAGGAAATTTTACAATGATTCTAAGGCGACAAATATCCTAGCAACTATTAATGCGTTGGCTGCTTTTGAAGCTCCAATTATACTTTTAGCGGGCGGGTTAGACCGCGGTAATGAGTTTGATGAGCTCCTGCCCTATTTAAAAAATGTAAAAGCGATGATTACATTTGGGCAAACTGCGCCCAAGATGGAACGCATTGGGAAACTGGCTGGAATAAAAACAATCGTACGTGTCGATAATGTTGACAAGGCAGTGCCTGAAGCTTATCGCTACTCCGAAACAGGTGATGTTATATTGTTATCTCCTGCATGTGCAAGTTGGGATCAATATAAAACTTTTGAAGTCAGGGGAGACATTTTTATCGAAGCGGTGCATAAGCTTAAGTAAGGGCTTGTCTACAAGAAAAGCGGAAGCACGCGTTTAGTGCTCAAGCTAGACAATTATCTATGTTAATATAACGGAGCCCTAAAACTTAGCAGTTGAGGTGTATGGTGTGCCGACAAAGAGAACAACTCCTGATTTTATTTTAATGATCGTAACATTCACGCTATTGGCTATAGGGCTTATCATGGTGTACAGTGCAAGTGCTATTTGGGCTGAACATAAGTTTAATGATTCCTTTTTCTTTGCAAAAAGACAAACTCTTTTTGCAGGGGTTGGAGTAATTGCCATGTTTTTTATTATGAACATTAACTATTGGACCTGGCGGACCTGGTCGAAAACCTTCATTATTGCTTGTTTTGTCCTACTAATTTTAGTCTTAATTCCTGGGATTGGTAATGAGAGAAATGGTTCTCGAAGCTGGATTGGGGTAGGAGCATTTTCCATCCAGCCCTCAGAATTTATGAAGCTGGCGATGATTGCGTTTTTGGCGAAATATCTTTCAGAACGACAAAAGCTGATTACTTCCTTTAAAAAAGGTCTGGTTCCCTCATTAGGGCTTGCCTTTGTTGCCTTTTCAATGATTATGCTTCAACCGGATCTAGGTACAGGAACGGTTATGATGGGAACCTGTGTCGTGATGATATTTATTGCAGGTGCTCGGGTTAGCCATTTTGGTTTTCTTGGGCTATTAGGTGTCGCCGGTTTCGTGGGCTTAATTGCTTCGGCACCGTATCGAATCCAAAGGATAACCTCCTTTTTAGACCCTTGGTCCGACCCGCAAAATAGTGGCTTTCAAATTATTCAGTCGCTTTACGCGATAGGGCCGGGCGGATTGTTTGGACTTGGACTTGGCGAAAGTCGGCAGAAGTTCTTTTACTTACCAGAACCACAAACAGACTTTATCTTTGCGATTTTATCAGAAGAATTGGGCTTTATTGGTGGATCGTTCATATTACTATTATTTGCATTGTTGTTATGGAGAGGGATTCGAATTGCATTAGGTGCACCAGATTTATATGGCAGCTTTTTGGCGGTGGGAATTATCGCCATGGTGGCGATTCAAGTGATGATTAATATCGGAGTTGTTACAGGGCTTATGCCCGTTACGGGTATTACCTTGCCATTTTTAAGCTATGGAGGTTCTTCATTGACTTTAATGTTAATGGCTATCGGGGTTCTCCTTAATATTAGCAGGTATTCACGATTTTGAACCTTCCCCCTGTTTAGTGGCAGGGTTCTTTTTATTTTAATAAGAAATGTAATTGATAACTTTACAATTAGATAACATTCTTTTTTCATATGAGTTATTTCGTTCGTTTTTATAGTAAGATAGTTATGGCAATCTGGTGTTAAATAGTTAATGAGGTGGAAAAAATGAAAATAGTTGTTAGCGGTGGAGGAACTGGTGGACATATCTATCCGGCCCTTGCACTCATTCGAGAAATACAAAAACAAAATAAAGATGCACAATTTTTATACATAGGGACTCGTAACGGATTGGAAAGTAAACTTGTTCCTAGGGAGAATATAGCTTTTAAATCCATTCATATTACTGGTTTTCAAAGAAAGCTTTCCTTTGAAAATATTAAAACTGTCCTGCGCTTTCTAAAAGGTGTAAAAGACAGTAAAAGAATGTTAAGGGAGTTCAAACCGGACATTGTCATTGGAACAGGTGGATATGTATGCGGGCCGGTTGTATATGCTGCATCAAAGCTAGGAATCCCGACAATCATCCACGAGCAAAATAGTGTTCCCGGGTTAACTAATAAATTTTTAAGCCGTTATGTAAACAAAATTGCAATCTGCTTTGAAGAAGCTAAAGAATTCTTTCCGAAAGAGAAGACGGTTTTCACAGGTAATCCTCGTGCATCTGAAGTAATTGGCAAGGATGGGATTCAAGGTCGGCTTGCGGCAGGACTTAGTACAACAATGCCAGCTGTTTTAGTATTTGGAGGCAGCCGTGGTGCAAGACCTATAAATGAAGCCGTCGTAAAGGCATTTGCAGAATTGGCTGAAAAACCATATCAAATTCTTTATATTACAGGTGACGTTCATTTTGAAGATGTCAAAAAAGAAGTGGACTTAATTGGAAACCCCAAAAACGTAGTAATTAAACCTTTTATTCATAATATGCCAGAGGTTCTGGCGGGGATTGACCTAGTGGTTTCAAGAGCAGGAGCAACGACACTGGCAGAGATTACTTCGCTCGGTATTCCCAGCATTCTTATCCCTAGCCCATATGTTACAAATAATCATCAAGAGAAAAACGCAAGATCATTAAGTGACCATGGCGCGGCAGAATTACTCCTAGAAAAGGATTTAAATAATAAAAGCCTTGTAAATCATATAGATCGTATTCTTTTAAATAAGGATAATTTAAAGGAAATGAAGCTTAAGTCTAAAAAAATGGGTGTTCCGGATTCAGCCTTCCGACTTTATTCCTTAATGCAGGAGCTTGTAAAGACAAAACAAGGGTAGCCCAAAATAGTTTGCAGCATAAACTGAAATAAATGCATCTTGGAAAGTTAGGGTGATTAATATGGACGCAATTATAACTGAATTAGAAAATTTAAAGATTGGTAAAGTGAAAAAAAATGAACCGCTTGTCAACCACACAACGATCAAAATAGGCGGCCCTGCTGATCTTTTTATTGAACCTTCATCTGTAGAAAATTTAAAACAGGTTATGGGGTTGGTGAAAAAATACAGCTTAAATTGGCGGGCAATTGGGAGAGGTTCTAATCTTTTAGTCTCTGACAAGGGCATTGAAGGGGCAGTAATTAAACTCGGTTCCGGAATTGATGAACTCAAAATCAATGGCACAGAGATTACAGTAGGCGGCGGACATTCCTTGGTAAGTTTGGCTACCCTTATTAGTAAAAAAGGGATGTCCGGTCTGGAATTTGCTAGTGGAATCCCTGGATCTGTTGGCGGTGCAGTATATATGAATGCAGGTGCCCATGGATCTGATATTAGCAAAATACTGACACGGGCTCATATTTTATTTGAAGATGGGACGATGGAGTGGCTTTCGAATGAAGAAATGAAGTTTTCTTACAGAACTTCGGTCCTCCAGAAAATCCGACCCGGCATTGTTGTGGAAGCTTCATTTCAGCTTGTTGAAGGTGATAAAGAAGTAATTGTTTCACAAATGATTAAGAATAAGGATTATCGAAAAGAAACACAGCCGTGGAATTTTCCTTGTGCGGGAAGTATATTCAGGAATCCATTGCCGAATTACGCTGGAAAATTAATTGAAGTAGCTGGCTTAAAGGGATATAGTATCGGCGGCGCAAAAATATCAGAAATGCATGGGAACTTTATCGTGAATGCCGGAAATGCAACAGCAGGTGATGTGCTTGCCTTAATTCAACATGTAAAGGATATCATTTACAGTTTATATGAAGTAAAAATGGAAACAGAAGTAGAAATAGTAGGGAGAAAGTAAGAAATATTCATCGTCCGAATAGCGGCTAGTATACTAGCCGCTATTCGGACGATGGGATAAGACAAGTAGCAAAATTTCCAAGAAATAATACTTTCATTTCTTATCATAATTCCCGTACGAATGACAAATATTGTGTTATAATTACTGATAATATTATAGGTGCATCCTCGAAAAGTAACAGACGGCATGATTTTTCGTGCCGTTGTTTCTCTTTTCGAGGTAACACTATCGAATGTTTGGACAGGCATAGAAAGCTTTTCCTGAGGCAGCTGCTTTTTATTTGGAGGAAAAATAAATGGAAAAAGGAAAAATTGTTGCTCTCGAGGACCGAATCCCTAAGTTAAAGGAGCAAAGACGACGAAAAGCAAATAGACGACTTGTGCTCTTGTTAATTCTGTTTTTTACAATGATAGTTGTTATCGCTTATTCACAATCACCTTTAAGTCATGTGAAGACGATAACAATTAAAGGTAATGGAGTGTATTCCGCTGAGGAAGTAGTCAGTCAGAGCGGACTTTCGAATAATACGAATATTTGGAAAATAAAAAAGGAAGAAACTGTTTCTAAAATACAGCGATTATCTGAAATCAAAAAGGCAGAAATTAAGATTCGTTGGCCTAATACAGTGATTATTTTTGTAAAAGAACATAAAAGAATTGCCTATCTTAAACAAGGGAATAAGTTTTTTCCGATTATGGATAATGGGAAAATTATAAAAAATAGAGAGGCAAATAAAATTCCTGTTAACTCTCCAATTTTATTTGAGTTCAAAGAAGGGGGAGCCCTTAATCAAATGGTTAAAGATTTAGAAAATCTTCCTAGCGAAATTTCAAACTCTATTTCTGAAATCCATTACACTCCGAAGAAAACAGATCCCTACCATATTTCATTATTTATGAATGATGGATTTGAGGTGAGTGCGACATTAAGAAGTTTTTCGGAAAAGATGTTGTATTATCCTTCAATTATCTCGCAATTAGACCCTAACAAAAAGGGGATTATTGACTTAGAAGTAGGATCATATTTTAAGTCTTTTGAATCGGAAGTGGAGGAAAAAAAAGTTGAGCAAGATTAAGGTAAGGGGTAAACATGTTGTTTTATCCCTAGTCTGCCTTGTATTAGGATTTATGATTGCTTTTTCTTATCATTTGACGCAAATAGAAAATAAAGAAAAAAACCCCAATGTATCTGGTAAACAATGGGAAAAGACGCTTGCTTTAAGAAATCAATTAATTGCAGAAGAAAAAAGCAATCGTGAACTGCAAAAGGAGTTAAACCAAAAACAAGATATGGTTCTTAAAAATGAAAAGGAACTTTCGAAGGAAGCACAGATTTTTCTTAACCTTGCAGAAGATGCTGAAAAATATCGAATGTTTTTGGGAAAGGTGAAAGTCCATGGTAAAGGGGTCAAGGTTACCCTCACTGATGGTGCATACGACCCAAAAGAAGACAACATCAATAATTACCTGGTTCATGAACATCACGTATTTAAAGTGGTCAATGAACTATATATATCAGGAGCTGCAGCAGTTGCCATAAATGGACAAAGGCTGACTAGCCATTCTTATATTATTTGTAATGGACCAGTTATAACGGTTGATGGTATTGAACATCCGGCACCATTTACAATTACAGCCATCGGAGACCCTGACGTCCTCTCATCATCGATAAACCTAATTGGAGGGGTGAAGGATCAACTAGTGAATGATAATATCGTTTTTACATTAGAAAAAGACGATGAAATTGTCCTAAATCCAATTCTAGGGAGTTAGGCTATTTCTAAGTACTGTCCACGAGTTGATAATTTAAAAGGTTAGGTGAAAAAAAGTGGACAACCAAAAACTTAATGCAAGTTTTACATTGATAGCAGTCTTGGTTGGTTTCATGATTGCTGTCCAATTTCAAACGGTTAAAGAACCTGCTGAACGTGACACACGTGATATTTGGCAGCTGCGTGAAGCATTACTTAAAGAAAAAGAACTTCAATCCAATTTGTTAAGTGAAATCCGTTCGAATGAAGAAAAGCTGGCAGCCTATGAATCTAAGCGAAAACAAAGTAAAGAACAAACTTTAATCGATACACTAAAGGAATTAAAGATTGAAGCTGGTTTAACTGAAATAAATGTTCCTGGAATTACATTACATATAGAGCCGGTAATCGAAGAAATCAAGCCGGGTACCCCAGTGAATAGGGTTGTTTCTCCAGAACTTTTAAAAAGGTTACTTAACGAATTAAATATGTATGAAGCAAAATATGTGGCGATTGATGGCCAAAGAGTTATTAATACGACTGTGATTCGTGACATCAATGGGGTCACAAAAATCGATGGACATACGATTAATAGTCTGCCGATTGAAATTATCGTGGGTGTTGATGGTAATAGTACAGCTGAAAAACTATACAATCGGATGAAAGTATCCAAATCCTTGGAAGAATTTTTTATTGAAAATCTAAAACTTTCCGTTTCAAGACCAAATCTGAACGTAACGGTACCAGCCTATGATAATTCCATACGTATCCGCTACGTGGAACCGGAAAAAGAAGGGGGCGATTCTTAATGTGGCTTCCATTCATTGGATTAATAATTGGGATCATTCTTGGCTTATTAACAGAGATACGAATTCCTGAAGAATATTCCAATTATTTGTCGATTGCTGTCTTAGCGGCATTCGACACTCTTTTCGGTGGAATCAGGGCTTACCTGCAAAATATATATGACGAAAAGGTGTTTGTATCAGGATTCTTTTTTAATATTATGCTTGCTGCAAGTTTAGCTTTTCTCGGTGTACATCTTGGTGTAGACTTATATTTAGCGGCAGTTTTCGCGTTTGGTGTTAGATTATTTCAGAATATTGCCGTAATAAGGCGAATAATATTGACGAAATGGTCAACAAACAAAGAAAAAGTAGAAAAAAATTGAAATTTTTTAAAGGGAATCATTTAGTTGTGACGAATAATTTAATAAAATATGACTATGGAAACTTTTCTTGGACAAAAAAATATAGTTGTTGTTCAACTTAAGGAAATCTAAAGGAGGTGCCAAAGAATGAACAGCAATGAAATATATGTTAGTCTTGACATCGGTACATCCAGTGTGAAAGTTATCATTGGTGAAATGGTCAATGACTCGGGTAAAGACTCATTAAATATAATTGGTGTTGGAAATGTGAAGTCTGAAGGATTACGAAAAGGCTCCATTGTAGACATGGACGACACCGTTCATTCGATTAAAAGGGCAATTGAACAAGCGGAAAGAATGATTGGGATGGAAATTCGGGATGTGGTGGTTGGCATTTCCGGGAACAATGTTATGCTGCAACACTGTCATGGGATTGTAGCAGTTTCAAGCCAAAACCGAGAAATTACGAATGAGGACGTCATTCGTGTTATTGAGGCATCACATGTTGGATCAATCCCACCTGAAAGAGAGAACATTGGCGTTATTCGAAAACAATTTATTTTGGATGGAAAAGATGAAATTAATGATCCCCGCGGAATGATTGGTGTCCGCTTGGAAATGGACGGAACACTCATTACCGGCTCTAAATCCATTATCATTAACACCCTCCGTTGTGTAGAACGCGCCGGACTCGAGATTGTAGACATTGTCCTTCAACCTTTGGCAGCAGGAGATTATGCTTTGTCAAAGGATGAGAAAAACCTTGGGGTAGCTCTTATTGACCTTGGTGGAGGATCAACAACAATCGCTGTTTTTGAAGAGGGATTTATAACTCAAACTAGTGTCATTCCAATTGGTGGAGACTATATCACTAAAGATCTTTCTGTAGGATTACGAACCTCAACTGAAGATGCTGAAAAAATTAAAGTTAAACATGGACATGCATTTTATGATGAGGCTTCAGAAGATGAAGTGTTTAGTGTTCCAATAATTGGTAGTGATCAACATCAGCAATTTAATCAGCTGGAAATTTCTGATATTATTGAAGCTAGAATGGAAGAAATTTTTGAACTAGTATTACATGAGATGAAACGCTTAGGATTAAGTGATCTCCCCGGCGGTTATGTTTTAACTGGCGGAATTGCAAATATGCAAGGTGTTCTAGAACTTGCCCAAGTGATTTTGCAAAACCGGGTCCGAATTGCCGTGCCTGACTATATTGGTGTGAGAGAACCTCAATATACTACGGCTGTTGGTTTAATTAAATACGCCTACAAGAATGCTAGATTACCAGGTGGTACCATTGGTTCATCAACTATTGCTGAACCAGTCGAAAAGAGAGTACCAAAACAACAACAGCCTAAACCAAAAGTAGAAAAACATCCGGAAGATAAGATGTCATCAAAAGTAAAGAAATTCCTTGGTTACTTTTTTGAATAGAAATTCGAAAAAGGAAGCGACGAATTAGGAGGATTGTCATGTTAGAATTTGATACAAATTTAGATTCTCTTGCAACAATAAAAGTAATCGGTGTTGGCGGCGGTGGTAATAACGCGGTAAACCGTATGATTGAACATGGCGTTCAAGGGGTAGAATTTATCGCAGTTAATACAGATGCTCAAGCATTAAATCTTTCCAAAGCAGAAGTTAAGATGCAAATTGGTGCAAAGCTTACCCGCGGACTAGGAGCAGGTGCAAATCCTGATGTGGGGAAGAAAGCTGCAGAAGAAAGTAAAGAACAACTAGAAGCAGCGTTAAGCGGCGCAGATATGGTATTTGTAACAGCTGGAATGGGCGGTGGTACTGGTACAGGTGCTGCACCTGTAATTGCTCAAATTGCCCGTGACTTAGGCGCATTGACTGTGGGTGTTGTTACACGCCCGTTTACATTTGAAGGTAAAAAACGTTCAGGTCAAGCATCTGGCGGTATCGGTGCAATGAAAGAAGCTGTGGATACTTTAATCGTCATTCCTAATGATCGACTCTTGGAAATTGTTGACAAAAGCACGCCGATGCTTGAAGCATTCCGTGAAGCAGATAATGTGCTTCGCCAAGGTGTTCAAGGTATTTCGGATTTAATTGCTGTCCCCGGTCTAATTAACTTGGACTTTGCAGATGTGAAAACAATTATGTCTAATAAGGGTTCTGCATTAATGGGAATCGGTGTATCTGCAGGTGAAAACCGTGCAGCGGAGGCTGCAAAGAAAGCTATTAGTTCTCCTTTATTAGAAACCTCAATAGATGGAGCACAAGGGGTTCTAATGAACATTACAGGCGGAACAAATTTAAGTCTTTACGAAGTACAAGAAGCTGCCGATATAGTAGCCACTGCTTCTGACCAGGAAGTTAATATGATTTTTGGTTCGGTTATCAATGAGGCGCTTAAAGATGAAATTATTGTTACGGTAATTGCGACTGGATTTAAAGAAGAAGGTACGCAGCAAAAAGCTACTCGTCCGACATTTGGACAAGCTAAGCCGACAATGGGCAATGTTAAGAGGGAACAGCCAAAACGTGAAGAGGTTCAGCAAGAACCAGTTCGCCACAGCCAAGTTTCCCAAGAAGAAACATTGGATATTCCAACCTTCTTACGCAATCGTAATCGGAGAAGATAAATATTGAATACAACAAAAAAGACACGGCCAACAATAGGTCGTGTCTTTTTCTATTTTATTGCAATCAAATCTATCTGACAAAATCCGTTGTGAATAGTGGAAAATTCTGTTTTTTTGATTACAGAAAGTGACACACTTCAGCCATACAAGTACGTTATACTTTTTCGTAAACAGAAAGGAAAAGCTGACAATTTAAAGGGAGGAAGCTCGCCTGACTATTTATTTAGATGTGATTTGGGCACTAAATTTGTTTTTTGATAGCCTACTTCTATATTTAACAGCTATTTTTCTAAAAAGAGAAGTAAAATTAGCACGGCTGTTTGCTGGTGGCTTTATTGGTTCATTGATCATTTTATTATCATTTACACCATTAAATGTCTACACAAACCACCCAATTTCAAAATTCTTATTTTCAATCGTAATGGTGTTAATAGCCTTTGGGTATAAACGGTTAACTTTTTTCTTTAAAGCCTTAATGACACTTTATGTTTCAACTTTTTTAATTGGCGGGGCATTAATGGGGACCCATTATTTTATTCAATATGACTCTGAATTGACCACTAGAGTCCTAATGACAAGTGTAAAAGGGTTCGGGGATCCAATTAGCTGGCTATTTGTCTTAATTGGATTTCCTGTCGCATGGCACTTCTCTAGAAAAAATATTGAAAGTATGGAGATGACCAAAATACAATTTGATCAAATTGTTAAGGTAACTGTGAAAATTGACAACGAAACCCTTACTCTAAAAGGATTAGTGGATAGTGGAAATCAACTTTATGATCCATTGTCAAAGCTTCCTGTTATGTTTGTATCAATTAAAAACCAGTTAGACACTATCTCTAGGATAATAAGGGAACTTGCAGATGATCCTGATGCCCTTATTAATGGCAGCGCAGAGCTCCCGGAGGAATGGCAAAATAGGCTTAGAATCATTCCTACGCGAGTTATTGGACAAGAGCATCAGCTGATCATAGCAGTTAAACCTGAAAGTATCTTAATTGAACACAATGGGACTCAGTATTTATGTGAAAAGGGACTTGTATCTTTCACAATTAAGCAACTCTCTAGTGAGGATGCATTTCAATGTATTGTTCATCCAAAGATGCTGACAGGACAAAAGCACCAAACAGATACCGTTAAGGTAAGTTAATATTACTATACTCAGAAAAACATATTTTAGAAGGAGGAACACGCATGAAAAAATGGAGGCTTCGCCTATCCTACTACTGGTATAAACTATTAATGAAATTAGGCTTAAAAACAGATGAAGTTTATTATATTGGTGGTAGCGAGGCATTACCGCCTCCTTTGAATAAAGATGAAGAAGAAATGCTATTAAAAAAACTTCCCGGTGGCGACAAAGCTGCAAGGTCGATATTGATTGAGAGAAATCTTCGTCTGGTTGTTTATATTGCTAGGAAATTTGAGAATACAGGGATTAATATCGAGGATTTAATTAGTATTGGTACGATTGGATTAATAAAAGCTGTAAACACCTTTAATCCTGAGAAAAAAATAAAACTAGCTACATATGCCTCTAGATGTATCGAGAATGAAATTCTCATGTACTTAAGACGTAATAATAAAATCAGATCTGAAGTATCCTTTGATGAGCCATTAAATATTGACTGGGATGGGAATGAACTTTTATTATCTGATGTATTAGGAACAGATGATGATATTATCACAAAGGACTTAGAAGCGAACGTGGATCGAAAGCTTTTGACTAAAGCTCTCCATCAACTGACAGACCGTGAAAAACAAATAATGGAACTCCGGTTTGGCCTCACAAACGGTGAGGAAAAGACGCAAAAAGATGTCGCCGATATGCTAGGAATTTCTCAATCGTATATTTCCCGTTTAGAAAAAAGAATTATTAAAAGGCTACGAAAAGAATTTAATAAAATGGTATAGAAAAGAATTTTTTTTTCAAAAAAAAACCTAAGATTTTCGCGACTTTATTCCATTTTTCGACAAATATGCACTTGTCCACCATCGTGGATAAGTGCATATTTTTCCTTCTCAAGGAGATACTGTTTTTTGTACAGCAACTCCTGTGAGGAGGGAAAAGGATTGACTCGAAATAAAGTTGAAATTTGCGGTGTGGACACAGCAAAACTTCCTGTCTTAAAGAACGAAGAAATGAGAATACTCTTCAAGCAAATGCAAGAGGGCGATATTTATGCCAGAGAAAAGCTCGTCAACGGTAATTTACGACTCGTATTAAGTGTCATTCAACGTTTTAACAATCGAGGAGAGTTTGTTGACGACTTGTTTCAAGTTGGCTGTATAGGGCTGATGAAGTCAATTGATAACTTTGATTTAGGCCAAAACGTAAAGTTTTCAACCTATGCGGTTCCGATGATTATTGGAGAAATTCGAAGGTATCTTCGTGATAATAATCCAATTCGTGTGTCAAGGTCCCTTAGGGATATTGCCTATAAGGCCCTTCAAGTAAGGGAACGATTGATGAGCGAGACTTCAAGGGAGCCGACTGCAGAAGAAATTGCCAAGGTCTTAGAGGTTCCACATGAAGAAATTGTATTCGCCCTTGATGCCATACAGGACCCAGTGTCCCTTTTCGAGCCAATTTATAATGATGGCGGCGATCCGATTTATGTAATGGACCAATTAAGCGATGAGAAGAATAAAGATATCCACTGGATTGAAGAAATTGCTTTAAAAGAAGGCATGCGAAGGTTAAACGATCGTGAAAAATTAATTTTACGTAAACGATTTTTTCAAGGAAAAACCCAGATGGAGGTCGCGGATGAAATCGGGATTTCACAAGCTCAGGTTTCTCGACTAGAGAAGGCGGCTATTAGACAAATGAATAAAAATATTCAAAGTTAAGCTGTCCTTTGGGCAGCTTTATTTTTTATTCCTTTTACTAAAATGGGTGGAACTATCATATATTTTCTATAGTAATTAAATTGGGAGTGAGAGATGATGGTGAAAATATCCGAATTCCAAATAAAAGATGTGGTTAATGTAGCAGATGGAAAAAGGCTTGGAAATATTGGTGATATTGAGATAAATTTAACGACAGGAAAAATCGATGCGGTTGTGATTAGCGGCAGCGGTAGAGTACTAGGGTTCTTTGGAAAAGATGATGACGTCGTTATTCCTTGGAAAAATATCATAAAAATTGGTCAGGATGTAATTTTGGTTCGATATAGAGGAAGTGAGGAGATGTTACCTTCGGAAACTGAAGGATGATATTAGTTATTAACGGTGACCATTTTTTCTTTTCATGGTAAACTATAGAAAAACAAAAGAGGTATGGGAATGGAACCCTTTGTTTTAAAGAATCAGTCGTTTTTCACAATAGAAAACTGGATAAAACAATTGCCCGGTTTGGCTGTCGGTATGACCACCAAACATGGAGGAACGAGCAGAGGGGATTACGATACCTTAAACCTTGGCTTTCATGTTGGTGATGAATTAAGTGCTGTTTGCTCCAACAGAAGTATAGTGTCTGATCTAGTGGGATTTCCTCTAAACACCTGGGTGGGGGCAGAACAAACACATGGTATTCATCTGAAGAAAATAACCAAAGCAGATCGTGGGAAAGGGTCCCATTCCTATGAAAATTCAATTAAAGACACCGATGGTTTTTATACGAATGAGGAGGGCATTCTGTTATCGCTGTGCTTTGCCGACTGCGTCCCTCTATTTTTTATTGCACCTGAATCAAGGATGATTGGAATTGCACATGCTGGCTGGAAAGGGACCGTAGGTCAGATTGCTAAGGAAATGATCATTGCATGGGGACGCGAAGGTATCGAGCCTCAACAGATTTTAGTCGCAATTGGTCCATCGATATGTGAAAAATGTTATATTGTTGATAAGCATGTCATAAATATGGTTGAAAATACACTAGAAGATGTCGAAATATTACCCTATAATTTAATTAATGATGGTCAATATTCTTTAGATTTACGTGAAGTAAATCGGCATATTATTATGAAATCTGGTGTACCAGAGTCTAATATCCTGAAGACTAGATTTTGTTCTAGTTGTGATGAGGAGTTCTTTTCCCACCGTCGTGATCAAGGTCGGACAGGAAGAATGTTAAGTTTTATTGGTTGGAAGGAGACAACGGAACATTTATGAGGGTAGCAGTAAATTTTGAACAAATTAAACAAAAAATTATTAACGCCTGTCTTCGAGCAAAGCGAAACCCTGAGGAAATAAAAGTAATAGCCGTCACAAAATATGTTAGTACAGAGAGAGCAAGTGAAGCTTTAGAGGCAGGTATAACAAACTTAGGTGAAAATCGTGATGAAGGGCTTCTTCAAAAGTGGGAAGTTCTAAAGGACAAGCCTACCTGGCATTATATCGGTTCACTGCAAACACGTAAAGTAAAAAATATAATTAATAAAGTAGAATATATTCATTCCTTGGACCGGATTTCACTTGCTGAAGAAATTAATAAACGAGCAGAGCAAAAGGTAAAATGCTTGATTCAAGTTAACGTATCCGGGGAGGAATCTAAGCACGGCTTAAGTTCTGGGGAAGCGGTATTATTTATAGAATCGCTTCACAAATTTGAGAAGATTCGTGTGGAAGGATTAATGACAATGGCTCCCTTAACAAATGATGAAAATCAAATTCGAGAATGTTTTCGGAAATTAAGAGAACTTCGCGATCAAGTTCAGGCCTTAGATTTGGATTACGCCCCGTGTACAGAGCTCTCAATGGGCATGTCTAATGATTATGTCATTGCAATTGAAGAAGGGGCTACAATGGTAAGAATAGGTACAGCGCTTGTTGGTGAAGATGGTTAGGAGAGAAGATAATGACGATTAAATCAAAATTAAAAACCTTTTTCTTTTTGGATGAGGAATATGATGATAATAATGAAGATTATGCACAAACAGCGGAGCTAGCACCTGTTAAACAAAAGCTGCAGCCAGTGGTAAAAAATCAAAATGTAGTTAGCTTACAAAGTGTCCAAAAAACGCCCAGCTCTTCAAAGTCGTCCAAGGTCATATTAGTCGAACCACGAACATATTCTGAGTCCACTGATATTGCTGACCATTTAAAAAATCGCCGTGCAGTTGTAGTGAACCTGCAGCGAATTGATAGTGAACAAGGAAGGCAAATTGTGGACTTTCTAAGTGGAGTTGTCTATGCACTCGGGGGAGACATTCAAAAAATTGGTTTAAGTATATTTTTATGTACACCTGATAATGTTGAGGTATCAGGAAATATATCCGATTTGATTCCTGATTTTGATAATCAAAATACGAGGTGGTAAATCCTAATGGAATTAATTTTTGTGATACTTGGTAAGGTAATTTATTATTATTCTTGGGCCTTAATTATATATATTTTAATGTCTTGGTTTCCTAATGCCAGAGAGTCAGCGATTGGTCAATTTCTAGCGAAGATTTGTGAACCATATTTAGAGCCATTTAGAAAAATCATCCCTCCGATTGGGATGATGGATATTTCGCCCATTGTTGCATTTCTTGTTTTAAATTTCGCTAGTAGTGGGTTAAACAGCGTATATGGCTGGCTAGCTTAAGAATATTGAGTCTAGGTTGTGTAATGAAAAATGAACATATATCAGCACTTTCGTCCGGAAGAACGAGATTATATTGACCAGGTGTTAAATTGGAAGGATTATGTCGAGACAAACTATTCTCCAAAGTTATCAGATTTTCTTGATCCAAGGGAGCAGCATATCCTAAAAATGTTAATTGGTGAACATGGTGATGTGAACTATAAACTTTTTGGCGGCACCCCTGATGTTGAACGGAAAAGAGCCCTAATCTTTCCAGATTATTTACCCGTTACTGAAGATGAATTTCAAATCAGTCTTTTTGAAATCCAATACCCCGCCAAGTTCGTCACGATTGAACATCGACAGGTCTTGGGCACGCTCATGTCCTTGGGGCTAAAGCGGGGGAAATTCGGTGATATCCTGACAAAAGATGGTAAATGCCAATTTTTCGCTGCGAAAGAAATAAGTGATTATATTAAAAGCAATGTTGAAACAATTGGCAGGGCAGGGGTAAAACTGATTGAAACGGATATTGAGAATGCAATTCCAACCAAAGAATTATTGATGGAGAGTGAATTAACAGTATCTTCCTTACGACTTGATACGGTTATTTCAGGTATATATCATGTATCACGGCAAAAATCACAGCTTTTTATTCAACAAGGGCTTGTAAAAGTAAATTGGACATTAACCGAAAACCCTTCATTTGAATGTGGAATCGGTGATATGCTTTCGATAAGAGGTTATGGAAGAGCAAAAGTTCTCGCCATTGAAGGGAAAACAAAAAAAGAAAAATGGCGAATTAATGTCGGAAAACAAAAATAACTACATAAATAAAGAAGGAAATTCGAGGAATGCTGTCGAATATTTGCTTATACATATAGAATCAGAGATTTTATGGAGGTGGCATCAATGCCGTTAACACCGTTGGATATTCACAATAAAGAGTTTAATAAGGGTTTTAGAGGATATGATGAAGATGAAGTGAACGAATTTCTTGATCAAGTCATCAAAGATTATGAATTAGTGCTCAGAGAGAAAAAAGAAATGGAAGAGCGCTTGAACGATATGAATGAGCGCCTTTCTCATTTTGTCACAATTGAGGATACTCTAAATAAATCAATTATCATTGCTCAAGAAGCTGGGGAAGATGTAAAACGTAATGCCTCAAAGGAAGCAAAGCTGATCATTAAGGAAGCAGAGAAAAATGCGGACCGAATCATCAATGAATCCCTCTCAAAGGCAAGGAAAATTGCTCTAGAAATTGAGGATTTAAAAAAGCAATCAAAAGTATTCCGAACCCGTTTTAAAATGTTAATCGAAGCGCAGTTGGATATGTTGAATACGGATGATTGGGATCATTTATTAGAGTACGAGCTAGATGCGACTGAGTTAAAAGTTCATCAAGAAGAAGATTCATTGGCTTGACGAAATACGTTTTTTTAGCATATAATTTCTTAACAGTTATAAAGAATGGTCAACGACGATGAAAGGGACAGTACAATTTTCTAAGGCTTTATAAAGCGAGTCGGGGGTGGTGGAAGCCCGGTAAAGTTGGGAAATTGGAAAATCACCCTCGAGTTCCGCAGTCGAACCTCCTTCTAAAGGAAAAGTAGGCTTAGGCGAGTTATTCACGTTACGAATCTTTAAGAGGATAGGACATTATTTTGTTCTATTTATCAGGGTGGTACCGCGGGAATAAAACCTTCTCGTCCCTATTTTGGGATGAGAGGGTTTTTTTGTTTGTCGATTGGCTATTCTGTTATATGAAGAGGATTACAGGAGGAAGTAGAGATGGAATATAAAAATACGTTATTAATGCCACAAACAGAATTTCCAATGCGTGGTAATCTTCCACAAAGAGAACCTGAGATTCAGGCAAAATGGGAAGAGATGAATATTTATCAAAAGGTTCAGGAGCGAACCAAAGAGCGTCCGATGTTTGTTTTACATGATGGTCCTCCGTATGCCAATGGTGATATCCATATGGGGCATGCCCTTAATAAAATCTTAAAGGATATGATTGTCCGTTATAAATCAATGAGCGGTTATCATGCACCATACGTACCAGGCTGGGATACACATGGCCTTCCAATTGAGCAAGCTTTAACTAATAAGGGAGTAAAACGCAAGGAAATGACGGTTGCAGAATTCCGTCAGCTTTGTACGAAATACGCCCTTGAGCAAATCGATAATCAACGTGAACAATTTAAACGTCTTGGAGTCCGTGGTGACTGGGAAAATCCGTATATTACGCTTAAGCCGGCATATGAAGCACAACAAATTAAGGTTTTCGGCGAAATGGCAAAAAAGGGGTATATTTATAAAGGTCTAAAGCCTGTCTATTGGTCACCGTCAAGTGAATCAGCACTTGCTGAAGCTGAAATCGAATATCAAGACAAAAAGTCCGCATCTATTTATGTTGGCTTTAAGGTGAAAGATGGAAAAGGTGTTTTAGAAGCTGATACTCAAATTATTATCTGGACAACAACACCATGGACTATTCCAGCAAACCTAGGTATTTCCGTTCACCCTGATTTAACATATGTTGTGGTTTCTGTGAATGGGAACAAATATCTTGTTGCAGAAGCTCTTCTTGAATCTGTTTCGAAGGAAATTGGCTGGGAAGATGCAACGGTTGTTAATAAATTAAAGGGTAATGAATTAGAAAATATTTTAGCGAGTCATCCTCTATATGATCGTGATTCATTGGTTATGTTGGGAGAACATGTAACAACAGATGCCGGTACGGGTTGTGTTCATACAGCACCGGGTCACGGGGAAGATGACTTCTATGTTGGTCAAAAATACGGCTTAGACGTATTATGTCCTGTCGATGATAAAGGTGTAATGACAGCTGAAGCACCAGGCTTTGAAGGATTATTTTACGATACTGCGAATAAACCTATTACACAAGCTTTAGAAGATGCAGGTGCATTACTAAAACTTTCATTTATTACTCACTCTTATCCGCATGACTGGAGAACGAAGAAGCCGGTAATCTATCGTGCTACAGCACAGTGGTTTGCGTCTATTAAGGACTTCCGCAATGAATTACTCGAAGCTGTGAAGGAAACCAAATGGGTACCAGCTTGGGGCGAAACACGGCTATTTAATATGGTTCGTGACCGCGGGGACTGGTGCATTTCACGTCAACGTGTCTGGGGAGTACCTATTCCTGTTTTCTACGCAGAAAATGGGGAAGAAATTATTACGGATGAAACGATCAATCATGTATCTGACTTATTCCGCAAGAATGGTTCGAATATTTGGTTTGAACGTGAGGCAAAAGATTTACTTCCGGAGGGCTTTACACATCCAGGAAGTCCAAACGGAACATTTACAAAGGAAACGGATATCATGGACGTGTGGTTTGATTCCGGTTCCTCCCATCAAGCGGTCTTACTAGAAAGAGATGATTTAGTCCGTCCTGCTGACTTATATCTTGAGGGATCTGACCAATATCGCGGCTGGTTTAACTCGTCATTATCTACTGCTGTCGCTGTTACAGGTGAAGCACCATATAAAGGAGTATTAAGCCACGGCTTTGCACTTGATGGTGAAGGAAGAAAGATGAGTAAATCAATAGGAAATGTGGTTGTACCGGCGAAGGTAATGAATCAGTTGGGCGCAGACATTTTAAGACTTTGGGTTGCCTCTGTAGATTATCAAGCGGATGTTCGTGTTTCCGATCCGATTTTAAAACAGGTGGCTGAAGTTTACAGGAAAATCCGTAACACGTTCCGCTTCTTATTGGGAAATTTAGCAGACTTTACCCCTAGTGATAAAGTTCCTTATGAAAATTTAAGGGAAGTCGATCAGTTTATGATGGTCAAATTAAACAAGCTGATCAGAAATGTGCGTAATGCCTACGAAAACTATGAATTTGCAGGTATTTATCATGCGATTAATAATTTTTGTACCCTTGATTTAAGTTCATTCTATCTTGACTTTGCAAAAGATGTCCTTTATATTGAGGCGACAGATAATCATGAACGACGTGCAATCCAGACTGTTTTATATGAATCACTTCTTGCTTTAACGAAGTTGGTTTCGCCTATTCTATCTCACACCGCTGATGAAGTGTGGAAGTACATCCCATCCGTTACTGAAGAAAGTGTACAATTGACAGACCTTCCGGAGTATCAGGAATTAACGAATGCAAAAGCTTTGGAAGATAAGTGGACTGAATTTATGCATCTGCGTGATGATGTATTAAAAGCACTTGAAGAAGCCCGGAATCAAAAGGTGATCGGAAAATCATTAACGGCAAAAGTAACCCTGTATGTTAATGAAAAATCGAGAGCACTTTTAGATTCAATTGATGAAAATATGAAGCAGTTGTTTATCATCTCAGGCTTCGAAGTAGCAGGTCACTATGAGGAAGCACCTGAAAATGCGCTGAAATTAGAAACAGCGGCGATTGTTATTACAAAAGCTGAAGGTGAAACATGTGAGCGTTGCTGGATTGTTACGCCAGATGTTGGTCAAGATTCAGAACATCCAACACTTTGCCCACGTTGTGCCGAAGTAGTGAAAGCTAACTACACACATAATTAAAATCATAAGCCCTGTGCATTTTGCATGGGGCTTTTAATTTTTTCCTTCTCCGTTAATTGTTGTAGTAGTTGTTAAATGTTTTTCCGTGTGAAGTAATAGGCCACGGAAATAATAAGACAAATGATTAACGGAGGTAGCAACTATGAATGCCATGCAGGAAAAGCTATTCTTGGAACTCCGTCAAACGAAAGAAGAAATCGAAGATTCTTTAAAAAACAAACAATCCCAAGGATGGTTAATAACCATTTTAGAGGAAGAATTATCAGATATTATGACTGCTATTAACAAATTAGAAAATGGAAATTATGGTCTATGTGAAATTTCCGGTGAATTTTTATCCAATGATTTATTAAACATGATTCCAACATTAAAATCACAAAAGGATTCAGAGTATTTGGAGAGTTACTTCAAAAAAACGATTTACCATTCTTTTTAATCAAGTACCATTTTCGTTTAGCGATAAAGTATGCTAAAATGCTTAAGAAGTATGAAAAGTAAAAGCGCCTGGAATGGTAGGTCCCAGGTTATGTGGAGGTATTTCTTAGTGTTTTATTACTTAATCGCTCTTTTTGTTATTTTATTAGATCAAATTACGAAATGGTTAATTGTAAGTAACATGTATCTAGGAGAAAGTATTGCCGTCATTGATAACATTTTCTATATTACTTCACACCGAAATCGTGGAGCAGCATGGGGGATTTTGCAAGGTCAAATGTGGCTGTTTTATGTAATTACTGTGATCGTTATCGTCGCAATTATGTATTATCTTTATAAAGCAGTAAAAGGTAAATGGATGCTAGGCGTATCGTTAGCTCTAATGCTTGGAGGGGCAGTTGGCAATTTTATTGATCGGGTGATTCGTAAGGAAGTTGTCGACTTCATTCATACGTATGTTTTTGGTTATAATTTCCCAGTCTTCAATATTGCGGATTCAGCCTTAGTGATCGGTGTTATCATGTTAATGATTCAAATGTTGCTTGAAGAGAGAGAATCAAAGGAGAAATCATATGGAGAAAATGGAACACACCATTCTTGAGGAGCAAAAAGGAGATCGGATTGATAAGGTGATCTCTAATCTTGACCCCGAATGGTCCCGAACACAAGTACAGCAATGGATAAAAGAAGGTAATATCCTTGTGAATGGGCAGCAGATAAAAACCAATTATAAATGCAGTACAAATGATCAAATTGTGATCACCATTCCAGACCCAGAAGAACTAGATGTTTTACCTGAAGATCTAAACTTACAAATTTATTATGAAGATAAAGATGTCTTGGTTGTAAATAAGCCAAGGGGGATGGTCGTTCATCCTGCTCCCGGGCATATCTCAGGGACATTAGTCAATGGTTTAATGTACCACTGTAAGGATTTATCGGGTATCAATGGTGTATTAAGGCCAGGGATAGTTCATCGGATTGATAAGGATACAACGGGACTGCTGATGGTGGCCAAAAATGATATGGCCCACGAAAGCCTTGTTAATCAATTAGTGGCTAAAACGGTTACCCGTAAATATAAAGCGATTGTTCATGGTGTCATTCCCCATGACTTTGGAACAGTGGATGCCCCGCTTGGCCGGGATACAAAAGACCGCCAAAGCATGACAGTAGTTGACCATGGGAAGCATGCTGTCACGCATTTCCATGTGATTGAACGGTTTAAAGATTTTACGTTTGTTGAGTGTCAATTGGAAACAGGACGAACACACCAAATTCGTGTTCATATGAAATATATTGGCTATCCGCTTGCTGGAGATCCAAAATATGGACCGAAAAAAACGCTGGAAATTGAAGGACAAGCATTACATGCAGGAGTGCTTGGCTTTAACCACCCGAGAACAAACGAATATTTAGAGTTTGAAGCACCGCTTCCTGAAGATATGGAAATGCTGCTTACACAGCTTCGAAATAATCGTTGACACAGTCGTTAATTTAAAGTAAGATAATTTTAGCTTAATAAGCCTTTAAAACAGTCCCGTGAGGCTGAGAAGGAAACGGTTAAGATTATGGATTAATTATGTCCATATCTTTAAATTAACTCGTTAACCTCTCGCCAAAATTGGCTGAGAGGTTTTTTATTTTAACAAAAGAAGAAGGTGTAATATGAACCAAAAAGCTGTTGTCCTGGATGAACAAGCAATCGGTCGAGCGCTGACTAGAATTGCTCACCAAATTATTGAAAAAAACAAAGGGATCGATGACTGCATACTGGTTGGGATTCGAACAAGAGGAATTTATCTTGCCAATCGACTTGCAGCAAAAATCGAAGAGATTGAGGGAAAGGCAATTGCAGTAGGTGAAATAGATATTACCCTTTACCGCGACGATTTAACAAAAAAGACGGAAAACCAAGAGCCCCTTGTCAAAGGATCGAATATTCCGGTTGGCATAAATAATAAAAAGGTGATACTCGTTGATGATGTTTTATATACGGGTAGAACAGTCAGGGCAGGACTTGATGCTTTAATCGATATAGGACGCCCTGCAGTGATTCAGCTTGCAGTCTTAGTTGATAGGGGACACAGGGAGCTTCCCATCCGGGCAGATTATGTCGGAAAAAATATCCCAACCTCTAGTGAAGAAAAAATTGTTGTCGAGCTAACCGAGGTCGATAAAATCGAGCAAGTAAGTATATTTGAAAAATAAATAGCAGACCCTTTAAATGTAGTCCTGTGAGGCTGACAAAGGGGATTATGCCGAAATAAAACTTTATTGGGCATATCCATACCCTCTTTGTACCTTTACGGACAAAGAGGTTTTTTTATAAAAAAATTATCCAGTAGTATAAATGGGGGAAAATATAATGAACAATAAACCAATCTTAGACGTAAAAGAGATTCCTAAACCCTTTCAATGGATTACCTTGAGCTTACAGCACTTATTCGCTATGTTTGGAGCAACCATTCTTGTCCCTTACCTTGTGGGGTTAAGCCCATCGATTGCCCTTATCTCAAGCGGACTCGGCACATTGGCGTTTCTCTTAATAACAAAATTCCAAGTACCAGCCTACTTGGGCTCATCCTTTGCCTTTATCGGCCCGGTGATTGCTGCAAAAGCAGCAGGAGGACCTGGTGGTGCCATGGTAGGTACGTTCCTTGCGGGACTTGTTTATGGAATAGTTGCCCTTGTAATCAGCAAGGCGGGTCATCGTTGGATCATGAACCTGCTTCCGCCAATTGTAGTAGGACCAGTTATCATTGTTATCGGATTAGCACTATCAGGAACTGCTGTGAATATGGCGATGAATAATCCTGTAAGTGGAAAGTATAGTATGCTTCATTTCTCTGTCGCACTTGTCACCTTAATAGCAACCATTATCTTTTCAATCTATGCAAAAAAAATGTTAAGCATGATTCCTATCTTAGCAGGAATTATTGTTGGATATATCTACGCGTATGCGGTTGGGGTCGTCGATTTTAAACCAGTCCTAGATGCGAAGTGGTTTGAAATGCCTGAATTTATGTTTCCTTTCATAAGCTATAAAGTAAAATTCACATGGGACTTGGCCCTGTTAATGGTACCAGTGGCAATCGTAACTTTATCAGAACATATTGGACACCAACTGGTGCTTAGTAAAGTAGTTGGCCGTGATTATATTAAGGAACCAGGCTTGCACCGGTCGATATTAGGGGATGGAACAGCAACAATTATTTCCTCGTTGATTGGTGGTCCACCGAAAACAACGTACGGTGAAAACATCGGAGTCCTTGCCATCACTCGAGTATACAGTGTCTATGTTATTGCTGGTGCAGCAGTCTTCGCGATTATCTTTGGTTTTATTGGAAAAATCACAGCCTTGATCGGGACTATTCCAACCCCAGTTATGGGCGGTGTTTCGATTCTGCTTTTCGGAATAATAGCTTCTTCTGGTTTGCGAATGCTGGTTGATAGCAAAATTGATTTTGGAAACAAACGCAACCTTGTCATTTCTTCCGTCATCCTGGTGATTGGAATCGGCGGTGCTGTGATCAAGGTATCGGAATCATTACAAATTCAAGGTATGGCTTTGGCAGCCATTTGCGGGGTTCTCTTAAATATCATCCTGCCTGGCAAAGAACCAATCGATGAAAATATGCTTGAGGATAATGAAATCTCTGAAAAGCGAAAAACTGCATAATAAAGTTTCAACTCTTTAAATAAATCCTGTGAGGTTTATAAGGGTGTAAGCTTAGCTCCATGATTTTGAATCATGAGATAAGTTGTGATTTCTTACACTCTGAACCGATGTTCAGAGTGTTTTTTTATAACAATTGAGAGGCGGGGATGATGGATGGTAAATCACTTACTGACCACGAATGAATTGAAGGTGGAAGAGATTTATGAAATCTTAACAGATGCCAAGAGGTTTGCAGGTGGGATGAAATGGAAACCCGAAAGCCAAATGTTTACTGCTAACTTATTCTTCGAACCAAGCACTAGAACAAAGAGCAGCTTTGAAGTGGCGCAAAGAAGATTAGGTTTAGAGGTTATCCCGTTTGAAGTCTTGACCTCAAGTGTTCAAAAAGGGGAGACACTTTACGATACAGTGAAAACATTAGAATCGATTGGCGTTAATAGTATCGTCATTCGTCATGAACAGGATCGTTACTTTGACGAACTAGTAGGCAAGGTAAAGATTCCAATCATAAATGGAGGGGATGGCTGCGGACATCATCCCACACAATCACTTCTGGATTTGATGACCATCCAGCAAGAGTATGGCCAATTTTCAGGTTTAAAAATTGCCATCATCGGCGATATTCGACATAGCCGCGTAGCCCGATCAAATGCTGATGTTCTGACAAGGCTGGGTGCTGAGGTGATTTTTTCAGGTCCAAAAGAATGGTTTGATACTAGAAGTGTAGATATATCCAGGTATAGGCCCATCGATCAGGCAGTACAAGAGAGTGATGTTGTGATGCTGCTCCGCGTTCAACATGAACGGCACCAAACTAAAAGCAGTTTTACAGCAAATGAGTACCATCAACAATTTGGTCTTACATTAGAGAGAGAAAAAATGATGAAGCCAGAAAGCATCATTATGCATCCTGCTCCGGTTAATAGAAATGTAGAAATAGCTGATAGTCTTGTGGAGTGCAAGCGATCAAGAATTTTCAAACAAATGGAAAACGGTGTATATGTCAGAATGGCAGCCATTAAAAGGTCAATTGAGAGTCTTGAAGGAGGAAAACAATATGAAACTACTTATACAGAACGCATGTTACATAGCATTTAATGGTGAAACGAACGAAGCTGATATTTTAATTGAAAACGGCATGATAACGAAAATTGAATCACATATAGATGAAGATGTTGATCGTAAAGTGGATGCAGCTGGGAAGTTTGTTTCACCGGGATTTATCGATTTACATGTTCATCTTCGCGAACCTGGGGGAGAAAAAAAGGAAACCATCGCTACAGGGACACGTGCCGCAGCCAGGGGCGGGTTCACAACGATAGCAGCGATGCCAAATACCAGACCGGTGCCTGACACCAAAGAACAAATGGAGTGGCTGCAACAGCGTATTCAAGATACGGCATCTGTTCGGGTATTGCCGTATGCGTCAATTACAACCAGACAGCTGGGGCAGGATTTAACAGACTTTGAGGCACTAAAAAAAGTTGGAGCGTTTGCTTTTACTGATGATGGTGTTGGTGTTCAGTCGGCAGAAAGGATGCTTGCGGCCATGCGTAAGGCTGCAGCTAACCAAATGGCTATCGTTGCTCACTGCGAAGAAAACACCTTAATAAATAAAGGCTGTGTCCATGAAGGATCATTTTCGGAGAAACATGGACTAAATGGAATTCCTTCCACCTGTGAATCAGTCCAAATTGCCAGAGATGTCCTCTTAGCTGAAGCAGCAGGCTGTCATTATCATGTCTGTCATATCAGTACAAAGGAATCGGTCCGGGTGGTAAGGGATGCAAAACGGGCAGGAATTAATGTTACTGCTGAAGTGACACCGCATCATTTATTATTAACTCAAGATGACATCCCGGGGCTTGATACAAATTTCAAGATGAATCCTCCGTTGCGTGGAACGGATGACAGAACAGCCCTTATTGAAGGACTTCTTGATGGAACGATTGATTTTATTGCAACCGATCATGCCCCGCATACGGCAGAAGAAAAAAGTGAGGGAATGATTCTCGCCCCATTCGGGATTGTAGGACTAGAGACAGCATTCCCACTGCTTTACACTCATTTTGTATTAAAAAATATCATCTCACTTGAGCAATTAATCGCATTTTTAACAATAAAACCAGCAGAGGCGTTCGGGCTGACGATCGGAAGAATAGAAGTAGGAGCACCAGCTGATTTAGTTATCTTGAACCTCGAGGATGAAAGTGAAATTAAGCCAGAAGAGTTCTTATCAAAAGGGAAAAATACCCCATTTGGCGGCTGGAAGTGTAAAGGCTGGCCAGAGATGACCATAGCTTGTGGGCAAATAGCTTGGGAAAAAGGATGTGTACTAGCATGAAAAAACAACTAATCTTAGAAGACGGTACAATTTTTATCGGTAAAGGATTTGGCAGTGATACTGAAACGATTGGTGAAGTCGTTTTTAACACAGGTATGACGGGCTATCAAGAAATTCTATCTGATCCATCCTATTGCGGGCAAATTGTCACACTAACCTATCCGCTAATTGGGAACTACGGGATAAACCGTGACGACTTTGAATCAATCACCCCGGCCGTCAAAGGCTTCGTGGTTAAGGAAGCAGCTGACTTCCCATCGAACTGGAGAAGTGAATATACATTAGATGAATACTTTGAAATGAAAAAAATCCCGGGAATTGCCGGGATAGACACGCGAAAATTAACAAGAATCATCCGTCAATATGGAACCTTAAAAGGCGCCATTTGCAGTATCGAAAAAAATCCGACCGAGGTTTTAAATAAATTACGAAAATCGTCGCTCCCAGTCAATCAAGTAAAACAAGTATCAACCAAAAATGCTTATCCAAGTCCGGGGCGTGGGAAAAGAGTTGTCCTTGTTGATTTCGGGATGAAGCACGGTATCTTACGTGAACTAAACCGACGCGATTGTGATGTCATCGTGGTTCCCTATCATACAACGGCTGATGAAATTCTTCAATTAAGTCCGGACGGGATTATGCTTTCCAATGGTCCTGGGGATCCTAAGGATGTTCCCGAAGCCATTGATATGTTAAAAGGGGTTTTAGGTCGTGTACCATTGTTTGGCATTTGTTTAGGTCATCAATTATTTGCACTTGCCTGCGGGGCTAATACGGAGAAAATGAAGTTTGGTCATCGCGGTTCGAATCACCCTGTCAAAGATCTGTCCACAGGGAAAATAGCGATTACCTCACAAAATCATGGCTACACAGTGGAAGCAGAGTCTATAAAAGATACAAGATTATCGATCACTCACATTGCTATAAACGATAATACGGTCGAGGGACTAAGTCATTTAGATTATCCGGCTTTTACCGTTCAATACCATCCAGAGGCCTCTCCGGGACCAGAAGACGCGAACGGTTTATTTGATCAGTTTCTTGCGATGATGGAAGAGAACAAACAGGAGGTTACAGCAAATGCCTAAACGTACAGATATTAACTCCATATTAGTAATTGGTTCAGGACCAATTGTCATTGGGCAGGCAGCAGAATTCGACTATGCCGGTACCCAAGCCTGTATTGCACTAAAAGAAGAAGGCTATCGGGTCATTTTAGTAAACTCTAATCCAGCAACGATCATGACAGATACAGAAATTGCTGATGCCGTATATATCGAACCATTAACCGTTGAGTTTGTCAGCAGAATTATCCGGAAAGAGCGTCCGGATGCCCTTGTAGCTACTCTTGGCGGGCAAACAGGTCTAAATCTTGCTGTTGACTTGTCTGAATCAGGAGTTTTGGCTGAGTGCGAGGTTGAAATTCTTGGTACGAAACTTTCAGCAATTAAACAAGCAGAGGACCGCGATTTATTCCGCAGCTTAATGAATGAATTAAATGAACCGGTCCCTGATAGTGAAATTATCCATGAAATAGCTGAAGCGAATGCTTTTGTAGAAAAGATTGGCTTCCCAGTAATTGTCCGACCTGCATATACACTTGGAGGTACGGGAGGAGGCATCTGTCATAATCAACAAGAACTTGAGGAAATCGTTTCAAGTGGACTTAAGCACAGTCCTGTGAAGCAATGCTTGCTTGAAAAAAGTATCGCCGGGTTCAAAGAGATTGAATATGAAGTGATGCGTGATGGAAACGACAATGCCATCGTTGTTTGTAATATGGAGAATATTGATCCGGTGGGTGTGCATACAGGGGACTCCATCGTTGTCGCACCAAGCCAGACTTTAAGTGACCGAGAATATCAACTTCTCCGGAATGTATCACTTAAAATCATACGTGCCTTGGGAATCGAAGGAGGCTGTAACGTTCAGCTGGCTTTAGATCCATATAGCTATAATTACTATATTATCGAAGTAAATCCCCGTGTCAGCCGTTCATCGGCATTAGCCTCTAAAGCAACGGGCTATCCGATTGCTAAGCTTGCAGCGAAGATTGCCGTTGGCTTAACACTGGATGAAATGCTGAATCCTGTTACGGGGAAAACGTACGCAAGCTTTGAACCGGCTCTCGATTATATCGTAACAAAGATCCCGAGATGGCCGTTTGATAAATTTGAATCGGGAAATCGTTCATTAGGAACACAAATGAAAGCAACGGGCGAAATCATGGCAATTGGCCGCACGTTTGAAGAATCTCTCTTGAAAGCCATTCGTTCCCTTGAGGCGGGTGTCTTCCATTTTGAATTAAACGGTGCAGAGGACATCGATAATGAATTGCTTGAAAAGCGGATTCGAAAAGCAGGCGATGAGCGTCTCTTCTACATCGCAGAAGCGTTAAAACGTGGTTTAACCATTGAAACCTTGCATCACTGGAGTAAAATAGATTTATTTTTCCTGAAGAAAATGGAAGGACTCATCGAGCTGGAAGCTAAGATTGCTGCCAATCCTTTTGAAAAAGAAATCTTAATGGAGGCAAAGCAGAAAGGATTTACCGATAAAAAAATAGCTGAACTTTGGAAAGCAACAGAAAAAGAAATCAAAAATCTGCGTAAAAGTCACGGAATTATCCCGGTTTACAAAATGGTTGATACCTGTGCAGCAGAATTTGAATCAGAAACACCTTATTACTATGGCACGTATGAAGAGGAAAACGAGTCAGTGGTAACGGATAGAAAAAGTGTCATTGTCCTTGGATCGGGACCCATTCGAATTGGTCAAGGAATTGAGTTTGACTATGCAACAGTTCATTCTGTTAAAGCCATTAAGGAAGCAGGCTATGAAGCAATCATCATTAATAATAATCCTGAAACGGTATCCACCGATTTCAGTATTTCCGATAAACTTTACTTCGAACCGCTGACAATTGAGGATGTCATGAGTATCATTGAGTTAGAAAATCCAATTGGAGTAGTGGTCCAATTTGGCGGGCAGACAGCGATTAACTTAGCCGCAGAGCTTGCTGAAAATGGGGTTAAAATCCTTGGAACAAGCCTTGAGGATTTAGATCGCGCTGAAAATCGAGATAAGTTTGAACATGCGCTTCAACAATTAAATATCCCGCAGCCGTTAGGAAAAACAGCACTATCTGCTCAAGAAGCAGCCGTAATTGCCAATGATATCGGTTATCCCGTCCTTGTCCGCCCATCGTATGTTCTTGGGGGAAGAGCCATGGAAATTGTCTACCATGAAGAGGAATTGCTGCATTATATGAAAAATGCTGTGAAAATTAATCCGGATCATCCCGTGTTGATTGACCGTTATTTAACAGGTAAAGAAATCGAAGTAGATGCCATCTGTGATGGGGAAAATGTATTAATCCCTGGAATTATGGAACATATCGAGCGTGCAGGGGTTCATTCTGGTGATTCCATCGCTGTCTATCCGCCGCAATCTCTTTCGGAGACCGTAAAACAAACACTTGTAGACTATACAGAGAAATTAGCCAAAGGCTTAAACATTATCGGATTACTAAATATCCAGTATGTTCTGGCAGGAAACCAAGTATATGTACTAGAAGTTAATCCGCGCTCAAGCCGTACGGTTCCGTTTTTAAGTAAAATAACAAATATTCCGATGGCAAAAATTGCGACGAAAGCTATTTTAGGCGTATCGATTGTAGATCAAGGGTACATTCCGGGACTTGTCACTGAAAAAGAAGGAGTTTTCGTAAAGGTTCCCGTATTCTCCTTTGCGAAGCTTAAAAGTGTCGATATAACACTCGGGCCAGAAATGAAATCGACTGGAGAAGTAATGGGTAAGGATGTCACACTTGAAAAAGCACTTTATAAAGGATTAGTTGCCTCTGGAATGACCATCCAAAAGTTTGGCACAGTCTTGTTTACTGTTGCGGATAAAGATAAGCAGGAAGCGTTAAAACTGGCTAAGCGCTTTTCCGCTAACGGCTATCGTTTAATGGCAACAAGTGGTACAGCGGCTGTCTTAGAAGCAGCCGGACTCAGAGTCAAGGTGGTTGGGAAAATTGGTTCGGAAGGAAAGACACTTCTTGATGTCATTCATCATGGAGAGGCGCAATTCATTATCAATACACTGACCAAAGGAAAACAGCCGGAGCGTGATGGCTTTAGGATTCGCCGGGAAGCCGTAGAAAATGGTGTTCCATGTTTAACCTCACTAGACACGGCAGACGCAATCTTAAAAGTAATTGAATCGATGAACTTTTCAGCAGAAGCGATGACTTCAGTGACAAAGGAGGCTGTTTTTGCATGATTAGAAAAGAGTTATGCAAAATTAGCAGCCAACAAGAAATAGCAGCAGATATATATGAGCTTACTGTACAAGGAGAATTAGTCGAACAAATTAGTGCTCCGGGTCAATTTGTGCATATACGAGTCTCAAATGGGTGGGATCCGCTTTTAAGAAGGCCCATTAGTATATCTTCCTTCGATAAAAAGCAAAAGAGCATGACGATGATTTATCGGAAGGATGGTAAGGGGACATCGTTACTTTCAGAATCAGGTCCAGGGGAGCTAATTGACATCCTTGGACCGCTGGGAAATGGATTTCCTGTCAATGAAGTCAGCTTTGGTGAGACGGCCTTACTAGTAGGCGGTGGAATCGGTGTTCCTCCATTGTATGAACTTTCTAATCAATTAGTTGCTAAAGGTGTAAAGGTTATCCATGTCCTCGGCTTTCAAACGGAAGCGGCAGTTTTTTACGAAAAGGAATTTTTAAATAATGGTGAAACCTATGTTACTACTGTAGACGGTTCTTACGGGAGACAAGGGTTTGTCACGGATGTTATGAAAGATTTACAGTTTGATTGTATCTATACATGCGGACCAACCCCCATGTTAAAAGCAATCGAACAAGGCTATTCCGATAAAAAAGTATTCTTATCATTGGAAGAAAGAATGGGCTGCGGAATTGGTGCTTGCTTTGCTTGTGTTTGTAAAAGTGCAGATGATCCTACAGGGGTTTCCTATAAAAAAGTATGCAGTGATGGACCTGTTTTTCGTGCCGGGGAGGTATTAATATGAGCCGATTGAACATTGAATTACCAGGTTTAACACTGAGAAATCCAATTATGCCTGCCTCAGGATGTTTTGGGTTTGGACGGGAGTACAGCCAATTTTATGATTTAAGTGTTCTTGGCGCGATCATGATTAAAGCAACAACCTTAGAACCTAGGTTCGGAAACCCAACACCGCGGGTGGCAGAAACAACAGCAGGAATGCTAAATGCGATCGGATTGCAGAATCCCGGGTTAGACAAAGTACTTGGCGAGGAACTTCCTTGGTTATCTCAGTACGATACACCGATTATTGCCAATGTGGCCGGGTCTCTCGAAGAGGATTACGTAGAGGTTGCTCGCAAAATCTCCCAAGCACCAAATGTGCATGCGTTGGAATTGAATATCTCTTGTCCCAATGTAAAAACAGGCGGGATTGCATTTGGTACGATACCAGAAGTAGCGAAGGAATTAACGCGGAAGGTTAAGGAAGTTTCCGAAGTACCGGTGTACGTGAAGCTGTCACCCAATGTGACGAATATTGTGGAAATGGCTAAAGCAGTTGAAGCCGGAGGTGCGGATGGTCTGACGATGATTAATACACTTGTTGGAATGCGGCTAGATTTAAAAACAGGTAAACCGATTTTAGCCAATCGAACAGGCGGTTTGTCGGGTCCGGCCATTAAGCCTGTTGCAATAAGAATGATTTATGAAGTCAGTCAAGCGGTATCCATTCCGATTATTGGCATGGGTGGAATTGAGTCAGCAGCAGATGTGATTGAGTATTTCTATGCTGGCGCAAGTGCGGTAGCCGTTGGAACTGCAAATTTTGTGGACCCATTCGTTTGCCCGACGATTATTAAAGAACTACCTGATTTACTAGAAAAATTAGGGTTTGAACACATCAATGAATGTACAGGAAGGAGCTGGAAGAAACATGGACAACCCGCTTATCATCGCGCTTGACTTTGCCAATGGCAGCGAAGTAAATCGTTTTTTGCAGCCTTTTGAAGGAAAAGAGCTTTTTGTGAAGGTTGGGATGGAGTTATTTTATCAGGAAGGTCCTTCCATCGTTCATCAAATAAAAGAAAAAGGTCATCATATTTTTCTAGATTTAAAGCTTCATGATATTCCAAACACAGTGAAAAGTGCGATGAAGGGACTTGCCCGCTTGGAATGTGACTTAGTAAATGTTCATGCTGCCGGGGGAAAAGAGATGATGACAGCCGCCCTTGAAGGTCTGGAAGCGGGGAGCACATCTGGAAGGAAGCGGCCGGCATGTATTGCCGTAACCCAGTTGACAAGCACATCGGAAGAGCAAATGAAGAAGGAACAGCTCATTCCTGTTTCATTGGAAGAATCTGTTATGCATTATGCTTTGCTTACAAAAGAAGCAGGCCTGGATGGAGTGGTATGCTCGGCATGGGAAGCGGCATATATTCGGGAGAATGCCGGCCCGGAATTTTTGACTGTATGCCCGGGAATACGAATGTCATCGGATCAGGTTGGAGACCAAAAACGAGTTGCTACACCAGAATTCGCGAGAAAATCAGGTGTAAGCTCGATTGTGGTCGGGCGTTCAATTACGAGGTCAGTAGACCCAGTAAAAAGCTATGAAAAATGGATGGAAGCGTGGAAGGGGATCAGACGATGAAACACGTAATTGCCGAAAAATTATTAGAAATTAATGCGGTGGCCTTAAAGCCGCAGGAACCATTTACTTGGACATCAGGGCTTCGGTCGCCAATCTATTGTGATAATCGTTTAACGCTTTCTTTCCCTGCAGTTAGAAGAGAAATTGCAGCTGGATTGCAAAAACTTATCCTAGAGAATTTTTCAGAAGCAGAAGTTATTGCCGGTACCGCGACAGCGGGTATCCCTCACGCCGCATGGGTGAGTGAACTTATGAATTTACCTATGTGCTATGTACGTTCCAAAGCAAAAGGGCATGGTAAAGGTAATCAGATTGAAGGCAAGGTTGTATCGGGTCAAAAAGTTGTTGTTGTAGAAGATTTAATTTCAACAGGCGGCAGTGTGATAACAGCTGTTCAGGCGTTAAGAGAAGCAGGCTGTGAAGTGCTTGGAGTTGTGTCTATTTTTACATATGGGCTTGAAAAGGGAAAAGAACTGCTACAAGAAAACGGGATTAACAGTATTTCTCTAACTGATTTTGCCACATTAATAGATGTAGCGATTTTAAATGGTAAAGTTACTGCAGAAGATCAGAAAAGTCTACTTTTATGGAGCAAGGATCCTGCTACATGGAGCAAACTATTCGTGGAAAAAGAATCGCTGATAAAATTTAATTAACGCTGATAAATTGGAATTAACGCTGATAAATCATGTGTTTTCGCTGATAAATAGGTAATTCCCGCTGATAAATAGAAAAAGAGGGTGTCCAAGATCTTCCGGACATCCTCTTTCCTTGCTATTTCTTCAATTTAAGCACCAATTCATCATCCGGTGTGACAAAAACGGTCTGTTGATTATCATAAATCACGAAACCTGGCTTAGTACCGCTTGGTTTTTTAACAAACCGGACCTTAGTGAAATCAACAGGAACTGAGCTTGAATTTCTTGCCTTACTATAATAGGAGGCCAAAACAGCAGCTTCCCGAATCGTCTCGTCAGACGGTTCTTTGCTGCGTATCACCACGTGAGACCCGGGAATATCCTTCGTATGCAACCAAATCTCATCCCTTGCGGCCAGCTTATTGGTTAAATAGTCGTTTTGCTTATTATTTTTCCCGACGATGATATCTGTCCCATCACTAGATACAAACTGATCTAAAACCGGCTTAGCATTCTGGGGCTTTTTCAATTTCTTTTTCTGCCGTTCACGG
The DNA here is from genome assembly GCA_002559145.1 of Bacillus sp. AFS006103. Lineage (GTDB taxonomy): Bacteria > Bacillota > Bacilli > Bacillales > Cytobacillaceae > Neobacillus. The sequence goes on from NTXX01000011.1 coordinate 119,298, forward strand.
ATATAACCGCCCTCAACTAGTTCTTCACGAATTTCTTGAATATCCTTTGGAGAAGCAGCTTGTACCTGTTGCAATAAATTATCAAAATAAGCTACTTCAACTTGTGCTATTTCAATTTGCTCTACGACAATTTCAACAGAATTTTTTGCCTTTTGGTATTTAGAAAAATATTTTTGGGCATTTTCAGATGGTGTTTTTCTTGGATCGAGCGGAATTAATAGAGTGCCACCGGATTCATCATAATAATCGAGAACTTCAATCTCACGCATTCCTTTCTTAGCGGCATATAAATTGGCAGTTAACAACTCGCCGAAGCGTTGATGTTGATCGGCTCGCTCAGCTTCTTTTAGAGTAGCTTTGAGCTTGTCAATTTTCTTTACATTCTTTTCTATCTCATTATCAATAAACCGTTCAATATCATTCCCCTGCTGTTTTACCCGGTCTCTCTCCGCTTTGCCAAAATAAAAACGGTCAAGCATTTCACTTAATGTGTGATAGGTTTTTATTTCTCCTTTTAAATGCTCAAGTGGAAATAAGTAAAAAGCATCCTTACCGCCTGCAGAGACAATCGAAGGGGAAATATCACCCGCTTCAACATTTTTCACCATGCTAAGAAATGTTACCGGAACAGTTGCACGATTCGCAAGGCCGCTTTGGAAGATAACTTCCTTGGCAAAAAGAGGAGAGACACCAGCGAATTGCTCAACTAATTGGCGGTCAATTTTTCCTGCATTAAAATCCACTTTTCTTAATACATCCGTTTCCGTGGCAGTAAACGGATTTTGCTTATGTTGTTCAGGTGGGGAAATATAAGGTTGCCCAGGCAAAATGGCCCGATGACTGTTGACCGCAAAGGAAACATGTTTGATGCTGTCAAGAATGACATTTCGAGTTTTATCGACCAGAACGATATTGCTATGCCTGCCCATAATTTCAATAATTAACTGTTTATAGCTGATATCGCCAATCTCATTTCTGCCCTTAATTTCTAGGACAATCATCCGGTCTGTTTCTACTTGATATAAATCCTCTAAAATATATCCCTCAATATGTTTTCTAAGGAGCATACAAAACATGGGAGCTTCGCTTGGATTTTCATAGGCTTCATTGGAAAATTGGACACGTGCATAGCTTGGGTGAGCGGATAAAAGCAGCTTTTGATTCACTCCATTCGCACGGATTGTGAGAATCACTTCATTTTTATAGGGTTGATGAACTTTATTGATACGCCCGCCTTTTAAGGAACGAACAAGTTCATCGACCATTGCTTTTGTAAATAAACCATCAAATGACATGGAAAACATCCTTTACTACATTCATATGAATTCATTATATCCTACTTAAAAAAATCCTGTCTTATTTTTACCTTTATTCTAATTTAACTTTCACCAGATCATAGCATTTTTTTGGACGACCCTGAATAAGCTTTCCATAGAGCAAGTCTCTTACAATAAAGGGGGAAGTGAGATGGTCGGATGAAATTCCATGAAATGAAGATAGAACAAGTAGAAAAGGCCTTAGAAACCGACTTTTCTTCTGGATTATCACAGGAAGAAGTAAAAAAACGAATAAATCAGTACGGCCTCAATGAATTGGACGAAGGAGAAAAGCAATCCGCTTTACTCTTATTTTTTAGTCAATTTAAGGATTTTATGGTCTTGGTTCTCCTTGCAGCAACACTGATCTCCGGATTGCTTGGTGAATATATTGATGCGATTGCGATTATTGCTATCGTCATAATCAACGGATTTCTTGGTTTTTTTCAAGAAAGGCGGGCAGAGAAATCGCTTGATGCTTTAAAGGAATTATCGGCACCACAGGTTTCAGTTCTACGTGATGGTCAATGGATTAAAATTCCTTCAAAAGAAATAGTATTAGGGGATATTTTGAAGTTTACTAGCGGAGATCGCATTGGAGCAGATGTCCGGGTAATTGAGTCAAAAAGTTTAGAAATTGAAGAATCCGCACTTACAGGAGAATCTGTCCCCGTCTCAAAGCATATTGAGTCCTTGACGAACCCAAACCCGGGAATTGGCGACATGGAGAATATTGCGTTTATGGGGACGATGATAACACGGGGAAGCGGGATAGGCGTCGTTATTGCAACAGGCATGAAAACAGCAATGGGGCAAATCGCTGATTTACTCCAAAATGCTGAGTCCCAGGATACTCCATTACAGCGCCGCTTAGAGCAGTTGGGTAAAATCCTAATAACTGTCGCCTTGCTGCTAACCGTTCTTGTGGTTGTAGTTGGTGTTTTACGTGGACATGAACTCTATGAAATGTTCTTAGCCGGTGTTTCTCTTGCGGTTGCAGCTATCCCGGAAGGCCTGCCGGCGATTGTTACCGTGGCATTATCGCTCGGAGTTCAAAAAATGATCAAGAAAAATGCAATTGTCAGGAAGCTGCCCGCCGTTGAAACACTTGGCTGTGCATCAGTCATCTGTTCTGATAAAACAGGTACAATGACTCAAAACAAAATGACGGTTACTCATTTGTGGAGTGGGGGTCAAACGTGGACGGTTGATGGGGTTGGCTATCAACCACAAGGTAATTTTTATAGAAATGAAAGAAATATTAATCCACGCGATGAAAAGGCCTTGCAGCAAATGCTGATCTTTGGAATGTTATGTAACCATTCAGATTTAATCGTGAGGGATGATGAATATTTTCTTGACGGAGACCCAACAGAAGGGGCACTGTTGGTAAGCGCTATGAAAGCAGGTTTTGCTCGAACTAAATTATTAGATGAATTTACGATTATTAATGAATTCCCTTTTGATTCAGCCAGGAAAATGATGAGCGTACATGTGAAAGACAAGCAGGGGCGGCATTTTATTGTTACTAAAGGGGCCCCGGACGTCATCTTAGGGATTAGTGAGTCGGTCCTTTGGGACGAGCGGACACAATTTTTAAATAAGCAGACACAGGAAAACGTTCAAGAAGCAATAAATGGACTAGCCTCACAGGCACTTCGAACGATTGCGATTGCGTTTAAACCTATTCAAGCGAACACGATCATTTTAAGTGAACATGAAGCAGAGAAAAATTTAACCCTTATTGGCATTCAGGGAATGATTGACCCGCCAAGACCTGAAGTGAAAAAGGCGGTAAAGGAATGTAAAGAAGCGGGTATTAAAACAGTGATGATTACGGGTGACCATGTGATTACGGCAAAAGCGATTGCCGCACAACTTGGGATCATAACCAATAAAAGTAAGGTCATAGATGGGAATGCTTTATCTAAAATGTCAGTCGATGAGCTCGAAGAAGTCGTAGATGATGTGTCGGTATTTGCGAGGGTCTCACCTGAACATAAACTGAAAATTGTTAAAGCTTTACAAAATCGCGGTCATATTGTCGCGATGACAGGGGATGGAGTGAATGATGCTCCGGCCATTAAGGCAGCTGATATTGGAGTGGCAATGGGGATTACAGGTACAGATGTCGCCAAAGAAGCGTCGGCTCTAATCCTATTGGATGATAACTTTGCCACAATTAAGGCTGCAATCGTAGAAGGTAGAAATATCTATGAAAATATTCGGAAATTTGTTCGTTACTTGCTGGCTTCAAATGTTGGGGAGATTTTGGTCATGCTATTTGCGATGATCTTAGCACTGCCGCTTCCGCTCATTCCGATCCAAATTCTTTGGGTGAATTTGGTGACAGATGGGTTGCCGGCTATGGCCTTAGGCCTCGATCGTCCTGAAGAAAATGTAATGAAACGCAAACCGCGCAGCCCCGATGAAGGTGTTTTCTCACGAGGGCTAGGCTGGAAGGTAGTGTCAAGGGGGTTTCTAATCGGGCTCGTCACATTAATTTCCTTTATGATTGTTTACGATAATAATCCATCTGAGTTGCAGTATGCACAAACCGTTGCATTTGCTACACTTGTAATGGCTCAATTAATTCATGTCTTTGATTGTCGCAGCGAAAAATCAGTCCTTTCAAGAAATCCTTTCGGAAATCAGTATCTAGTTTGGGCAGTTATATCTTCGCTTGCATTGATGTTTGTCGTTATTTATTACCCGCCGCTACAGCCTATTTTCCATACACTGCCGATAGCAGCTAAGGATTGGCTGTTGATTGTTGGATTATCATCCATACCAACTTTTTTACTAGCAGGGTCATTTTTGTTAAGAAAAACAAAATAAAGTGTGTTATAATCCAAAAGGTAATAGATTCCACTCTATTACCTTTTGCCTATTAAAGAATTTTTAGCAAGCCGATCAATTTTTCAGGAGATTGGATGTGCACTAAATGGTTATAAGTATGACAGGCTTTGGAAGAGCTAAAACAGAATCAGATTGCTTCTCTGTTAATGTGGAAGTAAAAACAGTGAACCACCGTTTTTGCGAAATGAATATCCGCATGCCAAGGCAGCTTTTAAAAATAGAAGATCGTATGAAAAAGAAACTTAATCAGTATATCCGCCGTGGCAGGGTAGAAGTTTACGTTAGCCTGGAGGGTGAAGGTGTCGTAACCCGCAAAGTCCACGTTGACTGGAAATTGCTTGATGAGTATTACCAAGTGATTAAACATGCTCATGAAAAATATGACGTTGAAGGAACGGTAACGCTTCAGGACTTGCTTAATAGAAGTGAACTTTTACATATTGAAGAAAGTGAAACTGGTAATGAAGAGCTTGAGAATCTAGTTCTAGCTGCAATAGAAGAAGCTGCCAGGCTGTTAAAAAAAATGCGAATGGCAGAAGGAGAAGAATTAAAAAAGGATTTGCTCGCCATTTTATCTCAATTAGATACCCATGTATTAGAACTCCAGAAATTTGCTCCACTCGTGGTTCAATCCTTTAAAGAGCGTTTAACCAAAAGAATGGAAGAGTTTGTTAATGGGCAATTGGATGAGACGAGACTATTGACGGAAGTAGCTGTGTTTGCTGATAAAGCAGATATAAATGAAGAAGTCACTCGCTTAAAGAGCCATCTGCAGCAATTCTTGCAAACCCTTGATAGTATCGAACCAATCGGGAGAAAGTTAGATTTTATCGTTCAGGAAATGAATAGAGAAGCCAATACGATTGGTTCTAAAGCGAACGATTCCAACATTGCAAAAAAGGTTGTCGATATTAAAAGTTTACTTGAAAAGCTGAAAGAACAGGTGCAAAATATCGAGTAATCGAGTAATCTTGTTTAGAAACTGTTTGGGACGGTCAAAATATATTATTAATGATTGGATGAATACCATGTCGATTAAATTAATTAATATTGGATTTGGAAATATCGTTTCTGCCAATCGAATTATTTCAATTGTCAGCCCTGAATCTGCTCCAATAAAAAGAATAATACAAGATGCCCGGGACCGGGGTGCATTAATTGACGCTACATACGGCAGGCGGACACGAGCAGTAATTGTTATGGATAGTGATCATGTTATTCTTTCAGCTGTACAACCTGAAACGGTAGCACACCGCTTAGCTGATCGTGACGAAATAATTGATGAAGGGTAGGATTTTTTAAATGCAGGAAAAAGGATTGCTGATTGTACTTTCTGGGCCCTCAGGTGTTGGAAAAGGAACGGTTCGGAAAGAAATATTTTCCCACCCGGATACAGCTTTTGAATACTCTATTTCAATGACAACCCGCGTACCGCGAGAAGGGGAAATTGATGGAGTCGATTACTTTTTTAAGTCAAGGGAAGAGTTTGAACAATTAATAGAACAGGGGAAATTGTTAGAGTATGCCGAATTTGTCGGTAATTATTATGGGACCCCTGTGGACTATGTGCGTGAAACCTTAGATGCTGGTAAGGATGTTTTTTTAGAAATCGAAGTAAAAGGTGCCCGTCAGGTTCGAGAAAAGTTCCCTGAAGGTTTATTTATTTTCCTAATGCCACCAAGTTTATCCGAATTAAAGAATCGGATTGTCACCAGAGGGACAGAAACAGATGACATCATCCAAAACCGCATGCTGTCTGCACGTGAGGAAATTGAAATGATGGAACTATATGATTATGTTGTTGAAAATGACCAAGTGGAGCGCGCATGTGAACGCGTAAAATGTATTGTTACCGCGGAGCATTGCCGTAGGGAACGTGTTGAACACCGTTATAAAAAATTGCTGGAGGTTGAATGATAATGTTATATCCTTCTATTGATTCGCTACTTGAAAAAATTGATTCTAAATACTCGCTTGTATCTGTTGCTGCGAAGCGTGCACGTGTTATGTCCCAAATAAAGGATGAAAGATTGCCAAAGTATGTTTCCTATAAGCATGTTGGCAAGGCACTTGAGGAAATATATAGCGGTGAATTAACCTACCGGATTTCCAAAAAAGCTGAAGGATCTGCGGAATAGTTTTCATCAATGATAAATTGACAGAGATTTTCTGAGAGAAGGCCTGACAAAAGGGGGTAATCCTTACGTGTCAGCCTTTTTTATTTTGGTTATCCTGATTATGTAGAATTTGTCGAATTACGAGTGGAAAAAGATGAAAAATTGTTTTCATTCTAGCATAATAAAGGAAGAGTGAAATGGACGAGAAGCGGGGGAATCCAATAATGGTACAGGATAAAAAAATATTATTATGTGTTACAGGCGGAATCGCCGTATATAAAGCTGCCGCACTAACAAGTAAGCTAGTACAGGCGGGAGCCCATGTAAAAGTCATTTTAAGTGAATCTGCACAAAAATTTGTTGCCCCATTAACTTTTCAGGCGTTAGCACGTAATGAAGTATATGTTGATACCTTTGATGAAAAAAATCCGCATGTAATTGCTCATATTGATTTAGCTGATTGGGCCGACTTAATCCTTTTGGCCCCAGCAACTGCAAATACGATAGGGAAAATAGCTGGTGGAATCGCCGATAATATGATCACAACGGTATTGCTAGCAGCTACATCACCAGTTTGGATTGCCCCTGCGATGAATGTGCATATGTACGACCATCCAGCTGTGAAAAAAAACCTCTCTATTTTAGCTGAGTTCGGATATCAATTTATTGAACCAAGTGAAGGGTATCTTGCCTGTGGCTATGTCGGAAAGGGCCGATTAGAAGAACCAGAAAAAATTGTCGAGCTTGTCCAACAGTTTTTTACCAATCAAGCTCACAAAAATTTAAAAGGTAAAACAGTAGTCGTAACAGCAGGGCCTACCCGGGAAAAGATTGATCCGGTCCGTTTTATTTCCAATCATTCCACAGGAAAAATGGGGTATGCACTGGCTGAGGAGGCAAAAAAACAAGGAGCCCATGTTGTATTAGTTTCGGGTCCAGTTGAGTTGCCAGCTCCATTGGGAATGGACGTGGTGAAAGTCGAGAGCGCCGAAGAAATGTACAACGCAGTCTTGAAATACTATGACACTGCAGATGTCGTAATTAAAACAGCTGCAGTTGCTGATTATCGTCCAAAAATCACATATGACCATAAGGTTAAGAAGCAGGCCGGTGATTCGAGTATTGAATTAGAAAGAACAAAAGATATTTTGTTAGAATTGGGAAAACGGAAAAAGAACCAAGTATTGGTGGGCTTTGCAGCTGAAACGGAAAATATTGAAGAGTACGCAAGGAAAAAATTAACGGCAAAAAATGCAGATATGATTGTTGCGAATAACGTGAAAGCAGAAGGAGCCGGGTTTGGGACAGATACAAATATTGTCACTCTTTTCAAACGGTCCGGCTCTGTTTTGGATTTACCGCTTATGTCAAAAAGTGAAGTGGCAAAAAGGATTATCGGAGAAATTACTTTCCTTTTGAAGGATATGGATGAAAATGGAAATTGCTAATGTGATTGTGGATATCCCGGCAAAACAAACCGATAGGGCGTTCGATTATTTAATTCCAGCTGAATGGAGTGGTACAATTCAGCCGGGAATGAGAGTAATCGTTCCATTTGGTCCGAGAAAAATCCAAGGATTTGTTACTTCACTTAAAACACAATCTGAATTTGAAAAATTAAGAGAAATTATCGAGCCGATGGATTTCGAGCCAGTCTTAAACAAGGAATTACTTGAACTAGGTGATTGGTTAACTGAGCATACGCTATGTTTTAAAATCTTTGCCTTCCAGGTTATGCTTCCTGCGGCGTTAAAGGCTAAATATGAAAAAAAAGTTAAACTTGCTCAGGGGGTGGAGGCGTCTGCTTTATCATCAGAACCTCTCCAAACTCTTTTTGAGAACAATCTTATGGTTGACTGGGAAGATGCTTTGAAACAGGGAATCGTTCCTTTATTACTAAAGGAAGCAGCAAAAGGGACGCTTGAAGTCATTTACATTGTGAAGGAAAAGGTTAGAAAGAAGCAGCTGAAGTTTGTTCGACCGCTTGTATCGCTGGAAGAATTAAAATTGGAAGTAGACCGATTCCCGGCAAAAGCGGAAAAGCAAAAACAGGTATTGAGTTATTTTACCGAGCATTTCGAGCCAGTCGAATTAAGACAGCTTGTCGCTAAAGTAAAAACAACCTCCGCAACAGTAAAGGTGCTTGTTGAAAAAAAGCTGCTTATTGAGTATGACATGGAGGTTTATCGCAATCCTTTTGAACATAAGACTTTTAAACGAACCAAGCCATTACCCCTAACAAATTCCCAACAAACAGCGATTGGACCGATCCTAAACGCAATTGAAACCAATCGACATGAAGTATTCTTGCTCTATGGTGTAACGGGGAGCGGCAAAACCGAAATTTATCTCCAATCTATTCAGGAAGTTATTGAAAGAGGACAGGAAGCCATTGTACTCGTACCGGAAATTTCACTCACCCCTCAAATGGTGAATCGATTTAAAGGGAGATTCGGGGACTTAGTAGCAGTTTTGCACAGTGGTTTGTCTGCTGGGGAGAAATATGATGAGTGGCGTAAAATTCAACGAAAAGAAGTAAAAGTAGCTGTTGGAGCGAGATCAGCCATTTTTGCCCCATTTGAAAACCTCGGCATTCTTATTATTGATGAGGAGCACGAAACCAGCTATAAACAAGAGGAAATGCCCCGTTATCATGCTAGAGAAGTGGCAATAGAAAGGGCAAAAACGTATAGCTGTCCGGTTGTGCTCGGAAGTGCTACTCCGTCACTTGAGTCGTTTGCCAGGGCTCAAAAGAAGGTGTATCATCTATTATCGCTCCCAAGCCGGATGAATAATCAAGCCTTGCCAGCAGTGGAGATCATTGATATGCGCGAGGAGCTTCGTGACGGAAATCGGTCCATGTTTTCTCGAAAGCTTTTTGACATGCTCAAGGATAGATTAGAAAAGCAACAACAATCTGTTTTATTTTTAAATAAACGGGGGCATTCTTCGTTTGTCATGTGCCGTGATTGCGGTTATGTAATGAATTGCCCAAACTGTGATATTTCGCTTACCTATCACCGGGTAAATGAACAAATGAAATGTCATTATTGTGGGTATGAAAGTCGTGTTCCGCATCAATGCCCGGAGTGTTCCAGTGATTATATTCGTTATTTCGGGACTGGTACTCAAAAGGTCGAAGACGAACTTGGAAAGATACTTCCTGAGGCAAGAGTTATTCGCATGGATGTCGATACTACTGGTCGCAAGGGATCACACGAACGATTATTAACTGATTTCCAGAATGGCAAAGCAGACATTCTCCTTGGGACCCAAATGATTGCCAAAGGGTTGGATTTCCCCAATATCACCTTGGTTGGTGTGCTTTCAGCTGACACCATGCTGCATTTACCTGATTTCCGTGCATCTGAAAAAACGTTTCAATTATTAACTCAGGTAAGCGGTCGGGCGGGACGTCATCAGTTGCCGGGAGAGGTCATTATTCAGACCTATTCGCCGGAACACTACAGTATAGAGCTTGCGGGAACACAAGATTATGATCTCTTTTATCAGCGTGAAATGATGATTCGAAAAATCCGTCATTATCCACCCTTCTATTATCTATCCTTGATAACAGTCAGCCATGAACAGTTGATGACAGTTGTAGCGGCGACAGAGAAAATTGTTAATTATGTACGTTCGCAAGTATCAAAGGATGCTGTCGTTTTAGGACCTGCAGCCTCGCCAATACCTAAGATTAATAATAGATATCGCTATCAATGTCTGATAAAATACAAGCGGGAACCGAACATGACAAAAATGTTAAAAACGATCTTGGACCAATATCAAAAAGATACCAAAAGCGGCTTACTGGTTTCAATAGATGTTAACCCATTTATTTTAATGTAAGGCAAGCCTTAGATAATCATGCTATAAAAGGTTATTATTTCGCTTTTTTGGTGAAAATGTAAGCAATTAATAAATTTATAAAGCCTTGAAAAGATTGGCATTAATGGGGGAAAGAATTTGACTGTACTCAAAGTAGTAAATTACCCTGCTGAGGTACTTGAGCAGACTTGTAAACCAGTGATTAAGTTTGATAGAAAGCTTGCAAAAATACTTGATGATATGTATGACACGATGATTGAATATGACGGGGTGGGATTAGCTGCTCCGCAAATTGGATTGGACGCACGTATTGCAATTGTGGATATTGATGATGAATTAGGGACAATTGAAATGATTAACCCTGTGATTATCGAGACCTCGGGAGAACAATCTGGACCTGAAGGTTGTTTAAGTTTCCCTGGATTGTTCGGAGAAGTGACACGGCCGAATTTTGTTAAAATTAATGCCTTTGACCGAAAAGGCAGAAAATACACGTTAGAGGCAGATGAGTTCCTAGCAAGGGCGATTCAACATGAAATTGATCATCTTGATGGGATTTTATTTACAACCAAAGTAACGAGATATTTAGAGGAAGATGAGTTAAAAGGAGTAGAAACTGAATGACCAAAATAGTTTTTATGGGTACTCCAGATTTTTCTGTCCCGATTTTACAACAATTGATTCAGGATGGATATGAAGTCATTGGTGTAGTTACCCAACCAGATCGACCGGTGGGAAGAAAAAGGATTCTAACGCCTCCCCCTGTGAAGGTTGAGGCGTTGAAGCACGATATTCCCGTCTTTCAACCAGAAAAAATTCGTCAAGCAGAAGAACTTGATAAAATCCTTTCATTGAATCCGGATTTAATTGTTACGGCTGCGTTTGGCCAAATCTTACCTAAACAGCTGCTAGAAGCTCCTAAGTACAGATGTATAAATGTTCATGCCTCCCTGCTTCCGGAACTACGCGGCGGTGCTCCTATCCATTATGCTATTATGCAAGGAAAACAGAAAACTGGTGTCACCATCATGTATATGGTGGAAAAATTAGATGCAGGTGATATTTTAACAAGAATTGAAGTCCCGATTGCAGAAGAGGACAATGTGGGAACACTGCATATCAAATTGAGCACAGCCGGAGCTAAATTGTTATCTGAAACCTTGCCACTTCTATTGGATGGCCGTCTGACTCCCAAGCCTCAAAATAATGAAGCAGCCACGTTTGCAGCCAATATTAAGCGCGAACAAGAAAAAATTATTTGGTCGAGAACAGGTGAAGAAATCTATAATCATATCCGCGGCCTAAATCCATGGCCAGTTGCCTTTACCACCTTGAATGGTCAGGTCATAAAGATATGGCGGGCAGAAAAGTTAACAGGTCAAAAGAGCGTTACACCTGGAACAATTCTTACGATAGAACCTGACGGGTTTTCAGTAAGTACCGGTAATGAAACGGCCATCAAAATCATTGAGCTACAGCCTTCTGGAAAAACAAAAATGATGAGTGAACAATTTTTAAGAGGTTCAAAAATTTCAATTGGCACCAAGCTGGGAGAATAAGATGACTTCAACAATAAAGAATGTACGAGCAATTGCAATGGATATCTTAGTTGCGATTGAAAAAAACCAATCCTACAGTAATTTACTGCTTAATTCTACAATTGAAAAACACGATTTGTCTGCTAAGGACGTTGGACTTCTTACTGAGTTGACGTATGGAACATTACAAAGAAGAATGGCGCTTGACTTTTATTTAGAGCCGTTTGTCAAAGATAATAAGAAGTTAGCCAGTTGGGTTCATCATTTACTAAGACTTACGCTCTATCAAATGGTTTATCTCGATCGTATACCGGACAGAGCTGCTATCTATGAAGCAGTGGAAATTGCTAAAAGTCGTGGTCATAAAGGGATAGCAAGTTTAGTAAACGGAGTGTTGCGAAGCATTCAAAGAGAAGGACTCCCGTCCATGGAGGATGTCACGGACCCAAACAAAAGATTATCACTTGAAACGAGTCACCCTGAATGGCTGATTACTAGATGGGTAAACCAATTTGGTTATCAAAAAACGAAAGAAATGTGTGAGATCAACCTAACAGCGCCATTGCAAACAGCCAGAGTTAATCTTACAAAAGTTTCAAGAGATGAATGTGTTGCAATTTTAGAAGAGGATGGTTTTCAAATCGAAAAAAGTCCTATTATTCCTGAGGCAATTCGATCGATAAAGGGAAATCTAGCATCGACAATCTCATTTAAGTATGGAATGTTTACGATACAAGATGAAAGTTCAATGCTTGCAGCCTATGCATTAGGGGCGGAGCCAAACGAATTTATCCTTGATGCCTGCGCGGCACCGGGTGGTAAAAGTACACATATTGCTGAGAAAATGAATAATACGGGTGAAGTTATCTCGGTCGATCTTCATCAGCACAAAGTAAGATTAATTAATGATAATGCAAAACGTTTAGGGTTAGAAAATATTAAAACAAGTGTATCTGATTCAAGAAAAATCCAAGAAAAGTTCCAAACTGAATCATTTGATCGGATTCTTCTTGATGCTCCTTGTTCCGGTCTCGGGGTCATGAGGAGAAAGCCAGATATGAAGTATACTAAAACCGAGATGGATATTCAGCGGTTAAGTACGATTCAGCAAGACTTATTAACGTCCGTAACCCCCTTATTGAAAAAGGGCGGCATTCTTGTCTATAGTACATGTACAGTAGATAAAGAGGAAAATGAATTGACGGTTAAGACATTCCTTCAGAATAACCCTCAATTTGAAGGAGATGCATCCTTCAAAAGCAGGATGCCTGAAGCTATCCAGCCATTAATCACGGGCTTTGATTTGCAAATATTCCCGCAAGATATTGGGTCAGATGGATTTTATATTGCAGTTTTAAGGAAGAAGGTGTAACGGTTGGAACAATTAAATACAACTGAGACAAATACAGCTAAGGAAATAAAGAAGAAATCAATTTATTCATTGCAGCTTAACGAATTAAAGAATTGGCTTTCAGAGAATGGTGAAAAGCCATTCCGTGCCGAACAAATCTTTGAATGGCTTTATAAAAAACGAATTACATCATTTGAGGATATGAGTAACGTCGGAAAAGGTTTACGTGATAAGCTTGCAAGTCATTTTGACCTTACAACATTAAAAACGGCGATTCAACAAACATCATCTGATGGAACAATCAAATTTCTGTTTGAACTTCATGATGGATATTCTATCGAAACGGTGCTAATGCGCCATGATTATGGAAACTCCGTTTGTGTTACGACACAGGTTGGCTGCCGAATTGGCTGCACCTTTTGTGCCTCCACATTAGGCGGATTAAAAAGACATTTAGAAGCAGGCGAGATTGTCGCTCAAGTTGTAAAAGTACAACAAACACTTGACGAAACAGATGAGCGTGTAAATTCCGTTGTCATCATGGGTATCGGTGAACCATTTGATAACTATGATAACATGCTTTCATTTTTAAAAATAATTAATCATGAAAAGGCTCTTAATATCGGAGCACGCCATATAACCGTATCGACAAGCGGTATTGTTCCAAAAATCTATCAATTTGCAGATGAAAATACACAAATTAATTTTGCTATTTCTTTGCACGCTCCTAATACGGAATTGCGCTCTAGGTTAATGCCTATTAACAAGGCATATAAACTTGATGACTTAATGGAATCAGTAAGGTATTATATCGATAAGACAGGACGTAGAATAAGCTTTGAATATGGTCTATTTGGCGGTGTAAACGATTCAGTCGAACATGCGGAGGAGTTAGCTGTTTTATTAAAAGGTTTAAAATGCCATGTGAATTTAATTCCTGTAAACTATGTTCCTGAAAGAGATTATGTTCGGACACCAAGAGACAAAATTTTTGCTTTTGAAAAAACATTAAAAAACCGAGGAATTAACGTAACCATTCGCAGGGAGCAAGGGTCAGATATCGCTGCAGCATGCGGGCAACTTCGTGCAAAGGAGCGGAAAGAGGAGACGAGGTGACAAAAGTGAAGGCTGTATTTAAAACGGACCAGGGTAGAGTTCGGCAGAACAATGAGGATAGTGGTGGTACTTTTGTTAATCGGGACGGACACCGCCTTGCCATCGTAGCAGATGGTATGGGCGGACACCTTGCCGGTGATGTTGCAAGTAAAATGACAGTATCGCATCTTCAAGAAATGTGGGAGCAATCCGAAGGAATTCAAACAGCTGACCAAGCGGAAGCATGGCTGAAAATCCATGTTCTTCAGGTTAATCAATTATTGTTTGACCATTCAAGAAGTCACGTGGAATGTGAAGGTATGGGGACTACTATTGAAGCTGTGATTGCTGCAGATAACTTTACAACGATTGCACATGTAGGGGATAGTCGTGTGTTTATCTTAAATGATTCAGGCTTCAAGCAGTTAACTGAGGATCATACACTTGTTAATGAATTAGTTCGAACCGGACAAATCAGCAAAGAAGATGCCGAACATCATCCAAGGAAAAATTGGATCCTAAGAGCGTTAGGAACGGAACAAGATGTAAAAATTGATATTAAAACAATTATGTTCGAAGAAGGAGATTTTCTCCTGTTATGTTCTGATGGGCTGTCAAATAAAGTCAATGAAAAGGAAATAGTTAATATACTTCAAAATGAAGATTCGCTTGAACAAAAAGCTTCCACACTGATTGACATCGCAAATGAGAATGGCGGAGAAGACAATATTACCCTAATCATATTAGAGTATGCTAATGATATTGAATTGGGTGATGAGCAGTGATTATTGGAAAAAGAATAAGCGGCCGCTATAAAATTCTTGAAATGATTGGCGGAGGCGGAATGGCCAATGTCTATTTAGCACATGATATGATTTTAGACAGAGAAGTAGCCGTAAAAATGCTCCGTCTTGATTTTGTCAATGATGAGGAGTTTATTCGACGCTTTCATAGAGAAGCACAATCAGCAACAAGTCTAACCCATCCAAATATCGTTAGTATTTTTGATGTGGGTGAAGAGGATTCCTTATACTATATTGTCATGGAATACGTGAATGGGCAAACATTAAAACAATACATAAATCAGCATTCGTCACTCCGTGTCGAAAAAGCATTAGATATAATGATGCAAATAACGTCTGCAATTTCCCATGCCCATCAAAATCATATTATTCACCGTGATATCAAGCCGCATAACATACTAATTGACCGGAATGGCAATGTGAAAATCACTGATTTTGGAATAGCCATGGCATTAAGCGCGACAAGCATTACCCAAACCAATTCTGTTTTAGGTTCTGTCCACTATTTATCGCCGGAACAGGCTCGTGGCGGAATGGCTAATCGAAAATCGGATATTTATTCACTTGGAATTGTCATGTTCGAAATATTAACGGGCAGGCTTCCCTTCTCGGGGGAATCGGCAGTATCGATTGCATTAAAGCATCTCCAGTCCGAAACACCCTCTGTTAGAAGGTGGAATTCAAATATCCCGCAAAGTGTAGAAAATATTGTCCTAAAAGCAACGGCAAAGGACCCATTCCATCGTTATAACAGTGTTGATGAGATGGAGGAGGATTTAAGGACGGCACTAAATCCTGAAAGAATGAATGAACCAAAGTTTATTATTCCAATTGATGATGAGGCAACCAAAGCCATTCCAATTATAACTGATGACCGTCCACATAAAAACCTGGATGAAACATTAGTGCATAGTAATGAAAAAATATCTCCTGTTAAAAAAGATGCACAAAAAAAGGAGCAAAGTAGTAAGAAAAAGCGAAAAAGATGGCCAATCGTGTTAATATCAACTTTCCTTATTCTTTCCATTCTTGGAATATTAGCTGTTACTTTTTTACCTGGTTTATTGTCTGCTAAGGACGTCAAAATTCCTGATGTAAGTGGGATGGATGCAGATGATGCGATTTCTGAGCTTCAACTCAGCGGATTAGTGGTTGACAAACAGGTTGAAATTTCTGATGATTTGGTGGCTGAAGGAAAGGTTGTCAAGACCGACCCCGAATTTGGCAATACAGTCAAGGAGAACGCAAAAGTCAATTTATATATTAGTACCGGAAAAGAAAAAATTGTACTATCTAATTATGTAGGCAGGCTTTATGATGATATTTTCCATTTATTAGAAGATAGGAATTTTAAAGATATATTAAAAACTGAGAAATACGATGATAGTGAACCAGGGACTATTATTAGCCAAAACCCTTCAGGTGGCGAAAAAATTATTCCAGAAGATACTGAATTAGAATTTGAAGTCAGTAAAGGACCTGAAATAATTGTCCTAAGGGACCTAACCGAGTACAATTTAAAAGGGGCCGAGGATTATGCCTCATTAGTAGGGTTGTCATTAAACGTTTCAGAAGAAAAATATGATGAGAAAATACCTGCTGGCATGGTGATTTCACAAACACCATCGTCTGGAACAGAACTGAAAAAAGGCGATAAGGTTTCAGTTATTATTTCAAAAGGAAAAGAAGAAAAACCGCCCAAAACGGTAATTAAAGACATAACAATTGATTACGAACCAACTGTCCCTGTGCCAGTGCCTGGTGAACCAGTGGAAAAACAAGAAGTTCTTATCTACATCGAAGATATGAATCACAGTATGACAGAACCTGCTGAAACCTTTTTTATTACTGAAACAACAAAAAAACAAATTGAACTTACGATTCCTTTTGGTGGTAAAGCTGGTTACAAGATTATTCGCGACAAGAAAGTAATAGCAGAGGACGTAATTAACTACCCGGAATCAGAATAAACAATATTTCTTTGCTTTTTATAAAAATCAGCTTTCCCGCAAAATATGAATGATAAGTTGACGTTTTCTTATTGAAAGACAAGGAGTGTGACTATGCCTGAAGGGAAAATTGTTAAAGCATTAAGCGGTTTTTATTATGTACTAGATGACAATAAAATGATTCAATGCCGTGGGAGAGGGGTATTTAGAAAAAATAAAATTACCCCTCTTGTCGGTGACGAGGTTGTTTTTCAAGCTGAAAATGACTTGGAAGGGTATATTATGGAAGTTAAGACACGAAAGAACGAATTGATTCGTCCGCCAATCGCGAATGTCGATCAAGCAATTCTTGTGTTCTCGGCTGTTGAGCCAGATTTCAGTACAGTTCTTTTAGATCGTTTCCTTGTTCTGGTTGAGTTTAATCGGATTGAACCGCTTATATGTATTACCAAAATGGATCTGACCAACGATGAGCAACAAAAGAAGATAAAGATATATGCAGAGCAATATACTACTGCGGGTTATCAAGTAATCTTAACTTCTTCCGAAACAGAAGCTGGCGTCGAACTTTTAAGTCCGCACGTCAATAATAAAATATCCGTTTTTGCCGGCCAATCAGGAGTGGGGAAATCTTCCTTGCTGAATGTCTTAAGACCGGATCTTGAATTAAAAACAAATGATATTTCCTCGCATCTAGGCAGAGGAAAGCATACAACAAGACATGTGGAGTTAATTCAGATTGGAAATGGTCTAATCGCAGATACACCAGGGTTTAGCTCATTGGAATTTACGAATATTGAAGTGGAAGATTTGACTTCTTGTTTCCCTGAAATACAAAGAGCTAGTGAGAATTGTAAATTCAGAGCCTGTCTGCACGGAACTGAACCAAAATGTGGTGTCAAAAAGGAAGTTGAATCTGGTCAAATCCCAGCGTATCGATATGAACATTATTTGAATTTCCTCCAGGAGATAAAAGATAGAAAGCCGAGGTATTAAGTATGGTAAAAATAGCACCTTCGATTCTCTCTGCCGATTTTTCGAAATTGGGTGAAGAAATTATAGCTGTTGAAAAAGGTGGAGCAGACTATATTCATGTCGATGTCATGGATGGTCACTTTGTGCCAAATATTACGATTGGTCCACTCATTGTTGAGGCCATTCGACCAATCACGAAGCTGCCACTTGATGTCCACCTAATGATTGAAAATCCGGATCAATATATTGAGGCATTCGCTAAAGCTGGAGCCGATTATATTACAGTTCATGTGGAAGCATGTCGTCATCTTCACCGCACAATTCAAAATATTAAGTCCTTTGGTATCAAAGCGGGAGTGGTTTTAAATCCTGCTACTCCCGTTGAGAGTATTCAACACATCATTGGAGATATTGATATGGTATTATTAATGTCTGTCAATCCAGGTTTTGGCGGGCAGAAATTCATTCCAGAGATCCTTCCGAAAATAAAGAAAGTTAAAGAAATGGCTGAGCAAAAAGGCTTAGACATTGAGATTGAAATTGATGGCGGTGTCAATTCAGAAACGGCAAAACTGTGTGTGGAAGCAGGCGCTACTGTGTTAGTCGCGGGTTCAGCTATATATAATCAAGAAGATTATGCGGAGGCAATTTCGCTGATAAGAGGTTAATGCAAAAAGCCAGCTTTCGTGCTGGCTTTTTGCATATGGAAAAGGAGATTTTTTATGATAATAAATATTCTAGCCGGCGGCCCTGAAAGCCTTTTGCCTGATTTAAGCGAGTACTTAGAGAAAGACTCGATTTGGGTTGGGGTTGACCGGGGTGTCTATTATTTGTTAAAAAGAAATATTACTCCAAAGATTGCTTTTGGGGATTTTGATTCTGTATCAGCAGAAGAATTGATGTTTATTGAAGAACGCGTAACCGAATTGAAGAAGTATAAGCCTGAAAAAGATGAAACAGATATGGAGTTAGCCCTCAATTGGGCACTTGATCAAAATCCAAGTATGATTCGGTTATTTGGTGCAACCGGGGGCCGGCTCGATCATTTATTTGCCAATGTCCACTTATTAGTAAATCCGCTTAGAACTAAAAAATCAGCGAATATCTGCTTAATTGATAAATATAATCTCATTTTTATTAAAGGACCTGGTCGTTATACGATTGAAAAAATAAATACAAAAAAATATATTTCCTTCGTTCCTTTAACACTTAATGTACAGAATCTCACCCTTGAAGGCTTTAAATTTCCTTTGGAAAATCGTCATATTTCAATTGGGTCCACACTATGTATTAGTAATGAACTTAATAGTGATTATGGTACTTTTTCATTTTCTGAAGGCATATTAATAGTGATAAGAAGTCATGATTAATAGGCAATACAATTAGGTACTGATTTCGTTCGTTTGAATAAAATGGTAGGGCGTTCGAAAAAAGTTGAGTTGAAATAAGCTGGGGAGATTTATGAGGAGGGACAGTATGAAATTCTATACAATTAAATTGCCGAAATTTTTAGGCGGACTTGTCCGTGCGATGATTGGGGCGTTTAAAAAGAACGAATAGCATAGGTATTAGTGTTGATAACCTTTTCTTAACGAATGGCACCCGATAAATTTGGGTGCTTTTTATTTCGGTTATTTGGGAATAATAAAGAGTAGTACTGTTATGTTAAATTTTATTTTTTGGACAAAAAGAAAAGACATCCGATTCGGATGCCCATTCCATATTAAACGCGTTCTACTTTACCTGATTTCAACGCTCTTGCAGAAACCCAAACACGTTTAGGCTTTCCATCAACAAGAATACGTACTTTTTGTAGGTTAGCACCCCATGTACGCTTGTTTGCGTTCATAGCGTGAGAACGTGCGTTACCAGTTGTTGTTTTCTTTCCAGTTACAACACATTGACGTGGCATAATGATTTCCCTCCTTAACTACCAAAAGCTTTATACAGCTATCTTTAAGATCCTCATCAGAAAAAAGAAAATTGGCTGAACAAATTTTCTAGTCTTGAGATACCTTAATAATTTATCATACAACGTATTTGATTGCAATAGTTAGCTTTCAAGAAAAATACCTTGACATGACTATTAATAAAATGCTCTTATAGTAAACAGGCAGGAATAACTTTCAATATTGCATTGACTATAGTAAAATGACTGTAGTCAAGGAGCAATTTTTTCAGGAGGGGGAACGATTCATGTCCATTGAATTAAAAACAAAGTTCGGACAAATTGATATTTCAAATGAAGTAATCGCAACCATCGCCGGAGGAGCAGCAATCGAATGCTACGGCATCGTCGGTATGGCCTCAAAGAATCAAATCAAAGACGGAATTACGGAAATATTACGAAGAGAAAATTTTACTCGGGGCGTGATTGTCCGCCAGGAAAATGAGGAATTACATATTGATATGTACATTATTGTTAGCTATGGAACAAAAATTTCCGAAATTGCCCACAACGTGCAATCAAAGGTTAAATACACCCTCGATAAGACTGTTGGACTTGCCGTTGAATCGGTAAATATTTACGTTCAGGGAGTTCGAGTGACGAACACTTAAGTTCGCGAGCCGAACCTCAAGTGAGGAGGAAAGTTTGTGTCAATAACAGCTTTAGATGGAAAACGTTTTGCCGAGATGGTGATTCAAGGAGCAAATCATTTGGCTGCAAATGCAAAAATGGTGGATGCTCTAAACGTTTTTCCCGTGCCCGATGGTGATACTGGAACGAACATGAATTTATCAATGACCTCAGGGGCGAAAGAAGTAAAAAATAATGTTCAAGAACATATTGGTAAAGTTGGAATAGCTCTATCTAAAGGCTTGCTAATGGGAGCTCGCGGAAATTCAGGTGTCATCCTTTCCCAATTATTCCGCGGTTTTTCGAAGGCAGTAGAAATGAAAGCGCAAATTTCAGGGAATGATTTTGCACATGCCCTCGAGTCAGGGGTAGAGACTGCCTATAAAGCAGTCATGAAGCCTGTTGAAGGAACCATTTTAACCGTCGCTAAGGATTCAGCTAAGAAGGGCGTTCAAGCTGCCCAGAATTCAAACGATATTATTGTCATCATGGAAGAAGTATTAAAAGAAGCAAAGGCATCACTAAAACGCACTCCTGACCTGCTTCCAGTCTTAAAAGAAGTCGGTGTGGTTGACAGCGGCGGACAAGGGCTTGTATTTGTTTACGAAGGATTTCTAGCAGTCTTAAAAGGTGAAATGCTGCCCGATACGCCTTCTGCATCGCTTTCTATGGATGAATTGGTAAATACGGAACATCACAAGAGTGTCCAAGGACATATAAACACGGCAGATATTGAATTTGGATACTGTACTGAATTTATGGTTCGTTTTGAACAGGAAAAGACAGCAAAGCATCCTTTCAGTGAAGTCGTTTTCCGCAATGACCTCAGCAAATTAGGAGATTCTTTATTAGTCATTGCCGATGAAGATGTTGTGAAAGTCCATATCCATTCCGAGCAACCGGGCGATGTACTAAGCTACGGGCAAAGGTACGGAAATTTAATTAATATGAAGATTGAAAACATGCGTCAACAGCATACCAATATTGTTGGCGAAACACATGTTGCGCCCGTTACTGAAAAGCAGGGGTCACCTAAAGAGCTGCAAGAATACGGAATTGTTGCGGTATCGATGGGATCAGGCATTGCAGATCTATTTAGAAGTATTGGGGCACATGCCGTCATAGAAGGCGGGCAAACGATGAATCCGAGTACAGAGGATATCGTCAAGGCTGTTAAAGAAGTTAACGCTAAGAAGGTATTTATATTACCTAATAATAAAAACATTATCATGGCAGCCCAGCAGGCGGCCGATGTTTCAGAAGAAGATATTTATGTCATACCATCCAAAACTGTCCCGCAAGGACTTTCAGCTCTTTTAGCATTTAATCCGTCAGCTGAGCTTCAAGCCAATAAAGTATCAATGAATGATGCCTTAGAACATGTTAAAACGGGCCAAATTACTTTTGCTGTACGAGATACCCAAATTGATGGATTAGACATTGAGAAAGATGATTTCATGGGTATTGCTGAAGGGAAAATTGTTGTTAAGAACAAGAACAAAGGAAAAGTAGCTGAAGAGTTACTTTCACAAATGCTCGATGATGATTCCGAAATTTTGACGATTATTTATGGGGAAGACGTAAGCGAAGAAGAAGTAAGCCAGTTAACCCAATTTGTTGAAGAGAATTATCGAGATGTTGAGGTTGAAATCCATAATGGCGGCCAGCCGTTGTATTCATTTATCTTTTCAATTGAATAATGAACCGCTAAAATAGAAGGGGAGATCCCTTCTTTTTTATGTGAAAAAGAAGTTAAAAGATATAACAGCGCTTAGTGGGGAGTCGTGTAATTGTGAATCCACATCTTAATCAATCAATAACCGTTATTAGGGGAATTGGTGAAGAAACTGCTGAGATTTTTTCAGAAATGAAAATCTTTACGATAAAAGATTTATTGGAGTATTTTCCTTATCGTTATGAAGATTACCGCCTTCGTGATATAACAGAGGTGCAACATGATGAGAAAGTAACAGTAGAAGGGAAGGTTCATAGTGAACCTTCTCTTAGCTATTTTGGAAGGAAGAAATCCAAACTAATGATCCGGCTTTTCGTTGGCTCTCATTTAATTAAAGTAGTCTTTTTTAACCAGCCCTATTTAAAAAATAAAATTATTATCAATGAAACGATAACGATCACTGGAAAATGGGATGCCCATCGGCAAACAATCACGGCAACTGAAATGCAACAAGGCACAAACGCAAAAACGAAGGATTTTGAGCCGGTATACTCATTACGAGGGAAATTAACGACAAAGGGTATTCGCAAATTTATCAGCAATGCATTCCAACAATATGGACAATTCATAGAAGAAACACTTCCAGTTGTTTTCTTGAAAAAATATCGCCTGCTTGATAAACAGAGAGCGATTAAAACAATGCACTTTCCAAGTAGCCAAGAAGATGTCAAACAAGCACGAAGGCGCATTGTTTATGAAGAATTTCTTTTGTTTCAACTAAAAATGCAGGCATTAAGGAAGTTTGAACGTGAACATTCCCCGGGTATTTGCCAAAATTATAATGAGTTACAGGTAGAAGGTTTTATTAAAAGTCTTCCTTTTCCGTTAACAAATGCTCAAACTAGGGTCGTCAATGAAGTGTTAGCGGAATTAAAATCGCCACTCCGGATGAATCGATTGTTACAAGGGGATGTGGGTTCAGGGAAAACGGTTGTTGCTGCGATTGGTTTATATGCCAGTGTGACTGCGGGGTTTCAGGGAGCTTTAATGGTACCAACAGAAATTCTGGCAGAGCAGCATGCACAAAGCTTAAAAAGCATGCTAGATCCAATCGATATTAGGTGCGAACTTTTGACAAGTTCTATTAAGGGCAAACGCAGAAAAGAAATTCTTCAAGAACTAGCGAATGGTAACGTTGATATTTTGATTGGTACACACGCACTTATACAGGATGAGGTGACCTTCAAAAAATTAGGCTTTGTAATCACCGATGAACAGCATCGCTTTGGGGTGGAACAGCGAAGAGTGCTGAGGGAAAAAGGTGAGAATCCTGACGTTCTATTTATGACTGCGACACCGATTCCACGAACACTTGCCATCACGGTATTTGGTGAAATGGATGTTTCCATAATTGATGAGATGCCTGCAGGGCGAAAATCAATTGAAACTTACTGGGCAAAACCGGAAATGCTCGAACGCGTCCTAGCTTTTGTAGAAAAGGAATTACAAAAAGGGCATCAGGCCTATGTTATTTGTCCGCTGATCGAAGAATCAGAAAAGCTCGATGTCCAAAACGCGATTGATGTGTTCACTACTCTAAGTCACTTCTTTCAAAATCGCTATAAGGCGGGGCTTATGCACGGTCGCTTAAGCTCGGAAGAAAAAGATTCAGTAATGAAGGCGTTTAGTGCCAACGAAGTACAGGTGCTTGTCTCAACCACAGTAGTTGAGGTAGGAGTAAATGTTCCGAATGCGACGATGATGGTTATTTATGATGCAGAAAGATTCGGCCTTTCGCAGCTCCACCAGCTGCGTGGACGTGTTGGACGGGGCAGCGATCAATCCTACTGCATTTTACTTGCAAGTCCTAAATCAGAAGTGGGTCAAGAAAGAATGCGGATCATGACGGAAACAAATGATGGATTTGTTCTAAGTGAGAAGGATTTAGAACTTAGAGGACCAGGTGACTTTTTTGGCAGAAAGCAAAGCGGTGTTCCTGAATTTAAGGTTGCAGATATGGTCCATGACTATCGTGCGCTAGAAACAGCCAGAAATGATGCAATGATTCTTATCCAGTCAAAAACTTTTTGGACAGCCCCTGAGTATCTATTCTTAAGAGAAGCGCTTGGGGAATCAGGGGTTTTAGAAGGGGAAAAGCTAGATTAAACCAGTTCATTTACCTTTTTAAGAATTTCTAAATAGAAAAAGTAGATGCTATGAATAGAAAACAAATTCTTGCAATCTGCTTTTTCTAATTTTATACTACTATTAGTACCTAGTCATAAGATCTCGGACGGTGTGAAAAATTTATGAGAAAAAGTAAAAAAGAACGGCAACAATTATTGACCACTACAATTAATGAAAATCCATTTATAACTGATGAGGATTTAGCAGAAAAATTTGAAGTGAGCGTACAAACAATTCGTCTAGACCGTTTAGAATTATCCATTCCTGAACTTCGGGAACGAATTAAGACCGTTGCAGAAAAACGGTTTGAAGATGAAGTCCGCTCCTTACCGCTAGAAGAAGTCATCGGGGAAATTATTCATATAGAACTGGATCAGAATGCCATTTCGATTTTTGATGTGAAAAAAGAACATGTCTTTAAACGAAATAACATTGCTCGTGGCCATCATGTATTCGCCCAGGCTAATTCCCTTGCTGTAGCCGTTATTAACGATGAATTAGCATTAACAGCAAAAGCGAATATTCAATTCAATCGTTTGGTGAAATTGAACGAGCGTGTGATTGCCAAAGCAAAAGTAATAAAAATTGATGGGAACTTAGGCAGAACAAGTGTCGAAGTCACAAGTTTTGTGAATAATGAACTTGTTTTTACCGGAGAATTTGAAATGTACCGTTCGAAAAATCGGTAAAGGATGAGAAAAATGAAACTAGCAATTGATGCAATGGGCGGCGACAATGCTCCAAAAGAAATCGTTTTAGGGGCACTTAAAGCTGTACAAGCATTTTCAGATATACATATTACCCTTGTTGGGGATGAAAATAAAATTAAAGAAACACTAACAAATCATGAACGGATTTCAGTTATCCATACCACCGAAGTTATCCTTGGAACGGACGAACCTGTAAAAGCGGTGCGCCGTAAAAAAGATGCTTCTATGGTGTTGGCCGCACAGCAAGTAGCAGATGGATTGGCGGATGCTTGTATATCTGCGGGAAATACAGGTGCCTTAGTAGCCGCGGGTCTATTTGTGGTTGGCAGAATAAATGGGATTCACCGTCCAGCCTTAGCGCCAACACTTCCGACCATTGGCGGTGAAGGCTTTCTGTTACTAGATGTTGGGGCAAATGCAGATGCCAAGCCGGAGCATCTGCTCCAATACGGATTGATGGGATCTATTTATAGTGAAAAAGTAAGAGGCATTACGAAGCCAAGAGTCGGTCTGTTAAACATTGGGACCGAGGAAAAGAAAGGGAATGAACTGACCAAGCTTGCCTTTGAAATGTTAAAAAATGCCGATCTTAACTTTGTAGGGAATGTTGAAGCAAGAGATTTGCTAGATGGTGTTGCTGATGTGGTTGTTACCGATGGATTTACGGGAAACATGGTCCTAAAAACAATTGAAGGAACAGCACTATCTATGTTTAAAATGTTAAAAACGGCGTTAATGAGCAGTTTTACAAGTAAATTAGCGTCCGCTGTTTTAAAACCAAATCTAAAAACCTTAAAGAATACAATGGATTATTCCGAATATGGCGGTGCTGCACTGTTTGGTTTAAATGCACCGGTTATTAAGGCTCATGGCTCTTCGAATGGGCAAGCTATTTTTAGCGCAATTCGGCAAACAAGGGAAATGGTAAGCAATGATGTTGTTGGATTAATAAAAGTTTCAACAGAAGAAGCGGGTACCACAAAAGTTGAAAGGTAAAGGAGTAAGGTAATGAACAAAATAGCATTTGTGTTTCCAGGGCAAGGGTCACAAGCAGTCGGTATGGGTAAAGAGTTAGCAGACAACCATCCAGAGGTAATGGATTATTTTAATAGAGCGGATGAAACGCTTAATACGCAACTAAGTAAATTAATCTTTGAGGGTCCAAAAGAAGAATTAACAATTACTTATAATACACAGCCAGCCCTTTTAACAACCAGTATTGCTATATTGGAATACTTCCGAAAATTTGGGATTAAAGCTGATTATGTTGCTGGCCATAGCTTAGGTGAATATACGGCCCTTGTTGCTGCGGGCACCTTTACTTTCGAAGAAGGAGTCTTTGCTGTTAGAAAACGGGGCGAGTTTATGGAAAGTGCCGTTCCAAATGGGGAAGGATCGATGGCAGCGGTATTAGGTCTTGATCGTGCCCCCCTTTCAACGGTGACAACAGAAATTAGTGATGATGGTAATCCAGTATCATTAGCAAATTTAAACTGTCCAGGTCAGATTGTTATCTCAGGCTCTAAAAAAGGGGTAGAGCTTGCAGCAGTGAAAGCAAAAGAAGCAGGGGCAAAAAGAGTGCTTCCATTAGACGTGAGCGGTCCATTCCATTCCGCTTTAATGAAGCCAGCCGCGGTACAATTGCGAGAAGTATTAGACGAAATGGAGATGAAAGATGCCAGCATCCCAATCGTGGCCAATGTCACTGCAGAACCAATCAGTTCTGCTTCAGAGATCAAGGATAAGTTAATTGAACAACTTTATTCCCCTGTCTTATGGGAAGATTCTGTTCGGAAGATGATTGATTTGGGTGTCGGTACATTCATAGAAATTGGTTCTGGGAAAGTTCTCTCAGGCTTAATTAAAAAAATTGATAAAACAGTTACAACCTATTCAGTATCCGACGAGGAAAGTGCACAAGCTGTTATGGATGCGCTAAAGGAGGAAAGACTATGAATCTTGAAGGGAAATCAGCTCTTGTAACGGGTGCATCGAGAGGGATTGGCAGAGAAATTGCCCTTGAACTTGCACGCCAAGGAGCAAATGTTGCAGTAAATTTTTCTGGTAGTGAAGCAAAGGCTAATGAGGTTGTTGATGAAATTAAAGCTTTGGGCAGAGAGGCATTTGCTGTAAAATGCGATGTATCAAACACTGAAGAAGTTGCAGCAATGGTTAAGGGTACGATCGACAATTTTGGAAAACTTGATATTCTCGTAAATAATGCTGGAATTACAAAAGATAATTTATTGATGAGAATGAAAGAAGAAGAATGGGACGACGTCATTAATATCAACCTTAAAGGTGTCTTCCTGTGTACAAAAGCGGTAACAAGACAAATGATGAAGCAACGCGTAGGACGCATTATTAATATTGCATCGGTTGTAGGTGTAAGCGGGAATCCCGGACAGGCAAACTATGTCGCTGCAAAGGCCGGAGTTATTGGTTTAACAAAAACAACCGCTAAAGAACTTGCATCGCGCAATATTACCGTAAATGCGATTGCACCAGGCTTCATCACAACAGATATGACTGATAAATTAACTGAAGAAGTAAAAACAGAAATGTTAAAACAAATTCCGTTAGCAAGATTAGGAGAGCCTAAAGATATCGCTAAAATCACGGCATTCATTGCATCTGACGATTCTGCATATATGACTGGACAAACATTGCATATAAATGGCGGCATGGTAATGTAGCTAGAAAAGCGGAAGCGCCCGTTTAGCGGCGTATGGACTGGAGCGCTCCAACTGAGATAAAGGAAACACGAAGAGCGGAAGCGATTCGATGTTGACTTATCGTAGGGCGGAGGGCGAAGTCCACTAGCCGCTGGGCGCTGGAGCTAGACAGTAATATAGGTTCAAAATTAATTTTAATAAAATCTTAGTGTATTATTTTGTAGAAATACTCTATAATAGCTTGAGGGGAGGTGAACAGGCATGGCAGAGGTATTAGAACGTGTAACAAAAATCATCGTTGACCGCTTAGGCGTGGATGAATCTCAAGTTAAACTTGAAGCATCATTCAAAGATGATCTTGGTGCTGATTCCCTTGACGTAGTTGAACTAGTTATGGAATTAGAAGATGAGTTCGATATGGAAATTTCTGACGATGACGCTGAAAAAATTAGCACAGTTGGTGACGCTGTTAATTACATACAAAGCATAAAGTAATCGTTAGATTTTATTCACAAAAGCTCCGTTTTCAAACGGAGCTTTATTCTGTAAAATAGAACTTGGCTTCCCGATGTGATGCCAAGTTTCTTTGTGTTTTGCTAAATATTTTTTTAAAACTTATACTTGAGTGGTGTGTAAATTATTTGATGCAAGGTGGAGAAGTTTTTATGCGCAAGAACAATAAGGAAAAAGATTTAAATAACCGCGCAAAAGAAAATCTATTTAAAGATTTTCAAAATACGATTGGTATTACACTGGAAAACGAAAAACTATTAAAACAAGCATTTACTCATTCATCTTATGTGAATGAGCATCGCAGAAAGCCTTTTGAAGATAATGAGAGGCTTGAGTTTTTAGGAGATGCCGTTCTTGAGTTAACTGTTTCACAATTCCTTTACAAAAAATATTCTACGATGACAGAGGGAGAATTGACGAAGCTTCGAGCTGCTATAGTATGCGAGCCATCTCTTGTTGCATTTGCCAATGAACTTCACTTTGGAAAATTAGTTTTGTTGGGTAAAGGGGAAGAGATGACAGGTGGACGGGAGCGTCCCGCTCTTCTAGCGGATGTTTTTGAAGCATTCATTGGAGCCCTTTATTTAGACCAAGGAATTGAAACAGTCATTAAATTTCTCGAGAAAGTTGTTTTTCCAAAGATTAATGCTGGTGCTTTTTCTCATGTGATGGATTATAAAAGCCAGTTGCAGGAACTTATTCAACGGGATGGGACAGGCGCGATTGAATATCGTGTTCTTCAAGAAATAGGGCCTGCCCATAATAAAGAATTTGTTTCGAAAGTTTCCCTGAATGGTAAGGAATTAGGTGTAGGAACCGGGAAATCAAAGAAGGAAGCCGAACAACATGCCGCCCAGATGGCTCTCGATATTTTAAAGGAAAAAACAACTTAGAAATGACAAAATGTTTGCAAGTAGTCCAGCTTGCAAGCATAGGGAGGATTAAGAAATGTTTTTAAAACGGTTGGACATTATTGGCTTTAAATCCTTCGCTGATCGTATTGGAGTTGATTTTGTACCGGGAGTAACAGCTGTAGTAGGTCCAAATGGCAGTGGAAAAAGCAATATTACCGATGCGATTCGTTGGGTATTGGGCGAACAGTCGGCCAAATCGCTTAGAGGCAGTAAAATGGAGGATATTATTTTTGGAGGAAGTGATTCCCGTAAACCCCTAAATTTTGCTGAAGTAACTTTAACTTTGGATAATCAGGAGCAAGGCCTGTCACTTGATTATAATGAAGTAAGTGTCACAAGAAGAGTATCCCGTTCTGGTGATAGTGAATTCTTAATTAATAAGCAGCAATGCCGCCTCAAAGATATTGTTGATTTATTCATGGATTCCGGGTTGGGAAGAGAAGCATTTTCAATTATTAGCCAAGGAAAAGTGGAAGAAATCTTAAATAGTAAAGCCGAAGAACGTAGAACCATTTTTGATGAAGCTGCCGGTGTTCTAAAATATAAACAGCGAAAGAAAAAAGCAGAGGTAAAACTGTTTGAAACTCAAGACAATTTAAACCGAGTAAATGACATTTTACATGAGCTCGAAAGCCAAGTTGAACCATTAAAAATCCAGGCATCGATGGCAAAGGATTTTCTAAAGAAGAAAGAGGAACTTGAAAAATTTGAAGTGGCCTTAACAGTGTATGAAATTGAAGATCTTCATCAAAAATGGGAAAGTCTTTCCAAACAGTTAAACGAACATCAGGAGGAAGAGCTTCGGCTTTCTTATGAACTGCAAGTAAAGGAAGCAAAAATAGTTGAAAAAAGAGATCAAATCACCGCGTTCGATGAGTCTATAACAGACCTTCAGAATGTCCTCCTCCATGCTAC
This sequence comes from Bacillus sp. AFS006103, assembly GCA_002559145.1. GTDB lineage: Bacteria > Bacillota > Bacilli > Bacillales > Cytobacillaceae > Neobacillus. The sequence continues at coordinate 149,296 of NTXX01000011.1, forward strand.
AGAAGAGTTAGAAAAACTGGAAGGCCGAAAAGAAGTCTTAAAAGAACGGAAGAAAAATGCCTCCCAAAATAAAGAGCAGCTTCATGCGAATATCTTAGAATTAACAGATAAAATTAACCAGCTAAAAAATAATCGGGACATACTTGCAGCATCTGCCGAGGACCTCAGGAAGCAAGTAAGCGAATTGCAAACTCAATTAAAAGAAAAACAAGCAAAGCTGCAGTTATTTACCGAAAATATTGAAGACAAAATAGAAGAATTAAAAAGTGAATATATCGAGTGGCTAAACAACCAAGCTGCTGCAAAAAATGAAGTGAAATACATTGAACAGCAGCTTGAACAGCAGGAAAGAAAAAGTTCACGGCTTGATTCTGAGAATGATAAGTTTATCGAGGAACGGGAAATTGCTAAGGATAAAAAAGCGAATATCCAAACAGCCTTAGAAGATATACAACAAAAGATAGCAGAGCAGGTAGATTCCTTTCGAGAACGGCAGCGTAAGCTGGAGACAACCAAGAATAATTATCAAAAACAAGAAAAGACACTGTACCAGGCCTACCAAATTCTCCAACAGGCAAAGTCAAGGAAAGAAATGCTTGAAGAGCTGGAAGAGGATTACTCAGGATTTTTTCAAGGGGTAAAAGAAATCCTTAAAGCTAGAGGGAAAAACCTAAAGGGAATTGAAGGAGCGGTTGCCGAGCTTGTGACGGTCCCGAAAGAGTATGAAACGGCATTAGAAACAGCCCTTGGCGGAGCTCTGCAGCATATCATTGTGGATAATGAGCAAAATGGACGGACAGCCATTCAATATTTGAAACAGAATTCATTTGGCCGGGCTACTTTCTTGCCATTGAGTGTCATTAAGGGAAGACCCTTATCAGCGGCTCAGTTAGCTTCTATTCAAATGCATACATCGTTTGTTGGAACCGCTGTAAGTCTTGTTAAATTTGATCCAAAATATTCGGAGGTCATGAGTAATCTGTTGGGGAATGTAGTCATTACGAGTGACTTAAAAGGCGCCAATGAATTAGCTAAAATTCTACAATATCGCTGTAGGATGGTCACGTTAGATGGTGATATCGTCAATCCAGGCGGTTCCATGACCGGTGGTGCCATTAAACAAAAAAACTCTTCATTATTAACGCGCAAAGTTGAGCTTGAGGAATTAAAAGATAAGCTTAATGTGATGGAAGAAAAAACAACCCAACTAGAAAAGCTTGTTAAGTCACTAAAAGATGACGTTCAGCGCTCAGAAAAACTACTTGAAGAATTGCGCAAAGATGGCGAAGAATTGAGATTAAATGAACTTTCTTTAAAGGGTGACCTTCGTCAAGCAGAACAAGAAGAAAAAAATATAAACGAACGTTTAGCTATTTATGATTTAGAAAAAGGGCAATATACTGATGAAAAAACAACTTTATTAAAAAGAAAAAATGAATTAACCCTTTCGATGGAGTCCTATAAAACTTTAATAGCTGAGCTGGAGGCTCAAATAGCGAAACTTACTGAACGTAAGTCGAGTGATTTAACCTCGAAAGAAGCGCTGACAATTGAAATAAGTGATTTGAAAGTAGCATTTGCTTCTAAAAATGAACAGTATATGAGTACACAGGAACGTTATACAAATCTAAAAGCAGATTTTGAAGAGAGTGAACAAAAGCTTTCACTGTTTACAGAAGACTTAAATTTGTTAACCTCGGAAATGACAAATAGTTCGTCTGGAGAGGTACAGTTAGAAACTGCTGCTATTCGAAAACAACAGGATAAAGAAGCCGCGTTACAGTTAATTACGGTTAGACGAGAAGAACGTCTATCCTTAAAATCGGCTTTAGAAGACTTGGAATTGGAAGTCAAGGAATTAAAAAGACTTCACCGCGGAATGACGGTCGTTTTAAAAGACGAGGAAGTGAAAATCAACCGCTTGGATGTCGATCTCGAAAACCGTTTTGCTCGCTTAAGAGAGGAATACCTATTATCGTTTGAAGGTGCAAAAGAACAATATCCATTAATGATATCCATTGAAGAAGCGCGGAAAAAGGTCAAGCTAATCAAGTTGTCCATTGAAGAACTTGGGAATGTCAATATAGGTGCCATTGAAGAGTATGAGCGTGTCTCCGAACGATACGAGTTCCTTAATGAACAAAAAAACGATCTCCAAGAAGCAAAAGAGACCCTATTCAAGGTAATTGATGAAATGGATGAAGAAATGAAAAAACGGTTTGAACAGACCTTTAATGGGATTCGTGAACATTTTGAACCGGTATTTAGAACACTTTTCGGCGGTGGAAGAGCCGACTTGGTGCTTACCGTACCAGGTGATTTATTAAATACAGGTGTTGAAATTGTTGCGCAGCCACCGGGGAAAAAGCTGCAAAATTTAGGCTTATTATCAGGTGGAGAACGAGCATTAACAGCGATTGCCCTTCTTTTTTCCATATTAAAAGTACGCCCGGTTCCCTTCTGTATCCTTGATGAGGTCGAAGCGGCCTTGGATGAAGCAAATGTCCAGCGCTTCAGCCAATATTTAAAACGATATAGCAAGGAGACGCAATTTATAGTGATTACCCACCGCAAAGGGACCATGGAGGAAGCAGATGTCCTCTACGGGGTAACAATGCAAGAATCAGGCGTTTCAAAACTAGTGTCCGTCCGCTTAGAAGACACAAAAGAGCTTGTTGAATCTTAATATTAGGAAGTGATAATATGAGTTTTTTTAAAAAATTAAAAGAAAAAATCACCAAATCAACGGATGCAGTAACCGAGAAGTTTAAAGAAGGTCTAACGAAAACAAGGGATAATTTCTCAGGTAAAGTAAACGACCTTGTCGCAAGATACCGCAAAGTGGATGAAGATTTCTTCGAAGAATTAGAAGAAATTATGATTCAGGCCGATATCGGCTTTGATACAGTTATGAAACTAATCGATGAGTTGAAAATGGAAGTCAAACGTCGGAACATACAAGATCCTCAGGAAGTCCAAAGTGTCATTTCCGAGAAGTTGGTAGATATCTATAATGCAGGGGAAGAACAATCCTCAAAATTAAATATTCAAGAAAATGGCCTGACCGTCATTTTATTTGTTGGAGTTAACGGGGTTGGAAAAACAACAACCATCGGTAAGCTAAGTTACAAGTTTAAGAATGAAGGAAAGAAAGTACTTTTAGCAGCAGGTGATACCTTCCGTGCCGGAGCGATTGAACAATTGGAAGTCTGGGGCGAGAGAGTCGGTGTTGATGTTATTAAGCAGGCAGAAGGTTCTGACCCTGCCGCAGTTATGTACGATGCCATTCAAGCAGCAAAATCTCGAAAAGCAGATATATTGCTTTGTGATACCGCTGGCCGCTTACAGAACAAAGTGAACTTAATGAAGGAACTTGAAAAGGTCAAGCGAGTCATTGAAAAAGAAATACCCGGGGCTCCACATGAAGTAATATTAGTCCTTGACGCAACAACAGGTCAAAACGCTCTTATCCAGGCAAAAACCTTTAAAGAAGTGACAAATGTCAGCGGAATTGTTCTTTCAAAATTAGATGGTACGGCAAAGGGTGGAATTGTTCTTGCCATCCGTAATGAATTAAAAATCCCGGTAAAATTTGTAGGTTTAGGCGAAAAAATGGATGACCTTCAGGAATTTGACGCGGAAAGATATGTGTATGGATTATTTGCAGATCAAGTGGAAAAAACAGTGTAATGGATGTAAAGGTAGTATCTTGACAGATAATGTCTGACCCTGTAAACTACTTTTGTAAAGGCTTTTCACTTAACATGCTCATTGGAGGGGATTGCATGCTTGAAAAGACGACACGAATGAACTATCTTTATGATTTTTACCATTCGTTGTTAACCCCAAAGCAGCAAAGCTATATGTCTCTCTATTATCTCGATGATTACTCTTTAGGTGAAATAGCTGAAGAGTATGATGTAAGCCGCCAAGCTGTATATGATAATATTAAGCGGACGGCGACAATGCTCGAGGAGTACGAGGAAAAGCTGCTATTATTTCAGAAATTTCAAGAGCGCAGCAAACTTTTAAGAAATGTAAAAGAAATGCTCAATGAGGATCACCCTTCAAAGCAGGCAATGTTAGAAGCCGTTGCTGAGCTGGAGAATTTAGATTAGGAGGCGGCATGAATGGCATTTGAAGGATTAGCCGACCGACTGCAAAATACAATCCAAAAAATCCGTGGAAAAGGGAAAGTTTCAGAAGCGGATGTAAAAGAAATGATGCGTGAAGTACGCCTGGCTTTGCTAGAAGCTGACGTAAACTTCAAGGTTGTTAAAGATTTTGTGAAAAAGGTCAGTGAACGTGCCATTGGGCAGGAAGTACTGAAAAGCTTAACACCCGGTCAGCAGATTATTAAAATCGTTAATGAAGAATTAACGGAATTGATGGGTGGGGAACAAAGCAAAATCGCCGCGTCTAATCGCCCCCCAACCGTTATTATGATGGTTGGCTTACAAGGTGCCGGTAAAACGACAACCTCTGGAAAGCTTGCCAATTTGCTTCGCAAAAAGTATAACCGTAAGCCATTGCTTGTTGCTGCCGATATTTATCGACCAGCTGCAATCAAACAGCTTGAAACACTTGGTAAACAATTAGACATGCCTGTGTTCTCTCTTGGTGATCAAGTAAGCCCTGTTGAAATTGCCAAGCAGGCAATTGCCAAAGCAAAAGAAGAACATCATGACTATGTCCTTATTGATACTGCAGGGCGACTCCATGTGGATGAAGCATTAATGGGTGAGTTAAAGGATATTAAAGAATTAACAAAACCTGATGAAATCTTCTTAGTAGTCGACGCAATGACGGGTCAAGATGCGGTCAATGTGGCGCAAAGCTTTAACGAGCAGCTCGGCCTAACTGGGGTTGTATTAACCAAGCTCGACGGCGATACCAGGGGTGGTGCGGCACTTTCGATTCGCGCTGTAACGCAAACCCCGATTAAATTTGTCGGTTTAGGTGAGAAATTAGACGCGTTGGAACCTTTTCACCCTGAACGAATGGCATCTAGAATCCTTGGTATGGGTGACGTGCTGACGTTGATTGAGAAGGCCCAGGCTAATGTTGACGAAGAAAAGGCTAAGGAATTAGAACAAAAAATGCGGACAGCTTCGTTTACGCTTGAGGATTTTTTGGATCAGCTTGGCCAGGTTCGTAATTTAGGACCGCTTGATGAACTATTGAAGATGATGCCTGGTGCAAACAAAATTAAAGGGTTAAATAATCTTCAAATCGATGAAAAGCAAATTGCTCATGTTGAGGCAATCATCCGTTCAATGACAATGGCAGAAAAGAATAACCCGGAAATCTTAAACGCCAAACGGAAAAATCGTATTGCCAAAGGCAGCGGTCGTTCTGTAACAGAAGTAAACCGCTTGTTAAAGCAGTTTGAAGATATGAAAAAAATGATGAAACAAATGACTGGTATGCAGCAAAAAGGCAAGAAAAAGGGCGGGTTTAAATTCCCTTTTAAGCCGTTTTAAATCGTTAAAAATTGGTAATACTGTATGTAAAGAAAAAACACTTTACAAACTATAAAAGAATTGATATTATACTATCTTGTGTGAAACTATTCGGAGGTGCTTATTTAAAATGGCAGTAAAAATTCGTTTAAAGCGTATGGGAGCTAATAAAACTCCTTTCTATCGTATCGTAGTAGCAGATTCTCGTTCACCACGTGATGGACGTTACATTGAGGTTGTTGGAACTTATAATCCAGTTACACAACCGGCAAAAGTTGACATCAACGAAGAATTAGCTCTTAAATGGTTACAAGACGGTGCAAAACCATCTGATACAGTTCGTAACCTTTTCTCAAATCAAGGCATCATGGAAAAATTCCATAATGCAAAATTAAGTAAGTAAGAATCGACTATGAAGCAATTAGTCGAAACGATTGTTAAACCTCTTGTTGATTTTCCGGAAGACGTCCGTGTGGATGTTAAGGAAGACGACAGCCGTATCACTTATCAGCTATCTGTTAATAAAACAGATATGGGTAAAGTGATAGGCAAACAGGGGCGTGTTGCAAAGGCCATTAGAACTGTTGTATATGCAGCAGGATCATCACAACAAAAGAAAATATTTCTAGAAATTAGTGAATAGCTTATTGCATCTAGAGGAAAGGGAGGAATTTATTCCTCCCTTTTTTTCATACGATGTGAGGCAAATGGGAGGTATTTCTGTGCAAATTATTCAGACCGTTGTGGTAAAACAAATTCTAACGGAAAATAGCAAAAAAAAATTATTTAATCATTTTGAAGCACAAAAACTCCAGCTGCAAAGAGAAAAAAATCAGCTTCAATTTGAATTGAAACGTATAGATAAAACCAAGAACTTTTCGCCAGGCGCATTGAAAAATCATTATGAAAAAGAAATCAATAAGCGGTCGGAAAAAGAAAAGCTGCTTGAGTTTCAAATCGAACAATTACATATACTCCCATTAGGCAGTGAATTAAAGGAAAAGGAAGTCCAAGCGCTTGTAGAGATAAAGATAGGTGACATATGGAATGAGCAGATTGGGCAACCTACAATTATTATTAAAGATGGAATAATAGAAGATATACGCTAGAGGTGTAAAACAATGGAAAAATGGTTTAATGTCGGGAAAATTGTAAATACACAGGGTATTAAAGGTGAAGTTCGGGTCATATCAAAGACAGATTTCCCTGAGAAACGTTATAAAACAGGAAATGTATTATATTTATTTATGCCGAATTCCAGTTCGCCAATTGAATTAACTGTCAAAAGCCACAGAACCCATAAGAATTTTGAATTACTTAGCTTTGAAGGTTATAACAATATCAATGAAGTAGAAAAGTTTAGAGATGGAATTATAAAAGTTCCTGAGTCCCAGCTAGGGACATTAAAAGAGGATGAATTTTATTACCATGAAGTGATTGGTTGTCTGGTAACTACTATCGACGGAGAAGAACTTGGAAAAGTAACCGAAATCCTCTCTCCTGGTGCCAATGATGTTTGGGTTGTCAAAGGTAAGGGCGGCAAAGATTTACTAATTCCTTATATCCATGATGTAGTCAAGAAAGTAGATGTGAAAGAAAAAGTCGTCCTAATCGATCCTATGGAAGGGTTACTTTCATGATGAGGATTGATATTCTCACATTATTTCCGGAGATGTTTTCCGGGGTACTTGGTCAATCAATTTTGCAAAAGGCTGCTGAGAAATCGGCGGTCTGCTATAACGTTGTTAACTTCCGCGAGTATGCAGATAACAAACATTCTACTGTTGATGATTATCCTTATGGTGGCGGGGCAGGAATGGTCCTAAAACCACAGCCTATCTTTGATGCAGTATCAGATCTTAAGGAAAAAGCAATAAGTAAGAAGCCACGTGTGATTCTTCTTTGTCCGCAAGGTGAACGATATGAGCAGCGGAAAGCAGAGGAGTTAGCACAAGAAGATCATTTGATTTTTATCTGTGGTCATTATGAAGGGTATGACGAACGAATTCGTGAACATGTAGTAACAGATGAAATTTCGATTGGTGATTATGTCTTGACTGGCGGTGAACTTGGTGCGATGGTTGTGGTTGATAGCGTTGTCCGACTACTGCCGGAAGTGCTCGGAAATCAGGAATCACATTTGAAGGACTCTTTCAGCACGGGACTACTTGAACATCCGCACTACACAAGACCAGCTGATTTCCGTGGTCTAAAGGTTCCTGATGTACTAATATCAGGTAATCATAAATTAATAGAAGAATGGCGCACTAAGGAAGCATTACGGCGTACACTGTTAAGACGCCCGGATTTATTGGAGAAAATAGAATTAACAAAGGAACAGGAAAAATGGCTTAAAGAAGTAAAAAAAGAATACGAGTAGTATTGCGCGGTCCTAGCAATTATGTTATGATACTACTTGTGACTTGAACTGATACAAATCAGATTATGGTCCTATAACGATGTTCCGCTGCAATGTATTTAAGAGTTTGATGTGCATGAGCGTCTGTTGGAAGGAGTTGAAAACGATGCAAAAATTGATTGAAGATATCACAAGAGAACAACTTCGTACTGATCTTCCTTCATTCCGTCCCGGTGACACTGTACGTGTACACGTTAAAGTTGTCGAGGGTACTCGTGAGCGTATTCAGTTATTTGAAGGTGTTGTGATTAAGCGTCGTGGTGGTGGAATTAGCGAAACTTTTACAGTTCGTAAAATTTCTTACGGAGTAGGCGTTGAGCGTACTTTCCCAGTACACACACCAAAAATTGCGAAGCTAGAAGTACTTCGTCGCGGTAAAGTTCGCCGTGCTAAGCTTTACTACTTGCGTAACCTTCGTGGTAAAAAAGCAAGAATTAAAGAGATTCGATAATATGAAAAGAAAAAGGGCTTGCTCGGGAGCAGGCTCTTTTTTTATATTTTCGTTTTGCTGCCTTATAACCATAAAATTATGGGGTTTTCAAATTGTTGCTGATTTTTTAACAAATAATTAAAGTTTGATTAAAAAATAGAATCCCATCGTGTTAAATTTGTTGAAGTTATGTAAAATAAGTTTGATAAAACATTTTTTGCAGAGATTGGCGGGGATTGTTATGACAAAAAAGAAAAATGAACTTTGGGAATGGACAAAGGCCCTTTTGATTGCCGTTATTTTAGCTGCGGTTATTCGATACTTTCTTTTTGCACCGATTGTTGTCGATGGATTATCGATGATGCCGACCTTAAAGGATCAGGATCGAATGATTGTAAATAAGTTTAGTTATAATATTGGTGAACCTAAGCGATTTGATATCATTGTCTTTCATGCACCAGAACAAAAGGATTACATAAAGCGTGTAATTGGACTTCCAGGTGACACCATTGAGTATAAAGATGATACATTATTTGTTAATGGAAAAGCGTATGAAGAGCCGTATTTGGATAAATATAAAAAAGAAGTAGAGGATGGACCGTTAACAGATCCTTTTACCTTGGAAGAAAAAATTGGCCGTAAAACTGTTCCAAAAGGTGAATTATTTGTCATGGGTGACAATCGCCGCTTCAGTAAAGATAGTCGCCATATCGGGACCGTATCGTTTGATAAAATTATCGGGAAAACAAGTTTCGTATACTGGCCGTTAAATGATGCACATATTGTAACAGTGAAATAGACAGGGCGCTTACGACCTTAAAGGAGGTGGCCAACGATGACGATCCAATGGTTTCCAGGCCATATGGCTAAGGCTCGCAGAGAGGTCACGGAAAAGTTAAAATTAGTAGATATTATATTTGAATTGGTAGATGCGAGGATTCCTTATTCCTCGAGAAATCCGATGATAGATGAAATTATTCAGCATAAGCCTAGACTTGTTTTATTAAATAAGGCTGATATGGCTGATATAGGAGCAACTAGGGAATGGATAGAGTTCTTTGCTAAAAAGGGAATAAAAGCACTTGCGATTAATTCGTTTGCGGGTGAAGGTATGAGAGATATTGCCAACGCTTCTAAGGAAATCTTAAAGGAAAAGTTTGACCGTTTAAGAGCTAGAGGTGTAACTAATCCTAGGGCAATCAGGGCGATGATTGTCGGAATTCCTAACGCAGGTAAATCGACGTTAATTAACCGATTGGCAAAGAAGAATATCGCTAAAACAGGAAATACACCTGGTGTAACTAAGGCCCAGCAATGGATTAAAGTGGGGAAGGAAATGGAACTGCTTGATACCCCTGGGATATTATGGCCAAAATTTGAAGACCAAGAAGTCGGTAAAAAACTTGCGGTCACAGGCGCAATCAAAGATACGTTATTGAACCTTCAGGATCTCACGGTCTATACGCTAAGGTTTTTAGAACGAGAATATCCAGAGCGTTTAAAAGAACGTTACAATCTTGACAGCCTTCCTGAAGATGTGGTCGAAATGTTTGACAAAATTGGCGTACTGCGCGGTTGCCTAATGGCAGGTGGTATCGTAAATTATGATAAAGTTTCTGAGTTGGTCATCAAGGAAATAAGGTCAGAAAAATTTGGCCGTGTTACATTTGAACGACCAGCTGATTTTATTGTTGAATAAAGAATATTGACTTCATCGAGCTCTCCAATTGGAGAGCCTATTTTTTTGTCCTCCCTCCTTATTGATTTTTAAGTAATATGAGAATTTTTGTTATTACAATTTTTTTGTAACTATTACAATTTTATTTTAATATTAGAAAATATATGATACAATCTTGATTGTTAATGTAATTGAAAAACGACTTAACCGATTCTTTTTGTTTAATTTACAATTGTAATCGCTTTCAATAGCGGGAGGGGAAAATTTTGAGTGACAGGAATGAACCCGTTTTTAATTTAGCATTTCGAACGGCTGATATGCTAGTGAAAATGTTTGGCAGGCGCTGTGAGGTTGCTGTTCATGATTTTAGTGATTTGAAAAAGTCATTAGTTTATTTAGCGGGTGACGTAACAGGAAGGAAAATTGGCTCGCCAATAACAGATTTAGTTCTAACAGAACTAGCTAAGCCCTTTTCTGAAGTACATGATATTCCTAACTATAAAACACAATCAAGTAAAGGTAATATTATGAAGTCTTCAACGGTTTTTTTACGTGACCATGAGCAAAAGGTGATAGGTGCCCTATGTATGAATTACGATATTTCTCTGTTGATGCAAGTTGGAGGGGAATTAGAAGAGTTTATTAGCTATGATTTGGAACAAACTAAATCTGAAAATTTTTATTCGACTGTCCAAGATGTTATTCAGAATATGGTCGACCAAGTCATTCATGAATTTAAAAAAGCTCCGGGGGGGTTCACCCTTGAAGAAAAGATAGAATGTGTAGCTCGATTAGAAGAAAAAGGGGCTTTCCTGATAAAGGGATCGACGGAGTACTTGGCTACCGTATTAGGCGTGTCAAAGTTTACAATCTACAATTATCTTCAAAAAATCCGAACACACAATGAATACCAAATCGATGAGATTTCAAAAATAAGGGAAAAAAGGTAACGATTGGAATACTACCAAGATTTATCGCTAGTTACTTCGTAGCATTCCTAGTAAAATTGATTAAAAAGACCTTATTATTATGGAAATCATAAATATTGAAGAAAAAAAGGAGCCGTTATATATGAAATATCGATCCGCTTTTGATATTATCGGTCCAGTTATGATTGGGCCGTCAAGTTCTCATACAGCAGGTGCAGCAAGAATTGGCAGGGTGGCAAGGACCTTGTTCGGAAGATTACCAAAGAAAGCCATAATCTCATTATATGGTTCATTTGCAAAAACCTATAAGGGACACGGAACAGACTTTGCGATTGTCGCAGGGCTGTTAGATTTTGATACAAAGGATGAACGATTGCCTAAAGCTTTGGAAATAGCAAATGAAATGGGATTAGCGATTGAATTTCGAACGGAAGATGCAGTAGTGGATCATCCAAATACGGTAAAAATCAACTTATATGATGAGGTAAACGACCTTGAAATGGTGGGGATTTCTATTGGCGGTGGAACCATTGAAATTACAGAATTAAATTCTTTCCCGTTAAAGTTATCGGGCGAACATCCTGCCATTTTGGTTGTTCATCAAGACCGCTTTGGTATCATTTCTGCGGTAACCAATGTTTTATCATCCTATGAGATTAATATCGGCCATATGGAGGTTTCGAGGTTAGAAAAAGGTGAAATGGCTTTAATGGTTATTGAAGTCGACCAGAGAATTGAAGATATAGTGATTGAGGAATTAACAAATCTTTCAAATGTATCGCAAATCATTCGTATGGTTGTTTAGATAAATTGAGCACACATCAGGGGGAATATTCATGTTTCGAAATGTAGCAGAACTTGTACAACTTGCAGAAAGCAATCAAGTAAAAATAGCTGAAATCATGATTCGTCAAGAAATAGAAGTTTCAGGTCTTAGTAGAGAAGAAGTAATTGGAAAAATGGATAATAATTTAACAATCATGGAACAAGCAGTGGAAAGAGGTCTAAAGGGTGTGCATTCCCATACGGGCCTAACCGGTGGAGACGCTGTTCTGCTTCAAAACTATATTAAAAGCGGCAAGGCCCTAGGCGGGACAATTTTATTAGATGCGGTCAGTAAAGCGGTAGCAACCAATGAAGTTAATGCCGCAATGGGAGTAATCTGTGCAACTCCAACAGCTGGTTCAGCAGGTGTTGTACCTGGTACATTATTTGCAGTAAAAGAAAAGTTAAATCCAACCAGAGAAGAAATGATCGAATTTTTATTTACCTCAGCAGCGTTTGGTTTTGTTGTCGCTAATAATGCCTCTATTTCCGGTGCGGCAGGCGGGTGTCAAGCAGAGGTAGGCTCAGCAAGTGGAATGGCAGCTGCTGCAATTGTAGAACTAGCTGGCGGCTCACCAAAGCAAGCTGCAGAAGCGATGGCAATTACACTAAAGAATATGCTGGGATTGGTATGTGACCCTGTAGCAGGCCTTGTGGAAGTTCCTTGTGTGAAACGAAATGCAATGGGCGCATCCAATGCCATTACTGCAGCCGATATGGCACTAGCTGGCATTACAAGCAGAATCCCCTGTGATGAGGTCATTCATGCGATGTTCCTAATTGGCCAATCCATGCCATCTTCTTTAAGGGAAACGGCAGAGGGTGGACTTGCAGCAACTCCGACGGGAAGAAGACTGGAACAGGAAATCTTTGGCGAAAGTAAAACCTTTAAGCTAAAAGACCTAGTGTTATCGTAACCATAGGAGATAAAATGAAGCTATTAACCATTACAGAGATAGAACAGCAATTAGAAAACGTCGTACAAGAAAATGATCCGTTCTTGTTGGGCATCCTTCATGATGAGCGAAAGGGTGTCCAACAGCTTGTACATAAATGGAAAAAGAAATTGGCAGAAAATCAACGATTAAAAGAAAAGTTTGTTGAAATGAGTTCATATGAGCTTAAAGGGCACAATAGAGGATATGAATTAATTGCGGGTGTCGATGAAGTAGGGAGAGGTCCGCTTGCTGGTCCAGTAGTGGCTGCAGCTGTTATCTTACCAATAGACTTTTTTTTAGCAGGGATAGATGACTCTAAGAAGCTATCTGAAAAAAAACGTCTGGAGTTCGATGAAATCATTCGTAAGGAAGCAATTGCCTTTAGCATCTCGATGATTCATGCGAAGGAAATTGATGAAATGAATATTTATGAAGCGACCAAAAAAGCAATGAATGCTGCCATTGTTTCATTAGAACCAAAACCAGATTTATTGCTAATTGACGCAATGAAACTTGACATTCCGTTTCCCTCTGAATCTATTATCAAAGGTGATGCCAAAAGTATCTCAATCGCAGCTGCCTCGATTGTCGCAAAAGTGGCAAGAGATCATTTGATGAAAGAACTATCACAAACCTATCCAGTCTATGGATTTCAGCAAAACATGGGTTACGGAACAAAAGAACATATCGAGGCGATCCATAAGCATGGCATAACCGCCTATCACAGAAAAAGCTTCGCACCAGTCAAGGATTATATATAAATAATTGGTAAAGTTACACCTTATTGTTGATTATGACACCCTGTTGATTGGAGCGGAAGGCGCGAAGACTCCTGCGGGAGGACGGGGCAGGGGAGACCCCGCAGGCGCTTTAGCGCCGAGGAGGCTCCCCGAACCGCCCGCGGAAAGCGAAGCGCCTGGAGTGGAAGTCAACAGGCTAGTTTAACTGAGCTAAATATTTAAAACCCAATAATAAAAATCAGGCAGTGCCTGCTTTTTTTATTATTGTAGAAAACAAATTGTACCAAGTAAGGTGTTAATTTCCTTGATTTATTAGAAATAAGCGATTGACTATTCTGAATATTTTAAAGATGTATATAATTTTTTAGCATAATGGTAGACAAGGTATCTGTCATTATATAAAATGAAAACGGAGTCAGTTTTTAGAAGAGTTTGAATAGGAGGATGGGAAATGAATATCCATGAGTATCAAGGGAAAGAGATCCTCAGAAAATACGGGGTTGCAGTTCCGAATGGGAAAGTAGCATTCACTGTAGAAGAAGCAGTAGAAGCAGCAAAAGAACTAGGCACACAGGTTTGTGTGGTAAAAGCACAAATTCATGCCGGTGGACGGGGGAAAGCCGGTGGTGTTAAAGTTGCGAAAAACCTTGATGAGGTTCGTACATATGCAAGCGAAATCCTCGGTAAAACACTTGTAACACACCAAACAGGTCCTGAAGGAAAAGAAGTCAAGCGCCTCCTTATCGAAGAAGGTTGTGACATCAAAAAAGAGTATTATGTTGGTTTAGTTTTAGACCGTGCTACGTCACGTGTTGTTTTAATGGCGTCAGAAGAAGGCGGAACAGAAATCGAAGAGGTTGCTGAAAAGACTCCGGAGAAAATTTTTAAAGAAGAAATTGACCCGGTCGTCGGATTACAACCATTCCAGGCACGCCGAATTGCGTTCAATATTAATATTCCAAAAGAATTAATTAATCAGGCCGTAAAATTTATGACAGCCTTGTATAGCGCCTACATCGAAAAAGATTGTTCAATTGCAGAAATTAACCCGCTCGTAGTTACAGGTGACGGAAAAGTAATGGCCCTGGATGCAAAATTGAACTTTGACTCAAATGCCCTTTATCGTCAAAAGGATGTTTTAGAGTATCGTGACCTTGAAGAAGAGGATGCGAAGGAGATCGAAGCATCTAAATATGATTTAAGCTACGTTGCTTTAGATGGAAATATTGGCTGTATGGTTAATGGTGCTGGACTTGCTATGTCAACGATGGATATTATCAAACATTACAGCGGAGATCCCGCTAACTTCCTTGATGTTGGTGGCGGTGCGACAGCTGAAAAGGTTACAGAAGCATTCAAAATTATCCTTTCTGATCCAAACGTAAAAGGTATTTTCGTCAATATCTTTGGTGGAATCATGAAGTGTGATGTTATTGCTGAGGGGATTGTAGAAGCAGCTAAGCAAGTTGGGCTAAGTGTTCCATTAGTTGTTCGCTTAGAAGGAACTAATGTTGACTTAGGGAAGAAAATTCTTTCAGAGTCAAGCGTAGACATAATTGCTGCTGAATCCATGGCTGACGGCGCACAAAAAATCGTTTCATTAGTGAAATAGGATTGAAGAAAGGGGAATTAACGTGAGCGTTTTTATTAATAAAAATACAAAGGTAATTGTTCAAGGGATTACAGGTTCAACTGCCCTGTTTCATACAAAGCAAATGCTTGAATATGGTACACAAATTGTTGGCGGTACCTCACCAGGAAAAGGCGGTATGGAAGTAGAAGGTGTACCTGTTTTTAACACAGTTAAAGATGCTGTCAGCACAACTGGTGCTACTGCATCCGTTATTTACGTACCTGCACCATTTGCAGCTGATGCGATTATTGAAGCCGTTGATGCGGAATTAGATCTTGCTATTTGCATTACTGAACATATTCCAGTTTTGGATATGGTTAAAGTTAAACGTTATATGGAAGGCAAAAAGACCCGCTTGGTTGGCCCGAATTGCCCAGGTGTTATTACCCCTGATGAGTGTAAAATCGGCATCATGCCTGGTTATATCCATACAAAAGGCCATGTAGGTGTTGTATCTCGCTCCGGAACATTAACATACGAAGCGGTGCACCAATTAACTCAGGCCGGACTTGGCCAAAGTACTGCAGTTGGTATTGGCGGCGACCCTGTGAACGGAACAAACTTCATCGATGTATTAAAAGCATTTAATGAAGATCCTGAAACCTATGCGGTAATCATGATTGGTGAGATCGGCGGTACTGCAGAAGAAGAAGCGGCAGAATGGGTTAAAGCAAACATGACCAAGCCAGTTGTTGGCTTCATCGGCGGACGTACAGCGCCTCCAGGGAAACGTATGGGTCACGCAGGTGCAATTATTTCTGGTGGTAAAGGAACAGCAGATGAAAAAATCCGCGTAATGAACGAATGCGGTATTAAAGTTGCTGACACTCCATCTGTAATGGGTGAAACATTAATTGATGTTTTAAAAGAACAAGGTCTTTACGAAAAGTGTAAAACACACTAATAAATGTGCAACTAGATAATATCGAATAGTCCCTCATAATTGAGGGGCTATTTATACTATTTCTAAATCTTAAGGAGGAAAATATTCACATGGATGAATTCAAAGAAAGACTTATTTCCTTGCTGCATTATCCCGATATATCTTGGAACACTGTTTTGCAAGTTTTAAAAAAAGACCCGACATTGCGAAATATATATCAGTTACAAAAGCAACCTCCACAGCAAACCTTCTTGTTTCCGCCACTGGCAACCAAAAACCCTTCAGAAAAGCCTTCAAATATACCTCTTCATCCTGACATTATCCGTGATCAAATTCGTCAATATAAAACAAACGAAATTACAGTCATTACGATTATTGATAAGGAATATCCGCCATTATTGAAAGAAATTTACCAGCCACCATGGGCGTTGTTTACCAAAGGGGATCTTTCGCTTCTTGAAACTGACCCAAAACTCGCGGTGGTTGGTTCACGTCAAGCGACCCAATATGGGAAAAATGCAATCCGGTCAATTTTCCCTGGTTTAGTTGACAAAGGTGTTCTCATTGTGAGTGGGTTAGCAAGGGGAATTGATGCCCTTGCCCATGAATATGCGATAAAAAATGGCGGGAGGACAATTGCAGTGATTGCAGGTGGTTTCTATCATATCTATCCAAAGGAAAATATGAGTTTAGCTTTAGAAATGATGAAAAACCAGCTAGTTCTTTCCGAATATCCTCCGGATACAAAGCCGCTTAGATGGCATTTTCCGTCCAGAAATCGAATTATTAGCGGCTTGTCCGAGGGGACACTTATAATAGAAGCAAAACGAAAAAGCGGATCATTAATCACAGCGAATTTTGCAGTAAATGAGGGTAGAGAGGTATTTTCCTTACCTGGGAATATTTTTAATCCATATTCCATCGGTACAAATGAATTAATCCAACAAGGTGCTAAACTTGTAACAAGTGCAGAGGATATTTTAGAGGAAATTAGATAAGACTCTAAGTTATCTAAAGAAAATTTGCTTAAAAAAGTTGTGAATTTTAAAGGTTTTTATGAATTAATGGAGAATTTACCTAAAAAAGGTTGCATTATTTTCTAATTTGTTATACATTTTCCAACAGATGTTCGAAAAAGGAATATTAGGAAATCGAATAAATAATATATAAATTAATATATAATGAAAAACTTGGGATAGGGCAGTTTTGTAAAGTATTTTCTCCGGTCAAATTAGGTAAAACTGAAATTAGGAAAGCTTCACAAATGAAAAGCTTCTTAGAAACAGACATTTGCTAGATTCGGGGCACTTCTACGCTTTCCCTCTTAAGGAGGATTTTTAAATGGCAGATTTTCTTGTAATCGTTGAATCACCGGCAAAAGCAAAAACGATTGAACGATATTTAGGGAATAAATATAAAGTTAAAGCATCGATGGGTCATATTCGCGATTTGCCACGTAGCCAAATGGGGGTCAATGTAGAAAATAGTTATGAACCAAAATATATTACCATTCGCGGAAAAGGCCCCGTATTAAAGGAATTAAAAACAGCAGCAAAAAAAGCAAAAAAAATCTATCTCGCGGCTGACCCGGATCGCGAAGGGGAAGCAATTGCTTGGCATTTAGCCCATAGTTTATCTGTTGATATTAATTCAGATTGCCGTGTCGTTTTTAATGAAATCACAAAAGATGCAATAAAAGAGTCATTTAAACATCCTCGTCCAATCAATATGGATTTAGTGGATGCTCAGCAAGCTCGGAGAATCCTTGACAGACTTGTTGGTTATAATATCAGCCCGCTGCTTTGGAAAAAGGTCAAGAAAGGGTTAAGTGCAGGTCGGGTCCAATCTGTTGCTGTTCGTTTAATTATTGATAGAGAGAATGAAATTAAAGCCTTTGTCCCAGAAGAATACTGGACGATTGATGGGGAATTTTTGAAGGGGAAAGATCATTTTAGCGCACAATATTTTTCATTAGCAGACAAGGAAAAATTTGAATTAAAATCTGAACAAGATGTCCAAATGATTTTAAAGCAAATGAATGAAGATAAATTCAAAGTTGTAGCTGTTACCAAAAAGGAACGAAAGAGAAATCCCGCACCGCCCTTTATTACCTCTTCCTTGCAGCAAGAAGCAGCCAGAAAACTAAATTTCCGAGCAAAGAAAACGATGATGCTGGCACAGCAGCTTTATGAAGGAATTGAGCTTGGCAAAGAGGGAACAGTTGGTCTCATTACCTATATGAGAACGGATTCTACAAGAATTTCTGAAGTTGCTCAAACGGAAGCGGCTAATTACATCTCCTCTGAATATGGGAAAGATTATTTAAAAGAGGAACAAAGAAAAGAGAAAAAGCAGGCAAATTCTCAAGATGCCCATGAAGCGATTCGTCCAACCAGTACTTTAAGGGATCCTAATAGTCTAAAGTCATTTTTATCGAGAGACCAATTCCGCTTATATAAATTAATCTGGGATCGGTTTTTAGCTAGTCAAATGGCTCAGGCTGTTATGGATACAATGAGTGTAGATTTACAAAATGGCAACATTCTATTCCGTGCCAATGGTTCAAAAATTAAGTTTCCCGGCTTTATGAAACTTTACGTTGAAGGGTCAGATGACCAGGTAGATGAAAAGGACAAAATGCTTCCAGCCCTTAAAGAAGGAGATGAAGTGTTTAAGAAGGACATCGAGCCGAAGCAGCATTTCACGCAGCCACCGCCAAGGTATACAGAGGCAAGGCTGGTTAAGACGCTAGAGGAGCTGGGGATTGGCCGTCCGTCAACTTATGCACCTACCCTTGATACGATACAAAAACGGGGCTATGTATCACTCGATAATAAAAGATTTGTTCCATCCGAACTTGGTGAAATTATCGATGAGTTGATTTTAGAGTTTTTCCCCGATATAGTAGATGTCGAATTTACAGCTAAGATGGAACAAGGTTTAGATAATATCGAGGATGGAAAAGTTCCCTGGGTCCATATTATCGATGAGTTTTATCAAGACTTTGATATTCATTTAAAAAAAGCAGAAGAAGAAATGCAATTTGTTGAAATTAAAGATGAGCCTGCGGGTGAAGATTGTGAGAATTGCGGACACCCAATGGTCTTCAAAATGGGCCGATATGGTAAATTTATGGCATGCAGCAATTTTCCCGATTGCCGAAATACTAAACCAATTGTTAAAGAAATCGGTGTTACCTGCCCAAGCTGTAAAGAGGGTCAAATTATTGAGCGGAAAAGCAAGAAGAAGCGACTGTTCTACGGGTGTACCAAATATCCTGAATGTGAATTTATCTCGTGGGATAAACCACTGCCAAGGGAATGCCCTAAGTGTGAGGGGCTGCTCGTAGAAAAGAAATTAAAAAAAGGTGTTCAAGTTCAATGTGTTACGTGTGATTACAAGGAAGAACCGCAAAGTTAAGGAGAGAGTGGACAAAGTCCACTCTTTTCATTTTGCAAAATAACTCTAAATAAATCCTTTCCGAAATACTTAAAACTTTTTTCTTTCTTATTCGTATAGTACAATGCAAGATGGACTTAAATGTGGGAAGAGTATTGATAGGTACATACACATCCCTAGATAGATTAAACAAAGGTCAAAATAAGGAGGTTACTAAATGAAAGACACAACTATAAATGTTATCGGTGCTGGATTGGCAGGAAGTGAAGCAGCGTGGCAGATTGCCAAGCGCGGAGTTAAGGTACGCTTATATGAGATGAGACCGGTGAGACAAACACCTGCACATCATACAGATAAATTTGCCGAATTGGTTTGCAGTAATTCTTTACGGGCAAATACATTAACGAATGCAGTAGGCGTGTTAAAGGAAGAAATGCGAAAGCTTGATTCTGTTATTATTGCTGCCGCGGATGCCTGCTCTGTTCCTGCTGGAGGTGCGTTAGCGGTTGATCGCCATGAGTTTGCTGCGAAAGTAACAGACTTGGTTAAAAATCATGAAAATGTTACGGTCATAAATGAAGAGGTAACTGAAATTCCTGAGGGAACAACTATAATTGCAACAGGGCCATTGACAAGCCCGGATCTATCAGAACAGCTCAAAGGTTTGACAGGTGAGGATTACCTTTATTTTTACGATGCTGCGGCGCCAATTCTAGAAAAAGATAGCATTGATATGGATAAAGTTTATTTAAAATCCCGTTATGATAAAGGGGAAGCAGCCTATCTTAACTGCCCGATGACTGAAGAAGAGTTTAATCGTTTTTATGATGGACTGATATCTGCTGAAACAGTCCCTGTAAAGGAATTTGAAAAAGAAGTCTTTTTTGAAGGGTGCATGCCAATTGAAGTGATGGCATCACGGGGAAAGAAAACCATGCTTTTCGGACCGTTAAAGCCAGTTGGATTAGAGGACCCGAAAACAGGAAAAAGGCCATTTGCTGTTGTACAACTTCGCCAAGACGATGCTGCTGGAACTCTTTTTAATATTGTCGGTTTTCAGACACATTTAAAGTGGGGGGCACAAAAAGAAGTTATACAATTAATACCTGGGCTAGAAAATGCAGAAATTATCCGTTATGGTGTCATGCACCGTAATACGTTTATCAATTCTCCCAAGGTGTTAAATGCAACATATCAATTCCGTAATCGGGAAAATTTATTTTTTGCCGGTCAGATGACTGGGGTAGAAGGTTACGTAGAATCTGCTGCTAGCGGATTAGTCGCTGGTATAAATGCAGCGCGTTTAATACAAGGAAGTGAGCCGCTTGAATTTCCTGCAGAGACAGCGATTGGAAGCATGGCCCGCTATATTACAACTACAAACGCTAAAAATTTTCAACCAATGAATGCAAACTTTGGTTTATTTCCGGAGCTGCCGGTAAGAATTAAAGGAAAGCAAGAAAGAAATTTAGAACATGCAAACAGAGCACTTGAAACAATTCAGAACTTTGTGAAAGTTTTGTAAAGTTTATTGCAAGGGCATTGGAAGTATGTTACGATTTAGTAGCCCTTGCGAGGTGAATATTATGACAAATGTGAATGTTTTTTTAAAATTAACTAATGAGTATTTACAAATAGAAATTAAATACTCAAAATAAACTATTGAACATTATCAACATGATATCAGTAAAATTTCTTTTTAAACTTTCATGTAAAAAGTCCTTTCACAGGTTACATACTTTATCTGCGAGGAAATGTGAATATATATCACTCCAAAGGGAGGCTCATCTTAATGAACCAATTTCATGCAACAACAATTTTTGCAATCCATCATAATGGTGAATATTCAATGTCTGGTGATGGACAAGTGACATTTGGTAATGCGGTAGTGATGAAGCACACAGCAAGAAAAGTAAGAAAGATATTTAATGGAAAGGTATTAGCCGGTTTTGCTGGTTCTGTTGCGGATGCGTTTACTCTTTTCGAACTGTTCGAGGGGAAATTAGAAGAATTTAACGGTAACCTTCAAAGAGCTGCTGTAGAGCTTGCCAAAGAGTGGAGAAGTGATAAAGTGCTCCGAAAGCTTGAAGCGATGCTTATTGTTATGAATCATGAATATTTGCTGCTTGTATCAGGAACGGGTGAAGTCATCGAACCTGATGATGGGATTCTTGCGATTGGTTCAGGTGGAAACTATGCATTATCCGCAGGACGTGCTTTAAAGAAATATTCTGGAGACCACTTATCTGCCAAGGAAATTGCGAAAGCTTCTTTAGAAATAGCAGCAGAAATATGTGTGTATACAAACCATAACATTATTGTTGAAGAGCTATAACCGGAAGGAGACTAATTATCATGGGAAGAACAACAAATTTAACCCCTCGTCAAATTGTTGAAAAACTTGATCAATATATCATTGGGCAAAAAGATGCTAAGAAAGCAGTAGCTGTTGCTTTAAGGAATCGTTACAGAAGAGGTTTATTGAACGAGAAGCTTAGGGATGAGGTTATCCCCAAAAATATTTTGATGATTGGTCCGACTGGGGTTGGAAAAACCGAAATTGCTAGAAGGATTGCAAAAATAGTTGGTGCCCCTTTTATTAAAGTAGAAGCAACGAAATTTACTGAAGTTGGCTATGTTGGACGCGATGTAGAATCCATGGTTAGAGATCTTGCTGAAACCTCTGTTCGCTTAGTAAAAGAGGAGCGGATGCAAAATGTTAAGGAACGTGCCGAAGAGAATGCTAATAGCAGGCTAGTCGATTTGCTTGTTCCATCAGCAAAAAAAGCCAATAACTATAAAAATCCCCTTGAAATGTTATTTGGCGGAGGGAATGCATCTACCGAACCGGAAACAAATCAAGAAGATTATTCGATTACTGAAAAACGGAAAATTGTTAAAGAAAAATTATCCCTTGGTCAGCTCGAGGATGAAATTGTTACCGTTGAAGTAGATGAGCAGGCACCCTCTATGTTTGATATGCTTCAGGGCTCAGGGATTGAGCAAATGGGAATGAATATGCAGGATGCTTTAAGCAGCTTTATGCCGAAAAAACGTAAAAAGCGTAAATTGACTGTACGTGAAGCTCGCAAGGTGTTGACGAATGAAGAAGCTTCTAAGCTTATTGATATGGATGAAGTAAATTCTGAAGCTATTTATCGTGCTGAACAAGCTGGAATAATTTTTATCGATGAAATTGATAAAATTGCTAGTAAAAATTCAGGAGGCTCTTCTGCAGATGTATCCAGAGAAGGGGTTCAACGAGATATTCTGCCTATCGTGGAAGGGTCAACAGTGGTGACCAAATATGGTTCAATAAAAACTGACCATGTTTTATTTATCGCTGCCGGAGCATTTCACATGGCGAAACCTTCAGATTTAATCCCAGAACTTCAAGGCCGCTTCCCGATTCGAGTTGAATTGACTAAGCTAACTGTGGATGACTTCTTCAGGATTCTAATCGAACCAGATAATGCGCTCATTAAACAATATCAAGCATTATTGGAAACAGAAGGTATACAAATTGAATTTTCTGACGATGCTATTCGTAGAATTGCAGAAGTTGCGTTTGAAGTGAATCAAAACACTGATAATATTGGTGCAAGACGACTTCATACGATTCTCGAAAAGCTTTTAGAAGACTTATCTTTTGAAGCTCCGGATATTTCAATGGAGAAGATTGATATTACTCCAAAATATGTAGACGATAAACTTGGGGCAATTTCAAAAAATAAAGATTTAAGTCAGTTTATCTTATAAAATTAATTTAAAATTTAATAATGGTTGCAGCTAATTAGGAGGAAGAAACAGATGGATTTACTTACAAAAACTAGAAGAATTAACGTATTATTGCAAAAGGCGGCAGGTAAACCAGTTAACTTTAAGGAAATGTCCGAGACATTAAGTGAAACAATTGAAGCAAATGTGTACATTGTAAGCCGTCGCGGTAAACTTCTTGGGTTTTCAATTTATCAGCAAATTGAAAACGAAAGAATGAAAAAGATGTTTGAGGATCGTCAATTCCCTGAGGAATATACAAATAGTTTATTTAATATTCAAGTAACTTCATCAAACCTTGATATTGAAAGCCAATATACAGCTTTTCCAGTAGAAAATGGAGAACTATTTAAAGAAGGGTTAACTACGATTGTTCCGATTATTGGCGGTGGGGAACGTCTTGGTACCTTAATCCTTGCAAGATTACAAGAAAAATTCCACGATGATGATTTAATTCTTGGGGAATATGGGGCAACAGTTGTAGGGATGGAAATTTTACGTGAAAAGTCAGAAGAAATCGAAGAAGAAGCTAGAAGCAAAGCGGTAGTACAAATGGCGATTAGTTCATTATCTTATAGTGAACTTGAAGCAATCGAGCATATTTTTGAAGAGCTTAATGGTCGTGAAGGATTATTAGTAGCTTCAAAAATAGCTGATCGTGTTGGAATAACTCGATCAGTAATCGTTAACGCACTGAGAAAGCTTGAAAGTGCAGGGGTTATTGAATCACGTTCCCTAGGTATGAAAGGAACATATATTAAGGTCTTAAATGATAAGTTTCTGATGGAATTGGATAAATTAAGATCAAATTAATAAAAACTAATCCCCAGTATTCTGGGGATTTTGTTTTTTATTAAACTAATGCTTGATTGTTAGAATTACATATGCTATATTATTTCATGGTGTTAATACACACGCTCATTGATCCAAACAGATGGTGCTGCCTTAAAAACAGTTTCTGTTTAGAAATGAAGTGAGCGGAGGAAAACAAACCATTAGGAGGAAAAAACATGTCAGTCATTTCTATGAAGCAATTGCTTGAAGCTGGTGTACACTTTGGTCACCAAACACGCCGTTGGAACCCGAAAATGAAGAAATATATCTTCACAGAGCGTAACGGTATCTATATCATTGACCTACAAAAAACAGTTAAAAAGGTTGAAGAAGCTTATAACTGGGTGAAGGAACTTGCTGGTAACGGCGGAACAGTTCTTTTTGTTGGTACAAAGAAACAAGCTCAAGATTCTGTTAAAGAAGAAGCAGGCCGTTCAGGTATGTACTATGTTAACCAACGTTGGTTAGGTGGTACATTAACAAACTTTGAAACCATTCAAAAGCGTATTGGCCGCTTAAAAGATATTGAGAGAATGTCTGAAGACGGTACTTTTGAAGTTTTACCTAAAAAAGAGGTTGTTCAATTAAAGAAACAACAAGAACGTCTTGAGAAATTCTTAGGCGGAATTAAAGATATGAAAAAACTTCCAGATGCACTTTTCATTATTGACCCTCGTAAAGAGCGTATCGCAGTTGCAGAAGCTAAGAAATTGAACATTCCTATCGTAGGTATTGTTGATACAAACTGTGATCCAGACGAAATCGATGTAGTTATTCCTGCGAATGACGATGCGATTCGTGCGGTTAAGCTTTTAACAGGTAAAATGGCGGATGCGATCCTTGAAGCGAAACAAGGCGAAGAAGTTCAAGTTCAAGCTTAATTAAAATAAAAGGTGATAAGAGGGAGACCCTTTATCACCTTTTTTTAAAGAAGGTTTTTATTAAAAGTTTTATATTAGCTGTCATTGGCTAAGATATGGATACATAGTAAAATAAAGGAGGAATTTACATTATGGCAATTACTGCTCAAATGGTAAAAGAATTACGTGAAAAAACTGGTGCTGGTATGTTAGATTGCAAAAAGGCCCTTACTGAAACTGATGGGGATATGGAAAAAGCAATTGATTTCTTACGCGAAAAAGGGATTGCATCTGCTGCTAAGAAAGGCGACCGTATCGCTGCAGAAGGTTTAACTTATGTTGTAACTGAAGGAAACGATGCAGTTATCCTAGAAGTAAACTCTGAAACTGACTTTGTTGCGAAAAACGAAGCTTTCCAAGCACTTGTTAAAGATTTAGCTACACATCTTCTAAACAACAAGCCGGCATCTGTTGAAGAAGCATCCACTCAAACAATGGAAAATGGTGCTACAGTAGCAGACCATATCAATGCTTCAATTGCAAAGATTGGTGAAAAATTAACACTTCGTCGTTTTACAGTATTATCAAAAACAGACAATGATGCATTTGGCGCTTACATTCATATGGGTGGACGCATTTCTGTATTATCGGTTCTTGAAGGTACAACTGAAACTGACGCTGCAAAAGATGTTTCCATGCATATTGCTGCACTTAAGCCAAAATATGTTTCACGTGACGAAGTTTCTCAAGAAGAAGTGGAGCATGAGCGTCAAGTATTAACACAACAAGCTCTTAACGAAGGCAAGCCTGCAAAAATCGTTGAAAAAATGGTTGAAGGCCGTCTTGGAAAATATTTTGAAGATGTTTGTGTACTTGATCAAACTTTCGTTAAAAACCCTGATCAAAAAGTACGTCAATTTGTTGAGTCTAAAGGTGCTACAATCCGTGAATTCGTTCGTTACGAAGTAGGAGAAGGTATCGAAAAACGCGAAGACAATTTTGCTGAAGAAGTAATGAATCAAATTAAAAAATAATTTATAACTTTTCTTGAGTTTAAAATAATTAGTTTTGAGGGAATGTTAATGAAATAAGTTTTTAAATAGGGGACACGGTGTGTTCCCTTTTTTAAAAAGAATTACATACATAAATGGAGGTTTATATGAGCGGTCCTAAGTACAAACGCGTGGTATTAAAGTTGAGCGGAGAAGCACTTGCAGGTGAATCAAGCTTTGGAATTAAACCTTCAGTAATCAAATCGATTGCTATTCAGGTAAAGGAAATCGCAGAGCTTGGTGTAGAAGTAGCTGTCGTTGTTGGCGGCGGTAACATTTGGCGCGGTAAAATAGGCAGTGAAATGGGGATGGACCGGGCAACAGCTGATTATATGGGGATGCTTGCAACGGTTATGAATTCATTAGCACTGCAAGACAGTTTGGAACACTTAGGGATTGAATCACGGGTGCAAACTTCTATTGAAATGCGCCAGGTTGCAGAGCCTTATATTAGACGACGTGCAATTAGGCATTTAGAGAAAAACCGTGTCGTTATTTTTGCGGCGGGTACAGGGAATCCATATTTTTCAACGGATACAACAGCAGCTCTACGTGCAGCAGAAATCGATGCTGAGGTCATCTTAATGGCGAAAAATAATGTTGACGGAGTATATTCTGCTGACCCTCGTATAGATGAAACTGCTACAAAATATGAAGATTTATCATTCTTAGATGTTCTTAAAGAAGGATTAGCAGTCATGGACTCTACTGCTTCCTCTTTATGTATGGACAATGATATTCCGTTGATTGTATTCTCAATCATGGAACAGGGTAATATTAAACGAGCAGTTATGGGAGAGAAAATAGGAACAATTGTGAGGGGGAAACATTAATGCCAAAACAGGTCATTTCTACCATTAAAGAACGTATGACAAAAGCGATTCAGTCATATTCACGTGAGCTTGCCAGCATTAGAGCGGGAAGAGCGAGCGCTTCGTTGTTGGACAGAATTACAATTGATTACTATGGTGCTCCGACTCCTGTCAATCAAATGGCTGGTATTTCAACACCTGAAGCAAGGCTTATTGTTATTCAACCATATGATAAATCAACGCTTGGGGATATTGAAAAAGCAATTCTGAAATCTGATTTAGGTCTAAATCCGACCAATGACGGGATGGTAATCCGCCTGTCAATTCCACAGTTGACTGAGGAGCGCCGCAAGGAGTTAGTGAAATTAGTCAAAAAGGAATCAGAAGAAGCCAAAGTAGCGATCCGTAATATTCGTCGAGATGGGAATGACGAATTAAAGAAGCTCGAGAAGAATGGTGAAATTACAGAAGATGGTCTTCGCGGACATTCTGAAGATATGCAAAAACTAACTGATGAATATATTAGCAAAATTGATCAAATCACTAAAGAGAAAGAAAAGGAAATTTTGGAAGTATAATTATTAAATAAGAACCCTCTTTTTAGGGGGTTTTTCACTATTTTATTAGGAATTTTAAGAATTTTAATTGTCCACTGAAAGTTGTCTGAATATAATTCTTAATTCCTGCTATTTTACATAAGTTAATTATTAGAGATATCTTTTTGCTTTTTTGGTATGATAAAAACATGCTACCCCGAAATGTCCATTACATAACGACACACATGCTTCAATGGATTTGATCGATGATTTATTTTCGGAGGAAATGATTAATTAAATGGAGGAGCAATGTTATGTTTAATAAATTAAGGCTTGGGAAGAACCGAAATAACACTTCCACACTCCGAAATAAAATAGATGATATAAAAAAATCGCCTATTCCTGAGCATGTGGCGATTATTATGGATGGCAACGGACGATGGGCTAAGAAGCGGGCATTACCACGTATTGCTGGTCATCACGAGGGAATGAAAGTTGTTCGAAAAACATCGAAGTTAGCAAGTGAACTCGGGATAAAAACCTTAACCTTGTATGCTTTTTCAACTGAGAATTGGAAAAGACCGAAAAATGAAGTTGAATATATTATGAGTCTGCCTGACGAATTTTTAGGAACATTTTTGCCGGATTTAATCAAAGAAAATGTTCAAGTCAAAATGATGGGTTATAAAAATCAACTTCCTGTACATACACTGCGTGCAATAGAAAAAGCTATAGAGGACACAAAAAATAATGATGGTTTAATCTTAAACTTTGCACTAAATTACGGGAGCAGAGCTGAAATTCTCGATGGTGTGAAGCAAGTCTTAAATGATTGCAAAAGTGGTAAACTAAAGGAGACAGACATAGACGAACAAGTCTTTTCTTCCTACTTAATGACAGCTGAATTTACCGACCCGGACCTGTTAATACGGACGAGTGGTGAAATCCGCTTAAGTAACTTTATGCTCTGGCAATTGGCCTACTCAGAGTTCTGGTTTACTGATGTCTTGTGGCCGGATTTTAATGAAGAACATTTACTTGAAGCAATTGAAACGTTCCAGAAACGCCAGCGTCGATTTGGTGGCATATAGAACAACAAAGGTGTTGAAAAATTAATGAAGCAACGAATCATAACAGCAGTCATTGCAGCTGCCCTATTTTTACCTATAGTCTATTTTGGTGGACTTCCGATGGTAATCTTAACCTATTTTTTAGCGACGATAGGTTTGTATGAGTTATTAAAAATGAAAAAGTTACCTATTTTTTCAGTCCATGGTGTATTAGCGCTTTTGTTTCTCTGGGTGCTTCTATTTCCTGCAAAGTATCATCATATTTTAGCTTCCTTTTATTATTCAAAAATAGAGATATGTATAGCATTAATTCTTTTGCTATTAACTCTCACGGTAATAACCAAAAATCAATATACATTTGAAGACGTTTCATTTTCGATTCTATCAGCCATTTATGTAGGTATTGGCTTTTACTTTTTCTTTGAAACGAGGCAGGATGGTGGCCTTGTCTATATTTTGTATTCTTTATTTATTATGTGGGCAACGGATTCTGGTGCTTATTTTATTGGAAAAGCGCTTGGTAAAACTAAGCTATGGCCCGAAATAAGCCCTAATAAGACGGTTGAAGGTTCGATAGGCGGTGTTGTTTGTGCAGTTGTAATTGCAGTGCTCTTTGTACTCTTCTCAAACATTAACGTTGGACTTATATCCTTAATGGGGATAACTGTTGTACTTTCCATTTTTGGACAAATCGGGGACCTAGTTGAATCGGCATTTAAGCGTCACTTTAATGTCAAAGATTCTGGTAAAATCTTACCAGGTCATGGTGGTATTCTAGATCGATTTGACAGCCTTTTATTTGTATGGCCCTTGTTACATTTCTTTCACCTTTGGTTATAAAGCGCGTGCGCTTCACATATAGGAGTTGACTTTTTATTGAAAACAATTAGCTTATTGGGTGCAACAGGATCGATTGGAACCCAAACGTTAGATATTATCCGTGAACACCCATCTGAATTTACAATAGCAGCTATTTCCGTTGGGAAAAATATTGACTTGGCTCGAAAAATGATCGTTGAATTTCAGCCAGAGCTAGTTTCTGTACAAGACTACCATGACTGTAATACATTAAAAGCAGAGTTTCCTACTATTAAGTTCACTTTTGGTCAGGAAGGACTTATTGAGACAGCCGTATATGAAAAGGCGGATATTCTTGTTAATGCAGTGCTTGGGAGTGTGGGGTTACATCCAACTCTACAAGCGATTGAATGCGGGAAGGTAATTGCTATTGCTAATAAAGAAACACTGGTTACTGCAGGTCATTTAGTTATGGAGGCCGCCCAAAAAAATAATGTCCCACTCCTTCCAGTCGATAGTGAGCATTCTGCCATTTTTCAAGCCTTGCAGGGGGAAAAGGAAAAAAACATCGAAAGATTAATTTTAACTGCTTCAGGGGGAAGTTTCCGTGATTTCACCAGGAATGAATTGGAAAACGTTACCGTTGAACAGGCACTAAACCATCCCAATTGGTCGATGGGGGCAAAAATTACAATTGATTCTGCATCAATGATGAACAAAGGTTTGGAAGTTATTGAAGCACATTGGCTATTCAATATGCCATATGAAAAGATTGATGTCCTGCTACATAAAGAGAGCATCATCCATTCAATGGTAGAGTTCCATGATAGCAGTATCATTGCCCAGCTGGGAACACCGGATATGAGGGTCCCAATCCAATACGCACTCACCTATCCTGATCGACTGCCATTGCGTTCATCAAAACGTTTGGATTTGGCGAGTATCGGAAAATTACATTTTGAAGAAATGGATATGGCGAGATTCCGATGCCTAGGTTTTGCTTATGAGGCTGGAAAAAAAGGCGGGTCAATGCCAACGGTACTGAATGCGGCTAATGAAGTGGCCGTGGCAGCTTTCCTAGAAGGGAAAATTCGATTCTTACAGATTGAAGATTTGATTGAGAAAGCATTAACCGCTCATCAAATTACGAATCACCCAAGCCTTACTGCAATCCAAGAGATAGACAAAGAAACTAGGGAGTATGTACATTCGCTCCTCTAAAACAAACTTAAAACTCAAGTAAAAGAATCTCTCTTATCCTGATAAAAAGGTGGTTTTATTTTGACTACAGTTATTGCCTTTATTGTGATTTTTGGCGCACTCGTATTCTTTCATGAATTAGGTCATTTGATTTTCGCAAAAAGGGCTGGGATTTTATGCCGTGAATTTGCCATTGGTTTTGGTCCAAAAGTATTTTCCCATAAAAGAGCGGAAACAACCTACACGATTCGGTTACTGCCGATCGGAGGATTTGTCCGCATGGCTGGCGAAGACCCGGAAATGATTGAAATAAAGCCTGGGCATCGAATTGGCTTGGTATTGGATAAGGATGAAATAGTAAATAAAATCATCTTAAATAATAAAGAGAAGTTTCCAAACTGTCGGATTGTTGAAGTAGAATTTGCAGATATCGAAAAGGATTTAATTATTAAAGGATTTCCTGACGATGAAGACGAAGTATTAAAAACCTTTAGGATTGATCCAAAAGCTGTCATTGTTGAAAATGGGACTGAATCCCAGATTGCTCCAATTGACCGTCAATTCGGATCAAAAACATTGGGACAAAGAACGATGGCTATTTTTGCCGGTCCGATGATGAATTTTGTGCTTGCGTTCTTTGTATTTATTATTATTGCCTTTTTACAAGGGGTACCTACGAATGAACCTAAATTAGGTGAGATAACACCTGACGGGGCCGCAATGACTGCGGGACTTAAAAAAGGTGATCTTATCCAGACAATCAATGGATCAGAAATTTCTAGTTGGTCTGATGTTGTCGAGGTCATTCGGAAAAACCCAAATGAGAAACTAGATTTTTCGATTCTCCGTGACAAAAAGGATTTAGAGATCACGGTAACCCCAATTGAAAAAACGGTAGAAGGAAAGAAAATTGGGCTGATCGGTGTTTATAGCCCTGTCGAAAAGTCACCAATTCAAGCAGTTAAGTCAGGATTCACTGAAACTTATTTCTGGACGAAACAGATTTTTGTCATGGTTGGTAAATTAGTTACAGGTCAATTTTCAATTGATGCACTTTCAGGACCAGTTGGTATTTACCAAGCAACAGATTCCGTTGCTAAATCGGGAATTTATTATTTAATGAAATGGGCAGGGATTTTAAGCATTAACTTAGGTATTATGAACTTATTACCTATTCCCGCTTTAGACGGTGGAAGATTGATGTTTTTCGCTGTCGAGGCTGTTAGAGGCAAGCCAATTGACCGTCAAAAAGAAGGTATGGTTCATTTTATTGGATTTGCGCTCTTGATGCTGCTTATGCTTGTGGTAACATGGAATGATATTCAAAGGTTTTTCTTGTAATATTGGAATTTTTAATGCCCCTGTTAATTGAAACGGGGGCATTATTTTGGAAAAAAATAAAACCGAATCATCTCGTGCCATATGATATAATTATTTTTTGATGAGATTATAATAGTAATTTTTTATAGATGGGAGAGAGAACGATGAGCGAAGATGCCATAGGCAAAAAAGAGCGATTCCAACTCTTGCTCCAGCAGATGCAATTGATTGAGGATGCTGTAGTAGTGCATTTCAACAATGCGCAAATAGATAGGTTATTAGTTGAGAAAAAGAATAGAAAGTGGCATTTTCAATTTTTATTTGAAAATATCCTTCCTTATAATGTTTATGTTCTGTTTTCGACACAGCTCGAACGAGCATTTTCCAGCATCGCTACGGTTTCATACCATATCAATGTGACAAATCAAACCTTTTCTCCAGAATTAATACGAGATTATTGGAGTTATAGCATTCAGCAAATTGATGGAATTGCTCCGCCGCTTTTAAAGCTATTACATGAACAACTTCCCGAAGTGAACGGAAATAAGCTTACTGTTTCTGTTCGTAACGATACAGAAGGGCTAGCATTAAAGCGTAAATATGCCGAGACGATTTCTAAGATATATCAATCGTTTGGATTTCCCAATTTAGCAATCGAGACAGAATTGAAAAAAGTAGAGGAAAATGAGGACTACCAACGATTTTTACTTGCCAAGCAAAAGGAAGACCAAGAACGTGGACTTCAAGCAATGGTGGAATTGCAGAAAAAAGAAGCTGAAAAAGATCAAGCTTCCGGTGAAATGCCATCTGGACCACTTACGATTGGTCTAACCATAAAGGATAATAACGACTTCCGCAGTCTGATTGATATTGTTGACGAAGAAAGAAGAGTAGCTGTAGAAGGGTATATCTTTGATGCTGAGATACGTGAGCTAAGAAGCGGCCGTTCACTGTTGACCTTCAAAATCACAGATTACACCAGCTCTATCATGGTAAAAATGTTTTCACGTGACAAAGAGGACGCAGCCCTATTCCAACTTGTTAAAAAAGGAATGTGGGTAAAGGTTCGAGGCAGTATTCAGAATGATACCTTTGTCCGTGACCTCGTGATGATTTGTAATGATATTAATGAAATTAAACCTGCTGCCCGGAAGGATACGGCACCCGAAAATGAAAAACGGGTAGAACTCCATCTTCATACACCGATGAGTCAAATGGATGCTGTAACACCTGTAAGTGCACTGATTACCCAGGCGAGTAAGTGGGGACATAAAGCAATTGCTGTAACTGATCACGCAGTTGCGCAATCCTTTCCTGAAGCTTATGGTGCTGGGAAGAAAAATGATATAAAAATTCTCTATGGCGTTGAAGTGAATTTGGTGGATGATGGGGTACCGATAGCTTATAATGACACACACCGTTTGCTTGCAGAGGACACTTATGTTGTATTTGACGTTGAAACGACAGGGCTCTCAGCTGTGTATAATTCAATTATTGAACTTGCAGCTGTTAAGATACATGACGGGGAAATCATTGACCGTTTCGAATCCTTTGCCAATCCGCATCACCGTTTATCGGCAACAACGATCAACCTCACTGGCATTACCGATGATATGGTCCAAACTGCCCCGGAAATTGAGGAAGTTCTTCGGAATTTTAGAGAATGGGCCGGCGACTCCATTCTTGTTGCACATAATGCTTCGTTTGATATGGGTTTCCTTAATGTCGGTTATAAAAAGATCGGCTTTGATAGGGCAAAAAATCCTGTTATTGATACATTGGAACTTGGGCGGTTTCTCTATCCTGAAATGAAAAACCATCGTTTAAATACATTAACCAAGAAGTTTGACATTGAATTAACACAGCATCACCGTGCCATTTATGATGCTGAGGCTACCGGTTATTTACTTTTGAAAATGTTAAAGGATGCACTCGAAAAGGAAATCGAATACCATGACCAATTTAATGATAATATGGGAAAAGGCAATGCCTATCAACGGGCGCGACCCTATCATTGTACATTATTAGCTCAAACTCAAGCGGGATTAAAAAACCTGTTTAAACTTGTATCCATATCTCACATTGAATATTTTTACCGTGTTCCTAGATTACCAAGATCTGTCCTGCAAAAATACAGGGAAGGGATTCTCGTTGGCTCTGGTTGCAGTAAAGGTGAAGTATTTGAAGGGATGATGCAAAAATCTCCAGAAGAAGTGGAAGCCCATGCTGGATTCTACGATTATATTGAGGTTATGCCGAAAGAAGTAAATGCACCATTGATTGAAATGGAATTGGTTAGCGATGAAAAAGCAATGGAAGACATTATTGCGAAAATCGTAAACCTTGGCGATAAATTAGGACTTCCAGTTGTTGCCACCGGAAATGTTCATTACCTAAATGAAAATGATAAAATATATCGAAAAATTTTAATAAACTCTCAGGGTGGAGCAAACCCTTTAAATCGTCATCAACTTCCAGACGTTCACTTTAGAACAACGAATGAAATGCTTGACGCTTTTTCCTTTTTAGGAAAAGAGAAGGCAAAGGAGATTGTCGTAACGAATACGAATAAAATCGCTGATATGATTGAGGTAATAAAACCGATTAAAGACGATTTATATACACCGAAAATTGAGGGTGCCGATGAAGAAATGCGTGAAATGAGTTATTCGATGGCACGGAGAATATACGGTGATACCTTACCGGAAATTGTGGAAGCACGGTTAGAAAAAGAACTGAAAAGTATTATTGGACATGGATTTGCGGTTATTTATTTAATTTCTCACAAGCTGGTTAAAAAATCTTTGGACGACGGCTACCTAGTAGGTTCAAGGGGGTCAGTTGGATCTTCTCTGGTTGCGACTATGACAGAAATTACCGAAGTAAATCCGCTGCCTCCTCATTATGTATGTCCAGGCTGTAAACATTCGGAGTTTTTTAATGACGGTTCGGTCGGTTCCGGTTTTGATTTGCCTGATAAAGATTGCCCAGAGTGTGGTGGGAAGTACCATAAAGACGGACACGATATTCCGTTTGAAACGTTTCTTGGCTTTAAAGGGGACAAGGTTCCCGATATTGATTTAAACTTTTCTGGTGAATATCAGCCGCGGGCCCATAATTATACGAAGGTTCTTTTCGGAGAAGAATATGTTTTTCGGGCAGGGACGATTGGAACAGTTGCTGATAAAACAGCTTTTGGCTATGTTAAGGCATATCAACAGGATAACAACCTTCAACTTCGTGGAGCTGAAATCGATCGGCTCGCTTCGGGCTGTACAGGAGTAAAAAGAACAACGGGACAGCATCCCGGTGGAATTATCGTCATCCCGGATTACATGGATGTTTATGATTTTTCACCGATTCAATTCCCGGCCGATGATAGAAATTCAGAATGGAAGACAACACATTTCGATTTCCATTCCATCCATGATAATGTCTTAAAACTAGATATACTCGGACATGATGATCCCACTGTCATTAGGATGCTTCAGGATTTGAGCGGAATGGATCCAAAAACGATTCCGACAGATGACCCTGAGGTTATGAAAATATTTAGCAAGACCGAGTCCTTGGGCGTAACAGAACAACAGATTATGTGTAAAACAGGGACGCTCGGCATTCCGGAGTTCGGAACACGATTTGTCCGCCAAATGCTTGAGGATACGAAGCCAACTACCTTCTCAGAACTTGTCCAAATATCGGGATTATCTCATGGGACTGATGTATGGCTTGGGAACGCTCAAGAACTAATTCATAATAAAACCTGTAATTTAAGTGAAGTAATCGGCTGTCGTGATGATATCATGGTTTACCTTATTTATCAGGGACTGGACCCTTCTTTTGCTTTTAAAATTATGGAATCTGTACGTAAGGGTAAAGGCTTAAGTGAAGAAATGGAAGCGGAAATGAGGAAAAACGAAGTTCCAGAATGGTATATTGACTCTTGTAAGAAGATTAAGTACATGTTTCCAAAGGCACATGCTGCTGCCTATGTACTGATGGCTGTTAGAATTGCTTATTTCAAGGTCCATTTGCCATTACTTTATTACGCAGCCTACTTTACTGTCCGTGCGGAAGACTTTGACATTGAAGCCATGTCACGTGGTTCAGAATCAATCCGGGCAAAAATAGAAGAAATTAATGCTAAGGGTTTAGAAGCCTCTAATAAAGAAAAAAACTTATTAACGGTTTTGGAGCTTTCACTTGAAATGACAGAAAGAGGATTTGTTTTCCAAAACTACGATCTATACAAATCATCAGCATCTGAATTTACCATCGAAGGCAATACCTTAATACCGCCCTTTAATTCCATTCCGGGATTAGGAACAAATGCGGCTTATAATATTGTCAAGGCTCGGGAAACAGGTGAATTTTTATCGAAAGAAGATTTGCAGCAGCGTGGAAAAGTATCAAAGACTATTCTTGAGTTTTTAGACAAACAAGGATGTCTCGCAGCTCTTCCGGAGCAAAACCAGTTATCGTTGTTCTAAATAGGAAAATACTTGACAAACCTCGATGCTATTTGCATAAAAATGTTGGTTATGGTATAGTTTTATTGGAAATACTAAGAAATACTCTCGTGATCAAGAGTGGGGAAACCCGCTCTTTCGTTTTTGTATAAATGTTTTTTCTTAGTGTAACATGATAAAACTTTCCGTGAACTACATACAATATGGGTGAAATTATCGGAAAAAGGAGGTAAAGCATGAGCAAGGTAACGGAAGTTGTAGAAGAAATAGCCACGCCTATTTTTCAAGAACTTGGTTTAGAATTAGTGGAAATTGAGTATTTGAAAGAAGGGAAAAGTTGGTTTCTTCGCGTATATATCGATAAAGACAACGGTGTTGATATTGAGGATTGCGGACTCGTTAGCGAAAAACTCAGCGAAAAACTCGATGAGCTTGATCCGATTCCCCATAACTATTTTCTTGAAGTTTCTTCACCTGGAGCAGAGCGTCCATTGAAAAAGGATAAAGATTTCCAAAAGGCAATCGGGAAAAATGTCTTTATCAAAACTTATGAACCAATCGATGGGGAGAAAAGCTTCGAAGGGGAATTATTAGAATTTAATGGTCAACATTTAAAAATCGAAATGAAGATTAAAACACGAAAGAAAACGATTGAAATTCCCTATGAAAAAGTAGCCAACGCGCGATTAGCCGTCTCTTTTTCGTAATGAAATAATAGATAAAGGATAGGGGGATACAAACAGATGAGCAGCGAATTATTAGATGCTCTTACAATACTGGAAAGAGAAAAAGGTATTTCCAGAGATATTTTAATTGAGGCAATCGAGGCAGCTCTTGTATCGGCATATCGCCGAAACTTTAATCAGGCCCAGAATGTTCGGATTGATTTGAATTTACAGGCAGGATCCATGCGTGTTTTTGCTAGAAAAGAAGTGGTCGATCAAGTATTTGACCCTCGTCTCGAAATTTCCTTAGAGGATGCCAGACAAATCACACCTAATTACCAAGTGGAAGATATTGTCGAAATGGAAGTAACACCTAAGGACTTTGGGCGGATTGCTGCTCAAACGGCAAAGCAAGTGGTTACTCAGCGTGTAAGAGAAGCAGAACGTGGAATTATTTATTCAGAGTTTATCGACCGTGAAGAAGATATTATGACCGGTATTGTCCAAAGACTGGATTCGAAATTCATTTATGTAAGTCTTGGGAAAATTGAGGCATTGTTACCTGTAAATGAGCAAATGCCAAATGAACGTTATAAGCCTCATGATCGAATAAAAGTATTTATTACCAAAGTTGAAAAGACGACGAAGGGACCGCAAATATTCGTATCTCGGACACATCCCGGTCTCTTAAAACGATTATTTGAAATTGAAGTTCCGGAAATTTATGACGGAACTGTTGAAATTAAGTCAGTTGCCCGTGAGGCCGGAGATCGGTCGAAAATCTCAGTTCATTCTGACAAAACTGAAGTAGACCCGGTTGGTTCATGTGTTGGACCTAAAGGTGCTAGAGTTCAAGCGGTAGTCAATGAATTAAAGGGTGAAAAAATAGATATTGTCAAGTGGTCAGCAGACCCGGTAGTGTTTGTGGCAAACTCTCTTAGCCCTTCAAAAGTTTTAGATGTAATGGTTAACGAGAATGAAAAAGCAACAACAGTTGTTGTTCCTGATTATCAACTTTCTTTAGCAATCGGGAAACGCGGACAAAATGCCCGCTTAGCTGCAAAATTAACTGGCTGGAAAATTGATATTAAATCAGAAACTGATGCACGTGAGATTGGAATTTATCCACGTGAAGAAACCATAAGACTTTTTGATGATCAAGTTGACACTGATTTCGATTATGAAGAAGAGTTGGACTAAAAAGTGAGGTGAATGATGAATGAACAATCAGAAAAAAGTTCCTATGCGCAAATGTGTGGCAACCGGTGAAATGAAACCGAAAAAAGAACTTGTTCGCATCGTTCGCTCAAAAGAAGGGGAAGTATCCATTGACCTGACGGGGAAGAAATCCGGAAGGGGTGCCTACCTTTCAAGGGACAAGGAAGCTGTCTTACTTGCCAAGAAAAAGAATACCCTATCTAATCACTTACAGGTTTCTATAAATGATTCGTTATACGAAGAGCTACTTGAGCTTATAGAGAAGGAGAACTGACAATCCAAATGAAACAAAATCAATGGATGTCATTGCTTGGCTTGGCCAATCGAGCACGCAAAATCATATCAGGTGAGGAACTAACCGTGAAGCAGATTCAAAGCGGAAAGGCGTATCTCATTTTATTATCCGCAGATGCTTCTGCAAATACGACAAAAAAGATTACTGATAAGTGTAATTCGTATGAGGTTCCATATAAAATTGTGGAAAATCGTCACCTTCTTGGTCAAGCAATTGGCAAGGAAGCCCGCGTTGTTGTAGCTGTTCTGGATGTTGGATTTGCCAAGAAAATGGTAACGTTGCTCGATTAAATCTAGCGGGGGTGAAAAGATGAGTAAAATACGTGTATATGAGTATGCAAAAAAACACAACATTTCAAGTAAAGAAATCATCACAAAACTAAAAGAAATGAACATAGAGGTCTCCAATCATATGGCAACAATAGAAGACGCAGAAGTTAAAAAGCTTGACGAAACATTCAGTAAAAAGGATAACAAGGCACCACAGCAAAAACAAGAGAATAGTCAAACTGGACAACAGCCACAACGATCTACAAACTCTCGTCCAACTCAAGCGCAGCGTCAAAACCAAAGACCTGCACAGTCAACGCAAAGGCCGCAAGTTCAGACGAAAACTCCTAAAGCATTTGAAGAAGCTGCAGATAAAAATGCCGCTCCTAGCAAAGTTAAAGTTGTTTCTCCTCCAAAAACGGTCGAAGGCAAGAAGCAAAACCAGGAAACTCAATCGAAAGAAAATAAGGTCTTCAACAATGCTGATAAAGCTAAGGCCAAGCCTTATAATAATTTCAATCAAAATCGCAATAATAATAATAAAAAGAAGAAGACTCATACTCCAGTTCAACAAGCCCAGCCACAGAAGAGAAAAGAGAAGGAGCTTCCAGCTAAAATTACTTTTAGTGAATCACTAACTGTAGGTGAATTAGCGAAAAAGATTTATCGTGAGCCTTCAGAGATTATTAAAAAGCTCTTTTTACTTGGTGTCATGGCAACTATTAATCAAGTCTTAGATAAAGATGCGATTGAATTAATTGCAAGTGAGTATGGGGTTGAAGTGGAAGAAGAAATTAAAATAGATACCACAGATCTTGAAGTGTATTTTACAGAGGATTCTGAGGAATCACTCATTGAAAGACCTTCTGTTGTAACAATAATGGGTCACGTTGACCATGGTAAAACAACCTTGCTCGATTCCATTCGTAACACAAAGGTGACAGAAGGTGAAGCTGGGGGAATTACCCAGCATATTGGTGCCTACCAAGTAGTGGAAAATGGCAAAAAAATAACCTTCCTTGATACACCTGGACACGCTGCATTTACGACGATGCGTGCACGTGGTGCTAAAATAACCGATATTACAATCTTAGTTGTAGCCGCAGATGACGGTGTTATGCCGCAAACTGTTGAAGCAATCAACCATGCGAAGGCTGCTGAGGTTCCAATTATTGTAGCTGTTAATAAAATGGATAAAGAAGCTGCAAATGTTGACCGGGTAATGCAAGAATTGACGGAACATGGATTAGTATCCGAAGCATGGGGCGGGGAAACTATCTTTGTACCTCTTTCTGCAAAAACCGGAGAAGGAATTGACACGCTTCTTGAAATGATCTTACTGGTTGGTGAAGTAGAGGAATACAAAGCCAACCCAAATCGTAAAGCCGTTGGTACTGTTATCGAAGCACAATTAGATAAGGGTCGTGGCTCTGTCGCAACCTTACTCGTTCAAAACGGTACTCTAAAGATTGGTGATCCAATTGTTGTTGGGCATACGTTTGGTCGTGTCCGTGCAATGGTGAATGACAAAGGACGCCGCGTCAAAGAAGCTGGTCCGTCAACACCAGTTGAAATAACTGGACTCAATGACGTGCCACAAGCAGGAGATCGTTTCGTTGTGTTTGAGGACGAAAAAACTGCCCGTCAAGTTGGCGAAGCGCGCGCTCAAACAGCGTTAGTTGCTCAGCGTGGTGAAAAGTCGATTGTTAGCTTAGAAACATTATTTGACCAATTGAAGCAAGGTGAAATGAAGGATTTAAATATCATCCTTAAAGCCGACGTTCAAGGGTCTGCTGAAGCGGTTGCCGCTTCATTGCAAAAAATAGATGTTGAAGGTGTTAACATCAAAATTATCCATAGTGGTGCAGGTGCGATTAATGAATCAGATATTAGTCTTGCCGCTGCCTCAAATGCGATTGTTATCGGTTTTAACGTTCGCCCTGATGTAAATGCAAAACGCGCAGCTGAAGCGGAGAAAGTGGACGTTCGTCTTCACCGGATTATCTATAAAGTAATCGAAGAGATAGAAGCAGCAATGAAAGGTATGCTAGATCCTGAATTCCAAGAAAAAATTATTGGTCAAGCAGAAATTCGCCAGACCTTTAAAGTTTCAAAGGTCGGAACAATTGCCGGTTCCTATGTAACTGATGGTAAAATTACTCGGGATAGCGGTATTCGTTTAATACGTAATGGTGTTGTTACGTTTGAAGGGAATATTGACGCGTTAAAACGATTTAAGGATGATGTAAAAGAAGTTGCCCAAGGGTACGAATGTGGTATTACCATTAAAAACTTTAATGATGTTAAGGAAGGCGACATCATTGAAGCATATGTAATGGAAGAAATTGAACGGAAATGATCATCGGTTCGGCCGTTTGTGAATGTCTGATTTATGATGCTCATTCTTTAAAAGAGAAAAGGGCTGTTCTGCAACGAATTCTTACACGTTTAAAACAGAAATATAATGTTTCTGTATCAGAAGTGGGGTTTCAAGATATGTGGCAACGAACGAAAATTGCCATCGTTGTTGTCACTTCCACACGTGTAACGACGGAACATGAGTTGCAAAATGCTTTGAAATTAATCGATTCTTTTCCAGAAATAGAGAGAACGATCACCGAGATTGAATGGCTTTAAGTTAAGAGGTGAATGTGATGAGCCACAGAGCAAATCGTGTAGGCGAACAAATGAAAAAAGAACTAGGTGACATCATCGGACGTAAAATCAAGGATCCACGGATTGGTTTTGTGACGGTTACCGACGTTGAAGTAACAGGAGATTTACAACAAGCAAAAGTATATATTTCCGTATTAGGCGATGAAGAGCAAAGGGAAAATACGTTAAAAGGTTTGGCCAAAGCAAAAGGCTTTATTCGAACTGAAATCGGCCACCGTATCCGTCTTCGTAAAACACCTGAAATCATCTTTGAATGGGATGAATCTATTGATTACGGAAATCGAATTGATACACTTCTTCATCAACTCCATAAGGATGAAAAACCTTTAGAAAAAAGTGAAGAAGAATAATTGGATAGACATTGTCTATCCTTTTTTTTCGATGAAATTTTTGATTGGAGGACAACTGATTGGAAGGCATAATACCTTTATTTAAACCCGCAGGCTTAACATCCCATGACTGTGTTTTTAGGTTACGGAAAATATTAAAAACAAAAAAAGTAGGTCATACAGGCACATTAGATCCAGACGTCACTGGAGTGCTTCCTATATGCATAGGAAAGGCGACGAAAGTTGCTGAATACATAACAGATGCTGGTAAAACTTATGAGGGAGAAGTAACGATTGGTTTTTCGACCACAACGGAAGACGCCTCAGGTGAAATAGTGGCACAGAAACCGGTAAACCGGATCATTCAACGAGAAGAGATTCTACAAATACTTCAATCAATCACAGGTGAAATTGAACAAACCCCGCCAATGTTCTCAGCGGTGAAAGTAGGCGGGGTCCGTCTGTATGAATTAGCCAGGAAGGGGATTGAGGTCGAACGGCC
The DNA here is from genome assembly GCA_002559145.1 of Bacillus sp. AFS006103. GTDB lineage: Bacteria > Bacillota > Bacilli > Bacillales > Cytobacillaceae > Neobacillus. The sequence goes on from NTXX01000011.1 coordinate 191,314, forward strand.
AACTAGGAAGGTAACGATTTATTCAATTGTACTATTAGATGGTCGTTCTGAATTTATTGGTGAAACCATTACATTTAGGTTTAGAGTCAGTTGTAGTAAAGGAACTTATATTCGAACCTTAGCAGTCATGATAGGTGAAATGTTAGGCTACCCCGCACATATGTCGTTCTTACAAAGAGTTCAATCAGCTTCATATTCATTAGAGGATTGTTTGACTTTCGAAGAGATTGAAAGACATATGGAAGAAGGAACAATTTCGAGTGTATTAAGACCACTAGAAACTGCACTTTCTGATTTGCCGAAATTACTAATTAATGATAAAGTAGCAGAGAAAGTGAAAAATGGTGCATTATTACAGATGCCAGAACATTTATCAACAAGTAACGGACCAATTGTCACTGAAACTGCTGATGGACTAGCTCTGGCTATTTATTCAAGACATCCCAGCAAGCCAGACCTCTTTAAACCAGTTAAAGTGTTACGTAATGATTTAGATTAAAAAGGTACGGTATAGAAAAGGTGAGTTTCATTGGAAGTAATTAGGCTTAGATTTCCATATAAAAACATAAATGCTGAAAATCCACCCCTAGCTCTGGCTCTGGGTTATTTTGACGGAGTGCATCGTGGACATCAACAAGTGATTCTTGAGGCAAAAAAGCATGCTGATGAAAAAGGTATTTGCAGTGCGGTCATGACATTTGATCCCCATCCCTCCGTTGTATTAGGAAAAACCGAGCAGCAGATTCAGTATATCACCCCATTAACTGAAAAAATAAAAATCATTGAAGAACTTGGTATTGATTATTTATTTATCATTAATTTTACCACTGAATTTGCTAATTTGCTGCCACAGGAATTCATTGACCAATACGTGATTGGACTGAATGTAATGCACGTGGTTGCTGGTTTTGATTTTACTTATGGGCGCATGGGAAAAGGAACAATGGAAACATTGCCCTTTCATTCAAGAAATCAATTTTCTTATTCTGTCGTTCCAAAGTTCACTCAGGCTGACGAAAAGGTTAGTTCAACTAGAATTCGAAAGCTGCTTAAAGAGGGAAGAACAGACACGCTTCTATCACTTCTTGGTCGATATTATACTACCTCGGGCATTGTCATTCACGGAGATAAACGAGGCAGAACGATTGGCTTTCCAACGGCAAATGTTGACATAAATGATGATTATATTATCCCGCCGCTCGGTGTGTATGCAGTTAGAATGAAAGTAGACACAGACCCGCAATGGTACAATGGAGTTTGTAATATTGGTTACAAACCCACCTTTAATAAGGAAGCCTTACATACTTCTGTCGAAGTACATTTATTCAACTTTAATGAGGATATCTATGGTAAAGAAGTGGTCATTCAGTGGCATCTTCCCTTACGAAAAGAACAGAAATTCTCAGGTATTGCAGAGCTGGTTGCTCAAATAGAAAAAGATAAACAAAATTCTTTAAATTATTTTAAAAATTAGGCTTGCCATGTTGAGGGAGCGCCTGGAGCGGAAATCAACAGAGACTATAAATAAGACGATCTTCTTAATTCTAATCTTAAAAAAGTGTTTTTCTTACAATAAACTTAGGTATAGCCTTGCTTTTTGACGAGAAAAGTTGTATTCTTATTAACGTATTAAAAATAACCTCTACTTGGCAAGGCGAATCACCAACGCTTGCTCAGTAACAGGGGATTTGTAAAATTTAGGAGGTGAATCCGGATGGCAATCACTCAAGAACGTAAAAATGAACTTATCAATGAGTTTAAAACTCATGAAAGCGACACTGGATCTGCAGAAGTTCAAATCGCTGTCCTTACAGAATCAATCAACAATTTGAATGAGCACTTACGTACTCACAAGAAAGATCACCACTCACGTCGCGGTCTTTTGAAAATGGTTGGTAAACGTCGTAATCTTTTAACATTCTTACGTAACAAAGACGTACAACGTTACCGTGTGTTAATTAATAAGCTTGGTCTACGTCGTTAATTTACAGAAGCGGGATTATTCCCGCTTTTTTATTAGCCTAAAAAGAAGAAAAGAAAATAAAGAATTTTTTATACATATTTTTAAGTCAGTAATTTTTGTGCATACTATTAAGGTGATTACCTATTGAAACAACAGCTTTTTAAGCTTTTTAATAAAAGTAAATTTAGTATGATGAGTAAAGCGGGAGTGAAAATTTTCGCATCATCCTCCTAAGTGATTTAGATAGAGAGGGGTAAAAATATGGAACAATTGAAACATGAGTATTCCATGGTTTGGGCAGGCCGTAAATTAACTGTCGAAATTGGACAATTAGCTAAACAAGCAAGCGGTGCGGTCCTAGTACGCTATGGAGATACAGCAGTATTAAGTACGGCTACTGCCTCAAAAGAGCCAAAAAACTTGGACTTTTTTCCATTAACAGTTAACTATGAAGAGCGGTTATATGCAGTGGGGAAAATCCCGGGCGGTTTTATTAAACGTGAGGGCCGTCCAAGTGAAAAAGCAATATTAGCAAGCAGGCTTATTGACAGACCCATTCGTCCGCTATTTGCTGATGGATTTCGCAATGATGTTCAAGTTATTAGTATTGTTATGAGTGTGGACCAAGATTGTTCTACAGAAATGGCTGCAATGTTTGGTTCTTCATTAGCACTAAGTACATCCGATATCCCGTTTGAAGGTCCAATTGCAGGTGTGGTTGTAGGTCGAGTTAACAATGAATTTGTCGTTAACCCAACTGTTGAACAAGCTGAAAAAAGTGACATTCATTTAACTGTTGCCGGTACTAAGGATGCAATCAACATGGTAGAGGCAGGGGCGTTAGAGGTTCCTGAGGAAACAATGCTTGAAGCCATTATGTTTGGTCATAATGAGATAAAACGCTTAATTGAGTTTCAAGAAAAAATTGTCGCTGAAATTGGCAAACCAAAGAGAGAGATTTCTCTTTATGAAATTGATAAAGAACTCGAGGCCGAGGTTCGGGAAATCTGTGAAGCTGATATGTTAAATGCCATTCAGGTACAAGAAAAGCATGCCCGTGAAGATGCCATTAAAGAAGTCAAAAACCAGGTTATTTCCAAATATGTGGAACAAGAAGCCACAGATGAAGATATGAAGCAAGTGAAACAAATATTGGACAAGATTGTCAAAGGTGAAGTTCGTCGATTAATTACGGTAGAAAAGGTTCGTCCAGATGGACGGAAAATTGATGAAATTCGACCATTGTCCTCACAGATAGGTATTTTGCCTCGTACCCACGGTTCAGGTCTTTTCACACGTGGACAAACTCAAGCGCTTAGTATCTGTACGCTTGGGGCAATGGGGGATGTACAAATCCTTGATGGTCTTGGAATTGAGGAAGAAAAACGCTTTATGCATCATTATAACTTCCCTCAATTCAGTGTTGGAGAAACCGGTCCAATCCGTGGTCCGGGACGTCGTGAAATTGGTCATGGTGCCCTCGGCGAACGTGCACTTGAGCCAATTGTTCCGTCTGAAAAGGATTTCCCATATACGATTCGTCTTGTATCTGAAGTACTTGAATCGAATGGTTCCACTTCTCAAGCAAGTATTTGTGCTAGTACATTAGCTATGATGGATGCTGGTGTTCCAATTAAAGCTCCAGTAGCAGGTATTGCAATGGGCCTTGTAAAATCAGGAGAGCATTATACCGTTTTATCTGATATTCAAGGGATGGAAGATCATTTAGGAGATATGGACTTTAAAGTAGCGGGTACTGCAAAAGGTGTTACTGCACTTCAAATGGATATTAAGATTGAAGGTCTTTCCCGTGAAATTTTAGAAGAGGCCCTTCAGCAGGCAAAAGTGGGCAGAATGCATATTTTAAATTCTATGTTGGCTACTATTTCTGAACCGAGAGCAGAGCTTTCACAGTTTGCACCAAAAATCTTGACGATGACAATCAATCCAGATAAAATTCGTGATGTTATTGGACCAAGCGGTAAGCAAATCAATAAGATTATTGAAGAAACTGGCGTAAAGATTGATATCGAGCAGGATGGTACCGTATTTATTGCATCAACAAATCAAGAAATGAACCAAAAAGCAAAGAAAATCATTGAAGATATTGTTCGTGAAGTTCAAGTAGGCGAAATGTATCTTGGTAAGGTAAAACGAATTGAAAAATTTGGAGCCTTCTTGGAAATCTTTGCTGGTAAAGATGGTCTCGTTCATATATCTGAACTTGCTGAAGAGCGAGTAGGTAAAGTGGAGGATGTTATCAAAATCGGGGACGAACTATTAGTTAAAGTAACCGAGATTGATAAACAGGGTCGTGTAAACCTTTCTCGCAAAGCCGTCTTAAAAGAACAGCGTGAAAAGGCCGAAGAAAGTAAATAATAAATAGGCAAGTCAGGGTAATTACCCTGGCTTTTTACATATGTTGTATAAGTGAACCTACAGTTCTACCTTGTCCCTTTTATACATACTCTGTATGGAAAGGGGGAAGGTTAGATGAAAAAAGTTTCAATCATAATAATGATTTGTTTAGCAGGATGGATTGTTGTAAGTAATCCATTTGTTAGCAAATATTTAACTTTAAAAAAGGAAACAGCATTGCCCGCAGCAAAAGAGTCAGACCCTCTTTATCAGAGTATTATTAAAAAAGCCACTACATACGAAATACCGCCTATCGATGCGACCAATGACAGGGTCTGGAAAGCTATTCCTGGCTATAATGGGCGAAAGGTTGATATTCCAGCTTCATATAAGAATATGAAACAAAAAGGCGTTTTTAATGAAAAGAGACTAATCTTTACTCAGATAAAGCCAAAGGTTCATCTCAACGATTTACCGCCAGCTCCTATTTATAAAGGGAATCCAAATAAACCAATGGTAACGTTTATTATTAATGTGGCGTGGGGAAATGAATATTTATCAGAGATGCTTGCAACTCTAAAAAAACATAATATATCGGTTAGTTTCTTTCTTGAAGGAAATTGGGTCAAAAAAAATCCCGATCTAGCAAAAATGATTGTCAGTTCTGGTCATGAGGTTGGGAACCATTCCTATTCTCATCCAGATATGAAGCAACTAACCAGTGGCAGCGCCAGGGAACAAATCGTGAAAACAAATGAAATTATCGAAGCAGCTACAGGTAAGAAATGCGTCTGGTTTGCTCCTCCTAGTGGCAGTTATCGAGATGAGACGATAAAAGTTGCCAGTGAATTAAAAATGAAGACCGTTATGTGGACAGTTGATACCGTGGACTGGAGGAAACCAACTGCAGATGTTCTTGTAAATCGTGTGATGTCAAAAATTAACAACGGGTCAATGGTCCTTATGCACCCAACAGAATCGACTGCGAAATCACTTGATCGCTTAATCAAACAAATTAAACAAAAAAACTTAGAAATTGGAACAGTTTCTGAATTAATGAGTGAAGAAAGAGTTGAGTAATAATCGTAGTAAGATATACTGAAAATTGGAGAAAATACATTTTAATAAGTATAATGATAAATGGAGTAGCAGCAGCTTCTGATATAGAGACTGGAGGAAGTCGATGATTAATAAATACACATGCCAAAATGGTGTAAGAATTGTTTTAGAAAATATCTCAACTGTACGATCAGTTGCAATTGGTGTATGGATTGGTACAGGATCTAGAGATGAGAACCCCGGGAACAATGGTATTTCACATTTTCTGGAGCATATGTTCTTTAAAGGCACAAATACAAGGTCAGCAAAAGAAATTGCCGAATCCTTTGATAGTATTGGCGGACAGGTGAATGCGTTTACATCAAAGGAGTATACCTGCTATTATGCAAAAGTCCTTGATACACATTCCCAATTTGCATTAGATGTGTTAGCTGATATGTTTTTTAACTCAACTTTTGTGGAAGAGGAACTAAACAAAGAGAGAAATGTAGTCTTAGAAGAAATAAAAATGTACGAAGATACTCCTGATGATATTGTTCATGACTTACTGAGCAGAGCAGTTTATGGAGAACATCCACTAGGATATCCTATTTTAGGAACAGAAGAAACGCTTAATACGTTTACCGGCCAAACGTTAAAGGAATATATTCATGAGAGGTACACTCCTGAAAATGTTGTCATTTCAATTGCAGGTAATGTATCGGAATCCTTTATTAAAGAAGTCGAAAAGTATTTTGGATCCTATAAAGGCGCGAACAACCAAGCAGTTGAAAATATTCCTACCTTCCATTCCAATCGTATTTCTCGAAAGAAGGATACGGAACAGGCCCATTTATGTATTGGTTTTGAAGGATTAAAGGTTGGGCATGAAGATATCTACAGCCTAATTACATTAAATAATATTTTGGGTGGCAGCATGAGCTCAAGATTATTCCAGGAAGTCCGTGAGCAAAGGGGATTAGCTTATTCAGTTTTCTCGTACCATTCTGCCTATCAAGACAGTGGGATTGTGACGGTTTATGGTGGAACAGGGGCCAAACAGCTTAATGTTCTATATGAAACCATCCAAGAAACACTCAATAAATTAAAGCAAGAAGGAATTACTGAACGAGAATTAACAAATAGTAAAGAGCAGCTGAAGGGCAGCTTGATGTTAAGTCTGGAAAGTACAAACAGCCGGATGAGTCGTAATGGTAAAAATGAACTTTTATTGAAACGTCACCGTTCACTCGATGAAATTATCGATCAGATTGATGCAGTTTCCAAACAGAGTGTAGACGAAATGACCAAGGCAGTCTTTAATGACAACTATTCCGTAACCCTAATCAGTCCAGACGGAGAATTCCCAACTTCATTAGCATAAAAGAAAAGAGGTGATCCATGCAGTTGGATTACCTCTTTTTTTAGTTAGTCTAAAGGAGGACTTCCTCTTATAAACTAATAGTAAGGGGTAATGAAGGAGGGACAAAAGCATTGAGGTTAAGTGAACTAAGCGGAAAAGAAATTGTTGATGTAAAAAAGGCAGAACGACTTGGTGTACTTGGCCAAACCGATTTAGAAATTAATGAAGGCACCGGTCAAATTCAGGCTCTGCTAATACCTTCAATTAAATGGTTTGGTTTTCGAAAACAAGGGGAAGAAATCAGGGTCCCTTGGCAGCACATTAAAAAAATTGGCTCTGATATGATCATAATCGATGTACCAGATGAAGAACAGTAACGTACTGTGGCAAAAAAGCCCAAGCAAGTGTCAACTTGCTTGGGCTTTTTTATTTAGTATGGATGGAAAACTCACCGAATGAAGTTAACCGACATAATATGGTGAAGTGATATAAAGAAAAGGGAATTCATAGTAGGATTTTAAAAAAAAGAAGGTGAATGTTTTCATGCTGACAGGGATGCAAATTGCCGTGATTGGTGGGGATGCCAGACAGCTGGAAATCATCCGCAAGTTAACCGAATTAGATGCGAGACTATCGCTTATTGGTTTTGAACAGCTTGACCATGCTTTTACGGGTGCGGTCAAGGAAAAACTGGATGAAGTCGATTTTTCAATAATGGATACCCTTATCCTACCAGTGCCGGGTACTAACTTAGAAGGACAGGTAGAAACAATCTTTTCAAATGAAAAGGTTATTTTGACTGCAGATATAATTTCTAAGACTCCAGAACATTGTACGATTTATTCAGGAATTAGCAATGCCTATTTAAATGGGATTACCAAGGAAGCCAAGCGGACTCTTATTCAGTTATTTGAAAGGGATGATGTGGCTATCTATAATTCAATCCCTACAGTAGAAGGGACAATTATGATGGCGATCCAACACACTGATTTTACCATACATGGGTCGAATATTACGGTTCTTGGGTTAGGTAGAGTTGGAATGAGTGTTGCAAGAACATTTGCGGCACTTGGAGCAAATGTGAAGGTTGGAGCTAGAAAGAGTGAACATTTGGCAAGAATCACTGAAATGGGCTTAACGCCTTTTCATTTGAAGGATTTGGAAAATGAAGTGAATAATAGCGATATCTTAATAAACACAGCGCCACATTTAATCGTAACAGCAAGAGTTATTTCTAAATTGCCTTCACACACGCTCATTATTGACCTTGCATCAAAACCGGGTGGAACTGATTTTAGATACGCAGAAAAAAGGGGAATAAAGGCATTACTTGCCCCAGGATTGCCAGGAATTGTAGCGCCGAAAACAGCGGGTCAAATTCTGGCGAATATTCTTGCCCAACTGCTTCAAGATGATTTAAGAAAGCGAAAGGGGAAAGTGAAATGAGTTTAAAGGGTAAAAGAATTGGCTTTGGCTTAACCGGTTCACATTGTACGTATGATGCAGTATTCCCGGAAATAGAAAAATTAGTGCAAGCTGGAGCTGAGGTCTTGCCAGTTGTAACTTTTACAGTAAAAAATACAGATACCAGGTTTGGTAAAGGGGAGGATTGGATTCAGCGAATTGAAGATTTAACAGGGAATAAGATTATTGATTCAATTGTAAAAGCGGAACCACTCGGTCCCAAAATCCCACTTGATTGTATGGTCATTGCTCCATTAACAGGTGTATCAATGAGTAAATTTGCCAATGCCATGAACGATAGCCCAGTATTAATGGCTGCAAAAGCCACGCTCCGAAATTTAAAGCCCGTTGTCCTTGGAATCTCAACCAACGACGCACTCGGATTAAATGGTGTAAACTTAATGAGGTTAATGGCAACAAAGAATATATATTTTATTCCCTATGGTCAGGATGACCCCAAAAATAAGCCAAATTCAATGGTTGCAAGAATGGCATTGCTCACTGAAACTGTTGAAGCAGCAATCGAAGGAAAACAAATTCAACCTGTGTTAGTAGAAAGGTATAAAGATTCTGACTAATTATCCCCCCTCATTCATCAAAAAAGGTTATTTCTTTTATGGAATATGTTAAAATAAATTATTCTATCATCAGTGGGAAGATCAATTGCCCGCTGATGAGATAATAAAAATTATGGATAACATGCTGGCAGCTATATAAAGGCCAATTCCTTTTTTTGATATAATGACCAGCTAGTTGGAAGGGGAACCTGTAATGAGTCAACAAAATGGATTTCACGTTGCTGTTGTTGGAGCGACAGGAGCAGTAGGACAACAAATGATACAAACATTAATTAAAGAGAACTTCCCAATCAGAAAACTAACTCTATTATCCTCAGCTCGATCAGCAGGGAAAAAAGTAGATGTTAATGGTCAGGAATATACCATTGAAGAAGCTAAGCCTGAGAGCTTTGAAGGTGTTGAGATTGCCCTGTTTAGTGCAGGTGGCAGTGTATCAAAGGAGCTTGGTCCGGAAGCTGTTAAACGTGGTGCGATTGTGGTGGACAACACTAGTGCTTTTAGAATGGATGAGAATACACCATTAGTTGTACCTGAAGTAAATGAAGCCGACCTTCACAATCAAAATGGGATTATTGCAAACCCAAATTGTTCTACCATTCAAATGGTGGTTGCTCTCGAGCCGATCCGTCAACACTTCGGCTTGAAAAAGGTAATTGTTTCAACCTATCAAGCTGTTTCTGGTTCAGGTGCAGCAGCAGTTGAAGAATTAATGGAGCAAACTCAGGCGATTTTAAACAGTGAAGCATATGAGCCTAAGATATTACCAGTAAAATCTGATAAAAATCACTATCAGATTGCTTTTAATGCCATTCCACAAATTGATAAATTTCAAGAAAATGGATACACATTTGAAGAAATGAAAATGATTAATGAAACAAAAAAAATCATGCACTTGCCAGAATTACAGGTTTCCGCTACTTGTGTTCGACTTCCTGTTGCCGTAGGTCATTCTGAATCTGTTTATTTTGAAATAGAGGCAGATAATGTAAGTGCAAATGACATTAAGGCACTATTAAAGGATGCACCAGGTGTTATTTTGCAAGATGATCCGGAAAACCAACTATATCCGATGCCAGCAAATTGCGTTGGGAAAAATGATGTATTTGTTGGACGAATTAGAAGAGACATTGATGAACCTCGTGGTTTTCATATGTGGGTAGTTTCCGATAACTTACTCAAAGGTGCAGCATGGAATTCAGTTCAAATTGCGGAAAGTTTAGTTAAATTAGGTATTGTAAAATAAAGCTACAACAAAAAAGGCAGGTTTTGGTGTCACCATGAAAATTATTGTTCAAAAATTTGGCGGTACATCTGTAAAAGATGAAAATGGCAGGAAATATGCTCAAGGCCATATTGAGAAAGCGTTAGCTGATGGCTATAAAGTGGTTGTGGTTGTAAGCGCGATGGGTAGAAAAGGTGACCCTTATGCAACTGATACACTACTTTCGTTAATCGGTGGAAATTTAAGCAAAATCTCAAAACGGGAACTGGATTTATTATTGTCTTGTGGTGAGGTTATTTCTAGTGTCGTTTTTGTGAATATGTTATTAGCAAAAGGGATTCAAGCTGTTGCACTAACGGGTGCTCAAGCAGGTTTTCGAACCAACAATGACCATACAAATGCAAAAATCAATGATATGAAATGCGATAGACTCCTTAAAGAATTAGAGGGTAATGATGTTGTAGTGGTTGCGGGCTTTCAAGGAGCCGCAAAAAATGGAGATGTGACCACAATTGGGCGCGGCGGAAGTGATACTTCTGCTGCAGCTCTCGGTGCTGCGCTTAATGCGGAATGGATTGACATTTTTACTGATGTGGAAGGAATTATGACTGCTGATCCACGCATTGCAGAAAATGCACGTCCACTTTCCATAGTCACTTACACCGAAGTGTGTAATATGGCATATCAGGGGGCAAAGGTCATTCATCCGAGAGCAGTAGAAATTGCGATGCAGGCAAAAGTACCGATTCGGATTCGATCAACTTACTCTGAAGGTTTAGGAACATTGGTAACCTCATTAAATAAAAATAATCGTGGCAGTGATATTAAGGAACGAGTAGTTACAGGGATTGCTCATGTTTCAAATATTACCCAAATAAAAGTTTTCGCTAAAAAGGATCAATATTACTTGCAGGCGGAAGTATTTAAGGCAATGGCCAATGAAAGAATCAGCGTAGATTTTATCAACATCTCGCCGAACGGTGTAATCTATACAGTAACAGAAGAAATGACCGATCGTGCCATTCATGTCTTAAATGAATTAGGGCATGACCCTGTCGTTGAGCGACATTGTGCAAAAGTTTCAGTTGTTGGTGCAGGTATCGCCGGAGTTCCTGGAGTTACTTCAAAAATTGTAACTGCCTTATCGGATCATGGAATTCGTATATTACAATCTGCAGACAGTCATACGACGATTTGGGTACTTGTAAAGCAGGAGGACTTGGTTAAATCTGTTAATGCCCTCCATGATGCTTTTCAATTAGAAGAAGAATCATTGGAATTTAATCTTTTCGATTTATAATTTACTTTTGAATGGGTAAATTATTCAAACGAATCGGAAGAGGCGATTAGTGTATTTGTATGATGGATTGTATCGAGAGGAGTAAGAATATGGTTCATTTCGGGCGAGTTTCGACGGCAATGGTTACCCCTTTTGATAAGAAGGGGCATATTGACTTAGCCAAGACAACGCAATTAGTGAATTTTTTAATTGATAATGGAACGGATTCACTTGTGGTTGCTGGAACCACTGGTGAATCACCTACGTTATCTAAGGAAGAAAAGCTGGCATTATTTAATCATGTAGTAAAATCGGTTAATAAACGGATTCCTGTCATTGCTGGAACAGGAAGTAATAATACTTATGCATCTGTGGAATTGACAAAAAAAGCGGAGCAACTAGGCGTAGATGCGATTATGGCTGTAGCACCATATTATAATAAACCAAGCCAAGAAGGTTTATATCAGCATTTTAAAGCCATTGCGGAAGCCACTTCCTTGCCAGTAATGGTTTACAATATCCCAGGGCGGTCTGCAGTTAATATCCATCCTGAGACGATTATTCGCCTCTCGAGGATAGCAAATATTGTTGCAGTAAAAGAAGCCAGCGGGGATCTAAGTGCAATGACATACATCATTGCTAATACAGAGGACGATTTTGTTTTATATAGTGGGGATGATAGTCTAACAATCCCTGTTCTTTCCATTGGCGGTGCAGGTATTGTTTCAGTTGCTTCCCATGTCATTGGAAACCAATTGAAAGAATTGGTTAACGCATTTCTTAACGGACAGAATGAAAAGGCAGCAAAATTGCATCAGCAACTCCTTCCTATCATGCAAGGTTTATTTACTGCACCTAGTCCTGCTCCTGTTAAAACAGCTTTACAGCTAAAAGGATTAGATGTTGGATCAGTAAGGCTGCCTCTCGTAGGCCTTACAGAACAAGAACGTTCAGCGTTAATTACCCTATTAAATAAAATATAAGAGATAACCAAAGCCAACCGGATAATGATTCGGTTGGCTTATTTTTTTAATAAAATTAGACCAATTATTATTAATGTTGGAAAGGTTTTCTAAAATCAAGTATAATAATCATAACTGATTTGGAACGGAAATAAGAAAAGCGGTAGCAGCCGTTTAGCGGAGCTGGAGCTAGACATTTTTCGGAGATCAATTATATAAATTATGATACAGCATAGGAGGATTTACAAATTGATAAAGAAACTAAATAATTCCATTAAGTTAATCACACTTGGTGGTATAGGAGAAATCGGAAAGAATATGTATCTTGTTGAGGTGGACAAGGATATATTTGTCATTGATGCCGGCTTAATGTTCCCCGAGGAAGAAATGCTTGGCATAGATATAGTGATTCCGGATCTCACCTACTTAAAAGAAAATAAGGATCGTGTAAAAGCAATTTTCCTTACACATGGACATGAAGATCATATCGGGGCGTTATCGTATGTACTTCGTGAATTAGATGTTCCTGTGTATGGAACCAAGTTAACCCTTGCCCTTGCAAATGCCAAACTTAAAGAGCAAGATTATTTTGGTAAAGCACATTTTATTGAGGTTAATTCGGATACGATTGTTAACTTGGATTCTGTGGAAGTAAGCTTTTTTAAAACAAATCATAGTATCCCTGATTCTGTTGGTGTTTGTATTCATACATCTGAAGGAATCATTGTTTATACTGGTGATTTTAAATTTGATCAAGCGGCGACAAAGCTTTATAAACCAGAAATAGGCAAAATGGCATCGATTGGGGAACAAGGAGTATTATGTTTGTTATCGGATAGTACAGAAGCAGAAAAGCCTGGCTACACGGCATCAGAAGCAATTGTTGAGCGTGAAATGTCTAATGCTTTCTATAATGCACCAGGGAGAATCATCGCTGCGTGCTTTGCTTCTGATATTAATAGAATCCAGCATATTTTTGATGCAGCACAGGAGAACGGACGTAAAGTAGCAGTAGTAGGTAAAAGTCTTGAACGAATTTATCATATTGCCCTTGATTTAGGTTATTTAGAAGTTGCAGAGGATTTAATCATTCCTATTAGTGAGATAAAAGACTATCAAGACCGTGAAATTGTCGTGTTAATGACAGGAAGTCAGGGTGAACCGATAGAGGCTTTACAAAAAATGGCGAAACAAATTGATAAAGTGATTAATATTCAAAAGGGTGATACCGTATTAATTGCGGCCTCACCACTTAGAGGCAGTGAAGTATTTTTATTTAAAACTGTTGATATGCTTTTTAGAGCTGGTGCCAATGTTATATCTGGGAAAAGGACCATCCATGTTTCAAGTCATGGAAGTCAAGAAGAATTAAAATTTATGATTAACTTGATGAAGCCCAAATATTTGATACCTGTTCACGGGGAATTTAGGATGCTGAAGGCTCATCGGAAATTGGCGATGGAATGTGGACTTACTAATGAACAAATTTTAATTCCTGACCGCGGCGATATCGTTGAATGGAAGGAAGGGAAACTTACACTTGCCGGGAAAGTACCATCTGGGAATATCCTTATCGATGGTATTGGGGTTGGAGATGTAGGAAATATTGTCCTTCGTGATCGCAGGCTTTTATCACAGGATGGAATTCTTATTGTGGTAGTAACCCTAACAAGACATGAGCGGAAAATAGCCGCAGGACCTGAAATAATCTCTAGAGGGTTTGTTTATGTTCGCGAATCCGAAAAATTGATGGAGGATTCAACCAAATTAGTTCGGGACATTGTTGAAAGGAATATTGCAAAAGATTCCTTTGAATGGTCAAGCTTGAAGCAGGATATCAGAGAAGAATTAAATCGAAATTTATTTGAAAAGACGAAAAGAAGACCAATGATTCTCCCAATCATTATGGAAATCTAAAAAGAAGGCACTGGGTCGGGTCCAGTGCTTTTTATTTTAAGCATGAAACTACCTCATATAGGTAAATACTAACCTATATCATGCTTGAAGGGAGTATTAGGATGAATAATGATTTACAAAAAAATGAAGCTGAAAATCAAGAGGGCGGGGAGCCTCAAAAAGAGGACAAACCTTCTTCAACTTTAATGGAAAAAATTCAGCAACTAGGACAAACCAATGTACCACAGCTTTCAACAGACTCTAAAATTCATTGTTTAACGATAATTGGACAAATCGAAGGACATTTAGCCCTTCCACCACAAAATAAAACGACAAAATATGAACATTTAATTCCACAACTCGTTGCAATAGAACAAAATCCAAAAATCGAAGGAGTCCTTATTATTTTAAATACGGTTGGCGGCGATGTTGAGGCTGGTCTAGCAATATCTGAAATGCTTGCCACATTATCAAAGCCAACTGTTTCCATTGTATTAGGAGGAGGGCATTCAATAGGGGTGCCGATTGCCGTTTCCTGTGACTATTCATTTATCGCGGAGACCGCTACAATGACCATCCATCCGATCCGATTGACAGGTCTTGTGATTGGAGTTCCGGCAACCTTTGAGTATATGGATAAAATGCAAGAGCGGGTTGTCAACTTTGTAACTAAGCATTCCAAAATAACGGAAGAAACCTTTAAAGACCTAATGTTTGCTAAGGGGAATTTAACAAGAGACATTGGAACGAATGTCATTGGTGTGGATGCCGTAAAAACAGGGCTAATTGATGAAGTAGGCGGACTAGGCAAGGCCATGAAAAAGTTAAATGAATTGATGGAACTTCATAAAGAAAAGAACGAGGGGTTAGTTCAATGATTCTTTATACAATGATGCCGCCTGAACTGATTTTTCCATATGAGGCCGAGTCACCTAGTAATCAACAAATGGTAAGCTATCAAGGCATACCACTCTTAGTAGAGATGATGGATGGGCAAAATGTTCAAGTTGTCCGGATTCTGAGTACTGATCCACAGCATTATATGGACAATCAAATATGCCCGGGTGCAAAAATTTCTTTCGCGAACCTAGAAGGATTGCCCGCATTGTAATAGTAGATTATGGTATAATCAGGTAAGATACAAGAGCAGCCACCTTAGGCTGCTTTCTTCCTTTTTTACCCTTTTATCTTGAATTAATAGATAAGAAATGAATATACCATAACGAAATAACAAGGTGATTAAATGGCAAAGAAAAAAAGACGACAACCAAAAAAGAGAGATAACCATCTCAAAAAGACTGTACAATTTGAATTATCCGCACTGGCTCTTCTAGCAATAGCGATCATCTCGATAGCAAAACTCGGTGCAGTAGGCAAGGCAACCGTTATTTTCTTCCGTTTTTGGATGGGAGAATGGTATATGCTTAGTTTAATTGGGCTAATTGTATTAAGTGTTTTTTTGATGTGGAAACGAACAATTCCTTTTTTCTTCCATATTAAATTGGTAGGAAGTTATTTTATTACTTCTGCTATTCTACTTTTAAGCCATGTAACCCTATTTCATTTGCTGACCAATGATGGGAAATTTAAAGATCCTAGTGTGATCGGAAATACATGGGAATTGTTCATGATGGAACTTAGAGGTGAAACAAGCACCACCGATCTTGGCGGGGGAATGATAGGGGCAATTTTATTTGCCTTATTCCATTATTTATTTGCTGAAACAGGTACGAAAATTATTGCATTTATCTTTATCTTAATTGGAATTATTTTACTTACAGGTAAATCTTTTGGAGATTTTATTGGGAAAATCATGATTGTAATGGCTGACTTTTCAAAAAGTCAGTGGGATGCCTTTAAAATGGACATGACAGACTGGAAACAAAAACAACAAGAGCGAAAGGCAGAAAAAATAGCTCAGAAGAGACAAGCGCAGGAAACCCGTGAACAAAATCAGCCTGTCCCAAATGTAGAAACACCATCTCTACATGAGGAAATCCTAACAACGGAACCTATTATATCTAGTTTTGCGGATCGAGCAAATTTAGAAGAAATAGAAAACGATTCCCATCCTAGTGAGGAAACAAAGGCAAAAGGAACCCATGAAGAGAACGATGATCCGATTCCGCCCATCACCTTTACTGAGGTGGAAAATACCTCCTATGAGCTGCCGCCGCTTCGATTGCTTAAGCTACCCAAGAAAACAGATCAAAGTGGGGAGTATGAACTAATTCATGCGAATGCGGCAAAGCTAGAAAGGACCTTCCAGAGTTTTGGCGTGAAAGCGCGTGTCACACAAGTACACTTAGGACCAGCTGTTACAAAATATGAGGTTCATCCTGATGTCGGGGTTAAAGTTAGTAAAATTGTCAGTTTAAGCGATGACTTAGCCTTAGCACTAGCTGCTAAGGGTATCCGAATTGAAGCTCCAATTCCTGGTAAATCTGCCATAGGAATTGAAGTTCCTAATACTGAAGTGGCCATGGTTTCCCTTCGTGAAGTGCTTGAAGCTACGCAAAATGACAAGCCGGATTCAAAGCTTCTTATTGCCTTAGGTAGGGATATTACAGGTGAAGCCGTGTTAGCTGAATTAAATAAAATGCCCCATTTACTGGTTGCAGGTGCAACGGGAAGTGGGAAAAGTGTTTGTATAAACGGTATTATCACAAGTATATTAATGCGAGCAAAGCCTCATGAAGTAAAATTAATGATGATTGACCCTAAAATGGTCGAATTGAATGTCTATAACGGTATTCCACACTTATTAGCGCCAGTTGTAACGAATCCAAAAAAAGCCTCACAAGCTCTGCAAAAGGTAGTAAGTGAAATGGAAAGGCGTTACGAATTGTTCTCCCATACGGGAACACGTAATATTGAGGGCTATAATGACCATGTTAGAAGGCATAATTTAGAGGAAAACGATAAGCAGCCTTTGCTGCCATATATCGTTGTTATAGTCGATGAGTTGGCTGACTTAATGATGGTTGCTTCTTCCGATGTGGAAGATGCGATTACTCGCCTAGCCCAGATGGCGCGTGCTGCAGGAATTCATTTAATTATTGCAACGCAACGCCCATCAGTTGATGTTATTACAGGGGTAATTAAAGCGAATATTCCATCTAGAATTGCCTTTGCAGTTTCAAGTGCCACCGATTCAAGAACAATATTAGACATGGGTGGTGCTGAAAAACTATTGGGAAGAGGGGATATGTTATTCCTCCCGGTTGGAGAGGCCAAACCAGTTCGTGTGCAAGGAGCTTTCTTATCAGATCAAGAGGTAGAGGACACGGTTGAATTTGTTATTTCCCAACAGAAAGCGCAATACCAGGAAGATATGATTCCTGATGATATCCCTGAAGTATCAGGTGTGGTTGATGATGATATATATGATGAGGCAGTTGAGCTAATTATTGAAATGCAAACAGCATCTGTTTCGATGTTACAAAGACGGTTCCGTATAGGCTATACAAGAGCAGCTAGGTTAATTGATGAAATGGAAGCACGCGGTATTGTTGGTCCATATGAGGGCAGTAAGCCACGAGCTGTTCTCCAATCAAAACCTAAAGATAAAGAAGAACAAAGTTCATAATTAAATAGAAAGTAGTAATCTCTTTCAAAGCCTTTATTATGTTAATGCGAAAAATACATAATAGAGGTTTTTTTTCGTGATAATAATTTAGGAGGAGTTATTAATAATATAGAACTTGGTACTAAATGTTCATAATGAAAATATACATGTGTTTAGAAATTCCTTCGAATTTCCCATTTAAAAATAGTTGGAAGTACCTAGCTTTATTTGTGACAGCACCATTCATCCTATCTCATCAAATTTTTTTAATAGCTATTTATTTATCCCAAAAAAAATGTTAAGATAAATTTCGATTAGTAGAAATGATATCAGATGTCTGATGTCTAAGGAATAAGGCTGGAGGAAGCAGCATGTCTATAAAATCAGATAACCGGCATTTATACTTACAAGTAATCGATCGGTTAAAGCAAGATATTGCAACAGGAGTATACAAAGAAAAAGAGAAGTTACCTTCTGAGTTTGATCTTGCTAAACAGCTTGGTGTGAGCAGGGCAACGCTTCGGGAAGCATTACGCATTCTTGAAGAGGAAAACGTTATCATTCGGCGCCATGGTGTTGGAACCTTTATTAACGTTAAGCCATTGTTTACGTCAGGGATTGAACAACTTAACAGTGTTACTGCCATGATAAAACAAGCTGGAATGATACCAGGAACAATTTTCCTTAGATCATCAACGCAAGGTCCGACCGAAGAGGATATTCGTCGTTTCTCATGTTCTACTAGTGAGGAGATTTTCGTGATGGAGAGGGTTAGAACCGCAAATGGAGAACCAGTCGTCTACTGTATCGACAAGGTGCCAGAACGAATTTTGCCGGAAACCTTTTCCCATACAGAGGAATCTATTTTCCGTATTTTGGATGAGGAGGCAAACCGAAGAATTACATACGCGGTTGCCCAAATCGAGCCAATTGGCTATCATGACAAAATCTCCCCAATTCTAGAATGCGACCCAGAAACTGCTTTGTTAGTGTTAAAACAAATGCATTTCGATGAAATGGATGAACCCATACTTTTTTCGGTAAACTATTTTAAAGCGGACAAGTTTAGTTTTCATGTCTTAAGGAAAAGAATATAATTTTTTTTTATCCATAATGAAAACGCAAACAGTTTTGCAACATAACCATTTTTACTAAATCAAACACATTCATAGGGGGTCAATACCATGAAAAAGCGTAAAATTGGAATGGCATTATCACTAGTTCTAGCTGCTGGTACACTTTTAGGAGCATGTGGGAAAAGTGATGACACAACCAAGGAACCAGCAAAGAGTGGAGAAAAGAAAACTGATTTCTCTGTAGCAATGGTTACTGATGTCGGCGGCGTTGATGACAAATCATTTAACCAATCTGCTTGGGAAGGTCTTCAAAAATTCGGTAAAGATAATGGAATGACAAAAGGTAAAGGCGGATATGATTACCTTCAATCAAAATCAGATGCTGATTATTCTACAAACTTAAATACTCTTGCACGCCAAGACTTTGACTTAGTATACGGAATTGGTTTCTTAATGCAAGCTGCAGTTGAAGAGATTGCGAAACAACAAAAGGATTCAAAATTTGCAATTATTGATGCAGAGGTTAAACAACCAAACGTAGCAAGTGTACTTTTCAAAGAGCAAGAAGCTGCATTCCTTGCTGGTGTAGCAGCCGCACTCCAAACAAAATCTAATCATATCGGTTTCATCGGTGGTATGGAGATTCCTGTAATTGAGCGCTTTGAATCTGGTTTCTTAGCAGGTGTTAAAGCTGCAAAACCAGAAGTAAAAGTGGATGTTCAATACTCAGGTGCATTTGATAAAGCGGAACTTGGACAAAATATTGCTTCTAAAATGTATTCTTCTGGTGCGGACGTAATTTTCCATGCTGCTGGAGGTACTGGTAATGGTCTTTTCAAAGAAGCTACTGACAGAAAAGCAAAAGATCCTAGCAAAGAAATTTGGGCTATCGGCGTAGACCGTGACCAAAATGATATGGGTCCAGATGTTGTCCTTACTTCAGCATTAAAACGTGTAGACGTAGCGGTTCAGGATTTATCTAAAAAAGCAATGGATGGTAATTTCCCTGGTGGGGAAGTTGCATTATACGGATTAACTGAAGATGGAGTTGGCGTAGCCCCAATTAATGCTAAAGCAGATAAAAAAGCTGAGATTGAAGCTTCCATTAAAGACTGGGTTGAAAAGATTAAATCAGGTGCAGTAAAAGTTCCAGGAACTCGTGATGAATTAAAGAATTTTAGTGCAAAATAATTTTTGTGAGGAATAAGCAGGATTGATTATCATCTTGCTTATTCCTTCCTTATGAATCTTAACTGAAGGGTAGAATAAATATTCTACTTTTCATTTAAGATTTTAGTGGGGAGGAAATCCCTGTTTTTTTAAAACGTTGGAAAGGTCTGACCTCTTACTACTGTTGGTCAATTTTTCCTTTTACCTTATCACAGGGAGTGAGAAAAAGAATGGAATATGTAATTGAAATGCTCAACATCCGTAAAGAGTTTAATGGCTTCGTTGCGAATGATAACATAACCCTCCAATTAAAAAGAGGTGAAATTCATGCCTTGCTAGGCGAAAATGGTGCTGGAAAATCGACCTTGATGAATGTTCTCTTCGGATTATACCAACCCGAACAAGGTGAAATACGTGTTAAAGGCAAACCAGTGAACATCGCAAACCCTAATATTGCAAACGACCTTGGAATTGGAATGGTCCATCAGCATTTTATGTTGGTTGACACATTTACAGTTACTGAAAATATTATTCTTGGTAGAGAAATTACATCTGCCGGAAAAATCGATATTAAAAAGGCCGAGCAGCAGGTTAGAGAAATTTCTGAACGTTATGGATTAGCCGTCGACCCACAAGCGAAGATTTCCGATATTACCGTAGGTATGCAGCAACGTGTTGAAATCTTAAAGACACTCTATCGAGGGGCAGAAATTCTTATTTTTGACGAACCAACTGCTGTATTAACACCTCAAGAGATTAAAGAATTAATCCAAATTATGAAAACGTTAATCAAAGAAGGCAAATCAATTATTTTAATTACCCATAAACTTAAAGAGATAATGGAAGTTTCTGATCGCTGTACTGTTATTCGTAAAGGGAAGGGGATTGGAACTGTAACGGTTAGCGAAACCAATCCTAATGAACTTGCCAGCTTAATGGTTGGACGCGAGGTTGTCTTTAAAACTGATAAAAAGGAAGCAACTCCAAAACAAGAAGTACTTGAAATCAAGGATTTAGTCGTTAAAGACCCACGTGGTGTTACGGTAGTAAATGGACTAAATCTATCAGTTCGTGCTGGAGAGATTGTCGGGATCGCAGGAGTCGATGGGAATGGACAATCTGAATTTATTGAAGCCATTACAGGTTTACGCAAGGCTGAAAGTGGCAGTGTAAAATTAAATGGCAAAGAATTAATCAATCATACACCAAGGCAAATTACTGAATCGGGCGTTGCTCATATTCCACAAGATCGACACAAGCATGGGTTAGTTTTAAACTTCCCAATTGGCGAGAACATGGTTTTACAAACTTATAATAAAAAGCCATTCTCAAAGAACGGAATCTTAAACTTTAGTGAAATTTATAAAAAAGCAAAAACGCTTATAAGTGAGTTTGATGTTCGGACTCCAAGTGAATACACTTTGGCACGTGCTCTCTCTGGTGGTAATCAACAAAAGGCGATTATTGGACGTGAAATTGATCGGAACCCTGACTTATTGATTGCGGCTCAGCCAACTCGAGGTTTGGATGTTGGAGCCATTGAATTCATTCATAAACGCTTAATTGAGCAGCGCGATCATGGGAAAGGTGTCTTGCTTATCTCCTTTGAATTGGATGAAATTATGAATGTTAGTGACCGTATTGCTGTTATATATGAAGGGAAAATCGTAGCTATTGTTAATCCAAAGGAAACGACGGAGCAGGAACTTGGATTATTGATGGCTGGATCGAATAGAAAGGAAGCAGGTGAACAATCACATGTCTAAGCGGTTTAAAAGTATATTAACTCCAATCATCGCTGTTTTATTAGGCATCATTGTTGGAACAATTATCATGTTAGTCAGCGGGTACAATCCGGTTGCAGCCTTTACAGCTCTATGGAATGGAGCATTTGGAGAAGTCTATTATATTGGGGAAGTAGTCAGACAGTTTACCCCATATATTTTAGCCGGATTAGCTGTTGCCTTTGCATTTCGTGTAGGCTTATTTAATATCGGGGTTGAGGGGCAATTCTTAGTAGGCTGGCTTGCTTCAGTTTGGGTAGGGGTAGCTTTTGACTTGCCACGTGTGATCCATTTACCACTGGCTATCCTAGCAGCTATAGTTGCAGGTGCGCTGTGGGCATACATTCCAGGTCTATTAAAAGCTCGTTTTCGTGTTCATGAAGTAATTGTTACCATTATGATGAACTATGTTGCTTTACATGTTTCAAACTATCTTATTCGTAATGTAATTACAAATCATGGGGATAATTCGGGCCCTATTCATAAATCTGCAACATTACGTTCACCTTGGTTAGAAAGTATAACAGATTATTCAAGACTTCACTGGGGCATTCTTCTTGCAATTATTTCTTGCTTTATTATGTGGTTCTTATTAGAAAGAACAACAAGAGGATTTGAATTAAGATCTGTAGGGTTTAACCAACATGCCGCTCAATATGCGGGGATGAATGTTAATAAAAATATTATCCTATCAATGGTTATTTCCGGAGCATTTGCTGGCTTAGCAGGTGCAATGGAAGGGCTGGGTACTTTCGAATACGCAGCAGTAAAGGGTGGATTTTCCGGCGTTGGTTTCGATGGAATTGCTGTTGCATTACTAGGCGGAAATACTGCTTTGGGTGTCTTTTTCTCAGCGATTTTATTTGGTGTTCTAAAAGTGGGAGCTTTAAACATGCCGCTTGAAGCTGGGGTGCCAAATGAATTAGTAGATATCATCATAGCTTTAATCGTCTTCTTTGTTGCATCAAGTTATTTCATTAGAGTATTTCTTGACCGAATTAGTAAGAAGGAGGTGAAGTAAGTTGAGTTTAATGGATATCTTAATCATTCTTGTTCCATCCACATTATTATGGGCTGCTCCTCTTGTCTTCACTGCATTAGGCGGTATTTTCTCAGAACGTTCCGGGGTAGTAAATATTGGACTTGAAGGTTTAATGGTCATTGGGGCATTTTCAGCGATTGTGTTTAACTTATTTACATTTGACACATTTGGAAGTGCCACACCTTGGATTGCCCTATTAATAGCAATGGCTGCAGGAGCATTATTTTCGATTTTACACGCGGTTGCGGCAATTACATTCCGTGCAGACCATACGGTTTCCGGTGTTGCCATCAACTTACTGGCTACAGGTCTTACTCTGTTTCTTGTAAAACTTATTTTTGATAAAGGTGAAACAGGAATTATCAGTAAGGGGTTTAGCAAAATTGATATTCCTGTTTTAAAAGATATTCCTGTCATTGGTAAAATTTTCTTCCAAAATACGTACTGGACATCGTTCCTTGCTATCCTTGTTGCTATTATTGTTTGGTATATTGTTGCTAAAACACCATTTGGACTTCGCCTCCGCTCAGTCGGTGAACATCCGATGGCAGCAGACACGATGGGTATCAATGTAACGAAAATGCGTTATTATGGCGTCATCCTTTCTGGAGCACTTGGTGGACTTGGTGGTGGAGTATATGCACAATCGATTACATCTAACTTCAGCCACTCGACAATCAGTGGTCAAGGTTTCATGGCATTAGCTGCAATGATTTTCGGTAAATGGCATCCGCTTGGCTCACTTGGTGCGGCAATATTCTTTGGCTTTGCACAAAGTATTAGTATCATTGGCTCAAGTTTACCGTTCTTAAAGGAAATTCCTAATGTTTACTTGTTAATCGCTCCATATGTATTAACGATCTTAGCTTTAACTGGATTCATCGGACGAGCCGATGCACCAAAAGCAAGTGGAACCCACTACATCAAAGGTAATCGATAATATTATTGAAAACGAACCCCTGATTAATTTCGGGGGTTCGTTTTATGAAAAAAAGTATAAATACTTGTAATGAACATGCCTGTCAAATTATAGTAATAATAAGTATAGGTTTTATTACAAAGGAAAAGATATAAAGAAAAATGTTTACATATTGTTATGTATGACCTTGAACCGATAAGGAGGAATGTAAATGGCCACTGCTATAGAAAAAATAACACCACTTAAGGGATATAACCTGCACATTATACCAACAGAAAAATATAAAACGAATACCCTGATATGGAAGATGAAAGCACCATTAACAAATGTTGATGTAACCAAACGTGCACTTCTTCCGCAGGTATTGCAAAGCAGCACCAAAAAGTATCCTACAACTACGGCACTTCGGTCGTATCTCGATGAGTTGTATGGTGCCACATTTTTTGTGGACCTCTCTAAAAAAGGCGAATACCATATCATGAGTTTTTCCATCGAAATTGCTAATGAAAAATTCCTAAGTGACCCAAGTCCATTATTAAAAAAAGGATTTGAATTGTTAGCCGAAATATTAACCAATCCAAATATTAAAGATAATGCGTTTGACCAAGATACTGTAGTAAAAGAGAAGCGTACACAAAAACAAAGGATCCAATCAGTTTTCGATGATAAAATGCGCTACTCGAATGTCCGACTAATTCAAGAAATGTGTAAAGGTGAACCATATGCTTTAGAAGTAAACGGCGATGCAGCAGATGTAGAGGCTATTACAGCTGAGAATCTTTATGAATATTATAAGAGTGCCTTCTTAAATGATGAAATGGATTTATTTATCATCGGCGATGTAAATGAAGAAGAGGTAAAGAGTTACGCTTCTGAACTATTACATTTTGAGGACAGAGAATCGAAAAAATTAGTACCACAGGAAATAAACAGAGCTAATGATGTAAAAGAAATAAAAGAAGAACAAGACGTAAAACAAGGAAAATTAAATATTGGGTATCGATCAAATATTGTTTACGGTGACCCAGATTATTTTGCCTTGCAAGTGTTTAATGGAATATTTGGCGGGTTTTCACATTCCAAGCTATTTATTAATGTCCGAGAAAAAGCAAGTCTGGCTTATTATGCAGCGAGCCGTCTTGAAAGTCACAAAGGCTTGATGATGGTTATGTCAGGAATTGATTTAAAGAATTATGACCAGGCAGTAGGGATTATTCATGAACAATTAGAAGCAATGAAAAAGGGTGATTTCACAGACCAAGAGTTAGAACAAACAAAGGCAGTGATTCAAAATCAAATCCTTGAAACAATTGACACCTCCAGAGGGTTAACGGAAATTCTTTATCATAATGTGGTGGCTGCCACAAATATTAACTTGGATACATGGCTCGAAGAAATGCAGAAGGTAACGAAAGAGGAAATTGTCGAGGTTGCGAAGAAAATTCAAATGGATACCATATACTTCTTAACTGGAACGGAGGCGGGCAAATAAATGGAGAAACTATCGTTTGACCAGCTTCAGGAAGAGCTATTTCATGAAAAACTATCCAATGGACTTAATGTATATATATTGCCGAAAAAGGGATTTAATAAAACCTTTGCGACTTTTACGACGAAGTATGGATCGGTTGATAATACATTTGTTCCATTAGGCAAAGATGAGTTTGTAAAAGTCCCGGATGGGATTGCCCACTTTTTAGAGCATAAGCTTTTTGAAAAGGAAGACGGTGATGTATTCCAGCAATTTAGCCGTCAAGGGGCATCAGCAAATGCTTTTACATCCTTTACACGGACTGCCTATTTATTTTCAAGCACGTCAGATGTAGAAAAAAATCTTGAAACACTTATTGATTTTGTTCAGGAGCCTTATTTTTCCGAAAAAACGGTAGAAAAAGAAAAAGGGATTATTGGGCAAGAAATCACGATGTATGATGATAATGCGGATTGGCGTTTATATTTTGGGCTCATTCAAAATCTTTATCAAAATCACCCGGTTAAGATCGATATCGCGGGAACAATCGAGTCAATTTCACATATTACAAAAGATTGGCTATATGAATGCTATAACACATTTTATCATCCGAGTAACATGCTTTTATTTATTGTTGGTCCGGTGGACCCTGAGAGCTTTATGAATCAAGTAAAAGAAAATCAATCCAAAAAGGATTACAAGGCCATGCCTGAAATTAAGCGCAAATTTGAAACAGAACCTTCACAGGCGGCTGAAAAGAAACAAGTTCTTGAAATGAATGTGCAAACGTCTAAATGTTTACTAGGTATTAAAGCACTCCATGTCGACCAAACGGGCGACGAATTGCTTAAGAATGAATTAACCATGAATATACTACTTGATCTCTTGTTTGGAAAAAGCTCAGAAAATTATAATCAGCTCTATAATGAAGGATTAATTGATGAAACATTTTCCTTTGATTACACGCAAGAACAAGGCTTTGGGTTTGCAATGATTGGCGGGGATACCGGGGAACCAGATAAGCTAGCTGAAACGCTTGCGGAGATGCTTTTAAAAGCTAAAGGGCAAGCAATTTTTAATGAAGAGCAATTGGAACGAGCGAAAAGAAAGAAGATAGGTGGATTTCTACGGGCAGTCAATTCACCTGAATATATTGCCAATCAATTTACTCGTTATGCCTTTAATGATATGAACCTGTTTGATGTAGTTCCAACACTTGAACAAATTACCTTAAACGATGTACAATCATTAGCATCTGAGGTAATTTCGGAAGAACGCTTTTCAGTATGTCAAGTAATCCCAAAGAAAAAATAACAAACGTGGAAGCGTCGTAAACCCGGCGCTTTTTTCTCTGTTTTAAGTTTCTAGAAAGAGTGTGTGGGAAAAATGAAATATGTACTAATAACGGGTGCTAGTGGTGGAATCGGACAAGCGATTGCGTTGAACCTAGCAGAAAAAGGCTATCATTTGTATCTGCATTATAATAAAAATGAACAATCAATCAGAGAATTAATCAAAAAACTACAGCCTTACGGTGGAGAATATATTCCTATCTGTGCAGACTTTGCGGTTCCGAATGGATATACGAAGGTTTATTCAGAGATTTTTTCGCTAGATGCTATTATCCATTGCGGTGGAAACAGTCAATATGGACTGCTTGTTGATTTGCAGCATACTGAAGCGGAAGCATTACTCAATATTCACGTGCTAAATCCATTAATGCTCACAAAAGAACTGCTGCCAAAATTACTTAGTAAAGAAAAAGGGAGCATTGTTGTCATTACATCTATTTGGGGTCAAACAGGTGCGGCATGTGAAGTCGCTTATTCAACAGCCAAGGGTGCCCAAATTGCCTTCGTAAAGGCGTTAAGCAAAGAATTAGCACTAAATGGGATTCGTGTTAATGCAATAGCCCCTGGAGCGATTGCAACACCGATGATGGGTGGTTTTTCCCAAGAAGAGGTGGATCAGATTTCGTATGAAATTCCAATGGGAAGATTAGGGATGCCAGAAGAGGTAGCTAAGAGTGTTGCCTTTTTGCTCTCTGAGGAATCCTCGTATATGACAGGTCAAGTTCTTTCATTAAATGGAGGATGGTATACCTAAAAATCATATTTATTCATGTATAGTTCGCTGCACTTTATCACAAAATAACCATGTACTAATTCAAAGGAGGGAAAACAATGTCTGTTTTAGAAAACTGGAAACAGTGGGAGGACTTTCTAGCTGATCGTCTGCACCATGCACAAAATGAAGGTATGAGTGAGGGAGCAGTTAGTAATCTCGCCTTTCAAATTGGAGATTATTTAGCAAATCAGGTAGAACCTAAAAATGAGCAGGAAAGAATTCTTTCAGACCTTTGGTCAGTCGCTGATAAGGATGAACAACAGGCGATTGCTAATATGATGATTAAACTTATCCAGAATAACGGCGGCCGCTAAAAGAGAGGAGGGTTCTCCTCTCTTTTTCTATGCATAAATTTCTAAAACCACCGATAAAGAACGAATATCTTTGTTTTTACTTTCATCTTCAACCAAAATCATTTATTATAGGGTTTAGATGAGGAATTGTAAAAAATATGTCGAAACTTCTTTAAAGGAGGTTTATATCTTGAAAAAAGAATGGTATTTGGAATATGAGATACAAAAAAATCGTCCAGGGCTATTGGGAGACATTTCATCCTTGTTAGGAATGCTCTCTATTAATATTGTAACGATAAATGGGGTTGATGAAGGCAGACGAGGATTGCTCATTTTAGCAAAAGACGATGATCAAATTAAACGACTTGAGTCAATATTACATACTATGGACACAATAAAATTAATTAAACTTAGAGAACCGAAACTGCGTGATAGGCTCGCAGTTAGACACGGGCGCTATATTCAAAGAGATGCTGATGATAAAAAAACCTTCCGTTTTGTAAGGAATGAACTTGGCTTATTGGTTGATTTTATGGCAGAATTATTTAAGCAGGAGGGGCATAAGTTGATTGGTATTCGCGGAATGCCTCGGGTCGGAAAAACAGAATCATTAGTTGCAGCAAGTGTTTGTGCAAATAAACGCTGGTTATTTGTTTCTTCTACTCTGTTAAAACAAACCATCCGTAATCAACTAATTGAGGATGAGTACAACGAAAATAATTTATTTATTCTTGATGGAATCGTCTCAACAAGACGAGCAAATGAGCGTCATTGGCAACTTGTCCGCGAAATCATGCGGCTTCCGTCAGTAAAAGTAATCGAGCATCCGGATATCTTTGTACAAAACTCAGAATATACGCTTGAGGATTTTGATTATATTATCGAGCTTAGGAATGACGCAGAAGAAGAGATTACATATGAGGTCGTTGACCAGAATAACATGTTCTCCGGATCTGATTTTGGAGATTTTGATTTTTAATAAATTGGAAGGTGTTAACAGGTGTCTGAATTAGGGAATCGACTTAAAGAAGTCCGACTAGCTAAAGGATTAAGCTTGGATGATTTACAATCCATGACCAAAATTCAAAAGCGTTATTTAACTGGTATTGAAGAAGGTAATTATTCGAGCATGCCCGGGAATTTTTACGTACGTGCATTTATTAAGCAATATGCAGAGGCTTTAAGCCTTAACCCGGATGAGATTTTTGAAACCTATCAAGGTGAAATTCCTGCTACTTATAATGAGGATTTACCACAGCAATTATCTAGAGTGAAAACACACAAAACGCTTACAGAAGGTAATTCCAAAATCTTTGCTATTCTGCCAAAGATATTAATCGGTGTGTTTGTGATTGGGGTAGCGAGTCTTTTATATTATTTTATTTCAAATCATGCTGGCGGAAATTCTAATGAATCAATCGGGAAGCAAACTGAACCGGCTAAAATTGTAAAATCCAAGAATCTTGAAAAAGACAAACCAGATGATAAAGTGGTTAAGAAAGACGATAAGGAACAAAAGGATATTACAACACAGGAAGAGGAACAAAAAGCGGTAGATGAGACTCCAAAACAAGAAATTACAGCGGTTCAAAGCAGCGGCAGGAATTCAACGTATGAATTAAAAAATGCAGATAAATTTGTCGTGAAGTTGGTTTCTAACGGTCAAACCTGGGTTAGTATTAAAAATGGAAAAGGGAAATCCTTCTTCCAGGGAACACTTAAAACAGGTGGGACGGAGAGCCAAACAGAAGATTTATCAGCAGAAAGTATGGCTGTTATCAAAGTCGGAAACGCTGCTGACACTGAAATATATGTTAATGATCAAAAGCTTGAGTATGCAGTCCCAGCAACTGCGAATGTTCAGAACATAACGATTCAATATGTTCTGAAAGAAGAATAGTCATCTATTGATGACTATTTTTCACTTTTATTAATTAAACGGAGGAAAACTATGAATATTCCGAATAGAATTACTGTATCAAGAATATTATTAATTCCAATATTCTTGATTATTATGCTTGTTCCCTTTAAATGGGGTGACATGCATCTTCTTGGGGCTGACCTTCCCGTTACCCATTTTGTCGGTGCATTAATTTTCATTTTAGCGTCTGCAACAGATTGGGTTGATGGCCATTATGCCCGAAAATATAATCTTGTAACAAATATGGGGAAATTTCTAGACCCACTTGCGGACAAGTTACTCGTATCAGCTGCACTGATCGTATTAGTTGAACTGAATGATGTTTATGCACCTTCTTGGTTAGTAATTATTATTATTAGCAGGGAGTTTGCAGTAACTGGTTTACGTCTATTGCTCGCAGGGGAAGGCGAAGTTGTCGCGGCTAATATGCTGGGCAAAATTAAAACATGGGCACAAATTGTCGCAATTTCATCGCTTTTATTACATAATATTATTTTTGCAATGATACCATTTCGTTTTGATGTCGTGTCTTTGTGGGTTGCCTTAATTTTTACTTTATGGTCTGGGTGGGATTATTTTGTGAAAAATAGTCATGTACTTAAAAATTCAAAGTAAGCAAAAGTTTGCTAAAGGCTAGGAAGGTGTGTTGTTATGAATGCTGAGATTATTGCTGTTGGTTCGGAATTATTGCTTGGACAGATTGTGAATACCAATGCGAGGTTTTTATCTCAAGCATTAGCAGGGCTCGGTATTAATGTTTATTTTCATACAGTTGTTGGTGATAATCCCGATAGGCTAAAATCAGCAATTGAACTAGCTGAAAATCGTGCTGAGGTAATCATATTTACAGGCGGTCTTGGACCTACAAAAGATGATTTGACCAAGGAAACCATTGCTCGTCATCTTGGTAAAGAACTCGTTATCGATGAAACGGCGTTAGCTTCGATTGAACTTTTTTTCAAGCGAACCAATCGAGTCATGACGGAAAATAACCGAAAGCAGGCACTCGTCTTAGCAGGGTCTCATATTCTCCCAAATAATCATGGGATGGCTCCAGGCATGGTATTAGAATTTGGAAGTCATACATATATGCTGCTGCCTGGCCCACCGAAGGAAATGGAGCCGATGTTTCTCCGGTTTGGCGTTCAAGCTCTTTCTAAAGTCAACAAATCTAATGAGAAAATTGTCTCAAGGGTGTTAAGGTTTTTTGGGATTGGAGAAGCAGCGTTGGAAACTGAAATTATCGATTTAATTGATGCGCAAAGCAATCCGACGATTGCCCCACTTGCAGGAGACGGTGAGGTTACTTTACGGCTGACTGCAAACCATGTAGATGAAAATACTGCACAATCGATGCTTGATGAGTTGGAAAAAACGATAAACCAACGTGTAGGGGTATTTTTATATGGCTACGATGATACGTCTCTATTGAAAGAGGTAATGAAAAATTTAATAGAAAGAAAGTTAACGATTACTGCCGCTGAGAGTTTAACAGGAGGATTATTTCAACAGGAGTTAACAACAATTTCTGGTGCAAGCTCAGTGTTTTACGGTGGTGTGGTTTGTTACTCAAATAAAGTAAAACAACAGCTATTACAGGTGCAGGAAGAAACGCTTAAAACATATGGTGCCGTAAGTGAACAGTGTGCTTGTGAGTTGGCTGAAAATGCCTCTAAGCTATTTAATACCGATATCGGAATTAGCTTTACGGGTGTTGCTGGTCCTGAAGAACTTGAAGGCAAGCCAGTTGGTACCGTTTTTATTGGTATTGCGGTTAAGGGGAGACCAACCACTGTTGAAAAGATTACCCTAGGCGGAACGAGAGAAGCGAATCGGAATCGTGCAGTAAAATTTGGCTGCTATTTTCTTCTCCGCATCATAAAAGAGTCACAGAATGCTAATTAGTGTTCTGTGATTTTTTTTTTGAATGATTAAGAATGGGAGGAATTCTGAAAATGGATGAATTTAGCTTTATCAGCCAACAAAAATTGCAAATATATGCAAAAAGCAGGGAGAATTCCCTTTTATTACATCAATTTAGCTGTGAAAACAAACGAATGAATGTTCGTTTTTTTACTCGACAAATATCCGAAAAGCGGTTATATTATTAATAGGTATTTATTTAATAGATTATAGCAATTAGCATGTGTTTATATATAAGGGAGGAAATAATTCGTGAGTAATGATCGTAAAGCGGCCTTAGAAATGGCGTTAAAGCAAATAGAAAAGCAGTTTGGTAAAGGTTCCGTCATGAAGATGGGAGAGAAAACAGATACGAAGATTTTAACGAGTCCAAGTGGCTCTTTAGCGCTTGATGCAGCACTTGGAGTGGGTGGATATCCTAGGGGCCGTATTATTGAAGTTTATGGCCCTGAGAGCTCTGGTAAAACAACAGTTGCTCTGCATGCAATCGCTGAAGTTCAAGCAAATGGTGGACAAGCAGCATTCATTGATGCTGAACATGCCCTTGACCCTGCGTATGCCCAAAAATTAGGTGTTAACATTGATGAGTTATTGCTATCACAGCCTGATACGGGTGAACAAGCACTTGAAATTGCAGAAGCATTAGTCCGAAGTGGTGCAATTGATATTATTGTAGTCGACTCAGTAGCAGCCTTAGTTCCAAAAGCGGAAATTGAAGGCGAAATGGGAGATTCTCACATGGGCTTACAAGCTCGTTTGATGTCACAAGCACTGCGTAAATTATCTGGTGCCATCAACAAATCGAAGACCATTGCTATCTTTATAAACCAAGTTCGTGAAAAAATTGGTGTTATGTTTGGAAACCCCGAGACTACACCAGGTGGACGCGCGTTAAAATTCTATTCCACTGTCCGTATTGAAGTACGACGTGCAGAGGCGTTAAAACAGGGAACTGATATCGTAGGTAATAAGACGAAGATAAAAATAGTTAAGAATAAAGTTGCTCCTCCTTTCCGAACTGCAGAGGTAGATATCATGTATGGTGAAGGAATTTCTAAAGAAGGTGAGATCATTGATCTTGGCTCAGATTTAGATATCGTTGAAAAGAGCGGATCATGGTACTCCTATAATGGTGAAAGATTAGGTCAGGGCCGTGAAAATGCAAAGTTATTCTTAAAAGAAAATCCAGATATTCGCCTCGAAATTCAAGGGAAAATCCGTGAACATTATGGTTTAGATGGTGAAAAATTTGTCACTGAGAAAGATGACGATGAACAATTTGAATTAATAGACTAAAGTGGAGGGGCAAAGCTAAATAAAGTTTTGCTCCTTTTTTCGATTAAATGATGTCCTATTCTAAATATTTCAAAAAGCCAATAGGACTAAGCCTTGACAATGAATATCCCCACCTTTACAATTAACATGTATATTTTACATTTTTGGTATTATTATATTCCGAAAAAGCCTTGGTGCTTGCTGTATGTTGAGTCTAAACAATGTACATGCCGACACTTGAAAAATGTAACAAAAGTTCATAGCAAGAGGAGGTGTAACGATTGGAACCAATGACTATCATCTCCATTTTGCTTGGCCTTATCGTCGGTGCCGTTGTTGGCTATTTTGTTCATAAATCCATTGCTGAAGCAAAAGTAGCAGGTGCAAAGAATGCTGCAGAGCAGATTCTTGAAGATGCGAAACGTGATGCTGATTCATTGAAAAAAGAAGCTTTGCTAGAAGCAAAGGATGAAATTCACAAGCTTCGCACAGAAGCAGAGCGTGAGGTTCGTGAACGAAGAAATGAAATGCAAAAACAAGAAAACCGTTTACTGCAAAGAGAAGAGAATTTAGATCGAAAAGAGGAAACGTTAAACAAGCGTGAAAATCTTTTAGAAAAGAAGGATGATTCTCTAAACCAAAGACAACAGCATATTGAAGAGATGGAAAGCAAAGTGGACGAGTTGGTAAGAAAACAACAAACTGAACTCGAACGTATATCGAGCTTAACGCGCGAGGAAGCAAAAACAATCATTATTGATAGAATGGAACAGGAACTAACCCATGATACAGCAATAATGATTAAGGAAAGCGAAAATCGTGCAAAAGAGGAAGCTGACAAGAAGGCAAAGGAAATACTTTCGCTAGCAATCCAGCGTTGCGCTGCTGACCATGTTGCGGAAACGACTGTCTCTGTCGTCAACCTACCAAATGACGAAATGAAGGGCCGCATTATTGGCCGTGAAGGAAGAAATATTCGTACGCTTGAAACATTAACGGGAATTGACTTGATTATTGATGATACTCCTGAAGCAGTTATTCTATCAGGATTTGATCCGATTCGTCGTGAAACGGCTCGCTTAGCACTTGAGAAATTAGTCCAAGACGGTCGTATCCATCCAGCGCGAATTGAGGAAATGGTAGAAAAATCACGTCGTGAAGTAGATGAGTATATTCGTGAGGTTGGTGAGCAAACCACATTTGAAGTGGGTGTTCATGGACTTCATCCGGATTTAATCAAAATTCTCGGCCGCTTAAAATTCCGTACAAGTTACGGTCAAAACGTATTAAAGCATTCAATGGAAGTAGCACAGCTATCTGGGTTACTTGCCGCTGAGCTTGGCCAAGATGAAACCTTAGCACGTCGCGCTGGCCTGCTTCATGATATTGGAAAAGCAATCGATCATGAAGTAGAAGGCAGCCATGTTGAAATTGGGGTTGAACTTGCAACCAAATATAAGGAACATCCGGTAGTAATCAATAGTATTGCTTCCCATCATGGCGATACTGAGGCGACATCAATAATAGCCGTTTTAGTAGCTGCAGCGGATGCCTTATCAGCAGCAAGACCAGGCGCACGTAGTGAAACGCTTGAGAACTATATCCGTCGTCTTGAAAAGTTAGAGGAGATTTCTGAGTCTTATGAAGGTGTAGAGAAATCCTTTGCCATTCAAGCTGGTCGTGAAGTGCGAATTATTGTAAGACCAGATTCAGTGGATGACCTTGCTGCACATCGATTAGCGCGCGATATTCGTAAGCGAATTGAGGAAGAGCTCGATTATCCGGGACATATTAAAGTGACAGTCATCCGTGAGACACGGGCTGTAGAATACGCGAAATAAAGCGGTGCACATGCACCGCTTTGTTTTTTGCAATATCCTATCCGATTAACTAGATCCATTTTGTGATACTATTTTAACAATAACAATTTTTTTACGAAAGGGACAAATAATGATTCTACTCTTTATTGGAGACGTCGTCGGCTCACCAGGACGGGACATGGTGAAGGAATACCTGCCTAAATTAAAAGAAAAATATCGCCCTCACTTTACAATTATAAATGGGGAGAATGCCGCAGGTGGCAAAGGGATTACAGAAAAAATTTACCGCGAATTTTTAGGCTATGGTGCACAGGCTGTCACACTAGGCAATCACACCTGGGATAATCGTGAGATATTTGAATTTATCGATAGTGCCAAAAATATGGTCAGACCAGCCAATTTTCCAGAAGGTACTCCTGGGAAGGGGATGGCATTCTTTAAAGTAAATGATTTAGAAGTTGCTGTTATTAATTTGCAAGGAAGAACCTTTATGGCACCACTGGATTGTCCATTTAGAAAAGCTGATGAATTGGTTGAAATTGCAAGGGAAAGAACGCCATTTATCTTTGTCGATTTTCATGCGGAGGTAACCAGTGAGAAGCAGGCGATGGGATGGTATTTAGACGGCAGAGTATCAGCTGTCGTCGGTACACATACACATGTTCAGACGGCTGATAACAGGGTTCTGCCAGATGGCACGGGGTATTTATCCGATGTAGGGATGACGGGGCCTTATGATGGGATATTAGGCGTAGAAAAAGAAGCTGTCCTTAAAAGGTTCCTTACCAACCTCCCAGTCCGGTTTGAAGTTCCAACCTCAGGTAGAAGTCAGTTAAGTGCAGTAGTAATTGAACTTGATCGAAAAACAGGTTTCACTAAAAAGATACAACCTATTCTAATTAATGATGACCATCCGTTTTACTCTTAAGAGCAAATTTGATTTGCTCTTTTTTTAATAGATAAGAAAGTATAAATTTCGACTTTGAAAATTGTCCNNCGCTTGCGCTTTTCTTATAATTCTTACTTCTTTGAATTCCATGCGTTATTAAAAGGGGCATCCGCTTTTCTAATTTTTTCGTCCAAGCTGGAATATGTTTTTTGACAGCTGAATATAGTAGCAGTGGAATGTTATAACCTGATTTGTTCATGAAACTGCTCATGCGGGATCGGGATTTTCTAAGGAGGAGCTAGAAATGGATATATTAAAAGTTTCAGCAAAATCTAATCCTAATTCTGTAGCTGGTGCGCTTGCCGGGGTTCTGCGTGAAAGAGGTGCAGCGGAAATACAGGCAATTGGGGCGGGTGCATTGAATCAAGCCGTTAAGGCAGTAGCGATTGCTCGAGGATTTGTAGCACCTAGCGGAGTTGATTTAATTTGTATCCCTGCGTTTACCGATATTTTAATTGACGGAGAAGAACGCACAGCTATCAAGCTAATTGTAGAACCGCGTTGAAAGCGATAGACTATTACATGAGATCAGACGATAAGGAATTTATGTTACCTGCTTGTTCAACAAGCAGGTATTTTTTAGTTTCGATAAATTAAAAACATTATACCAATATATATTTTGATGATTTCTAGAATATAAATTTTGAATATTGATATTTAGTATGACTTTGAAAAACTAGCATATAACGGGGAACAATCAATGTTAAGGTAAGGGTTGATATTATCGAATGCAAGTATATTTCAAATAATAAAAAAATATTCATATTTTAGACAATATTTCGCGTTAAAGGGTTGCATTTTTTTGTGCATAGGTCTAGAATTGTAAGCGTTTAGTACATATCTCTGAAAGCTTTTATTAGTTTTATTTAGATAAATATTGAGCTAATTTCTAGTGATTTACTCGGAATAGTGCTAGACTATAATGGATTCTATCTAATCTACTTATTTTTACATATCCAAAAGGGGTGTAAGTCATGATCAATCAACTTTCATGGAAAGTTGGAGGACAACAAGGGGAAGGTATTGAAAGTACAGGGGAAATCTTTGCTATCGCACTAAATCGCTTAGGATATTACTTGTACGGTTATCGGCACTTTTCTTCACGTATTAAAGGTGGTCATACCAACAATAAGATCAGGGTTAGTACAACAGAAGTTCGATCTATTTCTGATGACTTAGATATCCTGGTAGCTTTTGACCAAGAAACTATTGATTTAAACTACAAAGAGCTCCATAGCAATGGTGTAATTCTTGCTGATGCTAAGTTTTCACCAAAGAAACCTGAAGATACTGAAGCATCATTGTATGCGGTACCATTTACTGAAATAGCTACTGAATTAGGAACTTCATTAATGAAAAACATGGTGGCAATTGGTGCAACATCTGCAGTATTAGACTTAGATATTAATGTATTTGAAGTGGTAGTTCGCGAGATTTTTGGCAAAAAAGGTGACCAAGTAGTCGCAAAAAATATGGATGCAATTAAAGCCGGTTTTGATAAGATGAAGGAAAATCTTTCCACAGGTATCAAAACAATGGAGCTTGAAAAGGCTGACGGCAAAAAACGGATGTTTATGATTGGAAATGATGCGATTGCACTTGGAGCTATTGCAGGCGGTTGCCGTTTTATGGCTGCCTACCCAATTACACCAGCATCTGAAATAATGGAATATTTAATTAAAAAGCTTCCTGCACTAGGTGGGGCTGTCATACAAACAGAAGATGAAATTGCTGCTTGTACAATGGCAATTGGAGCTAACTATGGTGGTGTACGTTCGATTACTGCCTCAGCTGGTCCTGGATTATCATTAAAAATGGAAGCAATTGGTCTATCTGGAATTACCGAAACACCGCTTGTCATTGTTGACACACAACGTGGTGGTCCTTCTACTGGATTGCCAACAAAACAAGAACAATCAGACCTTATGGCGATGATTTATGGAACACATGGAGAAATTCCTAAAATTGTCATGGCTCCAAGTACGGTTGAAGAAGCATTCTACGATACAGCTGAAGCATTCAATTTGGCTGAAGAATATCAATGTCCAGTTATTATTTTAACTGATCTTCAATTATCTTTGGGGAAACAAACGGTTGAACCATTAAATTATGACAAGGTTGAAATAAGACGTGGAAAATTAGTTGCAGAAGAAATACCTGCTAACGACAATGCATATTTTAAACGTTACGAAGTGACAGAAGACGGGGTTTCACCACGTGTGATCCCTGGAATGAAAAATGGTATTCATCACGTAACGGGTGTTGAGCATGATGAGCAAGGTAAACCTTCTGAATCTGCTGCAAACCGGATTGCGCAAATGGATAAGCGTTTCCGTAAGGTCGAAAATATTCGCTTTAATACACCAGTGTATAAAAATGCTAAGCACGAGGATGCAGATGTATTATTTGTAGGTTTTAACTCTACACGCGGTGTAATTGAAGAAGCGATGATTCGATTAGAAAACGATGGCTTAAAAGTAAATCACGCACATATTCGTCTGGTTCATCCGTTCCCGACTGACGAAGTTCTTCAGCTCGTTCGTTCTGCGAAGAAAGTTGTAGTCGTTGAGAACAATGCAACTGGCCAATTAGCCAATATCATGAAAATGAATGTTGGACATGCTGAAAAAATAACAAAGCATCTTAAATATGACGGTAATCCGTTCCTACCACACGAAGTATATACAAAATGTAAGGAGTTGTTCTAAATGGCCACTTTTAAAGACTTTCGTAACAATGTAAAACCGAACTGGTGCCCTGGCTGTGGCGACTTCTCCGTACAAGCGGCAATGCAACGTGCGGCAGCAAATGTAGGCTTAGAGCCAGAAAACTTAGCTGTTATTTCTGGAATCGGCTGTTCAGGACGAATTTCCGGATATATTAATTCATATGGCTTCCATGGTATTCATGGTCGTTCACTTCCGATTGCACAAGGTGTTAAAATGGCTAATCGTGATTTAACTGTTATCGCATCCGGTGGTGATGGTGATGGTTATGCGATTGGAATGGGGCATACGATTCATGCCATTCGCCGTAATATCGATATTACTTATATCGTAATGGATAACCAAATTTACGGTTTGACCAAAGGTCAAACTTCACCACGTTCAGCAACAGGCTTTAAAACAAAATCAACGCCAATGGGATCGATTGAGGAATCCATTTCTCCTATGAAAATGGCTTTAACTGTTGGAGCAACGTTTGTCGCACAAAGTTTCTCTACAGACCTTAAAGATTTAACGGCTTTAATTGAAGCAGGTATTAACCATAAAGGATTTTCTTTAATCAACGTATTCAGCCCGTGTGTTACTTATAATAAGGTCAACACATATGACTGGTTTAAGGAAAATCTAACGAAACTTAGCGATATTGAGGGCTATGACCCATCAAATCGTGAAGATGCAATGCAAACACTAATGAAGCATAATGGTCT
The DNA here is from genome assembly GCA_002559145.1 of Bacillus sp. AFS006103. Lineage (GTDB taxonomy): Bacteria > Bacillota > Bacilli > Bacillales > Cytobacillaceae > Neobacillus. The sequence goes on from NTXX01000011.1 coordinate 230,208, forward strand.
AGTTACAGGACTTATTTATCAAAATACAGAGCGGAAGTCATATCAAGAATTAGTCACTGGCTATTCTGAGGGTCCTTTATCAAAAGCAGACCTTGATCTTGATCAAAATTACTTTGATAAATTAGTTTCTGAATTTATCTAATCATACCCAGCAAAATCCCGTGACTTGCCGTCGCGGGATTTTCTATTGTTTTCAGGTCAGTTAACCTTTATACTATAATAATGTGCGGATAAAGTCTGAAGACTAGTCTTCCACGATTTTTTGCGCAATTTTAAGGCTGTGTTTAAGTTCAATGCTATGCTAATTTTATAGCCAAGTTAACAGAGCCAAATTCTAAAAATTAAAAAGCTGCAATACGTAAATGAATAGAAAGGGGCATTTGAACAATGAATGAAAAGCAACGTTTAGAAGGTCAAAAAGTCGAGTCTGTTAATTCTTCGGACAAAAAATCCGCCAAGGATTATAGCAAGTACTTTGAACAAGTAATTACTGCACCTTCATTAACAGAAGCGAAAAAACGCGGAAAAGAAGAAGTAAAGTACCAAAATGACTTTTCTATTCCTGAAGAATTTCGTGACATGGGTAAGGGACGTAAATTTTATATCCGAACTTATGGCTGCCAAATGAATGAGCATGATACAGAAGTTATGGCAGGAATATTCCTAGCATTGGGCTATGAGCCAACCGACAATACGGAGGATGCTAATGTCATTCTGTTAAATACATGTGCGATTAGGGAAAATGCAGAAAATAAAGTGTTCGGTGAACTTGGTCATTTAAAGTCTTTAAAATTGGAAAAGCCTGATTTACTTATCGGGGTTTGTGGATGTATGTCTCAAGAGGAATCTGTCGTTAACAAGATTCTAAAAACCTACCATCAAGTGGATATGATATTTGGCACCCATAATATTCACCGCCTGCCAAATATTTTGAATGAAGCCTATATGTCAAAAGAAATGGTTGTCGAAGTTTGGTCAAAAGAAGGCGACGTGATTGAAAACCTTCCTAAAGTACGTCGTGGGAAGATTAAAGCATGGGTTAACATTATGTATGGCTGTGATAAATTCTGTACGTACTGTATCGTCCCTTTTACCCGTGGAAAGGAAAGAAGTCGTCGTCCTGAAGAAATTATCCAAGAAGTACGCCACCTAGCTGCACAAGGTTATCAAGAAGTTACATTGCTAGGTCAAAACGTGAATGCCTATGGGAAAGATTTAGAGGACATTGACGGTACTTATGGACTGGGTGAACTGATGGATGAACTGCGCAAAATCGATATCCCGAGGATTCGTTTTACCACAAGCCATCCCCGTGATTTTGATGATCGTTTAATTAACATCCTTGCAAAAGGCGGAAACTTAATGGATCATATCCATTTGCCAGTTCAATCAGGATCAACTGATGTATTAAAAATTATGGCTCGTAAATATACAAGAGAACAATATTTAGAGCTTGTGAGAAAAATAAAAGCGGCTATTCCTAATGTGGCTTTAACAACAGATATTATTGTTGGTTATCCAAACGAAACGGACGAGCAATTTGAAGAAACAATGTCCCTCTATCGTGAAGTAGGTTATGAATTAGCTTATACTTTTATTTATTCTCCGCGTGAAGGTACACCAGCTGCTAAAATGGAGGACAATGTTCCTTTGGAAGTGAAAAAAGCACGTTTACAACGCTTAAATGCTCTTGTGAATGAGATGTCATTAGAGGCTATGAAAAAACATGAAGGCCAAATTCTTGATGTTCTTGTTGAAGGGGAAAGTAAGAATAATCCTGATGTCCTTGCAGGATACACTTCCAGGAGTAAGCTTGTGAACTTTGTTGCACCAAAATCAGCAATTGGCAAAATTGTAAAAGTGAAAATTACAGAAGCAAGAACATGGTCATTAAACGGAGAAATGGTGGAAGAAAAAGAACCAGTAGAGGTGAAGTAAAGTGGCAAAATATACTAAAGACGATATTGTCGCTCGTGCAATGGATATAGCACGAATGATTGCAGAAACAGAGGAAGTTGACTTCTTTAAACGAGCTGAAGCTCAATTAAATGAAAATAAGAAAGTTCATACATTAATTGCTGACATTAAAGGTTTGCAAAAGCAAGCTGTAAATCTTCAGCATTATGGAAAACCAGAAGCACTAAAAAAGGTTGAAGATAAAATTGCTTCCATTGAGCAAGAGTTGGATGAAATACCAGTTGTCCAGGATTTCAAGCAGTCACAAATAGAAGTAAATGAATTGCTTCAAATTATTGCCTCAACCATTTCAAATACTGTAACCGATGAAATTATCATTTCAACGGGCGGCGATGTATTATTAGGAGAAACAGGTTCAAGCATGCAAAATGGCGGCGGGGCTTGTGAAGGCCACGACGATTGCGATCACGAACATTAAGATACATGCCAGGCTTTTCGGAGCCTGGCCTTTTTTTATTGTATAGGAAATNNCTCAGTTGGAGCGCTCCAGGCCATACGCCGCTGAACGGGCGCTTGCGCCTTTTGTTCTTTACTCTACAGTTATTTTCCCCTGCATTTTAAATCTTATTACACTCCTTTTTTAAAGTACGGGCATGGAAGGCACACACCTATAAATCCCGCATAAAATGAACTATGACTAAACTTTTATCCAGTACTCATCAAAATAAATATCACACTAGTCTAATATCTTGCATACGATGAAATGAAAATGAATGAGGAGGGTTCGCGCGAAATGGGAGAATATAGAGAGATAATTACGAAGGCCGTAGTAGCGAAAGGACGTAAATTCACCCAGTCCAATCATACGATTAGCCCGGCGCACAGTCCAACAAGTATTCTTGGCTGTTGGATCATCAACCATAAATACAATGCGAAAAAGGTGGGCAAAACTGTAGAGATACACGGCTCTTATGACATTAATGTTTGGTACTCATTTAATGATAATACCAAAACAGAGGTTGTAACGGAACGTGTCCAATATACAGACGTCATTAAGTTAAAGTATCGTGACCATGACTGCCTCGATGACAATGAAATCTGTGCTCGAGTACTGCAACAGCCAAATTGTGTTGAAGCGGTTATTTCCCCGAATGGCAATCGTATCATCGTCCATGTCGAAAGAGAATTCCTTGTAGAAGTGATTGGCGAAACAAAGGTTTGTGTTCGAGTCAGTTCTGAAGGATGCAAGGACTGTGACGATGATTGGGAAATGGACGTAGACGACGAAGAATTCGAGGAGTTAAATCCGGATTTCTTAGTCGGTTCAGAAGAAGAATAAAATGAACTAGGAGGTTTTTACTTCCTGGTTTTTTTCTATTTCAATTTAAGAAAGCCAGGAACTATGCCTGGCTGTTAATCCAATCCGGTTTTAATAATGATAATACATAGGTATCATGAAATTGCTCATTTTGATGAATATAGCCTCGAAGTAATCCTTCTTTTGTGAAGCCCAGCTTAAGTAGTAAATTTATCGATGCCTCATTTTCAGGGTAAACGACAGCCCCAATCCGAAATAAACCCAATTGATTAAAACTAAAGCGCAGCACTTCTTTAATGGCCTCTTCACCAAAGCCTTTCCTCCAATAAGACGGATGAAGTTCATAGCCAATTTCAGCACGTTTATTTTGTAACTGTAAACCATTAAGACCAACAGTACCGATGATTCTTTGATTTTCTTTAAGCTTGATGCCCCAGCGGATCCCACGTTTATCAAGAAGGTTCTTATGAAACATATCAATTAATCTTGAGGCTTCGACTGGTAAAGTGAAGCGATTTGTTCCATAAAAACGGGTTACTTCCTCTAAGGATAAAATTTCGTAAAGGTACTCAACATGCTGGTGGGTTATTTCAATTAATTTAAGTCTTTTCGTTTCTAAAATGGGAAAAGTCATGGTATATCCTCTCTTTAAAACCCTAAAAACTTTTTACTTTCTAAGAATCAGTTTGGGGATTTCCAAATGAATGCTAAATGTTTTATGTAAGTAATAGTGTATAATGGCTTATAAGAAAATTCCATTAAATTTTGAATAAATTTTGGTTTAACATTTTCTCATAGTTAATGGTAAGATATGTTGATAAATCATTTTTTTAATACGTATTCCTGTAAAAATGGGCTGTTAATAGATTAGAAGGTGAAACGAATGCAAAAAGCTGAGTATCGAAATTTAATAGAAACAGAATTATTACCGAAAATAAAATTAACCACACCCAGTCCGTTTGATCCAATTATCGTAAACAATCAGTCAACTAAATGGAAAACCATTGGCAGTGGCAATTATGCAGGGGTATTTTCCCTTGATTCTCACCCGGAGTGGGTTGTGAAAGTTTATGGACGAAATCCTGAGGAACTTAAGAAGGAAATTGATGTTTATAAAAAATTAGGAAATCATGAAAGTTATTCATCCCTATATGATTATGGTGACAACTATTTAATCTTGAAAAAGCTTAACGGAGTTACTTTATTCGATGCAGTGGTGAAAGGAATTAAGATCCCTGAAGCTGTCATTAAGGATATTGATTCAGGTTTGGATTACGCGAAGTCGGTTGGATTAAATCCCTTTGATGTTCACGGCAAAAATGTCGTCATGTATGAGGGGAGAGGTTATATTGTTGATATTTCCGACTTTTATAAGCAAGGTTACTGCAGAAAATGGAAGGATTTAAAAAAGGCTTATTACAAGATTTATTTACCTTATTTATATAAATATCATCCACCTATCCCATTTTTTATCGTCGATGCGGTACGAAAAGGATATCGGATGTATCGTCGGTGGAAAAAGAAAGCAACAAAGAAAAATAACAGTTAATCTATTTTAGTGGAAAATATCGATATTAAGTTTAGGCGTAAATAATGAGATAAGCAGTTTAGTTAGTTTTTAACTATTATTTGAAAGAATTTTAAATATTTGAATTGATAAACAAAGAATTACAGTAAAATTTTACTTGATTACAATCTTTAAAAAATGTCCTGGAGAATTCAGGGCATTTTTTAATGTTTTCGCAGAATACCGATTTTTATTTTAAAAATAAAAAATATTTAGAATATATTGACAAGTATTTAATGGGTATGTAGAATTACAGTTAGTAAAAGAAAGCGCTATCTTTACCGTTTTATGCAATTATTAAAGCTATAATTGTAATATTGAAATTTTAGTACAGTTGTTTTGGATGGCCAACAATGCAATCTGTACGAAATATTTGTTTTACTTCGAAAACGGATTCATTATCTTTTTCAAAACATTTATGAAATGATAAGGGAGGTTTATCAATGGCAGTAAAGACCATCAGCAGAAATTTTCTTAAGTTTTTGGTTGTTATTCTCGCTTTTCAAGATGTAGCTGCAGGGGTAGCGGGATCAATAATGGCTGACATCATTAAGGCATTTCCACAATATGACCCCACGATTGTTATGTTAGTTGCTACTTTTCCAGGATTAATACAAATTGTTCCTGCGCTCTTTTATGGTAAACTTTCCAAAATGTTCAAGAAGAGAACACTCTTGTTTGTCGGCTTAAGCCTTTTCATCATCGGTGGAGTCCTTCCAACCTTTGTAGATAACCTATGGGTGATTATTGCAATGAGGGGGATTTTAGGTTTAGGGGTCGGAATCACCATGCCGTTGTCAGTAGATGTAATTACAGATTTCTTTGAAGGCAGAGAAAGAGATTTCTTAATTGGATTTGGTACCTCAACAATTGCATGTATTGGAGCGATTTTCTTCCAATTAGTTGGAGGGATCTTAGCGGATGCTTATGGTTGGCACTATGGTTTCCTAACTTACCTGTTCCCAATTTGGATTCTTGCGATTACAATTCTTTACCTACCCGAGCCTGAGAAGAAACAGGTAGCTAAAGTCGATAGTAATCAGGCAGCAGTAAAGATAAAAAAGCCAAAAGCAATCTATTGGGTAAGTCTTGGACAGGTGCTTTATTCAGGCCTAATTTTTGGCTATGTAGTAAATATTTCAGTTGTCATCCAAGCGGATAAATTAGGCAATGCCACAGAAGCTGGCTTGGCTATATCCGTTTTTACCTTTGGTACATTAATAGCTGGTTTCCTTTTTGGGAAGATAAAACACAAATTTCCAACCATGTATTTACCGCTTGCTGTTTTATTGACCGGTGTTGGAATGGCCATCTGTTATTACTCTCCAACCTTAACCATGATCTTAATTGGAAGTGTTTTCGGTGGATTTGCAATGGGAATTGGCCTTCCAGGAGTGTTTACGAGAGTTTCTGAGTTAACTCCAGTCGGTGCTCCTTCAAGTGTAGGTTTAGTTGTTGCGGGGCAAGGTATTGGAGGGATATTAGGCCCATTTGGATTTCAAGTGATTCAAAATATATTTAACCAAGATATTGGCAGATTCCCATTAGCCGTTAGTGCGATTGGATTAGTTCTGTTAGCACTCATTTGGGCAATATCGGTAATGAAACCGAAAAGGGATATAGAGGCTACAGTAAGTCAATAACAATCAAAAAGCTAAAATGTTGAATGCAGCATTCATCATTTTAGCTTTTTTCTATGAAAAGAATTACTTTTTGAGAGGGTAGGGGTTTCGAAATAAAAATATTCAGAATTTATTGACAAGATTAAATGAACCAAGGTAAAATTATAGTTAGTTAAAGAAAGCGCTTTTATTAGCATTTTATTCACTATATTCATAATAACAACAAGAACTGAAATTTTAGATGCAAGAGAATTAATGAAAAAATTTTTTTATAAAGCGAGGGTAAATGAATATGACGGTAGTTGAAACAAAGAAGGTTCAAACAGGGAATTATCAAACTTTTATCCATGAAGGTGGTGACAACTCCTCTGAAACGATTATCTTTCTTCATGGGAGCGGACCAGGGGTAAGTGCTAAATCAAACTGGCAGCATATATTACCACATTTTAACGAGAAATTTCACGTAGTAGCACTTGATATTTTCGGTTTTGGCGATACCGATCATCCAGAGACCTATCCGAACAATGGTGTGGAATGGATGAACGAGAGAATCAAGCAAGTTTTAACATTGATGGATAATTTGGGGGTTGGAAAAGCCCATTTAGTGGGAAATTCTCTCGGTGGAGTCATTGCCCTTCACCTGCTCATGTATGCACCGGATCGGTTTGATAAAGTAGTATTAATGGGTGCGGGCGGCGGATTAACAGAACCAACGCCAGAACTTGCAAAACTAGCAAACTTCCATAAGGACCCAAATCCAGTCGCTTTCAAAAATTTATTAAGCTGGTTCTTATTTGACAAAAGCATCCTTGAAGATGAATTGGAGAACATTGTGTCTGAGCGATTAGAGCTATTTTTAAAGCCTGAAGTTCGCCGATCATATGAGGAGAATTTCTCGAAATCACATTTGTCGGATATGCTGATCCCTCCTTCAGCACTAACACAGATGAACCATTCTGTGTTACTAATTCACGGACACGGGGACCGTTTTGTACCACTCCAAAGCAGCCTATACGTAATGGACTATTTGCCCAATGCACAGCTGCATATCTTTAAACGCTGTGGACATTGGGCGCAAGTTGAACAAAAAGAAAGATTTATCAAATTAACATCGGATTTTTTCAATGGTGACTTATAAACAAAATCTAGTATTTCTTAAGTGGATAATAGACACTCGCTAGCAAAATACCATATTATAGGGGTATCTAATCCTAGAAAATAGCAGGTGTATACTATGAAAATTGATAAGGCTTATCGCTATATAAAAAGATTAATCATTGAAGGAATCTGGGAACCTGAAACCTCGATCAATGTTAATGAGATTACCGAAAAACTAAATATGAGCCGGACACCCGTCCACAAAGCATTATCTAAACTTGAGCAAGAAGGATTTCTTACAATTATTCCTCAGGTTGGTGTCTTTGTAAAAAGGCCAGACCCAGAAGAGGTTATAGAACGATTATTGGTTTGTGCCAATTTAGATGCATTAATGACTGAGCAGGCTGCATTAAACCTAAACGAAGCAGAATTTTGTTATTTAGAAGAAATCTTAATAAAAATGGATAATCCTAGGCTGTCAGCTGATGAATACGCTAGCTTAAATATTGATTTTCATCGCTCCATATATGAAGCCTCAAAACTAGCTTATACCTTTAATCTTGCGAAGACGCTTTGGGACTACCTGAATTTTGTAGGCAACCCGGAAGAATTATTCACCGATGAACGACGGAAACAGTCGCAAACGGAACATTGGATCATTTTTTATTGTCTGCGAGAAAAGGATAGTAAAATGGCCAAAAGATTGATGGAGAAACATATGCGTCGAGTTGCCAAGTTAGTAGGGGAAAAATATCAGGACATTGATTTAAACCAACGTGTGTTTAACTAATAATACCACGGGCTTTTTGAAAAAAGGAATAACCACTATTTAGCAGGGGGTAATCGAATGGAACAAAGCGTGTTGGACACAAAAAAAGAATTGGTGGAAAAGGCCAGTTCTCTTATTCCAAAATTACGTCAATATGGGGAAGAAATAGAAAAGACTAATTCATTACCTAAAGAGATTATTGATGACTTGCAAAATGAAGGTACGTTAAAAGTATTACGTCCACATCTGTTTGGTGGTTATCAAACAGATATGCGGACGTATACAGAGGTTGTCACCGAAATTTCTCGTGGAAACGGGTCGGCAGGCTGGTTCGTCGCACTTAGCAATATTAGGGATTATATGATTTCTTATACGTTTGGAGAGAAAGCTTTAAGCGAAATTTACAAACAAGGGGAAGATGTTGTCCTAGCTGGGAACTTTAAACCAATCAAATGTGACATCAAAAAGGTAGATGGCGGCTATTATATCGAGGAAGCACAATGGCCATTTGTTTCAGGAAGTCCACATGCGGATTGGTGTTACTTTGGTTTTCCTATTTTCGATGAAAACGGTGGCGTAGAAATGGCTATTATGGTTATTCCCCGGAACGAATTGGAGGTCCTTGACGACTGGTATGTAATGGGCCTAAAGGGATCGGGCAGTAATAGCTGTCATATTAAAAATGTATTTGTGCCAGATCACCGTGTTTCATTAGATCGTCTCGCAAGTAAAGGCGAGTACCTCATTGAGCCGCTAAAAGAAGTGGCCTTATACAGGTCTTCATTTGTGCCTTCACTAACCCTATCGATTGTAGCACCTGCGTTGGGACTCGCAAAAGCAGCAATGGATTTATTTATGGAAAGGCTTCCAAAGGCAGGAATAGGAAATACCTTCTATAACAAACAAGCGGAAGCACCGATCACACATCATCAGGTTGCCCAGGCGCAGTTGAAAATTGATTCAGCTGAGATGCATCTTTATCGAGCAGTAGACAAAATTGATTCTTATGCTGAGCGTGGACAGGTAATGGATAAAAATGAAATCGTCAAAGTAAAAGCAGACTTTGGTTATGTAAATCAATTATGCAAAGAAGCGATTGATCTATTAGTAGCTGGGGTGGGCTCGATGTTCACGTATGAGACAAACCCGATTCAAAGAGTCTATCGTGATTTTCTAACTATGCATTTACATGGCTTTATTACTCCATCAAGTTTAATTGAAACCTATGGTAGAGTCTTGTGCGGACAAGAACCAAATACTTATTTTGTTTAAAAACTTTTCTACAAATCTATTCAAAACTGCAACCTGAATTATCTGACTAGTACCTTAATTATTTTTATTATTAATATTTCGAAAAAATTAGGAGGAACATAGGATGAGTTTACCGGAAATCGCAAAATTAGGGCATGTGGCATTAGTATCAACAGATCTTGATAAATCACTTTGGTTCTTCAAGGAGTTAATTGGTCTTGAAGAAACAGAAGTAGTGAACGGTACCCATTACTTACGTGCCTGGGGTGATTTTGAACATCATACGCTTTCAATTACTTCAGGAGAAAAGTCATATGTAGACCACATTGCCTGGCGGACAAAACGACCGGAAGATGTTGAAGGATTTGCCCAACTTCTAAAGGAAGCAGGGACAGAAGTAAATTGGGTTGAAGCTGGTGTAGAAGCGGGCCAAGGAAGAGCGATACGCTTTCAATTACCAAGTGAACATCGCTTTGAAATTTATTATGACATGGAAAAAACATTAGCAGAGCCATCCAAACGGTCCGTATTAAAGAATCAGACGTATAAATCATGGGCACGCGGTGTTTCTCCTCGAAGAATTGACCATGTCAATATCCTTACGTCATTGAAGGCAAATGTCATTTCTGATTATTTAATAGAAAAGCTAGGTTTTAAAATGAGGGAATGTGTTCAAGCTCCAGATGAATCTTTAATTGGTGCGTGGTTAAGTGTCACACCATTGGTTCATGATATCGCAGTAAGCCATGATCCATTTTCACCATCAACACATCAAATACACCATTTGTCATACTGGCTTGATAATGCCCAAGATCTTCTTCGTGCAGCTGATATTCTAGCTGAGAATGGGATCAAGTTTAAAGGTCCTGGTAAACATGGTATTTCCCAAGCTATGTACATTTACGTTGTCGACCCAGGCAGCGGAGTACGCTTAGAGTTGTTTACCAATGGTTATTTAATCTTTGAACCAGATTGGGAGCCTATCGTGTGGACTTTGGATGAAATGGATGTTGGTTTTACCTTCTGGGGTGACCAAACGGACACACTGCCAGAAAACAATCCGACGATCGAAGCATAATAGTTTAATAGATAGTCAATTTTTATTACAATTTAAGAAACATTGAAAGGGGTCGTTAGAATGGATGATCGATTATTTAGAACCGCAATGGGGAAATTCGCAACGGGTGTAACGGTTATTGCAACAGATGTAGAGGGTGATGTGCATGGAATGACTGCGAATGCTTTCATGTCTGTGTCACTCAGCCCAAAGCTAGTGGTAATCTCGATTGGAGAAAAGGCTAAAATCCTTGAGAAAATAAAACAAAGTCAAACATTTTCAGTTAATATCTTAGCTGCTGAACAACAGGAACTTTCAATGATTTTTGCTGGACAAATAAAAGAGCCGCGTGAAGTCATTTTTGATCGACTTGATGGTAAACCAGTATTAGCTGGTGCCGTTGCCCAAATTGCCTGTGAAGTATCTGCGGAGCACGTCGAAGGGGATCATACCCTATTTATTGGCAAGGTAACTGATATTAAGCTACAAGATGCTGAGCCACTTCTTTTTTATAGCGGACGCTACCGTACGCTTTTAGATGAATCAACTATTCCATCAAATTAAAAAGTCACAACTATGCCTTAATCAAATGAGCCAAAAGGAGAAATGGTAATGGATATACAAAAAGCTGCGACAGCATTAATGGCAGCAGAAAGTAAGAAACAGCCGATTGCTCCCTTTACTTCATCCACAGAAGGGATTTCTGTGGATGAAGCGTATCAAATACAGCTGCACCAAATTCATCATAAAGTGGAAAAAGGTGCAGTAATTATTGGAAAAAAAATCGGTCTCACAAGTAAAGCAATGCAGGATATGTTAAATGTGAACGAACCTGATTACGGGCACCTTCTGAATGACATGATCTATGAGGATGGAGAAACGATTGAACTAAATCAGTATATCCAGCCAAAGATTGAATTTGAAATTGCCTTTGTCTTAAAGAAAGATTTAAAGGGTCCTGGAGTAACAATGAATGATGTGATCGAAGCAACCGATTACATCGTACCGGCACTTGAAATTATTGACAGTCGTATTAGCGACTGGCAAATAAAGTACGAAGATACGGTAGCAGACAATGGTTCTTCAGCTGGAGTGATTATTGGCAAGACAACAGCTAAGATAGAGGGGCTTGACCTCACCAAAATCGGCATGAATGTATATAGGAATAATGAATTTTTGGACTCAGCTGTAAGTGCGGCCGTAATGGGCAATCCTGTGCAAGCCGTTGCCTGGCTTGCTAATGCCTTAGGTAATTATAGTATCTCTCTATATGCGGGTGAAGTTATTCTTGCTGGGGCTCTTTCAAAGGCGATAGTCATTGAGGATGGGGATACTTTCACCGCAGAATTTGACCATATAGGTGCAGTTACAGCGAGCTTCAAAAGAAACCGTTAAAAATAAATAAAGTATTCGTACGAAGTATATTTGAAGACTCCTTGTATGTCGTTATGTAAGGAGTCTTTATTGTAAGTAAATAAATTTCATAAAATGAGGGGTAGCTATAATGGGTATTAAAGTGGTTAGATTCGAACATAAACAAAAAGAGAAATGGGGTGTTGTATCTGGCGATCAAATCCACCTTTTATCAGGTACATACCAAAGTTTAGCTAATTTTTTGGAGCATGGGAAAGATGAAGCTCGTGCCATCAATAAACAAAAAAACACAGAATCTGTCCCATTAAATGAAGTGACCATTTTGAGTCCAGTGACAAAGCCAGCACGAATTGTTTGTCAGGGGGTAAATTACTCAGAGCATCGTTCTGAGACGGGAATGGATGCTGCACGAGCTCCTTTTAATTTGATTTTTAGTAAAGCTGACAGTTCCCTTTGCGGTGCCACGAGTGAAATTGTAAGGCCGAGCGGTGTAAAACTATTAGATTATGAATTGGAGCTTGGTCTCGTTATCGGAACAGAAATATCAGAAGCTTCAGATATAACGGACGAAAACCTTCATCAGTATATCGCCGGGCTGGTCATTGTTAATGATGTTTCTGCACGAGATGTTCAGCTTTCTGAAGGGCAATGGCTGAAGGGGAAGAGCTACCGAACTTTTTGTCCAACAGGTCCTTATTTCTATTTGCTTGATAAGGGAGAACTGCCATTGATTCATGATCTTGAGTTAAATCTTTGGGTGAATAATGAATTAAGGCAATCTGCCAATTCAAATCAACTGCTCTACAAACCAGCAGAAACCCTTACAGAGTTATCTGAGATTATGGATTTATCCCCAGGGGATTTGATTGTTACTGGAACTGCAGGAGGGGTTGCTCTAAGTCTAACTCCACAAGTATTGGAACTTTTATCAAACATGGCTATTCCTTATCAACAAAAGTTGGATTTACTTGAAAAGGGGCAATTAATCAGCGGCAAATACCTTAAGGATGGCGATGTCATTCGCTGCCAGATCAAAAGTGCGAATGGTGTAATTGATCTTGGAGAGCAAATTAGTAAAGTGGTTCCAAGCAAAGGTAAAACCCTTGTAAACTCCTAATAACTCTTATTAGAGAGGGGGAATAAATGTTGGCTGGCTTGGCTGAATCTTATAAACCGGGCAAATCCATGGATGGTAATAAAAAAATCATTTCCACGGCTGCTGCATTTGGCCTGCTGAGAAAAGGATTAATTGAGAATCTCGGTACCAAAAGAGCAAAAGGATTTCTTCTTCGCTATGGTTGGAATTTAGGAATAAGTGATGCAGAAGAAGCCATGAAAACTAGTTCTTCAATAAATGAACTTCTTAATCAAGCTTCGATTCTTCACTTAAGTACCGGGCATTTTAGAGATATACAGTCCGAAAGAATAATTGAAATGAGTGATTCAGAAACCATTAAATCGATCCTTGGCAAAGGAAAATGGATTGACTCATTTGAAGCCATGGAGCATATCAAGCACCATAGTCAATCAGAAGCACCGGTATGCCATACCTTGACAGGATATGCAAGCGGTTATATGTCAACAGTCTGCAGGACGAGTGTGATTGTAAAGGAAATTAGCTGTATTGCTATGGGAGATGCTGAATGCTGTTTCGAAGCAAGACTGCAAGAGGATTGGGGACATGAAATTCAAGAGGAACTTAAATTCTATCATGAAAGTAATATCATTGATGAATTGGAGTATACTTATGAGCAATTGTTAGAGCAGCGGAATTTTATCGAAACCGTTTCTAAATTTCATAAGAAATTGACGGAAAGTGTTTCGAATGGAAGCAATCTACAGGATATTGCTGATAGCACGTTTAAATTATTGAGAATCCCCATTTCTATTGAAGATTTAAGCTTCCAAAAGATTGTATACTCAGGGCTGAAAGAAGAGCAATATAGTAGTCTTAATAACAACCTAAAAGAGAATTTAATTCGAAAAAATAGAAATAACCACAACCTGCTTCCATTATTTAATGAAACGACCAGAATAGTGACAGGAAATCAGGAACGTTTAATTACTCCCATTATTGTCCAAAAAAAAGTTATTGGGTATTGTACCTTTCTCTATATAAATGAATCAGGGAAAAGCGCTGAAACAGATATTATGTTTATCGAGAGGGTTGCTAATGCCGCCTCATTGTACCTTTTAAATGAAAAAACAAGTTTTGAAGCACTTGAAAAAATGAAGGGGTACTTTTTAGAACAAATACTTAAGGGACAATATTCCTCCAAGGAGGAAATTGTAATGCGTGGCCGGCATATGGGCTTTGATCTTGAGAACCCTTTCTATATTGCTACCATGGATTATAAAGAGAAGGGAAAGATCACCCAGAATAGCTTTGATCACTATGACCAAATATTAGAGACCATTGCCAAGTATCTCGATATCCAAGGATATAAAGCGTTAATTGGTCAGTATGAGGGGCAGATTATTATGCTGATCCCCGAAACAGCAAATATTATCGCTATTATGGAGAAGATCTTGAAACATATTGAAACAACGTATTCAACTTATCAATATAAAGTCGGGATTAGTGATAAATCCGAGGATATTGAGAGTATTTTAGATTATTTCGAAGAATCATTAATCGCCTTAAGGATGTCCACGGATAAAAAAATTAATGGTTTTAAAGATTTAGGGATCGTTGGTGTGCTAATAAATTCAAAAAACGTAAGCGGGATTAAGAAAATCGCAAAACAAGAATTAGGACCACTATATAAATTAAATGATGCGAAACAAAAAGAGTTACTGAAAACACTCTATGTCTTTTTATCGAATGGTGGGAAACTTCAGCAGACGATGGATGACCTTTCCTTATCTATGAGTGGTCTAATGTATAGAATTAATAAGATTGAAACGCTTATCCAAAAAGATTTGCGAGATTCTTCCCAAAGCTATCAGCTGCTGCTCATTCTTGACTCACTGATGGCGTTGGGAGAGCTAAAAATATAGACAAATAAGAGCAGTCCTAAATGGATTGCTCTTATTTATTGAGTCCATCATTTAAAAACCAATAAAAACTATCTAAAAGTGCTAGGAAGTCAGATGATTTTTTCTCTAGAATTTAAATGCTGAATTTTCTAAAATTTAGTTAGGGTTAAAATATGTAGAAATGAAAAGGGTTACATTGCTTTGGATGTTCCTATGAATTTTTTATTTACAGAAGGAGGAGAATTTCAAATTGGCAAACATTACTCAACAACTAGTTAAAACGGATAAGTTTGAAACATTTGTAAATCGTTCGGGTGAGGGCAATTCTGAAACTATATTATTCTTACATGGCTCTGGACCAGGTGTTTTCGCATGGGCGAACTGGCGGTACGCATTAAATGCTTGCGGTGAAACATATGACTGTATTGCTCCAGATTTGCTTGGCTTTGGACAAAGTGGACATCCTGAGGCACTTCCAAAGAACAGACAGGGATGGATGGACCTTTGGGTAAATCAGCTGATTGAATTACTGGATCGTTACGGGATACAAAAGGCTCACGTGGTTGGGAATTCGTTAGGCTGTTCCATTGCATTGGAACTATTACTAGAATATCCAGAACGTTTTGGCCGAGTTGTCTTAATGGGACCTGGAGGGACACCGAATACAAAGTTAAGTCCTGAACTAGCACGTGCTAAGGGATTTTACGATAATCCATCCGAAAAGAAAATGCGTCAAATTATGGGCTGGTTCGTGTATGATGCGGAACAACTTGCTCCAGAAATAGACTCACTTGCCACTACACGATATGAGACAGCGATGCGTCCCGAAATCCATCTTTCTAACGAATCCATCTTTGCAACAGCAGCTGTCCCTGTGCCAGTAACAGCACTTAAACGGATCCAAAACCCAATCTTACTTGTTCATGGACGTGATGACATGGTTTGCTCGGTTGAATCTAGCTATTACCTACTCTCGCATCTCCAGAATGTTCAATTGCATGTATACGGAAAGTGTGGTCACTGGACGCAAATTGAGAACCAAGAAAGCTTTAATAACTTAATCCAAAACTATTTCTCAAGTAATATCTAAAAATACTAGGATGCGGAGGTATAAAGATGACTTTACCAGAGATTGCAAAGTTAGGACATGTGGCACTCGTCACACCGGATTTGGAAAAATCATTATGGTTTTTCAGGGATGTCATTGGATTGGAAGTAACAGAAGAAAAGGACGGAACCTATTACTTGCGTGCATGGGGTGATTTTGAACATCATTCCCTTTCTTTAACAGCAGGAGAGAAAGGGTATGTTGATCATATTGGATGGAGGACGAAACGGCCGGAAGATGTGGAAGGATTTGCCCAGCTACTGGAAAAAGCCGGAACAGAGGTCAACTGGATTGAAGCGGGTGAAGAAGCTGGTCAAGGACGAGCGATACGCTTTAAACTGCCAAGCCAGCACTCTTTTGAAATTTACTATGATGTAGAAAAGCCTAAGGCAGATGAAAAAAGACGTTCAGTCTTAAAAAATCAAACGTACAAAGCGTGGGCTCGTGGCTGCTCCCCAAGACGATTTGACCATGTAAATATTGCTACCTCCATGGATGTCGCTGAAATTCTCGATTACTTAGGAAGCCAATTAGGATTTAAGCTTCGTGAATATGTGAGATACGATGAAAAAACAACTGTTGCAGGCTGGATGAGTGTTACTCCTTTAGTTCACGATATTGCAGTTATTTCAAGACCACAGGCAGAAACACCAAACCAACTACATCACATTTCCTATTGGCACGATAATGCCCAAGATATCCTAAGGGCTGCTGATATTCTAGCTGAAGAAGGCATTAAATTCATTGGTCCTGGTAAACACGGAGTATCTCAAGCGTTTTATCTCTATGTATGTGACCCAGGCAGCGGCTGCCGAGTAGAGTTATTTAGCGGATCCTATTTAATTTTTGAACCAGACTGGGAACCGGTCGAATGGACAGAGGAAGATCACTCGATTGCAAACACCTATTGGGGAGAAACCGTAAGCGATAAGGAATTGAATAAACCAACGATCGAAGCGTGATGTATAGGCTGACTCAGGAAATTGCTTGAGTCAGTTTTTTTGAAAGCGAGGGTCAATCTTGTGACGGAAAAGAAAATCTATGAAACTGATATTGTTGTAATTGGGGCAGGAAATGCAGCAATGTGTGCTGCTATCGCTGCAAGGGAAAATGGTGCCGATGTCATCGTGCTTGAAAAAGCTCCAGAGACTGAAAAAGGGGGAAATAGCACTTACACCCATGGCTCGATTCGTTTTGCCTACAAGGATGTCGAAGAGTTAAAACAAATTATGCCGGACCTTACCGAGGAAGATCTAGCCATGACAGATTTTGGTTCTTACCCGGAGGAAGACTTTTTTGATGATATGTGCCGGATCACGGAATATCGTACCGACCCGGAGCTTGCCTCCCTTTTAACAAGTAAAAGCTTTGAAACGATGAAATGGATGCAGTCCCATAAAGTCAGGTGGGTACCCATCTACGGTCGCCAAGCCTTTAAAGTGGATGGCATCTTTAAATTTTGGGGAGGAATGATTGTTGAATCCGTCGGTGGTGGTCCGGGTTTAGTTGGAGCCCTCCATGCTGAAGCAGAGAGTTTAGGTGTTCAAGTTTTATTTAATGCGATGGCGACCGAACTCATCCACGATGATGATGGAGTTCATGGAGTCGTTTTTAAGCATAATGGAAAAACAACAGAAGTACATGCGAAAGCGGTTATCTTAGCATCGGGGGGGTTTCATGCCAACCCGGAAATGAGAACTCGATACTTAGGTCCAAATTGGGATTTAGCTAAAGCAAGAGGGAGCCGTTTTAATACCGGCGAGGGCATTCAAATGGCGTTAAATATTGGAGCTCTTGCAGCTGGAAACTGGTCAGGCTGCCATTCGGTTGGAGGAGATCGTTATTTACCTGAATTTACAGAAGGGTTCCAAAAACTCAGCTATCCGTTTGGCATCATCGTTAACGCAGAAGGAAACCGTTTTGTTGATGAGGGAGCTGACTTTCGAAACTATACCTATGCGAAATATGGAAAAATGATTCTTGAGCAGCCGGGACAATTTGCTTGGCAGGTATACGATGCTAAAGTAGCAGGGCTTTTACGTGAAGAATATCGGGGAAGAAAGGTTACAAAAGTCAAGGCTAATACATTGGAAGAATTGGCTGAAAAGCTTGACGGAGTGGATAAGGAAGGCTTTTTAAAGACGATAGCGGAATACAATGAGGCTGTCTGTAAAGATAAACCATTCAACCCAAATATTAAGGATGGCCGTTGTACAGATGGGTTAGCGGTGCGTAAATCCAATTGGGCCAATACCTTGGATGAAGGTCCATTTGAGGCATATGCCGTCACATGCGGAATTACCTTTACGTTTGGCGGATTAAAAATAAATACGAGTACCGAAGTTCAAGATGTAATGTCCCAATCAATTCCAGGCCTGTATGCTGCTGGAGAGCTGGTAGGCGGCCTATTCTATTTTAACTATCCTGGTGGTGCGGGCTTAATGGCAGGATCGGTTTTTGGGAAAATTGCTGGTGAAAATGCCTCACGTTTTATCACCCAGGTAAAAGAAAAAGAAGAGATGTTTTGAAGGTAAGTAATTTATATGCATTAAAAAACGTGTAGATAAAATGAATAAGGGGTGCAAAATATGGAAAGCAAAGTATTGGATGAATACAAGGCCGATTTGAGCCTGTTATTAAAAGGAGCAGAAAAGGTTGGGGAAATTGCGGAATCGGAAGCACTAGAAGCAGATCAAAACAAAACAGTTTCAAAAAATGTCATTGATGCGATAAAAGAGGCTCGATTATCTAAGTTGTTACTGCCAAAAAAATATGGTGAGCCACAAGTAGATTTAAGAGAGTATTCCCAAATTATTCGAACAGTTGGAAAATATAATACTTCTGCAGCTTGGTTAACCTTTCTATATTCCATTCATAATAGTTTAGTAGCATTTATGACCAAAGAGGCAGCAGAAGAAGTGGTGAATCAAGGAGGATTAATTGCCGATATCTTTGCTCCTATTGGGAAAGTGGAAAAAGATGGGGACGGTTTTCGAATTACAGGTAAATATAGTTTTGTAAGCGGAATCTTATATAGTGACTGGGTGGCTCTTGCAGTAAAAATGAAACTGGATGATAGTGAAGAGACTGAACTATGCATGCTAAATATACCGATAGCTGATGTAGAAATAGTAGAAAATTGGGATACGTTAGGACTAAGAGGGACGGGAAGCAACCAGGTAATTGTAGATAATGTCTATGTTCCAAAGCACCATCTAATTCGGCTTACAGTTGCCGATCGTACAGGCCGACCGCCACAGGGTTATGATAAGGACTATCCTCTGTATGATGTTCCGTTCTTCTCCTCCTTTTGTGTCGGTTTCCCAATGGTTGCATTGGGTGGTGCTGAGCGCCTATTGGAGGAATTTAAGAACCGAACGGAAAAGCGGGTCCGAATGGGAGGAAACTCCGCTAAAGATTCCCGTCATCAGGGAGTATTGGCTGAATTAACAATAAAATATTATGAATCAGAAGGTCTTCTAGACAAATATATTTCTTTATTGGAAAACTATGAAATGGGAAAAGAAGATAAGCGAGGTGAATTCGCTGCGATACGGGCAAAAATTACAAAGAACGTAACAGATATTGCGGTAAAAGTTTTATTGACACTTGGCGGATTTTCCATGTTTAAAGGAGATCCAATTGAAATATTCGTACGCGATCTTTTGGCAGTATGCACCCATCGATCCAATCTTTATGAAGACTCGGTTGAATCGTTTGGAAAGTCACAATTTGGATTTGATGTTTCGATTAATGGGTAATTTGGTAAGGGAGGGGACTGCATGGAAACGATTTATTTGAACCCAGAAAATCTAGCGGACTATCAGCAAAAAGCAAAACAAAGTGTCATGGCCCTAGGATTTTTTGATGGTATTCATAATGGACACCGTGAAGTGATTAAAACTGCTTTTCAGAAAGCAAAAGAAAGAAATCTTTCACTTTCTGTGATGAGTTTCTTTCCACATCCGAAAACCGTTTTAACCAATGGAAAGATGGATGTTGATTACCTGATGCCAGTTTCTGATAAGGAAAAAATATTCTGTGAACTGGGGGTCGACATATTTTATATCGTTGAATTCGATAAAGAATTTGCGTCACTTTCTCCAGAAAAGTTTGCAGCTAAGTATTTAGTTGATCTTGGTGTCGTCCATGCAGTTGCCGGCTTTGATTATACCTATGGTTTTCGTGGAGATGGAAATATGGACCGTTTAAAAAGTGATTCAGGCGGGATTCTTGAAGTGACGAAGGTAGAAAAAGTGGAATACCAGGGGGAGAAAATTAGTTCAACCTGCATTCGTGAAAAATTGGCAAGTGGAAATATTGAGGATCTGCCAGCATTTTTAGGACATCTTTATGAAGTGAGATGTGAATGGAACGGGACTTCGTTAACTGTCAGGCCCCATTATACCTTGCCTGCTCCGGGAAAGTATGTAGTAACGGTAAGAGGAGCCAATCAATCGCAAGTGCTAGAAATGATTGTGACAGAAGAAAAAGAATTGATTCCAGTAAGATCTTTTTCAAAGTTAGCCTTCAAAAATAATGTTGTTCTTTCGATCATATGGCATGAACAAATCATCGAAAACGTGAAAAACTCTTATCAAGAGAATGGATGGATTCAAGGGGTTGTCCAAATTGGATAACCAGAAGTTTGAATAAAGATAATTTTAAAAAAGGGGGGCTATAAAAAGTGAATAAAACTCAACAGTTCCAAAAACTAATACACCAACCCAGTACATTTATCTTGCCCGGTGCTTACGATGCCATGTCTGCAAGATTAATAGAAGAAATCGGCTTTCAAGCGATATACGCCACTGGTGCCGGAATATCCAATGCTCAATTAGGGTGGGCTGATGTTGGGCTAACTTCCTTAAAAGAAGTGGTTGATATTGTCGCAAGGATGGCGGATGTGACGACAATTCCGATTGTTGTGGATGCCGATACAGGCTTTGGTAATGCGATTAATGTAATCCGTACCGTACGAGAATTTGAAAGAGCAGGTGTAGCTGCTATTCAAATGGAAGACCAGGTTTCACCTAAGAAATGCGGTCACTTCAATGGGAAGGATGTTATTTCCAAAGAAGAAATGATTGGTAAAATCAAGGCTTCCGTTGACACAAGGAGAGATGAAAATCTCGCCATCATCGCCCGTACGGATGCATTAGCCGTAAATGGCATGGAAGATGCATTGGACAGGGCAAATGCTTACGCAGAAGCTGGTGCCGACATTATCTTTGTTGAAGCGCCAACCACAATAGAACAATTGAAACAACTTACCAGCTCGTTAAAAGGGATACCACAAGTTATAAACCTAGTAGAAGGCGGTAAAACCCCGCTTATTTCTTTGAAAGAGGCCGAAGAGATTGGTTTTAAAATCATGCTTTGTGCAAATACCGTCCTTCGCTCGGCAATCAAAGGAATCACAGAGTCGTTAAGAATATTAAAAGCCGAAGGCTCACACGAAAATATTCATGAGTTAATTTGTAAGTGGGAAGAGCGGCAATCACTCTTTAAACTCCATCAGATTAAAGAGTGGGAAAACAAGTATGCAGAGAATCAGCCGTTAATAAAAAAGTAAATTTACCTTTTTAATAAATTAGGAAATTAAAAGGAGGACTTAGTTGTGGGGAGAGAAGTAGATTACGACATCGTCGTTATAGGATGTGGAGTTGCCGGGACCTCAGCCGCATTGTCTGCTGCTGAAACGGCTAAAAAGGAAAATAAGAATCTTAAAATAGCAATTCTAGAAAGAGCTGATTATGACCATAGAGGTGGAAATTCCCGTTGGACGGCCTCCTATATGCGTATGAAAAATCTAGATGAAGTAGCCGATAACTTTGTGGAAGATATGATGGCTTTTTCAGATAATTATTCCGATCGGGAGTACATAGAAACTCTCGCCAAGGATGCAGGCAGCACACTTCGCTGGGTGCAGGAAAAAGGGGTTGATTTTGACTACTTGCCAACAATGTTTTTAACTGCATCAAGACCTCGTTTGCTTCCAATAGGCGGCGGTCGTGCCATCGTTGACACCCTATCCCGCCGTGCCGGAGGACTTGGCGTAGAGATTATATACGAGGCAACTGCTTGGAAATTACTTCTTGATGACGAGGGTGCCGTCAATGGACTGATGGTGCGTGTGAAGGGCGGTACATCTCTTCAATTAAAAGTAGGAGCAGTCGTTTTAGCATCAGGTGGATTCCAGGGAAATCAGGAGATGATGGCCCAATATGTTGGCAGAGATGCTCATAAGGTCCGAACAGTAGCTGAAGGTGGTTTGTTTAACAAAGGTGAAGGAATTCGGATGGCCATGGAGCTAGGGGCAAAAACGGCTGGTCAGTTCGACTCTTTTCATGCTGAACCGGTGGACCCGAGAAGCAAGCGCGAAGAAGCTGCTGTTATGACATATCCTTACTTTATTCTAGTCGATCAGAATGGAAACCGTTTCGTTGATGAGGGAAAAACAACAGTCGATGAACAATATGAAGAAGTGGCACGAACGATATTCCACGACCTTCCTGGTCACATTGCCTATATGATTGGCGATCAAAAAATGTATGATATTCCAAACTATGAACGGGCAGTGGAAACCGATAAACCGGCCATTGTTGCTGATACGATTGAAGAGTTGGCGGGAAAAATTGGCGTGTCAGTCGGCCAATTAACCGCTACAGTTGAATCTTTTAACGCAGCTGTTCAACCAGGTGAATTTTTTTGGGATAAAAAAGACGGTAAACAGACGCTTGGAATTTTGCCGCCAAAGTCTAATTGGGCAATCCCAATTGATAAGGCACCATTTATCGCCTATCCAATTATCTGCTCTAATGTTTTTACCAATGGCGGTCTAGCTACCGACACGGATGGGCGCGTCTTATCTCAAGATCATGATCCAATTCCAGGTTTATATGCAGTCGGTGAAACAGCTGGTCTTTATTACGGCAAATATCCAGGAGGGACATCTGTGCTAAGGGGTCTTGTGTTTGGCCGTCGTGCCGGTGATCATGCTGTTGCATACGTAACTGATTCAAAGAAACTAGAGGTTTAAGTAGTTTGGTTTAATTGGGAAAGGGTGAGGTATTTTGGAATTAAAGGACAAGGTAGCCTTAGTAACAGGAGGAGGAAGAGGAATCGGCAGAGAAACCTGTATTCTCCTCGCGAAACACGGTGCTAAAGTGGCTGTTTTTTCCAACAATGAATCTGAAAGCAAAGAAACTGCTTCCTATATTTCTGAGGTGGTAGGGGGCGAAGCAATTGCCCTGAACGGGGATGTTCGTTTAGAAGAAGATATAAACCAAGCAGTCCTGACAACAGAACAAAGTTTGGGTTCGATTGATATATTAATCAATAATGCCGGGGTCATGCTTCTTAAGCCGTTTCATGAAATGACGGTTGAAGAATGGGACTTTGTACAAGATATAAATATTCGTGGAGTATATTTATGTTCTCGGGCCGTTGTACCGCAAATGATCGAGAAAAGACACGGTGTGATCATCAATCTATCATCGATTTGGGGAACAAAAGGCGGTCCCGACAGAAGTGCTTACATTGCGTCTAAATATGCATGTCTCGGGTTTTCCAAAGCGCTTGGTGAAGAGTTGAAGCCATACAAGATTAGAGTGAATGCGGTTTGTCCAGGCCCTGTTAATACAAAGATGATGGACGACTTTGATGTGAATAAAGACAATTGGTTGCATCCACTTGACCTTGCTAATGTCATCGTCGATCTTTGTTTACCAAAGAGTGCAGCCATAACTGCCACCGCTATCGAAGCATTTGGTTACGGGCGTCCGGTAAATTTATAGATACTATTAAAAAACTGAGAGGGGAAATTATCATGGAAAAATTAATTCCAGCAATTGAATCAAAAAATATCAGTCTAGCACTTGCTAATAAAATGCTTGAGGCAGCACTTGTAAAGGGAAAAGAACTAGGTATGCCGTTTAGCATCTCAATCGTTGATCGCGTCGGAAATCTAAAAGCCTTTGCTGCCATGGACGGTGCACCAGTATTAAGCTTGGAGATAGCACAAAATAAAGCCTTTTCTGCTGCAACTTATAATAGAGCAACACACGAATGGTACGACAGATTGAAGGATGACCCACCATTGTTGCATGGAATTGTTCACACACCAAGGCTCATTATTTTCGGCGGTGGGTATCCAATTAAAATCAATAACGAACTGATTGGCGGCGTCGGGGTTAGTGGAGGCCATTATACTCACGATATGCAGGTATGCCAGGAAGCATTAGAAGTGCTAAATAACCTAGAGTAAGAGGGTGTTGACGGATGGAAACCTATGACTTGATTATTTTAGGCGGCGGTCTAGCAGGGATGTGTGCTGCAGTTGAGGCAAGTGAAGCAGGTGCACACGTCCTGCTCCTTGAGAAACAGGATGAACTTGGCGGCAGTACGGTTCTTAGTTCAGGGTATATGGCCTTTGCCAGAACAGATATGCAAGAGCAAGCAGGCATCATCGATTCAACTGAGTCCTTATTGGAGGACATGATTGAGGTAGGCGGCGGGGTGAATGACCAGGATCTTGTTGAAGCTTATGGGCAGCAGCAATTAGCGACCTATACCTGGCTTGTTGAGCACGGTGTTGAGTTCCGCTCACTCGAAGCTGTGAGCGGGCACAGTGTTCCCCGTGGACATATTATTGACCCACATCAAGCGATTCAGTCACTTTACCGAAGGATCAAGCAGCTATCAAACGTGACCATTCGTTTGAATGCTCCGGCTCAACGGCTTTTGAAAAATGATGACGGACGAATTGACCGTGTTCTGTATGAGGTTGAGGGCGAAGAACGCACTGTACATGCTTCAAAAGGTGTAATTATCGCCTCAGGTGGGTTCGCAAAAAGCGAGGAGCTATTAGGGCAGTTTGCTCCACAATTAAAGGGAGCGCTAAGAATTGGCGGTTGTGGCAATCAGGGGGACGGCATACGAATGGCCTGTGAACACGGGGCCTGGTTAAAGGATTTACCTTACCTAAATGGGACATACGGATTTCATCCCACCGCTGCCGGACCAGTAAAGTCTCAGGGGTTAGCCTTTTACAAGGGAGCGATCATGGTCAATGAACTTGGGAAACGTTTTGTTAACGAGTCAATCTCTTACAAATTATTAGGAAAAGCCGCTTTCGAGCAGCCTGACCAAGTGAGTTTTCAGGTTTGGGACCAAACTGTGATGGACAAAAGCGTTCACGATGATCCCCTCTATGATTTGGAATTATTAAAGCGACGCAGACTTCTATATCAAGCAGACACGTTAGAGGACTTGGCTGACTGTATTGATGTACCGCTTGAGGTTTTGGAGGAAACGATTTCCAGGTACAATCAAGGGGTTGCGGACGGAGAAGATCCTGACTTCGGCAGGAAGTCATTAACCCATAACTATGGAAAACCAACACCAATTGAGAAGGCACCATTCTTTGCATTTGAGTCGACAGTTGCAATGCTGGCAACCTATGCAGGGGTGTCGGTGAACACCAAAGCACAGGTGGTGAATCCATATGGTGAGCCTATCCTAGGGTTGTTTGCAGCCGGAGAGGTAACTGGTGGATTCCACGGGGCAGGGTATATGACGGGAAGTTCATTAGGTAAATGTGCAGTGTTTGGACGGATTGCGGTTCAAGAGGCATTAAAAGAGATAATAGTAAAATAAACAATTGAATGGGCACAGAAAGGCTCAGCTGAGGTTCACTGGAGTCATGCGCTCAGAAAATTGGATTCGCTGGTAGACGTGGAGAATTAGCTGATAGAATCAGAGTATTCACCGATTAAAGGAGATTCGCCCATAAAACTAAAGAATTCGCCCATAATGCTTGTGAATTCGCCCATAAAACTGAAGAATCCGCTCATTGAACGAGAAAATTCGCTCATAAGCCAATTTAGTTTCACAACCGAAAGAA
Source organism: Bacillus sp. AFS006103 (assembly GCA_002559145.1). Taxonomy (GTDB): domain Bacteria; phylum Bacillota; class Bacilli; order Bacillales; family Cytobacillaceae; genus Neobacillus. The sequence continues at coordinate 256,175 of NTXX01000011.1, forward strand.
GAATTTCCGAAAAAAAAAGCATGCATAGCCTATTAATATACAAAACTAATAATTTTTTTCAAAAAAAGCACCAAAAAGGAGGTCTTTTCTATGAAAATCTGGCATCAGAGCCTAACTACGATTGACCGGGTTCCACAATACCGTGATGCTATCGTGAACCACTTGCGAAAAATCGCACGCCCGGACGTAGAAATCGTTTTACATGGGATGTCTGAAGAAACATACCCTACACATTACCCTGGGTATTTTATCACACACTCGTACCTGCAGAACCTGCATCGTGAGCAGTTCGTTCGTGCTGCACTCATGGCTGAAGCTGCAGGGTACGATGCAATGTTTATCGGAACCATTCCAGATGTGGGGCTTCTTGAGGCCCGCACGCTCGTGGATATCCCAGTGGTTGGTTATGGTCAGGCCTCTTTCCATATGGCATCTATGCTCGGGGACCGTATCGGAGTCGTCAACTTTTTAACCCCATTGGCCGATGAACTTAGACAAAACGCTGCACGGTATGGTCTCGGTGAAAAACTAGGACCAATTGTACAGCTCGAGTCAAGCTTTGATGATGTGCTCGCGGGCTTCAATAATCCAGAGCCTGTGATTGAAGCTTTTAAAAGAGCAGCCGAGTCGGCTATTTCTCAAGGAGCCGATGTGATTGTCCCAGGTGAGGGACCAATGAACGTTTTCCTTGCAACCTTCGGTATATCTAGGATTGGTGATGTACCCGTCGTTGACTCTTTTGGCGCTGGAATCAAGATGTGCGAATCGTTAGCGGACCTAAAGAGAATATCCGGAGTTTATATGACGCGGCGCGGCTACTATAATTCCAAACCACCTGCCGAAGCAGTTGCAAGATTACGAGAAATGTATGGATTAGACCCATACCCTAATCCTAATAACCATAGAGGATTAGCAGTAAGGGCCGGGGTAGAAGTAAAAGGTTAAAAAATAAACAAAAAAGGGGTGAACACGAGATGCATATCGTCGTATGCCTAAAGCATGTTCTGGATCCGGAAATTACTCCGAGATATTTTCAAATGGATCCAGAGACCAATCGTCCGGAAAATGGAGATTCTGATATGGTTCTGGATTCCTTTGCCGAGAATGCGCTTGAACTGTCAATTCAACTTCGGGATAAAACACAGGGAGCTACGGTGACTGCCATCTGCCTAGGAGACGAATCCTCGGAGGAGGTACTGCGCCGAGCCTTTGCATTCACGGCTAATGCAGCCGTTCGAGTTTGGGATGAGGAGTGGGAAAATCTCGATGGTCAGGCCGTTGGACACATCCTTGCGCAAACAATCAAAACCCTTGGTGGTGCAGAGCTTGTGGTGACTGGATATCAAGCAAGTGACATTGAGGAGGGCCTTGTTGGACCAGTCATGGCTGAAGAACTTGGGATTCCTTGTGTGACGCTTGTCTCCGAAATTGAACTGGATGAAGAAAGTGTAAAGTCTACCTGCGAAGCGGAAGGTGGTTATACTGTGATGAGCGTTCCGTTTCCAGCTGTTTTTACAATTATCAGTTCTGAGACAAATGTCCCACGCCTCCCTAAGGTTAAAGATATTCGACTAGCAAGGAGCAAGCCTATCACTCAATTTGAATCAGATGATATTGATTTAGACCCTGTGCGTTGTCAGCCTGGGGTTAAATTGGAGCGGGCCTACGTCCTAAACAGAGATGTCAATTGCGAGATCCTTTCAGGCAGCGATGGTTCGGAGCTCGCGGCTGAATTGACTGATAAGCTCTTAGCTCTCAAAATTGTATAGGAGGTCGCAGATACTATGTCCAAAATTCTTATCTTTGCAACAATACAACAGGATGATTCCTTAAGCTCGGGTGCTAAAGAAGCACTGTCATTTGGCAGTCGATTGGCGAGTGCCACCGCCGGAAGTATAGAAGCTGTCCTGGTTGGATCCGAAAATACAACAGGTGCCAAGGAAGCCATTGCCCTTGGTGCAAGCAAGGTATATACCGTTACGAATCCTATACTTGCAGAATATCAGGTTGAACTTTTCGTAGATAGCCTGTTCACGGTATTCCAACAGTCTGGTGCCGATGTGCTGCTTCTCTCCTTTGATCGAATGGGTAAGGATCTAGCAGGTCGATTAGCCACACGCATTGGTGCGTCAGCCATAACAGAAGTGACTGATTTTAGAACCGAAGGCTCCAAGCTTACATGGGTGCGCCCTATTTATGGTGATAAAGCATATGGTGAGTATTCAACCACTCGTTCGCAGGTGGTTGTAGGCATTCGCAAAAAAAGTCAGGAATTAGCAGTAACAGATTCAACTCGCACAGGTGAAATCATTTCAGTAGATTACTCCGTTCCAGAAGCTGTTGTCCTAACTAAGCTGGTTGTGAAAATACAGTCTGCCTTGTCAGATATTCGTCTTGAGGATGCTACAATTATCGTCGCCGGAGGTCGTGGACTTGGCGGGCCTGAAGGCTTTCAAGAACTGCAGTCTCTTGCAGAACTGCTGGGCGGGACTATCGGTGCTTCAAGGGCAGCATGTGACGCTGGATGGGTTCCTTCTAACCTGCAGGTAGGACAAACGGGTGCCGTTGTTGCACCGGACCTTTATATTGCGGTCGGAATATCAGGTGCCAGTCAGCATCTAGCAGGCATTACCAGTGCGAAGACTGTTGTTGCCATCAACACAGATTCAGAAGCGCCGATTTTTAAAAGGGCCAATCTTGGTGTGATAGCTGACTATAAGACGGTAATACCAGCACTTACGGAAAAACTGAAAAAGGTACTAGTTTAAATTAAAAATGTCTCTTTATTACGTGATGGGAATTGGATTATACAAGATGTAAATTGGAAGAATAATAGAGGGGAAAACGGGGTATGAGATAGATAGACTGAAGGTCTATTAAATAGGAAAAGGCGCATGAATGATTAATGTCATGCGCCCACTTTTATCATCATAAAATTTGAACACCTTTATAAGCCTGTCTCAAAATTTCGGCTAGTTCTTTTACAAGCGGACGCTTGGGATTTACGTTTGTATCTGGATCATTAAAGGCATGTAAGGCCAGAGTGTCTATTTTGTTTTCATATACAGAAGGGGCAACGCCGCATTCTTCCACACTCATCGGCATATCTAGTTCTTCGGCAAGCTCGAGAATGGCACCGATTAGACTGTCAATCCCTTCTTCGGTGGTTTGGGCTGGTAAGCCAAGCATTTTGGCAAGCTCTGCATAGCGTTTATCTGCAACAAAGTTTTGATAGCCGGCAAACGGCGTGAATTTAGTTGGTTTAGTTGCATTAAAACGAATAACATGCGGGAGTAAGATGGAATTTGCACGTCCATGTGCAATAGTAAACTCTGCACCTAGCGAATGGGCCAAGCTATGGTTAATACCTAAAAATGCATTATTGAAGGCCATTCCGGCAATGGTGGAAGCATAATGCATTTTCTCGCGGGCTACTTCATCAAGACCGTTCCGGTAGGCTCTTGGCAGATACTCAAAAACTAGCTGAATTGCTTTGATAATTTGACCGTCTGTAAAGTCGTTAGATACCACGGACACATAGGCTTCAAGTGCATGTGTAAGTACATCCATTCCTGTATCAGCTGTAATATGCTTAGGAACGGTCCTTGCGAATTGTGAATCGATAATTGCGATGTTCGGTAAAAGTTCTGGGTCAGAAAGTGGATATTTAATATTTGTCTTTTTATCCGTAATGACGGCGAACGATGTGACCTCAGAGCCAGTCCCAGAAGTAGTTGGAATAGCAATAAGCTTCGCCCTCGTTCCTAGCTTTGGATAGGTAAATACCCGTTTTCTTGGATTTAGGAACTTTTGCTTTAAGGCTGAGAAGTCAGTATCAGGATATTCGTAAAATAGCCACATTCCTTTTGCAGCATCCAATACAGAGCCGCCGCCTAGAGCAATGATGACATCTGGTCCAGAGTGCCTCATTAGGTTTGCACCTTTCAGGACCGTCTCTAAGCTCGGATCTGGTTCTACCTCAGAAAAGATGTCGAACTCGATAAAATCTGGACGTTTTTTGAGATAATGGAGGATCTTCTCAACGTAACCATTTTTAACTGCGCTAGGGCTTGTTACAATAAATGCTTTGGTAATGTTAGGGATTACCTCTAGAGCTTGGACAGAGTTCTTCTTATAATAAATCTGCGGCGGTGTCCGTAAAACTTGGGCATTGATATTTCTTTTTGCCACCTTCTTAATATTAATTAGGTTTAGCGCACCTACATTCGTAGATACAGAATTTCCTCCATAGGTGCCGCAGCCAAGAGTCAGGGTTGGTAGAAAATCATTGTAAACATTTCCGGTTGCCCCTTGGGCGGAGGGTGTATTCACAAGAATCCTGCCTGCTCTCATCCTTAATGCGAACAGTTCGATGACATCATCGTTAAAGGTATGAATGGAGGCGGTGTGACCGAGCCCTCCATATTCCAATGTTTCCTCGGCAATTCTTAGTCCTTCTTCTAAACTATTTGCTTTATAGCAAGCAAGAATTGGGCTTAATTTTTCACAAGAAAGAGGATATTGTGGACCTACTCCAGCTAATTCAGCGACCAAAATCTTTGTATCAGCAGGCACATCAATCCCTGCCATTTCGGCGATTTTCGAGGCAGGCAATCCGACAACCATCGGATTAAGTGAGCTAGTAACCTCTTTAATGGCGATTTTTTCTAACAATTGTTTTTCGTCTTCATTAAGGAAATAACAATTATTGGCCATCATTTCTGTGACAACTTCGGAATAGATTTCTTTATCGATAATGAGCGCTTGCTCAGATGCACAAATCATTCCGTTATCATAGGTTTTTGATAAAATTAAATCTTGAACAGAGTTCTTGATATTGGCTGTCTTTTCAAAATAACAAGGGACATTTCCAGGTCCGACACCAACCGCGGGTTTCCCGGAACTATAAGCAGCTTTTACCATACTCGACCCGCCAGTCGCAAGAATAAGTGAGACTTTGGGATGCCGCATAAGTGTATTAACGGAGTCACGTGAGGTATCATCCAACCACTGAATACAATTTTCCGGAGCACCAGCCTTAATTGCTGCATCTCTTAACAGTTTTGCTGTTACGATACCAGTATTTTGACCCAAATGGTGAAAAGAAAAAATAATCGGGTTTCTCGTTTTTAAGGAAATAAGGGATTTATAAATGACCGTTGAAGCGGGATTTGTAACAGGAACTAGTGCAGCAATCACTCCGACAGGCTCGGCCATTTCATAGGTTCCATCATGCTCGTTTTCACTAATAATTCCTGCCGTTCTTAGGTCACGGATACTGTGATAAATCATTTCAGTTGCAAACATATTCTTAGATATTTTGTCCTCAAACAGTCCTCTTTTTGTTTCCTCAACAGCCATTTTTGCTAGATGTACGTGGTTTTCTAGTGCAGTAAGGGCCATTTCTTTGACAATTTCATCGACCATTTCTTGGGTAAAGGTGCGGAATTCCACTAACGCCTGCGCTCCTTTATTGGCTATATGATCTACCATCGCACCGGTTTGCTTTTGTTCGAGCACCTTTTCGTCTACTGCCATAAAAAATTCCTCCCCATAAAATAAACTATTAAATCTAACCTGTCATAAAATATAGCAATGAATTTCGTAGAAATTTGTTGAAAGGTGAGGAGAAATTTGGCGAATCACTCTTATTTTGATAATGTTCAAAAAAAATTCGAAAAGAGAAATTGCACTACGGTTACGCACTTAAAAGTTAATTTCTGTTATTCGGTTAATGTATAAAACTTCACAGTGTTAAGAAAGATTGTAGTATATAGTGGAGAGGTACTATGTTATCCAATGAAAATATTTCTGACTGAAAGGTTGGCCAAAATGAAAAAAATATCTGTCTTCATAATGTGTCTTATTATACTAATTATCTCAGGCTGTGGAGCATCAAAGGGTCTCACTGTGAAGCTTTCAACGCCAAAAACGTTTACACCGGAAAAAATATATGCGATGCAATTTACCGTTATGGACAAACAGGGAAAACCTGTTGAAGATGCTAAAGTAAGTGCTGATTTAACGATGAAAAACATGGATCACGGAACCACTCCTGTCGCTGTGGAAGAAATAGGTGAGGGTAAATATATTGGAACGGCTAGTTTAGCAATGAACGGTGACTGGGTAGCTTCCATTAAGGTGGAACATAATGGGGAAATGGTAGAGGATGAAAAGGAATTTTCCGTCGAAGCAAAAACATTGGAAAATGCTCATAAAGTGACAAAAGAAGTTACCATACCAGATTTTAAGTTAATCGACGAGAACGGAAAGCCAGTGACAAAGAAGGATCTGATCGGAAAAACCGTCGTAATGACCTTTACATATGTGAATTGCGTCGATCCAAATGCCTGTCCAGTTTTATTGGGTAATTTTAGCAACTTGCAGCAGGATTTGAAATCGAAGGGAACCAATACAGATAATCTATTACTCGTTTCTGTTTCACTCGACCCAGAAAATGATACTCCAGAAGCGATGAAGGAACATGCAAAGAAAATGAATTTTGATATGTCCTACCTTAAAATGCTGACAGGTGATCTGAATGAGATTCAAAACTTGGCAGACACCCTTGGTGAACATTTCGAAAAAAAGGGTGCAGAAGTATTACATGAGAACAAAACCTTTATTTTTAATCAGGATGGAAAGTTGACTCATGAATTTTCAGGCAGCAACATCGATCGAAATGAATTGTATCAAGTAGTTAAAATGGGAAAATAACAAAAGGACCGCTACTTTATTAAATGGTAGCGGTCTTTTTGCTGGACCATGTTTTAAACTTAACCAAAATCTTGTTAAGACTCTACTTCATGTATCTCTTTTTTATTTTTCATTAAAGATTTTCGGACCCAGGTAATAAGGAACAGGATCAGTGGAACGCCAGTTTGTAATGGTAAGTGAAGATATATTGGAACCCACTTTAATCCTACTATAAGGTGTTCAGCAAAGTTACTGGACATTTTTATTGAATAAATTAAGATTAGGATCCCGAGAAGAAGTAAACAAGCTGCCTTCTGCTTTTTTTTCGTAAGGTGAAAAATACTAGCTAAGCCTAAATAGCCTGCATAAAAGAAGATTGTAATTTTTACAAAAACGCCAATAATTAACGTAGCAACAACAATGATATCTAATCGCTGAATGAAATTTCCTATATTTACTCGTCCAATAGTATCTAATAATGGAAATTGTGAAATAGAAACACCTTTTGGTCCAAGTACGGCTATTTCTAATGCGATCGTGATACTTAACGTGAAACCACTTGCAAGCAAGGCATAAATGCCTATCTTTCGCCCATACTTATTTTTATTTAAATGTGGGAGTACCATGGTAAAGACAATCATTTCTCCAAATGGAAAGGTATAGGTTTGTTTAAAAACGGTGGAAGATAAAGTTTTCCACCCGCTCTCAAAAAATGGAGCTAAATTTACGACCTCAACAATTCCAGAAAAATTGGTGAACATTATCCCAATAAAGCCTAAAAAGATCATAATGAAAAACACGGACTCACTTGTTCTTCCGATTACCTCAATCCCTCTCGACAACCCATAGATAATTAACAGGATCATCAAACTGTTAATTATATACAACGGAGTTTCATCTAATGCAGAAGTGATGAGCAAATCCCCGAAATCTCTCAACACCCGGGCAGCAATATATAGGAAATATAAACAATAAATAAATGCAATTGGGGTCCCAATAAACTTTCCCAGTATTTTAATAATGTAACCTGTTAGTGGTTGATCAGGAAATTGCAAATAGAGATAAGAATAAATTTGATAAAGGCATAACCCACCACCCATTCCTAATAAAATGGCTAACCAAGCGTCTTGTTTTGCTTGTAAACCTAATCCAACCACAATCGCACTTCCAAGCTCAAACAAATACATAAGACAAAATAATTGAAAAGGGCTAATCTTTTCTATACTCATTGAGAACACCCCCTTGAAACCCTTATTTTTTTCTGATAGTTCCTTTTATTGAATCAATCATTAATAAAAGCAGGGGAATAAAAAATCCAAAAGTGACTGCTAAAGGGACCCAGGTTGATGAAATGAAGAGATTAAAATAAACTATATTCGGAGACATTAGTGTTGCTAGGACAATGATAATCATTCCGAACGGAAAGGTTAACATATCATATCTTTTCAATCGAAAAATATGGGCAAAGCTTATTACTGTTGAATAAAAACTAATCGTGGATTTAATAAATGTTGCAATAAAAAAGATTCCTCCGGCCAGGACTTCAATTCTTTGAATGAAGTTCCCAATATTTATTTTTTGAGCTAATAAGTAAAAGGGGTAATTTATTTGGTCAATTAAATCAGTACCTAACACAAGAATAGAGAGGAGAACAATCGTTAGCAAAATAATGCCACCCGATAAAGTAGCAATAAATAACGCTTTCCCAATTTTTTGGGGAGCTGCGACAAGTGGTGCAATCATTAGAAAAATAACTAAATCTGAAAAAGGAACACCTAGTGAAAAAATACTAGCTTTTATTACTGGTTTTATTCCATCTTCTAGAATAGGGAATAAATTAGTTATGACAATTTCAGGTAATAGACAGAAAGTTAATAGGAAGAAAAATATCAGGACCCATGGGACAACCATTTCTGCCGTCCGAGAAATAGGTTCGATGCCAAGTCGTACGGCCAAGATAAGAAGGAGCATAAACGTTATCTCAATCACTTCAATTGGTGTATCGGTAAGAATACTTGTGGTGATAAAATCACCAATAATCCGCAGCAAACCTGATGTAAGTAATAAAAAAAATAGAAAAAAAAGTAATGAGAGGGCTTTCCCCATCCATTTCCCAAGGATACTTTCATTAAATTCTATCAATGTTTTGTCAGGATAACGTTTTGAAAGAATTCCATACATGTAGGCGTGAAGAAATCCAAGACTTATCCCAACAATTATCCCCATCCAAGCATTTTGTTTAGCCGCTGCAACAAACAAAGGAGGACCTATTAAAATGGATGTACCAATGCTATATAGCATGGCTAAGATAATAAACTGGACTTGAGAAATAACCCCTTTTTCAAGCATCCATAGTCCCCCCTTTTTACTTTAAGTTAAGGTATAGCCAATTACTAAAAGGTTTAATGAATATAGTAAACCAATTGACCGGATTCGGTAAATCGATTTCTAAGGCTAAAAGTATACTAAAGAATGTTGCAAAAGAGAGTATTAGCAGAAAGAAAATGCTTTCCTTCACTAATTTGCTCTTCATCAAATGCGGTAACTCTAATAAAGTAATCAAAATAGAGATAATCAGGATTAAAATACTATTAAACAAAAATGGATTACTCCTTTTTTAGAAATGATTGGTTTACAGTTCCCGTTCTCCTGACTTTGAAATTGGAATGAATCTTTACAGGCAATTGTACAAATTCTTGATCCCAATTATTTTTTAAGCTTTTCCATGCCTTTGGATTTGCGCGGTGAATGACCTCGCCAAACCCATAAATATCTACCCCTAATTTTTTAGCCTTTTTAATGGAAGTTTGAAGAATATCAACATTAACTTTATCCGTATTTGCCTCTATTTTCTTAATTGCTGCTGGATCCGTTAAATCGATTTGGCACGCAACTTCTGCGATATTAGCTTCAGAACTCACATAAACATCAATTCTTGGATGACCATTAATGAACTTTGCTTTGACTTTTGTTTTTGAACGAATAACTTCTACAATAAGTTCACCCTTACTTTCACAAGGTATTGGACCTACGGTATTTTCAACTTTATCTTTTATATAGTTGTACCCCTTACTCTCCTTTTCATTAAGCCATCCGACTAATTTATCTTTCTTGAATACGGCAATATTTATATATTTTAATCGAGCATCTTGATTGATTTTCTCAACATTATCCATTAATTGTCCTTTATGACGATTTCCTTTTATCGTGATGCCAGTCAGGACAGGATTATTTCCCTCACTTGTTAAGGAAGATATTAACTCATCCATCTGAATGGCAACCGTTGGTGCCCATGCCTTTTGAGATGTTTCAAGGGAGGAGCGCATTTTTTGGGCTGGGATTTTTTCAATTGATGTTAAATTTTTTAGAATTTGCGACGCTTTGAGGTCTCTAGAAACAACAATATAAAAGTCTTTTCGAAATTCTGGATCCCTTGTTAAAAAATCTAATGTATTATTCATACCTTCTTTAGCCACTTCCTCACTGATGACAAGCATTTGAAGATGTGAAAAATACAGTTTTCTCGGAGTGGTGGTTGTCATTCTACGAACGGCCTCGAATATATGGTTTCCTTTTTCAGAATAGGTTGTAACAGGTGCTCGACCACCTCCATTAGCATTAGTGGAAACTTGACCAGGATCAATTACTTGTGCCGTAACAAGGTATTTGTCACCTGCTTTATCAATGGCCACTGCGGCAACGATAGCAAGCTCATTTAATTCTCTTCTATTCCAGCATCCTGATAGAAGCGGAATGAAAACCACAATGATCAATAACCAAGATAACTTTTTCATTTTAGTTCATCCTTTTCAATGGAAACTATTTTCTTGGTTTTGGCTTTGATGAAGTAGGAGTTGTATTACGTTTGTTATTATTTTGACTAATAAGCCTAGGGCGAGTAACTAAGTATTTTATCGGCAATCGGAAAATTGTATCTTTGATATCTTCTTTGATCAAGGGACTGAAAGGTGCCATATAAGGAACGCCAAAAGATCGTAAAGAATTAAGGTGGAGCAGAAGGGCTAATATTCCAACTGTTATTCCATACAAACCAAATGATGCGGCTAACATCATCATTCCAAATCGAAGCATCCTGATGGAGATTGCCATGTTATATGCAGGGAAGACAAAATTTGAAATAGCTGTAATTGATACCACAATGACCATCGAAGCTGAGACAATCCCCGCCTCAACTGCCGCTTGTCCAAGGACCAAGGCCCCTACAATCGATACCGTTTGACCAACTGCGCGCGGCATCCGGATTCCAGCTTCCCTAAGGATTTCAAAGGTGATTTCCATAATAATTGCTTCGACAAATGCTGGGAAAGGTACTCCTTCCCGCTGGGCAGCCAAACTAACTAATAGCGAAGTGGGTAACATTTCCTGGTGATAGGTAGTAGCCGCAATATAAAAGGATGGGCCCAACAGTGATATTAAGAAACAAACGATGCGGAGCATTCTTAGAAAGCTGCTAATATCCGCACGCTGGTAATAATCTTCTGGAACCTGGAAGTTTTGAATAAATAGTGATGGAGCTAGTAGAACAAATGGGGTGCCATCAATAAGGATAGCAACCCGTCCTTCAAGGAGACCTGCTGCAATCACATCAGGACGTTCAGTATTATAAATTGTAGGAAAAGGTGTGAACGTTACATCTTGGATTAATTCTTCAATATATCCACTTTCCAAAATGCCATCAATATCAATTCGGTCCAAGCGTGTATGTACTTCATCAACCACCTTATCATTAACAATTCCATTGATATACATAACTGCAATATCTGTCTTTGTGACGCGCCCAATTTGCTTTTGTTCGCAAAGGAGATTTGAATCTTTAATTTTCCTCCGAATTAGCGCTGTATTTGTTCGGATATTTTCAGTAAAGCTTTCACGAGGTCCACGAACAACTGTTTCAGCCGTTGGCTCAGAAATGGCACGCTCCTCCCAATCTGCAGTTGAAGCAACTAATGCCACTTTATAACCCTCAATCAAAATAACCGTGTTTCCTGAGAGAACATTAATATATAGGGATTCAAAGTCTTTAATTTCTAAAATTGTACTGACAGTTAAAATACTATTTTTAACCCAATCAAAAAGCGTACTGCTGTAAAGGGTTTCTTTGCGATTTTCTAATTGTTTTGGTTCGTTCATTAGTGTGTCAAGAATAAAGGTTTGGATAGAAGTTTTATTTGCTAATCCATCTGTATACACAATCGCAGCCTTAGTTTTTTCTTCGTTGCCGATTGTAAATTCTCTAAACCCTACATCAGAACTTTTCTCAAATGTTTTAGTAATTCTCTGCAAGTCTTCTGAAAAAATACCAGTGAGAAGTTCATTAGAAATGGCATCTTCATTTTCTGAACTTTGCATTGTTTTTCTTTTTGCATTTTTTTTAATGATATGAAATAAGCTCATTTCGTTAACCTCTCCCAGTTCGAATGATCAATAAAGGGTAATAATTTTACCTGCTTGGTAGAAAATAGGTGTATGTTTATATTTCCAAAATAAGGTTAGGTTATTCATTTGAAAAAACGATAATAAAAGATATCCTTACAAAAACCGAAGTAATTAAAACAGAAACAAGCAAAAAAGAAAAAATATTATTTTATATATTCAAAAATAAACAAAAATGTTTTATAATAAATTCAGAACATTATAAGCACATATACAAACAAACGGGGGAATTTAGATGGTAAAGAATCTTTGGGATAATCAAAAGGCTTCTCAGGTTTCAAAAGGGGTAGAAGAATTAGTGTACCGTTCCAATTTAATAGGTACTGATCGTGCCGTATGTAACTGGGGTGGCGGCAATACATCAATGAAGACGACTGAAAAGGATTTTCGCGGTCGTGATATAGAAGTGATGTGGGTAAAGGGAAGCGGTTCCGATTTGGCAACAATGAAGGCTCAAAACTTTACAGGGCTAAACCTAGAAGAGATCCGTCCATTATTTGAACGTGAAGAAATGACAGATGAGGATATGGTGTCCTATCTTTCACATTGCATGATTGACAGTAAACATCCAAGAGCATCGATCGAAACATTACTACACGCGTTCTTACCATATAACCATGTAGATCACACACATCCAGATGCGATTATTAGCCTATGCTGTGCTGATAATGGGAAGCAGCTTGCTGAAGAGATTTTTGGAAATCGTTTTGTTTGGGTTCCATATGTACGACCGGGCTTTACACTTTCAAAAATGATCATAGAAGGAGTTAGAAATAACCCGAATGCGGAGCTTGTCTTAATGGAAAAACACGGACTTGTTACGTGGGGTGAAACTTCTGAACAATCCTATGCAAAAACAATTGAAATCATTAACGAAGCAGAACAGTATATAAATGAAAGAATAGATGAAGGGTCTGTATTTGGCGGTCAAAAATATGAATCTCTCTCTGAAGAAGATGCAACAAGTATTCTAGCAAAAGTAATGCCTGTCATCCGCGGAGCCGTAAGCGATGAAAAGAAAATGCTGTTAACGTTTGACCGAGGGGAAGATGTCCTTCAATTTGTAAACAGTCAGCAAGCACCCGAGCTATCTCAAGTAGGGGCAGCATGTCCAGACCATCTTGTCCACACAAAAATGGTCCCACTTTATATCAATTGGGATCCTCAAACGAAAGATGTCGAAACCCTAATTACTAGTGTAAAAGAAGGAATTACCAGCTTCAAAGCGGATTACAAAGAATATTTTGAGCGCAACAAACACGAAGATGATAAAATGTTCGAACCTGCTCCGCGTGTAATCCTAATTCCAGGAATTGGAATGGTTAACTCAGGTAAAGATGTTAACAATTCTAGAGTCAGTGGTGCATTGTACCACCGTGCAATTGCTGTTATGAAAGGTGCTACTACACTCGGAAACTTTGTTTCATTAAGCGAAAATGAATCCTACAACGTAGAATATTGGCCATTAGAATTATACAAATTATCGCTTGCACCAGCAGAAGCAGAATTTTCTAGAAAAGTAGCTTTTGTTACCGGTGGTGCTGGCGGAATCGGAAGTGAAACATGCCGTCGTTTTGTTTCTGAAGGAGCACATGTGGTTGTAGCTGACTTAAATCTTGAAGGTGCAGAAAAGGTTGCCGCTGAAATTAATGAAAAGTTCGGGGCGAATCGTGCACTTGCTGTAAAAATGGACGTAACAAAAGAAGAGCAAGTTGTTGCAGCATTTGACAAAACAGCTCTTGCGTTTGGCGGGGTAGATATCATTGTAAACAATGCTGGCCTTGCTACATCAAGTCCAATTGATGAAACAACTCTTCAAGAGTGGAACTTAAATATGAATGTGTTAGGTACAGGTTATTTCCTTGTAGCACGCGAAGCCTTCAAGCAAATGAAACAGCAAGGCCTTGGCGGTAACATGGTATTTATCGGCTCTAAGAATTCCGTATTTGCAGGAAAAAATGCGGCTGCATACAGTTCTGTGAAAGCACTTGAAACACACTTAGCAAGATGTATTGCAGCAGAGGGCGGAGAGTTTGGTATTCGTGTGAACTCTGTACTGCCGGATGCTGTTCTTCAAGGGTCAGCTATTTGGGGCTCAAGATGGCGTGAGGAACGTGCTGCTGCTTACGGAATCGAACCTGACCAATTAGAAGAGCATTACCGTAAACGCACGACACTGCTTGTAAATATTTATCCAGCTGATATTGCAGAATCGATTGCCTTTTTTGCATCATCTAAATCAAACAGAACAACGGGATGTATGTTAACGGTGGATGGCGGCGTGCCGGCTGCGTTTACTAGGTAAATATTAATGTAAAAGCAATTTTGGAGTGAATAATAATGAAGAAATTAAGCATTGAACAATTGTTGGAAACATTGAATAAAGCAATTGAGTTAAATTTACAACAAGACTTTATTGATCTACTAGTTAATGAGTTAGATAGAAAGCGATTTATGATTAATTAACTTAAAAAGTTGACTCCATTATGAAGTAAATTAGATTATTATAAATTAATGTGCAGATCATTAAAATTGATATTTTGTGTAATTTTACACTTCAACCTTGAACATTCATGGTTTATAATACGATTTATCGATTCAATGAGCGGATTTTAGAGTTTAATGAGCGAATATTGAATCTCAGTTTTCAATGAGCGAATCTATAATGCAACCATCTTTTAGAAAAGAGCGTATATAAAACAACGAAGCTTTTCTCCAATTAGGAGTAGGTCTTCGTTGTTTTTTGGTGAAAAGTTCTTCTCTAGTCAAAATACATCCTCTCACAACATCCGCACAAAATCATTTATGTTCATTATCGATACAAAACAATAATTTGATTTGCTATATATTCAGAGCTAAAATGAACCCCATCTTTGAGCCACCACATGATGATCCCAAGTATGGAGGATGCAAGTATATCCCTTGATAGAGATATTTCCGTAGTATCAGTAACTTCTCTTTCACGTTGTATTGAAATCGAGTCCTTTAATATCATATGTAATTTTTTTTTGAAGCCGGGGTGCTCAAAAAGAACCGCTAAAATTTTTCGATGCTTATAAAAGTAATCTAAAAACGTAATTAATTGTTCTTGATTATTTAAAGTATCAATTTGTAAAATTGGTGACAATTCCAACAACAGGTCGTCGAAAATATCGTAAACCAACTGCTTTAACAAATCATTAATATCTAAAAAATGTAAATAAAAAGTTGCTCGATTCAGCTCGGCGCGTTTGGTTATTTTTTGTACTGTAAGTTTCGAAATATCCGGGTTCTCAATCAATATTTTTACGACAGCTTCCTTCATCATTTGCTTAGAGCGAACGGCGCGTGGGTCCTGCTTTTTTTGTGTGATCAAATTTATTCTCCTTTATCTATTAAACTTGACTTTAAATACACATTTTTAAAATATGTTGTTTAATTAACACATCTTAAAAAATTGTAAATAGGCAGCAATAAAATATAATGTTATTCTTTATTTTATTGACACGGTGTTAAAAAGGCAACAAGAGAGAGGAAGAGTTTATGTCGGAATCAATTAATAAAAAAGTATTGTTAACAGTGCTTATCCTAGGGTGTTTTTTATCTACACTAAATCAAACCCTGTTAAACGTCGCATTAAGTAATTTGATGGACGTATTTACTGTATCTCCTACAACTGTTCAGTGGCTATCTACAGGTTTTATGTTAGTTAACGGGGTGTTGGTCCCTATTACTGCTTATTTAATGAAACGGTTTTCTACACGCCAATTATTTATAAGTTCGATGCTGTTTTTATTAATTGGCTCTATTCTGTGTGCAGTAGCCCCAAACTTCGCCATCTTATTAAGTGGTCGTATGATTCAAGCCATTGGTGCAGGAATTATTATGCCTTTGTTAATGACCGTAGTTATGTTTATTTTTCCGCTAGAAAAAAGGGGCAGTATGATGGGGTTAATTGGGCTGGCAATTATTTTCGCCCCAGCAATTGCACCGACATTAGCAGGTTTTATCATAGATTATTCCTCATGGCGCTGGTTGTTTATTGGACTAATTCCATTAGTTGTGATAGTTATTTTATTAGCCATGAAATATTTAATCAATGTTTCAGAAACAGCAAAAACTAAGTTAGATGTAATGAGTGTTATTTTTTCAACAATTGGCTTCGGTCTTATTTTGTATGGTTTCAGTAATGCAGGCAGCCGAGGTTGGGATGATAAACTTGTCATAGGTACCATACTTGTAGGAATAGTAACTACAGCCATATTCTGTCTACGACAAATTAAGTCCTCTGATCCGCTTCTTAATTTATCCGTTTTTAAAAATAAAGTATTTACGCTAACATCTATCCTTAACATTATTGTCACAATGATGATGTATGCGGATATGATTTTATTACCAATATATTTACAGAATGGAAGAGGATTTACTGCATTTGAAGCTGGTTTACTATTATTACCGGGTGCTGTTGTCAATGCCTTTATGTCTCCAGTTACAGGGAAAATGTATGACCGTTTTGGTGCGAAGCCGTTATTTATTATCGGTTTGCTTTTTATCATTCCTTCAATGTGGGTTGTAACAGATTTAACGGAAACAACGACCTTTATTTTCTTAATGATACGGACCATTTTTCTACGTATAGGATTGAGTTTTATTACTATGCCATTGAACACAGCTAGCTTGAATGTCTTACCAAGATCACTTGTGACACATGGTACGGCAGTGAATAATACCGTACGCCAAATTTCAGGTGCAATTGGAACGGCTATAGTTATTACCATTTTTACAGCACAAACAACAAAGCATGCAAAAACATTACTAGTAGAAACACCAAATGCTACAGTTAAAGCTATCCGTACACTTGCTTCAATTCTAGGATCAAGCGATGCCTATTATTTCATGACAATTCTAGCTATTATTGCATTTGTTTTAACACTATTTGTTCCATCTAAAGAAAGGGTAAAGCAGCCATCATAATTTTGAAAATACGAAAAAGGCAACCTAATCAACTCATTTGGTTGCCTTTTTTATGTTTATCTTGAAATAATAATTCAGTTTTTCCACTGCTTTCGAAAAGAGAGTGGAGTCATTTGTTCTCGTTTTTTAAAGAGATTAATGAAATGGCTGACATTATCAATACCAACGGAATAAGAAATTTCTGAAACGGAGTGATCTGAGTATTTTAATAACTTCTTTGCATGGGATACACGGCAATTGATTAAATACTCATTCGGTGTATAGCCAGTATATTTTTTAAATTCTCGTACAAGATGATATTTACTAATGGCAAAGTCAGCGGATAATTGATCGAGAGAAATTGGTTCATTAAACCTTTTTTCTAGGTCTCGCATAATATTACTAATAAAATCTGGAACGAATGCATTTGAGGAGACCGTTGGATTGACAGCAAACAGTAAGTCAGTTAATAAATCTGTCAGCAATTTTGATGAAGTCGGTTCTGTCCTTATGTCATGGGCTTTTCGCTGTACCTCAAGAAGATCATTCATGATTTTATCGATGGAAGAGTCGCCATTCACGGTTACAACAGGAGAACCGTGTTTTTGAAAAAATTGATAATAACCCTGGGTTGCCGGACCATCAAAATGAACCCATATTAACTCCCATAGGTCATCCTTATCGGTTTCATAGTAATGGTATTTCATACAATCAATAAAAAATAGCTGATTGGGAAGTAGTAGATAACTTTTATTTTCATAATTTAAATACCCCTTTCCACTCCGGGTGAACACGATTAAATAGGAAGGGAGATGCTCTCTTTCTGTAAAATAAGTGGGTCTAGTCCGAAAACTGCCAATCTCCTGAACATAAAAGAATGTACTTCGGGCAATTGAACTCGGTGTAGCCAAGATTCGTAAAGAATCCTCGGTCCAATCATAGGACGCTCGCTCTCTGAATTTTGTCATGGCAACCTCCTAAGCAAGATACTGTTATAAACGAACAACATAATCGGATGTTATTTAGATTGTAAGCGAATACACTTAATAAAAAAAGTATTATTTTTCAAATTATTAAGGAGGAATTCAAATGCTCGCACCTATTAAGCCGATAAAGAGGGCAAGAGTTGGATTATATACAATTGGTTTGAAAGCTTATTGGAATCAATTCTCCGGATTAAAAGAAAGGTTAATAGAATATGGTAAGTTTATCGAAACAAAAATGTCCCAATACGGTGATGTATATAATTATGGTTTAGTCGACTCTGAAGCCGAAGCAAGACGTGCTGGGGAATGGTTCAATGAAAGAAATGTTGATATTGTATTTTGCCACTCCGGAACCTATTCAACGAGCTCGGCCATTCTTCCGGTTCATCAAATCTGTAAAGCACCGACAGTTATCTTGAACCTGCAGCCAACTGAACGATTGAATTATGAGCAAACAACCACTGGTGAATGGCTGGCCCATTGTGGTGCCTGCCCAACACCAGAGATTGCGAACGCTTTTAACCGAAGCGGCATTAAATTCAGAGTGGTCAATGGACTTCTGGGCTTAGATTATACTCCGGCAATTTCCCTTACAAATGAAAAGACAGATGAAAGAAAAGAAGCCATTACTGCATGGAATCAGATTCATGAATGGATCCAGGCAGCTTCAGTCCCACGAACATTAAGACATAGCCGATTTGGATTTCTGGGGAACACCTATAGCGGCATGTTGGATATGTATAGTGATTTCACAATGATCCAAGCACAAACCGGTGTTCATATTGAGATCCTGGAGATGTGTGACCTAGACCGTTTAGTAAAGGAAGTAACTGCAACTGAAGTACAAAGTAAACTGGAGGAAGTTTATCAATTTTTTGATATTAGTGGTGATTCCCCATCTGACCCGATTGCTAAGAAACCAACGTCTGAACAATTGGATTGGTCTTGTAAGGTGGCAGTTGCTCAAGAAAAGTTGGTAAGAGAATATGATCTGGATGCACTTTCTTACTATTATCATGGGACACCAAATAGTGAATATGAAAAACTTCAATCAGGCTTCATTGTTGGTCATTCCTTATTAACTGCTAAAGGGATTCCATGCTCAGGTGAAGGTGATCTAAAGACCGCCATTGCGATGAAAATCTGCGATATTCTTGGAACAGGCGGTAGTTTTTCAGAAATAGTGGTTATTGATTATATTGATGAAACCATACTACTCGGACATGATGGACCGTTTCATTTAGCTATTTCAGATGGAAAACCAATCCTAAGGGGGATGGGGCTATATCATGGCAAGCAGGGGACGGGTGTTTCAGTTGAAGCGAAAGTCAAAACTGGACCGGTAACAACCTTGAATGTAACCCAAACGGGTGATGGGAAGCTTAAGTGTATCATAAGCGAAGGACTTTCCACGAACGGACCAATCATGCAAATTGGCAACACACAAACTCCTGTAAAGTTTAAAGAGCATCCAGATGTGTATATGGAAAGATGGTTCAATGAAGCACCGACACACCATTGTGCCATGTCACATGGCCACAATGCCTCTCTGTTTACTAAAGTAGGAGAGCTATTAAGTTGTAAGACTGTTACACTATAAAATCTTGGGTGGTTGATGAAAATGGAAACTAGCAATAAATACGCATGGATATGGGAAATAAAAGAGGAACATTTAGAAGAATATATCAATCTGCATTTGAATCCTTGGCAAGAGATTCTTGAAGAACATAGCAAGGCAGGAATTAAAAATTACTCAATCTTTCAAAATGGAAATCAGTTTTTCTATTGCTTTGAATGTGATGATGTAGAAACAGCATTTGACTACATAGCCAAAAGTGATGCCTGTAATCGCTGGAATGCAATAACATCAAAAATGGTCAAAGGCTCGTTTGATTTTAATGAACCTGATCCCATCCAACCACTACGAGAAGTTTTCTATTTAAAATAATAAGAAAAAAGATGACTTTACATATAAAATCTTGGGAGTCATCTTTTTTATTGGTTTTAAAATAAGTGGATACTGATGATTAATGATTCGAAATATCAGAATATATTAACATCTAAAGCTGGTTTTTTGATAAAATTAATACAAATATACTATTTTTTAGCACTAGGGGGGAGAGAATGATTAAACGGGGCTATATTATTTTCCCACTAATTTTCTTCATTATTGCAAGCGGTTGCAGTAAACGAACGGAATATGAAGTTGTTTATTCAAAGGGAGAGGTAAAGACTCCTCAAGAACAGAGTGAAAAACGCCAGGTAACGATTGCCCTTGTCCCTAAGTTAATTAATATTCCTTATTTTAACGCAGTGGAAGAAGGGGCTATTGAAGCTGGTGAAGAGCTTGGAGTAAATTTAATTTATAAAGGTCCCACTATGGCCGACGCTACGCAGCAAATCAATATTATTAATGATTTAATTAACCAAAAAGTAGATGTCATTGCTGTGTCTGCAAATGATCCAGTCAAACTAGCCCCCGTTTTAAAAAAGGCGAGAAGTCACGATATAAAAGTTATTACATGGGATGCAGATACTCACTCAAGTTCAAGGGGATTTTTCATTAATATGGTGAACCCTGAAACCCTTGGTAGACATCTAATGGATACACTAGCATGGAATGTTAACGAAGAAGGAGAATTTGCAATTATCACAGGTGCAAAATCTGCTGCCAATTTAAATATATGGTTAAATTGGATCAAAATCCAACAAAGTGAATACTATCCCAAAATGAAACTTGTTAAAGTCGTCGCATCAGATGATGATCCGCATAAAGCCTATCTCTTAGCAAAACAATTATTATCCACCTACCCAAATTTAAAAGGCATTATTGGAAACTCCTCAGTTGGCCCACCCGCAGCGTCGCAGGCTGTCAAAGATTTAGGCAAAGCTGGAAAGGTAGCAGTTGTAGGTTTATCATCGCCTAATCCAATGAATAAATATTTGAAAGAGGATTATGCACAAGTTGTAACATTGTGGAGTCCAAAGAAGTTAGGATATCTTACGGTTGTACTAGCTGACAACCTTTTAAAAGGAACCCTCCCATATGACCAGCAGCACATTCCACAAGTAGGGAAAATAAGAGTAATTGATGATTTGGTAATCATGGGAGAACCTATTGACTTTACAAAGGAAAATGTGGACCAGTATGATTTTTAAATGGAAACGGTTCAAGAATTCCGGATTAATGACAAAGCTCATTATTACCTATACATTAATTACTGTGATTCCCATATCACTCCTGGGCTACGTTGCCTATACACAATATACAAGATCCATCGAAGAGCAGGTCGGTGAATATATCCCTAAGGTATTAGACCAAGCAAATGAGCGGATTGCCGATCAATTAAGTGAAATCAGACAGCTCCCAGACCTCCTTTATAATTCTAACCAAGTAATTGAGGTGCTGCGTAAAGACACTTACCAAAACAATTCCTCTCTATTACATGATAAATTCTCGGTTAACAGTTATTTAATGAACACCTATATTAATGGCGGGAATTCAGATATCCTTGGTGTGTTTATTTTATCAAAAAACCGATTTTTTGAGAGTTCAAAAGATTCCTATACAGGCTTTGAAAAAAAGACATTGCCATTGGGACAGGATTTGGACTTAAAAGGCAAACAGGAAATTATTTTTCCAAGTCAAACCACTTTAAAGTTTAAGAACAATCGACCTTATATTTTGTTGATGAGTCAAATTATTGATACAGAAAACCGAATGAATTTAGGCACTATGTTCATTGCTGTTGATTTAAAGTTTATTAAAAATATTGTTGAAAATCTTGAAACCGTTAACAAAGCAGATATTTGGTTGATGGATAAAGGTGGAAAGATTATTTATCATACAAAGCCACAATATATTGGCAGAATGAATAAAGATTTGGTAGAGTATCCGCAAATCAACGGCAGTTTTCGCACTACTTCGGAAAAAGAGAGTAAGTTGATCAGTATAAGCAGGTCCGGTCCTGATCAATGGATTCTTGCCCATAGTGTACTATTGAAAAATCTTACGGAAAGAACCGATTTAGTACGTAATGCAACAATAGCTGTGTTTATCGTGGTTGTGTTGATAAGTCTATTATTTTCACTATTTCTAGCATGGAGTGTATCCAGACCCATCCACAGGTTATCCAATTTAATGAAAAAGGTGGAAAAAGGAAACTTTAATGTAGATCTTCCTATAGAGAGTAGGGATGAAGTTGGCATTCTTGCAAAAAGCTTTAATTCAATGGTTCTGGAAATCAAAGATTTAATCAAGCAGAATTATCAAATTAAATTACAGCAAAAAGAAGCAGAATTATATGCACTTCAGTCGCAGATCAATCCGCATTTTATGTACAACACACTGGAAACAATCGGTATGGCAGTAGAAGAAGATGAAGACGACACAGTTGTGGAAATGGTCTCACTGCTGGGGAGAATGTTAAGGTACTCCATTAGTAATAAAGAAAAAATGGTAACAATTGAACAAGAGATTCAGCACACACGGGATTACTTAACGATTCAAAAAATTAGATTTGAAGATCGTATCGAATTTTCCATTCACGAAGTGATCGATATCAAGGAATATATAACCCCCAAATTTATTCTACAGCCTATTGTAGAAAATGCGATTAAACATGGCTTAGATCATCAAGAAGATTTTAAGATTGAAATTTTTATTACTGCTAGTGGTGACTCGCTAAAAGAAAAACAAAAAGTACACTTTAAAATTAGGGATAATGGTCCTGGGATTCCTGAAGACATCTTATCCGAACTCAATCAATATCTTCAGTCAGATCCAATGGGGAAAAGGGATTCTAAATTTGGCTTAATCAATGTTCATGGAAGATTAATTATGATGTTTGGGAATCAATATGGCCTACAAGTAAAAAGTGAAATACATAAGGGAACAGAGGTTACTATTTCAATTCCTTTAATGAGTACCGAAATGCTTGCAGTAGATATGGACGGAGATGGGGAGATTGAAAACTAGGAAAATAAAGACGATCGTGGTCGATGATGAAAACAGGATTAGGCGAGGAATTGAGAGATTAATATTATCATGTGGTGAGGAATATGAAGTTGTCGGGAGTTTTAAAAGCGCGATCGAATTAATCAAATGTACTCAAAATAAAAGCATAAGTTTTGATTTACTGTTTACCGATATAAAAATGCCTGGCATGGATGGGCTGGAATTAATAAGGGAATTAAGAAATTGGGCTTCATTCGAAGCAGTTGTGATTAGTGGATTTAACGATTTCAAGTACGTGCAAACGGCAATTCGTGAAGGTGCAATTGATTATATGGTAAAACCACTAATGAGAGATGAATTCCGGGTGCAGCTAGACAAGATTAAAGAGAAAATTAAACTAAAGTGGGAAGACGAAGAGAAATTGGAAGAGATGGATATCCAACTCAACTTTGTAAAGCAAGTCCAAAGGCTGAGTGAATTAACTAGAGGACAAGATATTGATCTATCAGAAATGGAGTGGACGAAGGAGTTTCCGTTGGGTTCCTATTATCTCTTATGTATCTCAAAAGATTATGTAGTAACTGTAAAACAAGATGCTTTACTTGAAAATTGGACCACAATTGTTGAGACAGAGATAAACTCGATTTTAACAAAATTTTATAAAGGGACTGCAACTCGGTTTTGGTACTGGAAGGGTGAAGAATTATCTTCATGGGTGTTAATTCAAAATGACCGAGCTGATGAATTGCAGGAAAACTTAATTGCTGAGAAGCTGAGGTCAAAAATAAAATACGACTATCAGCAATCCGCAACCATTGCCATTAGCAGAGTGTTTCATGATGTGGCATTACTTCCCAATATGAGGGATGAACTTTTATCCTTGCTTCAATTCCGTTTAGTTTTTGGAGGAAATCAAATCTATACCTTTTCATTCATGGAGGAGAACAAACCTAATAAGGCTGTAATAAAGGATTTCAAAGAGTTAGATATAACGGTCAACAAGCTATTAAAAGCTCTTGAACGTTTTCAAAAGGAGGAAGCATTGGGGCTTTTACATCAGTTTCTAAAGGAGTTAGAAAAGCTAGCTTCGCCGCAAGAAATTGAAAGGAATATCCAATCGATGTCGATCCAGACTGTAAATTTTCTACTGAAGAATGCACAGGCAAAGGATGAACTTTCCTTGATCCAAGATGGATTCCAACTGACAAAAAAGTCACCGAGTTTTCAAGAATTAAAGAATAATATTAAAGATTGGATGCAAAAGGTATTTAAAATACTGGAAAAAATGAACCAGCGTGAAATTCCTGACCCTGTTGAAACAGCAAAGAAATGGATAACGGACAATTTAGGTGAGAGCATTACCATCGATAAAATTGCTAAAGCAATCCATATGAATCCCACCTATTTTTGTGAATATTTTAAAAATCAAACAGGTGAGACTATTCTTGATTATGTAACAAAGGTTCGATTAGAAAAAGCAAAGGAACTATTAATTGCCACAGATCTTAAGATCTATGATATATCTCAGCATGTAGGATATTCTGATACCAAATATTTTAGCAAGCTATTTAAAAAATATTTTGGGGAGGTACCTTCAAAATTTAAGGAAAAAGCAAAATATAACTCCTAACTCCCAATTTGGGGGTTTTTTTAATTTTCTGTATTTTGCCGAGAATTGACCCCCAAACCCGAAAGTTATCTCCTTTTCGCTGGAAGGGAGAATGAGTAATCTAAATGTAAGCGGATTCGAAAAAGTAATCTCAGTGATGTCATAGATTAAAAGTATTGGGATGAATGAATTTAAGCAGTTGTTAGGGGGGGAAATAATGTCTGAATTTGTGCTCGAACTAAAGGGAATCACGAAAACCTTCCCGGGTGTTAAAGCTCTCGATAATGTTCATTTTCAATTAAGACCAGGTGAAATCCATGCTCTAATGGGAGAAAACGGGGCAGGCAAATCTACATTTATAAAGGTAATCACCGGTGTTCATCAACTGGATGAAGGGGAAATCTACCTTAATGGTGAAAAGGTCGAGTTTCGAAATCCAAAGGATGCACAAAATTGGGGGATTGCCGCAATTTATCAACATGTAACCTGTTATCCAGATTTAAATGTAACCGAAAATATTTTTATGGGTCATGAAAAAATCCAAAAAAGGACGCGAAGAATTCTCTGGAAAGAAATGCATGCCGAAGCAAATAAGCTATTGAAGGAACTGGGAGCAAACTTTGATGCAAAAGCGCTAATGGGGGCCCTTAGTGTTGCCGAACAGCAAATTGTAGAGATTGCCAAGGCACTTTCAACAAACGCAAAAATCATCATCATGGATGAACCTACTGCCGCCTTAACCAGAAATGAAAGTGAAGAACTGTATCGGATTACAGAGAAGCTCAGAGATAGTGGGACTTCCGTGATTTTTATTTCACATCGATTTGAAGATATGTACCGGCTTGCAAGCAAAGTGACGGTTTTCCGGGATTCGAAATACATTGGGTCTTGGGGAGTACATGATATCTCTAATGAAGACCTTATCGTAGCTATGGTTGGGCGGGAAATCAAGCAGCTGTTCCCTAAAACGGAAGCAGTAATTGGAGAAGAAGTATTAAGTGTAGAGAACCTGGGGAGGACAGGATTTTTTGCTGGAGTTTCGTTTACACTCCGAAAAGGAGAAATCTTAGGTCTTACCGGTCTAGTAGGTGCCGGTAGAAGTGAGGTATGTCAGGCTTTATTTGGAATAGAACCTGCAGATAAAGGAAGGATCCTAATAAAAGGAAAAGAAACTAAGGTTACAAGTCCACTACAGGCAATGAAACAAGGAATTGGCTATTTGCCGGAAGACCGGCAACAGCAGGGACTCATTCTTTCTTGGGGCATCGATAAGAATATTACACTGCCTTCATTAGACCGTTTATCAAGTAAAGGGTGGTTAAATAAGAAGAAAGAAGAAGCGATTGCCAGCGTCCTTTCTAAAAAAGTAAATGTAAAAACACCAAGTATTTATAACCTAGCCAGTTCGCTTTCAGGTGGAAATCAACAAAAGGTAGCTGTAGCAAAACTATTAACTACTGATTTAGATATTATCATTCTGGATGAACCTACCAAGGGAGTTGATGTTGGAGCAAAATCAGCTATCTATGAAATTATCAGCGACCTAGCATGTCAGGGATACGGAGTGATTATGGTTTCCTCAGAAATGCCTGAAGTTCTTAGTATGAGTGACAGAATACTCGTGATGCGTGAAGGGAGAATTACAGCAGAAATCGAAAGCAAGATTGCAACACAAGAAGCAATTTTAGAAGCCGCGATGATGAATAAAGAGGACAACGTTATCAGTGACTCGCGAGAAGTAGCAGGTTTATAAAGGGGGGAGATGAGAAATGGCGGAAAAAGTAACAGAAAAGGTGTCACTTAGTGCAAGTATTGCTCGTTTTCGGGAAGTTGGATTACTAGGATTTATTATTCTTTTATCAATTGTGGTTCAATTAAGGAATTCAAGTTTTTTAACACTTGAAAATCTTAACGATATGATTACCAATACGGCAATCTTAAGTATTCTAGCGATTGGTATGATGCTAGTAATCATTACAGGTGGAATTGACCTTTCCATTGGGGCCACATTAGCATTGTCAGGAATGATTGCTGCGCTGACAGTAGGAGCATATCCAAACCTAAATCCCATTTTGGCCATTCTATTAGGAATTCTCGTAGGTGTTGTAAGCGGGGGGATTCTCGGAGTGATTATTTCCAAAGGGGGTGTATTACCTATTATTGCAACCTTAGGGATGATGTACATTTTTAGAGGCTTAACCTTTATGGTGAGCGGTGGTAAATGGGTAAGTGCCCATCAGATGCCGGCGAGCTTTAAAGGAATTGCAACAGGATCTTTCCTAGGGGTTAATAATTTAATCTTAATCGCAGTCATTACGTATCTCGCCTTCTTTTATTTTATTAATCATACCAGAACAGGAAGGCAAATTTACGCAGTCGGAAGTAATCCTGATTCTGCAAAGATTAGCGGTATTAATCATGACCGTATTATTTGGCTAGTGTACACATTGATGGGTGGCATATCAGGACTTGCCGGTGTCTTATGGGTATCGAAATTCGCCTCAGCTCAAGGTGATACCGCATCAGGCTATGAATTAACCGTCATTGCGGCATGTGTGCTAGGTGGTGTGAACATTGCCGGTGGCTCCGGCAAGATCTCAGGACTTATTTTGGGATCCGTACTGATTGGAATCTTGAACAATGCCCTGCCGCTCATAAACGTTTCACCGTTCTGGCAAATGGGGATACAAGGTTCCATTATCTTGATTGGGGTGGTGTTAAATGCCCTTGTTAAAAGAGGAGTAGATTTAAATGCCCTCATGAGGAGGAAAATCTAACTATGGAGAATCTAAATAAAAAGAGCTTCTCGTTGAAAACATTCTTCCTTCAATGGGAATGGCTGCTCGTTTTGCTATTCATATTAGTAAACATAATTAATACCAGTTTATCACCATACTATCTTGACTTTAATAGTTTACGAGATGCAACGATGACATTCCTTGATAAAGCCTTCATGGTCTTTCCAATGGTATTTATTATCATTCTCCGCGATATTGATATATCGGTAGCTTCCATTGTGGCACTTGCTTCTGTGATCATGGCGCATCTTTATTCATTGGGTGTTCCAATGGAACTTGCTGTAGTCATTTGTCTGGTTGTAGGAGCGATCTGCGGCTTAATCAACGGTCTGCTTATTGTGAAATTCAAGGAGTTATCTGCTGTTATTGTTACTTTATCTACGATGATCATATATCGCGGAATTGCTTATATCATCCTTGAGGATCAATCGGCTGGGTCATTTCCCGAATGGTTTGGGTTCCTTGGATGGGGCTATGTTTTTGGAATTCCATTTATCCTAATTGCATTTATTGTGATGGCTGTGATTTTTGGCCTGCTTTTGCATAAAACAACCTTTGGCCGCAGGGTGTACGCCATCGGGAACAACCCGACAGCCGCTCGTTTTTCAGGGGTTCAGGTGGATAAAATCAAAATTATTGTGTTCACTCTAGCAGGCATTATGGCTGCGATAACTGCACTGTTTTTAACATCGAGAATGGGAAGCACCAGACCTAACGTGGCAACAGGCTATGAACTTGACGTGATAGCAATGGTAGTATTAGGCGGCATCAGTACGGCAGGTGGAAAAGGACGTATGTTAGGAGCAATTATTGCCGTTTTCTTAATTGGGTTCCTTCGTAATGGTCTTGGCTTAATCAATATGCCTGCGCAGGTCCTGATGATTATTATTGGTTTACTTCTTATTTTCGCAGTTATGGTTCCGAACCTAAAGCCAAAAGCCAAAACAAAGAGTAGATCATCTAAGTCTCGGTCAAAACAAATCGCTGGATAATTTTCATTTGTTACAAATCAGTCATTGACTGTTTATGTAAAAAAATAAACGAAAAAGGGGATCAATCTATGAAAAAGCTAGGTATGTTATTTCTTTCAATCTTTATGGTATTTTCAGTACTAGCAGCCTGCAGTCAATCTGCACCAAGTAGTAACGGAGAAAAAAGCGGCGGCGCAAAAGAAGGTAAGAAAAGATTTGCCATCGTATTCAAAAACACCGGAAATCCATATGGCGAAAAGCAGATGGAAGGATTCAAAAATGCGATTGAAGAACTTGGCCATGAAGCGATCTTAAAGGCTCCAGACCAGCCAACGGCTGAAGCACAAATTCAAATGATTGAAGAACTTATTTCTCAAAAAGTAGACAGTATTGCCATTGTTGGTAACGATCCGGATGCTCTCCAGCCTGCATTGAAAAAGGCAATGGATCAAGGGATTAAGGTTCTTTCACTAGATTCCGCTGTAAATGCAAAGAGCCGTATGGTGCACGTAAACCAAGCAGACCCTGAAAGAATTGGCCGTGTGCAAATCCAGGCTATTTCTGAAATGATTGGCGGCAAGGGACAAATTGCTGTACTTAGTGCAACTTCTCAAGCAACAAACCAAAATACATGGATTGAATGGATGAAAAAAGAGCTGGAAGACCCGAAATACAAAGATATTGAACTAGTAAAAGTTGCTTATGGTGATGATTTACGTGATAAGAGTGTGTCTGAAACAGAGGCCCTATTAAAATCTTATCCAAACCTTAAAGGAATCATTGCTCCAACAACGGTTGGTATTGCGGCGGCGGGTAAGGTATTAACGGACAAAGGATTAAAAGGGAAAGTAAAACTTACGGGGCTTGGCTTACCAAGTGAAATGGCTGAATATATTGAAAGCGGTGTTTGTGATTGGATGTACCTATGGAATCCAATTGATGTAGGGTATCTAGCAGGCTACACAGCGGATGCACTTGTTAGTGGCAAAATCACTGGTAAGGTCGGAGATAAATTCACTGCAGGTGACATCGGCGACAAAGAAGTGGTTCAAGATGGCGACGGAACACAAATCATGCTAGGTGATCCTTTCAAATTCGATTCAAGCAATATTGCGGAGTGGAAAGAAGTATATTAACAACTAAATGGAAAGAAGCTTGCAGATGATGTATTGAAGTCTGCAGGCTTTTTTTAGTAACTCAAAGTTTGAAATCATCTTTGTTTGCAAATAAGGACAATAAATTGGTCGAATCACGTTATAGGAAAATCGTAGATTTCTAGTAAGATAGAGTTATCAGTAAGCGTTTCCAATCGAGAGGTGATTGTTTTTGACAAAATACAGTGTTGCTGTTGATATTGGTGCTTCCAGCGGACGGCTAATTTTAGGCTATTTAGAAAATGGGCTATTAAAACTAAATGAAATACATCGTTTTGAAAACAACATTGTTAAAAAGGGTGACTCCTATAGCTGGGATGCCGAAAAACTTTTTCAAGAAATCAAAAACGGTTTAAAAAAGTGCAACGAACTTGGCATTAAACCCAATAGTATTGGAATCGATACGTGGGCTGTTGATTTTGTGTTATTGGATGAAAACGACCAACCATTAACAGAGGCGGTTTCCTATCGTGATCCTAGAACAGACGGAATGATGGAACAGGTTTTTGAAAAAATCATGAAGGAACGCCTTTATCTAGAAACGGGTATCCAGTTCCAAAAGTTTAATACGATCTATCAACTGTATTCTATTAAACAAAATTCACCGGAAATCTTAGATAAGGCAAAATCATTCTTAATGATACCGGATTACTTCAATTATTTACTGACAGGAAAAAAAGCAAACGAATACACGAATGCGACATCTACACAATTAGTCAATGCCTTTACGAAAAAATGGGATCATGACTTATTGGATGTGTTGGGGATCAATCAAGAAATGTTTCAAGAGATTAAGACTCCAAAGACGGTTCTTGGATCTTTAAAGGAAGAACTAGTTTCAGAGTTAGGCTTTGACCTTCAAGTGATTCTTCCAGCCACACATGATACAGGTTCAGCAGTTATTGCCGTCCCTGAAGAAAATGAAACCATTTATATCAGTTCCGGCACATGGTCACTAATTGGGGTAGAAAACTATTTCCCTATCTGTGTAACCAAAGCTTTGGACTACAATTTTACAAATGAAGGCGGAATCAATTATCAATACCGCTTTTTGAAAAATATCATGGGTCTTTGGATGATTCAAGAGGTAAAACGCAACTACAATAATGAATACTCTTTTGCAGAGCTTGTTGATATGGCTAGAGAAGCAAAGGATTTTAAGGCAATAGTTAACGTTAATGATGACCGGTTCCTAAAACCAGAAAATATGGTCCAGGAAATCATGAATTATTGTGTGGAAACAAGTCAGTCGATTCCTGGCACACCTGGAGAAGTAGCAAAATGTGTATATGATAGCTTAGCAGTCAGTTATCAAGATGCCGTCAAGGAAATTGAAGAAATTTTTGAAAAGAGATTTGAGAAAATCAATGTCATCGGCGGTGGCTGTCAAAATGAAATGTTGAATCAACTTGTGGCTGATGTAACGAAGAAAGAAGTTTATGCGGGACCTGTTGAAGCGACTGCCATCGGCAATATCGTCGCACAGTTGATGGCCCTCGACGAAATTCAAGACATTAAAGAAGCACGCACGATTATTAAAAAGTCATTTGAGGTAAAGAAATATTTGCCAACTGCACCGATTACTAATTAACCTTAGAGAGGAAGATATTTATGTCTACGAAAGAAAACTACGAACTTGCTAAAAAGGCTTATGAAAAATGGGGAGTTAATGTTGAAGCAGTAATTGAAACCTTAAAAAATGTTCCAATCTCGATTCATTGCTGGCAAGGTGATGATATTGGTGGATTTGAAGTAAATCCAAACGAATTATCTGGTGGAATTTCCGTTACGGGAAATTATCCAGGCAAGGCATCAACACCTGAAGAATTAAGAGCTGACTTAGAAAAAGCACTTTCCTTAATTCCAGGAAAGCATCGAGTTAATTTACATGCTATTTATGCGGAAACAAATGGAGAAGTAGTGGAAAGAGATCAATTAGAACCAAAGCATTTTGAAAACTGGGTGAAATGGGCTAAGGAAAATGGATTAGGATTAGACTACAACCCAACATTGTTTTCCCATCCAAAAGCAGATGATGGCTTAACACTATCTCATCCAAATGAAGAAATTCGTGAATTCTGGATAAATCACTGTATTGGCAGCCGGAAAATTGGTGAATATTTCGGAAGAGAGCTTGGTACACCTGCTCTAACAAATATTTGGATTCCAGATGGGTACAAGGATATTCCGAGTGATCGCCTAACACCAAGAAAGAGATTAAAAGATTCATTAGATAAGATTTTTGCCGTGGTAACATATGAGAACTATAACTTAGATGCCGTTGAAAGCAAAGTATTCGGGATTGGTTCAGAATCATATGTAGTCGGATCCCATGAATTTTATTTAAACTATGCGATGAAAAATAATAAATTATGTTTACTAGATACTGGTCATTACCACCCAACAGAAACCGTATCAAACAAAATCTCTTCGATGCTGTTATTTAGTGAAAAGTTAGCATTGCATGTTTCAAGACCAGTACGTTGGGATAGTGACCATGTTGTGATTCTTGATGATGAGCTAAAAGAAATTGCCTTAGAAATTGTCCGAAATGATGCCCTAGACCGTGTCATCATTGGACTTGATTTCTTTGATGCAAGCATCAACCGTGTCGCCGCGTGGACCATCGGCACCCGCAACATGATTAAGGCTTTACTCTATGCGATGTTAGTACCAAATGAGTATTTAAAACAGCTTCAAGAAGAAGGAAACTTCACTGAAAGATTAGTGTTAATGGAAGAATTCAAGACCTATCCATTTGGGGCAGTTTGGGATTACTACTGCAAAAAAATGGGCGTTCCAGTAAGAGAATCTTGGTTGGAAGAAGTAAAAGCGTATGAGCAAGAGGTATTATTGAAAAGATAATTGTAAAATGTTCGGAAGACTTAGGTCACTTAATTTCCTTTTTGTATCTTGCTTTTTCAAATAATTTATGTTTGTTTTCCAAGAATATATGTTATAGTTATAGTGATAATAAGTATAAAACAAATATAAAACAACATAAATAAAAATTGCCGGGACAGGAAGGGGTAGCACTAGTGCTTGTAGCAGAAAGACAAAAAAAGATTGTGGAATTAATTAATGAACGCTTGAGTATTCGGGTGACAGAACTTAGTAAGATTTTTTCTGTAACCGAAGAAACGATTCGCCGTGATTTAGAAAAGCTTGAAAAAGAGAATTTATTAATGCGCAGCCATGGAGGTGCGGTTAGTATTGAAAAGGACCAAGGGGAGATTTCTTATTTGGAAAGAGAAATCACTAACGCGGAACAAAAGAGAGCAATTGCAAAAGCCGCCGTTCGTTCGATTGAGACGGGTGATCAAATTGTGTTAGATGCTAGTACAACCGCATGGTATGTGGCAAAAGAACTGCCTGATATGCCTCTAACAGTATTAACAAACTCGATTAAAGTTGCGATTGAGCTTAGTAAAAAAGAACAAATCAAAGTGATCTCTACAGGTGGAACATTACTGTCACAATCCCTTTCATACGTTGGACCACTCGCTGAACGATCCCTCAGTATGTACCACGTGAATAAAGCGTATCTTTCCTGCAAAGGGGTGCATCTTCAAAGAGGGCTAAGTGACTTCAATGAGTCCCAAGCATTATTAAAAAAGCAGATGATGGAAATAGCCGATGAAACCTTCCTAATGGTGGACTCTAGTAAATTTGGGACCCGTGCTTTTTCGCAAATTGCTCCCTTGTCCAGCATTGACTGCATTATTACCGATTCTAATATAGATGAAGAAATTAGAAATGATCTGGATGGAAAAATGATTAAGGTAATCATTGTAAACTAGCATACCTGGGCGTTATTAACTAAGTTGTTTATTAATTTTTCAAATACAAGAATGGGAATGTTAACAGAGTAACCGTGCTTATTTTGATTGGTTTGAGTATTGTTTATAATAACTTCTGCACAGTTTTCATTTTGCTTAAAAACTTAAGTATTCTTATTTTATTATAATAACATCAATGTAGGCTTTTTTTCATACTATATTCTGGGGTGAAAAAAATGCCAAGAGTAAATTACCGGACTACAGATGTTGACTTAATGGCAAGGATGATGAGAGCGGAAGCCGAAGGTGAAGGAATACAAGGCATGTTATATGTTGGAAATGTAATTGTTAACCGTTTGATGGCAAATTGTTTAGATTTTAAAGGACTAAGGACAGTTCCTCAAGTTATTTATCAAGTACAAGGTGGAAATTATTCCTTTGAAGCAGTTCAAAAAGGGAATGTATTTTATCAAAGATCAAGAACCGCTGAAAGAAGATTAGCAAAACAAAATTTGGATTATTGGAGAGACCATCCAGCGAAATTTGCTCTGTGGTACTTTAATCCACATGCTGCTTGCCCTCCAACCTGGTACGGTCAACCTCAATCTGGACAATTTAAAGAACATTGTTTTTATGAACCAAAGGCTGGAACATGTGATAGTGTCTATAGATGAGGTGAAGCTTACTCTTTGAGTAAGCTTTTTCATGTTTCATAATATTCAAAAGGACTCTATGCTGCTGATTTGCTTTCTTTGTACTTGTTATTTGAGCGTAATAAAAGGAATAAGAACAAAAATTTGCCTGTTTTCAGTCAAAAAGGGGAAAGCGCTTAGATGTCATTTCATATATAATTATTGTAATGGGAAACGCTTTCGTATGTTGCTGTAATTGGGGGCAACGTAGCATATTATTAATGAAAGGATGGTAACTATGAAAATATCAGCAGTTATTTTTGATTTAGACGGTGTGATTGTGTCGACAGACGAATACCATTATCAAGCTTGGAAACAAATTAGCGACCAGGAAAATATATATTTTGATAGAGAAATTAATGAAACACTTCGTGGTGTTAGCAGAATGGAAAGTCTCGATATTATTTTGAGTCGTTCTGATAGAAGATACAATGACAATGAAAAGCAACTTCTTGCTCTCCGAAAAAATGAAATCTATTGTAAATTGCTTAACAATTTGTCTCCAAACAACATTTTACCTGGGGTTATTAATCTATTATTGAGGTTAAAAGCTAGGGATATAAAGGTAGCCATCGGTTCTTCTAGTAAAAACACTCCATTTATTTTACAACAAATAGGATTAACTTCTAATTTTGATGCGATCGCTGATGGAAATAGCATCAAAAATAGTAAGCCTGATCCGGAGGTCTTTTTATTAGCAGCGGACATGATGGGAGTTACCCCAATGGTATGTGCTGTTATTGAAGATGCACAAGCAGGTATTGATGCGGCTAAAGCGGCAGGAATGAAGGCAGTGGGAATAGGATCAGCAAGTACATGTTTAAATGCGGATTTGAAATTAAAAGACCTAACTAATTTGGATATAGATCAGTTATTAGAAGTTAATGAGATTAGGAGTTGAAACCATGATAAAACTGCATGGTGTTTTATTGTTAGTTTAAACCATCATTATTATCAACATGCGTTGTTGAGCGGTTTTCCTTCAACAACGCACGTTTTTTTAATAAGTAAAAAAGTCAGGTAATGACTAAAAAGGGGTAAAATTTTTTCATTGGTATTTTTGTGTTTCCCCTGCGTGACTCAAGCCACTTCATTTAATTATCTTTCCAATCAATGTTTTCAATAAAGCGTACGAACGCCTTAACCACATTCCATTCCAGAGATTCCTTATGATAATACATCCAGGTTCTTCGCAAAATCGGATTTCCTTCTTGATCTTTTAAGTGGATTTTGTATAAGTCTTCGATCCCAGAAAGTACCCTGCTGGACAAAATGCCATAACCTAAACCATTTTTAACCATTTCCTTACAAGGATCAACTTGGTCCACCTCTATACTTATAAAGGGGGCTTGCGCATAATTTTCAGCCCACCAATGATCAATGACTGATTTTAATAAGTAATCGCCTCGATTTTCGATTCTAGGAAGACGAGGGAGATCCTTCAAATCAAACTCATTTTTTGAAGCAATGCAAATGGTTTCCTCAAATAATTGATGTTTCGATAATCCCCGCCAGCCATAATCTCCTCGCACAAAGCTGATATGAACATCTTTATTGTGAATTAGCTGAGTTACGTCTCTGCTCCATCCAGTAGTTACTTTGAATTCCACATGTGGATATTGCATTTTAAATAGTTTTAAAACATAGGGAAGTTCATAATTTGCGAAAAAGTTAGATACCCCCAATTTCAACGTACCCACCACTTGATCACTTTCATTATTGCTCATATTTTGAACATTTTCTTTTATCTTTTCATAATGAGCAAGGGCTTCCTCAGCACATTGGACAAGATATTCTCCTTGTGGGGTAAAATGCACTCCTCTGCTTTCACGAGTTACGATTTTAACGCCTAGTGCTTCCTGCATATGCTTTAATCGCGTCGTTAAAGCGGGTTGAGTAAGAAATAAGAGGCGAGCAGTTTTAGTTAGATTTTTTTGCAGATAAAGCACCTTTAATATTTCCCAATCACGGTAATCCATTGTTCCACCCATCTATCTGATATTAATATTTTTTATAGATTAATATAATTTTTTATCATTTTATTTATTTCAATTATTACATTATCCTTAACCTATAGCAATCGACAAATATCTTAATAAATAATCTGAAGTAAATCATATAGAGTAAGACAACAATGGGGGAATTGGGAATGGGAGTACAGAAAAACCAGCATAATCCATGGCGGAAATTCAATGGTCCAAACCTAGGCTATGTAATTGAACAATACGAGCGGTATACGAACGGAGAAGGATCGATTGATCCAAAATTAGAAGAGCTTTTTATAAAATGGGGCTCACCTATACCTTTGGAGGAAAGTCAGGCCGATAAAACATTCAATAAAGAATCTGTCGATCTTAATAATTCCGCAGATATACAGAAAGTGCTAAAAGTAGTAAAACTGCTTGAAGACATTCGTTCAAGTGGGCATTTAGCGGCAAACATGAATCCATTAGAGGGGAATGTGCAAAATCAAGAGCTGTTTCATCCAGAAAAACATGGGGTAAGTGTGGAAGAGTTGAAAATGATTCCAGCCAAACTTGTTTGGGAAGAGGCCCCGGCAGGCATTCAAACCGCATGGGATGCAATCAACCATTTAAAGAGTATATATACCTCCACACTAGCCTTTGAATTTAACCACGTTCACCATATGGATGAACGGGCATGGTTAACACAAATGGTGGAGACAGGTTCATTGCATCGATCCTTATCTAAAGAGGAACAAACCACCTTGCTGCAGAGTTTGACAGAGGTTGAAGGATTTGAACAATTTTTGCACAAAGCCTTTGTCGGTCAAAAGAGATTCTCCATTGAAGGCGTTGACATGCTAGTACCGATGCTGAATGAAGCGGTGGGTGAAGGTGTCGGGGATGGTGCACGTAATGTCGTGATTGGAATGGCGCATCGCGGCCGCCTAAGTGTCCTTGCGCATGTGTTAAACAAACCATACAGCAAGATGTTTTCCGAATTTCAACATTCGTCCGCTAAACAACAAGGTCCTTCAGAAGATTTATTTGATATTAGTGAGGGCTGGACTGGAGATGTGAAATACCATTTAGGCAGAAATCGATTCATAGAAGGCCCTGGTAACGTTCGTGTACGTATTACCTTAGCCAATAATCCGAGTCATCTTGAATTTGTCGATCCGGTAGTTGAAGGTTTTGCAAGAGCGGCCCAAGAAGAGCGGAAGAATACCGGGTACCCAGAGCAGGATGTTAAGAAAGCGTTTGCGATTTTGGTCCATGGTGATGCAGCCTTTCCAGGTCAGGGAATTGTAGCGGAGACCTTGAATTTAAGCGGTTTAAAAGGATATCGAACAGGTGGAACCATCCATATCATTGCCAACAACATGGTAGGCTTTACAACCGATAGCCACGATTCTCGTTCGACGAGATATTCGAGTGATTTAGCAAAGGGATTTGAGATTCCCATTATCCATGTCAATGCGGACGACCCAGAAGCATGTCTGGCCGCTGTTCGATTGGCCTATCAGTATCGTGCTCGGTTTCAAAAGGACTTTTTGATTGATTTAGTTGGATACCGTCGATTTGGCCATAATGAAATGGACGACCCAGCGGTTACCCAGCCAAAGGTATACAAAAAAGTTGTGAACCATCCAACTGTAAGAACAGTGTATGCCAAACAGTTGCAAAATAGAGGCATCCTCAATCAAGAAGAAGTTGAGCAAATTAAACGTAATGTGCATGATATGTTACAAGCTGAATTTGAAAAAGTGTCAGATAAGAAGCAAAGTGAACCTCCAGCAGATGCTGAGGTTCCGATGGTCATCGCCAAAGGAATACCACCGTTGGAAACAAGCGTACCACTTGAAACTCTTCGTGACATAAACCAAAATTTGCTGAAATGGCCAGAAGGTTTTCAAGTGTATCCAAAGTTAAAACGGATTCTGGAGCGCCGTGATAAGGCATTAGAAGAGAATGGGAAAGTAGAATGGGCGGTAGCAGAAGTGTTGGCACTTGCATCGATATTAAAAGATGGTACGCCAATTCGCCTAACCGGCCAAGATTCTGAGCGTGGAACGTTTGCACAGCGGCATATTGTACTCCACGACGAGGAAACAAACGAAACGTATTCACCACTGCATCATCTTCCGCAAGCACGAGCTTCGTTTGCCGTTCATAATAGCCCGCTGTCGGAAGCAGCTGTTGTAGGTTTTGAATATGGATATAATGTTTTTGCTCCTGAAACACTTGTCATGTGGGAAGCTCAATATGGTGACTTTGCTAACACGGCACAGCCCCTCTACGATCAATTTGTTTCATCTGCACGGGCAAAATGGGGACAAAAATCAGGGCTTATTCTCCTGTTGCCTCATGGGTATGAAGGCCAAGGTCCGGAGCATTCCAGTGCTCGACCTGAACGGTTTTTACAGTTAGCAGCTGAAAATAACTGGACGGTTGCCAACCTGACAAGTGCGGCCCAATATTTTCATATTTTACGCCGTCAAGCCTCCATCTTAGGATCAGAGTTTGTTCGACCATTGGTGATTATGACGCCAAAGAGTCTGCTCCGTCACCCGTTAGTTGCTTCTACTGGTACGGAA
Organism: Bacillus sp. AFS006103; assembly: GCA_002559145.1. Taxonomy (GTDB): domain Bacteria; phylum Bacillota; class Bacilli; order Bacillales; family Cytobacillaceae; genus Neobacillus. The sequence continues at coordinate 294,764 of NTXX01000011.1, forward strand.
CTAAGTGAAGGTCATTTCCAAACGGTTTTGGAGCAGCCTGAGCTCGGAAAAGTGCCAGAAAAGGTAAGGCGTTTGGTGTTAACAACGGGTAAGATGGCGATCGATCTGGCTGTAGAAATCGACTCTCAGAAAGAAAATCAAAACCTAGAAGCGGTTCACATCGCTCGAATTGAACAATTGTATCCATTTCCAAAAGAAAAAGTGGAAGCGATCTTGAAGCGTTATCCTAACTTGAGGGAAATCGTATGGGTACAGGAAGAACCGAAGAATATGGGGGCATGGCATTATATTGCCCCAACTCTTTTTGAACTTGCTGCGGGCAGTCTGGCTGTTGATTATATCGGGCGTCAGTTCCGTTCAAGCACGGCAGGCGGGGACCCAATCGTTCATAAGAAGGAACAAGAACGTATTATCGAACAGGCCTTGAATTCTAATAGTATAGTAGTTAATCAGAAACAAGATAGCAGATGATCACTAGCAAAGAACTGAGATATTAATTTAAAAGAAGATTTAAACTAATACCTAGGAGGATATGGCACATGATTGAAATCAAAGTACCTGAACTGGCAGAATCCATTACAGAAGGAACCATTGCACAATGGCTCATTAATATTGGTGATAAAGTAATCAAAGGAGATAGTGTTGTTGAATTAGAAACAGACAAAGTGAATATCGAATTAAATGCCGAATACTCAGGTGTAGTCACCAAGGTTTTAAAAGAGCCTGGAGATATCGTCGAAGTAGGCGATGTCATTGCAATTATCGAAGAGAATACTGCTGCAGAAGCTACTTCGGCTGTTCCAACAACTCCGGAAAAACCTGCCGAAGTTGAAACCTTTAATCAACAAAGCACCCAAACCGAGCCGGAACTTCCGAAAGCAAATAGCCCGATTGCCTCACCTGCGGCAAGAAAATTGGCAAGAGAATTGGGAATCGATTTAACCCAAGTAAGCAGCCGGGATCCACTCGGAAGAATTAGACCAGAGGATGTAAAAGCATACACACCGACACCTGCGGTTAAAGAAGAACTAAAGATGGAAAAGCCAAGCCCAAAACAAGCTGTAAAACAAATGGATGATGAGTTTGACAAACCAGTAGAACGGGTAAAAATGTCGCGCCGGCGTCAAACCATCGCTAAACGCCTAGTAGAAGTCCAGCATACAGCAGCAATGTTAACTACGTTTAATGAAGTTGATATGTCGGCTGTTATGGATTTACGCAATCAGCGAAAAGATGCCTTTTTTGAAAAACATGGTGTTCGTCTTGGGTTCATGTCATTCTTTACCAAGGCTGTAGTCTCAGCATTAAAACAATTCCCGCTTTTAAATGCCGAAATTCAAGGCGACGAATTGATTCTCAAGAAATTCTATGATATTGGAATTGCTGTTGCAGCACCAGAGGGTCTAGTGGTACCAGTTGTTCGCGGTGCAAATCAGAAAAACTTTGCTGAAATCGAACAGGATATTAGCAATCTTGGTAAAAAAGCCCGTGATAATGCCCTTACGTTAAATGATTTGCAGGGTGGAACATTTACCATTACCAATGGTGGAGTTTTTGGTTCGTTAATGTCAACGCCGATCTTGAATAGCCCGCAAGTAGGGATTCTCGGAATGCATAAAATTCAGACAAGACCAATAGCGATTGATAAGGAACGAATGGAAAACCGCCCGATGATGTATATTGCCTTGTCTTACGATCATCGAATTGTTGACGGCAAAGAGGCCGTTAGCTTCCTAGTTGCCGTGAAAGAATTGTTGGAAGATCCTACATCTTTATTGTTGGAAGGATAATAACTCTAATCATGCCCGTCGAGGTCGAATATGGTAGTCAATGGTAACTAATAAAGTCTAATCGTACCCGTCAAGGTCGAAAAAGGGAGTCAATGGTAACAAATAGAGTCTAATCGTACCCGTCGAGTTTGAAAAAGAGAGTCAATAGTAACGAATAGAAAATATTGAAGGGACAACCTAGTCGTATTATTCTCGGTTGTCTTTTTGTTTTTGCTGTTTAGTAAATTTGATTGCTTAGATCCTTAGCTAATACACTTTCTAAGATTGCTTATGAAGGACAAATTTCCCGTTCCAACGAGGCCTTTTGTCCTTCATCGTGCTTATGAAAGACAAATTTCCCTTTCCAACGGTGCCTTTTGTCCTTCATTTAGGACAAATCTCATGTTACTTGTTTATGTATATCTGATAGTATTCATGAAGATGGAAAACGCTCTGAGATTCGTAGTATTCAAACAAATCTAATGGTCTATTTAACAGATTGCGCTGATGGAGAGCGTAAAGCTGTTATAGAAAAATACTTAATAACTCCCCCTGAGAGTTTCGTCCAAATTAAGAGTCCCTTTGTTCTCTTTTTCTACTATCAAGCTTTAATGGGATTAGGGAAAAATGAAACGGTGCTCGATAATATCAGGGATATATACGGTTATATGCTAGAAAATGACGCAACTACATGTTGGGAAGGCTGGGAATTAATTGAGGGAGACTATAGCCGCAGTCATTGTCATGCGTGGTCCGCAGCCCCAACCTATGTATTTGGAAATCTATTTTTGGGTGTAAAACCATTAGAGCCTGGATTTACAAAAGTAGCCATTTCTCCAAATTTAAACGGATTGAAGTGGATAATAGGATCCGTGCCCATTCCACAAGGAAGGATTGATATTTATTGTAAAGATACAGGGGAGTATACTGACTTGCAAATTACCCTACCTGAGGTTGTAGAAGCACTTGTTACAGTATCTAAAAATACTAGAGTTAGGATAAATGGTGAAAGCAAACAGACCTTTTAGGTCTGTTTTTTTTTTGGATAATCAAAAGGAAACAAATCGATTTTGTGACAAAAGCGGGAATTAAACAAAAATATTCAAAAACTATATCTTTGTTTATGTTGATTTATGTTAGTTATGGAGTTATGATGTAAATGTGAAGAGGATAAGTAAAGAAAATTATATAAAAAACAATGTATTAACAAGGGAGAGAATGATATGAGTCTAGCAATGAGGAATTTAATATATACGGCACCATTTTTACATGAAATGATTGAAGCCACTTCGAACCTATATCGATTAGGCTGGGATGAACGGAATGGCGGAAATATTAGTTACTTGTTAAATGAATATGAAGTTTTACCTTACTTGGACGTTGATAATGTTGTAAGAACAGTACCCATGAATTTTGATGCATCTGAGCTGGCAGGTAGATATTTTGCTGTAACAGGTTCAGGGAAATTCTTTAAAAATGTAAAAGAGGATCCTGCTTCTAACCTGGGAGTGATTCGAATTGCTGCAGATGGTAAAAGCTACGAAATTCTTTGGGGTCTAGAAGATGGCGGTGTAGCAACTAGTGAGTTGCCAACACATTTAATGAATCATATGAAGCGATTAGCAGTAGACAAAAATCATCGCGTGATCATGCACTGTCACGCCACACATCTCTTAGCGATGACATTTACACATAGTTTGAAGGAAGAAGAATTTACGAAAACGCTCTGGGAAATGTGTACCGAATGTATTGTTGTTTTTCCTGATGGCGTCGGTGTTATCCCTTGGATTATTCCTGGAACCAATGAAATTGGCGAAGCAACTGCAGAGAAAATGGCCCATGTCCGCCTAGTAGTTTGGCCGCATCATGGTATTTTCGGAGCTGGCGCAACAATGGATGAAACATTTGGTTTGATTGAAACAGCTGAAAAAGCGGCTCAGGTTTATACGATCGTTTGTGCACAAGGTGGAAAGAAACAAACAATAGCGGATCAACAGCTACAAGATTTGGCTGATGCATTCAAGGTAGTTCCAAGAGAAGGCATCCTAAAATTATAAGATATGGTTTTTCAAAATGAAGGGACATCCAGTGAATTTACGATTAACTATGTTATCACCGATAAAGAACGTGAAGTAAAGATGGTTATGGTTGATAAAAATAGCTTAGTAACAATCGCGGTTAATGACCCTGAATTGATGGTGGATAAGACAGCAGCATTAACAGCCGCAACTGGAATGGATGTTTTAACCCATGCGATTGAAGCAATTGTCACCCCAGGAGCATATGCCGTAACGGATGCAACTGATCAATGTTTAAGGGAATTTTATAAATCAATAAAATAACAATATATTCAAGGTGTGTTCCATATATGGAGCATGCATTTTTTTGTGCAAATTATCTATTATAGCAAAAGTGGAGCAAGTTGGTTATTGTAATATCAGTTATTTTTATGGGATATTTAAAGGGAAGTATGGGCAGACATCAAAGGAATTCAGAGAGGGCTTTTTGAATTTTAATAACTATATAAAAATATTTTCTAAATGAATCTTTCTAAAGATAGTGGGATTCAATTTTGATTTCGACATGATTCAGATACTAATTGTCGAATGATCAACGGTAAAGTCCTAATCTTTAAAATATTACAAATATATTGACACTTCCGAATAATGCACTTACACTATCATTATAAGAGTATATGAGGGGGTGACTAGATTGTCACACTCAAAAATGGGAGAACAACAGATTTATCAAATCTTGCGTAGTGCCATTTTCAATGCAGAGCTTCCTCCGGGCACACAATTAGTCGAGTCTTCTCTTGCTGAAGGATTTGGAGTGAGTCGAACCCCCATTCGGTCGGTTCTTTCCCGATTGAAGTATGAATCTTTGGTTCGATTTATTCCAAATAAGGGAGCTTTTGTTTATTGTCCGACTCCCGAAGAGGCGGAGCAAATTTTTTTTGTTCGACAGATTTTGGAACCGGTAGCTGCCTATTTAGCGGCACTTCAAGCGAGTCCATCCGATCTCGAAAAAATGAACTTTTTCTTGGATCAAGAGGAACAATGTAATCAGCAAAATCAACCACAGCTTGCCTTACAGGCGACTCAATCTTTTCATATGGCCGTGATTGAGGCTTCTAAGAATACATACCTCATTCAATGTTTACGGGAGATTCTTTCCTTAACGCACATCATACTCACCTTCTATGACGTTTCAGAAACAAATGCTTCTCATTCCAATCATGAGCATCGAGCATTGTATGAAGCCATCCACCAACGAGACTCCGACCTTGCAAAACAGCTTGCCGCCGACCACATTCCATTCATATTAAGAGATATTGACTTCACGAAAAAATTAAATCACGCCTTATCTATTGATCAAATTATTACTCGGTACACTCCCAAGTAATTTTTTACTAGGGTTGATTGTATACAATTATTGTACACGTATAGGAGGATACAATATGCCATCGATTAACCTTATATTGCCTTGGCTGAAGAGCTAGTGCCGCTAGTAGTGACAGATGAACAGCTTGCTGAAGGTTTGGATGTGTTGGAATTAGCCATTTAAGAATAACTGATTTAAGCAGTAAAAGCATAAATAGGGGGGGACAAGACAATGGAAATATTAAAACAAGAGGAGCTGAACAGTGGTGGAGAAGTGATGGTGGAAAACGCCGTTTCCGCCATTATTCAGCGGGTTCGTCAAGATGGGGATGCGGCCCTCAAATCGTATCTTCGACAGTTTGACGAGGTGGATATCGAAGAACTTCGTGTCCAAGAATCGGACATTCAAAAAGCACAATCCCAATTGCCGCAAACAATGATTGAGGACATCCAATTTTCTGTTAAGCGGATTCGAGCTTTTGCCCAGGCCCAACGCCAAACACTGTTAGAATTTGAGCAAGAAATGATTCCAGGGGTTTATTTAGGACAACGGGTCATTCCTATAGAAACGGTCGGGGCCTATGTTCCCGGCGGACGATATCCGTTGTTATCTTCTGCGCAGATGGCAATCATCCCCGCCAAAGTAGCGGGAGTTTCAAACGTGAAAGTATGCACACCACCGACAAAAACGGGTGAAGTTCACCCTGCGGTTCTTGTAGCAGCCCACCTTTCTGGAGCGGATGAAATCTACCGAGTTGGTGGGGCTCAGGCAATTGCTGCACTCGCTTACGGGACGGAATCCATTGCTCCCGTTAACAAAATTACAGGACCAGGCAATTTATATGTGACGGAGGCTAAGCGCCAAGTTCATGGACAAGTAGGAATTGATTTGTTAGCTGGCCCAAGTGAAGTGTTAGTTGTTGCTGATCAATTTGCCAATCCGGTTTATGTAGCCTCCGATTTACTTGCCCAAGCAGAACATGATATCAATGCCCGAGTTGCCTTAGTTACAACCGATCGAACTTTAGGAATGGCTGTTCTTCGTGAAATAGAAGAACAGTTAAAAACCCTGCCGACTGCGAATATCGCTCGCTTCTCGTGGGAAAGAAGGGGACAAGTATTCCTTGCTGATAGCTTAGAAGAAGCTATTTTGTTAGTGAATGAGTGGGCACCGGAACATCTCCATGTCCAAACCATAAATGCTTATGATATTAAAGACCAATTCATTAATTATGGATCTCTATTTTTAGGAGAACTTTCTTCTGTTGTCTATGCCGATAAAGTGTGTGGAACCAATCATATTCTTCCTACTCGGGGCGCTGCAAAATATACAGGCGGCGTATGGGTTGGGACGTTTTTAAAAGTGGTCACCTATCAGAAAATAGAACAACAAGGCGTAGATGTGCTAGCGCCTCATTGTGTCCGACAATCTAGCCAAGAAGGACTTATCGGTCATCTTCGCTCAGCCAATGTAAGATGGAGCGGAAAGTTGGATGTTAAGTAAATCAAATTAAGTTTAAGGGGGATTTAAGATGAAAAAGGTCACAAAAATCTTATTGCTTACAATTCTTTCTATTATTCTATTAGCTGGTTGTGGTGGTGAAAAAACGACAAATGGCAATGCAAGTGATTCGAAAGGTGATAGTAAATCTACTGCTAGTACATTAGAAAAAGCGAAAGAAAAAGGGGTGCTTGTTGTTGCTTCCTCTAACGATGTTCCTTTTGCTTACATCGATAAGGATACCAAGAAGTTTGCTGGCATTGATGCCGAAATCATAACAGAAGTTGCAAAACGATTAGGGATTCCGAAAGTTGAAATGAAAGAGGTGAAATTCGAAAACTTGCTGCTTGAACTCAATAACAAGGGCGTAGATATGGTAACAGATGGAATGTATATCAAGCCGGAGCGTCAAAAAATTGCGAACTTCACTAATATTTGGTACACCGAAGGGGAGGCATTGGTGGTCTTAAAAGATTCTCCTATCAAAGGATTAGATGACCTCAAAGACAAGGTTGTTGGAGGGCAAAAAGGAACGGCATTCCTAGAGTTTGCGCAAAAACTTCAAAAAGAAGGAAGAATTAAAGAAGTAAAGGTTTTTAATTCACAATCTGAATTGCTTCTTGCTGTAAATACGCAAAAAATTGATGCTTGTATCACTGATAGTGCGGTGGCAGGATATAGTATCACCAAAGATCCAACTTTGAATTTAAGATTGGTTTCTCCTTATAAAGCCGAAGCATCAGGAAACATAGGTGCTGCAGTACGTAAAGAAGATAAGGAGCTTTTGGAAGCTGTAAATAAGGAATTGGATAAGTTGAAGGAAGAAGGTTTCATCCTCAAGGTATTAAAAGAATATGGCTTAAATGAAGATAATTTCGTGGCTGCTGGTAAGTAAGTGGGTTATAGGAGAGCTTATGCATAGGCTCTCCTACCTTGTACAGGGGGGGTACATATGAATATATTGGAAAATTTAGACTTTGCCACAGCATTTAAAGACCTTTCGCCAGAATTATTAGCAGGTATGAAGACGGTCCTGGGCGCTACCGTTTGTGGTTTTTTCCTAGCATTGGTACTTGGAACGCTGATTGCCCTTGGAAGAATCTCAAAAATTAAATTATTGGATAGAATACTGGTGATATTTCTTGAAATCATTCGTGGAACTCCTTTGGTTGTCCAACTCGTGTATATGTATTATGTTGTTCCATTGATCCTCTCACTTATAGCTCAATTTTGGATTCCTGAGTATCAAGTAAATTTTAATGCATTTACTGCAGGTACCATTGCATTAGGAATTAATTATGGGGCTTATTTATCGGAAGTTATTCGTTCTGCCATAATTGCAGTTGACCGCGGTCAACAGGAAGCGGCTTTAGCCCTTGGATACACTAATAGGCAGGCAATGTGGTCAATCGTTATACCGCAAGCAGGTCGGATTGCGTTACCAACCTTTGGAAACTATATCATCATGATGTTAAAGGATACCTCACTCCTTGCTTTCATTACGGTTTATGAATTATTACTGCGAACTCAAGCCTACGCTTCTCAAACGTTCTTAACTATTGAATCCTACACGCTTTTAGCCTTAGCATATTTAGTATTAAGCTTACCAATGGCTCAAGTAGTTCGAATGCTGGAGAGGAGGTTAGGCCGTCATGTCTAATGCAATCATTGAAGTAAATCAACTGCGAAAATCCTTTGGATCCAATGAAATTCTAAAAGGGATTGATATGGAAATCAAACAAGGAGAAAAAGTGGTGATCATCGGCCCTTCTGGATCGGGAAAATCTACGTTTCTTCGGTGCCTAAACTTTTTAGAAATCCCTACCTCAGGGACTGTAAAGGTACATGGCGATTATTTTATTAAACCGGGTGGAAAATTGGATAAAAAACATGTTGCATCCCTTCGTGCCGAAGTAGGGATGGTGTTTCAACGATTTAACTTATTCCCAACCATGACAGCACTCGAGAATGTGATGGCAGCTCAAATCAAAATCAGAAAGAAATCAAAAGCATCGTCACGTCAAACAGCCGAAAAATATCTACAAAAAGTGGGATTAGCTGAAAGGATGAATCATTATCCAAGTCAATTATCGGGTGGGCAGCAACAACGTGTCGCTATCGCTAGAGCACTTGCTATGGAACCTAAAGCCATGCTGTTTGACGAAGCGACATCGGGTCTCGACCCTGAATTAATCGGTGAAGTGCTAAATGTAGTTCGGGATTTAGCAAATGAAGGAATGACCATGGTTTTAGTGACACATGAAATGAAATTTGCCGAGGAAGTCGGGGATAAAATCATCTTTATGGACAAAGGTGTCATCGTTGAGGAAGGTTCGCCTAAGGAATTTTTCCATAACCCTAAACATGATCGAACTCGAGCATTTATTCAAAAAGTGGAACATTAGGAGGAGTTGTAGCGAACATTGGATCTCTGATTAACGGGAGCGAAAATAAGCGGAAACAGAAAAGTAACCCTTGAATTAGGGTCTAATTCTCCAAATATTGTGTTTCCTTATGCTGACTTAGATGCGGCGGCTGCAGATATGGTAAAAGGCGGATTCGCATTTGGTTTGGATTAATGAAATTTCGACGGTTCGACAGGACCATTATCCTAATGGTGGGATAAAATTGAGCGGCATTGGTCGCGAAGGGATTGCGTCAGCCATTGCAGAAATGACAGAAATGAAATTCATGGGTATTAAATTAAGTTAACTTCGGTGGGGGCAGACTAGGTTTTTAAGATGTATAGCTATCACAGTAAAAACATACAAAAACCTTGCTAGGCAAGGGTTTTGTATGTCCAAGAGAGGATTAGAACTTGCGTTTCCCCTAAAATAGATTCAGAAAAGTCTAAAGGTGTGTTCCTGAAAAGGGAGCACCTTTTTTTGTATAGACGGTTGAAGAGTAATATCATTTAACTTATAGTTAAGAAACATCGAACTTTGAACTAGGGAAACAGGTGAAATAAATGAATCTAGATCTTCTTAACGAGCTTATGCAGATAACAGATGAGGAGAAAATTATCCTTGAACAGCAAACGAAGGTAAGTAAAGATCTTTATACTAGTAAAACTAATTTTATTATTGAAAGTGAAAAGTTCCTAAGCAAAGATAAGATGATCATGGTACGGAAACATACTAGATTTGTTGATTTTCCTTTACATAAACACGATTATATCGAAGTAAATTATGTCTATAACGGGGAATTGAATCAAACCGTTGGCGGAAGACAGATTACCTTAAAAAAAGGAGAACTCCTCTTATTAAATCAGCACATTGAACATGAGATTAAAGCCTGTGCCGAGGAAGACATTGTCATTAATTTCATCATTCGTCCTGCTTTTTTCGACTTTATTTTTTCGTTTTTAAGTTCTGAGAACATTGTTAGTGATTTTCTGATCAATAGCTTATACAACAATACACAGAACGGTCAATTTCTTTATTATAAAGTTGCTGATGTACCCGCAATTCAAGATTTGATTGGGAAAATAATCGAAGAAATTATGCATTCATCTACGTTCTCAGAGTCTAGCATTAAGCTTTATATGGGTCTTTTCATGATTGAGCTCATCAAAAATTCCGATAAGGTGGAGCGGAAAGAGGAGGCTTCCATCCATCATTATTTGATCGTAGAATCACTCAAGTATATAGAAGATCATTTCAAGGATGCCTCGTTATATGAATTAGCAGATCGATTAAAACAGTCTCACTATGGTCTAAGTAAAACAATCAAAAAGGGAACTACTCGTACATTTAAAGAGCTGCTACAGGAGCGAAGATTGGTCAAGGCGAAAGAACTGCTTGACGGAACTGATTTATCGATTGGGGCAATAGTGGAGCAAGTGGGTTATGATAATATCAGTTATTTTTATCGGATTTTTAAAGGGAAGTATGGTCGGACGCCAAAGGAATATAGAGAGAAAACCACTTAAGGTATATAAAACAGAAAATCTTGGAGGTATTAGAGAATGAATAAACGATGGACGATTGGTAAAATTAAAGAATTTGTGGAGAACAATTCAGAAAGTAAGTTATTATCGACGGAATATCACGGTTTTTCTCAAAAGTTATTATTTAAATGTGCATGTGGCAGCAACTTTGAAAAAACATTTACGAAATTTAAAAATAATAACCAGCGTAAATGTGATGTGTGCCAACCACCAAAAGTAGCACGATAAAGAGTAGGATTAAACATGGCGCCATAAAGTGGAGAAACTTAATAATTGAAATTCTATGTTTGTAAAAAGGGGCATAAAGTTCGAAATATTTTAGATGATGTCTCTTCTCTCTCATGATAAAATGAATGGACTAATATTGATAAAACACAAATACATAAAAGTTCAATCAACAGAGAGGAGTTACTTATGCTAACAAATATTATTTTAATTTTTGCTCTTCAATTACTCTATGTCCCTATTTTGACACTTCGGACCATTTTTTTAGTCAAGAATATGAGTGTTGCTGCTTCAACATTTGGAACATTGGAGGCCCTAATTTATGTATTCGGTCTTTCCCTAGTTTTTTCGGGTCATCAAAGCATGGCTGAAATGATCGTTTATGCTGTAGGTTTTGGAGTAGGATTATTTATTGGAACAAGGATAGAAAATAAGCTAGCTATTGGTTACACTTGTTTAGTTGTAAATTTAATGGAAATGAATGAAGAACTAATTTCTATATTAAGAAATAAAGGGTTCGGAGTTACCGTCTTTGAAGGGATGGGTCGTGATAGTAAAAGATTTCAATTAGAAATACTAACAAAGCGGAACCGCGAAAATGAAGTAATGGATTTAATTGAAGAACACGAGCCAAAAGCATTCATCATCTCTTACGAACCACGTAAATTTAAAGGCGGCTACTTGATTAAAGCGATGAAAAAGCATTTGAAAAAAGGTAACGCTGTTAAACAAATATAATTTATTTTGAAAATCACAAAAGGGATTGTTTGTAGTTGTAAAACTACCTGACAATCCTTTGTTTATTTCACTGAAGAAAAAGGTTAGCTCAAATAATGAACTTTGTAAAACAGAAAAACCCTTGCCACGGCAAGGGTTTTGGTATGTCCCAGAGAGGATTCGAACCTCCGACCTACAGTTTAGGAAACTGTTGCTCTATCCTACTGAGCTACTGAGACAAATATAAAGAGAAATTACTTTGTTCCTAACTCACAATTAGCAGTGTCGTCCTGATCTCAGAAAGATTATTCATGAAGCGGCTCGATCAGTATGCTGAAGTAAAACCATGAAGCATATTCGATCGTGCTCTATCCTACTGAGCTACTGAGACAACTAATTAAGGAACGTTATTTATTATAATTTGTTAATGGCAAAAGGTCAATAAAAATATTGATGTTATTGAATTGGTAGGTTTCTGGCTACTTTGGTTTTTCTCGCCGTCTTTTCACGAAATAACAACCAGACGATTAAACTGAGCCCTATTAATAAACCTTCTAACGAAAAAATATACCACGGATACGGTCCTAAAACATCCATTAAGCTAGCAGTGTCGGGTTTATGACTTAAGAACATATAATTTCCGTCTACCAGCCTATTGATCAACATAATGATCGGCATTAATACATTCAAGAAGATAAATAATTTAAATACAGACCAGATCGTCGGTCGATAGCCCTTTACCCATGTAAAATAAAGCGGCACCGAGATTTCCATTAAATGTGTATAAAAGAAATGGAAAAACCGAAAATGCGGGAAATCGTAATTTAGTGATGGAGTAATAAATGCCTGAGTCGCACCTAATAATGCTGTGAATAATAAAATTTCATAGATTATTTTTTTCTTAGTTAGCAATAAAATGACTGTTAATATCAGACTAATGCTGCACAATTCTAAAGGGATGGCGTGACTAACATTCCAGCTCCCAGTCAGGATCATCCATAAATGATAAGAAACTTCTATTATAATTAGTGATATAGCAACCCCGATTTCCGTTCGTCTCCAGTGCATGTCCTTCATTTTAGTTCTAAAAAGGAAAAGGCAGGTAGATACTAGGAGTAAGATTGCAATCATAACCAAATGACTGATTGAAAACATTTCAAAATCATAGTTTTGGTAACTACGGCTAAATATTCCGCTCATTTTGCCACCACCTTTATCATAGTTTTCCTTTAACATGCTGGTCTATATGTAATTATATTCGTTGGTATTGCGTTTACTCCTCTTCTGAAAAGATAATTATTTCCATTTTCCCTATTGCATAATTAGGGTTATTCTTCCTAAAAAACTCTTCACGAAGTATGTTATAATTATTTGTCGAACATACTCGAAAGTCTTTTTTATAGTGGAGGTCATTATGGCTGCATATACGCCGATGATACAGCAATACTTAACCGTTAAGGCAGATTATCAAGATGCCTTTTTATTTTTTCGCTTAGGCGATTTTTATGAAATGTTTTTTGATGATGCGATTAAAGCATCACAAGAATTAGAAATAACGTTAACAAGCCGCCAGGGTGGAACCGATGAACGGATTCCAATGTGCGGAGTTCCATACCATGCAGCACCGAACTATGTGGAACAGCTTATTTCCAAAGGCTATAAAGTGGCCATTTGTGAGCAAGTCGAAGACCCGAAACTGACTAAAGGTATGGTTAAAAGGGAAGTTGTCCAATTGATCACACCGGGCACGGTGATGGAGGGCAAGGGGTTAAATGACAAAGAGAATAACTATATTGCCTCGATTACAAGCTTTGATGATCAAACCTATGGATTTGCCTACAATGATATCTCAACTGGTGAAAGCCGCGTAACATTGTTATCGAATAATTTTGATGAAGTTTTAAATGAGCTAGCTGTATTAAGTGCGAAGGAAGTCGTAGTTGCCAGCAGCTTTGACGGAGAACTTCAGAAGAAGCTTCGTGAACGGGATGTCCTTGCCATTTCATTTGAAGATAATAGTTCAATAGATATGAATTATTCGCATCTGCTCAAAGATTTAAATCAAGAAAAGTTAAAGACAGCAATTGCGAGGCTTTTTAACTATTTATATCGGTCTCAAAAAAGAAGTTTGGATCACCTTCAACCAGTGACCACCTATCAAATCCATCAATATATGAAAATTGACTACTATTCCAAGCGCAATTTAGAATTAACAGAAACGATTCGTTCCAAAGGAAAAAAAGGGTCATTATTATGGCTGCTTGATGAGACGATGACCGCCATGGGCGGAAGGATGTTAAAGCACTGGATTGACAGGCCGTTAATCAATCAGAAGGAAATTGAATCACGTCAATCAATCGTTGAAGTCCTGATGTCTTATTATTTTGAGCGCCAAGAGCTTCGTGAAAAGTTGAAAGAAGTTTATGATTTAGAACGATTAGCAGGCAGGGTAGCGTTTGGGAATATAAATGCACGTGATTTGGTGCAATTAAAGCGTTCGTTAATGCAGGTTCCATTTTTACAACAAATCCTGCAAGGAATGAAGAATGACAAAGTGAACCAAATGGCTGAACTTCTTGATCCATGTGAAGAAATCACTGATTTATTGGAACAAGCGATAGTAGAAAATCCACCGCTTTCCTTAAAAGAAGGCAATATGATTCGCGACGGGTATAATGCCCAGCTTGATCAATACCGTGATGCCAGCCGCAATGGGAAAACATGGATTGCCCAGCTGGAAAGAGAAGAACGGGAGAAAACCGGCATCAAGTCACTGAAGGTTGGCTATAACCGCGTATTTGGCTACTATATTGAAATTACTCGTGCCAACCTGCATCTTTTAGCAGAAGGTCAATATGAACGGAAACAAACCCTATCGAATGCGGAACGGTTTATTACACCAGATTTAAAAGAAAAAGAGGCATTAATTTTACAGGCAGAAGAAAAATGCGGTGAGCTTGAATATGAATTGTTTACCGAGATTCGTGAGATTGTCAAAGAACAAATCCCACGCTTGCAGGCTTTGGCAAAAACAATTAGTGAGCTAGATGTCCTGCAGTGCTTTGCCCAAGTAAGTGAGGACCGGCATTATGTAAAACCGCAATTTTCAATGGAAGGCCGTGTGGTTGTGACGGATGGCCGCCATCCTGTCGTTGAAAAGGTATTAAACGCCCAGGAATATGTTCCAAACGATTGCATCATGGATTTTGACCGCGAAGTCTTATTGATCACTGGCCCGAATATGTCGGGGAAAAGTACCTATATGCGCCAAATCGCATTGATTGCAATCTTAGCGCAAGTTGGCTGCTATGTCCCGGCGACGGAAGCGGTTCTGCCGATTTTTGACCAAGTATTTACTCGTATCGGTGCAGCGGACGATTTAATTTCAGGGCAGAGTACCTTTATGGTCGAAATGCTTGAAGCCAAAAATGCCATTTCCAATGCAACACAAAACAGCTTAATTTTATTTGATGAAATAGGACGCGGAACTTCTACCTATGATGGAATGGCACTTGCACAGGCGATCATTGAATATATTCATACACAAATAGGTGCAAAGACTCTTTTTTCTACCCACTATCATGAATTAACGGTATTAGATGAAGACCTGACCAAGTTAAAGAACATTCATGTCAGTGCGATTGAACATCAAGGAAAAGTCGTTTTTCTTCATAAAATAAAAGAAGGACCAGCGGACAAGAGTTACGGGATTCATGTGGCACAGTTGGCAGGACTTCCTTCCGACTTAATCAGCCGTGCCAATGAAATATTAACTGCACTTGAGCAGTCTGATACCCAGCAAGCGGCGCCAAAAACTGAAGCAGTTAAGGTGGAGTTAGTTCAAGAACAGCCTGCCCAGCTATCTTTCTTTGATGAACCGAAAGATGTGAAAAAGCAAGAACTCTCTTCTAAAGAGAAACGTGTGATCGATAAAATGAAGGAACTTGATATATTGGATTTAACACCACTTCAAGCGATAAATATGTTGTATGAGCTCCAGAAAAAGTTAAAGTAAGGGGTGAATCCGAATGGGTAAAATTATTCAATTAGATGATGCTTTATCCAATAAAATTGCGGCAGGGGAAGTAGTTGAACGACCAGCCTCAGTTGTAAAAGAACTGGTTGAAAATTCGATAGATGCCGGAAGTACGGTGATTGAAATTGAGGTAGAGGAAGCGGGACTCGCGAAAATCCGCATTACTGATAATGGAAACGGGATCGAGGAAGAGGATGTTTTACTCGCCTTTCAACGCCATGCGACATCTAAAATCAAAAATGAAAATGACCTATTCCGGATCCGTACTCTCGGCTTCCGTGGGGAAGCCCTGCCGAGTGTCGCCTCCGTTTCAAGACTTGAGATGAAGACCTCTACAGGTGAAGGGGCCGGGAACAGATTAGTGATTGAAGGCGGCAAGGTTGAAACGTTCGAAAAAGCATCGAGCAGACGCGGGACCGATATCACGATTACTGATTTATTTTTTAATACACCGGCTCGTTTAAAATATATGAAGACGATTCATACGGAACTTGGGAATATTACCGACGTCGTGAATCGGCTGGCCCTTTCTCATCCAGAGGTTGCCTTCCGTCTCATACACAATGAACGGAAATTGTTGCAAACGAATGGAAACGGGGATGTTCGCCAGGTGCTGGCATCCATCTATGGGATGGCAATTGCTAAGCAGCTAGTTCCGATTACCGGCCAATCGCTTGATTATAAAATTAACGGATTTGCTTCGATGCCTGAGGTAACGAGAGCTTCTAGAAACTATATTTCGACGATGATTAATGGTCGATTTATAAAAAACTATCCGTTAGCCAAGGCCATCCAGGAAGGTTACCATACATTGCTTCCGATTGGCAGGTTTCCAATTGTTCTTCTGAATATTGAGATGGACCCGTTATTAGTGGATGTGAATGTTCATCCCTCGAAAATGGAGGTCCGTATTAGTAAAGAAGCAGAATTGAATGAGCTCGTCACAACGACGATAAAAGCAGCGTTTAAATCAAAAATCCTGATCCCGACAGCCTATACTGCGGTGAAAAAGGAGACACCGAAGGAAGAACAGACCTCTTTCGTTCTAGATGAAGGCACAAAACCTTCTATTGGGCGAAATGAGTTGGAATGGAACCAAACTGCACCTGCATCAGCAGCAATCGTTCAAGAGAGACGTCCATGGCTGGAAATGCCAGTGGAACCACCAATTTCAAAATTACCAGGTCAATCTGTAATCGAAGAGACGTTGGTGCCTGACACCTGGTACGAGTCCAATCCATTTAGTGAGTCGCAGACTAGGTCGGATGAAAGTCCCGCCATAAGTTTTGAACCGAACTATGATTCGAGTGAGGCTGGTTGTGATGCTTCTTCAGAGAGCAGGGTTCCTCGGTTGTATCCAATTGGTCAGATGCACGGCACTTATATTTTTGCTCAAAATGAAAATGGCTTATATATCATTGATCAGCATGCGGCGCAGGAACGGTTGAAGTATGAGTATTTCCGGGAGAAAGTAGGACAGGTCCAATCAGAACTGCAGGAAATGCTTGTGCCGATAACCTTTGAATATTCGACAGATGAATTTTTGAAAATAAATGAACACCAAGCTGAGCTCGAAAAGGTCGGAGTTTTTCTTGAGGAGTTCGGATTGAATAGTTTTATTGTCCGATCCCATCCACAGTGGTTCCCACAAGGGGAGGAAAAACAAATCATTGAAGACATGATTGAACAGCTTTTATTGATGAAAAAGGTGGATATAAAGAAACTGCGTGAAGAAGCGGCGATTATGATGAGCTGCAAAGCGTCGATAAAAGCAAATCGTCATTTACGAAATGATGAAATTCAAGCGCTGCTGGATGATCTGCGGAAAGCGTCAGACCCATTTACATGTCCGCACGGCAGACCGATTATTGTTCATTATTCTGTCTATGAGATGGAAAAGATGTTTAAACGGGTGATGTAACAGGGAAGAACGTTCCTATTAATTGGGAACGTTTTTTTACTTTGAGCATTCAGTAAATTTTTCTGTTGAAAAGGGGTCTACGTGACCGAACCAGAGCAAAAGCATTGCCTACGGTCACGTAGAGAGGTTCCTCAAGACGAACCTATTAGAAAAAGCTGCAGAAAATGATTCTGCAGCTTTGATACTTCTATTATTATGCGTGCAAGCACTGGAGATGATCTCCCTACAAATTGCTGCTTATTTCACGGCAACGGGAAGCTTGCTCATATATTGAAGAGCCTTTCCAGTCCCGATTGCTACCGATTCAAGCGGGTTAGGAGCAAGCTGGACAGGAACGACAATCTCTTCGCTTAGCCATGCCTCCATCCCGTTTAATAAAGCTCCTCCACCGGTCAGAATGACGCCCCTGTCGACGATGTCTCCACTAAGCTCGGCCGGACAATCTTCTAAGGTCGCACGAATTGCTTCTAGAATATGCAATAAGGCTTCTTTGATGGCCACGCGAATTTCATAGGATGATAGTTTAATCGTTTTTGGCAGTCCAGTTAAAAGGTCGCGCCCGCGGACATCCATGAAACGCTCTTCATGGTCAATGAGAGCAAAACCAATTTCCATTTTGATGTTTTCCGCTGTTCTTTCACCTATCAGGATATTATATTCCTTCCGGATATGTTGAATTATGTCTTCAT
Organism: Bacillus sp. AFS006103; assembly: GCA_002559145.1. GTDB lineage: Bacteria > Bacillota > Bacilli > Bacillales > Cytobacillaceae > Neobacillus. The sequence goes on from NTXX01000011.1 coordinate 312,954, forward strand.
CGAGGCGGTCACCGCCAATTTTAATAGAATGGCATGCAACTACCCCGCCGAAGGAAATAATCGCTACCTCAGTATTGCCGCCGCCAATATCCACTACCACATTGGCTACCGGTTCATCGACTGGCAACCCAGCACCGATTGCGGCTGCGACTGGTTCCTCAATTAAGCTGATTTTCTTTGCCCCTGCCTGTCTGACTGCATCTTGGATCGCTCTTCTTTCCACACTTGTTGATCCAGATGGAATACTAATCACGACATTCGGTTTACGAACCGCAAAGCCAATCTTTTTAGATGCCATACGCATAATATGTTTTAGCAATTCAGTTGTTACATCATAATCAGCGATGACTCCATCCTTCATTGGACGAATTGCAACGATTTTTTCGGGTGTCTTTCCAATCATTTCCTTCGCTTCAGTACCAACAGCGACAACATTTTTCGTAACAGTATCAATCGCCACAACAGATGGTTCATTAATAGCGATTCCTTTATTTTTACTATAAACTAGTATATTTGCAGTACCTAAATCAATACCAATATCAAAAGTAGATAACATATTCATTCACCTAATTTCCCTATTTTTCATTCAAAATAAGCTACGCGTTAGTCTAACATAAATGTGGGGGTGGTAAGCGCTTTGTAAATGAACCGTTATCCTTTTGTAAATTTACATGTAAAATATTCCTATTTGGGAAGGGAATTTGATAAAAAAATTCCTGTTAGATTTACGGCATAGAAAACAACTTTTATGTATATACTAGTTTGATGTTCAACTGCTTTTAAAAATTATGTTACGATAAAGGGGTGGAAGTGGAATTATAACCCTGCTTTCACTGAAAACGGGATAAGGCAGTGTGAAAATATTGGATTCAAAACAAAAATTATTAGTAATCATCGGACCAACCGCAGTGGGAAAAACAAAGTTAAGTATTGAAATGGCTAAACGCTATAATGGTGAAATTATCAGTGGAGATTCTATGCAAATCTATCGTGGCATGGATATTGGGACGGCAAAAATCAAAAAGGATGAAATGGAAGGGATTCCTCACTATTTAATTGATATTAAAGAGCCTTTTGAAAATTTTTCCGTTGCTGAATTTCAACACCTAGTTCGGGCTAAAATAGAAGAGATTGCTAAAAAAGGAAAACTTCCCATTATTGTCGGTGGAACAGGATTGTATATTCAGTCCGTCATTTATGATTATCAATTTTCTGATGTTCCAGGAGATGAGTCCTATCGTCTCATGCTAGAGGATAGAGTGCAGAAAATAGGAAATGAAGCACTGTATAAAGAATTGTTGGAGGTGGATCCGGGAAGTGCTTCACAAATCCATCCAAATAATATAAGAAGAGTCATTCGTGCACTTGAGATTTTCCATCTTACCGGGAAGACGATGCAAGAATTCCAAAGTATTCAACAACCGGACCTATTGTACAATACAGCCATTGTTGGTTTATCAATGGAGCGAGAGAAACTTTATGAGCGCATTAATTATCGGGTGGATTTAATGATGGAGGAAGGGCTTATTGAGGAAGTAAACGGGTTATATCAACAGGGTTTACGTGATTGTCAATCAATCCAGGCAATTGGCTACAAAGAAATCTATGCCTATTTAGAGGGGAAGGTTACCTTAGAAGAAGCTATCGCCAATTTAAAACAAAATTCAAGAAGATATGCCAAAAGGCAATTAACATGGTTTCGGAACAAAATGGAGGTAACATGGTTTGATATGACCCATGTGGAGGACACCTCAAAAAAAATAACGGAAATTTCACGTTGTATTGAAGGAAAGCTTAAAGTAAAATCGAATACATATTAGTAGAGATAAAAGAGGAGGAAATACAAATGAAAACAACAATCAATATTCAAGATCAATTTTTAAACCTGTGCCGCAAAGATAATATACATGTTACCGTCTTTTTACTTAACGGATTTCAATTAAGAGGCCAGATAAAGGGCTTTGATAATTTTACAGTACTGTTTGAATCCGAAGGAAAGCAACAATTAGTATTCAAGCATGCGATTTCAACCTTTGCACCGCAAAGAAACGTTCATCTTGAATTGGAAAACCAATAAACATGTCTGTGGAGCCCATACCTATGGGCTTTTTTTATTTATAAAAAACTTTTTTAATGAATTTCAAGGTGTTTGAATACATATAAAATGAAGGATTATGCTTTCCTTTGCACAAATAAATGAGTTCAGAATATTAATTCTGAGTGGCCATAAAAACCATCCTATGTAATCCGTTGGCAAAAATGAGAGGTGAAAGCTTTGGACCAACCCATCCGAATGAAAAGTAACGGCCAAATAAGTGTTGTCCTCAATTCACAAAAAGGGAAAACAATTTCAAAAGAGTTACCTGACTTTCAAGTGGTTCCAAAGGACATTCCAGTTGAGCATTCGGCTCTAAAGGAAATTGAAGAGGAGTTAGGGGCTTTGGTTGGCATGGAAGAAATGAAAAGGATGATAAAAGAAATCTATGCTTGGATTTACGTCAATAAAAAACGTGAGGAAATGGGTTTAAAAGCAAGAAAACAAGCCCTCCATATGATGTTTAAAGGAAATCCGGGCACAGGTAAAACAACAGTCGCTAGATTAATAGGTAAATTATTTCAAAAAATGAACGTATTATCAAAAGGGCATTTAATTGAGGCGGAACGTGCTGACCTTGTTGGAGAGTATATTGGTCATACGGCACAGAAGACAAGGGATTTAATCAAGAAGGCTCAAGGGGGAATATTGTTCATCGATGAGGCCTACTCACTGGGGCGCGGCGGTGAAAAGGATTTTGGGAAAGAGGCAATCGATACACTTGTGAAACATATGGAAGATAAGCAGCATGAGTTTATTCTTATTCTTGCTGGATATTCCCGAGAAATGGATTATTTCTTAACCCTTAATCCAGGGCTCCATTCACGCTTTCCATTAGTAATTGATTTCCCGGACTACAACATCAACCAGTTAATGGAAATTTCAGTAAGAATGTTAGTTGAACGGGAATACACCTTTAGCCATGAGGCGGAGAAAAAGTTAAAGGAACATTTAATCTGGGTTAAAGCGGTATTAAGTCCCAATAGTTTTTCAAATGGGAGATATGTCAGAAATATTATTGAAAAATCGATTCGTGCCCAAGCGATGAGGCTCCTGATGTTAAATAGCTATGACAGGCATGAATTAATGACACTTAGAAGCAATGACCTCGTGTTTGAGGAAGATTAAGAAAAACGGCAGATTCTAAGCAATCTGCCGTTTTTATTTGGAACAATAAGAGTATTTCAACTTCGAGAATTGTCCAGCTCCAGCGCCNNCGTGTTTCCTTTATCTCAGTTGGAGCGCTCCAGGCCATACGCCGCTGAACAGGACGCTTACTCATTTCGTTATAAATGGGATTCAATCTTACGAATTGGCAACTTCCAATCATAGGTATACGAAAAGACGCGTAACACCGTCACGAGAATAAATAACGTATATAACTGCCATGAAGTTGCTGTTATCTTTAGTCCAATGGAAAGAGCGATAAGAATCGCCCATAGTGCATAAATTTCTGCTCTTAGGACCATTGGTTTTCGTCTGGCTAATAAATCTCGGATAATGCCGCCGCCGATTCCTGTTAAGACTGCTGCAACAATTACGGCACTAAGCGGAAGGTTCATTTTAACTGCGTAGATGGCACCTTGGATGGCAAAGGCGGAAAGGCCAATTGCATCAAATAAGTTCCCCCATTTTTGCCAGTGCTTTAATAAATTGTTTGGAAATAAAAACACTGCTGTAATAGATAATATAGCAATTTGGAAAAATAACCCTTGGTCCCAAAGGGCTGAAACAGGCACACCTATTAATAAGTTTCGAATCGCCCCACCGCCAAATGCGGTGACAATTCCTAATATATATACTCCGAAAATATCATATTCCTCTTCCATCGCAACAATTGCGCCACTAACGGCAAAGGCGATGGTTCCAATCATACTCAAAACATCCCAAGTCATTTTAAACTGATTTCTCCTTAAAGTTAATTTGATTAATACTATAAAAATAGTGAAAAATAATTATATCAAAACAGTAAAATTTTATCATGATTTAGAAAAATTACAATGACTTTTTATGTGATAATGGGAAAATTAGAGTATGCAACTGTTTTTTGTTATGATAAATGAAAGAAGTTAGGAAAGGAAGGATGCTTTTTGGAACAAAAAGACACAAAAGAGAAAGCCATCCTCGTTGGCTGTCAAACCAATGGGGAGGAAGATTTGCGTTTTCAATATTCAATGGAAGAGTTAGGTGCATTGACAGAAACTGCTCAGGGTGTCGTATTGATGTCAGTCGTGCAAAAACGGGACCGCCGCCATCCGGCTACCTATATAGGAAAAGGGAAGGTGGAGGAGCTCAATATCCTAGTTGATGAGCTTGAGGCAGATATCGTCATCTTTAATGATGAACTATCACCCAGCCAAAAAAGAAACCTTTCGACGGAACTAAATGCCCGGGTAATCGACAGAACCCAACTTATTTTAGATATTTTTGCACAAAGGGCTCGCTCCAAAGAAGGTAAATTACAGGTTGAACTTGCCCAAATGCAATACATGCTTCCTCGACTTGCGGGTCAGGGAATTGCATTATCTCGTCTCGGTGGGGGGATTGGAACACGGGGACCGGGTGAAACGAAGTTAGAATCGGACCGCAGGCACATCCGTCGCAGAATCGATGAAATAAAAACTCAACTTTCGGTCATCGTTCAGCACAGGGAGAGGTACAGAGAAAGAAGAAAGAAAAATAAAACCTTTCAGGTCGCGATTGTCGGCTATACGAATGCCGGTAAATCAACACTTTTTAATCGATTATCCGAAGCTGAGTCGTATGAGGAAAATCAATTGTTCGCAACCCTAGACCCGATGACACGTAAATTGATTTTACCTAGTGGTTTCCTTGCCTTGATTACAGATACGGTTGGATTTATCCAAGATTTACCTACTGCACTTATCGCTGCTTTTCGCTCCACGCTTGAGGAAGTCAAGGAGGCGGATCTACTTCTCCATGTAGTCGATATGTCCAACGCGGATTATTTTCATCATGAAAAAACAGTGAAAAAGCTGCTCGAAGACTTGGAAGTGAAAGATATTCCACAAATAACCGTTTATAATAAAAAAGATATTCAGCATTCAGATTTTGTCCCTACTGCGGATACACCGACTGCTTTTATTAGTGCCTTTGATGAAGGCGATCGTCTATCCTTAAAGTTGCAAATGGAGAAGGTGGTTATGGAAATGATGGATACATATGACGTACAGGTACCATCCACAGAGGGAAAGCTGCTTTCTTTATTAAAAAATGAGACAATCTTAAGAGAACTGGTATTTGATGAAGAGGAGCAATTCTATCGTTGCAAAGGATATACTTTAAAGGATCATCAAATTACAGGTCAATTACAGAAATTTACACTATAGATAGGAGTTACAACATGTTTCAACAGTTAAAAAACGGGGAAAAGCTTCAGCCGCTTGTAGAAGCAGTCGAACAACAAATCGCAAAAGTACATAAAGAAATAGACAGTAGAATCGAAACCAATCAATTTCGGGTCTTAAAGAGTTTTCAAAAACATCGTGTCAGTGATTCACATTTTATTCCGACGACAGGCTATGGCTATGACGATATTGGCAGAGATACACTGGAATTAGTCTATGCAGACGTTTTTGGGGGGGAAGCAGGACTTGTTCGTCCGCAAATCATTTCCGGCACACATGCAATTTCGATCGCCTTATTTGGCGTTCTTCGTCCTGGGGATGAACTTCTATATATAACGGGAAAACCCTATGATACCCTTGAAGAAATCGTCGGCATTCGTGGGAACGGTGTAGGCTCTTTGAAGGAATTTGGGATTTCGTATGATAGTGTTGAACTGACTCATGAGGGCAGAATAAACTGGGATTCCGTTGCTGAGAAAATAAAACCGAACACTAAAATGATTGGGATTCAACGGTCCAAAGGTTATGCGACGAGGCCATCCTTTACGATTGCTGAAATCGCTGAAATGATTGCATTTGTAAAAGAAATAAAACAGGATGTCGTCGTATTTGTGGATAACTGTTACGGGGAATTTGTGGAAGAGACTGAACCGTGCCATGTGGGTGCGGATTTAATGGCAGGGTCACTGATCAAAAACCCGGGCGGCGGGCTGGCGAAAACTGGTGGCTATATCGTTGGTAAAAAACAATGGGTAGAAGCATGTTCCTATCGAATGACATCACCAGGGATCGGAGCGGAAGCGGGAGCATCCCTGTATAGTCTTCAAGAAATGTATCAGGGCTTCTTCTTGGCACCTCATGTGGTCGGTCAGGCTCTAAAAGGGGCAGTATTCACAGCGGCTATGTTGGAGAAATTAGGCATGAATTCTTCACCAAAATGGAATGCGAAACGGACCGACTTAATCCAGTCAGTCCAGTTTGATGACCGAGAAAAAATGATTGCTTTCTGTCAGGCTATTCAATTTGCTTCCCCGATTAATTCATATGTCACCCCTCATGCCAGCTATATGCCTGGGTATGAGGACGATGTTATTATGGCAGCAGGAACCTTTATCCAGGGGGCAAGCATTGAACTGACAGCAGATGGACCAATTAGACCGCCCTATGTTGCTTATGTACAGGGTGGTCTAACTTACGCGCACGTAAAGATGGCTGTTTGCCTAGCCATCGATCACTTAATGGATAAAGGATTAATCGAACTGTTTTAGAAATAATAGCAAATGGACAGCAATTTTGAGTTGTCCAATTTTTTTAAAAATTTCATGTAAGAAAACCTAACATACCATTGACAACTTTTCTAACACGAAATATAATAACAATATAAATAACCCAAAGGGAGGAGGAATTAAGTGAGTGGAAAGGAAATTCGCCGTTCGATGCCACTGTTTCCAATCGGAACAGTCATGCAGCTAACCGAGCTTACAGCCAGGCAAATCCGTTACTACGAAGAACACCAATTGATTTCTCCTGCAAGAACCGAAGGGAATAGACGTCTATATTGTTTGAATGATATTGATAGGCTTCTAGAAATTAAGGATTTAATCGATCAAGGTGTGAATATGGCTGGCATTAAACAATTGTTCCTAGTGAAAGAACAGCAATCAATCATTCTTGAGCAACAAACAGATAAGACAAAGCGTGAATTAACAGATGAACAGCTTAGAAAGCTACTTCGAAACGAAATGATGCATTCAGGTCGAAATAATCGATCCTCATTACGTCAAGGAGATATTTCAAGATTCTTCCATTAATAGTGGAGCTTCTTTTTAAAAAATAGGGGGTAAGAAAATGGCAAAGTATTCAAGAGATGACATTAAAAGATTAGCAGTTGAGGAAAACGTGAAATTTATTCGTTTACAATTCACCGATATTCTGGGAACAATTAAAAACGTTGAAATTCCTATTAGTCAATTAGAAAAAGCACTTGATAACAAAATGATGTTTGACGGTTCTTCTATTGAAGGTTTCGTACGAATTGAAGAATCTGATATGTTACTATATCCAGACCTTAACACATGGGTGGTATTCCCGTGGACAGCAGAAAAAGGGAAAGTTGCCCGTTTGATTTGTGATATTTACACTCCAGAAGGAAAACCATTTGAAGGCGATCCTCGTAACAACTTAAGACGAGTATTAGGAGAAATGGAAGCGTTAGGTTTCACTAACTTTAACTTAGGACCTGAGCCTGAATTCTTCTTATTTAAATTAGATGAAAAAGGTGAACCAAGTCTAGAATTGAATGACCAAGGTGGTTATTTTGACTTAGCGCCAACTGATTTAGGTGAAAACTGCCGTCGTGATATCGTTCTTGAGTTAGAAGAAATGGGCTTTGAAATTGAAGCTTCTCACCATGAAGTAGCTCCAGGCCAGCACGAAATTGATTTTAAATATGCAGATGCATTAACAGCATGTGACCAAATCCAAACTTTTAAATTAGTTGTTAAAACAATTGCACGTAAACATGGCTTGCACGCAACCTTTATGCCAAAACCATTATACGGGGTAAACGGATCTGGAATGCACATGAACCTTTCATTATTTAAAAACGGAGAAAATGCATTCTATGAGCCAGGCAGTGACTTAGACATGAGCGATACTTCACGTCAATTCATCGCTGGAATTCTAAAGCATGCTCCAGCCTTTACTGCTGTAACAAACCCAACTGTAAACTCTTATAAGCGTCTTGTTCCCGGCTATGAAGCACCTTGTTATGTGGCTTGGTCAGCTAGAAACCGTTCACCATTAATTCGTATCCCTGCTTCACGTGGATTAAGTACTCGTGTTGAGGTTCGTAGCGTTGACCCTGCAGCAAACCCATACTTAGCAATGGCAGTGCTTCTAAAAGCAGGATTAGACGGGATTAAAAATAAATTAACTCCTCCGGCACCAGTTGACAGAAACATCTATGTAATGAGCAAAGAAGAAAGAATTGAAGAAGGCATCATCGATCTTCCAGCAACACTTGATCAAGCATTAGATCAACTAAAAGCGAACGAAGTCATTGTTTCCGGTCTTGGCGACCACATTATGGAACACTTTGTTGAAGCAAAAGAGATCGAGTGGGATATGTTCCGTACAGTCGTTCACCAATGGGAACGCGATCAATATATGAGCATGTATTAATATTTTCAAAGCCCTGGCGCTTAGCGTCAGGGCTTTTCTATGTCTCTCTATTTCAAACTAATCCTCCCCAATCATTCTAATTAAAAGTTAAAGGAATAGAGTATTAGTAAAGAGTTGTTGATGTTCTTTAAAAATTCACAATTCTTACCGTTCTTTTAATCCTAAATAATATATGCTTAACTTGAAAACATTTGGGAGGTGCTCTAATTGTATAAATTGCAAATTTGTAATGCTCTAACCCAAGAAATACTACGAGTAAAGACGTATAAGAAGCCTGACCTTATTTTAAGTTTGATAGAATCAGGCACAAAAGGTCAGGAATGTTTTCTATTTGATGAACAATGTAGAACCTTTAAAGGAGTGTATGTTTCACATACCAGCTTTATTGAAGAGGGTACAATCGTTTATAAAGTATTGTTTAAGGTGAGATTATCTGAAATACAAGCGAGAATAGCAAAATAAGGCGGTTTGAGGGAGTGGCTTTCTAGCTACTCCTTTTTAATTGTATAGGAAATTATAAANNCAGGCCATACGCCGCTGAACGGGCGCTTGCGCCTTTTGTCTTATTCATCCTGTCCGAATTCATAATAATTGATTTCTTTGGCGATAGGAACACGAACCAAAAAAAGAGCTGGCTTCTAATATGCCAACTCTCTTAAACTTAATGTATATGTCGGTAAACCCCAATGACTTTCCCTAAAATGGATACATTCCTTAATATAATCGGATCCATTGTAGAATTTTCCGGCTGTAGGCGTATGTAATCTTTTTCTCTGAAAAATCTCTTACAGGTGGCTTCGTCTTCCTCTGTCATCGCTACAACAATATCACCGTTATTTGCGGTTGGTTGCTGCTTAACAATCACATAATCGCCGTCTAGTATCCCTGCCTCTATCATACTCTCACCCATGATTTCCAGCATGAAAACTTGCTCATCAGCAGGTGCAAGTCTTTCTGGAAGCGGGAAAAATTCTTCTACATTTTCTATAGCGGTAATTGGTAGTCCTGCAGTTACTTTACCGACCACCGGAACATTGACTACTGCATTCCTTGGTATATGTGCAGCGACATCTGCCTCTAATATTTCAATTGCTCTTGGTTTAGTTGGGTCTCGCCGAATAAGTCCTTTGCTTTCCAATCTTGCTAGATGACCGTGAACAGTAGAGCTTGATGCAAGTCCAACTGCTTCCCCAATTTCCCTTACTGAAGGGGGATATCCTTTACTCTTAACCTCACTTTTAATGAAATCCAGAATATCCTGCTGCCGCTTTGATATTTTAGCCATGATAAAATCCACCTCGCCTGGTTAATGTTTACTTTATTATAACATGTTCGGTTTTTTTATACAAACATAAGTTCGAAAAAATAATTGACAACAAACGAATGTTCGATTTATAATGAAAATATAAAACGAACGTACATTCCTATTCGAGGTGTTTATTATGAAAAAATTATGGAACAAATACTCCTATGCTATTACTCTTATAATATTAAGCTGTTCACTTTCATTTATAATATCGATTCAACATCATGCAAACGACCAGATTGAGTATTTAAAAGTTACTATCGCAGAGGGAGATTCGCTTTGGGAAATCTCTGATCAATTTTCAAGTCAGCATTCTTTATCAAATAAGGAATTTGTTGCTTGGATAAAAAAGCATAATGAAATAGATGAGGATAAAATTTTTCCTGGTGAAGAAATCATCATTCCAGTCAATAAAGAAGCCTCATCAACAAAAGAACTAGCTAGTGCGCTTGAAGAATAGAAAGGGATTTTTATGAAAGCAATTATTTACTGCCGTGTCAGTACCAATAAAGAAACTCAAGAAACATCATTAAAGCGTCAGGAAGAGGAATTAATCCAATTAGCCAACACCTATCACTTTGAGATTGACCGGGTAATAAAAGAAAAGGCGAGTGGCTATGATTTCGATCGGGAAGGGATTTTTGAATTATTAGAACGTATTAGAGAAAGGCAAGTACAAGCTATCTTAATACAGGATGAAACTCGTCTCGGACGAGGGAACGCAAAAATTGCCCTTTTGCATTGTATGTTAAAAGAAAATATAAAACTTTATAGTATCTCCCATAGTGGGGAATTACAGCTTTCAGAATCGGATTCCATGGTTTTGAATATCGTAAGTATGGTGGAAGAGTACCAACGAAAACTACATAATGCCAAAATTAAGCGTGGAATGAAGCGAGCAGTCCAGAAAGGGTATAAACCAGAAAAAAATTTAAAAAACCTTGGAGAAGGTTCCGGACGAGAGAAAATTGAAGTACCAATTGAAGAAATTGTCCGGTTAAGAAAAAATGGTTTAATATTTTCAGAAATAGCCGCAACCCTTAGAGGATTTGGGTTTAATATTTCTAAAGCCACGGTTCATAGGAGGTATCAGGAATATATTGAATCACAAGAAGAGTAAGCCTAATGCCTTGTCATTAGGTTTATTTTTTAGTAAAATCAGGTGTCATGTAAATAGTTGAAAGGAAGGTCCTTGAATGCTTTCAAAAGAAAAGATGGCTAGAATTAATGAACTGGCACGTAAAGCAAAGGCAACAGGATTGACTGAAATAGAAGCTAAAGAGCAATCGAGACTTAGAAGTGAATATTTAGCTACTTTCCGTTCGAATATGCTAGATACTCTTACCAACACCAAGTTTATTGATCCAGAAGGAAATGATGTAACTCCAGAAAAAATTAAAGCTAGGAAAAAAAATACACTTCATTAAAAGTTCAGGAATACATTTTTTTGTATTCCTTTATTACATATTGTGACTATTTCTGTATCAAAATAAGAAGCAAAGTGACATTTTGTTCTTATTTTATGCTATTTGTTGAATAAATAACGGTAGCAATATAAAATTGAAATGTATTTAGTAACCTTGTGATTAGGAAAGGATGTAATTCATGTTTAATACTATTGATGATTTATCTGTAACTTCAATTCGAACACTTTCGATTGATGCGATCGAGAAAGCAAACTCAGGACATCCAGGGATGCCGATGGGTGCGGCGCCAATGGCTTATACTTTATGGACGAGGTTCTTAAACCAAAATCCAAAAAATCCACATTGGTTTAACCGTGACCGCTTTGTCTTATCGGCTGGCCATGGTTCAGCATTGCTATACAGCATGCTTCATTTGTCTGGTTTCAACTTAACAATGGATGATCTAAAACAATTTCGTCAATGGGGCTCGAAAACGCCTGGTCACCCGGAATACGGTCACACTGAAGGTGTTGAAGCAACCACTGGTCCACTAGGCCAAGGGATTGCGATGGCAGTTGGTATGGCAATGGCAGAACGCCATGTAGCAAGTGTTTATAATAAAGACAAATATGAACTTGTGAATCATTTTACATACAGCATTTGTGGAGATGGAGATTTAATGGAAGGTGTATCTGCTGAGGCAGCATCCTTAGCAGGACACTTGAAACTAGGTCGATTGGTAGTCCTATATGATTCAAATGATATCTCACTTGATGGAGACTTAAATAAGTCATTTTCAGAAAGTGTCAAAGATCGCTTCCTATCCTATGGATGGCAATATGTTCGTGTCGAAGATGGCAACAATCTTGAAGAAATTGCAAAAGCTCTTGAAGAAGCGAGAAATGATTTAGACAGACCAACAATGATTGAAGTAAGAACAGTCATTGGATACGGCTCACCAAACCGTGCCGGAACTTCAGGCGTACATGGTTCACCACTTGGAGCAAATGAATTAAAGCTTACAAAAGAGGCATATAAATGGACCTTTGAAGAAGATTTCCATGTGCCGCAAGAGGTTTATGATAACTTCCAGAAGCTCATCGTTGAAAATGGTGAGAAAAAGGAAAAAGAGTGGAATGATCTATTCGCTCAATATAAAAAAGAGTACCCTGAACTTGCTACACAGTTAGAACAAGCATTAAATAATGAACTTCCTGAAGGTTGGGATAAAGATATTCCAGTTTATGCTGAAGGAAAAAGCCTGGCAAGTCGTGCTTCTTCTGGTGAAGTCTTAAATGGAATTGCTAAGAATTTACCTATTTTTATTGGTGGATCAGCGGACCTTGCCGGCTCGAATAAAACAATGATTAAAGGTACAACTGATTTTATGCCTGGTTCCTATGAAGGCCGCAATATCTGGTTTGGCGTTCGTGAATTTGGAATGGGAGCAGCTATGAACGGTATAGCTCTTCATGGCGGGGTGAAAGTATTTGGCGGAACCTTCTTTGTTTTCTCCGACTACTTGCGTCCTGCGATTCGTCTAGCCGCGTTAATGGGCTTACCTGTTACGTATGTATTTACTCATGATAGTATTGCTGTCGGGGAAGACGGACCAACACACGAGCCGGTTGAACAGCTGGCAGCATTACGGGCGATGTCAGGATTATCAATTATTCGTCCTGCTGATGGCAATGAAACAGCAGCCGCTTGGAAACTTGCAGTTGAGTCAACTAACAAACCAACAGCACTAGTTTTGACTCGTCAAGATTTGCCAACATTAAAAGGTACGGATACAAATGCGTATGAGGGTGTTTCAAAAGGAGCATATGTTGTTTCCCCATCAGAAAGGGATACTCCGGATGCATTAATACTCGCAACTGGTTCAGAAGTAAGTCTTGCAGTTGAAGCTCAAAAGGCTCTAGCGGGCGAGGGTGTCCATGTTTCAGTTGTAAGTATGCCTTCATGGGATCGTTTCGAGCAGCAATCCAACGAATACAAAGAATCTGTGCTACCAAGAAATGTGAAAAAGCGTCTTGGAATTGAAGTGGGAGCATCCTTTGGCTGGCACAAATATACTGGTGACGAAGGCGATGTATTAGCAATCGATCATTTCGGAGCTTCAGCGCCTGGAGAAAAGATTATGGAAGAGTTTGGCTTCACGGTAAGCAACGTGGTAGCTCGTGTGAAAGTACTTTTGCAACAATAATTAATATTTTGGCATAAGGGAGAACGGATAAATCCGTTCTTCTTTTTTTGACTTTTATTTTTTACATTTTTTTGAACAATGCCATTTTTTAAAAGGAAAATTCAATAAATCTACCGAATTTATAAAGATTAGCTTAGAATCCTGCTAATCGACAAAAATAGTGAAAGTTTTTGCCGCCGAAAGACAAAAGTTACGTTTGACTTTTTTTATAATAGTAAAAAGGGTAATCAACGAAGGAGAGAACAGTGGTGAGAAAATATCAGCTATATTTAATAGAAGATGAATTTGCGACCCATTACTTCGGAAGAGAGCGATTGTTTTTTCAGCTTTTTAAGGAACATCAAAAAGCAAACGGCGAGCTTAAATTTATTACACAAAAACAAATTTCTTATATAACCAAAAAAGTAGAAGTTCTTAAAATTCATCAGCTTATTCAAAAGCAACTTGGAAAAATTAAGGGATTTAAAGCAGAGAATGGTGCATATTCAATTGAATTAAGTGGAAAACTAAGTACGGCAAAGTTAGAAGTATTCCAAGACCTAATTACAATTGATGCCCAAGGCAGTTATGAAGCAGAGACGGCTTTTTTTGAAGTATTAAGAAAGTGTGAGTCTTCTTTTTTGGCGTTAGACCTTGAACATCAACGTTACGGCTGGTTAAAGCCAATAAAGGAAAGAAAATTTATCTAATCGCAGATATTGTCTAATCGTGTATAATTTAGTACACTGTAAGATAGACAACACGAAGGAGGAAGTTGAATATGTTATATTACATTCTAGTTGGTATACTAGCATTAGCAGCTGGTGTAGCACTAGGATTTTTCATTGCTCGTAAATATATGATGAGCTATTTAAAGAAAAATCCGCCAATCAACGAACAAATGTTAAAAATGATGATGATGCAAATGGGTCAAAAACCATCACAAAAGAAAATCAACCAAATGATGGCTGCAATGAACAAGCAACAATCAAAATAAAACGGACAAGCACTCATATAATAATGGGTGCTTTTTTCGTGCTCAAATATAAATTCTAAATCTTTATCATTTTATAAAAATTTGGTAAAATAAAACCTCAGTCAGTCTGGATAATTTTTCCGTACACCATTGTTAATTAAGAAAATTTAAGAGAACGATTTTCTTTTATCTTGGGGGCGTTTGAATGAAAGTATTTTTAGAATTAGGCTGGTATTTTAAACAAGAGAAAAAAGCGTATCTTTCAGGGATATTCATCTTAATGATTGTAGCGGTATTACAGCTGGTGCCGCCAAAAATAATTGGAGTCATTGCCGACCAAATTAACGAAGGCTCGATGACCATTGGATTACTTGGACAGTGGATGGGAGTGCTCGTCGTTGTAGCTTTGGCCATGTATTTCCTTCGCTATTATTGGAGGATTATGATTTTCGGATCATCGGTAAAGCTTAGTAAATTGCTTCGAAATCGTCTCTATCAGCATTTTACAAATATGTCACCAGCCTTTTACCAAAAACGTCGAATTGGAGACCTGATGGCACATGCCACAAACGACTTGCAGGCAATTCAGCAGACAGCGGGTGTTGGTGTGTTAACGTTCGTTGATTCTCTTTCAACTGGCGGGTTTGTCATCGCTGCGATGGCTTTTACAATCAGTTGGAAATTAACATTAATCTGTTTAATTCCGATGCCCTTTATGGTCATCCTTACGAGCTGGTTTGGAACGATGCTCCATCGAACCTTTTATCAAGCACAAGAAGCGTTTTCATCTTTAAATGATAAGACTCAGGAGAGTATCACTGGGATTAAAGTAATTAAAACCTTTGGTCAAGAAAAAGAAGACATTGAGGATTTTCGGAAGCAATCTGAAGACGTTGTCCAAAAAAATATTACTGTGGCAAAAATTGATTCTCTTTTCGATCCAACGATTTCGATTATTGTGGGAATCTCCTTCTTTTTATCGATTGTGTTTGGAGCGAAGTACGTACTAAATGGGGAATTAACAATTGGACAATTACTCTCGTTTACTACTTACTTAGGGTTACTTATCTGGCCAATGCTTGCCTTTGGTTGGTTATTTAACATTGTTGAGCGGGGGAGTGCTTCATATGATCGGGTTTCCTTGCTCTTTCAAGAAAAAGTAGACATCACCGATGACGAGAAAGCTTTAAATGTCGTGCCGGAAGGTGATATCGAATTCAAGCTTGCGGATTTTACTTACCCCGGAGAAACAACACCGGTTTTAAAAGATATTAATTTTATACTACATACAGGGGAAACTCTTGGGATTGTTGGGAAAACAGGTGCTGGAAAAACAACTCTCTTAAAGCTCCTTATACGTGAATTTGATCGTTATCATGGGGGAATTATGTTCGGTGGAAAGACTCTGCAAGAATATAAACTCGAAAAACTACGCGAAGCTATCGGGTATGTTCCACAAGATCATTTCTTGTTTTCAGCCTCTGTCGGTGAAAACATTGCCTTTACTAACCCAAATGCAGCAACGAAAGACATCGAGAATGCTGCTAGGCTTGCAAATATTCATGACGACATCCTTCAATTTATGAATGGCTACCATACGATTGTTGGAGAACGGGGTGTGTCTTTATCGGGAGGGCAGAAACAAAGGATTTCGATTGCGCGGGCTTTGCTGATGAATCCAGAAGTCCTTGTCCTCGATGATTCCTTGTCTGCTGTTGATGCGAAAACGGAAGAAGCCATTCTTTCCTCCTTAAGACAGAACAGAGAAGGCAAGACCACCATCATTACCTCACACCGATTAAGCGCCATTCACCATGCAGATCTTATTCTTGTTCTTGAGGATGGAAAAATTGTTGAAAGAGGTAAGCATGAAGAATTGATGGAATCAGATGGATGGTATAAGGAAATGTACTTACGCCAGCAGCTAGAAGAGCTGGTCGAGCATGGGGGACATTAAGATGGAAGAAAGCACACAGCTTACCGAACGTGAACAAAGAAAGATTTTATTCCGGCTTCTGTCCTATACAAGCCCACATAAAAAACTCCTTGTACTGGCCTTTATCTTCTTACTATTAACAACCGTCGGAGATATTGTATTGCCAATTATCGTGAAAATATTCATTGATGATTATTTAACCCCTGGAAAGCTTGCGTTTCAGCCACTTTTAATTCTAGGCTCCACCTATATGGCCATTCAAATCATCAAAGCGATCCTGATGTTTTTTCAATTTGTTAAATTCCAAGAGCTTGCTTTAAAAATTATCCAACAGCTTCGAATTGATGTTTTTTCTAAAGTCCAATCATTAGGCTTAAAGTACTTTGATAAAACACCTGCAGGAAGTATTGTTTCAAGGATAACCAATGATACCGAAGCCATTAAAGAAATGTTTGTTACTGTAATTGCTACGTTTATCCAAGGTGGATTTTTATTAATTGGTATTTTTATTGCGATGTTTATTCTGAATATCAAACTAGGATTATTATGTATTGTCATTCTGCCGTTATTAATGTTTGTTATGAACCTTTATAGAAAATTAAGTTCACGATTTTACCTCGATATGCGTGAACGACTAAGCCAGTTGAATGCCAAGCTCAGTGAATCATTATCAGGTATGGGAATTGTTCAAGTGTTTCGTCAGGAAAAACGACTCCGGGCTGAATTTGGAGCCATTAATGATCAACACTACCAGGCAGGAATGAAAAATATCAAAATTGATGGTCTATTGTTAAGACCTGCGATTGATCTAATCTATATTTTAGGTTTAATCATTGTATTAAGTTATTTTGGGATTACTTCTTTTAATAATGTCGTGGAAATCGGTGTGGTTTATGCCTTCATTAATTACTTGGATCGCTTTTTCGAACCGGTTAATCAGATGATGATGAGGCTTTCCTTGTACCAACAAGCGATTGTAGCAGGTTCGCGTGTCTTCAAACTGTTGGATGAGGATGAATTAGCACCGCTGCAAGAGGAAGACCAGAACATTTCAATTCAACAAGGAAAGATTGAATTTAAGAATTTAAGTTTTTCCTATAATGGTGAACAGGATGTGCTAAGATCGATTACCTTTACCGCCAATCCTGGTGAAACTGTTGCACTCGTTGGCCACACTGGCAGCGGAAAGAGCTCGATTATTAATTTGTTGATGAGGTTCTATGAATATGAACGAGGTGACATTTTTATTGATGGTCAATCGATTCGTGATTTTACAAAAACAGAACTTAGGGAGAAAATGGGGCTAGTCTTACAGGATCCCTTTTTATTCTACGGGACGATCAAGGAGAATATCCGCCTTCACAAGGAAAATATGTCGGATGAACAAGTAGAAGAAGCAGCAAGGTTTGTCCAGGCCCATACATTCATCGAAAAACTAGATGACGGGTTTGACCACAAAGTAGTCGAGCGTGGTACCACATTTTCAAGCGGTCAAAGGCAACTAATTGCATTTGCGCGAACGATTGCGGCAAATCCCAAAATATTGGTTCTTGATGAAGCAACTGCCAATATTGATACAGAAACAGAAGAAGCGATTCAAACCGCCTTATCGAAAATGCGCAAAGGGAGAACAACGATCGCGATTGCGCATCGCCTCTCTACCATCCAGGATGCGGATTTAATTTTAGTATTACATCAAGGAGAAATCGTTGAACGAGGAAATCATCAGGAGTTGCTTGCACTAGGTGGTTTATATCATAAAATGTTTCTTTTACAAAACGGTTCAGTGGAACGTCTTAAGGATGTTGTGAAATAATATCAGAAGGCATAAAGTGAAAGCGAAAGACACTAGCCTTTGGATGCTAAAAAAGCCTGGCGTATTTGCCAGGCTTTTACTAGTTCTTAATTTTTATTTCTACTTTAAAATTTTTCTGTTAACAGGCTGAAGATGGAATATTTTTTATATAGACTCTGTGATATTCATTTAAAAGATGATCGAGTTCCTGGCTGTAACGAATAGCAACGGAGGATGTCAAGCCGTTAGTAATGGCGACTTGAATTAATTCAGCACGTTTTTTTTCAATTAATGTCACTAAATCATTTTTTGTCACGGCTGATGTCCTTTCCGGATAACTCCTAAATTATGGTATGAATAGAATACTAATATATCAAATTTGGACTGATTTTACTAGTATAACCTATGATGTAAATTTTTTCAAAGACATTTGTAAATAAATATCCAATATACATTAATAATCGGATTTTTTTATTGAATCAGAAAAACAGGCGGCGACACAAAATATTCAAGTTAACCATTATCTTTTATATCAAACATTTGTTAGAATATAAACGTATCGACTATAGTGGGAGTGTTAATATGTCAGATGTAAATATATTTTTAGCATTAGGAGCAGGATTTTTAAGTTTTATATCACCTTGTTGTTTACCGCTATATCCTGCATTTCTCTCGTACATTACTGGTATGTCAGTTGGGGAATTGAAAAGCGAAAATGCCATGCTTCAAAAGCGGAGTCTACTCCACACATTATTTTTCCTATTAGGCTTTTCGATTATTTTTATTGCCATTGGTTTTGGGACTTCGTTTCTAGGAAGTTTCTTCTTACAGTATAAGGACCTTATTCGTCAACTAGGCGGAATTTTTATTGTTTTCTTTGGATTAGTTATCGTTGGAATTTTAAATCCGCAATTTATGATGAAAGATCGTCGCATTGAATTTAAAAATCGCCCTTCAGGTTATTTTGGCTCGGTATTAATTGGAATGGCTTTTGCAGCGGGATGGACGCCATGTACTGGTCCAATTCTCTCGTTTGTTATCTCACTTGCAGCGACAAATCCAGGGTCAGGTATGATGTATATGATCGCCTATTCACTAGGATTTGCGATACCATTCTTTATTCTTTCATTCTTCCTTGGCCGCATGAATTGGATCAAGAAGAACAGTGCAAAAATTGTTAAAGTTGGCGGCTACATAATGATTGTGATGGGGATTGTCCTCTTTTTTGACTGGATGACAAAAATTATTATATTCTTTTCAGAAATGTTTGGAGGGTTTACAGGGTTTTAATGTATCTTAATAAGATAGGAAAAGTAATTATATTAAAATATAAATTTCTATGATTGGAAAATTCCTAAAAGGACTTTTTGCTTTTTACTAGCAATTGCCAGTATCGTTAAAAATGGGAAGCGTTTATCAAGGGTTTAACTTTTTCAAATGTATTCTTTTGAGATATAATGGGTTAGAAAATATATTAGATAAGGAATGAATCTAATGAACTTGGTAGTTGCTTCTTCAATTGGAGCAGTTTTTATGGGCACCCTCGCCTTGGTTGTCCGTATGAAAGCTGCAAAGAAACCCACGAATGCACTGAAGATAATCCTCCCGCCACTTTTCATGTCAAGTGGGGCATTAATGTATATTGAACCGCAATTTAGATTAAGTGGAGCAGAAATGATCGAGGCAGCAATAGTAGGAATGCTTTTTTCAATCTTACTAATCAAAACCTCAAAGTTTGAGATCCGCGATAATGATATTTATCTAAAGCGTTCCAAAGCATTTATTTTTATCTTAATTGGGTTATTAGTTGTTCGTCTTGTTATGAAATCTGTTCTAAGTGCAACCATAGATTTTGGGGAACTAAGCGGTATGTTCTTCTTCCTGGCCTATTGTATGATTGTGCCATGGCGTGTTGCGATGTATCTGGACTATAAAAAACTTTTTAAACAGCTACATGGTGGTAAACAGATATAGGTTTGTGTGGGAGACTGGTCCATTCTTGGATCAGTTTTTTTATTTAAACAAAGGTAATTTGAGATGCCATATTGGATTATCGGAGAGTTCTTATGTTAAAAGAAAGGTCGGTTCATTTACCGTGGAGTGAAATAGAGAGTGCTCATGGTAAATGAGAGGGAGCTGCATTTACCATGAAGTGAAAAAAAGAGTGCTGAGGGTAAATGAAAGGGCGGTCCATTTACCGAAAAATGAAAAATAGAGTGTTCAGGGTAAATGAAAGGAAGGTGCATTTACCGAAAAGTGAAAAAAGAAGTGTTCACGGTAAATGCACAGCCCAAATAAAAAACCGTCTATTAGTTAGACGGTTAAAATAGGTGCTCAAAAGGAGCGACATCGATTCGATTTTCAAACAGCTTTTTACGTAGAAACTTATGATCTCTTTTTGGTGTTGCTTGGATATAGCCACGAATGACGAGATCTTGAGTAATTTTAGATGCCTTTTCACGAAGGGCTATTTCGCCAATTTTACCGGCAATTTTATGTCTGGCAACATCACGGAAAAGCTCAGGAATAGGACTGACTAAATCCTCTAGGAGTACTTTCTCCTCAGGCGCCCATAAGTGACGTGATTCATTTACATAATGTTCTTCCCAATCCATAACGGACTTGCCGTCTTCTTTCGGCATCTTTTTCAAAAACTTCCGGAACATAAAAAATCCACCGATCGCAAATGATCCGACAAGGAAAAATACCCAAAACAGGATAAACCATAGAAACCAACCATGAAGCATTCTATTCACCTACAAAATACTATATTTTCTTCTTATTATAGTCGGTATTTATGAACAAAGACAAGTATTGGACACAATTGATCAAATTTATACCAAGAACTTTAGCAAAAATCGAATCATCAAATTACATATTATTGATGAAAAACTTGTCGGAAAATTGACAAATACGCTAAAACTATTGATTACCACCATATTAAATAGTAATATGATAACAAATGATAGAGAAGTAAAAAGACTGTGTTACTATAGTCCGTACATCTTGTTAAAATTACATCCATGGGGCTGAATGGGGTACTGGTGTCCTCCACAGTCTTCAAAACTGCTTGAGACCTGCGTGCCAGGTCTGGTGGGTTCGATTCCCACGCAGTCCCGCCAAAATACGTTTAAGTAAACGCTCAATCACTTATTTAATTAGTGAGTCTAGTGGGCCTTTTTTTACGTACAAAAAATAAATTGTTAGAGCTTAAAATTCTCAATTATTCAATTAAAATTATTTATTAAATGAAGGAGCAAGAAAGATGAAGTTTCCTAAAAGCATTATATTAGATTCTGTTGCTGAACGAAAAAACGACCTAAATTACGGACTTGAATTTGTCCAGGAACTTGGAAACGACGATGCAGGTTTTTCCGAGATGGTAGTAATTATTTTCAAATATAAAGAAAAATATTATAGTGTTGATATCCAACATGTAAATGGAGAAAATAATTACGATCATTGGGACGATGAAGTTGATTGTCCGGAGGTAGTAAAAAAACAGGCGATTCAATATTACTGGGAAGAAGTCAAAGCTTAATTAATATTTTGTTTAATACTAAAAGTTACAAGTGTAATATCAAAAAAGTCTTTTAGGATATACCAATATACACCTATACTTTCCATTGCAGTATGGGTTACTCCATGTTTTTCAAGCTATTTTAATAAATGATAGAGATCCTTTGTAAGAGTAGGGAATGTAAAAGTAATAGATCATCATCTATAATTCCCGTAATTACACAAGTTACAATTGTTTCTGAATGCACGCCTAAACATTACTGAATAATCATTGATATATAAATAAGTGGAATTATTAACTGTAATCAGTAAGAAAACACTTATCCGAGCGAAAAAAGAAACAGGAACTAAAACAGATATCCACACAAGGTATCTGTTTTTTATTTGTAGCTTTTTATTGAAAAGGTAGGGGGTACCTTTTTTAAGGAAGTCAGCGGGAATATAGTACACACGTTGATATAAAAGGACTTATTTGGCTGAATTGGGTACTGGTATCCTTTCATTAGAAGTGAAGGGAAATGATTTTAATTAACAGACTATTGAATTCCATTACAAGGAGTCCAGCAGTAATTCAGCCCGGCATGGTTCTTTTCAATTAAAAGGACAAAATCCGGAATTTATTGCTCCTCAGTGGTGGAAACCGAAAAAAAAGAAATTACACTTGAATGGAAATATAAGTGAGGTTGCCAATGAGCAGCCTTTTTCTTTTGTCTTAAAACCGTCATATTGATAGCATTTTCATTGTGATAGATATCACGGTTACAGATTCTAAACCACGATAAGATTAAACGGTCTGAAATCAATCTGATAATAAATATATATCATCCTTTTATCATAATTAGGATTGCTATAAAAAAATAGGAGGAGCAAAATGATCATTAACATTTTTCTTGAGATTATGTTTGCCGTCGTATCAAAAGTAATTAAATAAACGATTGAAGGAATCACAAATGAAAATCCCAACCGAAAAAACAACCACTGGCTTGTAAATGGTGCATCGAGGTACTACAATAATTTCGAATTTCATTTAAACTTAGATCACAAATGACTTTAACATTAGATAAAGCTATGACGTATACAACCCTATGTTTAGTGAGTTTAGAAAGGTTACAATTTAGCGATAAGTTCGAAGACACCAAGAACAAAGGGCGGTATATTGAAAGGGTTGGGATTTTGATGTATTAAAGGGCATGGCCTGCATGATTTAGACTTTGATCACGGCGCCAATTTTTAGCGTTCCATTTTTAAACGGACAAAAAAAGCCGTATTAGGTAGGGGTTGTTGACAAAAAGGGAAGGGTGGAAAAACACCTTTCCAGGTCGGTTTAAAAAACCAGAATCAGCATCAGTTTTACTCAGAGATTGTCTCCGTAATGGGACCCTTTGGTTTTCTTCCACGTCACATCTTTCCAGATTCAATTCTTTTTTCCTCTAGCTCACTTTCAATTTCTTGGCTTCTTGTTCAAGTTTTTTTTCGGTTTGATAATATCAGTAATTCATATATTTATTTAAATTAGGTTAAAGGGACTAAAAATCTATGATTAAAATTTTAGTATAGGGAAAGAGACAATAGAGGCGATTTAAGAATTTTATTGACAACTATTCCGAATGTTTGTAAAATTAAAAACATAATATTGTAGTTTATATTTCTTTAATTATGTGTAAAGTATGTTTTGGGAAATTCAAAAAGTAACTGCCAAATCTAATTGACTTTGTTGAGAAACGAAGCAAAACTTAGATTAAAAACCAGTTGTATTAATGAAATGAGATACCTTTTTTAGGTGTTCTATTCATTAATGTGGCTGGTTCTTTTTTTGCAGTTTAAGTGACATATTTATTAGGAGGGGAAACCATGGTAAATGTAAAGGAAGTAACGAATGTAGAAGTTAATAAATCAGCTGAATTAAAGCAAAGGCGCGAGAAAGCGGTTCCAAGAGGTCCATATCATGTGACAGGAATTTATGTCGATTCTGCCAAAGGCGCCATTATTAAAGATGTTGATGGAAAAGAATACATTGATTTTGCCGGAGGAATCGGTATTCAAAATATTGGACACAATCATCCGAAAGTAGTAGAAGCTATTCAGAACCAATTATCTAAATTTATTCACACCTGTTTCCATGTAGCTCCTTATGAAAGCTATATTGAATTAGCAGAAAAGTTAAATGAAGTGACACCAGGGAATTTTGAAAAGCAGACAATGTTTGTAAATAGCGGATCTGAGGCTGTAGAAAACGCCATTAAAATCGCAAGGAAATATACTGGGAAATCAGGGGTAGTATCATTTGACCGAGCTTATCACGGCCGCACATTATTAACATTGAGCTTGACAAGTAAGGTTGAACCATATAAAAAAGGCTTCGGTCCTTTCGCAAACGAAACCTATCGTATGCCATACCCTTACTATTACCGTAGTGATGATAGTATGACAAATGAGCAAATAGATGATCAAATTCTTAACAAGTTTAAAGATTTCTTCGTATCCGAAGCTTCACCAGAAGCAATTGGAGCCATTATCATGGAACCGGTACAAGGTGAAGGTGGATTTATTGTTCCGTCAGCTCGTTTCGTTCAAGGACTGAAACGGATTTGTGAAGAAAATAATATTCTTTTCATTGCAGATGAAATTCAAACGGGTTTTTGCCGTACTGGAAAACTTTTTGCGATTGAACATTTTGGCGTAGAACCTGATTTAATCACGATGTCCAAATCCCTGGCTGCAGGCATGCCTTTAAGCGCAGTGACAGGAAAAAAAGAAATAATGAACGCTCCTGGCGTAGGACAACTAGGTGGAACTTTTGCAGGAAGTCCGTTAGCATGTGCGGCTGGCTTAGCTGTATTAAATGTTATTGAAGAAGAAAATTTAGTAGAAAGAAGCGCGTGGCTTGGCGAAAAAATTCAAGCGAAATTGCGTGAGTTTCAGGAAATGTTCCCAGTTGTAGGTGAAGTACGTGGCTTAGGAGCAATGTGTGCACTTGAATTAGTCACAGACCGTGAGACAAAAACTCCGAATAAGGCATTGACGGGGGCTATTGTTGAAGCTTCATGGAAGCAAGGGCTAATTTCTTTAAGTGCTGGAATTTATGGAAATGTTCTACGCTTTTTACCACCTGTGACAATTACAGAAGAACAATTGGAGAAAGGCTTATCTATTTTGGAAAATGTCATTGCTCAAGAAGTGGGGAAAAAACAGTCGTGATTATAGGGGAGAAGATAATGGTGAGTAATTATTTAAATTATATTGGTGGTCGCTGGACGGAATCGTCAACAGGAGAGAAACATGAACATTTCAATCCTGCCAAACCTTCTGAAAGTATTGGGTTTACTCAAGTCTCATCAATTGAAGATGTAAAAGAAGCAGTGCAACAAGCAAAAGTAGCATTTTCTGACTGGAAACAACGCTCTTCAGTAGAAAGAGGAGAAATTTTGCGCAAGGCTGCAGATTTTCTCGAAGAAAATGTACAAGAAATTGCTGAAATTGCTACAAAAGAGATGGGAAAACGTATCGTAGAAACAAAAGGTGAAGTATTGCGAGGGGCGATGATTTTACGCTATTTTGCACAAGAAGGCATGAGGAAAACAGGGGAAATGCTACCGTCAGCCAATCCTAATAATACACTTTATACCACTCGAGTGCCTGTAGGTGTTGTTTCGGTGATTTCGCCATGGAATTTTCCGATAGCTATACCTATCTGGAAAATAGCACCAGCTTTAGTATATGGCAATACCGTGGTATGGAAGCCTGCTCAGGATGCGGGAATTACTGCAGTGAAGATTGCGGAGGTTTTCGACAAAGCTGGTTTACCAGCAGGAGTTTTAAATATAGTAAATGGAAGAGGAAGTGCTCTTGGAAACTCCATAGTTGAACATGAGGATGTTGCTGCCATTACATTCACTGGTTCTAACGAAGTAGGAAGAGCTATCGGTATTCGAGCAGTGGCGCAAAATAAAAAATACCAATTGGAGCTTGGCGGGAAGAATCCTGTGGTTGTTTTGAAGGATGCGGACATTGATTTAGCAGCAAAGCTGACAGTGGAAGGATGTATGAAACAGACAGGGCAGCGATGTACTGCAACTAGCAGAGTGTATGTTGAGGAAGCAATCTATGATTTATTTATGGAAAAGATCATGGGAATCGTAAAAGATATTAAGGTTGGGGATGGGATTAATGAGTCTGTGACGATGGGACCAGTTGCTTCGAAGAAACAATATGAAACAGTTTGTTCATATATAGAAAAGGGAATAGAAGAAGGGGGGAATCTTTATTATGGCGGAAAAACTTTAGAAGGTCCGGATTATCAGGGTGGTTATTTTATTGAACCGACTATTTTTGACAATGTGACAAATGAGATGACGATTGCTAAAGAGGAAATTTTCGGACCCGTATTAGCTGTAATAAGAGTGGCTAATTATGAAGAAGCACTAGAAAAAGCAAATGATACTATTTATGGATTAAGTGCTTCGCTTTTTACAACAAATCTTGATAAAGCATTTCATTTTATTAAAAACAGTGAAGTTGGTCTTGTTCAAATTAATGGAGAAACAGGTGGGGCAGAACCGCAAGCACCATTTGGTGGAATGAAAGAATCCAGCTCGGGGACCCGTGAACAAGGACAAGCTGCAATGGAGTTTTTTACTTCTTATAAAACAGTGACAATTACCACAAAAATGTAGCCCAGCAAGGTGAGGAATAAAATCTTTACCTGTCCGCGTCAATAGATTTCTGAATTTTCGAGTTATAAAAGTAAACAAATATATCTGACAATCAAAAGTGGCATATCAGCTAAATGAACTAAAATATTTTCTAAAGACCAGATAAGTAAAAATGATTCTTAATGTAAATAAAAACTGTTCAGAAAATAAATTTAGCAATTAAAAGGAGTTGGTATGTTTGGAGAATCCAACAAAGTTACAAGGTAATCTTAAGCAAAG
Source organism: Bacillus sp. AFS006103 (assembly GCA_002559145.1). Classification (GTDB taxonomy): domain Bacteria; phylum Bacillota; class Bacilli; order Bacillales; family Cytobacillaceae; genus Neobacillus. Next base: position 339,654 of record NTXX01000011.1, read on the forward strand.
GCATATTACAATGATATCAATTGGTGGTGTCATTGGGGCTGGACTTTTTATTGGCAGTGGTCTAGATATTAATAAATATGGTCCAGCTGTAATAATATCTTACTTAACTGCTGGAATTCTAGTTGTTTTGGTAATGAGAATGTTGGGAGAAATGACAAGTGTGCGTGTAGGAGTGCCTGGATCTTTCAAGGCGTATGCGACTGAAGCATTTGGACCCGCTGCCGGTTATTCAATAGGTTGGCTGTATTATTTTTTCTGGATGTATATTATAGCGTTAGAGGCTTCGGTAGGAGCTGATCTTTTGCATAGTTTGATTCCAAGTATGTCCGCTGAATGGCTAACGAGTTTAGTGCTAACATTGTTGCTCACATTTACAAACTTAGTATCGGTTAAATCCTATGGAGAATTTGAATATTGGTTTGCGATTATTAAAGTAGCAGCTATTATTGTTTTCCTAGTTTTAGGCACAATGGTGATAATAGGGATTTTTCCGGGTGTTGAATCTCCTGGGTTTTCGAATCTTCTAAATGAAGCTCACGGTGGCTTTATGCCAAAAGGCATTAACTCTATCTTACTTGGAATGTTATTTATCATGTTTGCCTTTTTCGGTACAGAAATTGGCGTAATTGCTGTCAATGAATCGGAAAACCCTAAAAAGGCAGTTCATACAGTAATCAACAGTGTTGTTTGGAGAATTTTAGTTTTCTATATAGGATCGATTTTGGTTATCTCAATGCTGATTCCAACATCTGATGCCGCTAAATTACAAAACCCATTCGCATCTATATTTGACACGCTTGGCATTCCTTATGCAGGCACAATCGTTCAAATTGTTGTGTTAACTTCAGTGCTATCATGTTTAAATTCAGCTCTTTACACAAATTCAAGGATGTTATTTTCTCTTGCCTTAGAAGGAGATGCCCCAAGATATTTTGCGAAATTAAGTAAAAGTGGTGTACCAGTACGAGCGGTGTGGGCTAGTACATTGTTTGCGTATTTGGCGGTAATCCTAAAATTCCTGGATATAAAAATTGATTTATTTGGTTTTATTGCGAATGCTGCAGGTGCAATTTGCCTGCTAGTCTATTTGATTATTGCCATGTCACATATCCGCTTGCGCAATCGTGATAAAGGTAAATACTATCCGATCAAAATGTGGCTATTTCCATATCTTTCTTATGCGGTCATCTTACTTTTAATCGTCACATTAGTTGCAATGTTTTTCGCTGGAAAAGAATTGGCGCATGCCACTATCTCAACCTTTGCAATTACAGCATTTGTTATTATCACATTCTTTATGTTGCGTAGAGGTAAGACAGCCGTTCCCTCGAAACCAACTTCTCATGCTTCAGGGGAATAGTCTATTACCTGTTCATTTTAATTAAATTTGTTATGAAGAATATTTGGCTTTTCTATCTGCTATAGCTCTCAGATGGAAAAGCTATTTTTAAAAGTCTTGAAAAAAGAAAAAATAATCAACAATTGAGGAGAAAAGTATGTATGATTTTGCGATAATCGGTGGAGGAATTGTGGGATTGTCAACGGGAATTGCACTTTATGAACGTTATCCGGATGCGAAAGTTTTAGTGCTAGAGAAGGAAAATGTGGTAGCGGATCATCAGACAGGCCATAACAGCGGTGTTATCCATTCAGGGATTTATTATAAGCCGGGGAGTTTTAAAGCGCGTTTTGCTAAAGCGGGAAGCCGTTCGATGATAGAATTTTGCCGAAAGCATGAAATAGAACATGATATCTGCGGTAAAGTAATTGTAGCCACTAAGCAAGAAGAATTGCCGCATCTTGAGAACTTATTTTCACGTGGTCTTGAAAATGAATTGGCCATTCAAAAGATCAGCAAAGGAGAATTAAAGGAAATTGAACCTCATGTCAATGGGTTGGGGGCGATTCGTGTTCCGATGGCAGGAATAGTTAATTATCGTCAAGTGAGCGAAAAATTCTCCGAAATTATTTTGCAACATGGAGGTGAAATCAAGCTAGGAACGAAAGTGGAAAAAATAAATGAGAAAAAAGGCGAAGTGTTGATTGAAACGAATATAAAAACGTATAAAGCCCGTCTAGTTATCAACTGTGCAGGTCTCCATAGTGATCGTGTAGCAAAAGCTGCTGGATACCAAACAGATATGAAAATTGTGCCTTTTCGCGGCGAATATTTTAAATTAAAACCAGAAAAAAGATACCTTGTTAAGCACTTAATCTATCCGGTCCCTAACCCTAAGTTTCCATTCCTTGGTGTTCACTTTACACGAATGATTAGCGGAGAAATAGATGCAGGGCCGAATGCAGTCTTAAGTTTTAAACGCGAAGGTTACAAAAAGACAGATTTCAATCTAAAGGATTTTGCAGAAGTAATGGGGTATCCAGGCTTTTGGAAGCTTGCAAGTGGATTTATGAAAGAGGGCCTTGATGAAATGGTTCGTTCTGTAAGCAAAGCAAAATTTGTTGAAAGCCTTCAGCAATTAATTCCTGAAATTCAAGCAGATGATTTAGTTCCTGCACCAGCGGGAGTGCGTGCACAAGCTTTGAAAAATGATGGGGTCATGGTTGATGACTTCCATATTATTCTGGGGAAGAGCAGTGTTCATGTATGTAATGCTCCTTCTCCTGCAGCAACTGCTTCGATTGAAATCGGAAAGGAAGTCGTTAATCGAATACCGGTTCAAGGTCATTTAAAAATGTCTGTTGCATTATAATAAGCAGATGTTTGTAAGGCCAAAATAAAAATATAAAGCTTTAATTGAGGGAGAAATTTATGATAAATCCAAATGTCATGTTTATTGCTGGCCATGCAAGATTGCCACAGGGGATGGCGGCGAAAAGTGTATTTGATACATTAACGATTACAGCAGAAGTGGAAACTAAATATGGAGTTATATTAGAAGCATCTTGTACACTTGCAACGGAGCACGGGAGAGAATTCATTGGCAATTTACTTAAGGGAATCAGTTTGAATGAGGAAATTGACAAACATGTTGAGTATATTCAGTATTATTACCGCGGGAAAGCAATAAATGCGCTGATTGCTGCTCTAAAAGACCTTTCTCTCTACTATCACCAGCAAAAAAATGAGATTAAAGCAGTTAAATGAAAAAATATTATTAATATTGACACTATTGAAAAAATAGATTAATATTTTAATAAATAATAAAATGTATATTCGCCTTTTGAATAGTCACCTTTTCAAAAACGTGGATCATGTTTGTTATAAACTTGGAAATTAATTTAATAAAAAACTGTGAAATTTACTATGACTCTATTAATGTAGGGCAATAAGGTAGATAATAGCCAGTTATACTGTGTCTTTATTGAGCAGAATAACTGGCTATTTTTGTTTTCAAGTGGATAACGGACAATTTAATCATTATTCAGGAGGTTTTATTGATGAATGTTATCGAAAAGAAAGCATTAAAATTTGTTCAAAAAACACAGGCTTATGAGATTGAACCGCATCCTCAAAGTGACCGATTATATCACATTAATATTTCAACAAATGCGCTTTCTAATTTTCTAGAAGCAGTAAAACAGGACGATATTTCCGTTCGGCATTTGGAATATACGCCATTTGCTCGCCATATTGTTGCTTCTTATCTATTGAATCAAGTTGGGGAAGAGTTTGCTGAACTTCTTCTGAGCATTTTACATGATCGACAATCCGGTGGTTTTACTATTGGCTTAGAAGGTGTTACTGAAAATACTGACGAATATGTAATTTTTTCAACCGCTATTTCTCATTTATTGGGAGCTCCAAATCATGATGCAATGTCGGGAAAGTATTATGCACGCTTCACTGTAAAAGATACGGATAGTAGCGACTCGTATCTTCGTCAAGCATATCGGTTATTTACACTTCATACAGATGGTACGTTTGTGGATGAGCCGACAGATTGGCTTATAATGATGAAGATGGTGGAACAAAATGCCCGCGGTGGTGAATCACGTTTATTGCATCTTGATGACTGGAATGAAATTGACAAGTATATCAAACATCCGTTAGCAAATCATAAATTTACGTATAAAGCGCCAAAAAGTAAAAACATTGATCAAGAGATTGAAAGATTAACTTTCTTCAATTACAATAACAAGCCTGGTATTTGTTTTATTGATCAATTTGTTTATCCTGATACCATTGAGCAAGCAAAATATCTTCGTGATCTTTCTGCATCATTGGAAAATGATGATCATGTAATAGAATTGGAACTACCAGTTGGAAATCTTGTCGTGATCAATAATATTTTCTGGCTTCATGGGCGTGCTGCATTTGAAAAAGATCCGAACCTATACCGAGAGTTACTTCGCCAACGTGGGCGATTTAACCAATAATTATTTATCTGCAGCTGGTATTACTTTCTGGACACGGTTACCCACATTATGCCTCATACTTGGGGTAAGTGAAAATTTATCTTAGAACTCAATTACAAAGAAGGCAACTAACTATGAAGTTGCCTTCTTTGTAATTGGCTATGTTAACTCCTCTTTATTACACACATAAGCCAGAAAAATGGTTGGATTTTATCAAATGTATGTTGGTAGGGTATTCGCTAAGAAAAACGACAGACATTATTGGAAATGTTCATTATGTAACATTATTTTATTTGAGCTGGTTTCATTTTTTAGACAATGTTAATCATCATAGTGATAATACAACAGTTAAAAAAATGATGATTGGAAGTTGTTTATTCCCAACAAACGTGACTTATGATAGCATAAGACTATCAAATTTTTCCATTAGGAAATTGCATTGTTATTAGGGGGAGAGTCAATGATACTGGAATCCGCTATGCTTCAAGTGAAACCAGGAATGGAACAGGAATATGAAGAATCATTTCGCAAAGCATCTAAAATTATCTCAACTATGAAGGGCTATATTTCACACGAATTACAGCGTTGTATGGAAGTGGAGGGTAAATATTTGCTTCTGGTTAAGTGGGAGAGTTTAGAAGACCACACTGTAGGATTCAGACAATCAAATGAGTATCAAGAATGGAAAGCGTTATTACACCGTTTCTATCACCCTTTTCCGACAGTTGAACATTTTGAAAAGGTAAATCTGTCAAAAGGGGATTCTTATTAAGGATTAAGGGACTCGTAAACATTAGAGTCCCTGACTTTTATTTAAAAATCAACATTATTTATTAACATAGCCTTGTAATTAAAGATGGAATCAGATGAATTGTAGTGACACGGACACTGTGGAACTTGACGTAACTTACTCATCAAATATGAGTTAGCATAAATTCTACATTGATATGTCTTTGGGCTCGTTTTGCTCCGAGATATATTTTTTCGGTATTGCATCATTATACGGCATACTGCTATGTCCATAGCTGCGATGAATCATCATATACACTAGTCCAGTAACAACAACTACCACTCCTGAAATGAGCACGATATAGTTATCAAACCACGGTGCATCTGGCGTTCTTGGCCAGCACATGTTAATCATAGCGATAATTCCGTAAATAAGTGCACCAATATTGATAGGCAGTCCCCACTTGCCTAATTGATACTTACCACTTGGCTTCCATCCTTTAAGTCTAGCTCGAAGCGCAGCAAGGACAACCAGTTGGAATCCAAGATAAATGCCAAAAGCCGCAAAACTAACTATCTTTGTGATCGCATCTGCAGACACTTTTGATCCAAGCACAATGATGGCAGGCGCAAAAGCCGCAAGAAGAAGTGCATATGGTGGGATGTGACGAGTAGCGGAAAACTTCTTTAACAATCGGCTTCCTATAATCATATCATCACGTCCATACGAATAAGCAAGTCTGCTTGCTGCCGCTTGTAAACTCATTGCACATGAAAGGAAAGAAATCACTACAATACCCAGTACAATTTTTGCTCCAATAGGGCCAAAAGCATCGTTTAGTATTGTATCAACAGGGTTTACGTCCTCACCAGCGATGACAGCTGGGATATCAGCAACGGCAAGGATTAAAGAAACGCAAACAAAAGTTGCCGCAGCACCGCCAATGTAAATCGTCCGACGCATGGCCTTCGGGATAAGAACACCCGGATTCGGTACTTCTTCAGCTACATCACCACAAGCTTCGAACCCATAATATTGAAAAATTCCAATTAATGAAGCTGCTGCAAATGCAATAAAATAGCTGCCACTACCTTGAGCACCAAAAGAATCAAAGAGCACGTAAAGACCGTGATGTCTTTCTGTTAAAAGCAGCCAGCCACCAACAACAAGCGCACCAATAATCTCAGCAGCAAAACCAATTATGGCTGCAGTTGCAAGAACCTTTGTACCAAGAAAATTAATGATAGTCGCAAGTACAAGAATGATTAGAGCACATATTATCGTGGAGTCCACAGATGCTTGAAACCCTAAAATTTGTCCTAGAAAAGGTCCAGCTCCGTATACAACACTGGCAATTGTCACAAGCAAAGCTATCAAGTATACCCAGCCAGTCATCCAAGCCCACTTGCGGCCCCATAATCTTCTGGCCCAAGGGTAAACTCCCCCTGAAACAGGGTATTGCGCAACTATCTCACTAAAGATAAGTGCCACTAGTAATTGTCCGAGTCCGACAATAACAAAACTCCAAATCATTGCCGGCCCACCAACCGCAAGTGCGTATGCAAATAGTGTGTACACACCTACTACAGGAGATAGATAAGTGAACCCAAGCGAAAAGTTTGCCCATGGACTCATGTCGCGGCGAAATTCAGATTTATATCCAAGCGATGCCAGTTGCGCAGCATCACTATCATGATGTTCTGTCGCAGATCCATCAATTATGTTGTTCTGATTTTTTTGCATATTTTTGAGCCTCCTTTAAATAGTAGTTAAATTCTATTTGCCAGTACTGTGCCAATGTATAGTTATACTAATATTCAGTAAACTTTACTTAATTAGAAAGTTATTTTATTTTAATCGTTATTTATCGTCTGAAAACCAGCCTGTTGGTCCTACAGCAAGATTTATGTTAATTTGTTTCACTTCTTGGAATTCATCTAATCCAAATGTTCCAAGGCTTGAACCGATGCCACTTTGTTTATATCCATGCCATGGCGCTTCGTTGTAAGTTGGTCCATAAGCGTTAATCCAAGTTATACCAGCACGTACCTGTTTAATCACTCGCAGTGCTTTTGCTCCATCTGAAGTAAATACGCCGCCGGCAAGACCATAAATTGTGTCATTTGCCAGTTTAATTGCTTCTTCTTCATTTTTGAACTTTTGAATAACGCCCACAGGTCCGAAGATTTCTTCTTTTACGATCCTCATCTCTGAAGATACATTAATGAATACGGTTGGTTGAACAAAGAATCCTTTATCTAAACCATTTTCCGTAAGACGATTTCCACCGCATGCTAATGTTGCGCCTTCTTTTTTACCGATTTCGATATATTCTAGAATAGTATTAAGCTGTGCTTCACTGACAATGGCACCCATTTCAGAACCTTCTTCTAATCCTGGTCCAACATTGATATTTTTGGCGCGTCTTACGAACTCCTCAACGAATTGATCATAAATGCTTTCTTCAACAATAATTCGGCTTCCAGCAGAACATACTTGACCAGAGCCATAAAAAATACCTAATAATGCATGATCAACAGCCGCTTCAAAATCAGCATCAGCAAATATAATATTTGGTGACTTTCCACCTAATTCTAGGGAGATTTTTTTCAAATTGCCTGCAGCGTTACGCATAATGCTTCTTCCTACCTCAGTGCTTCCTGTAAATGACACCATATCTACATCATGGCTGGCTGCGATAACCTCGCCAATTACAGAGCCTTTTCCTAATACCAAATTGACAACACCTTTAGGGACACCAACCTCTTCTATAATTTCAACTAATTTCGTCGCAGTTACTGGAGTTACTTCAGCTGGCTTATACACAATCGTATTTCCAGCTGCTAACGCAGGAGCAAATTTCCAAACGCTCATTAAGAATGGGAAATTCCAAGGAACAATTAACCCTGTAACCCCTACTGGTTCACGTACTACCATCGTTTGCATTGGATCGGCAACATGATATGTTTGTCCATCTGGAGTCCTAATTAGGCCGGCATAATAGCGGAAACAAGAGGCAGCATCACTTATATCAATATCAGCCTCGGCTTTAATTTTTCCATTATCTTTTACCTCAAGATCTACTAGTTCATCGTGTTTTTCATCAATTTTATCAGCAATTTTCAGTAGGTAATGAGCACGTTCTTGAGCACTTAGCTTAGACCATACCCCACTTTCAAACGTTTCTTTTGCCGCTTTGATGGCTTCTTTGGTTTCTTCAACTGTTGCTCTAGGAGCGATCGCAATTAATTCACCATTTGCCGGATTAATTACCTTATTGGTATCTGGATTACTAGAAAGTCTCCATTCACCATTAATAAGCATCTTTAATTCTAATACTTGAGTGGTTGTTGTCATAAGAATTGCCTCCAATTTTATACGCCTCAGCGTTTTTTAGATACCAAAGATGAAAATTATGAATCTATTACAGAAAAAAGTCACTATTATAGTTCTAAAACGAGCTCTTTTTCAAGTTCTTTTGCTCTCGAGCAACAAGTTAAAATAACTTTCTTCGTACGTCTTTCTTCATCTTTGTAGAAGTGATCTCGATGATCAACCTCACCTTCAACTACTTGTACTTCGCAGCTACCGCATCCACCTACCTTACAAGAATAGGGAGCTTCTATCCCAGCTTTTAATAGGGCTTCTAATAGCGTTTCTTCTTCAGAAACTTCCACCTGATTACCGCTGTTCGCTAATTTTACAACAAAAGGATTTTTCGCTCCTTCATCAGTCGTGGCAAATAATTCAAAATGTATGGAATGACTTGGGTAACCGTAAGAGTCCGCTGCTTCCTTGTATTCTTTCACCATTGAAATGGGTCCACAGAAATACACATGTGTGCCAATCCGATGTTCCGCCATGGTTACAGGTGTCATTCTAGTAGGATTTTCTGTTCTTGAAAAATAGAAGTGACATTTACCGGGATATTTTGCCTGCACTTCGTCATAAAAAGCACAATCTTCTTTTGTTCTTGCAGAATAATGTAATTCAAATGATTTTCCTTCTGCTGTTAAATCCTCCATCATGGTCATAAATGGAGTAATACCGATTCCAGCTGCATAAAATACATGATGTTTAGCTCCTTTGAAAGCCAGCGGGAAATGATTTTTTGGCCAACTGATTTCTAAATGATCGCCCACATTGATCTGATCATGCCAATAAACGGAACCACCTCTTGAAGCGTCATCCTTCCGAATGGCAATTGCATATTGTGTACGGTCGGTTGGATGGCTGACAAGAGAGTAATTTCTTTCAATAACGTCATTACTGCTTTTTACAAATGTAGCGATATGGGAACCACCTGTAAATGCAGGCAGTAATTCTATATCAACCGGATACAAGTGGAAGCGCTTTATCGTTCTTGTTTCCTGTACTATTTTTCCAACGTAAACTTTAATATTTCCGAATGCTTTCATAAACATCACTCCCATCGTTATGACTTTAATTCTACTTTTTACTTCTCATGTAACTATTAAATTGATGTTACGAAAGCAGGGTTGTAAGGATATCCAATATATCCCTTTCGCTCTATGGAGAAGAAAGGACCAATTTCTAAGCTGATTTGGCAATGGCAACAAATGGTATCTGTTTCTTTAGGTTCAACTTCCTGTAGATGATAGCATTTCATACAATAAACATATCGTCGCTTCTCGCCAGAAATAAGTGTTTGAATTCCATCTTCTGAAAACCCAGCCTCAATTGCGGCAGAAAAAATAGGAACCGCATCCTCCCATTTAGCTGAGATATAAAGTTGTGTCCCCATTTTTTGACGATCAAGCACATCGCTAATATTTTTTAATTGTAATTCATCATTGATTTCGATAAGTTCATATTCTTTTTGGTCATTTATTTCCTTCGTAAATTGCTGGATTATCCCTGCTTCTCTTGGTTCAGCTGAAATAATAAGTAATTTTCTCCTATCATGTCTTATTGCGAATTTTTCTACAATTGTTTCTGATTGATCGAATAATACCGGGCTGTTGTATACCATTTGACATACCTCCAATCATTGCACGCTAGTTAGTTTGTAATTTTACTTTTTCAACCAAGTTTTTCAAATATTCTACTGTAGGTTCGATAAACGGGGTAAATCCTTTATAATCAGCCATTGGTTTCGGAATATCCGAGAGAATAGAGTAGGTTTGTTCAAGCCATTCTGGTTTTAATGTCAAATCTTCCATTGGCAGGAATTGAGTATTTAATACGAACAAAATCGCATTACTCCTAGGCATACGATAGAAAAATTGTTCTTCTACACGAAGTCTTACTAGTTTACCGGCATTTTCAGGAGTGACTAAAGAGCGTGTGGGTCCCCATGTATCATATGTTTCATAGTTTACATCCCAACGGTTTGCCATCAAATTCCAGTTGATTCTGGTCCATGGCTCACCTGGTAAAACATTGCGTATTAAGAAATTACGAACTCTTTCAACTAGCGGTACACCAGTGCGTGACACAAATGGTACAGGTCCATGAATTTCGTCAAAGGACATTCCTTTATTCCAGTGAGGGGAGAATAAAGCTGCATAGGACTCTTGAGCAACTTCCAAATATAGATTGTCATCCCGAAGAACCATTAATACAAAATCAGTGGCGAAATGACGGCCAACTAGATCAAGCGGCTCAAGCTCGATACTAGATTCATCACCAAATATGAAAGATTCCGATTCATTTAGGATTAAATTATGAAAAGTCCAGTGATTACCATTTTTTTTAACTTGGAAATGCTCCGGGTAGCGTTCAACCGCCATATTAATCAGCATTTCTGCTACTTCCCATTGCATTTCCATTGTATGTGGATAGGATTGGAATCTTACTTCAGGTTGTTCATTAAGTAATTCCCTTTTTCTTTTTATTTGTTTTTCATATTCTGGTGTTATGACAACACAATTTTGTTCATGCTTTTCAAGCTTTTTTAAGTCATTTGAATACCGGTAGTTGGTACCTTCTTTAATGTTTCGAAAAGGATATGGAAATAAATCCAGTTTAGTAGATTTGTACATGAAAAATTCCTCCTTTATTTTTTGAACAATCATCTCATTTTAAATGGAATAGATGGAAATCATCTTATTTTACTAGCTGTTCATGGATTAAATCGTTCCAGTTCTATAGACCTCCTCTTTACTAATCCTCTAATATAAACATTTGCAAGTTTTGTGCCAGATTGAAAGTGTTCACAAAATAGCCACAATTCAATATTCTTTTAATTTTTTAGTATTTGTTAAAATTCATATTTGAATTCTTTATTCAAATATGAAATAATTTATTTTGAATAATCCCAAAATTTTAAAATCTAGCTAATGAAGGGGTAAATGTGTGATTTCCATGATTATGACTAATGATCAATTAATCCAAGCTTTTCAATCAAGTTTTCTATCTATTTACGATGAAATGATTGTCACCAATGTAAACGGAACGATTTTATTTCTAGGTGGAAAATTGAAAAACTTTTGGTCAACAAACACAACCTCATTGATTGGTAGAACATTTACTGAATTAGAGGAAATTTCATTTTTTGGTGATCCCATTTTACAATTATTAAATAAAGAGGCACACTCTCTTCAATTAAAGGCTTGGAATGGCAGTACGATTCTCATAACCGTGTTCCAATCAAAGGATACTAGGGAAGAGTTAATGGTATGGGGATTAAAAAGTATCTCCGTTCGTTTAAGGGATTCAATTGAAATAAACGATGAGCCGGAAATAAAACACACTCCTTCAATGGTCGTCCATAGTCAAAAAATGAAAGAAGTACTTCATACAATAGAAATGGTTTCAAAAGTTTCAACCACAGTTCTCTTACTAGGGGAATCAGGTGTAGGAAAAGAAATGTTTGCTAAAACCATTCATCAATTAGGTAATAGGAGGTCTAAACCTTTTATTGCAGTGAATTGTGGTGCTATTCCGGAAAATTTATTAGAGAGTGAATTATTCGGTTATGTGGGAGGGGCATTTAGTGGTGCAAACAAAAATGGTGCTCCCGGAAAATTTGAATTAGCAAATGAAGGAATTATTTTCCTCGATGAAATTGCAGAATTGCCACTGAACTTGCAAGTTAAGTTACTGCGAATTTTACAGGAAAAAGAAGTCACACCATTAGGAAGTTCAAAACCGATTCATATTGATGTCCAAATAATAGCTGCAACGAATCAATCTTTAGAAAAAATGGTCAGAGAGGGACGATTTAGAGAAGACCTATATTATCGTTTAAATGTAGTACCAATTGAAATCCCTTCATTAAGGGAAAGAACTGAAGAGATTCCTTACTTAATCTATCATTTCGTAGGAAAATATAATTCTTTATACCATAGAAACATCAATATTCTACCAGATGCTATTGATTTATTATGTATTTACGATTGGCCGGGAAATGTCAGGCAATTAGAGAATACGATTGAACGAATCGTCGTGACTAGTAAAGAATTGAATGTAGACTCAAGCTTAGTTTACAAATATATCCCGAAAAAGACTGCTGTAAAGGATCCTCCTATTATTCATCACATTATCCCGATGCAAGAAGCAGTGGATATGATTGAAGAACAATTGATAAAAATGGCGATCGATAAATATAAATCAGTAAAGCTTGCAGCAAAAGTATTGGATATTAGTCAACCTACAATGAGTAGAAAATATAAAAAAATCCGCGAGAAAATGCAACACAAAACTCTTTCACCTCTAAATAAAAGGAAGATACTAGAAGAACATTTAAATAAACAATTACGATCCATGGCGATTGTGACATCTACTGTCATTCTTCCAGAAGAAATCTTTGAATTAGTAAATCATAAGATTTCGCCATCCAACCTGACGTATAAAAATGTTCAGAAAAAATTAACGAAAATACGTGAACAAGAAGGAATCATTGAGTGGGTCTATATTTTTAAAGTTTTAGATAATAATAAAATGCTAACAATTGTAGCAAGTGAAGATTTCGTCATTCCCCCTGGGCATATATATGAAGGGCCTCCTGAAATGATGGAAGTTGCATTTGAGGCGATGGATGGGAAAGCAGGAGTCACTTCTTTATATGAAGATATTTATGGAGAATGGAAAACAAGCTTTGCTCCCTTAACGGATCATAACGGAAACGTTTTGGCCATTATTGGGTTTGATCATAGCAGATCGTATATCGAAACCGAGTTAAAGAAGTTAGGGAATATGTTATAGGGTGTTCATAGCTATTAAGAAAGAGATGAAATGAATTGGGATATAGAAAAAACAAGGCTCTTACGTTGTTAATATGTCCAACGTAAGAGCCTTGTTTGAATTTTATGGTAATAGATTTCTACAAAAAACTGTATTTGGAAAGTAAAAAAATTATTATATCTCTTTGTGAGAGGCTCTATAGATTTCCTATAGATAAATATTTCGTTTCCAAGTAGGGTTCAATCCCTTCGAGCCCGCCTTCGCGGCCAATTCCACTTTCCTTCATGCCACCAAAGGGAATGTGAGCTCCGGATGGTGCCCCGTCATTCCAGCCGACAATGCCAAAGTCCAGATTTTCACTTAAATATGTGCCGGTTTTATAGTTATTGGTGAAGAAATAGGCAGCTAAACCATATGGAGTACTATTGGCAATCTCTACTGCTTCCTCTAAATGTTTAAAGGTAATAATCGGAGCGACCGGACCAAACGTTTCTTCCTGCATAATGTTCATATCAAGCGTAACATTTGATAAGACAGTAGGGGAGACGAAGAAATACCCTTGTTCCTTATCGGCGTTGAATTGATTTCCAGCCAGGACCATTGCCCCTTTTTCAATCGCATCATTAATTTGGTCGACGATTTTGTTGAAGCCCTTTTCGTTAATAATAGGTCCTACCTCTGTATCTTTATCAAGTCCATTGCCAACTTTTAATTTTTTTGTTGCTTCTGCTAATTTGGTAGAGAAAGCCTCAACAATCGTTTCATGGACAATGATCCGGTTTGCACATACGCACGTTTGTCCTGCATTCCGAAACTTAGTGAGGAGCGTTTGCTGGACAGCAAAATCCAGGTCCGCATCTTCGGCAACGATAAGAGGAGCGTGCCCGCCTAATTCCATCGTTACGTGTTTCACCGTATTAGCGCTGTTTTTGATTAATTGCTTTCCGACAGGAGTAGATCCTGTAAACGTAATTTTGCGGACGTATTCACTGCTTGTAAAAAGGTCGCCGACCATCGAGCCAGAACCATTTACGTATTGGATGACATCAGTAGGAATTCCAGCTTCGTGGGCCAGTTCAACTAATCTAATCGTTGTTAAAGGTGTTTCGACTGCAGGTTTTACAATAAATGGGCAGCCAGCCGCCAAAGCAGGTGCTGCTTTTCTTGTCATCATTGCTGCAGGGAAATTCCACGGCGTAATTGCAGCCACTAAACCAATCGGCTGTTTGGTAACAGTGATTCTTTTTGTTTCAGAAGACGCAGGGACTGTTCTTCCGTAGATGCGTTTTGCTTCTTCTGCATACCAATCAATGTAGCTAGTGGCATAATCTACTTCACCGAGTGATTCACTCAATGGCTTGCCATTTTCCAATGTCATGATTTCAGCAATTTCTGCTTTATGCTCTTGAATGATTTGTGACCAGTTTCTTAATAATCGGGAACGTTCATGGGCATTAACCTTTGCCCATTTTTTAAAGTTGTCATGCCCAGCTTTTAGTGCTTGCTTGATTTCTTCTTCTGTATTAATCCGGATTTCTTTAATTACTTGACCTGTTGCCGGATTCTTCACTTGTAATAGATCTGCCATTATATACACCATCCAATGTTTTTATGAAGATAGCCCGATCCTTCCAATATCGGACCGGGTGTCTCTAATTCTTATTCAAAAGCCTTTTCCAAAATCGCAAATCCTTTTGCTAATTCTTCATCTGTAATCACTAATGGAGCTAAGAAACGAATGACATTACTCTTTATGCCGGCTGAAAGGAGTAATAATCCATTTTCGTTTGCATATTTGACAATCTGTGATGTTTTCGCCTTGTTTGGTTTTTTGCTGAAGCGGTCTTCCACGATCTCACAAGCAACCATCGCACCCAAACGGCGAATATCACCTACAAAATCATGTTTTATGCTGAGGTCTTGTAATTTCGCTTCAATTTTTTGCCCAAGGATTTCAGCTTTCCCCACTAAATTTTCTTCTTCCACAATATCAATTACGGCTAAAGCTGCAGCACAGGCGACAGGACTCCCCGAATAAGTACCGCCAAGTTCACCGGGATCTGCAACATTTAGGATTTCTGTTTTCCCGACAACACCACTTAACGGCAGACCAGCCGCTAACGATTTTGAAACCGTAATTAAATCAGGAATTACATCAAAATGTTCGATGGCAAATAATTTGCCAGTACGGCCAAACCCAGTTTGAATTTCATCAGCTACAAACACAATTCCATTCTCCTTACAGAAACGGCTCACAGCTTGCATAAACTTTTTCGGTGGAATAATAAAACCGCCTTCGCCTTGAATAGGTTCCATTACCACACATGCAACCATCTCCGGAGCAACTGTGGAGATAAAGAAATCTTCAAAGTCTGAAATGACCTGATCCACATATTCTTCTTCTGTCATCCCGGCTGGTTTATGATACATATAAGGAAATGGTGCTTGGTAAATTTCCGGAGCAAAGGGACCAAACCCATATTTATATGGCTTTACCTTGCTTGTCATGCCCATTGTTAAGTTGGTTCGTCCATGGTAGCCGCGGACAAACGAAACAACCGCGGGTCTTTTCGTGTAGCGGCGGGATATTTTAATCGCATTTTCTACTGCTTCTGCACCGGAGTTAAAGAAAATCGCTTGTTTGTCAAATTCCCCAGGGGTGATTTGGCATAACTTTTCAGCAAGATTGATATAACTTTCATACATGATTACGTTGAATCCAGGATGTAAAAACTTATCTACTTGGATCTTGACTGCTTCGGATACTTTAGGGTGACTGTGGCCTACATTTAATGTTCCAATTGCACCTGCAAAGTCAATCCATTCATTATTATCAATATCTGTTACGGTTGCCCCGGAGGCATGCTGGGCAAAGTTTAAATTGCCATTACTTACACCCTTTGGGACAAATTTTTTTCTTTTTTCCTGTAATGATGCAGTTTGTGAATAAGAAACTAGCATTCTGATCGCTCCTTTAATAATTTTCTGAATTATAGGAAAAGTATCCCATGGATCTGGTATAATGAAAAGTACCAAAATCGAAAAAAAATAGGTACCAGATTGGGAGTAATAGAATGTTCATACTGATCGATAAACAAAGGGATTCTAATTATATTTACCAACAGATTTACGAAGGGATCAAAGAAAATATTTTAACTGGAAAGTTAAAAGCAAATGAAAAGCTTCCTTCTAAAAGGTCATTAGCCGAACAATTAAATGTCAGTATTAATTCCGTCAGCTTTGGCTATGAACAGCTGCTTGCTGAGGGGTATATCTATACGATTGAACGAAGTGGATACTTTGTTGAAAATATTACTGAGTTTATTGGACAAAAAAAGCATTGGAAGCAAAAGCTACCAAGCGAACTAAAGGAGGAGCCTGTCAACAAAGATGGGTGGCTTTCACTGTCCCATATGGCATCAGATACTTCTTTATTTCCTTTTAAGGAATGGCTAAAGTGTCAGGAGAAAGCAATTAAATCGTATAAAAGAGAACTCTCAGAAATGTCTTATTCCCAGGGGCCTTATGTGGTGAGGGAAACTATTTGCCGAATGATTGCTTTGACTCGGGGAGTCGAATGTGAGCCGGAGCAAATCATCATTGGGGCAGGAACACAGTTATTGGTAGGTCAATTGATGGAAATGAATAGCAAAGGAACAGTTGTTGCAATCGAGAACCCGGGGTATGTCCGCTTTCACCAACTCCTGAAAAAAATGAATTTAACTGTTCACCCTGTTTCATTAGATGATCAAGGTATTAACATGACCGAGATTGAGTCAGTAAAGGCAAATGTGGTGTTTGTTACCCCGTCTCACCAATTCCCTACAGGAAAAATCATGCCAATTTCCCGACGAATCGAGCTGTTAAACTGGGCAGCTCAACGCGAAAACAGATACATTGTTGAAGATGACTATGATAGCGAATTTAAATATGGAACAGACAATATTCCATCCTTGCAAAGTTTAGACCGAAACCAAAGAGTCATCTACATGGGGACTTTTTCAAAAACAGTACTGCCAGGCTTGCGGATTAGTTATATGGTTTTGCCACCTGAACTCATAGGGGAATACAGGAAGTATTATTCAAACTTCATCCAATACAGTAACTCTCTTATGTTATTCACGTTGAAGCTTTTCATTGAAAGCGGTGAATATGCACGACACGTAAAAAGGATGAACCATCAGTATGATACCCGAAGAAGATTGTTAATTGCGGAGCTTCAACAGCGTTTTCGAGAGGAAATCGATATTGAAGATGTTTCGGCAGGCCTTCATTTTCTCGCCCATTTTCATACGGGGAAAGGGTATCAGGAAATAGAAGAACGCGCGTTACGGTTAAAGCTAGAAATCTATTCGATGCGGCGGTTTATGCTAGAAAAGAGCGTTAATTACGAAAACAGGATTAGTTTAATTTTGGGATTTGCTAATCTTAGGGAAGAAAATGTAGCCGGAGCTGTGGAAAGATTGTATGATGTTTTTCATTAAATGTAGCTATTAAATATTTGGAAATCTTTATATTTAGGATTCACCTACTAATAATAATGAACAATCTTAAATATGATATAATTATATTCCTTGGCAGGGGCAACAAAAAAAGAGGAAGCATAAGTCACCTTACACGACGCATGCTTCTTTTTTATTTACTTCTAATTCATACTTTACGGATAGGAATTATGGGTTTATAATGAAGTTAATCAAATAAACGAATTTAAAAGTTGTTGTAATCAAGGGAAAGTTTTTGTAAAACTAAAGGAGTGTTTCTGATGAGAAATAATGATGAAAAAAAGAGACAAAAACTTATCAATAAATTAATTTTCTTAAACGTATATAACAAAGAAGATCATAAACTTTATGAGTTGCCGCTATCGAAATTAGAATATGAGTATAGAAGATTTAAATTACAAAACCATCCGCATGGTGAGTTTGGGTCGATTCAGTGGGTATAAAATAGGCATGATTCAAAGCGTAGATGACACAAAGCGCAAGTGGCTGAATTCCTCCACTTGCGCTTTTGCTTACTTTAATATTCTCCTTTAATTACAAAATACGAGCCCCGAATAGTTCCAGCTAGTTTAGACTTCTGCCTGGCAAACTTAAACTTCCCTTCTAACTCCTTTGGAATGTCCATCCCCTCAGAAAGCTTAAAACCAACGGCCCGCTTTGGCTTGGGGTCATCAACCGTATACATGACGTTGATCGAAAGGCCGTCTTCATAAAAGACGTAGGCCATTTTGATATTTTCCACTTGAAAACGAGACGTTTCTAAAGGTTTGGCTGCAAACTCTATGTCACGTTCTTCTTTCAAAATTCGGTTCACATAATCAAGGGTCTCCTGGCTTTCACTGGCAGGTACAACCGTAAATTCATGTTTGTATTTGTTCATAAAGTAACGTGCTTCATTAGCACGTAAACCAGCAAGCGCTTCTACTACAGGTGAAGATTCTAATCCAACGGTAGACACATTTTTAAAATCAACGATATAAGACATTTACATCTCCCTTTTCTCTCTTTAATTTCAAGTTGTTTCTTTTGGGAATACAAATTTTAATCAAATATAGAGCCATGCAAATAGACAACCTTCAAATTAATCGCCTATCTACTCTATATTATATCAAAAGTGATTCAAGAGAAAATTTTGATTGTTAAATGATGTTTGCGAAGGCTAGACCTAACAAACAAAACACCTGTTTAATATTCGACGTAATTACGCCAAACCCTATAATTGTTGAACACAAGATTTTTCAGGTGGGACCAGTGGCACTGTCACCTAAAGCTTTTGTTTCAATGAAGATTTAAGGAAATGCCTCCTAAATATTACAAATATGTGATAACGCAGGTTATTTTTTTAATTTTAAGTAATAGTCTAGTAGAATTAAAACATAATAATTAATACAACCAGTTTATAAGTTTCTTACCACTAGAGACATAATTATTTACTATTTAATTTACTTGAACAGGGAGGAGAAAAATGTATGGATGCTAAAGAAAAAGCTAATGTTGGTAAGTGCCCGTTTCACGGCGGGGCTACTAGTAACAATTCTATGGGTACCTCAAATCGAGACTGGTGGCCTAACCAGTTGAACTTGAACATTCTCCATCAGCATGACAGAAAATCTAACCCTATGGGGGAAGACTTTGATTATACAGAGGAATTTAAAAAGTTAGATTACTATGCTCTTAAACAGGATCTTCGGGATTTAATGACCAACAGTCAAGATTGGTGGCCAGCTGACTATGGGCATTATGGCCCATTCTTTATCCGTATGGCTTGGCACTCTGCAGGTACATATCGTACAGGTGATGGCCGTGGTGGCGGTGGTACTGGCACACAGCGTTTTGCTCCACTTAACAGTTGGCCTGATAATGGTAACCTTGATAAAGCTCGTCGACTACTTTGGCCGATTAAGCAAAAGTATGGCAACAAGATTTCTTGGGCTGACTTATTTATTCTTACAGGGAATGTCGCGATTGAATCAATGGGTGGAAAGACATTTGGTTTTGGTGGAGGACGAGCAGATGTTTGGCATCCGGAGGAAGACACCTATTGGGGGACTGAAACGGAATGGTTAGGTGATAAGCGGTACACAGGTGATCGTGAACTGGAGAACCCACTTGCTGCGGTTCAGATGGGGCTTATCTATGTTAACCCGGAAGGTCCAAACGGTAATCCGGATCCGCTTGCAAGTGGTCGTGACATTCGCGAAACCTTTGCACGTATGGGAATGAACGATGAAGAAACAGTAGCTCTAATAGCCGGCGGCCATACTTTTGGTAAGGCACATGGTGCAGGAGATGCTGCTCAAGTTGGTCCAGAACCGGAAGCTGCTCCACTTGAAGCAATGGGCTTGGGTTGGTTAAGCACACATGGCAGCGGTAAAGGTCATGATACTATCACCAGCGGTATTGAAGGTGCTTGGACTGCTAATCCAACACAATGGGATAATGGTTATTTTGATCTATTGTTTGGGTATCAATGGTGGCTTACAAAGAGTCCTGCAGGTGCCTTTCAGTGGCTTGCTGTAAATCCTGATGAGAAGGATCTGGCACCTGATGCAGAAGATCCATCCGTTCGTGTTCCGACTATGATGACTACTGCTGATATGGCATTGCGTTATGATCCAGATTACGAAAAGATATCTCGTCGTTTCCATGAGAATCCAGAAGCGTTTGCTGAGGCATTCGCTCGTGCATGGTTTAAACTAACACATAGGGACATGGGGCCTCGTTCTAGGTATCTAGGCCCGGAAGTTCCAGAAGAAGTCCTTATCTGGCAAGATCCTGTACCAGCTGTTGAGTATGAATTAACAGATGCAGAAGTTAAAAAGATCAAAGTTATGATCCTGGACTCAGGACTTACGATCAACGAACTAGTAACAACTGCATGGGCCTCAGCTAGTACCTACCGCGGCTCAGATATGCGAGGCGGTGCGAATGGTGCTCGGATCCAACTTGCTCCACAGAAGGATTGGGAAGTAAATCAGCCTGAACAACTTA
The DNA here is from genome assembly GCA_002559145.1 of Bacillus sp. AFS006103. Classification (GTDB taxonomy): domain Bacteria; phylum Bacillota; class Bacilli; order Bacillales; family Cytobacillaceae; genus Neobacillus. The sequence goes on from NTXX01000011.1 coordinate 360,342, forward strand.
CAAAAGTACTTACTGTCCTAGAAAGCGTTCAAAGTCATCTAGGAAAGAAAGTGAGCATGGCTGACTTGATTGTCCTTGGTGGTAGTGCCGCAATAGAAAAAGCGGCAAAAGATGCAGGCTTTGAAGTGTCTGTACCTTTCGCGCCAGGACGTGGCGATGCAACCCAAGAGCAAACTGACTTAGAAAGCTTTGCAGTGCTAGAACCTATCGCTGATGGTTTCCGCAACTATCAGAAGGAACAGTATCGAGTAAGTTCGGCAGAGCTGCTAATTGACAAGGCGCAGCTGCTAGGTCTTACTGCACCAGAAATGACTGTACTTATTGGCGGTATGCGTGTTCTAGGGACTAACTTCGGTGGTACAAAACACGGAGTTTTCACTGATCGTGTAGGCACACTTACTAACGATTTCTTTACTAACTTACTTGACATGGGAATAGCGTGGACGCCTGTTGGCGGTGACGTATTTGAAGGACGTGATCGTAAGACAGGAGTAGTAGTACGTACAGCAACTAGTGTTGACCTAGTGTTTGGGTCAAACTCCGTTCTACGTGCCATCGCAGAAGTTTATGCTCAAGATGATAACAAAGAGAAGTTTGTGCGTGATTTTATAGCTACCTGGGTCAAGGTTATGAATGCTGATCGCTTCGACCTTCGGTTGAAGAAAGCTCAATTATTAGGCTTTTCAAAGTAACAAAGCCAGGGACTTCACTTAAAGGTAGCAGAAGGAAAGGTAAATAAAGAAATGGAAGATATAAAGAAAATCAAATTAGAGTAAAATAGTAACAGGCTCAATCCTTTTAAGACAAAGGGAGGGGCCTGTTTTTTTGAAGGACTGAGACATTATTGAATGTGGAAATCACGAAGAACTACTTTCGAATAATGGATTCATCGGTGGGGGAGCAGGTAAAGCGCCCGAGCTGATAAATAGACGGAAAAACTCCGCTTAACTAGTAATTATTATTAAAAAAAGCTAATATAGACGGAGAGATTCCGCCTATTGACTCAAAAAATTCAAAAATGGGAGATTTTGCTTTGCATAACCGGAAAACCTCCGCTTATATACCCCGAAACGAGCTCCAATCTTCATATAACCGGAAAATCTTCGCTTATTTTACTTTTGCTGTTAATCGATTAATAACAAGACATCGTATTTAAAAAGGAAAACAATCAGAAACTTAGGAGGTATAACTATGTCAAAAATAAATCAAATAATTGTCCCACATTTATGGTATGACAAGGAGGCAAAAGAAGCAGCCGAGTTTTATTCTTCCATATTTCCAGACTCAAAAATCACGGGTGTAACTACAATCCACAATACACCCTCAGGAGACTCTGATATCGTCTCTTTTGAGCTATGGGGGCAGAAGTTCATGGCAATCAGCGCAGGACCTTTTTTCAAGATCAATCCGTCGATATCTTTTATAGTAAATTTCGACCCATCGAGGGAAAAAGACGCGAGAAAGAAATTAAATGAAGTATGGAACAAATTGACAGAAGGTGGCACAGTGTTAATGCCACTTGATAAGTATCCGTTCAGTGAGAGGTTTGGTTGGATTCAGGACAAATATGGTCTGTCCTGGCAGTTAATCCTAACCAATCCGGAAGCTGAAGAGCGACCTGCAATAGTGCCATCACTCTTGTTTGTCGGAGATAAATGCGGTAAAGCGGAAGAGGCGATTCGCTTTTATTTATCAGTTTTTAAGAACTCAAAGCAGGGACCTATCGTCCGTTACTCTAAAGGCATGGAACCGGACAAAGAAGGAACCATCATGTCATCTGATTTCATGCTTGAAAATCAGTGGTTTGCCGCAATGGATAGCGCACATGAGCATAAATTCAGTTTTAATGAGGCAATCTCATTTATGGTGTACTGCGACACACAAGCAGAGATTGATTATTACTGGGAAGAACTCTCTGCAGTTCCTGAAGCAGAGCAATGTGGCTGGCTAAAAGATCAGTTTGGTGTGTCTTGGCAGATTGCACCAAGTGGGATGGACGAGATGATGAGAAAGGGCACACCTGAGCAACTATCCCGCGTAACGAAAGCATTTCTAAAAATGAAGAAGTTTGATCTTTTGGAATTACAGAGAGCATACAAGGGATAGTCAGAATACAGCCTGCAGTCCATGTTAATCTTGAAGTTGTTATGCGTAACTCGCGTGGACCAGAAACACTTGCAGAGTTCAATAAGAAATCAAAAACCATTCTAATTATAAGGAATGGTTTTTTCAGTATCAATAGTAGGTGATGGACTCCATTAGTGAAAGAAATACCAAGGGTTAAAATGAAAATTCCGAATACATAAACAAGATATTTGGCTTTACTCACCCGCATTTTCATTTTTTAGAAGATAATTCTTTGAGCATGAGAATATGTGGGATACCATCTTCCATAAAGATATCTGATGAAGTAAGATAACCAAGTTTTTTATAAAAACCTTCTGCCTGTGTTTGTCCGTGTAATTTAACCTGTGAGGCTCCCTTTTCTTCCGCAATTTCTTCTAACGCTTTTATAATGATTTTTCCAAGACCAAATTTACGGTAAGGTTCGAGGATGCAGATTCGTTCCAATTTGCCTACTCCATTAATAAATCTTATCCTACCAGTTCCGACTGGTTGTTCATTATAATGGACTAGGATATGTTCGCAAATTCCATCAAGTGTATCAAATTGATCAAATTCATCTTCTAGTGGTACGCCTTGTTCCTTCACAAATATTTCTTTCCTTATCGCAAAAGCTACCTTTAATTCTTTATCTATAGTTATTCTTTTTGCATACATTTCTTTCAGTCCTTTTAGGTTAATATGATCATGATAATTTTGTTGCAAATGCAATAAAATTAGGTTAAATTAAATTTATACCAATTTTATAGTAAATGCAACAATAAAGTTAGTTAAGGAGATAATCATGAAAGAAATTCTTCGTGAAATTGGAATGATAGCAAGGGCATTGGATTCGATAAGTAATATAGAATTTAAAGAGTATGACCTTACAAAAGGGCAGTATTTGTACCTTGTGCGAATATGTGAAAACCCAGGAATCATTCAAGAAAAGTTAGCTGAGATGATAAAAGTAGATCGAACAACGGCAGCTCGTGCTATACAAAAACTTGAAATCAATGGCTTTATTGAAAAGAAAGAAGATCAACATAACAAAAAAATTAAAAAACTTTTTCCTACAGAGAAAGGGAAAAATGTGTATCCTTTCATAAGAAGTGAAAACGATTATTCCAATATGGTCGCATTAGAGGGATTTTCTGAAAAAGAAGTAGATACCATTTTTAATCTTCTTCAACGAGTTAGAAAAAATATAGAAATAGATTGGGAATTTGTCAAAAAGGGAAATAAGAGAAATTATTGATTAGATAAAGGAGCGACATAGATTAATGACTATCATTTTTAAAAAGTGTACCCTTGAGGATTCAAGCAAACTTCAAGAAATTAGTTATGAAACATTTAATGAGACATTTAAGGATCAGAATTCACCCGAAAATATGATTGCCTATTTGGAAAGAGCATTTAACTTAAACCAATTAGAAAAAGAGTTATCCATTATTGCTTCGCAATTCTTTTTTGTTTATTTTAACAACGAAGTAGCTGGATATTTAAAAGTCAATACCAAGGATGCTCAGTCTGAAGAAATGGGGGAGGAATCACTTGAAATCGAGAGGATATATATAAAGAATAAATTTCAAAAACATGGGCTTGGTAAATATCTGCTAAATAAAGCACTGGAAATTGCGATGGAACTAGATAAGACCAAGATCTGGCTAGGCGTCTGGGAAAAAAATGAAAATGCGATTGCATTTTATAAGAAAATGGGGTTTGTTCAAACTGGAGTCCACTCGTTCTATATGGGGGACGAAGAACAAATAGACTTTATAATGACCAAAACACTTATATAAATTTTTTGAAAGGGGGATTATTATGTATATACCTAAACATTTTAAAATCGATGATGAAAATATTATTTATAATATTATCAAAGAGAACGGCTTTGCAACTTTATTTTCTCAGCATAATGGGGAACCGTATGCGACACATCTTCCACTGATCTTAAATAAATCTGATAATGCTTTATATGGTCATTTTGCTCGTCCAAATGAACAATGGAAGGACGCTGAAAACCAGCAAGTTCTTGTAGTTTTCCAAGGTCCACACTGTTATATTTCACCTTCTTGGTACGAAACAATGAAAGCTGTGCCTACTTGGAATTATGTGTCCATTCATTTATATGGGAAGATGGAGATTATCGAAGATGGAAAAGTGATACTCGATTCTTTAAATAACTTAGTAAATAAATATGAAAGTCCAGATAGTCCATACAATTTAGATGCTGTAGAACCGAGTTTTATTGAAGGAATGAGTCAAGGAATTGTAGCGTTCAGAATAAAAATCACAAAGATTGAAGCAAAAGCAAAATTAAGTCAAAATCAACCTGTGGAACGTCAAGAGTTAATTATTAAGAACCTAGAAAACACTTCTAAACATGATAACCTGCAAGTGGCATCTCTTATGAGGAAAAATCTAGGTAAATAAATATAAACAAAAGCTCTAATTCCTTTATGGAGTAGAGCTTTTTTTAGCATCCATTTTGCAGTAATGACTTTAAATCACGGACCGATTTCAAAAACAGTACCTTGGTTAAAATCCGTCACTTTCATCGAGCCATAAACCCCTAAATATAGTTTGGTTTGATCCAGATTCGTTCCTAAACTAACATAATAAGCTGCTTGAGACCCAAAATTATAATCGGTTTCAATCACACTAAAATCATTTAGTTTACCATCTGTTCTTACTGGGGTAAAAGCTAAGACTCCCTTAACCTGAGTTTGAGATTCTTTCCGCGCAAGGTCGGTAAACACGACACTTCCAGTTAAATCGGGGATTGCATTTCCCATATAGGCTTGGACTCCTGTAAGGGCCGTTCCTCCAAACTTATCGGGTCTGGAATCTTTATGAAAATAACTAGTTAGAGGCGGAAGACGTCTCACTGAAGTTTTTATAGCTTCATCGTAATAAGCAATTGTTTTCTCATCCAAAGTCGGATTTGCGGAGCAGTCCCTTTTAATTGAAGTAGGAAAAGTACCTTCCCACCCTCGCCACCCAAAGTTAATCAAGCCTGCTTGGTCAAGTTCAGGTTCCATTAAGGAAGCCCGAACAAGCTGAGGAACTGGTATTGGTTTATAATGAAGAAATGAAAAAATTGACTCTACCAGATCCTGTCCGACATTTCCAACATGTTTGAAGTACTGATTATAATACCTTTGAAATGAAATGCCCGGTATATTACGGACCCCTTTGGCCATAACCGTAAGCGTCTCCTGAATAGGCAGGGGAAGTTCATTAAAACGTGTGACAACGGGCGGATTAGAGATAGATGTATTCTTAACTACGTCGATTTCAATAATTTTACCGGCTATTTCCATATCATCCTGGCTTAAATTAAATGGATCATAGCCAGATCCGCCATCTCCAGTTGTTAAAACAAGTTTTCCTGTTTCGGGTGAAAAGTTTAAGCTATTTACACCATTATGATTAAGAAATGGTCTTCTCAAGTTAAGTAATGTCCGTCGTTTTTGAGACTGCCCATTTGATTGTAAAATCCATTCTTCCACTGTATCAATATGATTATATTTAGTTTCTCTATTTATCCATTTTTGGTTTAAGGTTCTGGGATCACACGGGTTAGGCTCAATGGATTCAGAAAGAGCACCCGGTCCTTGTGTTCCAGCTACCGAGTAATGAAGATAAAATAGCCCGTTATAATAAAATTGGGGATGAAACGCAAGCCCCAGCAATCCCCGTTCATCATAACCACCACTAGGACCACCTAATTTTAGAATTCGTGGGCGAATATCTAAAAAAGTCCGTAACCTATCGTTTCCTATGTAAAAGATCTCTCCTACCTGGGTAGCAATAAATAATCTTTCTACTGAGTCTCCTGGAAGGACTGTTGTTTTCAAAACAGTGGGTAAATTAATATTACTAACCATTGGCCGTAAACTAACCCTGACTTTTTTCACCTGATTTTAACACTCCTTCTCATTGTTTTTATTTATATGAATATGATTAGAGCTGTTCTATTAGTACCTGGTTCGGGTTGAGGGACCTAACTAGGCATTGGAAATGAAAGGCGAAGGAAGACGGGGTGGTACCAATTTATTTGGAGGACCTTTACCTTTTTAATATATAAGGAAAAACAGAGCACATTAAAAACTGGCTTATAAATATATCCCTTGATAAAAGGATGCACACCTATTTAACTATAAACAGACAGGAGGGAAAAGGAATGAAATTTTCACAAAAGATATTTCCTGAAGGGTTTTTATGGGGAGGTGCTACTGCTGCTAACCAGATAGAAGGTGGATTTAATGAAGGGAATAAGGGCTTAAATATTGCTGATGTTCTACCGGGCGGGAAGGAACGCCTGAAAATACTAATGTCACCCGGATTTAACTTTGAAGTCAATCGCGAAAAATACACTTACCCAAATCATGAAGCAATTGATTTTTATCATCGTTACAAGGAAGATATCGCTCTATTTGCCGAAATGGGCTTTAAAGTGTTTCGGATGTCGATTGCTTGGACAAGGATTTTTCCGAATGGTGATGAGTTGGAACCTAATGAAGAGGGTTTGGCTTTTTACGAACAGGTTTTCGATGAATTACTAAAGCATGGAATTGAACCTGTTGTCACTATTTCTCATTATGAAATGCCGCTGCACTTAGTGAAAGAGTATGGTGGCTGGAGAAGTCGCCAGGTTGTTACCTTCTTTGAAAAATATGCCAATGTCATTCTAGAGCGTTATAAGGAAAAAGTGAACATTTGGATGACCTTTAACGAAATCAATGGTGCCTTGAAGATGCCGATTATGAGTATGGGCTTTTCTCCCCAAAATGAAGAAAATCGTTATCAGGAGACTTTCCAAGCATTTCATCATCAATTTGTGGCCAGTGCACTTGCAGTTAAAGCATGTAAACGAATGATTCCTGATGCGAAAATTGGCTGTATGATCCTTTTTGCGCCTGTTTATTCTTACGATTGCAATCCGGAGAATGTTCTGTATGCCTTAAAAGAAGAGGAATTGTTTAATTATTTCTGTGCTGATGTCCAGGTGCGCGGGGAGTATCCTGCCTTCATTAGGCGCTTTTTTAAGGAGAAAAACATAGAATTAGAGATGCATGATGGTGATTTAGACGTAATTAAAGAAGGTACAGTCGATTATATTGGGTTAAGTTATTACATGTCCCGTACGGATAAAAAAGAAAAGACAGAGGAGGAAAAAGCACAAGGAAATATAGTTGGTGGTGTAAAAAACCCATTCCTTAAGGCCAGTGATTGGGGCTGGGAAATAGATCCTGTTGGTTTACGTATCAGCCTAAACAAGCTTTATGGAAGATACCAGGTACCACTTTTTGTTGTCGAAAATGGTTTAGGGGCGTACGATCAGACGGAGGAAGATGGTTCGATCAATGATGACTATCGAATGAATTATTTACGCGAGCATATAACAGCCATGGGCGAGGCGATTGAAGATGGTGTGGAACTGATGGGTTATACAAGCTGGGGGTGTATTGACTTAGTCAGTATGTCAACCGGTGAAATGTCTAAGCGCTATGGGTTTATTTACGTCGATAAGAACGATGATGGAAGTGGAACATTGGAACGAAGGAGGAAAAAATCATTCCATTGGTATAAAAATGTGATTGAAAGCAATGGGGATGTTCTTTGAGAAGACAGGAGTATAACTGTTAAATTCGGCAAAACTGTTTACTAATTTTTAGATGAGGCAGTTTTGCCTTTTTTTATTTCAAAAAAAAATACCTTAAAAATTCAAAATATTGACAAAATAAAGAATGGTTTTATCCCTTTAATGGTCATATAATTGACATAAAGAAGGGAGGGCAATATTTCTAATAATTCATCAAAACTTATGAAAGAAGGTGATGGAATGTCACTCGCTCACTTTGATGATATTTATCAAATCTGTTGTGGAATGGAAGAGGAAGAAACACTTAGGAAGGCAAAGCTTGCGAATGAACGGTTAAAACTCATGGAAAATCGTAATTCAGATGACTTTCGATGGTGGGAAGAGGCCATTAGAGAGAGTTTAAATGAAAAAGAAAGAGAGGTATTTTATGTCTAAAAGGAAAAAGTATACTTGGTGATTATCCCCCGTTTTTTCCGTTCAAGGATTGATGGGGGATTATTTTTTTAATGCCATTTCTGGATGACCCCTTTTAACGGAAAAATTCCGCTTAATGGTAATTATTTTAAAAAAAAGCTTAGATAGACGGAGAGATTCCGTCTATCTACTCGAAATATTCGAAAATGGTAGAATTTGCTTTACATAACCGGAAAAATTTCCCTAATATACCCCGAAACGAGCTCCATCCTGCATCTAACCGGAAAATCTCCGCTAATTTTACTTTTGCTTGTTACCCGATTAAGGACAAGACATCTTATTTAAAAGGAATGAATTTTATCACAAAAATCCAAGAGAACCTCATTTTGATGCCTCCAGTAAAAACATTAATAAAGATATTTATCAGAAAATTCGAATGTCAGGACACCTCTTTTAATAAAGTAAATGTAAACGGGCTAAAAAAGGCTTTTAAGTTGGAAAACAGCCAGCAAGTTTCATAATTCGATAAATAAAGGAACCATATGGTTTTTATTAAAGGGGAGGAGTTAAATGCTGCATATTGTAGTTTGTATCAAGCAAGTGCCTGACACCAAAATTATTAAGATGAATCCAAAAACAAACACAATGGACCGGAGGACAGCGCCTGCGATCTTGAATCCGTATGATACCCATGCTGTTGAAGAGGCGGTTCGTCTAAAGGAAAGGTACGGAGGGATTGTATCGGTCGTAACGATGGGGCCGCCTCCAGCGGTTAATGCGATAAAAACGTGCATTGAAATTGGAGCCGATGAGGGCTATTTAATTACGGATCGCCGGTTTGCGGGTGCAGATACATTGGCAACAAGCTATGCTGTGACAAAGGCGATTGAAAAAATAGCAAAAACGAAGCCTATTGATTTGATTATCTGCGGCAAAATGTCCATCGATGGAGATACCGGGCAAGTCGGACCCGGAATTGCGCGAAGAATCGATATTCCACCGCTGACTTCTGTGAACAAAGTTGTGGAAATCAATCAAGAAGAAGGTTATGCCATTGTCCATCGCAAGTTGGAGGACGGATATGAAGTTGTCCGGTCTACATTGCCGTGTTTATTTTCCGTTGAAAAAACAATCAATGAAGTGCCATATTCCCCGCTTCCAAATATGATAAAAGCTGCCAGATATAAACCAATTATTTGGTCTGTTGATGACCTAGAAGGTGTAGATATAAAGCAGCTTGGTTTGAAAGGATCCCCTACGATTGTCTCTAAAGTATGGGCTCCGCAAAAACCGGCTGGGGGAACGTACTTTGAAGGCAGCCCCGAAGCACAAGTAGATCAATTGCTCTCAATTTTGCTTGGAAAGAAAGAACTGTTTGAAACGAAGGAGGGCGTGTAATTGGATTTCCAAGATTATAAAGGCGTTTGGGTATTCATTGAACAAAAGGATGATGTAGTTGCCTCCGTTTCACTAGAACTTTTAGGTGCCGGAAGAAAGTTAGCAGACAAACGGGGAGTGGAATTGGTGGGTATTCTCATCGGTGAAAATGTTAAACATTTAACAAAGACTGTTTTTGAATATGGAGCAGATACAGTCTACGTTTATGATCAACCCATCTTTAAACATTACCGGACCGAAACCTATATGAAGGCGCTATTGGAGTGTTCTGATAAATATAAACCAGAAATTATCCTCTATGGGGCTACCTCAACAGGAAAAGACCTGGCAAGTGCAGTGGCCACCGATTTGCCGACAGGTTTGACGGCAGATACGACAGAGTTGGATGTGGAAGAGGAAACAGGGTTACTATTGGCGAGCAGGCCTGCATTTGGTGGAAATATTATGGCGACGATTTTATGTAAAAAATACCGTCCCCAAATGGCGACAGTACGTGCCAAGGTGATGAAGGCATTGCCTCCGGAGTCCGGGAGAACAGGAAAGATAATTGAAGAAACAATATCACTAAAGGAAGAAGATATTCGGACTAAAGTCTTGGAAATTGTAAAGGAAACGGTAAAGAAAGTAAGAATCGATGAGGCGGATATCATTGTTGCCGGCGGTAAAGGATTAGGGAGTTTCGAGGGCTTTCAAATCATACACCAATTGGCGGAAACTCTTGGAGGAGCGGTTGGTGCCAGCAGGGATGTGGTGGAAGCGGGGTGGATCGATCACGCCCATCAAGTAGGGCAAACCGGTGTGACAGTAACGCCAAAAATTTATTTTGCAATTGGAATCTCCGGTGCGATTCAACATATTGTTGGAATGAAAAATTCCAGTTTAATTATTGCTATTAACAAGGACAAAGAAGCCCCTATTTTTCAGAACTGTCATTATGGAATTGTTGGTGATGCCTTTGAAATTGTTCCTATTTTAATAGAACAGTTTAAAAAGGCTTTATCTAGAGAAAAGGTCAGCAATACAAGCAATGGTTGATGTAATGATGCTGGGGCGACAAAAAGGTAGAAGTCTTAGGTCCTAAAATGAATTAATTGATACCGTCGATGTCTCTATATTAAAGCCTCATGGTTCATTCATCATGAGGCTTTTTCCTATATAAAGCCGTAATATTCCAAATAGGAATTTTCTATTTAACTCCTAACACAAAACTATAATTCTATAGGGTGTAGTTTGGGCGGGGATACTTTTTGTGGCAGGTCCGTATATAACAATTAGATCTCGGTTCACAGGTGTTCTTGAAAAGAGCTGCCCATTTGTTAAAACTATTTGAGTATATGGAGAAATATTTAATCGTAATCGTCCATCACTACTCTCCAACTCACTATTAAAATAATCTACTTTTACATTCTGATAGGGGCTTTTCTTTACCATGACGAGTGCTTGATATTGCGGAGGGTAAATAAGAAGAGCAGGTGCATTTCCGTCATAATATCCAGTCACGCGATCTCCCACTGCCACCATTACATGGTCCACAAAGTAAGTTGTGGGAGACACCACGAAATTTACTATTGCTCCCATTCCGTTTTCGACAGATATTAATTTTTTACAGCCTTCTTCTTCACCATTTTGTCCTACAAGATCTGTAATCATGGTGATGGTCCCATGAAACGAAAAAAAATTTGTCAACCCTATACCTCCAATGCTTATACCTCTGTATCCGAATGTTCTTTAATATTCCCGGACAAATGTACCCCTCCAAAACACATGTAATTGCTTTGTGTACATTATGTAGGTCAATACCTATTTGATTGTGTGTCTGCCTATAGAAGATAAGAATATGTTCTGTAGATTCATAGGAAAGTGGTTAAAATGGTGTTAAGAATAGGTAAATACACATTTATGAGAGAACAAGTTTATAGGTCTATGACTAATGAATAGGATGTTATGAGATAAAAAATAAAAGGAGTGAATATTATGTATCCTAGTCAAGGACCTTTGTATTATAACTATCCAGATAGTCAGGAAGATTATTTATATTCGTTACCCTACCAAGAAATGGATTATTACCATTCAACAATTGATGGAAGACAATTTGGTGGGCAACAACCTCCCTCTGCACCTCCTGGTCAAGAGCTGGAGCCTGGACCGCCAACATCACCACCACCATCTATTGTTCCTCAGCAGACTCAACAAGTAGGAGCGTTTGCTGTAGACCCAGGTAGTATGATTAGGTGTTTACACAGATTCACGTATGTATGGCTTAGAGGTCGTGAACAATTCTGGTTTTATCCAACATTTATCGGTAGACACTCTGTCTCAGGGTTTCGCTGGACTGGCCGTAGATGGGTCCGTTTCGGAATAAGTCTTAGACAAATTCAATCGTTTACTTGTGTTTAATAAGAAAAAATCTTGTTGTGGAGGTTTATACAAACCTCCTCTAATACTTGTTTATTTCTATAGTCTGTGTATTTATCACACACCTGCAAGAGGGGACACGTCATATGATACATAAGCCTTTGAATTCAAGGTGAACCAATCACTACCCACATATAGAACATAATTATTGGGGGAGATGCTTTTTTCAAAAAAGGAACTTCAGGAGGGACATTTTGAAAACTTTATTATTGGAGAACATTTTAACTGCCATGAGTATTCAGCCTAATGAAAAGCAAAAAGGTATACGAATCAAGAACGTCACTTATGACAGATCTGAAATTAGGAGTCATACGTTATTTTTTCGTTGGAACAATAGAGCGGTTCCTGTTGAAACGATAAAGAAATACAAAAATGTATTCATCGTTACAGATACACCATTTTCTCAGCTGGAAAGTTTAAATTCGAATCAAATCATTATGGTAAAGGATCTCAAAGACAGTTTCTTTAAATTCACTTCGTACTATAGGCATCTGTTTAACCTTCCTGTAGTCGCCATTACTGGTACATGTGGTAAGTCTACTACGAAAGAAATGCTAAAACATATTTTAGAAGAAACACATAAGGTTCAATCAACAATTTCCAGCAAAAATGCCAATTGTTACAACCTGCCTTATTTAATGGGAATAGATGATGATACGGATGTGGCCGTGTTTGAAACTGCTGTATCTTCAAAAGGGGATATGACGGAGTCCTGTAAGTATTTTTACCCGACGATTGGAATTATGACTATGATTGATGTGGATCATACGGATAAAATTCGATCATTTGATACCTATCTAGCAGAAAAGGCGAAAATAATGCAAGGGATGGACAATAAGGGGATTCTCATCCTAAATTCGGACGACCCCTATCTTTCCGTAATTGATACATCTAAATTTAAGGGAAAGATTATAACATTCGGAAAAAACAAGAATGCTATTTTTAGAATTAAAAAGTTTCAATATCATTCATCAGGCATGACTTTTTGGATGGAATTTAAACAAAGGGAATTTAAAGGATATATACCGGGTCTTGGTGAGCACAGTGTGTATAATGCAGTCGCTTCAATAGCAGCTGCTGCCATGTTAGGAGTGGATATTCCCTATGCTATAAAGAGATTGTCTTCTTATCACCACATGAGATCCCATTTTCAAATAATTGAAGGACGAAATCACATTACTTTGGTGGATGATACGTGGAAGTCAAATCCTGCTTCCTTAAGAAAAGGCTTAGAAACGTTAAGCAGAATAGCATTGCCATTGCAAAGAAAAATTGCTGTTCTAGGAAGAATGGCGGCACTGGGAAAATATGCAGATGAAGAATACGAAAAGGCAGGACATTTAATCGGCGCTTCAGGGATCGAAATTCTCATCACCAAAGGATTTATTGCAAAAGATTTTGAAAAGCCAGCTATAGAGGCAGGAGTAAATCCGCACAATGTTTATCATTTTTCAGATGCAGACGAAATGAAAAGGTTTTTTGATTCATTTTTAATCCCAAATGACATTGTTTATTTCAAAACGGGCGGGGATGACTCAGATTTCGATGATGTCATCGACTATTTAAGAGGTTAAACTAGTAGAAAACTATAATCATAAAAAGGCAGCTTTCCTTAGATGAATGGCAACCCAATTGTTCAAAATTGGAGGTGCTGTTCATGAGCGGCAAGCTGCCTTTTTTTAGGCAATGTATTTAGTGTTTTATTTTTACTTCCAGTTTAATGTTTATTTTTGTCAGCTAGATATTTAGCATACAAAATCGTGTTTTTGGCTACATCTAATTCAAGACTATATATATTAGGTGGACCTGGCCGCCAATTTACTTCAAAAAGCCATAGTTTTTGGTTTGCATCAATTCCGACGTCAATTCCTAATTCATCCAATTCATTATCATTTAAAGAATCAAAATGATTTGAAAAACTGATCGCAAACTGTTCTAGATACCTTTGAATATCATACCAGGAGTCACCAAACTCATGTTTCAAAAAAATATCCAAGTAAGTACTATAACCACCACTCCCCATATTAGATGTAATCGTTCCTAAACGCCCGATCCTTGGATATATAGAAGTAATCACCCATTTTCCTTCTCCATTTTTTTGTACATGCAACCGGAAATCAAAAACATGACCGGATTTTGTTTGACTTGTAATAAACTGTTGAATTACGTACTCATGTTCTTGTATTTTAGGGGTTAACCAATCTACCAATTGTTTTTCATTCATAGATGATTCTAATCCGGCATCATTTATTTTGTAATGATTTGATCCATATTTTTCAATAAAAACAACGCCTCCTCCTTGATGCCCGGATAACGGTTTGATAATAACCTTTTGAAAACGTTTGATCATGTCAAAAAAAATCTGAACGTTAGTTAATTCATAGAAAGGAATAAGGTAATGTTTAAATTTATTTGCGTGTTTAATTCTGTTATATACCGTTAATTTGTCCCCAATAGAATGGCTTGTAAACGGAATCCTATCAAATAAATAATCAAAAATATGTTTAGTTTTCTCACTGGCAAGATAACTTGCATTATAAATGACATCAGGGAATGGAAATTCTTTTTCAATCCAACGTCCATTTTCATAGGCTTTTCCTAAAATTTTTTGCTGTTTTATATTCACCTTCCCTAGGGTAAAGTAAAAAAAACTTACACCTTCTGCTTTTGCTACGGCGGCATAAGCATATGTTTTCTTTACATTACTTGGATCTCTACGATGATGAAGCATGCCAATTAGCGTCATTTTACTTCTTTTCCACCTCTCCATATTCTTTTTTGATGATGAAACTAGAATTTTTGTTCAATATTTGTCACTCGCAAAAATCTATATTGGGTCAACGTAGAAACGTATATTGCTAGCTGCTCGCATGGCAATTCTTTTTGCTTCCATTTTATAATCGGAGGATGCCAAAATGTATCCGCAACGATCTCCCATTGATAAAGGCGGACGTACGATTTGGCCTTGGCGAGGTTTTATATACACCTCTTCTACACCAGGATATTGAGAGCTGAGTTCTTTCCCCGTTACCTTATTTAATGTTCCTTTAGAATCAACGGTTAAATAATGTGCATATACATACTTCCTGTGTTTTTTTGTAAGGCGAGGCTCATTTCCTAACATTAATTGAATGGTTTCCTCTACTAAATTAATTCCATATCCGACTTCAATGATTCGATTCATCGCTCCACCTGAGATTCTCGGATTAATTTCAATTAACTTCCATACCCCATTTACTAAACGCATTTCAAGGTGACATGCACCATTTTTCATATCAAAGGCCTTTAAGATGGAACTTACTGTATCCAGGATATTATCGTACATTCTTTGATTGCTATATGGTAGTAAACAATATCCGGTTACGATAAATCGATGTAAAAGAGTAATCTCTTGTTCGATGATTGCAACAATATGAACTTTTCCATTGTGGACCAAAACTTCAATTAAATATTGGGGGCCTTTTAGATACTCCTCCAGTAAAATCTGTTCATTTCTTTTTTGTAACTCTTGGATTGCCAGTTTTAACTGGTTCTCGTTATTTGCCAACATAACATCTTTTGAGCCGGCAGATGTAGGAGACTTTACAATAAGCGGTAAATAGTCCTTGGCTTGACCAATAAAATACTCTAAGGAATAATCATCTGGATTATAAAGGGCATAATAGGGGGAATTTGGGTGTCCTTTGAGAAGCTCACGTGTTAAAACTTTATTTTCCATTTTAAAAATGGAATCAGTAGAGACGATACTTGTACAAAATTCTTTTGCTAAGACGGCTGCTAGGTGAACGTATGAATGGACAAAACTAAAAATACCTTTAATTTGTTTGCCTTGTTGTTGAAGTTTGTTGAGGTTTTTTTTTAATTCAGCATCATTCGATAATTCCACTAAAATCATTTGATGGACTTCGGGAAATTCTGTTCTTTGCTGTATGAACTTTTGTCTATTGGTGAATAACACCGTAAAAAAGCCGAGTCGTTCAGCAGCTTTTATGGCTTCTCTGCTGGATCCGGATTTGTTAGTTTCTATAAATACAATCGTTCGCATAAGCTTGGTCATCCTATCTTTACTGATATTTTTAATGAAGGATTTTCTTTACCAGTTTAATTTTAAATTAACTGATACGTACAATTTATTATATTGTCATAAGACAAGAGTGGTCTGGACAAACATCATAAAACTTAAGACAATTTAATTAAAGAATTTGTAAAAATACAAAATGTATTTATCGGAAATTTGGTAGATGGATAAATAAAATAGCTAATTGGAAAGATAAATTGATAAAAAGGGGATATTCATTGGCCAATGAGGATTCGATTTATCAAACACTGGTTTCTTGCTTTTGGAACAGTATCCATTAGAATGCTTGATTAAAAATAACCATATTAGTAAACAGGAGTTTTAGATGGAAGATATACTTATACCGGTTCTTAGAACTGTTGGCAGCTTTATGATTTTAATACTCGTTACTCTGGCAATAGGAAAGCATATTAACTCTCATAAAAACCACTATGGCTTTGCCTTATCTGTAACGATTGGTTCCTATATAGCTAACATGGGGTTTGATACGAATTTAAAGTTCAAAGAAATGTTTATTTCATTTCTTGTATTAGTTTTAATTTTTTATTTGTTCATGGTGTTATCTTCTAGGAGTCGGGTTTTTAGAAAGTGGCTATCAGGTAGACCTACGGTGCTAATAGAAAAAGGAAAATTATTAGACAAGAATATGAAAAAAGTAAAGTTCTCGATTGATGACCTTAATCAGCTCTTGAGGGAAAAAGAAATCTTTAATATAGCTGAAGTGGAATACGCAATGCTGGAAGTAAACGGGGAATTATCCATTCTTAAAAAGGTACCGTTTCAAAATGTAATTAAAAAAGATTTCAATATACCCAATTCATCAGAGTCATTGCCGGTTGAACTAGTAATGGACGGGAAAATCATCGAAAAGAACGCTTCCGGCATCTATAGCCGTGAGTGGATTGAAGCTGAATTCAAAAGAAGAAATTTGCGGATAGAAGAAATTTATTATGCTGTAGTCAATAGCGGTGGTAACCTTTTTGTAGACAAATACGAAGATAAACTTTCATCACCTACAGATGTTGAATAAAATACCAGAGGGGCACGGGTCTCACTGCCGAAAAGGCCGGGAGAACCGTGTCCCTTGGTTTTAGCTTTTGCTTAACTGTAATATATCTGTATCTTTCTCATTAATATATTGATATATATTAATGGCTAAATGAATATTAAATAACGGTTGACTATCATTTAAGTCTATTAATAGAATTTCCTCAATTCGTTTTAAACGATAGCTTAGGGTATTGGTATGAATATGTAAAGAATCGGCTGTTTTCTTAATGTTTTGATTTTGGTCTAAGAAAACAATCAGTGTGCTTAACAGTTCGCCTTTTCTAGTTTTTTCATATTCAATTAAGGGACCTAATACTTCATGGATAAAATCGATCAATTCTTCCTTTGAATTTTGTAAAATAAACCTCTGGACGCCAAGGTCTGTATAACTAAGGACTCTATGATCAAATCGATAGTTTTTGAGAAACTTTATGCACTTTGTCGCTTCTACAAATGATTCGTGGACAAAAATAAGCCCTTGCTTAATTCTTCCAATCCCAATGGATACGTCTATCTCTTTATATTTATTAGTAATTTCATTCTGTAAATTTTTTGCAAGTTCTTTTATTTCGGCAAAAATGTTGGAAGAAGAGACTCTTGAAGGCAAGGATAAAAGGGAGACAATTTGATTTTCATCCCTTACGGCCATTACTTGCGAGTTCCTCCCGAGGAATGAATTGGCCATATGGAGTAAATTCCTTATCAAGTGATTGCCAATCACCTTGTTCTCGTTAACCTTATCCTCAAAATTAATAAGTATAGCAACATAGTTTCGGTTAGGGTCAAAATTTAAATTTTTTGCTTTCTGAATGAGTGCTTCATCGATCTGTCCAGAAAAAAGCTTGGTCACGAATTCCCCTCTTAAACGCTGCTGTGATTCAAAAACGGCCTGTTCTTTTCCCAGTTCAAGTGAAATGACTGTACAGGCATGTTCAAGAGCAGCGATATCCACCTCATTCATTTTTTGTTTTGATAGGAGGATTAGCCCCCCTAGAGACTTTAATTTGGATCCAAGTGGTAATACAACTAATTGATACGTTTCATCATTTAATGATATTTCGGAAACGGTATGTGAGTTTTCAAGTGTTAGGATAATTTGTTTTGCATACGCTTTCATAAACTCGGTCATTTCATCTGAAAAGGAGGAATAGCAGGCAGATGCCCTAAGTTCCCCTATTTCATCAAAGAGAAACATCTGTTGTCCGATTGTTTTATGAATATAATCCATAATCGATTGAATTCCTTCTCCATTTACAACGAGATTGGCCAGGTTTCTATGTATTTCGATGGAATGTGAAAGTTTCTGAACCATTTTTTCCTTCTCATTATAAAGAATGGATTTTTCCAAGGCGACTGCTGCTTGGTGGCCAATTGCTTCTAATAGATTAATATCCTCTTGCTTAAACTGCAACGATTGTTCAAAAGAATCCAATGTAATCACGCCAATACATTTTCCGTTTTGTAATATAGGTGAAGAAATGACTGATGTAAAATGGAAATTACTTGGAATAGACTGATCTAATAAATCTCTGTTATCTGGAGTTAATGTTGAAAGTGCCTGTTTAATTTCTACTTCATTCCAAAAAATGAGGCATTTTTTGGCTGCAAAAGACATCCCAGTCATGGATTCACCACTAACTAGTTTAATTTGCCTAAATATATGTGGATAAAATAATCCTTGAGCAGATTTGGCGATGAGTCGATTCTGGTTTTTGTCAAAAATCCAGATAGAGCCCCCTCCAGCCGCTTCAACGACAGATATCGTTTCATTCATGATGGAATCAAAGATGGTATCAATATCTAATTTGGAATTGATCACGTTCGACACATGGATTAAGGACTTTAATTGCCGATGAGTTAAGGTATCTTGCATCTGTCATCATCCTTTCTCTAAGACTACACATTTCATCCAATTTGTATTTTTGTGTAAAAGACACAAATTTTTCATAATTATATTCATGAAAATATACATAGCTTAATACTCATAATGATTATATTCTTATTATAAGAAAGTTTTGAAAATAATGAAAGGAGTTCATCTTATAGATAGGTAGTGAAGGATTAATTTTTTTTTGCTAAAAAAACAAATCAGAATATTAAGAAAGGGGATGTAGATAAATGAATTTTGATTTAACGAAAGAACAAGAGATGATCCGCAAGTTAGTTCGAGATTTTGCTGATGCAGAAGTTGCTACTGGAGCGGATGAACGTGATCGAACGGGGGAATTCCCTAAGGAAGTGTTTGCAAAATTAGCAGAGTTAGGGATCATGGGCCTGCCATTTCCTGAACAATACGGTGGAGGTGAAGCCGATACGATTAGCTTTGCGATTGTCGTGGAAGAACTTAGTCGTGTTTGTGCATCAACAGGCATTACATATTCAGCACATATTTCATTAGGAGGAGCACCTCTTAATTTATTTGGTACACATGAGCAAAAAGAGAAGTATTTAACACCCATTTGTACGGGAGAGTCTCTTGGAGCATTTGGATTGACTGAGCCAAATGCAGGATCTGATGCAGGTGGAACCCAAACAACAGCAGTTCTTGATGGAGATGAGTGGGTCATTAATGGCTCCAAATGTTTTATTACAAATGCAAGCTATGCCAATCACCTTGCAGTGACAGCGGTTACAGACCGCTCAAAAGGAATCAACGGAATCAGCGCATTTATTGTTCCTACAAATGCTCCGGGATTCACTGTCATCGACAACTACGAAAAAATGGGTCTGCATGCCTCAAATACCACAGAACTTATCATGGAGAATGTAAGAGTTCCAAAAGAAAATCTGTTGGGAACAGATGGAAACGGTTACAAGCAATTTTTGGCTACTCTTGATGGCGGAAGAATTGGAATCGCTGCGATGGGTGTAGGTATTGCACAAGGAGCCTATGAAAAAGCTCTTCAATATGCAAAAGAAAGAAAACAGTTTGGAAAGAGTTTATCCAACTTCCAGGCCATCCAATTTAAATTAGCGGACATGGCTATGAATATCGAATTAGCACGAAATATGGTTTTTAAAGCAGCTTGGTTAAAGGATCAAGGAAGAGTCTTTAAAAAGGAAGCGGCATATGCAAAATTATTTGCTTCGGAGATGTGCATGCGAGCATGTGATCAAGCCGTTCAAATTCATGGCGGTTATGGATATATGAAGGAATATCAAGTGGAACGATTCTTCCGTGATGCAAAACTCTTGGAAATTGGTGAAGGAACATCGGAAGTTCAACGAATGGTCATAGCCAAACAAATTGGATGTTAATGAATTTTAATAGTAATTAAAAAAATTGTTAAAGGAGCCATTACATGGATATTAGTGGAATTTTACAAGTCGTTTCAAATAGTAAACTTATTTATCCAAACGAAGAAAAAGTACGTTCAACCTCTATTGGAAGCAGCGAAGCATTTCAAGAACTTCTTAAACAATCACAAGAAGATCCGGCTAAATTTTGGGACAGTGCAGCCCGTGAACTTGTTTGGTATGAACCATGGGATGAAACCATTAGTGGACAGCTCCCCGATTTTCGCTTTTTTTCCGGCGGCATTAGTAACCCAAGTGTAAATTTACTTGATCGCCATATAGAAAATGGGGCAGGAAACCGGACCGCGCTCATTTGGGAAGGTGAAAACGGGGATACCAAATTTTACACATATAATATGCTTCTAGCTGAAGTCAATCGGTTTGCGAATGTTCTTAAATCCTTTGGTGTAAAAAAAGGTGATTGTGTTGCCATTTTTCTTCCGAATCTGGCCGAAGCCTTTATTTCTGTTTTAGCTTGTTTCCGAATTGGTGCGATTTACAATACGATTTTTTCCGGTTATTCAGAAAAATCATTGACAGACCGACTCATCAATTTTGAGCCAAAGGTATTGATCACTGCGGATGCAACGGAACGCCGGGGTAAATTCATCCCTTTAAAAGAAAAAGTAGATCAGGTTGTTCCATCTATCCCATCTATCGAAGCTGTCATTGTTGTCGACCGCTTAGGTTCAGAGGTTCAAATGAAAGAGGGCCGGGATTACTGGTGGCATGAGCAGACTAAAGCGGCAAGTATCGTTTGTGAACCTGAGCGAATTGAAGCGAATGAGAGCGGTATTGTCTTTTATACAAGTGGGACGACAGGTAAACCCAAAGGTGTCGTGCATTCCGGCATGGCTTTTGTCACACAAAATTACACATATGCTAAGTATCATATGGATCACCATCAGGACGATGTTTTCTGGTGTACCGCGGATATCGGCTGGTTAACCATGCATATATGGGGAATTACAGGTGCCTTAGCGAATGGTGTAACAACCGTTGTCTTTGAAGGAGCTGTTGATTATCCAACAAAAGATCGTTTTTATCAAATCATTGAAAAATACAGGGTGAATAAACTGTTTACAGCCCCAACAGCATTAAGAATGTTAAAAAGTATGGGAGAAAAAACATTAGAGAAATTTGATTTATCTTGCCTCGATGTTATTTCCCTTGTTGGAGAACCCTTCGATCCAGAGACGTGGCATTGGACCTATGAAGTTTTAGGCAAGAAAAAGGTATATATCAATAATACATGGGGGCAAACCGAAACAGCGGGTTCGCCTATAGCTGGGGCAGCTTGGCTGACACCGATGAAACCGGGATCCTCAGGAACGGCCTTTTTAGGTGCAGTTATGGATATCGTTGATGCAGAAGGCAATTCGGTTAGACCCGGCACCTTAGGAAACCTGGTGATTAGAAAACCATTTCCAATGTTATGCCGAACACTCTGGAAAGAACCGGAACGGTATTACGCATCCTATTATAGCCAAGTGGATGGCTGCTATTATGCCAGCGACCTGGCATTAATAGATGATGATGGATATTTATGGGTAGTTGGCCGTTCAGATGACGCATTTAATGTAGCCGGGCACCGCTTGAGTACAATGGAAATGGAAAGCGCTGCACTTGAATGTGAAGGAGTTTCTGAGACTGCAATTATTGGAATCCCTGATGAAATTAAAGGAGAGGTTCCGCTCGTATTTGTCCGTCTGGCTGATGGCTATAAAGGAACTGAAGAATTAAAACAACAAATAAATAATCGGATCATTCAACAAATTGGTAAGATTGCCACTCCAAAATCAATTATTTTTACAGATATGCTCCCGAAAACAGTCAGCGGAAAAATCATGCGCCGCTTATTAAAGGAAATTGTTGTATCAGGTAAGGTTACCGGCGATATTACAGGACTAGAAGACCCAACGACCGTTGCACAAATACAAAAAATACTTGCGGAAAAATCATCTGTTAAATAGTTATTAATTAGAGACAGTCATTTGTCAGGAAGGTAACCGACAAATGACTGGTTCCATATTAGTAGATTAGGAGTTAAAGATAGACGTAAAGATTTACATATCTCCTTTATTATCAAAGTTTAGCTGATGCTGATGAGTTTTAACCTTCTTAAATAGAGGATAGAAAGGGTGGAAAGTCATGTTTAAAAAAGTATTAATAGCTAATCGTGGCGAAATTGCTGTCCGTGTCATTCGTACATGCAAGTCCTTAGGGATTACTACAATTGGAGTTTACTCCGAAGCAGATGCGGATGCTCCCCATGTAAAAATGGCAGATGAGGCCTATTTAATTGGCGGTCCCCGTGTAGCCGAAAGCTATTTAAATATCAATAAAATTCTCGAGGTCGCTCTAGAATCAGGAGCGGCGGCAATCCATCCGGGATATGGCTTGTTGTCCGAAAATACGGACTTTGCCCGCCGTTGTGAGGAAGCTGGCCTTATCTTCATTGGACCTTCTCCAGAGGTTATTTCCAAAATGGGAAGTAAGATTGAATCACGCAAAGCAATGGAGGAAGCTGGTGTTCCTGTCGTTCCAGGGATTACCTACCCACTGGCAGATGAAGAGGAAGCAGTAGAAGCGGCGGATCGCATTGGTTATCCCGTTATGCTAAAAGCTTCCGCTGGTGGTGGAGGAATTGGAATGCAGGTGGTCCATAATGGAGATGAAATCCGAAAAGCTTTCGCTGGGAATCAAAAGCGGGCAACTGATTTCTTCGGCGATGGAGCAATGTATATTGAAAAATTTGTTGAAAATCCAAGGCATATTGAGATTCAAATCTTGGCAGATGGTTTTGGAAATACCGTGTATCTTTGGGAACGTGAATGTTCAATCCAGCGCCGTCATCAAAAGGTCGTAGAAGAAGCTCCATCCTCATTTATTACTGAAGAAACTCGTACCAAGATGGGGGAGGCTGCAGTAAGAGCGGCCAAATCCATTGGGTATAAAAATGCGGGAACCATCGAGTTTTTAGTGGATAAAGAGCAAAATTTCTATTTTCTTGAAATGAATACCCGTTTACAAGTGGAACATCCGGTTACGGAAGAAATTACAGGGTTGGACTTAGTTGAAAAACAATTGCAAATTGCTGCAGGTGAAGCTCTGGAATTTTCTCAAGCAGAGGTCAAACGCGACGGTCATGCCATTGAGGTTAGAATCTATGCGGAAGACCCGAAAACATTTTTCCCTTCACCCGGAAAAATAACAAAATTAGAGTTGCCGAACGGACCTGGAGTTCGACATGAATTAGCGATTCACGGTCAATCCGTCGTCACACCTTTTTATGATCCAATGATTGCTAAGCTTGTTGTCAAGGGCAGCAATCGGGAAGAGGCAATCAATCGTCTGCAAGAAGCATTAGTGGATTATCATATTGAAGGTATTAAAACAAATATCCCAATGTTGCAAGAGGTTATTGCTCACCCGGCATTCCAATTAGGTGATACGACAACAGACTTCGTTAACAAGTATTTAAAATCTAAAAAAGCAAATAACGTTAAATAGGAGGAATAATCATGAGTGAAGTATTGGCAAGCATGGCAGGAAATGTATGGAAGATATTGGTTAAAGCTGGGGACCAGGTAGAAGAGGGTCAAGATGTAGTGATTTTAGAATCAATGAAAATGGAAATTCCAATTGCGGCCGAACTCGATGGAACGGTGAAAGAAGTGAAAGTGAATGAAGGCGACTTTGTTAATGAAGGCGACGTCATTGTAGTAGTTGAATAGAGCCTGAATAAGGGTGTAAAGGAGATGGAACAATGAAGTGGCCGGTGAGTGTAACGATTAAAGAGGTTGGTCCTCGTGATGGATTGCAAAACGAAAAAACTTTCATTTCAACAGAAGATAAAATTGCTTGGATTAATCAATTGTCAGAAAGTGGGCTAAAACATCTCGAGATTACTTCTTTTGTTAATCCCAAATGGATTCCTGCACTTTCAGATGCCGTTGCCGTGGCTGCTGGCATTACTAAAGTGCCCGGTGTCACCTATACAGCACTCGTTCCAAACCTTCAAGGTTTGGAACAGGCATTTAAAGCGAACATTGATGAAGTGGCCGTGTTTATGTCGGCAAGTGAAACACATAACTTAAAAAATATTAATAAAACAATTGGTGCGACTTTCCCTGTGTTAAAAGACTTGGTCAGAGAAACCATTTCAGCCGGAAAATTAAGCAGAGGCTATGTTTCGACTGTTTTTGGTTGTCCTTATGAGGGGAATGTCGATATCGATGCGGTCATAAGAGTGTCCGAAACATTATTTGACATGGGGATTGCAGAATTGTCTCTCGGGGATACGATCGGTGTGGCCAATCCAAAGCAAGTTCAAGAAGTGTTAGAAGTGTTACTAAAGAGATTTCCGGCTGATAGATTAGCCATGCATTTTCATGATACAAGAGGAACGGCTTTGGCTAACATCTTAGTATCGTTAGAGATGGGAATTACCATTTTTGACTCTTCGCTTGGCGGCTTAGGAGGATGTCCTTATGCCCCCGGAGCATCTGGTAACGTTGCAACAGACGATTTACTTTATATGCTTCACGGGATGGGAATTCACACGGGAGCTGATCAGCAAAAGCTGACTTCTGCATCCCAATTCATTCAGGAGAAGCTTGGCAGACCTTTACCTAGTAAAAGTTTTCAAGCTGCCAGCTCCTTGCTTGGTGGAAAGCTTGGAAATACCGTGTGAGAAAGGTGAGATCATGACTAATACCATAGTAGTTAACAAGTTAGAAAACGGAATCGTGCTGATTACTTTAAATAGGCCGGAAGCAGCTAATGCTTTATCCATACAGATGTTAGAGGGGCTCAAGGATGCCATCCTTACCTGTAAATATGATCGATCCGTCCGCTGTATCGTCATTACCGGGGCCGGGGAGAAGGCTTTTTGTGCTGGAGCTGATTTAAAGGAACGAGCTGGAATGGATCCGGTTCAGGTGAGGAAGACGGTTTCCCTAATCCGTGATACGATCAATTCTTTAGAATTTTTACCCCAACCGGTCATAGCGGCAGTGAACGGCGTTGCATTTGGCGGAGGAACTGAACTAGCGCTCGCTTGTGATATCCGTATTGCCTCTGAAACTGCGAAACTCGGACTGACGGAAACTTCCTTAGGAATTATTCCAGGGGCAGGCGGAACACAGCGTTTAGCAAGATTAGTAGGAAAAGGACGTGCCAAAGAGCTGATTTTCACTGCCAGACGTATTGAAGCAAAAGAAGCCCTTGAGATTGGTTTAGTAGAGTATACGGTCCCTGTTGCAAGCTTAATGGATAAAGCATTAGAAGTCGCGGGACAAATTGTTCGGAATGGCCCGATTGCCGTCGCGCAAGCAAAGTTCGCCATCGATAAAGGCTATGATGTCGATATAAATACAGGTCTTGCGATTGAACAAAATGCCTATGAAGTGACGATGCCAACAAAGGATCGATTAGAAGGATTACAGGCTTTTAAGGAGAAACGCGCCCCAATTTACAGGGGAGAATAAGAAAACTAGATAAATAAAGGAGGAGAAATAATGACAGTGGATATGAAACCTCTACAACAAACACTGCAAGATCGAGTCGAGCAAATCAAAAAGGGCGGAGCTCCCAAATATCATGAAAAGAACCAAGAGCAAGGAAAACTATTCGTTCGTGATCGTTTATCACTTTTATTCGATCCTGGCTTTGAATTAGAGGATGCTTTATTTGCAAACTGTATGGCGGGGGATCTTCCTGCAGATGGTGTCGTGACAGGAATGGGCAAGATTAATGGTCAGCTTGTCTGTGTGATGGCCAATGATTCAACAATCAAAGCGGGTTCTTGGGGAGCTCGAACGGTTGAGAAAATCATTCGAATTCAGGAAACGGCTGAAAAACTTCGTGTGCCATTAGTATACTTGGTAGATTCAGCCGGGGCGCGGATAACGGATCAGGTGGAAATGTTCCCGGGACGTCGTGGGGCAGGGAGAATCTTTTACAATCAAGTGAAACTTTCAGGTAAAATCCCTCAAATCTGTATTCTGTTTGGACCATCTGCGGCCGGCGGAGCTTATATTCCGGCTTTTTGTGACATTGTCATTATGGTTGATAAAAATGCATCGATGTACCTGGGTTCACCGAGAATGGCCGAAATGGTTATTGGTGAAAAAGTAACCTTAGAGGAAATGGGCGGTGCCCGCATGCACTGTTCTGTTTCAGGCTGCGGTGATGTTCTGGCGAAAAATGAAGAAGAAGCCATTTCAATGGCGAGAAACTATCTTTCTTATTTCCCTGCTAATTTTTCAGAGAAACCGCCAGTTCATGAGGCTGTTGCTCCTAAACTATTGAAAAGGCCATTAGAAGAGCTGATTCCGTCTAATCAGAATGCAGCATTTAATATGCATGATCTCATTAATGGGATTATTGATGAAGGTTCCTTCTTTGAAATCAAAAAACTTTTTGCTGGCGAACTTATTACAGGACTTGCTCGTATGGAGGGGAAATCAGTCGGAATTATCGCCAATCAGCCACGTGTTAAAGGCGGAGTTTTATTCCACGATTCAGCAGATAAGGCCGCAAAATTTATTAATCTTTGTGATGCCTACCATATTCCCCTTTTGTTTCTAGTTGATGTACCCGGATTTATGATAGGGACAAAAGTAGAACGGGCAGGAATCATTCGCCATGGGGCGAAGATGATTTCAGCTATGGCTGAAGCAAGTGTTCCAAAAATCTCAGTTATCGTCCGTAAAGCATATGGTGCTGGTCTTTATGCAATGGCTGGCCCTGCATTTGAACCGGATGCTTGTCTTGCTTTGCCTTCAGCACAAATTGCGGTAATGGGACCAGAAGCAGCAGTAAATGCCGTATATGCTAATAAAATTGCTTCGCTGCCTGAAGAAGAACGTGCCGCATTCATCGAACAAAAACGAGAGGAATATAAAGAAGATATTGATATTTACCATTTAGCTTCTGAAATGGTGATCGACGGGATTATTCCAGCAAACTCATTGCGAAAAGAGCTGGTGAACCGTTTTGATGCATACTCATCAAAATATCTCATTTTTTCAGAACGGAAACACGCTGTATATCCAGTCTGATTTATTAAAGTCAATTGTAAAAGTTTAAATCTAAGGAGGCGGATCCAGTGAAGAATGGGAAAGTTGTGAATTCCTTCACCGAAGCAATAAAAGATATTTCAGATGGCGCTACCATCATCGTCGGAGGTTTCGGACTGTGCGGAATTCCCGAAAAGGCAATTCTTGCCTTAAGAGATCAGGGAACAAAGGATTTAACCATCGTTAGTAATAACTGTGGCGTGGATGATTGGGGGCTTGGTCTGCTGCTTGCCAATAAGCAAATTAAGAAAATGGTTTCATCGTATGTCGGTGAAAATAAAATTTTTGAAAAGCAGTTTTTAAGTGGTGAGCTTGAGGTTGAGCTAGTCCCTCAAGGAACGCTTGCAGAACGAATTCGTGCTGGCGGCGCAGGAATACCTGGTTTTTATACGGCTACTGGGGTGGGAACACCAATTGCAGAAGGAAAAGAACACAAAGAGTTTAACGGAAGAACTTATTTATTAGAAGAGGGAATTGTCGGTGAGTTTGCCCTAGTAAAAGCCTGGAAGGCCGACCCGCTAGGAAACCTTGTTTTCCGAAAAACATCCCGAAACTTTAATCCATTGGCAGCCATGGCGGGAAAAATTACGATTGCAGAAGTTGAGGAAATCGTTGAAGTAGGAGAGTTAAATCCAGATGAAATCCATACCCCTGGAATTTATGTTCAACGTGTCCTGCTCGGAACAAACTATGAAAAACGGATAGAAAGACGCACAGTAGTACAAGCTTAATAGTTTTTTTAAGAATGTTGATGGGAGCAAAGCGCCTGGAGCGAAAATCAACAGCTAAGTTTAAGAGACAAGGAGTGAGTGGATTGAAGGATGCGCGATTAACCATTGTAAAACGTGCGGTTCAAGAAATTCAGGATGGAATGAACGTGAATTTAGGAATTGGGATCCCAACCCTTATTGCCAATGAAATTCCAAGCGAATACAATGTCATGTTACAATCAGAAAATGGCTTATTGGGCATTGGCCCTTATCCGGTTGAAGGTACAGAAGACCCTGATCTAATAAATGCGGGAAAAGAAACAGTAACAGACGTACCGGGTGCTTCCTATTTCGACAGTGCGGAATCATTTGCTATGATTCGCGGCGGTCATATCGACCTTGCCATCTTAGGGGGAATGGAAGTTTCACAAACAGGAGATTTGGCTAACTGGATGATTCCCGGGAAGATGGTCAAAGGAATGGGCGGCGCCATGGATTTAGTAAACGGCGCAAAACGTGTGGTGGTTATTATGGAACATGTAAATAAACACGGTGAATCAAAGGTCAAAGCAGAATGTACGCTTCCTCTTACCGGAAAAGAAGTGGTGCACCGTTTAATCACTGATTTGGCTGTATTTGATTTCACTCCAGAAGGAATGGTTCTCGTAGAAACCCAGGACGGAGTATCTGTTGAAGAAGTGGTTGAAAAAACGGAGGCTTCATTTAAAATTGGTATCATCTCATCAGTTAAGTAAAAGGCTGGACCCCATGGATGGTGAAACAGAAGATTGCCGAATCAGCCGCTTCTATTTTTTACCTAATAATCCAAAACTCTATTGTCACATGACAATAGGGTTTTTTTTGCAGGGTAGGAAGAATGATACAATCCTATTTTAGAATAAATTTTTCATTATAATCACTTCTCGAATAAATTGCCAATGAATAGCCTCCACTTTTATATGTCAATTTGCCTTTATGAATATTTAATGACATTTTCTATCTAGAAGATGTATTTTAAGTGACTTTGTAATAAACTTTTTTTAGATGTGATTTATATCACAATATATGAAACATTTAATTTAGAAATATCTTAGATTAAAGAAAGGGTTGCTAAAATGAAAATAAAATCGGTTTTAGTATTATTGGTATTCACTATTGTCACAGTGCTTACGGGATGTGAACCACTCATGGTTCTTGATCCTAAGGGGCCACAAGCCAAAAGGCAAGCCCATGACATTTTGCTGTCCATAGGCATCATGTCATTTATTGTGATTATTGTTTTTGCTATTTTGATATATGTGTTAATAAAGTACCGTGCCTCAAAGCAAAGCCCGAACTATGAACCTCCTCACATTGAAGGAAATAAATGGGTCGAGATCATCTGTGTCGGAATTCCTGTCATAATAGTAACTTATTTTTCATTTGTATCTGTTCAAAGTAATTATATTGTGGAAGCAAAACCACAAGGATACCAGGATAAGGAACCTTTAGTTATTTATGCTTCATCCTCTGATTGGAAATGGCATTTTAGTTACCCGGAGGAAAATATCGAAACGGTTAACTATTTGTATATTCCAACAGACCGTCCGATTGAATTTAAGCTCTATTCCTATGGGCCTATTACAAGCTTCTGGATTCCGCAGCTTGGCGGACAAAAATATGCGATGTCTAATATGACTACCACCTTGAATTTAGCTGCTGATGAACCAGGAGAAATGATGGGGCGCAATGCGAACTTCAGTGGTAAAGGATCTGCTGAAAATATGTTCAATGTCACAGCAATGTCTGAAAAGGATTTTGATAAATGGGTAAAAGACGTTAAAAAAACCGCAAAGCCACTAACAGAGGGACAATTTAATAAATTATTAAAACCGGGTCATCTCGGACAAATGACCTTCACTGGTACTCATTTAAACTTTAGTCCTCCACCTGAACATCATAATAGTGAATCCACTAAATCAGTGGAAGGTCATGAGGAACATTCTCAAATGGACATGTCAGACCACAAAAGTCATCAGTAAATATTAAATGTTTTATGAATGAACAATTGTTAAAATACATTTTTCGAAAGGAGTCAGTACAGGATGGATTTTTTACACCGTTTTGCCGTACCAAATCCAAGTATTGCGATATATGCATCAATGGTTGCGATTGGCCTTACCGTAGTCGCTATTTTCGCGGGCTTAACCTATTTTAAAAAGTGGGGGTATTTATGGCGTGAATGGTTAACAACGGTTGACCATAAACGAATTGGAATTATGTATTTAATCTCTGCCTTAATTATGTTATTTCGGGGTGGAGTAGACGCAATTATGATGCGTGCACAGCTTGCTGTACCTGAAAATAAGCTGATGGATGCCCAGCATTATAATGAGGTTTTCTCAACACACGGAGTTATTATGCTTTTATTTATGGCAATGCCATTCATCTTTGCTTTTATGAACTATCTTGTTCCATTACAAATTGGGGCTCGTGATGTAGCTTTCCCAAGATTAAACGCATTAAGCTTTTGGCTATTCTTCTTCGGTGCGATGCTGCTGAATATCTCTTTTGTTGTCGGAGGCTCACCTGATGCAGGATGGACTTCCTATTTTCCTCTTGCTGGAAATGAGCTTAGTCCATCGGTCGGAACGAACTATTATATGTTCGCCATTCAAATATCCGGTCTCGGTTCACTTATGACAGGTATTAACATGATTACAACGATTATTAAAATGAGAGCGCCAAGTATGACATTAATGAAAATGCCGATGTTTACCTGGTCTACATTGGTTGCAAACCTAATCATTGTAACAGTTTTCCCTGTATTAACAGTGGCGCTTGCGATGGGATCAATGGACAGACTCTTTGGTACCCATTTCTTCTCAACAACAAATGGCGGGATGGATATGCTCTGGGCAAACCTTTTCTGGGTTTGGGGACATCCTGAAGTATATATTCTCGTTTTGCCTGCGTTTGGATTATATAGTGAAATTATTTCAACCTTTGCCGGTCGAAACCTTTATGGCTATAAATCAATGGTTGCTTCAATGGTAATTATCTCAGCCCTTTCATGTTTGGTTTGGGCTCACCATTTCTTTACAATGGGTCAAGGCCCTACGGCAAATAGTTTCTTTTCGATAACAACGATGGCCATTTCAGTTCCGACTGGAGTTAAGATGTTTAACTGGTTATTCACATTATGGAAAGGGAAGATTCGTTTCACCGTACCAATGTTGTATTCCATCGGTTTTATTCCGCTTTTTGTGATTGGCGGAATGACAGGGGTTATGTTGGCGATGTCGGCTGCTGATTATCAATACCATAATACAATGTTTTTAGTAGCACACTTCCATAATGTCATCATCCCTGGTGTTGTATTTGCTATGCTTGCTGGTCTTACGTACTATTGGCCAAAAATGTTTGGCTTTATGTTAAATGAAAGAATTGGGAAATGGGCATTTTGGCTTTTATCCATCGGATTTTGCTTAGCATTCTTCCCAATGTATATAACTGGTTTGGACGGCCAAGCACGCCGTATGTACACATATTCTGAGGCGACTGGCTATGGAACTTTAAATATGGTTTCATTTGTTGGTGCGGGTATTATGGCAATCAGCTTTGCCATAATCGTATACAACGTATATTACAGTGTTCGTTATTCACCAAGAAATATTAGCGCAGATCCTTGGGATGCTCGTTCATTGGAATGGGCTACACATACTCCTGTCCCGGAATATAACTTTGCAATTACACCAAATGTTGCTTCTAGTCAGGCATTCTGGGATACCAAGAAAAAAGGTCATGAGCTGTTTTCAGGTGAATTGGAAAAAATTCATATGCCTAATAACAGCGGAATTCCATTTATAATGGGTGCAATTTTCTTCGTGTGGGGATTTTCATTCATTTTCTCATTGTGGATTCCAGCTATTATTTCAACGATTGCAATTCTAGCATGCTTGGTACTTCGCTCATTTGAAGTAGATCATGGCCGTTATATTTCTGTTAAAGAAATTGAAGAAACCGAAATCAAATTGCGAGGTGTTAACTAATGAAAATCGATCACTCGCTGCCATTAGAATATAGTACAAAACAAAATGACCAAAATATTTTTGGCTTTTGGGTTTTCCTTGCGGCTGAAATTATGCTGTTTGCGACACTTTTTACGTCCTATTTTACGCTAGAGCATAGAGTAGGTAATGGACCAAGTGGATCCGAAATTTTTGAAATTACCCCAGTTTTAATTGAAACACTAGTTTTATTGACAAGTAGTTTTACAATTGGGCTTGGCATTCACGCGATGCGTATCGGGAAACAAAAAGCGATGTTAACATTTTTTGCGATCACACTTGTTCTCGGTTTAGGCTTCCTAGGCTTTGAAATTGATGAATTTCTTACGTATATCCATGAAGGGGCAACACTGCAGACAAGTGCGTTTACAGCTATTCTAATGATGACATTGGGAACACACGGCGCGCACGTTACCTTCGGATTATTCTGGGGAGCCGGCATTCTTATGCAGATAAAAAAACGTGGTTTAACTCCCGAAACAACAAATAAATCATT
Source organism: Bacillus sp. AFS006103 (assembly GCA_002559145.1). GTDB lineage: Bacteria > Bacillota > Bacilli > Bacillales > Cytobacillaceae > Neobacillus. Next base: position 393,048 of record NTXX01000011.1, read on the forward strand.
TATCTTCTCGTTATATTGGCATTTCCTGGATGTCGTGTGGATCTTTATTTTCAGCTTCATTTATTTGAAAGGAATGATGTAATATGAGCGAATTATTCCCACGAAAACAAATAATGGGCTTTGTCTTTTCTCTTTCATTTACGGCAGTCGCTCTTGCCGTTTACTTTTTACATTTGTCTTTTGCAATGGGGATGTTTGTACTTGTTGTTACAGCATTTGCACAGGCACTCCTCCAGCTCGTTGTATTCATGCATGCTGGTGAGACAAATGAAAAATGGATTATTTATGGAAAAGTATTTTTTATGATTACAGTGGCATTAGTCACCATTTTAGGTACATTACTCATTTTTCTTTGGGATATGTAGGAGGAAAGGGAGCGTTTTTAACGCTCTCTTTTCAATTACATATTTTTTCTAACATTTATTATTATTTTTAACTAAATACAATCCATTTCTTGATTTCATTGGCGAAATTTCAATTCCTTTATGAGTGTTTTCTACCATCTCCTCGGTAGTTATAAAAAACATGCCAATTAGGAAGAAAAGCACAGCTCCAACAATGGTACCGATTCCAATTCCAATAATCGGAGTAACATCTCCGAACATTCCATATAAAAAGATCATCATACCTGTTATTAATGTAATTCCACCAGTCCATTTTGTTGCATGTAATATTTTTAAACGTGAATTCATAATAACGACCTCCATACGATGTTATGTCTGAAAATTTTAATTAATCTGTTAATTTGTTGTAAAAAATTTTTGTGCATCTAGTGGAAATACTAGTTCAGTCATTTCCTCTACAATACTATTATTCACTTTGTTCACAAAATTGTCAAAACTTTGTTCACAAATTTGTCAAAAATAATTCAAGCCATTGAATGAAGTCCGAACGGAAAATTACCTATGTATTTCTCTTTTATTACAAAATAACAAAGAAGGGAAACTAAAATAACCTGTTTTCCCTTCATTTTGATAATCTATTTATTTCAGCATTCTATCTAAATAACGGATAACTTCATCGGGTTTTCCTGAAACTTTCTCATCCCGTTCATAATCTTTAACAAGTTTTTCTTTTGCTTTCCTTAATACTTCTTCCTCAATCTCTTTTGGGACCACTACAACCCCATCTGCATCCGCTACAATGATGTCTCCTGGGCTTATTGAGGTTCCACCGCAAGAAATCGGCACGTGTACTTCTCCCCAGCCACCCTTAGCGCTTGATGCAACTGTTGTACCTTTGCAAAATACTGGGAAATTAAGTTTTTTTACCCCAAGGATGTCACGAATAACCCCATCGGTGACGATCCCTTTAATCCCTAATGTTTGCGCAAGTCCAAGGATGAAATCTCCTGCGATGGTTCGATAGGTATCTCCTTTTGCATCTATAACAATAATATCCCCTGGCTGGGCTTCACGAATTGCACGTAATACGCATTGATTATCACCAACAGGCATTTTAACAGTATAGGCACGCCCTGCAATTCGGTATTCCTCTTTTAATGGTTTAATGGATGGATCCATATTATTTAGCCCTTGCATCGTGTCAGAAATGCACGTGGTTGGAATATCTTGAAATGCTGAAACAATCTCACTCATTGTTGACCTCCTTAAGATATAAATAGAATAGAATCTAATTCCATGTTACAAAAAAGTTTGGACTTTCTATAATATTAAAAAGGAATGGATGAATATAACAAAAATATCACCTATTTTATAGAGAGCCAGGGAAAGAGCATTCATTACCAATTTTCATAATAGTCAAATAATATACACATTTATGAATTGTATACATTTTATTGTTTATTTACAATTGACTAAATGTAGCTTATATATGTAAAATACATATATAGAAATTTTATCAAGTTGAACCTGATGTTGGTAATGCGTATTTAAAGGGTTATGCTAGACAACTCAACATTATTAATCCAAGCTCAATTATTTTTTTACAATGTATTCTAGTTTTCTTGAACTCTACATACTTCCGTTTCATAGGGAGGATAATATAGAGAAATTTATAAAAACAATGAGGAGGAACGAAAATGGTTCAAAAGATGATCCAACAAAAAGAAGAAGTTCTAAACAAGGAAGTTAAAAAATTAGAGGTTCCAAAAGTAGAGGTTGCTAAAGTTGAGATTCAAAAAGTGGAACAGCAAAAAGAAACAAACTATGTTTCGGATCCATATATTGAAACACTTTGGGATCAATTTGAAGGAGCAGTATCTCGTACAAGAGAACTTAGAGAACAAAGTAAAGAACTATACTTAAATGCTATAAAAGAAACAACAAAGTTTAATGGGGTATACCGTAAAACCTTTATGGGGCTTTTTGAGCAAGCAACAAAATTAAATGGGGATTTCCGTAATGGGTTATTCCAAAACAACATTTTTAAAACAAATGAGTCTGCTCTAGAAGTGACTGAATCTTTAAATAGTCAAGTAAGTGAAGCAGCTAGTAAATTAGAGGAGCTTTATTTAACTCCAATTAACTCAGCCTTTGATTTAATTAAAAAAACTGAGGAGCTTTTTGAACAAAATAGCGGGGCATTCATTGACTATACAAATGAAGCACGTAATGCATGGGAAGCTGTCTTTGACAACTATGTAAAACAAGCAAGAAAGACTCATCTAAGTATTGCTCATCAATTGGAAGATAGCGTGCGTGTACTAGTTACTCCAAGTAAATAGTATCTATACCTATTGGATAATACTTCCTTTATAGGTTGAGTCTTCTTTGTTAATAAATAATCTATTGCGCACAAAAAAAGCAGCATTACCTAACTCGGCAAGCTGCTTTTTTTAATTCTTGATTAGAACTATTTCTAATAAATACACACTTGACTGCAAGTGGAGTGAGATAAGTATGCATAACCTTAGTACAGAACTTTTGCTAGAAGCATTTAATTCTGCAATTAAGTTAAATCTTCGCAAAGACTTTATTCGGTTATTGGCTATTGAGTTAGATGGACGATTAACTAATGAATCACCCATAAATGATTATAGAAAGATTTTAAATCAGTATATTAAATCAGATTAGAATGTGATTTTATTCTTTATTCAATGATCTTCCAAGAAATAAATTGGGTTTTACCGCTCAGAATTAATATTCAGCATTTTATTAAAAGTGGAGGGATTCCTATGGATGAACTAGAAAAAACTGTATTTATGAGTGAACAAGAAAGAACTTTACTATACAAAACATCTAGCATTTTAAGAAAAGATACAAGCATTATGAGTTTAAACGATATAATAGAAGAACTTGTTCATGTTATAGAATCAAAAACAAAAGATGACAGATTGGCAGATCAAGAATTGAAATAAATCAATAGTAGATTCTAAAAGCCCCATCCATTGATTTAGGGCTTTTTTTATTTGTCTTGTGACAACAGGTTATTATATTAAAAAAATTTCATTTACCAACGATAACGCAACTAGTTTATAATATAAGGATGTCCAAATTGGATATAAGAGTCTATTTCTATAACTCTATGAAGATTTAAGTGGGTGAGTACAATCGACATCATTGAAACACGGGTGAGAGGATTTATAGCTGATATTCAACACCCTAACCAAAAGAAGAAAATAAATAGTAACGATTTAGAACTTCAGTTACGCAGGCTTTTGGACAATTATTTTGAGATGGATGGTTATTCGTTGTTTTACCGTGCAGTTGAAACATTACAAAGGGAAGGACAACTGATTCCCATCCAAAATAATCAATATAATGGAAGGAACCCGGCGCTTGCCCTATATTACTGGGTCAATATAAAAGTTCAGGAAAACAAATGGGATCGTCTCGAGATGATGAAATTAGGTGATCTGTTTGATTTTTCCTTTTATGAATGGCATCCCGAATGGCAGACGGAAAATGAATGGAATCGAATCCAGAATGTATATTCTTTTCTAAAGTCCAGTTTGGAACGGGAAATTGTGTCAGTCGAAGAAAGAAGTCTGGAACTTTTTGGCCATGAAAAATTCTTACTCGACAATGATAGTTTTCTTGATGGAAAAGGCTTCTTAGCCAGAATTGGCATATCAGAAGCGGAGCTTAAAATGGTGTATTACGGGGAACCTTTTGTATTTTGGATGAAACAAGGGAAAGAAATAAAAGATATTCAGCGGGTACTGATTGTTGAGAATCTATCGTTCTTCCATACTTCCATTAAGTTATTGGAAGCCAATCAACTCGATTATGAACCAGAACTAATTATTTATGGTGAAGGAACTAAAATTGAGCGGAGCTTTTCCTTTTTCTTCCGAATTTTTCCGGCTAAATCCTATCTTTTCTATTACGCAGGAGACCTTGATGCCGCGGGTTACGGGATCATGATTCGGCTTATTGAAAAATACCCGGATTGCTGTATTCAGCCCGCCTTAAAAATCTATCGTAAAATGCTTGAGCATCTTGAACAAAGAAATGATCAAAAACAAGGACAAACACAAAATATCAAATACCGTGATTCATTCTTTCAATGGTTTACGGAAGAGGAGCAAGTACTATTACAGCAATTATGGCAGGAAAATAAGCGGATTCCACAAGAAGTCTTAAACATAGAAACATGGAGGAGATGGACGTGAACGAATCATGGGAAGGCTTCGGCAAGCGAATGCAACGATTAAATCCACTGTTTGAGCTTGGGAGGGGAATGGAAGTTGGGGAGTTGAAGCCTCATATCCAAACTATTCTCATGCAGGTGCTCCTCACCATATTTTATCGAGAATTAAATGATGATGATCAAAGGCGCAAATCAGATATCAAATATATAGTCGAAGAATCAATTAAGCAAATGAAGCTTTTAGCAGACGATAAACAAATGGAACGGATTACAAGCGGGCTTTTATATCAGGGGAAAGAAGAATATAGTAAGCCCTTTGAAACCTTATATTATGATGAATTAAAACAATCCTGGGAGACACAAACCTTTCGCTATGTGACAATGGATGAATTATATACGAACTTAGAAATGGGCGGGTCGATTGTTTATAAACTAACAGATGTCGCGCAGGAAATGATTTTTATGAGCAGGGAAATGGCGGAGGAGTTCTCGATCACGATTGAACAACTCTACAGTATGCAGCTGATTAAAAACGGTAATTTTAGAAAAGCTACTCGAAACCTCGATCACCTCATTTCACGCGTAAACCGCTTAATGGCAAAGGAATTTACCTTTCAAAAAGAAATGATCAACAATCCCAAAATCTTATTGATTGAAGAGGAATGGCAAAGAGCCGACAATCGGGTTGAAATAGAAAAGCAATTTGAAGAAGAAAAAAGTCATTTCCGTACCATTACTAGTATGATCGATAAAACGAAACGAAGGAATGAAGAGGTAGATTCTATTCAAAAAGAATTGATTCTGCTCCAAGAAAAAATTGGTCATACAAGGCAATTGCATGATCGTTTTGCGAAGCTGGTTATTCAAAATATTTCCTATGAGATGAAATTAAAGGCAGAAAACCCTTCATTGTTTTGGGAAACTAGCCTGGTTTCCTTTCGAGAGCATTATTATGAAAATTGGTTCATGAAGGAAGGGGTCAAAAGTTTCGAAGTGATAGAAAGAGTCCTTTCTCCATTATTTTCACCGAAGAATGAATTTATTTTGCCGCTCGATTGGATTTGGGGTGAACAGGAATTCGATGAAAAACAACTAATCGATGTTGTTATTGAAGATGAGGCAGAAGAAAGCATTACTCGTCTGCGAGTGACCAACTGGGATTCTGTTATCAAGGCATGGAGTTATGTTTTTCAATTTTTACAAACAAACGGAGAGTTTTCGATCGCTGATTTAGCGGATCTTCCGCTTGAAGTACAGGATTTATGGTTTGAAGAATCAGAAACGATTGATTTGTGGATGATGTTCGATAAAAAGCCGCTGAAGGTTCAAGTGCTTCATCGGAAGGAAGAGACATTAAGCGATGAGAGGGAAATTCTCCTACATAAATTAATGAAGGAATATCCACAATTTCAAATGTTTGAAGGCTTAAAAATCTATACTGAGTTTGATCACCGAGCGGAGCCTTTCCAATGGTATCGAATGAAAATGTCCCCTTTTAAAATATGTGTTCAGGAGGTGCTAGCGTGAGTGCAGAAAGTATTAAAAGAGCATCCGCTGTCTATTTTACATTATTAAAAGATAAAGTAATCGACGAAAATAGTGAACACTTTCAAACTTATTTCGATCCGGAAGTGAGACAGACAGTACTCTTATTAGCAGACGAATCAGGTACATATATCATTGAATCGCCTAAGCGCATCCAATTGGTTGTCCAACCGACGGGTTCTGTTTTTGCTACGAATTTTACCCATATGAAAGAAAAGCATAAGCAAATCGAAACGAAAAAGCACTTTCATCTAATTAGCGTTGTCATTATGACTTTTCTAGCGTCCATCGACCGCAATCAGGCGGCAAGAATTCGCACGAAGCGGGAAGGGATTAGCTACTACGCATTAGAGCGGTCTGTAAATGACCTCATAATGAATTGGGATAGCATTCTTAAAACGAACCCCAGCTTCGGAGGAGAAGAAAGAATCGATATGAAGGAAGTTGTCACCACCTGGAAATACATGGAGGTTGACACGGATGATTATGGGATCAAAAAAGGCAATCGACGTACTAGAATCGGTTTAATAGCCACAGCCATGCGCTTGTTAGAGACGGAGGGGCTGATCGTCATTCTGGATCGGGACGATATAGCTAAGGTGATTCCTAAAACGGAACTATTTGAGCGAATTGAATACCTATATCACGATTATGACCGTTATGAATTATTAAAAAGATTAATGACCACAGAGGAGGATATGCATGCCGAAAATCCATCGAATTAGAATTGTCGGCCTGAAATATGATGGCATGCAAAAGCAATACAAAGATACCACTTTTAATTTTCATAATGATGAGACATCCACAAATGGCCTCATTGCGATGATGAATGGGGGTGGGAAAGGTGTCTTCCTTCAGACCATTTTCCAAATACTTAAGCCTGGAACTTCATGGGGAAAACAAAACAATCGATATTATCAACAATTCTTCTTTAATAATAAAGAGCAATTTATTCCCTATACCTTTCATGTACTTATTCAATGGGAATTGGACGGTGCAAACCACGCGTCTCTGGTAACTGGAGGAATGTTCTCAGCTGAGCAGCGGATTTCCATGAATGAAGAAAGTGGAATGGAAAGTAAAACATTGGAACAGGAGGCAAGGATTGTTCCAAATATTACATTTTATACAAGAGAATTTGAACGGAAAGAAGAGGCAGCGCTTGAGCATATTCCACTCTATGAGCAAGGTGAGGTTGCTGACACAGAAAGCTTGAAGGACTACTTAAAATGGAATGGATATGACGTGTATCGAGATACGAAAAAGCACTATCGCATCCTTGATACTTACGGAATTAATCGAAAAGATTGGGACATTATGAAGGAAATCAATAAGGATGAAGGCGGCGTTGGGAAATTCTTCGAGGGTGCTGAGGATGATCATTCCCTGTTCCAAAAGCGAATCATACCTACTATTAGTCAAGTCCTACATCGAACCGAACATCAAAGTAATGATCTTGTGGAGATATTTAAGAGCCAGGCCAGTATCGCGAAGGACTTGCCTGTCCTTTTAAAAAGAGAGCAAGCCCATAAAGAGTTTTTAGAAGACATTATTCCATTTGAAGAGCACTTGGCTAAAGGTGTTGAACATAAAGAAATTGTTCATTCCAGCATACAGGCGGGAAGACAACTGCTTGGTGCCTTGCAGCATTTAAAGCAATCAGAAGAAGAAACGCTGCTTACTTTAGAGAAGGAACTGGAGAAATTAATCGTCAGGCAGGCAGATTTACGCTTTCAAAAAGAAAATCTAGAGTTTGCAAAAGCACACAGAGATGTCATGGATTGGGATAAGAAATTAGTGGAGGAAAGAGAGAAACAAACTTCCTTACAAGCAATCGTTAAAGTGAAACAGGATCGAAAAACACAACTAGACTTTCAACTGTTATTAAAAGAGTGGAATGAAAACGAACAAAGTATTCGCGCTCTTTCACAGCAAATCGCGACATTGGAACAAAATAGCGGCTTAGAGCAAGTGAATCAAAGAATGGATGAAATTAAACAAGAAGCTAGAAAGCAATGGAATCAATCCTATCTATCGATTCAAGAAGGTGTTAAACAGTATTTAGGATATAAAAAGTTCTTAAATAAAAAAGCTACGGGGCTGTTGCAGCAGGATAAACAAAAGACAAAAGACATTGCTCAGCTTAGTACGGAAATAGATTTTCTCTATACACAAATGCATACCTTTGAGATGAAGGAAGCAGCACTCATCCAAGAATTTGGCGATCGCTTAACCTATGACTTAAAGGGCTTAACCCTGAGTCTTTCTAAACAAATTGAAGACAAACAGGCTAGATTAGTAGAGTTGCAAGCAAAAGATATGGATTCTAATGAAAAGCAAAATCAACTGGCGACATCATATGGTACGCTCTTTCAATCCATACAGTTTTCAGAGGAAAAATGTGAAGAATTAAAGACAGCGAATGAAGGACAAAAGCAAAAGGAAGCAAAACTATTAGAAAAACTTCATGGGTTAATTGATGACGTCACAGTGCCGTTTACTCACTCACTCTTATCGAAATACGCTATACAAATAGAAGAAATTCTTGGCAATAACCGACATCAAGCTGAACAAATGAAAAAGGAACTTTGGGAAACACAACTCGACCATTCCTTAAACGATGAACCCTTCTGGGTCGCAAATAAAGACGTGAAAGAATTAAAGGAATGGATTGATGAAAAGACTGGAATTGATGTGTTTTATGGAGCCCAATTTCTTCAATCATTAAGTCCAGAGGATATGGCTCATTCACTGATGACGAATCCACTCCTACCATACGGGTTGGTCGTAAACGGACAGCAATGGCAAAAAATTAATCAGCAGGTTCTTACAGGAAGAATGTTCAAAAGTCCTGTTCCAATTTTCTTGCGCGAAGAAATGAACGGAGAAAAGCACCAACAATCTTTTGTGATCATTAATGGAACCGAGAATGCGCTATTAAGTGATAAGAATCAATTCACTAGCTGGAAAATAACGATTGCGAAGCAAATTGAAGAAAAGAAAGATACGCTCGTTGAATTAGAAAAGACTGAAACCTCCTTACGTCGAATTTTAAAAGAAATCGATCGGTTTATATCAAGTGAGCTTTCTAGTGATATCGAAAAAGATTTCAAGCAGGAACAAAACGCTCTTCTTTCTAAGAAAACGAAATTACAAGAAATCAAAACCCAAGAAAAAAAAGAGAAAGAATTACAGCTTGGGCTAAAAGAACAGCTGGAAAAGACAAGTGGTAAGATAGAAAAGCTTACAAGAAATGTAGGAACGTTAGAGGAGTTTCATCAAGAAAAAACTCTTCAACAAGAAAATAAACGGGTTAAACTAGAAAAAGAGAAACAAAAAGAAGCCTTAGGTTTACAGCAGCAAGAAATAGGAAAAGAGCACCAACAGACAGTTGAACTTCAAAACCAGTGGAATCAGACCTATGTAGAATGGAAGCTTACAACCGAACAAAAGATCAAGGAGATTAGGTTCTATATAGAAGAAGCTGTTTTTCCTGCTGATGAAAAAGCAGACCTATCTGATGAGGTCCCTCAACTATCTCCATATTTATTACAAGAGATTAACGGAAGTATCGGAGAGCTAAAACAGCTTCAAAAATCGAAAGAAGAACAGGCTAGAGAATTACTCGTTCTTCAAGCAAAAAAAGAAACCGAACAAAAGCAGCAAAACAAATTAGAGAAAAAACTCAATTCCCATAATCAAGATTGGAATCAAGCAAAAGAACCTGATGAACCTCTTAGTATATTAGAAAATATGTTGCAAACGGCACAGAAGGAAGCGAAGTCTGCGGAAAAAGATGAACGGGAACAAGGAACGGCCGTTACCGTAGCGGAAACGTCCTTAAAGCACGCGACTGACCAGCGTGATAAGTCTGGAAAGAAAGTCGAAAAGTATGAAAAACAGCCTGAACAATGGGCAGACCTTGATTTAGAAGTAAAAGCAGTAGAAATTAAAGACCAAACGAAATTAACGAAAGAGGAAGTAAAGCAGGCAGAGAAACGCCAAAAAGAAACGGAAACCAATATTGCCGGGTACGAAGGAGATTTATTAACCTTATCCGTTATACTCAAAGAGGAAGCGGCAGCATTTACGAATGAGGATCTAGAAAAAATAAACAGTCTAGGTAAAGCATGTATCTTGTCCTGGTGTGAGAAACACCAAGCGATCCAGGACGAAGGGCAAGAGAAGCATGCGAAAGTCGACCAATCCTTAAGGAATTTAAAGCTCACGATTGAAGGAAAGGATTGGGAGATTCGGTTTAAAAATGAGGTATTAACGACTTTAGATCATTTGGATACTAGGCATTATACGCATATTCAGACGATTGTTAAGAATATGAAACGTTTCTCACTAAGTGGATTGGAACAATTGGAACGTGACAAAGAAAGAGCTGAAAAGGCGCAAAACTTTTGGGCCAGCCGTGCCAGCATGAAAGTGATGAGTATTGCTGAGGCAATTCGTTCCATGATTGCGAAAATGAAGCTGAAAAATGAACGAGGATCGTTTCCGCTTGTACAACTTAAAGAAGACATCCTGCCTAAAAAGGCGGAAGATATTGAGCCATTACTGAAGCAGCACTTTGTAACTGCTATTAACAAAATCACCAAACAATTTGATTTGATTGATGATCATAATCGCGCATTAGACGATGAAATAAAACAACTCATAAGTGATGAGCAAATTTTATTTGTATCCCTTCGAAATCGATATCCTGAGCTGCTTGTCTATAATATGCGAACAGATAATGCCTTTATGTACGGGAAACCGCAAAAAGAGCATTACTCAACGTGGCAGACCATTAATCAAGGTTCAAGGACGAAATCCGACGGCAGCGGCGGACAAAAGCTTTCCGCTCGAATGGTGATGATGATGATGCTATTATCGGTTAAAAGCGAAACCGATCAAAGCTGGGTTCCATTAGTCTGTGATAATCCGTTTGGACAAGCAGCATCGGCCCATGTACTTGATCCGATTTTCGCCGTGGCCGAGAAACTGAAGTTCCAATTCATCGTCGTCACTCCGCCGGAACTGGTGAAAACGGAAATCAGCCAAAGATTCGATTCCTATTATAAATTGGATTTCATTCGTGAAAAAGGAAAAGAAATTGTTTCTGACACGATTGTTCCCGCATATCGGATTTACCAGGGAGAAGAAGCAGTCAGATAAGGTAAAACATTAGTTGAGGATGAACGGGAAGTCCCACTTTCATATCGAAAGTGGGACTTTTTTTATGTATAAGGGGAAAAAATGCCTTCTGCTTCAAATAGATTTTCGAGCTGAATATTCGGCAAGCCATTCTGGTAATGTATTTTGTTGGTTAGGTTTGCGTTCGCGATCCATTCTCTCCCGTCCTTTCTTCATCCATTTTTGTAATGTTTCCGGAAAATCATTTTCTTCAAACGGGAATACAGCAATATCAGCAATCGCAGGTGGAAAAGGACTTTTTCGAATGTGGGTTTTCACCTTCGTCATTACCTTTTCATAATCCATTTCAGAACAAAATTGGAACCATTGCTGGACCGTCTCGTCCTTAAATACGCAGTTGGGATAAACCGATTCAATAAGTATTAAAAGCTTGACTGCCTCTTCCTTGGTCATTGCGATTCCTCCTCTAATACAATTATCCCCTTATTAATTAGCCGATCCACCCGGTCAGACATGGATTCATTCTTTGAGTTTTTCATTTGTTTCCTATTTTCCATAGCTTCTAGTATTGGCTAGATGCCAATTAGCAATACAGGTGCAATTTCTAATTTCGAAACTCATTTAATCTTTTATAGGTTTCAAGCAGGAAATCATAAAATAAAGCTTCGGTAGGAAGCAGTTTACGATGGGTCGGGTAGATGACACCGACTGTTCGTGTGAGGTTCACATCTGAAATAGGAATCACAACAGTGGACCGCGGTGTGTTATCTACCAAGGTCATCTCTGGCATCAATGCTACCCCCAAACCTGCAGAGACTAACCCTTTTAATGCATCAATATCCTTTCCTTCGAAAGCAATTTGAGGTGGAAAACCTGCAGCATAACATGCTTTCACAACCTGTTCGCGGAATACCAACCCTTCAGGAAGGACACAAAATGGGTCACTTCTTAAATCCCTCAGACGAATTGATTCCCGGTCAGATAATGGATGATGAAGAGGGAGGAGGGCGACGATATTTTCTGTAAAAAGAGTCGCGCCTTTAATTTTTGTCTCTTTTTCCTGATTGGGCATAGGGGCAATCATGGCCAAATTATATTCACCATTTATAACACCATCAATTAAATCATAATAAAGGGCATTGCTCATTTGAAATTTCGCTTCTGGGTAGCGAGTGCGAAAAGCATATATTATGGATGGCAATGTATGAGCCGCCATGCTAATTGGGAATGCAATTCGAACGGTTCCTTTTTCAGGATTTAAATTTTCTTCTACTTCTCTCTTTGCATCCTCCATTAAATTCCACACTTGCTTCATTCGTTCATAAAAAATTCTGCCAAGAGGGGTTAATTTAACGCTTCTTCCCTCACGGATAAAAAGTTTCACACCTAATTCGTCTTCTAAATTGAAGATTTGTCTGCTAACCGAAGATTGGGCAACGTGTAAGGCGTTTGCTGCTTCTGTAACATGCTCTCTTTTTGCCACTTCTAGGAAATATTGAATTTGCCTCGTCTCCATTTTTTTATCACTCCAGCTTAATGCGTTAAACGCATGAATTTCATCGAAAATCGAGATTGAAACTATTAATTATAAAATTATAAAATGAAAACAAATATAAAAAAAGGGAATCTTCTCAACTTTAAAATTTATTAGGGGCTGAATGCGATGAAAATGCTGGACAGAATAGAAGAGAATCAAATACAAATCGTTAAAAATTATGTAAATCGATTATATAAAACTGTTCAATTACGTAATCCAAATGAAGAGGAATTCCAGCAGGCTGTTAAAGAAGTTCTTGAATCTTTAGTCCCTGTCCTTGTGAAAAATCCGAATTATATCAAACAATCAGTTATAGAAAGAATAATCGAACCAGAGCGATTGATAACCTTTCGAGTTCCATGGGTGGATGACAAAGGGAAGGTACAAGTGAATCGTGGATTTCGTGTTCAATTTAATAGTGCGATTGGACCTTATAAGGGTGGACTACGATTTCACCCTTCCGTTAATGCAAGCATCATAAAATTCCTCGGGTTTGAGCAAATCTTCAAAAACTCATTAACCGGTCAGCCTATTGGTGGTGGAAAAGGCGGTTCAGACTTTGACCCTAAAGGGAAATCTGATTTAGAAATTATGCGTTTCTGTCAGAGCTTTATGACAGAGCTTAGTAGATACATTGGACCGGATGTCGACGTGCCCGCCGGGGATATTGGAGTAGGGGCGAGAGAGATAGGTTATTTGTTCGGACAATATAAAAAATTAAAAGGCGCATTTGAAACAGGGGTTCTAACTGGAAAAGGTATTGGGTATGGGGGAAGCTTAGGACGGAAAGAAGCGACCGGATATGGGTTAGTATATTTTGTCGAAGAAATGCTCAAGGATAAGGGAATAAGCTTTGAAGGAAGTACAGTGGTAGTATCAGGTTCAGGAAATGTTTCTATTTATGCAATCGAAAAAGCCATACAGTATGGTGCAAAAGTGGTAGCATGCAGTGATTCAAGCGGCTATGTTTATGATCCAAACGGCATAAACCTAGATACAGTTAAACGATTAAAAGAAATCGAGAATAAAAGAATTTATGAATATGTGAAAGAACATCCAAATGCAATTTACCAAGAAGAGTGTTCAGGCATATGGACGATCCCGTGCGATATTGCTTTACCATCTGCAACGCAAAATGAAATAAATAAGGAAGCGGCAGATATATTAGTTTCGAATGGGGTAAAAGCAGTGGGCGAAGGTGCAAATATGCCTTCTACACTTGAAGCCATCGATACGTTTATCGATCACCAAGTTTTATTTGCTCCTGCGAAAGCCGCAAATGCAGGCGGAGTTGCAGTCTCCGCGTTAGAAATGGCACAAAATAGTGCAAGATTATCTTGGACACAAGAAGAGGTTGATTTGAAATTACAGGACATCATGAAAGATATTTATTATAAGAGTATGAAAGCATCAGAAGACTATGATGCTCCAGGCAATCTTGTTATCGGGGCTAATATCGCTGGATTCGTAAAAGTGGCTGATGCAATGATTGCACAGGGTATTATATAAAACTTACAACGATGAAAGGTCACTAATTCGTGGCCTTTTTGTTGTGATCAGGTCTCGTACAAACTTTCTAAGATACGTATCACTTCTCCAGCAGGAATTTTCATATCATCATTTATCCATTTTCGTATGATTTCAATTGTTCCTCCCGTTACATAGGTGAAATAATATTCTAATTGAGTCTCGTTCGCCATAGGGAATTGTTTTTTTATATCTTCGATTTTTTTTTCATAAGCAGAATTCAATAGGGTGCTTAGCACATAAGAGCTATTTTTTTCATTAAAAAGTATTTTACAAAACTCTTTATTTTCGAGGATCAAATTGAATATTTCATTTAACATATTTTGGAGAGATTCGTCCCCAGAAATAGTTATGGTACTCATCATTTTCTCTATCATTTCTTCCTCAATACTTCTCATTAAATCAAACGGATCATTGTAATAGGAATAAAAAGTTCCACGATTAATATCTGCTTTCTTGCAAATATCGGTAACTGTAATTTTATTAAGGGGTTTTTCTTGAAGCAGCATTAAAAAAGCATCAATCATTACTTTTTTGCTATACAATGTTCGCCGGTTTCCTTTAATTCCAACCATATTCTGCTCCTCCTCTAAAAAGAACCAAAACTTCTCAATGGCTTTTATTAAACAATGTAACAAATATTTGTACGTTTAATAACACATGTATTCAAATTGCTTATTGTTACCTCCCATTAGATTTAATATACTTTTTTCATGCCATTAAATCAACAATGTGTTTAAATAATAACTCGTTGTTTGAACGTGTCGTATGAAAAAATTTATTACGAAATTAGCTGGGAGGATATACAAGGTGAGAAAGATAATAAAAGGCCGTTGGGCTATTTTCTCTATATGGCTAATCGCGACAATCGTGCTTACAGTCATTCAGCCAGACATCAATGCAATATTAAGACAAAAAGGGCAGCAGGGTGCAAATAACAACAGCCCCTCCGTGGTTGCCGATCATATTCTAAAGAAGATCGATACTGGAAAAGGTACTAACGATCTGATTGTTTTTTATGATAAGAATAAAATTTCAGATAATGAATTGGACAAAATCGGTGATGCTGTCAAGGATATTAGCGATAGCAGCACATTGCTAGGGATTACAGATATGATTGATCCATTTAGTATGCCGGATGCCAAAAGCTCATTAGTTTCTAAAGATGGCACCACTCTAATGGTCAGTTTTAAGCTCGATAAGAAATCAAGAGAAATAGATGATATAAAAAAAGAACTAGATAAAGAACTCAGTCAAGTTCCTGTGAAATACTATCTAAGCGGTGAAGACTTTATCAATAATGATTATCTGAAGGCATCTCAAGGTGGTGTAGAGAAAAGTGCTGCATTGACAGTTATCTTTATTTTAGTTGTACTGATCATTGCCTTTAGGTCAGTAGTTACTCCTTTGATCTCTTTAGTGGCTGTAGCCTTTTCCTATCTTTGTTCGATGGGAATTGCCGCTCAATTAATTGATAAAGCAGGATTTCCGATTACAAGTCTGACGCAAATGCTTCTAATACTGATTCTCTTTGGGATAGGTACAGATTACAACATCCTACTATTTAATCGATTTAGAGAAGAGTTATCTCAAGGCCACTCAATCGATGAATCGATCGTAAATACCTATAAAACGGCAGGAAAAACAATTGCTTATAGTATTCTTACTGTTTTTATTGCTTTCCTTGAACTTGTTTTTGCTGAATCACCCATTTATAAATCCGGGGTTGTCGTGGTAATTGGTGTAACAATCCTTTTACTGGAAATCTTGACCTTAACCCCTTTCATCATGAAAGTGTTAGGCCAAAAACTTTTCTGGCCTTCCAAAAATGTATTGGGTCATAAGGAAAACAAATTCTGGGGTAAAACATCCTCCTATGCAACAAAGCATCCTCTCCTGCCTGTGCTCGTAATTCTTTTGATCATCGGGCCGATGGTGTATTTGCATGAGGAAAAGCTTAACTTTGATACCATTGGTGAACTTGGAAATAAATATCCTTCGACTAAAGGTTTTAATTTAATTGCGGAGCATTTTGGTAAAGGCCAGGCCATGCCTGCTACTGTTGCAATTGAACATAGTGCAGCCCTGGATACGAATGAATCGCTTGCCGTAATCGATAACTTAACCGAAAGACTGAAGCGAATTAAAGGTGTGAAACAGGTTTCTTCCGTAACACAACCTCAAGGAAAGCAAATTGAAGATTTCTACGTAGATAGTCAAATGGGGTCCGTTACGGATGGGATTTCAAAAACTCAAAATGGTGTGGACCAAATAAATGATGGATTAAAGCTGGCTCAAGACAAACTGGGATCAGCAGACTTTTCAAAGGTAAGTCAAATGGTGGATGGCACGGCAAAGCTACAAGATGGTGTGGCTGCCTTAACCAATGGATTGAAGCAAATCCAGGCTGGTATCGATGATGGGGCAAGTAATTCCCAAACAATCAGCAATGGTATAGCTGCAATAGAAACGAATCTCTCCAAGATGAGTAACGGGATCGCAGTATTAGCTGATAATTATGGGAAAATGCAGGCTGGGTACAAAGAGATGGGAACTCACTACCAAGATGCAGCGAACGCTCTTCTTGGCGTAAAAGGTGCACTATCTCAAATGCAATTAATGGTGGATGCTCTAGGAAATAGTTATTCAGATTCTAAGAGTGACGCTAATTACCAAGCATTAAAGCAAACCATCGATCAGTTATCTTCATCTTTAAATCAAATGACACCGGAAGGAATACAAACATTAAATGAAAATTATAATGCCGTAACTTCTGGTTTTGGTACAGCCAATAAAAACCTGGAAAGAATAAGCGGCGGTCTATCCCAAATGGCCGATGGTTTGAAAAAACTTGAAAGCGGTCTTGGGAAAGCATCTTCAGGAATAGGCACAATCGTTACAAATATGAATAATGTAACCAATGGGCTGGGTCAGATGAAATCAGGTCAGCAGCAACTTGTAGACGGCCTCAATGGATTTAGCACCTTTGGCGAAAAGCTGTCCGATGTTAATGGCGGATTGGAGCAAATTTCTGACGGATTAGGACAAACGAACGGTTTCTTAACGCAATTTAAAACAAATAAAACATTCTTTATTCCAAAGGAAGCGTTGACGGACAAAAACTTCAAAAAATCATTAGACGCGTTTATGTCCAAAGATCGAAAAATCACGAAAATGATGATTGTATTAAAAGCTGACCCTTATTCAAAAGAAGCTTTAACTACAATCAATAAAATAAATATAACCGTATCAGATGGACTTAAAGGCACAGGTCTTTCACAGGCAAAGTCTGGGGTTTCAGGACCAAGTGCCACAACAAATGATATGAATAATATATTGAGCCGTGATCTAAATAAAACAACAGCTATCGTGATTATCGGAGTATTACTTGTGCTGTTCTTTGTAATTAGATCTTTCTGGATTCCGATTTTCATCACGGGATCTCTCCTAGGAGCATACTATTCAGCCATGTATATGATCAATTATATTTTCATAGATTTACTGGGATATGAAGGTATTTCTTCGTTCGTTCCATTTTTCTCATTCATTATCATTGTGGCCCTGGGAGTGGACTACAGTATATTCCTGATGATGCGCTTTAAGGAGTATCCACTGTTGTCGCCAAAAGAGGCAATCGTACTGGCTTCGCGGCAGACAGGCGGGGTAATCATATCCGCGGTCATCATACTTGGCGGTACTTTTGCTACTCTGATGCCTTCCGGAATTTTGCTTCTGTTTGAATTGGCAATAGCTGTTATTACAGGCCTTGTAGTGCTTTGCTTTGTCCTGCTTCCCGTCTTTTTGCCGGCAATGATCGCTCTCCCAGATGCACTTGCCAATTTATTTTCAAGGAAAAAGGCAGATGACTTAGATTTCGAGGAAAATGTAATATAAGTACAATGTTTCACATCATTAAATGTCTGCATATGTAATTATTTGGACAGTAAAAAGGACTTAACTCCCTGGTTAAGTCCTTATTTTATATGAATTCAATCGTTTTCCTTAGTCAATTAGGCTTACAGCCAATCATTTATTCCTTTCCTAAAGATTAATTATCGAAAAGGATTATCCATTTAATCCTTTTGTTTCGATTTTACTAGTATGAAGTTTTTTCAAAAAGGACAATCCTAATCAACACCTCCTCATCATTAAATTGGATTGGTTCTGATCACCCGGACCGATGAAATCTAATGCGGCAGGAGAAAATACTATAAATTTTCTTTTACTGCCCTCGAAAGCTATTCGGATTGGTGCATAAACTTCATGATCCTGAAAGATATCGCCTCCCCGGATGATCCTCTTTTTATACTTGTCTACGAAGACAGCCATATCTATCTTTCTATCTGTGTTAACAATTACATGCTCTTTCACTTTCTCTTTAAGCTGCAATGATTCTTTCACGGTTCTGAGTACTTCTTCTTCGATTGAAGCAACCATTCCCATTTCACGGTTATTTACCACCAAGATAAAGTGATAACCTTTTTCCGTTTTCTGTTGCATAATACTTACTTCATTTGTGATAAACGTGACGGATTCTTCGGGTTCTTTTGTGTGTGAGTCTGGAGAGTTTTCTTTTTGCTTAATGACGCGATAAGATGCATTTGCCCCGATACCTTCTTCTGTGAAGTCAAATGGTTTGATACTTTGTGTGTGTACAAGGTAGACATCATTCACTTTTTCTTTGCTGTTTAATTGGACACATAAAGCAACATCTTCTTTCACCGCCTGCTCCTCGCCGCTCGAGCGAATAGGGACATTCATTTTCATTCCCGGAAATTGAACGAAGATGTAGTGGTAGTTTTTCTTAGGCTGCAGATCCGAAAGTCTCATTAACTCACAACCCTTCCGATTTGTTACAAGGTTATTTTCCCTGTAGGGGTATAATTCAATATCTTTCTCCACATTCCTGTATAAGGATGAAGAGTTTTCATCGTCACTTTCTTATGAAATGCGATGGTTCCTGCTAAATTATGAGTAAATCTACTATCGAAACATGTAAAAGACGATAAAACGCTTTCGCAAACGACAATTTATGGACTATTCGCTCAATTGTGGTAAAATAAATTTTATATATTAAAGCCCCACAAAAATCATCACGCTCCAAAATTGATGAGCATACAACTAATATTTTTATCTGGAGGAAGCTATGAACTTTATTAGTACACGCGGTAATGTAAGTAAAATTGGTTTTATTGATACGGTCTTGATGGGACTCGCAAATGATGGGGGACTTTTAGTACCTGAGAAAATCCCGCAAATTCCTGCAGAAAAGTTGGATGCAATGTCCAAGTTAACTTATCAGGAATTAGCTTACGAAATCTTTTCCTATTATGTTGATGGTGAAATTCCTGAAGATGAGTTAAAGGCATTAATTGAGAAAAGCTATGCAACGTTTCGCCACCCAGAGGTCACACCTATTCAAAAACTGAAGGATAACATGTATGTGCTTGAACTGTTTCATGGTCCGACTTTTGCTTTTAAAGATATTGCTCTGCAATTCTTAGGAAATTTATATTCTTATGTATCCAAAAAGACAGGTGAATCGGTTCATATTCTCGGCGCCACTTCAGGGGATACAGGTGCCTCAGCGATTGAGGGCGTCAAAGGAAAAGAAGGCATTCGTATTTGTATTTTGCATCCCCATGGCAAAGTAAGTAAGGTGCAAGAATTACAAATGACCACGGTTGATGACAAAAGTGTATTGAATTTAGCAATCAAAGGGACGTTTGATGATGGTCAAAGAATCATCAAAGAATTGTTCGCAGATGTAGAGTTCAAAAATAAATACCATTTACGTGCGATTAATTCCATTAACTTTGTTCGGATTATGGCGCAAACGGTTTATTATTTTTATGCGTATTTCCAATTGAAAAAAGAGATGGATTTAAAGAATGTTAACTTTAGTGTGCCTACTGGAAATTTTGGAGATATTTTCGCGGGTTACCTAGCCAAAAAAATGGGTCTGCCGGTAGGTAAACTCATTGTAGCAACAAACGAAAACAATATTTTAGAAGGTTTTATCCGTGATGGTGTATACGAGCCTGGTGAGTTCCAGAGCACCTTTAGCCCTTCGATGGATATCCAAGTTGCTAGCAACTTTGAGCGGTATCTTTATTATTTGCTTGGAGAAGATTCAAATGAAGTATCCTTGTTCATGGAGAAATTCAAGGCTGAAGGAAAAATTGTCGTGAATGCTGAGCAGCTCCACCAGGTAAAAGAGGATTTTGCGGCACATGGTGTGGAAGGGGAAGAATGCTTACAAACCATCAGTACGTACTATGCTGAAACGAGGTATTTGTTAGACCCGCACACGGCTTGTGGAGTTGCTGCCTACGATAAGTGTAATCAACCGAATGAGGTTTGTGTCACACTTGCGACTGCTCACCCGGCAAAATTTAATGAATCCATCGAACGTTGTAATATCGAGCAGAAATTCCCTGAGCAAATAAGTCAATTGTTTAATAAACCACAGCATCTAGAAGTGGTTGAGGCTGAAAAAGATGAAATTGTTCAGAATTTAGAAAAGCTGTTTAGTTTTTCTTCGAAATAAAACAGAAAATTAGATTCATGATAGGTAGAGCCTCTTTTGCTATATTGGTAACCCAATAAGTAAAAGAGGCTCATTTGTCGTTGAAAAGGACCAGTAAATACGTGGAACAATTGTCAAAACGGGGAGTGTAAAGGTCCTTGAATTTCTCATTAGGATGCCTATAAGCCATAATTAAAGGGAAGACTGATATACTAAAGATGATAAGAAAATTATTTCTATGGAGGGCATGGATCATGCAAGCATTCCCAAAAAATATTGTCCCATTACCCCAGGATTTTTATGATCAGCCCACGCTTGAACTGGCAAATGCTTTGCTCGGTTGCCTTCTTGTCAAAGAAACAAATGAGGGGATCACTGCGGGTTATATTGTCGAAACAGAGGCTTATATCGGTCCTAATGACAAAGCTGCTCACAGCTTTAATAACAGGAGGACTGCAAGAACAGAGGTGATGTTCCACCGTTCAGGGCTTGCCTATACATACCGAATGCATACACATTGCCTTTTTAATGTGGTTAGCGGTGGGGAAGGAAGTCCCGAAGCTGTTTTGATTCGGGCCTTGGAACCACAGTACGGGATTGAGGTAATGAAAATCAGAAGGGGCATGGAAAAAAACATCGGGCTAACAGATGGTCCTGGCAAATTGACCAAATCATTAGGCATTACGATGGAGGACTACGGCAGACCACTTTCGAACCCACCTCTATATATTGCTAATGGCTATAGTCCGGAAAGTAAATCAGTAGGAAAAAGGATTGGAATTGAGAATTCTGGTGAAGCACGGGATTATCCATGGCGTTTCTGGGTTACTAATAATAAGTATGTTTCAAGGCATCAAAAGTCTGAATAAATCAATATTTTTAAACGGAGAAGAGGAGAAATTTAAAATGAGTCAATATCAGGAAATTGCCAAATACCTTGTTTCAGCGGAGGAGGAGCGGCGTGAAGTTCCCAAGGTAACAGTGAACATAAAGCCCGATTTATCGGTGGAGGAAGCGTATCTTGTTCAACAAGAAATTGTAAACCGCAAATTAAGTGAAGGAAGAAGGATCGTTGGTCCAAAGATGGGGTTAACGAGCTTTGCGAAAATGAAACAAATGGGCATTGAAGAGCCAATCTATGGATATGTGTTTGATTATATGTTGATAGAAAATGGAGGAAAAATCCGTCTAAGTGATTTGATCCATCCCAAAGTGGAGGCAGAGATTGCCTTTGTAATAGGAGAAGATATTGAAGGCCCAGGTATAACAGGTGCTCAGGTTCTCGCCAAAACGGAGTATGTCCTTCCGGCGTTGGAAATTATCGATAGTCGTTTTGAAAACTTCCAATTTACTTTACCGGATGTGATTGCTGATAATGCCTCGACATCACGTGTTGTGTTAGGAACCTCTTTAACAAAACCGGATCAATTTGAACTTGATCTTGTCGGAGCAACGCTTACTATTAATGGCGAAATCAAGGAATTAGGTGCAGGGGCGGCTGTCCTTGGCCACCCAGCCCACTCTGTGGCAATGCTGGCCAATATGCTGGCAAGAAAGGGTGAGAAGGTTCGCAAAGGTGACGTGATTTTAACTGGCGGAATAACAGCTGCTGTTAAATTGAACCTCGGTGATGTTGTAAGCGGAAAATTAGATGGGTTTGGAGAAGTATCTTTTACCGTAACGGATTAAATTGTAAAGAGAGCAGGGATTTTAATGCCAATTATTCATGCGCAAATGATGGAAGGTCGACCTAAAGAAAAAGTGGCTGAATTAATTCGCAATGTCACAAATACCGTATCCGAAACATTGGAATCTCCGAAGGAGAATATAAGAGTCCTTGTAACCGAGATTCCTAAAACACATTGGGGAAAAGCTGGGGAGCCGGTTGAAAAATAAGAAAATGACTAAGCATTTTGGGTTCTAAGTGGATCCAAAGAAGCAATCCGTTTTGGTATAATGAATACAAATAAAGGATGGATTCATTATTTATCGTCGTCCTACGAAAGAGGTGTTATTCTGTTTGCGAGTCCAGACTAGTTAAAAATACACAGAAAAGGAAGGGAGATCTATGCCGTGTTCCATGCTAGGAATTATTAATGCATCGAATGAGTTTGACACATTTAAAAATTTAACAGCTCATCGTTCTTTGGCATCGCTGCCGTTTGCCGGACGATATCGATTAATTGATTTTATGTTATCAAATATGGTGAATTCGGAAATTACGAATGTGGCAATCTTCACGGGTCAAGAAATTAGGTCGCTTATGGATCATTTGGGGTCGGGCAAGCAATGGGATTTAGACAGAAAGCGTGATGGGTTGTTTGTTTTTTCCCCTGAGGGCACATCAAGAACCGAGCGGTTTGGTTCCTTTGCCCATTTTGCAAAAAATAAAACTTATTTCTTACGAAGTAAGCAAAAATACGTAGTAATTACAAATTGCAATACAATTGGACTCATTGATTTCTGTAAAGTTTTAGATCAACATATTGAAACAGAAGCGGATATTACCGAGGTTTTTCATGATGGACAATCACTAAAAACATACATACTAGAAAAAAAATTATTGCTCTCGCTTTTTGAACAGTATAAGAATCAAGGATTCTACAGTATTTTAGATGTAGTGCACGATAAACGCCATCAATTTAAAATTAATAGGTATGAATGGAAAGGCTATATTGCCATAATCGACTCTCTCCAAAGTTACTATCAAACTAGCTTAGAACTACTTCAACCAGCAATATGGCATCAGGTCTTTACAAAGAATGAGCCTATCCTTACGAAGGTAAAGGATGAGCCGCCGACCCAATATAAAAAGGATGCTAAGGTTGCAAATTCGATGATCGCGAATGGATGTACCATTGAAGGGGAAGTGGAGAATAGCATCCTTTTTCGTTCGGTCAAAGTCGGAAAAGGCACCGTCATCCGTAACTCTATTATTATGCAGAAGTGTCAAATTGGAGAAAACTGTGTACTCGATGGAGTCATTGTCGATAAGGATGTCAAATTTGAAAAGGGTATTCAATTGACCGGAACAGCACAAACACCTTATATTGTAGAAAAAGGTACTGTACAAAAGGGGCGTTGATGAAAAGGTGAAAGTGTTATTTGCAGTATCCGAGTGTGTCCCGTTTGTTAAAACAGGAGGACTTGCAGACGTAGCGGGAGCGCTTCCTAAAGCGTTAAAAAAGTTAGGTACAGAAGTCCGAGTGATCCTGCCCAATTATAGTTTAATTCCTGAAAAACTTAAATCATCGTTTCAATTTCTAAAAGCGATCAAGGTGCAGGTAGGATTTCGAAGTCAATATTGCGGTATCCTTACAGCAGAGCATGAGGGGATTACCTATTATCTCATTGATAACGAATATTACTTTTTTCGTGATTCATTATACGGTCATAATGATGATGGAGAACGTTTTTCCTTTTTCTCCAAAGCCATACTAGAGTGTCTGCCTCATTTGGATTTCATCCCTGATGTGATTCATTGTCATGACTGGCATACGGGCATGGTGAATTTTTTATTAGACGCTCATTATCGTGATCATCCAATTTATCAGGAAATTAGAACTGTTTTTACCATTCATAATTTACAATTTCAAGGTATTTTCCCCTATGCTGTCATGAACGAACTGTTGGGATTAGACCATCAATATTATAACGTGGAACAGCTGGAATTTTACGGAAATGTCAACTTTATGAAGGGTGGAATTGTTGCATCTGAGATAGTTACCACGGTCAGCCCAACATATAAAGAGGAAATTCAAAATCCATTTTTTGGTGAAAGGCTTGATGGGTTCTTACGAAAGCATAGCCATAAGCTAGTCGGCATTGTCAATGGAATTGACGACACTTCATATAACCCTAAAACAGACCGTGAAATCGCATTTTCATATGATATCGATTCGTTAGAGGGGAAAATTGAAAATAAACAAGTTTTGCAGCAATATTTTGGCCTGCCAGAAAAAGAAAGCACTCCAATCATTGCTATGGTGACACGTTTAACAGCGCAAAAAGGCTTAGACTTACTTCTCCATGTATTTCAAAATTTGATTCAGGAGGATATCCAATTCATTGTTCTTGGGTCTGGAGATCCTAAATATGAAAACTTCTTTAATCAAATGGAACAGGAATATCCAGATAAGGTAAGGGTATACG
The DNA here is from genome assembly GCA_002559145.1 of Bacillus sp. AFS006103. Taxonomy (GTDB): domain Bacteria; phylum Bacillota; class Bacilli; order Bacillales; family Cytobacillaceae; genus Neobacillus. The sequence continues at coordinate 418,037 of NTXX01000011.1, forward strand.
TAGGCTTTAATGAGGCATTAGCTCATCAAATATATGCCGGGGCCGATTTGTTTTTAATGCCTTCTCAGTTTGAGCCCTGTGGATTAGGGCAGCTTATTGCCTTGCAATACGGAACGATACCGATTGTTAGAGAAACAGGCGGATTGAATGATACTGTTCAATCCTACAATGAATCTACTGGCTATGGGAGCGGGTTCACTTTTAAGAACTTCAACGCTCATGATATGCTCCATAGTATGAGAAGAGCCCTTCATTTTTATCATCAAAAGGAAACTTGGAATCATTTAATTCAAAATGTGATGAGTCAAGATTATAGTTGGTTACAATCTGCTAAGAAATACAATGAAATTTATGAAAAGCTCGTGGTTCACTCAGCAATGGAGTGAAGGAAACTGATATTATTTATACACTGGTTTAGTGGGTACCAAAAGGATTGGGAAAATCATGAATTTCTCTAAATACATCGAATCGGTAACTATATGGAAGGATTTGGCTAGAATTATTAGAATGTCAGTGATATATTCTTGAATTGGAATGTCATCCCTTTATATGTGAAAATACACCGTTTTTTCGACTTTGTGCTGCCTGCAATTCAATGTTAACATGAAAACTAAGTTAACTAACAATTCGCCATGTGAAACAAAACTGAAAGGAATGATTTGTTATTAATCATTTACAATTAAGTTATACGAGCGAAATGGAAAAAGCTTTGCATAGTGCTCATGGTATAGGTTATGAAGTCTATAGCAGAAACCATACAGTGAGAATGAGAGTCGAAAAACAGCGTAAAATGGATTATATTAAGTGTAGGAGATTGGTAGCAGATTTAGACCGACTTGTTCATTATAATAACCGTTTAAAAATATGAATAAAAAGGGAAACCAATGTGAATGAACACTGGTTTCCCTTTTTTCTGTCAACTAAAAGCAAAGATTATTTCGGTATTAAGAAAGTACATTCACGTTCAAAGAGGATGTGTTTTTTTTACTACTTTTTTAACTTGTAAATAGGTTAATCTTAACTAGACAACAAAATTTTGGTTAAGTAGACTACAACTAATGCGTAATATCCGCTTTTATTTTCTTAACAAGATAATAGGTTTAGTTTGAGATACTTAGAAAGTAAAAGAAAAAATATACTGCCACCTAATCTATTATAGAGGAGGAATCAACATGTTAGAATTTAATACAAATTTGGACCAACTCGCCAGGATCAAAGTTATCGGTGTTGGCGGCGGGGGAAACAACGCCGTGAATCGTATGATCGATGAAGGCGTTGAGGGAGTAGAATTTATTACGGTTAATACAGATGTACAAGCGCTTAATCAATCAAAAGCATCTGTCACGATGCAGATTGGTACAGCATTGACAAGAGGTTTGGGAGCAGGGGCAAATCCGGAAATAGGTAGAAGGGCTGTAGAAGAAAGCAAACAGCAAATAAAAGAAGTATTAGCAGGCGCAGACATGGTTTTCGTTACAGCCGGTATGGGGGGTGGAACAGGCACAGGTGCAGCGCCAGCCATAGCTGAAATCGCCCGTAATCTTGGTGCCCTGACCATTGGGGTTGTGACACGTCCGTTTAAATTTGAAGGCAAGAAGCGCGCTTCCAATGCAGAAAGTGGAATTAACGAAATGAGGGAAGCGGTGGATACTTTAATAATTATTCCAAACGATCGCTTATTGGAGATTGTTGATAAAAAAACACCCATGATCGAAGCGTTTCGTGAAGCCGATAATGTACTACGCCAGGGAGTGCAAGGGATCTCAGATTTAATTGCTGTACCAGGGTTAATCAACCTTGATTTTGCAGACGTAAAAACGGTCATGTCCCATAAAGGAACAGCATTAATGGGAATTGGTATTGCTAAAGGTAAAGATCGTGCAGTAGAGGCTGCAGAGAAAGCTTTAAACAGTCCGTTACTGGAAACGTCCATCAATGGAGCTCATGGTGTGATTATGAACATAACTGGCGGGAATAATTTAAGTCTTTTTGAAGTACAGGAGGCAGCCGATATAGTTGCTTCTGCATCTCACGAGGAATTAAATATGATTTTTGGTTCGGTCATTAATGAAAATTTAGTAGATGAAATTATTGTAACAGTCATTGCCACCGGGTTTATTGAGAAAGAGGAAAAATTATTCCAACCGGCTTCCCACCCTCCAATGGAAGAAATGTCTAATCCATTTCAAAGGGAACCACGTAGGCAACGTGATTCAATACATCGAGGTGACCCAGTTCAAGACTATGACAAAAAATCGGAACATCAAGAAGAATCTTTGGATATTCCGGCGTTTTTGCGCAATCGAAAAAGACGATTTTGATAACGGGAGGAAATCAATTTTTCTACTTTGTTCATAAGAGGTTAATAAGAAGAATAAAATCAAAATAGTGTCAACTTCTAAAGTGGGAGGAATAAACATGGATAATCTCCTTGAAAGAACAGCAAGATTCGAACATCGATTTTGGCTTCAAATATTAGGTGATCATTCGAGGTTTATTAATGAAGCTCTTGCACCTGTTCAAACTGAGGAAATTGAAAAGGCATCCTCTTTTATTCAAGTATTTGACATCCTTCTAGAGCGTGCAAATTCCCCCTTAGATTTAATACCATTTAGCATTGAAGCCGAATCCGAGGTTATAAAATTACGGGAATTTAAATTAGAACTATTAAGGAAACATTTGATTGGAAATATCAAAATTCACCTTTCCCCCACCTTTTTCAACCATATGGTAAATGAATTAGAGGAATACTTAAGAATTCTACAACACTTAAAGGCTGGGCAAGTTCCTCCTGTATACCATGAACTCCACCATCATCTTTTATGGTTATTAGATGCGGCGGGGCATTCAGAAGCGATTTCAACTAATTTAGATGGAGTCGAAATGAAGCTCAGGGAGAAAAGTAATTTATATAAGAAGAATTTTGAAGACTTTTACCTGAAAGCAGTCGAACTAGCAGGGTATTTAAGAACGAATTTAACTTCGTTCCCTGCTTTGGAAAGAATGAATGTAGAAAGCCAATTAGAAATAAAGTTATTCCAAAATTTCCTTCAGGAAATTGAAGAACTTAGACTAAGTAAGCAAGCATTAGGGACATTCGCCCCCCTTATGGCCGATCATATGTACCGAGAAGAATGCTACTATCTTATGAAGCTGGCAGAATCAGCAAATCTTGATTCACCCAATTGTGATCCGACTAAACCTCGGCTTACCTAGTGAGATAACAAATTTGGAATAGATGATACTGCATAGGTGAAGTAGGATAGTTTAACTGAAACTATCCCTCTTTTTATTGCATAATAATCTTTCTTATATTTCACGAACATTGGACAAGGTTTTTTTCATATTCTATTGTATCAATACATGAGGGTGTTCATTATGGGAATTAATAGAGAAAGACGAACTCAACCGCAACCGATGATTGGTCAAGCTTGGACTGGAAGACATGTGATCTTGCTTCAATGTACAAACAATAATCAATTCATTAATCTTTATAAAAGTCTCCATGCTCCGATTGAACCACCACGTCAAAATTGCGCAGAAACCTTGTCTCAATTATTAAGTATCGGTTATCGCATTATGGCGATTACTCCCATTTCAGCCAATCATATTCAATATTTTTTGGTACTGGGTGATTAGGGATTTTGAATTTATGAATACGATGAAAATGAACCGAATTCAATGCAGCGGGTTCATTTTTTTTGCCATGAAAATTGATTTATGTATTGACAAGGTGATTGAATACTATTAAAATTAGAAATTATTTAACAATAATAAGTTTTTGAGATTAGAATGCAGAAGTAAATAGCTTTTTTTGATGGAGATTGAACTATTCGTTCCTCCATAAAAAGCCCAATTAAATACTAAGCAAGCTATGATTGCTATGGGTCAAACTATAGCAGGAGCAGCTTCTGGAGAGACCGCAGGAAATCTGCGGCGCCGAAGGGTTCACAATCTCAGGCAAAAGGACAGAAGAGTACGAGTATTATTTATTATTCTATCAAAGGAGAAATAAATATTATTTGTTATTCTTATGACCATTTGAGATTGGAGTTACTCCAATCTCTTTTTTTTATTGTGTTAAACCATATGTTCATATCTTCACAACAGGGACGTTATAAAAACTAAGGAGGAAATTAACGTGGCAAAACAAGAATTAAAAAGAGATTTAAAAAATCGGCACGTACAACTGATTGCAATCGGTGGTACGATTGGTACAGGTTTATTCCTTGGATCAGGAAAAGCGATACAGTTAGCAGGACCATCTATCATATTTGCCTATTTAATTGTCGGGATTGCATGTTTTTTTGTAATGAGAGCATTAGGAGAGCTTCTTTTATCAAATGCAGGTTATCAATCATTTACGGATTTCGCCGAGGATTATATTGGACCGTGGGCAGCGTATGTAACAGGATGGACGTACTGGTTTTGTTGGATTATGACCGCCATGGCTGATATTATTGCAGTTGGTGTCTATGTGCAATATTGGTTCGATATCCCACAATGGATCCCAGCATTAGCCTGTTTAATTCTATTGTTGGGACTAAATTTATTAACGGTAAAGCTTTTTGGAGAGTTAGAGTTTTGGTTCGCACTAATCAAAGTGATTACCATTCTTTCGTTAATCATCATCGGTGTAGTCTTATTGGTTATGGGCTTTAAAACAGAATCTGGAACGGTTACCATAAAAAATCTTTGGGGACATGGTGGTCTTTTTCCAAATGGAATATCAGGTTTCTTACTTTCTTTTCAAATGGTTGTATTCGCATTTGTAGGTGTAGAATTAGTTGGTGTCTCTGCTGCGGAAACATCCAATCCACGAAAAAATATTCCATCTGCGATTAATAAAATTCCATTACGAATTCTATTCTTCTATGTGGGCGCCCTTATCATCCTTTTATGTATCAACCCTTGGACGCAACTGAATGCTGCAAATAGTCCATTTGTAAAGACGTTTAGCTTAGTCGGTATTCCGATAGCAGCAGGAATTATTAATTTTGTTGTCTTAACATCAGCGGCGTCTGCTTGTAACAGTGGAATGTTCTCAACAAGCCGAATCTTATTTAATTTAAGTAATCATGAACAGGGACCAGCGAAATTTGCTAAATTAAATAAAAATCATGTACCAAGTAATGCATTATTTATTTCAACTCTTGTTCTGTCGGTGGGGGCTCTTTTAAGTAAGCTGATTCCAGGACAAGCCTTTGGGATTGTGACAACGATCAGTGCGATTTGTTTTATTTGGGTTTGGAGTATTATTTTAATTTGTCATCTACGATATAAGAAATCACGCCCGGATTTACATGAAAAGTCGATTTTTAAAGCACCATTTACTCCATTTATAAATTATGCTGTTTTAACGTTATTTGTATTTATTCTTATCATTATGCTTTTTGCTGAAGCCACGCGTGTCGCTTTATTACTGACACCACTATGGTTCATTCTGTTATTCGCAACGTATTCATATAGAAGAAAAAAGGAAAAAAATATAAGATTATCAGCTTAATCATAAATCTTAAGGTTGTTCCTTTTTGTAGTATGGTGTCATCATTCAACTTCAAAACATACACTCTTCATATATGATGTATGACATTCGTTCATGAGGAGTGTTTGAAATGAACTTCGAGATGCAAAAGGCGAATATGTTAGCTGAAAATATAAATGGTTTTATCAAATTTGTTCAAAAAAGTCATGAAAATAAAAACCTCTTACGATTTAATCCAGATAAAGTGTATCAAATCAAACTTATTATTGAAGAGTTTAAGTTTCAAATACTTGCGGATGAATTACTAAGAATAAATAGGTATGATTGGAATGGAAAATACACTCATTATTTAGTTGATCGATTAAATGAGGGAATGGCCATTATTGATGAATTTGTAAAAAATAACTATAATGAGTTATTCCTTTTTACGGCTAGACTCTACGTCTTAAAGGATCTCAGTCAATCGTTTAATAGGAAAGAATAGGTTGTGAACTCCACCATATATGTAAAATGGTGGAGTTTTTATTTCATCATGATAAAATATATATATGAATTTCAAATAAATAGAAAAGACACTATATTTTCAAAATAATTTTTTTAATATAAGAATTTTCGGAAAATAGGTTGACACTTTTGGACAAAACATGATATAAACACAATAAGAAAATTTTAGTACTTAAAAGTGTGAAAGAATGAATATTGATAAAAGTGGAATAAACAGGGGGAAATGACTATCATGGAAACTCGTAATAAAATTTTAGACTGTACCATTCGTGATGGAGGATTAGTTAACAATTGGGATTTCAGTGTCGAATTTGTTCAAGATTTGTATAACGGCCTTAGTGAAGCTGGCGTTGAATACATGGAGATTGGCTACAAAAACTCTCCAAAGCTTCTTAAAGCGACTGAGCCCAATCCATGGCGATTTCTTGACGATAACTTCCTGAAAGAAATAATCCCTGTCAAAAAGTTTACGAAGCTATCGGCTTTAGTAGATATTGGTCGGGTTGACCCTAATGATATCCTTCCTCGTGAACAAAGTGTTTTAGATATGATCCGTGTAGCGTGCTATATCCGTGAAGTAGATAAAGGCTTAGAACTTGTACAAATGTTCCATGATTTGGGATATGAGACATCACTAAACATTATGGCATTATCAAGTGTACCAGAACAACAACTGATTAAAGCGTTTGAATTGGTGAAGGAAAGTCCAGTCGATGTTGTCTATATCGTTGACTCCTTTGGAAGCTTAGACCCTGTCGATATTGAGCACCAAGTGAAAAAGTTCAAAGAGATGATTCCTAACAAACAGCTTGGAATCCATACTCATAACAATATGCAATTAGCTTTTGCCAATACCCTAGCGGCGCTCAGAAATGGAGTTACATTTCTTGATTCATCTGTATATGGCATGGGTCGTGCAGCAGGCAACTGTAACACAGAACTACTTGTTAGCTACATCCAAAAATCAAGTTATGAAATTAAGCCAGTTCTTGGAGTGATTGAGAAGCACATGCTCGAAATGCGTGAAAAGTGGGAGTGGGGCTATATTATTCCTTATATGATTTCAGGTGTATTGAATGAACATCCACGTGTAGCGATGGCATACCGTGATAGTGCTGACCGTAATCAATTTGTAGACTTTTATGACAAGGTAACATCACCAGAAAGTACAATAGCTACAACTTTAAAATAGTTTAAATTGCTCAGGAGTACCTCTTTCGATGGGGTACTTTTTTAATTCCTACTATGCTTCTACAACGAAATCTGAGCCATAAAAGGATATAATGGATTTTGTGCGATTCTATCAAGTTTAACCAGGAGGTATGCTGCCTGAAAAATAAAAAAATATCACTGCAGATAAAAATATTTGGGCTCGTCCTATTACTGGGATTATTGTGTATTCTTCTGCTGTCAGCATTTTTCAGCTATATGGAAAGTAAACAAATAGAGGAAAACAGGGGTAGACTGGCGCTGGAAATCTCGAAAACGGTATCATTCATACCCTCTATTATTGCTGCGTTTCAAACAAGTGACCCATCTAAAACGATACAGCCGCTAGCAGAAAAAATCCGAATAGAAACCGGTGCTGAGTTTGTTGTTATAGGAAACAAAGAAGGAACAAGATTTTCGCATCCTTTACCATCGATGATTGGAAAGAAAATGAAGGGCGGCGATAACGAAAGGGCGATTAAGAAAGGTGAATATTATGTATCCAAGGCAATGGGTTCACTCGGGCCTTCGATCAGAGGGAAATCTCCTATTTTTGATCAAAAAGGTGAAGTGATTGGAATTGTTTCGGTAGGATTTCTTCTTGAAGATGTCCATCAGCAAATCATAAATAATACCACCAAGGTAATTCTTGTTTCCCTTGTCGCGTTTTTGATTTCCCTTTTCGGAAGTATCCTGCTGGGACGGAATATCCGGAAAGATACAATGGGTCTCGAACCATTTGAAATTGCGGCACTTTATAAAGAAAAAAACGCTGTGCTCCATGGAGTGAAAGAGGGAATTTTAGCAGTAGATAAAGAAGGCTACATTACGATGATGAATCAGCCCGCCAAACGATTATTACAAATTAAAGGATCAGTGCGCCATTTAAAAGTAGATGGGCTGTTTCCTTCTGACTATTTATATGAAGTCTTAAAATCGGGAAATCCACAAGTTGACAAAGAAATGACTTGGAAAGATAAAACCGTAATTGTTAACTGTACTCCACTCTTTGAAGAATCCGGGATTAGTGGAGTGGTTGCTTCTTTTCGTGATAAAACAGAAATAGGGCATATGTTAAACACGCTTTCAGAAGTGAACAGATATTCGGAAGATCTCCGTGCACAAACACATGAATACACCAATAAATTATATGTGTTATTAGGTCTTCTGCAACTTGGAGAAACGGAGCAAGCAATCGATATGATCCAATCAGAAACTCGAGGTTTGCAATTTCAGAATTCTATTGTTTTTAACCATATTGAAGACACGAAAGTCCAAGCCATCCTCTTAGGAAAATTAGGAAAAGCATCGGAAAAGAAAATAAAGTTTGAGATCGTATCTGATAGCTTTTTAAAGAAATTGCCATCCCATTTTAAGCTTTCTAACTTAATCGTGATTCTTGGAAACTTAATTGACAATGCCTTTGAAGCGGTCTATGGTTTTGATGCCCCTACGGTAAGATTCTTTGCAACTGATATTGGTAGTGACATAATTTTTGAGATTTCGGATAATGGGAAGGGAATAAGAGATAAAGAAATTCCACTTCTATTTGCTAGAGGTTTTACATCTAAAAATGGGGTCGAGCCTAGAGGTTTTGGCCTATCTAATGCGGAAGATGCAGTTATAGAAATGAATGGGATGATTGAGGTGCAAAGTACCCCGGAGAGTGGAACGGTCTTTACCGTGTATCTTCCTAAGGAATGCGAGAGGAGTGAATAACTTGAATAGGATAAAAGCAGCCATTGCAGAAGATGATTTCCGAGTTGCCGATATACATGAAAAATTTTTAAAAAAATTTAAGGAAATCGAAGTGGTTGGAAAATCATTGAACGGTGAGCAGACACTTCAAATTTTGTCTGAGGAAACTCCCGATCTATTGATTCTGGATGTATATATGCCTGACATGCTGGGATCCGATTTGCTGCCAATCATCCGCGAGCGTTTCCCTAAGGTAGGTATTATTATGATATCTGCTGCAACGGATAGAGCATTTATTGAAAAAGCATTAGGTTATGGAGTCGAGCATTATTTGATCAAGCCCGTAAATAGGGAAAGATTTGATGAAGTTATTTTAGAATATATAAAAAAGCACTCCCTCCTAAATACCAGACATGAGGTTGATCAGAATTATGTTGATCTTCTTTTTGGAAATAATAAAATGGAAAAGGCGGGAAAGGGTCCAGGATTGCCTAAAGGAATTGATGAAATCACACTTGGAAAGGTGAAAAATGCTCTGCAGCTGAAAAATCAAGGTCTTTCTGCAGAAGAAGTGGGGAATGAAATAGGAGCATCCCGGATTACAGCCCGCCGATACTTGGAATATCTATCTTCCATTAAGGAAGCAAAAGCGGAAGTAGTGTATGGGATTGTCGGGAGGCCGGAAAGAAAATATTATCCTGTTTAGTGAGGGTGCCTGCCAAAGGCATCCTTTCTTTCATAAGTATATTCATGAGCTAGTTCAAGTTGAAACTAGCCGTGAACAATATGAACAAAATATAGAATAATGTACGATAATAACATTATGTTGAAAACGTTTTCACCCCTGAATATTTAGATTATTATTAATTTACTAACAAAAGGGGTGAAGAGGATGCTTTCCATTTTAGGATTTTTAATGATCTTTATTTTTATGATTTTAATTATGACAAAACGTCTCTCAGCAATGATTGCTTTAATGGTTGTTCCAATAATATTTGCATTAATAGGTGGGTTCGGAAAAGAAATGGGACCGATGGCGCTGGAAGGAATAAAGAGTGTCGCACCAACAGGCATTATGATTCTTTTTGCGATTCTTTTTTTCGGCATCATGATCGATGCAGGGGTATTTGATCCGATCATTTCTACGATTTTGAAAGTCGTTAAAGGGGATCCTGTAAAAATAGCGATCGGAACGGCAGTACTTGCGTTATTAATCTCGTTAGATGGGGATGGAACCACTACATATATGATTACTATTTCAGCGATGCTTCCATTATATAAACGGATTGGCATGAAGCCATTGGTCCTAGCAGGAATTGCTGTATCTTCTTCGGGTGTGATGAACCTTCTTCCATGGGGTGGTCCTACTGCACGGGCAATGACAGCCTTGCATCTTGAGATGGGAGATATTTTTACTCCGGTAATTCCTAGTATGGTAGGCGGGGTGTTGTTTGTATTGTTCATGGCCTACTGCCTTGGCAGAAAAGAGCGTAAACGGATAGGAGTTATGGAAATTGATTATAGCACCATGTCATTGATGGCAGCTACATCAGAGGATGCTTTCCTGAAACGTCCCAAATTAATTCTTGTAAACTATCTATTAACCATTCTACTTTTAGTTGCCTTAATTCAGGAAGTACTGCCTACCGCTGTATTGTTTATGATTGGATTCGCGATTGCCATCACGATCAATTATCCAAATCTAAGTGAACAAAAAGAACGAATCATGCACTATGCAGATAATGCGTTATCGGTTGTTTCCATGGTGTTTGCTGCAGGTATTTTTACAGGTATTCTCGCAGGGACGAAAATGGTTGATGCCATGGCACATACGATGATTACTCATATTCCAGATGGCCTTGGCTCGCATTTTGCTCTTATTACAGCCGTCATTAGTGCTCCATTTACATTTTTCATGTCCAATGATGCATTTTACTATGGAGTTCTACCTTTGCTTGCTAAAGCGGCAAGTGTTTATGGAATAGATCCCGCTATGATCGGAAGAGCATCACTAATGGGATTACCAGTCCATTTATTAAGCCCTCTAGTACCATCCACCTATTTATTAGTTGGGATGGTCGGTGAAGATTTCGGAGATTTGCAACGTACATTTCTAAAATGGGCATGCGGATCGACAGCGGTTATGATTTTAGTGGCAGTTATGTTGTCTATTATTCCAATCTAACAGCTAGCTCATAGTCCAAAGACTCGTTAGAAGAGTTTTTGGACTAAATTTGATTTAAAGGAGTTAAAAAAGGAGAGCTTTATGGATGTATTTTTTCTTATCTTATTGAATGTCATTTTACCAGTATTTACTTTAATAGGGGCTGGTGTATTTCTTCACCGAAAATTTAAGTTTGATATGAACACCTTATCAAAGTTAAATACCTATTTTCTTATGCCTTGTGTCAGCTTTGTAAATATTTATCAAAATAATGTCGGGGGAAAAACACTTTTACATATTCTTGGCTTCTTAGTGATTCAATGTTCGTGCTTAATGATCATAAGTTCTTTCATATCAAAAGCAGCAAAATTTGATAACAGTCTATCTTCCACATTTAAGAATAGCGTGGTCCTAAATAATTCCGGGAACTTTGGGTTACCTGTCAGTCAACTTGTATTTCAACATAACCCATTGGGTACATCCATACAGATTGTGGTGATGATTTTTCAAAATTTGCTTACCTACACCTACGGTTTGCTAAATTCTGTTTCCGTTGATCAACGTGGAGTAAAGGCAATGAAGGAATTTTTAAGAAATCCAGTCATTTATGCCTTTTTATTAGGATTGATTCTCCACTTGTATCATATTAAACTCCCAACATTTTTATGGACTCCGATCAATAATACTTCCAATGCTTTCTTGGCAGTGGCACTAGTTACGCTAGGGGCACAAAGTGCTTATATAAAAATTAGTCGTATCTCTTTACCGCTGTTCTTAAGTTTATTTGGTCGATTAATCCTATCTCCGGCCATTGCATTCATCATTATTTTTGCATTGAAATTGGAAGGAACTACGGCACAAGCCTTGTTTATTGCAAGCTCTTTCCCGACATCAAGAAACAGTGCGCTTTTCGCTTTAGAATATGGAAATCATCCGGAATACGCTGCACAAGTTGTTTTGTTATCAACCATTCTTAGCATGATTACTGTAACCACGGTAGTATTTTTATCGACAATTTTATTTTAACCTTGTAAAGACCGTTTATTTATTTAAACGGTCTCATTGTTGTCATACTATATTGTTAAAACCTATAACATTAAATATAATGAGAATAGTTTGATAGTTAAGAAGAATAATACAACCTTAAGAAGTAGGTATGAATGTATGAATGAGGAGTTAATAAAAAACGCGAATGTAAGCTATCAGATGGCTGAGCAGAAGGCTGCTCATTATTTTCATTCCCTTTATCGACAGGTCTTGGAAAAGGTCTATGTTCCGACCATAACAGAAGATATCCAGTCCTGGAAACGAAACCATATACATCATCATTCGATCTTATCCTTCTTTTCACGTGGAAAAAGAAAACCTGACACTCGTGCGTATCATAATTACATTCAATGGCTTGATTACACTGGTAAACTAGATAACTACTTGAATCGTAGCATCTCATATATTTTCATGCGCGATCTGGGAAAGGCCCTGGATTCGCCAAAGGCACAAATCAGGATCAAGCATGTCGTTGACAATTTGAAAGATCACTTGACTCAATCTAGAGCAACAAACCGAAATACCACAATTGAGATGTTCAACATGGCGGGGTTATACCGTATGGCCCAAAAAGAGGGCATCGAATCCACGATGATTTGGTTGTTAAAAAAACTAAAGACTGTGTCCACAAATATTCCAAACGGGATGGACGCTGAAAATGCTCAGCGTAAGTTGATTAAAATCATCGCCGGGGTACTCATGAATGAGATTGAAGAGCTTGGGGATAAGATATCCCCTGTAGAACGGACACAGAAACTTGCTGCTGCGATTAGACTAGGTTATGCCTATGGTTTGACCTATCCATTTATTGACGACCTTCTTGATGCAGGTATTTTATCCGCTGAGGAGGAAAAACAATATTCTCATTTGATACGCACCAGCCTTGTTACAGGAATTGTGCCCCAATTAGGTAAATGGACCGGGGAAAATGGAGACCTGATTGTTTATATTCATTCCGAACTCCGCGATGCCTTTGAGTACATTAAATCTCATCTGCGCCCAGAAACTAGACAGAAATTTTTTGAACAGGCCTATGTGTTTTTTCATTCACAGGAAGTGGACCGTGTAAAGGATTTATCTAATCCCAATTATACGAACGAAGAACTCTACATCCCGGTCATTTTAAAATCCTCTTCTTCCCGCTTGATTGTCCGTACTGTAATCAGCGCTCCGGAGGATGAAGGTTTTGACAACCGCACATTCTATTACGGTATTTATAACCAGCTCGCGGATGATTTTGCCGATATGTATGAAGATTTGAAGGATGGCAGAGTCACACCGTATACCTATTATTTGAAATATCATGAACAGCGTGCCGATCTTATTAACCCGTTTGAATTATACTGGACAGTCATCTCCAATTTGATTCATAAGGTGTATGACTCAGACACCAAGGCCTGTGAGGTGATTCTCGACCGGGCAATCAACGGTTTGAAGCGCTATAAGGAACGCATGGGCACCGATACATATAACGAAGTGATGACGCTTTTTGCTTCCGGAAATCCTACATTCAATCGTGTGATTCAAAAGATGGTGCGAAAAGCCGATGATGTCGATTTTTTTGATAAACTTCTTCGTGACCACATGATTACTACTTTGAAAAATGAACGGAAGGAGCAGGAAGAGTTTAAAGATACGATTGAAACGATTCGCAATGAGATTAATCATTTCTTAAAAATTCCTAAAATCGAGGATGTTGAGCCATTAATTGATGCTGCCAATTACAGTCTGGAAGGTGACGGAAAGCGACTTCGGCCAATCATGACTTGGGTCATGGGCGTGAACGAATATGGACTAAATAAGAACGCCATCGTACCGCTTCTGAAATCATTGGAATATATGCATACGGCATCCTTAATCTTCGATGATTTGCCATCCCAGGATAATGCCTCAATCCGTAGAGGTCGTCCAACCCTTCATCAAGTATTTAACGTTTCCATTGCGGAATTAACCGGTCTCTTTCTTACTCAAAAAGCGATAGCAGAACAAGCATCTTTGGACCCATTCGATTCAAAAACAGTGTTACACTTGATCCATTATTCGGCTCAAATGACAGCCGTAATGTGTAAGGGTCAGGCGATGGACTTGGATTCGAAAGGGAAACAACTGACACTAGAGCAATTGAATACGATGTGCTTTTATAAAACTGGTTTAGCATTTGAAGCCTCGCTGATCATGCCTGCAATCCTTGGTCGTGCAAAGGAAACCGAACTTGATGCCTTGAAAAAGTTTGCTCATCATGCCGGGATTGCGTTCCAGATTAAGGATGATCTTCTTGATGTCGAAGGAGATTCGAACCTACTTGGGAAACCCATTGGCAAAGATGCTGAAAACAACAATTCGACTTTTGTGTCCATCCTAGGGCCTGAAGGTGCTAGAAAAGAAATGTGGGAACACTATTGTCTGGCCATGGAAGCATTGCAAGTAGTACCGCGTAATACCTCATTTCTAAAACATCTATTAAATTATTTAGTCAATCGTGACCATTAATATTGTTTAAATAGAAAAATGTTAGTCTTTTTTATCCATTCACATTATGAATTTGCTCATATAGAATAATGATAAAAAAGAGGGAATGGGAACATTTTGAACACAGATCAAGCTTATGCCTTGTTAATAGAAGCCGGAGTCACAGAAGATATTAGTATTCAAACCGTTAGACGATGGTTTCGCGAAAGAAAGATTAGCTATAAGGGATCAGGACATGCTACTGGATACATACTTGACAATACAGATCAAGCTTTTCATCTATTAAAGGATGCAGGGGTGGCCGATAGCACAGCTGTTCAAATCGTTCGTCGTTTGGTGCGAGATGGAAAGATTGAAAGGGTGGGCACCGGTATTCAGAAACCCACATATAAGTCTTCTGTAGAGGATCCAAAGCAGACATCCAAGCGTCCAGTCGATCAGGAAATGACAATCCGTCAATTAAAAGTAAAAATAAAGGCACAGGATGAGCACATAAAAGGAATTGAACATCTCCATCAGACATCAATCGCTAGATTAATTCAGCAAATTGACATTTTAAAGAAAGATATTGTTAATCTGGGGAAAGAGAAAAGTGAATTACAAAGTGAAACGAAGAAGTTACTAAAAGAGAATATTGGTTTGACGAACGAATTGATAAAATTGAAAGGTAAACTATTTCAAGGGAATAATAGTAGTTCTGATAAAACTGATGACGTTCCTTTTCTCCAACCTAAAACGAATGATTATCGTCAAAAATTAGGCCTTTCAAAAATGGCAAGTGATAAAGAAGTTCTAACTAGGTATAAAAAATTATTAAAAATAACCCACCCCGATCATGGTGGAAATGCAACGATTTTTCATTTTATTAAAACGGATTATGATCAATTTAGAAATAGTATCAATATGAAATAGATTCTAAGGATGCAACATCAAACTCCATTGGCGACCGAGCCACATCATTTTACACGGTATGGGTCGTCAATACGCCCTCTTGACGACCGAGCCACATCATTTTACACGGTATGGGTCATCAATAAGCCCTCTTGGCGACCGAGCCACATCATTTTTCACAGATAAGGTCGTCAATAGTTTCTCCTCGAAACGGAAGGAAGTTTCCCCTACATTACGAATATCAGAAATCAAAAATGCATAAAAAGCACGTAAGCACCGATATAATAAATCAGAGGTTCACATCAAGGAGTGGTGGTATGCGGAAAAAGGTTAATGCGCAAATAGTCATGGTAACTTTGTTTTTAATAGTTTTCGGAATGATTTCAATAAATAGCATTGCAAAAATGAGGAATAGTGAATACCCCCACAAAAACCGAATTACGGTTTATCTAGCTGGTGATTCAACTGTTTCGGATTATTCAAGTTCGCTAGCCCCTCGAGCAGGCTGGGGACAAGTTATTAATCGGTATTTCGATGATACCGTTGTGGTGAAAAATGTTGCTTCACCTGGCAGGAGTTCAAAAAGTTTTATTGATGAAGGGAGACTCGATTCTATCTTAAAGCAGATTAAGAAAGGAGATTATCTATTTATTCAATTTGGCCATAATGACGAAAAAAAGGATGACCCGAGCCGTTATACTGATCCAAACTCTTCCTATAAGAGTTATTTAAAACAATATATTCACGGGGCCCGCGCCAAACAAGCTATTCCTGTACTTGTAACACCCGTTGAACGAAGGAGTTTTACCAAAGAAGGCAACCCACGCAATTCACATGGTGCGTATCCAGCAGCTATGAAGGAACTTGGATTCGAAGAACATGTTCCTGTAATTGACCTTACGGCTAAAAGCAAGAAATTGTTCCAGGAGCTTGGACCCGAAAGAACTAAGGATGTATTCCTCTGGCTAGAACCTAGGGAGAACAAGAACTATCCGAAAGGTGTTCGGGATAACACACATTTTCAGGAGAATGGAGCCAAGCAGATAGCCAGCCTAGTACTTGAAGGCATTAAGGAGATTAAGCTAGTATCGCTTGAAAACCACATTGTTACTAAATAAATGTGAATTTCAAAAAAAGCAGCTGGAGCCTTATTATTACTGGCTCTGGCTTCTTTTAATTTACCTAAATACCCAAATGGATAACATTACCATAGCTAAGTTTGAAGTCCTGAAAAGAGGATTTCCGATATGGATAGAGAAAATGTAGATGAGCAAGTTAATCTATTAATTTTGAAAGAGGATGAGAAGATGATAAACAAAGTGATGACTCCAGAAGAGAGATTAGAGGAACTTGGAATAAAGCTGCCAGCTCTCCGCCCCTCATCTGGTAATTATGTTAGCTGCGTACGTACTGGGAATCTAATTTTCACATCTGGACAAGGGACTGATGAATACCGTGGGAAACTTGGTGAGGAAGTTTCGATAGAATTAGGTTATCAAGCGGCAAGACAATGTATGCTTAATCTCTTAGCAGTAATCAAGTATGAGATTGGCGATCTTAGTAAAGTGAAACGGATTGTCAAAATCCTTGGCATGGTCAACAGCACGACTGATTTTAAAGACCACCCAAAAGTCATGAATGGATCCTCCGATTTGTTGGTGGAAGTGTTTGGTGAAAAGGGAAGGCATGCCAGATCAGCAATAGGGATGGCGCAACTGCCGCACAATAATGCTGTCGAAGTTGAGATGATCGTTGAAGTTGAGGATGGTGAGTAATATTTAGAAAACCAAGTTATTTAACAATCGAGAATATGTAAGCGCTATCTAATGAGATACCTACGATAGGCAGGGAGATTGGAGGATAGATATGCAGTTGTCATTAGAGAATGCACAATTACTAGATAAAGAGGATAGCCTTAATAGATTTCGCAAAGAATTTTACATAAAGCCTAATTCCATATATATGGACGGAAATTCATTGGGCCTTCTTTCGAAAAGAGCAGAACGTACTCTTTGGGAGTGCTTAAATGATTGGAAGGAACATGGAATTGACGGTTGGACAAAAGGAAAGCACCCCTGGTTTTTCTTATCAGAAAAATTAGGAGAGATGATGGCTCCGATAGTAGGTGCTGCAGCTAATGAAGTGATTGTAACGGGCTCCACAACGGTCAACTTACATCAGCTTGTTGCTACTTTTTATAAGCCGGAAGGAAAACGGACCAAAATTTTAGCAGATGAACTAACATTTCCATCAGATATATATGCACTTCAAAGTCAGCTTCGCATCCATGGATTTGATCCGGATACCCATCTTGTCCGTGTAAAAAGCCGGGATGGACGCTTTTTAGAGGAAGAGGATATTATCGAAGCGATGACCGATGATATTGCGCTGATCATTTTACCAACTGTCCTCTATCGAAGCGGTCAAATCTTGGACATGAAGCGCCTGACAGCGGAAGCAAACAAAAGAGGGATATTAATCGGTTTTGATGGTTGTCATTCGATAGGAGCGATTCCTCATTCGTTTAATGAATGGGGTGTTGATTTTGCGTATTGGTGCAATTATAAACACTTAAATGGTGGTCCGGGAAGTGTTGGCGGTTTATATGTGAATTCTAAACATTTTGGTACTGCCCCTGGTCTAGCTGGCTGGTTTGGTTCGAAAAAAGAGATACAATTTGATATGGAGCATACCATAGCGGCGGCTGATTCGGCAGGTGCTTATCAGATTGGTACACCACATGTTCTTAGTCTTGCCCCTCTACTTGGCGCGTTGGAGATTTTTGCAGAAGCAGGAATAGAGAACATTCGTGCCAAGTCATTACAAATCAACCGATATTTAATGGATTTAATTGATCAAGAGCTACATGAGTTTGGATTTACAATTGGCAACCCTATCGAGGATTTCCGTCGTGGTGGTCATGTGAGTTTAGAACATCATGAAGCGGCACGTATTTGTAAAGCGTTGAAAGAAAATGGTGTGATTCCTGATTTCCGTGCTCCAAACATCATTCGTCTTGCTCCGGTTGCGCTTTATACCTCTTTTGAAGAGGTTTGGGAAGTTGTCCAGATTCTTAAGAAAATCATGACAGAGAAGCTATATGAAAAGTTTAAGAATGAACGGGAAGTCGTAGCATAATTTAATCGAACGGGGAGGACCAATGCCTTGAATTCGAATGAAAAAAACACAAACAACGGGCTCGAGAAGGAGATTCAAACAGATTTTCAAAAAGCGATGTCCTACGGGGATTATCTCCATCTTGATCAAATCCTATCAAGTCAGCATCGGTTATCCAATCACCATGATGAAATGTTATTTATCATTATCCATCAGGCTAGTGAACTATGGATGAAATTAATTATTCATGAATTGACGGCTGCAATTGAGTATATTCAAAACAATGATTTGGAGCCATCGTTCAAAATTCTCTCACGTGTTTCAAGAATTCAGCAGCAATTGATTCAGTCATGGAGTGTTCTTTCGACATTGACACCTTCAGAGTACTTAGAGTTTCGGGATAAATTAGGTCAATCGTCAGGGTTCCAGTCTTACCAAAATCGTTTGATTGAATTTGCATTAGGAAACAAAAATGCTCATACTCTGGCAGTCTATCAACATCAAACAGAGCTTTATGAAAAAATGCAAGCGGCTCTGCTTAAACCAAGTATTTATGATGCTGCGATACAAGCTCTTGTTGCTCGCGGCTTACCTGTTGATCATGAGGTTCGCCACCGAGATTTATCCAAAAACTATGAACCGAATGCTAGTGTGGAAGAATCATGGCTAACAGTCTACCGAAATGTGGATCACTACTGGGACTTATATGAGTTGGCAGAGAAGTTAGTCGATATTGGCAATCAACAGCAATTATGGCGCTTTAATCATATGAGTACCGTGGAACGAATAATTGGTCATAAACAGGGGACAGGAGGGTCGTCAGGTGTGACCTATTTAAAAAGAGTACTAGATCAACAATTTTTCCCAGAGCTTTGGAGTTTAAGGACGAAGTTATAGTTTCATTTCTAACCTTAATTGTAATATCTTTAATAAAATTGTAATGTGTACAAGCCACTTCGACATAGGATACACGGATGAGTACTTATGTCGCATGGGAGGGGTTCAATTGCCCAAGAAGTGGTTAGTTTTTTTTGTATTTACCTTTTTTATGTTGTCTAGTTTTTTTGTTGGTGTTCCAACAGGCTCCGCAGCCTCCAGTGGAAAGTTGATCATTATTAACAAGACAACCAACCGGCTTGCGTACTTTGAAAATGGTGTGTATAAAAAACAGTTTAAAGTAGGGACTGGGAGAAAGAAATCGTACACACCTGAAGGTAAGTTCAAGATTGTAGTTAAGATTAAGAACAGGCCTTACTATAAGGGGCATATACCTGGTGGAGATCCACGGAATCCACTTGGTAACCGCTGGCTTGGATTAAATGCACGCGGAACATGGGGGACTACTTATGCAATTCATGGGAATGCGAACCCAAGTTCTATTGGCGGGTATGTAAGCAGCGGCTGTATCCGAATGTATGATAGTGAAGTAGAGTGGCTGTATAATCAGGTACCGACTGGTACCCCAGTCATTATCACATCATCAGGGAAATCATTTAATGCGATTGCTGCCGCGAATGGGTATAAAGTAAAAGGAGGTTCAAGTGCCCCTTCAGTTCCTGTTAGTACGAGTGGAGAAATCCTTAAAAAAGGCAGTCGCGGTCCAGCTGTTCAAGAACTTCAGCGCAAGTTGACCGCACTTGGATATAGTACGAATGGTGTCGATGGTGTTTTTGGATTAAACACCGATACTGCCGTCCGCAAATTTCAAAAGTCTCATAAACTATCAGCAGATGGAATAGTCGGTCCTGCAACAAAAAAGGTGCTCGGAATCAAGTAATTGTGTAAACGTTAATTCATTAGCTGCTCAATAAAATGGGCAGCTTTTTCCTTTTTTTTTTGCAAAAGGTTACATAAATTCATAAAAAATACCTGAACATAGTGTATGACTGTAAATTTGTTGGAGGTAATGGTATGAGTCGACTGGACAGGCTCAAGATGGATAGAGTTGAACCAAAACATTGGCGGCAATTCAATGAGTTATTACGTTATGTATTCCAAGTAACCAAAAAAGATTTACAAACAGTGGGTTGGGAGGAACGTGAAATCGCATTAGCAAAACTGCCTGTTTTGGAGCAAGCGGATGTGCTGGGCTGGTTTGATGGTGAAAAACTGATTTCCCAAATAGCTGTTTATCCGTTTCAAGTAAATATTTTTGGACGAACCCTTGAGATGGGTGGTTTGACAGGGGTTGGTACTTATCCGGAATATGCGAATTTGGGATTAATGAATAAGTTGATTTGGCAGGCCCTTGCGGATATGAAAGAAAGAAAACAATCGATATGCTATTTATATCCATATTCTTTGCCTTTTTACCGAAAAAAAGGATGGGAAATTATTTCTGATAAGATGACCTTTGAAATTAAAGATTATCAATTGCCGAAGGTAAAAAAAGTACCAGGCTATGTTGATCGGCTAAATACAGTTCATCCCGATATTAAAACGGTTTATAAGCTTTTTTCCAGTAAACGGCATGCGGCAATGATTCGAACGAATTTAGCCTGGGAGGAGTACTGGAGATGGGACTTGGAAGATTTAACGGCAGCTGTATATTATGATAGTACCCATCAGCCACAAGGATATCTGTTGTACTGGATTTCACATGATGTGCTTCATATAAAAGAAATGGTCTATATGAATGAAGAGGCGCGGGTTGGACTCTGGAATTTCATCAGTGCCCATTTTTCTATGGTTTCAAAAGTTGTCGGTGCCATCTATACCAATGAACCCTTAGCATTTTGGCTGGAGGACGGGGATATTAAGGAAACCATCGCACCCTATTTCATGGCACGAATAGTAGATGTTAAACAATTTATCGATCAATACCCTTTTAGAGCACCGGGTGTAGATATACAACTGACAATCCTGATTGATGATCCAATCCTTGAATGGAATCAAGGGATATTTACTCTTCATGTCACAGCCAAGGGTCAGGGAGAACTAACTCAAAGTGTGGGGGAACCGCTAGTATCTGTTAACATCCAAACATTGACGACAATGTTAATTGGGTATAAAAGACCCTCCTATTTGGCTAGCATCGGAAGACTAAGTAGTAACGAACAAATCGTAGAAATACTAGAGAATTTAATTGAAAGACAGACACCTTATTTCTCCGATTATTTTTGATAAAGGTTTTTTAGACTACTTTCCTCTTTCAAAAAAATGAAAGAGGATTTTTTAGCAATAAATCAATTAATGGATTTTTAAAATAAATATACCATCTTGGGTTAAATATGGTTTATTATTATGGAATAATATTTTTTAATCAAAAGGAGATTTTTAATGAATTTTTCTGCCAAACAGATTGTCTTTATTAGTTTTATGTTATTTTCTATGTTTTTTGGAGCTGGCAACCTGATATTTCCACCATTTTTGGGACAGTCATCTGGTACGAATCTCTGGATAGCTCTTGCTGGTTTTATTGTTTCAGCAGTGGGACTGCCGATTTTAGGAGTAATAGCGGTGGCTAAGGCAGGAAGTTTTAATGAACTTAATCAACGGGTTCATCCTCTTTTTGCATTGATTTTTCCATTTCTTATCTATATTGCGATTGGACCTGGACTAGCGATTCCTCGGGCAGGAAGTCTTGCATTTGAAATGGGTATAGCACCGTTTTTACCAGAAAATTTGGTAGGCAGCCCCATTTCCTTGTTGTTATACAGCATCATCTTTTTTGGATTAGTTACATGGTTATGTATGTATCCTTCTAAGCTTATTGACCTTTTTGGGAAATTATTAACTCCGATCTTGCTTGCGCTTATCGCAATAATTTTTGTGAAAAGCTTAATGGATCCAATCGGTTCATTCGCAGCACCAAAGGAAAACTATGGTTCAATTCCAGTCTTCCAAGGATTTTTAGATGGTTATCAAACAATGGATGCCTTAGCTGCTTTAGCATTTGGTATTGTCATCGCCAATACATTAAAATCACAAGGGATAGTGGAATCCAAAAAGAGATCCTTATATATGATGTATGCTAGTTTAGGAGCAGGATTGCTACTAACCGTGATTTACCTAATCTTAGGTTATTTAGGGGCTGCGAGTTCGTCATTAGGCCAAACAGAAAACGGTGCACAAATATTATCCAATGTAATGACTCACTTGTTTGGTCAAAGCGGAACCTTCATTTTAGGTCTAGTTTTTACAATCGCCTGTTTTTGCGTTTCGATCGGTTTAGTTACTTCCTGCAGTCAATTTTTCGCAAATGCGATTCCAAAAGTAAATTATAAAAAGTGGGTTATTATATTAGCGGTTCTTAGTACTGCTATTGCCAATTTAGGCTTAACACAAATTTTACAGATTTCTGTTCCAATTCTTGGCATGATCTATCCGTTAGCAATCGTGATTATCTTTTTAGGACTCATTGATGATTTAATTAAGAATTTCCGGCAGGTTTATATCTCAGTCATAAGCTTTGTGGCCCTATTTAGTATCATAGATACGATTAATAAAAGTTTCCTTGCCAGTAAGTGGAACGGGTTACTTGATATTTTTCCATTTTATAAAGAAGGACTTGGTTGGATTATTCCTGCCGTAATTGGATTAATAATAGGGTATCTTCTTGGGATAGTACGTGGGACTTCATCAGATAACAAAAACCTCAAGAGTTAATTAAAAGATAACTATGAACACAAAAAACACGGCTGATGTTCAACCGTGTTTTTTGTCTGTTTTCTTTTCACTAAGTGCCCGGTAGATTTGCGTATACATACTGCCTTGAACAATATTTTGCAGGAAAAAGTCTCCGATCAGTTTTAGATATTCTTCATCTTCAAACATTTTTTTGTTTTGTAATTCCATTTCAGCTAACCCTTCATATTTGGTGAGGAGGGCATATGTATGGTCTTCACCGGAAACAGGAGTTAAGATTTCGACATTGTGATCATAATTTTCATTCCGGAACGTTTTAATTTCCTTTAAGTTTTCAATACCTTCTTTAAATTTATCCTGTTTAATTTCAAATGTCTGGTAAACAAAAATTGCCATTAGCAGCATCCCCTAAATACATTTTACAAACGTAAAAGTAAATTTCCCTTAAATCAATAAATTTATTCTTCACCATCAAGTCTGTAATCCAACGTAGTAAATGGAAATATTTCATTCCGCTTAAAAATCTTTTGTGGAGAATAATATCAATGAATAGAAAAACCCAGATATGAAAGGATTAGGTGAATCAATGTCGTCATACCAACCAGGACAAATCGTCTACATTATTATTCGGAATCCACATGCCCAAGATGTAGCCAATGTTCAACAAGCGGCAGTTGTACAAAATCCTGATAACCCGGAGCAACTTTCACTTTTTATCTATGAAACCTATTATCCCTTAACGGAGGAAATAGCTGTCTATTCATCTATGGAGGAAGCAGAAGTTGCTTATCAAGATGCATTTGGTATATCAGAGATGGAGGGTTATTATGGTTAAGCCCTTTGTTCCGCAGCTCGTTTATGTTGAGCCTAAGGCACTAGAATATCCACTTGGAAAAGAGCTAATCGATAAATTTGAAAATATGGGAATTGAAATTAGGGAAACCACTTCGCATAATCAGATTCGAAATTTACCTGGTGATAATGATTTTCAAAAGTACCGTACGGCAAAATCCACCCTGGTGATTGGTGTAAGGAAAACATTAAAGTTTGATACATCTAAACCCTCTGCGGAATATGCCATCCCGTTTGTGACTGGCTGTATGGGGCATTGTCATTATTGCTACTTACAGACAACAATGGGCAGTAAACCATATATTCGGACCTATGTGAACCTTGAAGATATATTTGAGGCTGCTGATAACTATATGAAAGAACGTGCGCCTGAACCGACTAGGTTTGAAGCCTCATGTACATCTGATATCGTAGGTGTAGATCACCTCACCCATACGTTAAAAAAAGCGATTGAATTTTTTGGACAATCCGAATACGGCAAGCTTCGTTTTGTAACCAAATTCGCCCATGTGGACCATTTGCTTGATGCTAAACATAATGGAAAAACCCGTTTTCGCTTTAGTGTCAATGACGATTATATTATCAAGAACTTTGAACCGGGAACATCTAGACTGCCCGAAAGAATAGAGGCAGCAGGCAAGGTGGCAGGAGCCGGTTTTCCGTTAGGATTCATTATTGCACCGATATACCTGCACGAGGGATGGAAGGAAGGATATAAAGAAATGTTAGAAAAGCTGGAGGCGGAACTTCCGGAGTCAGCTAAAAAGGATTTAACCTTTGAAATGATCCAGCATCGGTTTACAAAACCAGCGAAGCGTGTCATTCAAAAAAATTACCCGATGACAAAACTTGAATTAGATGAGACCAAACGCAAATGGAAATGGGGACGCTACGGCATCGGAAAATTTGTTTATACAAATGAAGAGCAAGAAGATATAAAAGATACGCTTGGCAGATATATTAACACGTATTTTCCTGAAGCTAAAATAGAATATTTCACATAGAGAAAGAGGGATTCCTATGAATCCCTCCACATTTTATGATTCAGTTACATCTCGATTAAACGATGTCACTTGTTGTTCGCCGCCCTCATTTATTTCACTATCTCGTTTTATACGACCTTTCCCAACAGCAAGAGCAACCAAGACTCCGACTGCAATAAAGATGAGACCTGTCAAGAAAACAGTAGAAAATGAATCGGACCAAGCAATTTGAATAGCATGAATCACGCTATTTTGAATGTCTTCAGGCATTTTTAAAAGGCCTGGATTAAGCAGCAAACTAAACAATGAATCTGTTTTTTCAGAAAGTACTGTTAGTGCTTGGTGAGCAATTGGATTTTCAGTATCATTCGCAGCAATCACCATTTCACCTTTCAGTGTATGATTCATGATCGAGTTCAAAATGGTAATCCCAATCGTTCCGCCTATCGATCGGAAGAAGGTGGAGGCTGAGGTTACCGTTCCAAGCTGCGACTTGGGAAACTCATTTTGGATGGCAATCATTAAAGTCGGCATAACTAAGCCCATCCCTAAGCCGAGAACCACCATATAAGCATAGGCAGTAAATTCGTTTGAATTGATGCCCATGGTACTCATTAAAAAGAAACCTAATGCGGCAAGCAGCATGCCCGCGGTTAATACTGAACGGAAGCTAAATCTTAATAATAACTGCCCGCCAACAACACTTGCAGCGATCATAGCAATCATCATTGGTGTCATCGTAGAACCAGCTTGAGTTGGTGAAACTCCTAGAATACCTTGCATGTACATCGGTACGAACATTATTGCACCAAACATACCGAGTCCAAGTAAAAAACCTAACCCATTCATCGTGGCGAAAATACGATTTTTAAATAAAGAAAGATCCAAAATCGGTTCTACTGCTTTTCGCTCGATCCATCCGAATACAATCAGTAGTAAAATAGAACCACCGAATATTAGGAAGGATGTAGCTGAGGCCCACTCAAATTTATCCCCGCCAAATGTTAATCCGAGTAACAATAATACAATGGCAGGTATTAATGTAATAATCCCTAAATAGTCGATATTTACTTTGCCCTGATTTGCAACCGACTCGTTCTTTAATCCCATAAAAATTAGAATCGCGGAAAGTAAGCCAAAAGGAACGTTAATTAGGAAAATCCAGTGCCAGCTAATACTATCGACAATAATTCCACCTAAGAAAGGGCCGATGACTGAACTTAATCCAAAGAGACCGCCAAAAATTCCTTGCCACTTCGCTCGTTGCTCAGCTGTAAAGATATCCCCAATAATTGTTTGCGATAGGGGCATAATCATCCCGCCGCCAATCCCTTGAAGACCTCTATAGATCACAAGCTGTTCCATTGATGTTGCAGTGGCACACAGTCCGGAACCAATAATAAAGATGATTGTTCCAAGTAAATAGAGGAACCGTCTGCCATATAGGTCAGATAATTTCCCGACAATCGGGACGACCGTTGTTGATGTAATCATATAGGCTGTTGTAACCCAAGCAAAAATGGTAAAGCCGTTTAACTCTGAAATAATCGTTGGCATGGCCGTTCCAACGATCGTTTGTTCTAATGCGCTGAAAAACATACCGATAATGAGGCCGGTTATGATTAATTTTGTATTAATGCGTTTTTCTTCTATCACCATATTTATATCTCCTATCTAGATGTTTGTAAAATCGAATCTGTCATAAAATATACAATAAAACTGGCCGGTCAGTCAATCGATTTTATAGTTAAGGATATTTTTAACATATCCTCTATATTTCAAGTCCATAAAAAGCAGTTATTTCCTCCATGTATTTTTCAAGTGGAGAAATTCCTTTGAAATTTGATAGCATCCCTTTAATGACTGGGAGACGGGGGTTCTGTTTGTTCATTTCCTCTTCAAGGACATCAAGTGAGATTTCTAACGGTTCTCTATTTTCCATCTGATTGATTTCATTTCTCAATTTTTGGACGGAAGTATGGATATCAGCTGGTTCAGAAAAAAGTTTGGAGTTTTTTATTATTTTCCCAAGCTTTTGCTCAGTTAAGAAAGGTTCTTCGTTGGTCATTTCTTTGGTGATACTATCCATCCTTTTCATTAAAAAGTGGGATAGTTTTTCAATTTCAAACTCAGCTGGTTCAAGAATCAATAATCCTACATACGACTGAAACAAACCTTCAAGAATCAAGGCTAAATCAATTGAAAAAGGCTCAACTTTCTGACCATAAATTGATACTAATCCTTTACGGTATAATAAATGTGATTCAAAGCGCTTTTTAAAGAAAAGTTTTTTGATATTTTCATTCCTTGGGATCGCCTGCTCTTTGGAGAGCATAATCATAAATTCTTTATGACCAATAAAGGTTTTGAAAAAAGCAGTGATTTGCTTAATGAATTTTTCACGAGGGGATAAATCTTGATTTTCAAAAACTAATCGGCTTGCTTCAATCGTTTCAAAAATATATTCCAGAATTGAGAGTAATAATTCATCCTTTGACTTAAAATGTAAGTAGAAAGCTCCTTTAGAAATATTACTTTCAGTAGCAATTTCTTGAATAGACGTGGAGGAAAAACCTTTCTGAGCAAAAAGCTTCATCCCTGATTTGATAATTACTTTCTCCTTTTCTGTCAAAATAAACCCTCCATTAATAGATATTACTTGGTTGAAATGTGTAATTGTTGACGAATGACCAAATGGTCAGTATGATTGAAATTGTTGTGACCGCTTAGTCAATCCTATTTGAATCTGAACAAAATGTCAACATGGTATAAGAAGGAGATAAAAATGAAGAAAATCATTCAATTTTCATTGAAAAATAAGTTTGCTGTATGGCTGTTAACTATTATTATTACAATTGCTGGATTGTATTCCGGGATGAACATGAAGCTAGAAACGATTCCAAATAGCAATACTCCGCTTGTTACAGTCATGGCTGTATATCCGGGTGCCACACCTGAACAAGTAGCGGAGAGTGTTACTATACCAATTGAAAAAAGAGTTGAGAATTTAGACGGGGTTTCGGTTGTAAGTTCCTCATCGTTTCAAAACGCTTCATCCATCCAAATTGAGTATGATTTTGATAAAGATATGGAGAAAGCACAAAACGAAGTTAAAGAGGCATTAAGCAATCTTGAACTGCCTGATGGTGTAGAGGAACCCAAAGTTTCCCGTATGAGTTTCTCTGCTATTCCGATTATGTCTTTAAGTATTACCAATAAAGATCAGTCATTAGCTGAATTAACAAAAACAGCAGAAGATGAAATTGTCCCGGAACTTGAAGGGATAGAAGGGGTACAAACCGTCCAAATATCTGGACAGCAAGTCGATGAAGTCCAATTGAAATTTAATGAAACAAAGCTGAAGGAAAATGGTTTAACAGAAGATACAGTTAAAAATTTAATCAAGGCGTCCGATGTAACATTTCCTTTAGGGTTATATACATTTAAAGATACGCAAAAGTCAGTGATCATCGATGGAAATGTGACAACAATCGAGGATTTAAAAGCGATTAAAATACCTGTCATTCCTCCTACAAACGGTCAGCAAGGAATGACGGGTGGCCAGCCAAGCCCCGGACAACAAATAGGTATGACAACCGGCCAAGTTAGCCAAGGCAATCAATCATCGCAGGGTTTGAATGGGATTCCAACGGTTGAACTAAAAGATATTGCAACCATTAAAGTAGTAGGAAAAGCCGAATCGATTTCCAGAACGAATGGTAAAGAGTCGATTGGTGTTCAAGTTACTAGTGCACAAGATGCAAATACAGTGGATGTGGTTAATGCAGTAAAAGAAAAACTAAGCGGTTTTGAAACGAAAATCGAAGGGTTAAAAGTAACAACAATTTTTGATCAAGGAAAGCCGATTGAAGAGTCCGTTTCAACGATGCTGAATAAAGCAATTTTTGGTGCAATTTTCGCAATGATTATCATTTTGATCTTCTTACGAAATTTCCGGACAACGATCATTTCAGTAATCTCCATTCCTTTATCCATATTAATCGCGATATTACTTCTTAAACAAATGGATATCACACTAAATATGATGACCCTCGGGGCGATGACAGTTGCGATTGGTCGGGTTATTGATGATTCGATTGTGGTCATTGAAAATATTTTTAGAAGAATGTCTATAAAGAATGAAACATTATCAGGTAAAGAATTAATTGTGGCAGCAACTAGAGAAATGTTTATGCCGATTTTTTCTTCAACCATTGTCACTATTGCTGTTTTTCTGCCATTAGGATTAGTAAAAGGCCCCGTTGGGGAGATGTTCTTACCATTTGCATTAACCATCGTCTTCGCCTTAATGGCGTCTCTGTTAGTTGCGATTACGATTGTTCCGATGATGGCTCATTCCTTATTTAAAAAGGGGATATCGTCGAAACAGGTGCATGTTGAGAGCAAACCAGGTAAATTAGCTTCAGGTTATAAAAAGGTCCTAAATTGGTCATTGAACCATAAAATCCTTACTTTTGGGTTAGCGATTCTACTATTAATAGGCAGCTTGTTCCTTGTACCGATCATTGGGGTCAGTTTCCTGCCTTCCGATGAGCAGAAAATGGTAGTTGCCACCTACAAACCGGCACCCGGTCAAACACTGGATGAAGTCGAGCGAATTGCAACCGATGCAGAAAAATTTTTAGAAGAAAGAGCAGGAGTTAAGACCATACAGTTTTCTGTGGGCGGAGAGAATCCAATGAATCCGGGTCAAAGTACTTCAGCGATGTTCTTTGTTGAATATGATAAAGATACGGCAAATTTTTCAAAAGAAACGGAAAATGTGATCAATGACTTGAAAAAAAGAAAAGATAAAGGGGAATGGGCAAGCCAGGATTTCTCTGGTATGGGTTCATCCAATGCTCTAACGTTTAATGTTTATGGCGACAATATGGATGATATTGAACCCGTCATTAACAAGATAGCAGAAATCTTCAATCGAAACGAATCGCTTCGAAATGTGAAAACGAGTATCTCAGATACGTATGAAGAATACACATTAGTCGCAGACCAGGAAAAATTAAGTCAATTAGGTGTTACTGCTGCACAAATTGGGATGGGATTAGCAGGAAATGGCCAACGTCAAGTATTGACTACAATTGAAAAAGATGGCAAAGAAATGAATGTCTATTTAGAAGTTGAGAAGGATAAGTACAAAAGTATTAACGATCTTACCGATCAAACCATTCAATCTCCGCTTGGAATGGAAGTCCCAATTAAAGATGTTATTAAATTAAAAAAGGGAAATACATCCGATACGATTACCAGACGTGACGGTCGAATTTATGCAAGTGTAAGTGCAGAAATCACTACTAAAGATGTAGCTAAAGTTTCTACTGCTGTTCAAAAGAAAGTAGATCAATTAAAAATTCCATCGACTATGGATATTTCTGTCGGCGGGGTTTCTAAAGACATTGCTGAATCCTTTACACAGTTAGGCTTAGCGATGCTTGCTGCGATTGCGATTGTTTATTTAGTTCTCGTTATTACGTTTGGCGGAGGTTTAGCTCCGTTAGCCATTTTATTCTCGTTACCGTTCACAATTATCGGCGGCCTTCTAGGTTTATTGATTTCCGGTGAAACATTAAGTGTTTCAGCGATGATTGGTGCCTTGATGTTAATTGGGATTGTTGTAACGAATGCAATTGTCTTAATTGATCGTGTCATTCATAAAGAAAATGATGGGTTATCAACAAGAGAGGCAATTCTCGAAGCAGCTGGTACGCGGGTTCGTCCCATTCTAATGACAGCCATTGCGACAATTGGGGCCCTCATTCCACTAGCATTCGGCATGGAGGGAAGCGGCCTTATTTCGAAGGGATTGGGTGTCACGGTCATTGGTGGTTTAACAAGTTCAACACTACTTACATTAGTGATTGTACCGATTGTTTATGAAACACTAATGAAAATGAAGCGAAAAGAGAAAAAGCAGGTAGACCAAGCTTTATAAGTGAATGATAATGAATAGCAGCTGATTCGACTGTTTTTGTTAACAGAAGAGTCAGTTGCTTTTGTTTTTTTAGAGCCTTGACATTTAAAAAAAAGAGAGTATAGTAATGTTCTTGTGTTGACCATATCTAATTTTTATAAAAATATTCATGGATTGTTCATATTTAACTGTTAAGATAGATGTTAGACTATTGGAAGCAGTATTTAAAATAATGACTTAAATTATATAATCATAGATTACAAGGCAGGTGCATTATGAATAACTTATTACAACGTAGTCAAAGTATTTTTAATAAATATGTTGGCTTTTTCTTTTTGACTGTATTTTTCCTGTGGATCAAAACATATATCGTTCAATTAACACAGTTTGACTTAGGAATAGAAAACACACTCCAAAAGTTTCTATTATTTATTAACCCACTTGGTTCAGCGTTACTTTTTTTAGGCGTTGCATTCTTTTTTAAGGGTAGAAAAAAGTATATTGGGCTAATCGTACTAGATTTTCTCTTATCGGTTCTTTTATATGCAAATGTCTTATTTTACCGATTCTTTAGTGATTTTATTACCTTACCGACTTTAACCCAGACACAAAACTTTGGGGATGTAAGCGGCAGTGTGACATCTCTATTAAAACCATATGATATTTTATTCTTCCTTGATATCATTGTATTGGTTGCCTTATTAGTATTCCGTTTTGTGAAAATCGACGCTAATGATATGAATCGCGGGAAGGTGGCTGCCCTATTTTCAATGGCGCTTGCCATTTCTAGTGCTAACCTGGCTTTGGCTGAAACAGACCGTCCTCAATTATTAACAAGAGGATTTGACCGAAATTATATTGTGAAATATTTAGGCATGTACAATTACACCATTTATGATGCCGTTCAAAGTACAAAGGCATCAGCACAAAGGGTTATGGCAAGTAGTGATGATATTACGGAAGTTGTTAACTATACAAAATCGAATTATGCAGTGCCCAATCCAGCTTACTTTGGGGCTGGAAAAGGAATGAATGTCATCTATTTACATCTTGAATCGATGCAAAACTTCCTTATTAATTACAAATTGAATGGGGAAGAGGTCACACCGTTTTTAAATTCATTAACGAAAGACCACAATACACTTTACTTTGATAATTTCTTCCATCAAACTGGACAAGGTAAAACTTCCGATGCTGAGTTTATGTTAGAAAATTCTTTATATGGCTTATCACAAGGCTCAGCCTATACGACAAAAGGGTTAAACACCTATGAGGCTGCTCCAGCAATCCTAGGTCAACAAGGCTACACTTCAGCGGTGTTCCACGGAAACTCAGGGAGCTTCTGGAATCGTAATGAAATTTATAAATCATTAGGCTTTAACAAGTTCTTTGATTCAAACTATTATCAAATAAATTCTGCTGATCTTGCAGAATACGGACTAATGGACAAGCCTTTCTATAAACAATCGATTCCTCTTTTGGAATCTTTACCAGAGCCATTCTATACAAAATTCATTACCGTATCGAATCATTATCCGTACCCAATTAATGAAGAAGATGCAACGATTGCCCCAGGTACAACGGGTGATAAGTCGGTTGATGGCTATTTTCAAACGGCACGATATGCGGATGAGGCCTTGAAGCAATTCTTTGACTATCTGAAAAAATCAGGTCTGTACGATCGCTCAATTATTGTAATGTACGGGGATCATTATGGTATTTCTGAAAATCATAATAATGCCATGGCGCAGGTATTGGGAAAAGAAATTACGCCTTTTGAAAATACTGGATTACAGCGCGTCCCATTATTTATTCGGGTACCAGGTATGGAAGGTGGAGTAAATCACGAATATGGTGGTCAAATCGATCTTCTTCCAACACTTCTTCACTTGCTTGGAACGGACACAAAAGAATATGTCCAATTTGGAACCGACTTATTATCTAAACAACATGATGATGTCGTTCCTTTCAGAAATGGTGACTTTGTAAGTTCAACGATCACTGCTATTGATGGGAAGTTCTATGATTCCAAAACAGGCTTGAAATTAGATGCAGCGAAAAATGAAGAAGCGAAAAAAGACCAGAAAATCGTTGAATATAAATTAAAGCTATCAGATAAAGTCGTGAATGGAGATTTATTACGCTTTTATAAACCTGAGAACTTTACCCCTGTTGACCGTTCCCAATACAACTATAACAATGATGAAAAAGTTGTTGCTAAATAAATTTTAAGCTGCCTGAGATTTTATTCTCAGGCAGCTTTTTTACATTTATCCTTCCTTTTTACTCTTGAATTATTAAATTCAAATAGTGTAATGCTATAGACAACTAAAAGATTGATAAAGGGGAGGATTATGATCGGAAAGGTTTGGCACATTTATAAAAATGATTGGAAAAATATCTTTAGTGTTCCTACTGTCGTGTTGTTAGTTATCGCACTAATGATCCTCCCATCTGCTTACGCCTGGATTAATATTAAGTCGATGTGGGACCCTTATGGCAATACAGCCGGGATTCTGGTAGCTGTTAGCAATGAAGATGCAGGGGCTGAAATTCGAGGGAAGAAAATAAATGTCGGAAACGATACGGTAAAAAAACTAACAAAGAATCACCAGCTTGGTTGGACCTTTGTTAATCGGAAAAATGCCGAGAGTGGAGTTGAGAAAGGAAAATACTATGCCTATCTCATTATTCCAAAAGATTTTTCAAAGAAACTTACGAGTATCTTAGAATTGAATCCACAAAAACCAAATATTGAATTTGCTGTAAATGAAAAAATCAATGCCGTGGCCCCGAAAATTGCGAGTTCTGGTGCATCAAGCGTTACAGCTCAAATAAGCCAAGCTTTTATTAAAGCAGTCGGAGATGCTATTTTCTCGGGATTTTATAAAGGTGGGATTGAACTTGAGAAAGCATTACCCTCTATTCGTGAAGTGGAAAAACAGATTTTTGAGCTAGAGAAGGCTCTGCCGGAAATTGAGAAAATGGGGAAAACGGCAATTGAACTTGAAGCGAGGCTCCCTGAAATACAGGCCAAGGGTCAGAAAATTATTGAGCTTGAACAAAGAATTCCCGAAATCCAGCAGGCTGGCAGCAGTATCTTAAAGGTTGAAGCGAGTTTGCCGCTTATGAAGGACGCAGGGGAGAAAGTGATAGCATTGCAGGGGAAACTTACTGATATGCAGCGATCCACGGTAATAATAGGTGAAGTCGTTTCGAATTTAACGGCGATAGAAACGAATATCAATCAAGCGGTCGAAAGTGTAAAGGAAACAAAACAGGTGGATACTACAGCAAATCAAGAGCAGTTAGTTCAATTATATGACGAGTTAGTAAAAATCCATTCTGGCATCCAGGAAACTCGACCGGGCATCCAACAGAAGGTGGATGAAGTATCAGGAGGTATAAATTCAGGAGCCTTATTTATAAAAAATGATTTGCCCAGGGTTGAACAAAAAATACATGCTGCTGCCGATTTTGTGCAGAAGGATTTGCCAAAAGTGGAGGATGACATTCGAAAAGCAGGAAATCTTGTACGCACAAGGCTTCCACAACTTGCAAAGGGCGTCCATAAAGCAGCGGATTTAGCTAGAAATGACTTACCTGGATTCGAAGCTAAAATTAGGAGTGCAGCTGCTAAAATCCGTAGGTATGAAAGCAGTGTAAATATAAACGATTTAATTGAATTTCTTAAACATGATCCTCAAAAGGAAAGTAATTTCCTATCAAGTCCTGTGCTATTGAAAACGAAACGGCTATTTCCTATCCCAAATTATGGATCGGCGATGACACCTTTTTATACGATGCTAGCACTATGGGTTGGAGCCACCCTCCTGATTGCCTCCTTAAAAGTAGATGCAGATAATCCTGAAAATAAATACAAAAGCTATCAACTCTTTTTAGGGAGGCTGTTAACATTTCTGACAATAGGAATTTTCCAAGCGGCCATTATATCCATTGGTGATTTGTTTATCATTCACACGTATGCAGTCGACAAACTTTGGTTTGTACTATTTTGTATGTTTATCAGTATGGTGTTTGTAATAATTACCTATTCTCTATGCTCGGTGTTCGGAAATTTAGGAAAAGGTTTAACGATTCTTTTCCTCGTACTGCAAATTTCTAGTTCTGGTGCGACATTCCCGGTTAGTTTGACCTCTTCCTTTTTTCAAAAGTTAAACCCTTTCATGCCGTTTACGTATGCCGTGAGTATGCTGCGGGAAACGGTTGGTGGAATGATTAATGAAGTGGTTGTTAACGATTTCTTTTATCTGGTTATCTTTGTATTGATTAGTTTTCTTTTGGCAATGGTATTAAAAAAACCTTTAAGCAATCGGATTGAACAAACAGCAGAAAGAGCTAGAGCCTCAAAGATTATTCCTTAGTTCGATAATAAATAGATTTCTTAAACCATCTAAAACAATATTAGTTATGGAGGTGGAGTTTGTGAAAAGTGTTGAGTCAAATTTTAATCAAGATAGTCTCCTATCATCCTCACTAAATGAAAACATTGCTAGGATTAAAAGCTTGTTCGCATCCTGTGAAGATATAGAATTTAAGCATGTAGATATTTCGGACGTGGATGGATGTTTAATCTACCACCCGGGTATGGTTAATCTACCGGTGTTAAATCAAATTGAAAATATCGTGGTAACTATCAATGATCATCACACGGTCAGAACAAAACAAACTACTCAAAATGTCATGAAAAAGCATTTTTCACCTTTTTATATAAAACAATCGAATAGTATAGGAACGATTGTTAATCATTTATTATTAGGGAATACAATTTTATTGATTGATAATGATGACCAATCTTATAACATGCAAACCGCAAAATATACTGGGCGTGCCATAGAAGAGGCTGTTACTGAGCGCACCGTTCGTGGGCCGCGGGAGGGCTTTATTGAGGATTTAGACTCAAACTTAGCTCTAATACGTAAACGGATTCGCACACCAATATTAAAAGTAAATTTTCATACACTCGGGCGTCAAACCAATACAAAAGTAGGCATTTTATATATGGAAGGAATTGCGAGTGAGGAAATTGTTCAAGAGGTAAAAAATCGACTTTCCGGGATCGATATTGATGGAATATTGGAGAGTCAGTATGTTGAGTCTTGTATACAAGATTCCAAATTATCTCCGTTCCCAACCATCTACAATACGGACCGTCCCGATAAAGTATGTGGAGATTTATTAGATGGAAAGGTCGCCATAATCGTGGATGGGTCGCCATTTGTCTTGACTGCACCTGCCCTTTTTGTAGAATTCCTCCACTCCAGTCAAGATTATTATGATAATTCACTCGCGGCAACCATGATCCGTTGGGTTCGGTTTTTAGGGTTATTTGTTACATTAATTCTACCAGCCTTTTATGTAGCAATGACAACTTTTCATCCCGATTTATTACAAACAACAATTCTTTTAAGGATTGCTGGCAGTCGTGAAGGTCTCCCATATCCTGCCCTACTTGAAGCGATTTTTATGGTTATGACTTTCGAACTGATTCGGGAAGCAAGCTTACGATTACCGAAAACATTCGGGAGTCCAATAGTTCTTATCCTAGCGCTAGTCTTCATAGGTCAAGCAGCCGTTCAAGCTGGTATTATTGGTTCAGTTTTAAGCATTGTGGTTTCGATTTCAGCCTTAACATCGTTTATTATGCCAAACTATGCTTTTCACCAAATTATTAGGATATTAGGCATTCCGTTGCTTTTATTAGCTGGTTTATTTGGTTTCATGGGTATCCTTGTTGGTCTGATGTTTGCGTTAACACATGTCATTAGTTTGCGTTCTTTCGGTGTTCCCTATTTTTCGCCAGTATCTCCCGCAATCTATCAGGGCTGGAAGGATGTCTTTATTCGGGCTCCTTGGTGGGGTATGAAGACGCGTATTCCTGGTATGAATATCCACAATATTCATCGAAATGAAAATGCTTCTTCATCATCATTAGTAGGCAGTAAGGAGAAATAGAATGAATAAGTTTCGATTATTAAAAACCATGAGTATTACCTCTCTTTTGCTTATTTCTTTAACTGGCTGTTGGAGCTCCCATGAGGCAGAAGAAAATGCGATCATTGATATTATGGGAATTGATATCAATGAACAAGGAGAGTATGAAATAACTGCATCTATCGTAAAGAGTTACCAAATATATTCACTAACATCGA
Source organism: Bacillus sp. AFS006103 (assembly GCA_002559145.1). Classification (GTDB taxonomy): domain Bacteria; phylum Bacillota; class Bacilli; order Bacillales; family Cytobacillaceae; genus Neobacillus. The sequence goes on from NTXX01000011.1 coordinate 455,145, forward strand.
AAAATGATACAGAACAAAAAGGCGAGAATTCATTTATCATTTCTGCCACAGGCAAAAGTATTGTCCAAGCTATTTCAAGATTAGCAAGTACGTTACCGAAAAGGCTTTATTTTGGTCACATGAATGTCCTTGTTTTAGGTAACACTTTTGCTTCTGAAAAAAATTTGTCGCAAGGTTTAAATTATTTTAAAAGAGAAAATGATTTTCGACCGAATATGCAGCTCTATGTAACGAAGGGGAAGGCAAGGGATATTGTTAGGACCAATCCGGAGCTAAAGCCCACTCTAGGATTAGAAATAAGAGGTATGTTCACGACCAATCGATATGCTACTTCCGCAATGGTAAAAGATTTAAGTAAATTTTCAGAGGCATTAAGCAGCGGTTCAATGGAACCCTATACAGGGGTGCTAACTTCCACAAGTGCGAACAAGGATGTAGCTCAAAAGGTAGTAGTTGGCCCCATTGAACACGAAAGTAGTAAAAGTGTAATCCCGCAGGAAAATAGAGAGGCATCACTTAGTTTAAACGAAACTGCCGTGTTTAAAAATGGAAAATTAATTGGATACTTGAATAAAGAGGAAACGAAAGGGTTATTGTGGTTAAAAGGAGACTTGATAAAAGATGTAATTATTGCTCCTTGTGGAAATTGGTCCAGTAAAGGGAATACAAGCCTCATTATAAGAAAGTTAAACACTTCAATTTCACCTGAAAAAAGGGATTCGAAGATTGTGCTTCATGTTAATATTCATGCAAACGGTGAAATAAGTGAAATGACCTGTCAGGCACCTTCGATTTCAAGCACGGATTTAGCTAAATTAAATCAGCAGGTTGAGTCAATTATTAAAGTGGAAATAAAAGATTTCCTAATGAGGACAAAAACTGATTGGAATACAGATATTGTTGGCTTTGGCAAACGTATTAATCGGAAATATCCTGAAGATTGGAGAGTAATGGCTTCGACTTGGAAAAAGAACGGTTTTAAAGATACAGACATCGATATAAATATAGATTTTTCAATAACAAGATTTGGCTTACAAAAAGGAACCACATCAGAATAGAGGGCTAAAATGAAAACGATACTCTTCTTACTATTTATCCTCCTAGTAGGTATCACAACAGGTTATCATCTATATTCTTCGTGGAAAAAGAAAGATAAAAAAGTGATGTTTATTCAAATGGGTATCTTGGGTTTAGCCATTGTTTTAGGTGGTGTGCTGATATATGAATTACAGCTTCCAACCCTTTCAAAATTATTCAATATGATCAGCCCGTTTTAATATGTTTGGAGGGAAAATACTTTGATAGAAAAGGGAAGAATTAGTAATATACAAGCCTCAATGTTAGCAATCACCTCTTTGACAATCATCGGGCATTTAATTATTTTGACGGTTGTCATGGCACATAGTAAGCAAGATGGGTGGATAGCTGGGATTATTGGAAGTGGATTGGGCCTCATTGGAATCCTTTCGTTAGTGAAGATTTCTCAAAGATTTCCCGGTCTAACATTAATTGAAATTCTTTTTCAACATTTTTCATGGTTCGGAAAAATTCTGGGTCTTCTTTATTTGTTTTACTTTTTTATCATGGCTTGTTTGGCAACAAGACTCTACGCCGAGGCTTATAAAAGAATTTTGCTTGAAACACCAATGTGGGCACTTATTACGGTGATCCTTCTATTATCTGTCTATATTGTTAATAAAGGCCTTGAAACATTAGGAAGATTGAACCAGGTGATGTTGCCGGTTTTAGTCCTTTTCGCTATCGCTGTTGTAATCTTAACCATGAATGAAAAAAAGGATTATACCAACTTGCTACCGTTTTTCGGTAATGGATTATACCCAGTTTCATTAGGTTCGCTCACCGTAATGGGGTGGTTTGGTGAATTTGCAATAATGGGTATGGTTTTACCGTATGTTCAAAATCCCAAAAAACTAGTCAAAACAGGGATATACAGTGCATTTTTTACTTTGATATTCTTTATTGGGCCTATAACAGGGCCTATTGCCCTGTTTGGCCCAGAAGAAGCAGCAAAAATGGTTTTTCCTACGTTTTCTGAAGTAAGGTATATCCAGGCAGGCGATGTAATTAATCGCTTTGATGCGATTGCAATTCTCTTTTGGACCGTTGGACTAATGATTCGTATTTCCTTATTCTTCTATGGACTGTGTTTAGGGACTGCACAAATATTAAAAACGGATACCTACAAACCATTTATCATTCCTTTCGCCTGGCTAATTGGTGTAGGCGCTGTCTTTTTCGCTAAAAACTATTCAGAAATAAATGAATTTCTATTTCAGTCTTACGTACCCTTAAATATTGTAATGGGGGCTGCATTTCCACTTCTTTTTTTATTAATTACAGTGATGCTGAAGAAGAGAAAAACTGTTTAGGTTCAATATAGTTCAGGAAGAGGTGGACAATCGTCTGCCTCTTTTTTACATTAGAATTATTCATTATTTTTTCAAATATTATAATAAATTATATTGACAATTCCTATGCGTATGGTAGGATTAATTTTAATAATAAAATGGAGTTTTTTAAGGGAGGCGAATCAACTGCAAGGTTCAGAATGGCAAGATGTGCGTGAGCATATTGAAAGTATGTTGGATACATTAAAATTTGGTTCTATAACGTTAGTTATTCAGGATGGGAAAATAGTACAAATCGAGAAAAATGAAAAGGTTCGTCTGCAATCCAATAAAATTCGCTGACTAGACTAACTACTAGAGGCGGTACACCTATCCCTATAGGGGGAGGGAAACTGCCTTTTTATTGATAAAGGGGGTACAAGTGGATGACGAAGGCTGTCACTTATAATAATTGGAGTGAAATCTCTGAAACTTTCTCAATTCAAGATGAGACAAAGGGTGCCAGTTCTGTATTAGAGTGGGCATATAGCAATTATCCTGAAGGGAAAATTATTTATGCATCCAGTTTTGGTGCTGAGGCCATAGTATTAATCGATTTGATTTATCAAGTAAAAAAAGATGCTCAGATTGTTTTCTTAGATACGGGTCTCCATTTTCCTGAAACGTATGATGTTATCGATAAAATTGAAGCTCGTTTTCCAGAATTACAAATTGAGCGAAAAACACCGGATTTGAGTTTAGATCAACAAGCCGCAGAATATGGCTCAGCATTATGGAAAAGGGATCCAAACCAATGCTGCCAAATAAGAAAGGTCATTCCACTACGAGAGGCATTGACACCAAGGGACGCTTGGATTTCAGGTCTACGTAGAGAACAGTCTCCAACAAGGAAGGACACTCAATTCGTTAACAAGGATGATAAATTTCAAAATATCAAAATCTGTCCATTAATTCACTGGACGTGGGATGAAGTTTGGTCCTATATCAGGGAAAAAGGCCTCCCATATAACGAATTGCATGACCATAACTATCCTAGTATTGGCTGTTTCCCGTGTACACAGGCTGTTGGAACTGATGGTGATTCCCGAGATGGCCGTTGGTCGGGCAGCAGTAAAACGGAGTGCGGTTTGCACTCTAAATAAAAGCATCATTGTAGAAGAATTTAGTGACTGCTGCCTTAGAAGGTGCAAAGGTAGCGACTAATTTAAAACATAAAGAGAAAGGTTGATTAATATGTCATACTTACCAAAACCTCATGGAGGAAAACTTATTCAAGCGTTTGACCCCAATTACGATCTATCCACGATCGAAAAGGAAATTGAAATTGATGCAATTGCGTTAAGTGATCTAGAATTAATTGGTATCGGATTATTCAGTCCTTTGAAGGGGTTTCTTGGGCAAAAAGACTATGAATCTGTAGTCAACACTATGCGTTTAGCGGACAATACTATCTGGTCGATCCCAGTTACACTACCTGTATCTTTTGATGTAGCTGAAACACTTGTAGTAGGTGAAGAGTACAAACTATCATTTAAAAATGAAGTTTATGGTGTTATTAGAGTTTCAGAATGGTATGAACCTAATTTAGACAAAGAAGCACTTGAAGTATATAAAACAGAAGAACTTGCACATCCCGGTGTGAAACGTCTATACGAAAGAGGACCTGTATACGTTGCAGGGGAAATTGTACTCGTGCAAAAATCCGAAAAAGGAGTATTTGGTGATGTCTGGTTTGAGCCGAAAGAAACACGGGCCATTTTTGAAGAAAAGGGATGGAAGACTGTTGTAGGTTTCCAAACAAGAAATCCTATTCATCGTGCACATGAGTACATTCAAAAAGCTGCTCTTGAAACAGTCGATGGCCTGTTCGTCAACCCGCTTGTTGGCGAGACAAAGTCAGATGACGTCCCTGCAGAGGTCCGCTTAAAAAGCTATCGTGTTTTACTAGATAACTATTATCCGAGCGAACGTGTTCAACTGGGTGTTTATCCGGCAGCAATGAGATATGCAGGACCAAGGGAAGCTATTTTCCATGCACTTGCCCGTAAAAACTTTGGCTGCACCCATTTTATTGTTGGCCGTGACCACGCCGGAGTTGGCAATTATTACGGAACCTATGATGCCCAGTACATTTTTAGTAATTTTACAGAAGAAGAGCTTGGTATTAAGCCTTTGTTCTTTGAACATAGCTTCTATTGCACTAAATGTGAAGGAATGGCCTCTGATAAAACTTGCCCGCATAGCAAGGAAGACAGAGTGATTCTTTCTGGAACAAAGGTGAGAGAGATGCTTCGCTCGGGTGTACTGCCACCATCTACATTTAGCCGGAAAGAGGTTGTTGAAGTACTAATTGAAGGCATGAAAGAAACCGCATCCGTGTAAGGAGGAAACAAAATCAATGACTAAACCAACGAATATTACATGGCATGAAACATCTATTTCAAAAGAAAATCGACGTGAAAAAAATGGTCACGGGAGCTGTGCATTATGGTTTACAGGACTCTCAGGCTCTGGAAAATCAACGATTGCAAATGCCGTATCAAACGAATTGTTCCGTCAGGGAATCAGTGAATATGTCCTTGATGGTGATAATATTCGCCACGGTTTAAATAAGGATCTTGGTTTTTCCGATTATGACCGTACTGAAAATATTCGCAGAATTGGAGAAGTAGCCAAGTTATTTGTCGAAAGCGGCAAAGTAGTGACCACCGCCTTTATTTCACCTTTTCGTTCTGATCGTGATCAAGTGCGGGCTTTATTTGAACAAGGTGAATTTATTGAGGTGTTTGTCCAATGTCCAATTGAGGAATGTGAACGTCGCGATCCAAAGCAGCTGTATGCGAAAGCGCGTCGGGGCGAAATTAAGGACTTTACCGGAATTGATTCCCCTTATGAAGCGCCTGAACAACCAGAAATCACTCTTCATTCTGATCAAGTGACCATTGAGGAAGCAGTGGAACAAGTCTTAACTTATTTAAGAGAGAAAAATATGATCTAAATAGTAAGCTGCTTTTTCCTCATCACTCATGAGTAAGAATGATAATTTCATGGGTGGTAAAGGATAATAAGGATAATGAAGAAGGGAGCAGCGATGGTGAAAGCAATACTTTACATTGGTCATGGGACACGTTCGAAAAAGGGGGCTGAAGAAGCCCAATCTTTTCTACATAGAGTGATGGATCGAATAAGTGTTGAGATTCAGGAAATCAGTTTTCTCGAGCTGACCGAGCCAAGTATTGAGGAGGGCTTTCTGCGCTGTGTAAATAGGGGGGCGACAGAAATTTCTGTGGTTCCCCTTTTTTTATTGGCTGCAGGTCATATTAAAGAAGATATTCCTCAAGCACTTGGCCCCCTCTGTAACATGTATCCAACTATCCAGGTGAATATACGGGATCCATTTGGTGTGCAAGGGAAGATTCTCGATGGGATTGCCGAGTTAGTTAGGAATTCAGTCGATGAGATTTCACCACAGGATGCGGTATTGGTTGTCGGAAGAGGCAGTAGTGACAAGAGTATTCACACAGCTTTTGCAGAAATAACCAAAGGGATAAGAGAACGGCTGGGTATAAAATATGTTTCTGTTTGTTATTTAGCGGCCACAGAACCAAGGCTTCAGGAGGGACTTGAGACAGTTTCAAAGCAAACTGTTGGAAAAATAATCGTTATTCCTTATTTATTATTTTCCGGTCTCCTTTTAAAAGAAATCGATCAAATGGTAAAAATGAAGCAAAATATGGGTCAGCAAATTATCCATACAGGTTCGCTCAGTAAACATCGTGTCATAGAGGATATCATCATAGAGCGTGCTATAAGAAAATAAGCAATTTAAGAATTATATATAAACCGTAGCTGATAGTCCTAAGGATTATTGGCTATTTTCTTTTTAGAAATTATACTTAAGTAATAATAAAACATGAACTTAAGTTCAATTTTTCGTTAAAATATGATATAATAAAGGTAGAAATGTAAATAACCTTTACATAAAAAATTCCAATTGAAGAGAGGCTAAAGCAGGGGATAAGAAAATGGTAAAATCTAACGAAAAGAAGTGATTATATGACAGAACTCATGAATGAAAAAATCCAACACCGCAAATTACCACTCCAAAAAGTAATTCTTCGTACCATCGCTATTACAATCGGGGCAATCTTAATGGCTACCGGTTTAGAAATATTCCTAGTCCCCAATCATGTGATTGATGGCGGCATTACTGGTATTTCGATTATGCTTGCCCATATTATCGGATGGAAATTAGGGATCTTCATCTTCATCCTAAACCTGCCCTTTGTATATATGGGCTATAAACAGATGGGAAAAACCTTTGCCATTTCTACTATATATGGAATTATCGTTTTATCTATTTTTGTCTCATTTTTCCATCCAATTCCAGCATTTACTGATGATATTCTCCTCGCGACTGTTTTTGGAGGGATGATTCTGGGGATGGGTGTCGGAATCGTTATCCGAAATGGTGGAGCGTTAGATGGGACCGAGATATTGGCACTCGTCATCACGAAAAAGGTTCCATTTTCAGTTGGTCAGATTATCATGATTATCAATATTTTTATTTTAGGAGCAGCCGGTTTCGTCTTTAGTTGGGACAGGGCCATGTATTCCTTACTAGCCTATGTTATTGCTTCAAAAGCGATCGATACCGTTGTCGCAGGGCTAGAAGAATCCAAATCTGTTTGGATTATTAGTGATGAAGCAGAGGAAATTGGAAATGCCATCAACGCCAGACTTGGTAGAGGGGTCACCTACATAAAGGGTCAAGGGGCCTTTACCGGAGATAGAAAGAAGGTCATTTTCAGTATTATCACCAGGTTGGAAGAATCTAAATTAACCACGATTGTTGAAGACATTGATCCGACGGCATTTTTAGCGATAGGGGATATTTCGGAAGTCCGCGGGGGCCGATTTAAGAAAAGAGATATCCATTAACAATAAACAAAAAGGATCTGCGAATAATCCCAGATCCTTTAATTAACATTAGTGGCCTAAACCAATATCATCCACATGCTGTACATGTTTTTTATTTACCCAGATAAAAAGTACCGACACTAGAACAAATCCTGCACCAACAATAAATGGAATACTTGGATTGTAAATTTCAGCTAGCTTGCCGGCTGTAAATGGTGCAATGGCCCCCCCAATAAAACGGAGGAAGCTATAGGCTGCAGATGCCGTTGACCTTTCAACAGGGGCTGCATTCATCACGGCTGTAGTAATGAGGGTATTGTTATTTCCTAATAATGCACCTGCCAGGATAACAGCGGCGATGACCACCCACTGAGTTGATGTCCATATACCCATTGCAACCAAAAGAAGAGCAAACAAGATTAACATCATACACATCGATTTTATGGTACCAAACCATTCGGAAAGTTTGGGAGCCATAAAAACAGAGGTGACAGCCAGTAAGATTCCCCAGCCAAGGAATACGAAGCCTAATCCGTGTTCATCCAAGCCCATCACGAATGGTGCGTATGCCAGCAAAGTGAAGAAGCCAAAGTTATACAGGGCTGCTGCAATCCCAAAAACCAATAGTGAACGATGCTTTAAAGCACGAAATGGATCTAATAAAGAAGTGCGAGCTTTTACTCCACTTTGAGCAGTTGCTTTTGGCATGAGGATGAAAAGGCCAATAAAGGCAATGATCATTAAAGTGGCGACCCCAAGAAAAGGGCCGCGCCATGACATAGCCCCAAGCCACCCGCCAAGAAGGGGGCCAACTGAAATCCCTAGTCCGATTGCTGCTTCATACAAGATGATTGCTTTTGCTGTTCCACTGTTTGACAACGATACGATAGCAGATAATGCTGTTGCCACAAACAATGCGTTTCCAAGCCCCCAGCCGCCTCGAAGACCAACAAGTGTCCAAATGCCGTTTGAGAAGCCGCCAAGTGCGGAAAATATTGCAATAATCACGATACCGGAGAGTAATGTCCATTTGATGCCCAGCCTTGTTGATATTACGCCTGTAATAAGCATGGCAACAGCCATAACGGCATTATAGCTAGTGAACAGTAAGGTTACTTCACTATGTGAGGCATTTAATTGATCGGCAATAGCCGGTAAGATAGGGTCAACAAGTCCCAACCCCATGAACGCAATAATACTTGCAAAAAAAACAGCCCAAACTGCTTTAGGCTGGGTAAGTAAACCTGCCTTTTCAGCGTTTGACTCTGAAAGCTGTCGTGATGCTACTAATTTAGATTCTGGTCTTGGTGACATCTAATTTCCCCCTGTATTTTGTTTCCATCTTTTTGAATTAGTTGTATGATGAAAGTATATAATTGTATTATACAATCAATTTTCACTACGTCAATAGTGTTTTTGTGATGTAATTTAGACTGTGATTACTTATCAAAAGTTCGTATGTTATCATTATTAATAGGTGGAAATAAGGTTAACAGTGAGGTTAAAGACATGGATGTACATGCATTAGAAATGATCGAACTTGAACTAGCAATTCTGATTCGTCGAACTACTTCAATTTCGAACAATAAAAAATTCGGGAATCTTGATCGATCTGCCTATTTAATCCTTCGCCGCATCAAAGAGAAGGGAGCAGCAGGGGTAAAAGTTTTAGCAGAGGAATTCAAGTTAGATATATCTACAGTCAGTCGACAGGCGGCGGCTTTAGAGCAGAAAGATTATTTGTATAGAATTCCCGATCCATTGGATGGTAGGGCCTATTCTCTTCAGTTAACAGAGCAAGGTACAAAGGAATTATCTGACTATAAACAGGAAAGATTGAAGCGAATTACCGAACTGCTCGAAGACTGGTCTGATGAGGAACGTAAACTATTTGGGGTACTTTTGGAGAAATTCAATCGGGCTTTCAATTGAGCATTACTTTAAAAGCAGAGACAAAGATAGTTTAAACTGGTATTATTTTTGTGTGATCAAGTTTTTATAAAGGGTGGGAGACAGATAATCATGGACACAAAAAGAATAGAACAAGACTTCTTAGGAAAAAAAGAGATAACAGCAGATGCCTATTACGGTATTCAAACACTAAGAGCAGTTGAAAATTTCCCTATTACAGGTTATCGAATTCATGAGGATTTAATCTATGCCCTTGCGATGGTCAAAAAAGCAGCAGCAATTGCTAATATGAATACGAAAAGGCTTTATAGTGGACTTGGCGACGTTATCTGCCAAGCAGCCGATGAAATTATCGAAGGAAAGTGGAATGACCAATTCATTGTTGATCCCATCCAAGGCGGGGCAGGGACATCCATGAATATGAATGCAAACGAAGTGATTGCTAACCGGGCGTTAGAATTACTGGGACATGAAAAAGGTGTGTATAAGCATTTAAGTCCGAATACACATGTGAATATGTCGCAATCAACGAATGATGTATTTCCTACTGCTATTCATATCGCAACACTTAGATTACTTGAAAAATTGCTAGAGACAATGAAAGATATGCATAGGGTCTTTAAGGATAAAGCGAAGCAATTTGAAAAAGTGATCAAAATGGGCCGAACCCATCTTCAGGATGCAGTTCCCATTCGACTTGGACAGGAGTTTGAAGCTTATTCTCGAGTGCTCGAAAGAGATATTAAGCGGATTCATCTTTCACGTGGGAATTTATATGAGGTTAATATGGGGGCAACAGCCGTTGGTACAGGATTAAATGCGGACCCAAAATATATAGTCGATGTCGTCAAACAACTAACAGTAATCAGTGGCTTACCATTGGTGAATGCAGAGCATTTAGTTGATGCTACTCAAAATACGGATGCCTATACCGAAGTTTCTGCAGCATTAAAGGTGTGTATGATGAACATGTCAAAAATCGCAAATGATTTGCGGTTGATGGCATCAGGTCCACGTGCAGGACTTGCTGAGATATCCCTTCCTGCCCGTCAGCCAGGCTCTTCGATTATGCCGGGAAAAGTAAACCCTGTTATGCCAGAGTTGATCAATCAAATCGCTTTCCAGGTCATTGGAAACGATCATACCATTTGTCTTGCTTCAGAAGCGGGTCAATTGGAATTGAATGTCATGGAACCAGTATTAGTCTTTAATCTACTTCAATCAATTAGTATTATGAACAACGGATTCCGGTCCTTTACAGATCATTGTCTTGTAGGGATAGAGGCGAATGAGGCCCGCTTAAAAGAGAATGTTGAGAAAAGCGTGGGTATTATTACTGCGGTTAATCCGCATCTTGGCTATGAAGTGGCAGCAAGAATCGCAAGGGAAGCAACATTAACCGGCAAGTCAGTTCGTGAATTATGCCTTAAATATGATGTCTTAAGCGAAGAAGAATTAGATATCATTTTGAATATATATGAAATGACCGAACCTGGAATCGCTGGTGCTACTTTATTAGATAAAGATTAATAGTCTATTTTATTGCTGAGATAAATTCTTTTAAAATGGTGCCTGACACTCCGAGTGTCAGGCACCATTTTTTCACTGTCCAGCTCCAGCGCCCTAGCGGCTAGTGTCCTTCGCTCTCCACCCTACGATAAGTCAAGCACGAATGCGCCTCCGGCTCTTCGTGTTTCCTTTATCTCAGTTGGAGCGCTCCAGGCCATACGCCGCTGAACNNGGGCGCTTGCGCTTTTCTTACTTTAATAATTCGCTCAATGGAACTAGTTGGTATCCTTGAGCTTTTAGCCAGGGGATTACGTTATCAACTGCTGCAGGGGTATTTATTCCGCCGATATGCATGAGGATGATGTCACCGTTACTTGCTCCAGTTTTAATACGGGAGATAATTACCTCAGTGGCGGGCTGCTGCCAATCAATCGTGTCTAGTGACCACTGGATGCTGTAACGGTAACCTGCTTCTCCGGCAGATTTTAAAGCGGCTGTGTTGTATGAGCCGAATGGAAAGCGGAAATACGGCTGCGGAGTTCTTCCTGTTACAGCCTTTATGGCTTCTTCCGCCTTAATGATATCCTTTTTAAAAGCACTAGTTGTTGTTTTTACTGCATCCGAATGGGAATAGGAATGGTTACCTATATCATGTCCTTCATCGGCTATTCTTTTAGCGAGACTTGGATATCTCACTACCCATTTTCCAGTCAGGAAGAAGGTGGCTTTGACCTTGTGCTTTTTCAACACATCCAGTATTCCAATGCCCACTGTATCACTACCAGCATCAAATGTTAGTGCGATTTTTTTCTGCTGGAGGCTGCCGCTTACAATAATCTCCGATGAGTCTGTTGTAGGCGGGGAATCCTGTTTTGGTGGCTCTGCAGGCGGTGTCAGCTCAGCATTCTTCCCATAAAGCTTTAATATTTGACCAACATAGATGACATCGGAGGGAAGGCTGTTCCATTGCTTAATTTTTTCAACCGTTACATTTGCACGTTTGGCGATTGAGAATAAGGTATCACCCTTAACAACCTTATAGTCAACCGTTTCATTTTCAGGAACGATAATTTTCTCAGATGGTGTGGGTGCGGGATTACTAGGTTCTTCATCGGCAGGTTCTTCAATTGGAGGTTGTTCATTTTCAGGTGGGTTTTCGTTTGCAGAGTTTTTTCCATTTTCTTGTCTTGGCACTGCAGGTTTTTCAGTTATAGGTAAATCGACCTTTACACCACTTCTAAAACTTGTAGTGTTCCAATTTCCAGAAAACAACAGGAAAACAACACCTAATAAACAGATAATTGAAAGTAAGTAGTAAATCCAACGGCTTCGATTTCGATTAACATGGGAAAGAACGCCTAAAACAAGAAAAATTGAAAATAAAAGAAAAATAAGAAGAATGAAAATTTCTATCATGACAATTCCCCCTTCATTTTAGGTAATAGCCGGGAGTAAAAAAAAGTAATCTTTCAAGAATAAAACCAGAGCGGGAGTTTAAGAAGTGTATCCAGAGGTGTAATGAGTTATAATTGATTTCTAATTTAATTATAACATATGAGGCCATGGGCTTATTTACTACGCACCCTAAAAAAGCCTATGATGAATCGAATATCATATTCTTTTTCTATTATTTAAAATGTACATTTCCAGTATTTCTGCAGGAAATTGTATTTATTAATGAAATAGAATAGAAGAGTCACATGTAACAAAGTTCATTTGAAATCGTCTAAAATAGTATAAAAGGGCATAAGGCTTAAAAAGGAGTCAAGTTGGAGAAAATGGCGAAGCAAAATTGGGTAATTTCATTATTATTAGCAGTGTGTTTAATTGGAACGGGGTGCTCTGAGCAAACCGCAAAAGAAAAAGCAGCAAAAGCAGCTGAACAGCAACAGAAAATCGAACAAGCGAAAAAGGTACAAGAAGAAAAAAAACTGGAAGAAGCAAAGAAACGTGAAGAAGAGCGGAAACGGGAGGAAGCGCGGCCTGTATACGTAAATATAATAGATCCCAATTCGAAAGACATAGTAAAAACCTTTAATACGAAGGATTTAGGCTATATAACGGATCCCGAAAATTATAAAACAGAACTTGCAAAATTAACAAGAGAATTAGCGCGGGGAACTCAATCCACCCCTGGGTTTGATAAGCGAATGGTGCTAGATAGGCTGGATGAAAATGGTCAGGTTATTAAAGGAACACCTCAAACAATCCTTGAAGAAGACGAGTTAATTGAAAAGATTCTCATGGTATCAGAAAAAGGCGGCAATGTGGAGCTGCCTTTATATGTAACCGCTAGTGGATATCAAGAAGAGGACGCGGCCCATTTAGATGAAGTGGTAGTTGCCTCATATACAACTCATTTTAATAGTGGTGTTGCCGGAAGAACGGAAAATATAAAACTATCGGCACAAGCGATTAACAATGTCATCATTGGCAGCAAGGATTCCTTCTCGTTTAATACGACTGTTGGACCGAGTGATGCGGAGCATGGTTACCAAAAGGCGCCAGAGATTAACTACGGAAAATTAGTCGAAGGATATGGCGGGGGGATTTGTCAAACTTCATCTACGCTATATAATGCAATCGACCAACTAGCAGTACAATATATAGAAAAAAATCATCATTCATTAAAGGTTGGATACGTGCCATTAGGAAGAGATGCTACCGTATCCTATGGCGGCAAAGATTTTAGATTTCAAAATACAGCTGGTGTCCCCTTGATGCTAAAGGCAATTGTAAGTAATGGGTCGCTGACGGTAGAGGTAAGGACATCTAAAGCCTACCAAAGCCAAGTAAAGAAACGCAGCTAACTAGTAAGAAGTGTAGCATGCTATATGCAAACGTAACATTCATGACAAAAAAATCCCTGCATCGAACCGAATACCGGATTTGATGCAGGGATTTTTTGTGCAAATTTTTACCTCATTTCTTCCCAATCTGTATATTGACCACTGCCCTGGCATCCTGGGCATTCAAACGAATTAAAGTATGCAAATTCATTATAGGGATACACCGTATAGCCACGACCATAACAATCAGGACATTTGCCTTGGTCTTTCATATTGGAGACATGATTTTGGTATTTGGTCTCTTTCCATTGATTAAAAGAGTTAAGTAGTCCCATTTTATTCACCTCGTCTTTTTCTTCTTAGTATGGAGAAAAAATGGAATTATTATGCTTGTATTATTTTATAGCATCTGGGGGAGGCGTTTGAATAGAAGTTTCCATTTATCAAACATCAATACTTTTCTATAATAATTATATGTAAAATAACATATTTTGGTGAGTGTTTTACCATATAAATAAAAAAATGGAAAGCTTAATTGCTCTCCATTTTCATAGGATTCATTTCCCATTAATGTTCAATTTCTTCATTCGATACTGTAAGCTTTGACGACTTAATCCGAGGAGTTGGGCTGTCTTCGAAACATTGAAATTATTTTTAGTTAAAATATGGTCAATATATGACTTCTCAAATAATTCCATTTGATGTTTTAGTGGTATAGCTAATTCTGAATTTTCTTTAATGAAATGGTCAACGGTGGAAAGAGGAATCATTCTTTCTTTCATCTGCATTTTACTTCTGTATTGATATGGTAAATGGGAGTACATTATCCATTCTTCATCGATCATAATATTCATGGCGGCTTCAATAATATGCTCAAGTTCACGAACATTCCCCATCCAGTCATATTCAAAGAAAGACTGTTTAACCTCATCAGACAAGCCCTTTACATTCATCTGAAACAGTTCATTGTATTTCTTAATAAAATTTTGAACCAGAAGGGGGATATCTTCTTTGCGCTCTTTCAAGGGTGGGACAAAAATAGTTACAACACCAAGTCGGTAATATAAATCTTTACGCATCCGATTATTCGCAATCGCATCGATTGGATCTTCGTTCATATTAGCAATAACCCGTACATCAACAGGTGTATCCCTTGTATCACCAATACGCCGGATGGTTTTTTCCTGAAGAACACGAAGTAACTTTGCCTGAAGATTTAAATTTAGGGAGTTGATCTCATCAAGCAAAAGTGTTCCGCCATTGGCCTGTTCAAATAGCCCCGGGGTATCAATAGCACCTGTGAAGGCACCTCGCTTCGTTCCAAACAAGAGACTTTCGATTAAATTATCTGGTAAAGCGGCACAGTTTTGCGAAATAAATGGTGCAGTTAATCGACCACTCCCATTGTGAATACTTTGAGCAAAAAGTTCTTTCCCCGTACCTGTATCTCCGACAATTAAAACATAGGAGGAGGTCCTGGTAGCACGTTTAGCAGATTCGATGACTTCCTGAATGGCAGGACTATTTCCAATAATTTTTTCAAAGGTATATCGAGTAGACGCCTTATTCATATTGCCTTTGATCAGCCGTTCCAGCTTTGTTACATCATTAGCAATTTCAACTGCGCCCTGCAGTTTTTTATCTGAATATATTGGAATAGTATTGTTAATAGTCGTAATTTCGCGACCCTTATTATTAAAATAGGTTTGTTTTACATTACTGGTTTCTTTTCCTTCTTGAATCGCTTTGACAAGAGTACTAGATTGATCGTCTTTAAACATAAACACTTCTAATAGATTTTTATCGATGACGTCTTGAAGGTCCATCGATTCCATTTGCATCATTTTTTTATTATAAATAATCGTTTTTCCGGTTTCATCTACAGCATGGACACCGACATCTACTTCATCTAAAATTCGCTTATAAATTCGATTTACATACTGCAGGTAATGGACTGTATGATTAGTTTTCTCCAATGTGTTCATTCCCTTTGCTTTATCCTTTATGCACCTATTTAATCAAAAAAAACGTAATAATGCAAAATAAATTTGCAGAAAGGTAAAAAAACTATATACAAAAGCAAAAAATATTGGCATCCAGGAGAATAAAACCTTGTCTGGAAAATTATGATGGAAAAATTGATCTTCCTTTTTTGTGGAAAACGTATTTTTGCAGGAAGGGTGCAAAATATTTAATCAATATGCAATAATATTTTGCTATATTGTTCGAAAAATGTTCACAGGACGGTAAATTAATGTTGGCACGAAAATTGCATTTTAATATTTTAAAATATAGTGATAATTTAGAAATTAATGCCACTTGAATTAAAACCACTATTTTCATATAATTTAGTATGCAAATAGATGTCATTAGTAAAAAAATTATCCTATTATTTTGGTAGTTAAAGTGATTGAAAGCGCATTCTTTTTTAGGGGAAATTTTAGGGGGAAAAAGGGGGATTTTTATGAATTTGCAGGAGAACAATTCTACGCATGAACTTAAGAGGACCATGAAGACGAGACATCTTTTCATGATATCTCTAGGAGGGGTCATTGGTTCAGGACTTTTCTTAGGCTCAGGCTACACGATCAGTCAGGCTGGCCCAATTGGGGCAATTCTCGCTTATATCGTTGGCGGATTTATTATGTTTTTAACCATGCTATGTCTCGGTGAATTGTCAGTCGCCATGCCGGTTTCAGGGTCGTTCCAAACGTATACAACGAAATTTATTGGCCCTGGAACAGGATTTGCACTTGGATGGCTTTACTGGTTAGGCTGGTCCGTTACAGTTGCATTAGAGTTCCTAGCTGCCGGGCAAATGATGCAAAGATGGTTTCCTGATGTTCAAGTCTGGATTTGGAGCGGCATTTTTGCGGTTATTTTATTCTTACTGAATGCTTTATCTGCACGTGCATTTGGTGAAGCAGAATTTTGGTTTTCCAGTATTAAAATTGTAGCAATTATCCTGTTTATCGCCTTAGGTGGAGCTGCCATGTTTGGATTCATCGACATGAAGGGCAGCGAACCGGCACCATTTTTTACTAATTTTACTGCACACGGATTTTTACCACACGGATTTTCCGCTTTGATTGTTACCATGATTGCGGTTAACTTTTCCTTCCAGGGTACTGAATTGATTGGGATCGCTGCAGGAGAAAGTGAAGACCCGGAAAAGACGATTCCAAAATCAATTAAGCAAACAGTTTGGCGTACCCTATTCTTCTTTGTTTTAGCAATCTTTGTTGTATCTGGGTTAATTCCGATGGAAAAAGCCGGTGTTGTTGAAAGTCCATTTGTTGTTGTCTTTGATAGTATCGGTATTCCATATGCTGCAGACATTATGAATTTTGTTATCCTTACAGCCTTGCTTTCTGTTGCTAACTCTGGCTTATATGCAGGTACGCGGATGCTGTATGCGATGTCCAAAGAAAAGATGACCAGTCCTTTTCTCACCAAAGTAAATAAACGCGGTGTACCAATTAACGCATTATTATTCACCATAGGAATTGCCTTATTATCACTGCTCTCAGGCTTCTTTGCAGAAGAAACGGTCTTTATGTGGCTTCTTTCCGTAGCAGGTTTAGGTGCTCAAGTAGGCTGGATTTCGATTACGGCTTCACAAATTGCTTTCCGTAGGAGATTTATCCGTGAAGGCGGCAAGGTTGCCGATCTTAAATTCAAAACACCACTTTACCCGTTTTTACCAATTGTTGGATTGGTATTAAATGTTTCCGTGCTTGTCAGCTTAGCATTTGACCCTGCCCAACGATTAGCTCTTTATCTGGGAGCACCTTTCGTAGGAGCATGTTATTTGATTTACCACTTTAGAATTAAAAAGCTTCGTGAACATGATATGGTCGATGAACATGAAATCGAATTAAACGAAAATAAAAAAATGGTTATATAATAAAGCGGAAGCGCCCGTTTAACTGCGTATGGACTGGAGCCCTTTGACTGAGATAAAGGAAACACGGAGAGCGTTAGTGATTCGATGTTGACTTATCGTAGGGAAAAGGGCGAAGTCCACTAGCCGTTGGGCGCTGGAGCTAGACTGTTATCTATGTTCAAAACTTCATACTTTCTAATTTGATTAAGAAACGCCTGGAAAATTCCAAGCGTTTTTTCTATTCTTGGTTGGATAAGTTGGGGTTTATTTCAAATACTATTTATCGAGGTGATGATGATGGGAAAATGGAATGAACAAGCTGCACCCAATAATAATATGCCGCGTAGGACCATCAAGCACGGTGAATTAGTAGGCGACGAAGCAAAACTTGAGTTTTCAGAGGAGTTATCTGATGGCGGGGAACGGAACCAAAACATTCAGGTTCTAAGAAATAACGGAAGAGTCAAATAGGAAAGGCTAACCGTAGTGGTGAAAAAAATCGCCACTATTTTTTTATTGCACTTTACAATCAGAATCCGTTGGTATAGAATTTCTATGTACCTAATATATCTAGGTAGGTGATGAAATGTTTAACCGTGAATTAGTTAAGGGTAGTACGTCATTAATCCTGCTTCAATTATTAAACGAGCGGGATATGTATGGCTATGAGTTAGTGAAAGAGCTGGAAAAGCGCAGCGATAACGACTTGAGTGTGAAAGAGGGGACCTTGTATCCGGCACTTCACAAGCTAGAAAAGCAAGAATACATTGAGTGCTATTGGCAGGAGCAGGAGAAGGGTCCTGCACGAAAGTATTACAAGATAACAACTGCAGGAAAAGAATTATTGGATGAAAAAACACGTGAATGGCAGGACTTTGTTAAAGTAATGAACAAAGTGATAGGGAGATCGAAGCATGGAACGGCCGAAGAATAGGTTTCTAGAACAACTGGAAAAAGGGCTAGGAGACCAATTAGATATAGAGGAGATTCTCCGCGAATATGCATCACATATTGATGAAATTCTGATTGAATCATTTGAATGCCAAGACGAGGAAACGGTTTTTAACTTGATTGTATCAAGGCTTGGCAGTCCTGAAGAAATTGCTCAAGTTTGGAGGGAAGAATTCTCCGTTACCCCCAGCAATATGAAATGGGTGTTTATCCTCTTAAATATTCTTTTCTTTGGTGGAGGCAGTTTACTAACGTTGGCTCATAATCTCTATCAGTGGGAATGGCTATCGGCCATTTGGAATCACCTAACAGCAATTCCAACCCTAATTGCTTTTCTGTATCTGTTTTTTTGGGCATTGCTGGGTTATGAAATTGGAAAAGGATTTGGGCATAATGGAAGAGCGCTCCTAAGAAAAACATTTTTACTCTCGCTGATTCCTAACTTGCTTTTAATGGTCCTAACTGTGTTCCAGCTTATCCCACATTCTTGGTTCGCCCCATTATTAACCAAAACATTTATTATTGCTTGTATCTTTTTTACCATCATCCTCTACCCGATTACCTGGATTGGCTATCGATGGGGGAGGAAAGCATCGATATAAGCAGTTTTTTTTGCTTTTATACCTAGTAAAACTATATATATAGAAATTCAATGCAAAAGAGGGATGAAGATGGAATCGAAAATTACAAAATCGGATGGAATTTTTTTAGTTCTTTGTTTATTGCTTGGGATTTTAGGAGAAGAAGCTTTTTTTCGGAGTGAGATAGGAATTTCGTACTTTGTATTTATTTCAGGTTTTTACTCTGTATTTATGTGGCGATATCGCCGCTATCAATTTTCACATCAGCGTTTAGGGTACCTGATTATTTGCTGTATTTGGCTACTGTCAGCCAGTTACTTTCTAAATAATAACCAACTATTTTACGGCTTAAATATACTGGTTATCCCTGGGTTAGTGATCTTTCACTTGGTATTAATCACAAGCCCGGAAAATGTCCGCTGGAATAAACCGGCCTTTGTTCCTTTTATTTTTACCAAACTGATTCAATCCTTAAAATTTAATATAGGTTTCGCCGCATTGTTTGGAAAGAGCTTAAAACAAGGAGTAAAAGAGGATAAATTAATCATCTGGAAAAAAGTAATCCTTGGGATTGTCATCTCACTGCCCATCCTGTTTGTTGTTTTGAACTTACTCATTTCGGCAGATACTGAGTTTGAACGATTAATTGGAGGTATTCCCCAATGGTTTCATGTCATAAATGTGGAGCGAACGATGAGGCTTATTGTTATTCTGTTCCTCACCTTTGCTTTCTTCGGTTTTATGCAAATCCTTGTCAAGAAAAACTTGAACGTAAATCAACAACAAATAAATGGGCAAAAATTTCAGCTTGATGGAATTATTACAATTACGGTTCTTATCATTATCAATGCCGTTTATCTTTTGTTTACAATCGTACAATTTAGGTATTTCTTCAGCGGAACATTGCAAGCGGATTATACCTTTGCTGAGTATGCGAGAAAAGGTTTTTTCGAACTGTTATTTGTCACACTCATCAATTTATCGATTACAGTAATCGTTTTAACCTTCGTGAATCGCACCACAAGTTTCATGCGGAGGGGGCTGCAAATCTTGCTGACTATCCTTGTCTTGGCGAGTTCCGTGATGCTAAGTTCCGCGTTCCTGCGTTTAAGTATGTATGAAGACGCCTATGGATTTACATTTACAAGAGTGCTGGTGCATTCGTTTATGATCTTCCTGGTCGTCATTTTCACGTATACACTGGTGAAGATTTGGATGGAGAAGTTATCATTATTTCACTTTTATTTTATTACTTCATTAATCTATTATACGGCGATTACGATTATTGATTTGGATAAAATCGTTGTAAAAGAAAATATGAATCGCTATGAAACAAGCGGAAAGATTGATGTTCATTACCTTAATAACTTGTCTTATCGAGGGGTATTAGGCTTAGTCGATCTTTATGAAAAAAATCAGAACATTCCTGACCTAAAAAAAATACTCCTAGAGCGAAAACAGGAAGCCCTTGCTGAAGATCTCCCATGGCAATCATATAATCTTCAACGAGAGCAGGCATACACTGAACTAAAGAAGTTGGATATTAAATAATAAAAAAGACGATTCGATCGTTCGAATCGTCTTTTACAACTATCTGCCAAAAGGCAGGATTCATTGATTCTGCCTCTAAATCAGTCACCATTAAACATATCAAAAATTCCTCGAGCGATACTGCCTTCATCTTTTGCCCCGCCGCGAGATGGTGCTGCAGCAAATACACGGCTTGCGAGACGGCTGAATGGCAATGATTGAATCCAAACGGAACCGGGACCGCGAAGTGTAGCAAAGAACAGGCCTTCCCCGCCAAACAATGCCGTTTTAACCCCTTTTACAAATTCGATATCATAGTTAACACTGCTGGTCATCGCCACTAAACAGCCGGTATCCACTCGTAAGGATTGGCCTGGTAAAAGGTCTTTTTTAATAATTGTTCCGCCCGCATGAACAAAAGCAAGTCCGTCGCCTTCCAACTTTTGCATGATAAACCCTTCGCCGCCGAAGAAGCCTGCACCAATTTTTCGCTGAAATTCAATTCCAACCTGTACTCCCTTAGCTGCCGCAAGAAAGGCATCCTTTTGACAAATGATTTTTCCGCCATATTCGCTTAAGTCCATTGGGATAATCTTACCAGGGTAAGGGGAAGCGAATGACACCCGTTTCTTGCCCATGCCGCTATTGGTGAAGGCGGTCATGAACAAGCTTTCACCGGTAAGCACCCGTTTACCGGCGCTAAACAGCTTACCCATCAGGCCGCTTCCAGCACTAGCACCGCTTCCATCGCCAAAAATAGTCTCCATATGTATGTCATCTTCCATCATCATAAAGCTTCCTGCTTCAGCAACAACCGTTTCTTGTGGATCAAGCTCTACTTCAACAAACTGCATGTCATCCCCATAGATCTTGTAATCAATTTCATGGTTATTCATACGTTTCCCTCCACTATTTAAAAATGCAAATCTATATATATTATAAAAAACTTAGGTAAAAAGTGCCAATTTTAACAAAATAAAAAGACGCCTGTTTACACAGACGTCTTTTGCGTATTGAGGCGAAAAACCACACTCCACATGTGCTCCAAAAAGGAATGTTTCTCGACTTACACAACTCAGCTCATCGCTTAGCTATTGTAACATGGTCGCACAGAACTAACAAGTAATTTTATTAAATTTATATTATATTTTTTTAATACAAAATACTTGCTATCTGAATTGAATTACCATATATTCAAATAATCAGATATACAAAAATAAGAAGATAAGAAGGGTTGATATGTTTATTGACAAAAGATTCCATAATTATTCTTTAAGGAGTGTACCAAAGGATCTCCTTTCAGGATTGATTGTCGGTGTAATCGCAATTCCACTTGGGATGGCTTTTGCTATTGCTTCAGGAGTGAAGCCGGAGTATGGAATCTATACGACGATTGTGGCAGGGATTCTTATCTCTTTATTTGGTGGATCGAAGTATCAAATTGGCGGTCCAACAGGTGCGTTTATTCCCATTTTATTTGGGATTGTAATGACCTACGGCTATGAGAATCTCCTCATCGCCGGATTTATGGCCGGTATCATTTTGTTATTGATGGGCGTATTTAAACTTGGATCACTGATTAAATATATTCCTAGACCAGTAACCATTGGATTCACAACAGGGATAGCGGTGACGATTTTTATTGGTCAAGTTGCTAGTTTCTTAGGTTTAGTGGGAATAAAGAAACACGAGGAATTTATAAAAAATGTTCAAGAAATCATTGTTCATTTAGATACCATTAATATTTTTAGTATTCTAACAGCAGCTATTTGTTTAGTAACAGTCATCGTTACGCCAAAAATCGCACCAAAAGTACCAGGTCCGCTGATTGGCTTAGTGGTTTCCTCTGTTATCGCAACATTGTTTTACCCAAGTCAAATTGCAACGATTGGAACAGCTTATGGTCAAATCCCAAGCACGTTACCCGAGCTTCATATTCCTAATATGAACCTTGATATGATAGTCAGGCTGATAAAACCTGCATTCATCATTGCCATGTTAGGCGGTATCGAATCATTGCTATCCGCGGTTGTAGCTGATGGAATGACCAATAGCAGGCACAACAGCAATAAAGAGTTGATTGGGCAGGGAATTGCCAATATGATTACCCCATTGTTTGGGGGAATTCCAGCTACAGGTGCGATTGCTCGGACGGCAACGAATATTAAAAATGGAGCGATTTCGCCGTTTTCTGGAATTATCCATGGGATTGTTGTTTTGCTAGTTTTGCTGTTTTTCGCACCATTTGCTTCATTTATTCCATTAGCAAGTATGGCCCCAATCTTGATGGTCGTTGCTTGGAATATGAGTGAAAGAAAAGTATTTTCACATATTTTTAAAACAAAATCGACAGATTCTCTTGTCTTAACCGTTACGTTTTTATTAACCGTTTTTGTCAATTTGACGATGGCAGTTGAGGTAGGCTTAGTCATGTCTGCGATTCTTTTTGCAAAAAGAATGAGTGATGTTATGGTAACGGCTAAAGCTTTGCCAAACCGAAAACATAAACATGAAAAGGTAGAGACAGGTATCGTTTCAGATACACATGACTGCCCGCAAATTAGTATTTTTAATGTGGAAGGGCCGTTATTTTTCGGTGCCGCTGAAACGTTTGAAAAAACAATCATGAGCACCATCAATTATCGACCAAAAATCCTCTTATTGCGTATGAGTAAGGTTCCGTTAATGGATACCACCGGAGAAGCAACTTTATCAAGTATCGTTCGTCATTTTTCAAAAAATGGTATAGTGATGATATCGGGTTTAAATCAGCAACCAGAAAATGTCTTGAAAAAGACTGGTTTATATCCCATTATTGGCGAGGAACATTTTTTTGAACACACAGGAGAAGCCCTTCAATATGCCCTGGAGCATATTAACAAAAATAAATGCCTTGGCTGTAAGCATTACGCATTTAGAGAGTGTAAAAAGCTATCAGCTATGGAGGCAGTAGAGGGAAGCAGAGCAAAACTTACTGCTACTTTCTAAAAAAGTATAGGAGTGGACAATTTGAACCTTGAAATGCAACAATTTAAAGCGGAATTTTTCAAAGCATTGGCACATCCCTTGAGAATCCGCATTTTAGAACTTCTTGCTGAAGGGGATAAGAATGTTAACGAAATTCAAACCCTTGTCGGCAGTGAAGGATCAGCCGTTTCGCAACAGTTAACCATCCTAAGAGCAAAAAATATTGTTTCAGGAACAAAAGAAGGAAACAAAGTCATTTATACATTGAAGGACCCGATGATTATTGAATTGTTAGCCGTTGCAAGGCAAATCTTTAACAATCATCTCGTTGATACGATTACGATTCTCGATAAGTTCAAAGAAGATGAGGAAGATCTAGCAGTACCGAAGAATTAATTTTCTTCGGTATTTTTTCTATATTAATAGTGAAAAAAGCGAATATGTTATTTTTTGGAAATTATCGTTATTTTGTAATATTTAAACCAACATATCCATGAAAATAGGTTTACGATTAAAGTGAATGAATCAATAGGAATTCTGGAAGGTGGTTTACTATGTATGACTTAGTACTGTTGCATCCTCCTACTGTTTATGATTTCCGTAAAGAGATGTTGTTTACAGGTCCAATCAGTGATGTTGTTCCATCCTCTCCCGTTTTTGAAATGTACCCAATTGGGTTAACGAGTATTGGAGACTATCTTGAGCGTTATGGGCTAAAGGTAAAGATCATTAATATTGCCAATCGGATGCTGTTAAATCCAAATTTTGATGTCGAAAAGAAAATCAGAAAAATTAAGACAAAAGCATTTGGTATTGATCTTCATTGGCTTCCGCATGCCCATGGCAGTGTGGAGTTGGCAAAGATTATCAAGAAATATCACCCTGATACGCCAGTTATGTTTGGGGGACTATCCAGCACATACTTTCATAAGGAGCTGATTGAGTACCCATGTATTGATTTCGTAATGCGCGGTGATACAACCGAGAAATTAATTCTAATGCTCCTCAACAAGTTAGAAAAAAGAGGAGAGGACAGCTTTTTCGATATTCCCAATCTCACTTGGAAAAAAGGAAATGATCGTTATTATAACGAAATGACGTACGTCCCAGATAGTCTTGATGAATTTAATCTACCTGGTTACCGTTATATTATCCGGTCTGTCTTTAAGTATTTTAATCTCTTAGATCCCTTACCCTATAAGGGCTGGCTGCAGTATCCAAACACAGCCATTCTAACTTCCAAAGGGTGCACTTACAATTGTCTGATTTGTGGTGGTTCCAAGGACGCCTATGAGCTCAATTGTAATCGAAAAAAACTTGTTATGCGGTCACCAAAAAAAATGCTTGAGGATATTGCATTGATTCAAAGATTCACACGTTCCCCAATCTTCTTATTAAACGATATTAGACAAGGCGGCAAAGAGTACGTCGATGAATTCCTGAGCGGCTTAGAAAAAATGAATTTAAAAAATGAAATAGTCTTTGAGTTATTCAATTATGCTGATGACGAATTTTTCAGGCGCTTAAACAAAGCGTTACCTAAATATAGTATTGAGCTTACGCTTGAATCGGCTGATGAAGATATTCGGAAATATAATGGGAAACTCCCATGCACAAATGCAAAGGTAATCGAAATGCTCCAATTTGCACTGCAACATGGCTGCGCTAAAATTGATTTATTCTTCATGACGGGGATTCCTAATCAAGATTATGACAGTGCAATGCGTAATGTTGATTTTTGTGAAAATATTCACAAACAATGCGGTGAAAGTCAGCAAATTTCGTATTTTGTCGCACCGCTTTCTCCTTTTCTTGACCCAGGCAGCCCAGCATTTGAAAATCCTGAAAAATATGGTTATAAGAAGTTCTGCCATAAGCTTGAGGACTTTCGCGAGGCAATGAAACAACCCTCATGGAAAAATATGCTAAGCTATGAAACCAATAAAATGACGAGAGAAGACATTGTCAGGGCTACCTATGATTCAGCCTTAAAATTAAGTGAATTCAAATACAGGAATGGGATCATTACTAAAGAAGTTCACGATGAAGTAGCGATTAAAATTGCAAAATCCGTTGAATTCCTGAAGCGTTTAGACGAAATCGTACTCCTTCCTGCCGACAAACAAAAACTTGAAATGGCGAAAATAAAGGAAGAAGTCGACAAAATTAATCGACACAGTATTTGCGGGAAGAATGAACTGAAGTGGGAGGTGAAAAAGCTATTTGCGGATTTCCCATCGTTAACATATATTGGTTTGGAGTTACTTGTAAAGGATATCGTTAAAGGAATCAAGTGTCGGATTGGGAAAATTGACCGTAATATGGCTGTTCTCCCAACTTCCCAACAGAGCAAGATTGGAAAATAGCAAACAGACGGTTAAACCTCACTAAAATCGGTTCGTTTTTTAAGACAGAAAGGCACCTTTCAGAGGTGTCGAATTAAGTCGAAAATACTTCAGGAAAAAGCTAGAATTGTAGATTTATGAAGGTTTTTCTTGGGTTGACCTTTATTGACATCCAGACTAATAGAATGCTAAAATTTAATCAGCCGTTGCACGAGATTAGATTTATATTACAAGCTTGTTCAAAGTTTTAACCGATGTTTGGATGAGGAAATGAAGGTAAAGCTATCACGTTGTAATTTGGTGAATTTACACATGGCTTACGTGTATAAGCCAATAGGAGGATTTTTTTTCATGAAAAACGGTAAAGTAAAATGGTTTAACTCAGAAAAAGGTTTTGGATTCATCGAAGCTGAAGATGGTAACGACGTATTCGTTCATTATTCTGCAATCCAAACAGAAGGTTTCAAAACTTTAGAAGAAGGTCAAGAAGTATCTTTCGAAGTAGTTGAAGGAGCTCGTGGACCACAAGCTGCTAACGTAACTAAAAAATAATATTGTAATCTATTATAACAGCCCGGACATGGTTCCGGGCTGTTTTTTGTATTTTAAAAGCGTTCAAATCTCCTCCCTAGTATAAATACCCATAATTCCAGTAATCTGCTAGCATTTCCAAGCTCATTCTTTTTTGTATTTTGCTATAATAGTAGTATTGGAAAAAAGGCAGAATAAAATTATTGGGGTGAGCAGATGAAATTTATCCATACAGCTGATTGGCATTTAGGTAAATTAGTCCATGGGGTCTATATGACAGAAAATCAGCGCGAAGTCCTTGAGCAATTTGTGGACATCGTCGCCGAAGAAAAACCTGATGCAGTAGTCATTGCAGGGGACTTGTATGATCGCTCGGTACCTCCTACCGATGCTGTGGAATTACTTGATGAAATGCTTTTTAAAATTAATGTTGAATTAAAAACACCAGTAGTCGCGATTGCTGGAAATCATGATAGTGCCGAGCGACTTTCATTCGGGAGCTCCTGGTATAAGCACAGTCAATTTTATCTTTCGGGAAAATTATCAAACAGTTTCACTCCTGTGCGAATAAACGGAGTAAACTTCTATCTAGTTCCTTATGCAGAGCCCGGAGTGGTCCGTCAACTTCTTGGGGATGATTCGATCCATTCCCATCAAGAAGCGATGAAAGCTCTCATTGGCAAAATGGAGGAAAATCTTAATCCTAACGAGCCCAATATTTTAGTTGGACATGCCTTTGTATTAGGAGGGCAAACGTCCGATTCTGAACGTGTCTTATCAGTAGGCGGCTCCGGCTGTGTTGGAGCTGAATTGTTCGAACCGTTTTCCTATACCGCGCTTGGACACTTACACAGTCCAGATGCCATTAATCATCACAAGGTGAAATATTCTGGCTCCCTCTTAAAATATTCTTTCTCGGAAGCAAAACAAAAAAAGTCGATTTCAATTATCGAAATCGACGATAAAGGGAACTTTACCCATCGGTACCGCTCGCTTAAACCGAAACATGATATGCGGGAACTAGAAGGTCACCTTGAACAATTACTGGATCCTTATTTTTATGAAAAAGAAACGGTCAATGATTATTTAAAAATCACTCTCCTTGATGAAGGAGCCTTAATTGACCCGATTAATAAGTTACGTCAAGTCTACCCGAACGTCCTCCATCTTGAGAGAAAAATAGATTTAACCGATTTAAAGAAAAAACAATCCTTCACTTCGATTCGAAGCGAAAAAAAGTCGGAACTTGAGTTGTTTGAACAATTTTACTCAGAAATGACGACTTCTGAATTTTCGTTAGATAAAAAAGAGGCAATGACCGAGGTAATTGAAAAAGTGTTAAGGGAAGAGGGATTGAAATGAAACCGTTAAAACTGACTATGCAAGCATTCGGTCCTTATGCAGGAAATGAAGAAATTGACTTCACCGCCCTAGGGAATCGGACAATGTTTGTTATTTCTGGTAAAACCGGTTCTGGAAAAACAACGATTTTTGATGCCATCAGTTATGCAATCTATGGAAAAGCAAGTGGAGAAGATCGCAATGGTCCCGAGCTTCGCAGCCAGTTTGCCAAAGACGAGTTATTAACTGAGGTTTCACTTGATTTTTCCCTACGTAATAAAGCTTATTCGATTACCAGGTCACCGCAGCAATTGAAGAAGAAAGAAAAAGGCGATGGCTATACGCAAATTGGTGCCAAAGCTGAATTATATATGTGGGCAGAAAATGGCGAGAAGAAGCTGCTTGCTTCTAAGATTAACGATGTCGAAGAAAAAATTAAGGAAATTATGCTGATTGATGCAAATCAGTTCCGGCAGATTTTAATGATTCCGCAGGGAGAATTTCGAAAACTCCTCACCTCAGATAGTAAGGATAAAGAGCTAATTTTGCAGCGGCTGTTTCATACCCAATTATATAAAATGGTTGAAGATAAGTTGAAGGAAGAAGCCACAGAGTTGAAAAGGACGGTTGAGGACCAGGTACAGTCAAGAAATGAAGCACTTCGCCGCATTCAAGTGGTAACGAATGAAGAGCTCCGCGGCTACTTGGATGCCGACTCTGTAAATGACACGATAATCATGCCGCTTTTACAAGCAGAAATTGCAGGCATGGGAGAAATGTTGGAGCAACTAAACAATCAAATGAAAGAAAAGGTACAGGAACAAGACAAGCTGAAGGGGCAGCTTTTTGAAGCAGAGGCGATCTTAAAACAGCTGCAAACGAAAGAGGAGTTAAAGGGGCAAAAGGCCAGACTAGTATCTCAAGAAGAAGTGTTTATTGAAAAAGAACAGCAGGTCGGGCGGGCCCAAAAGGCTGCGCTTTTAGCCAAGCAGGAGGAATTGTGCCACCGTTTAAAAGGCGAAGTTGACCAGCACGAGGCTAATTTAAAGTCGATTCTGCTGGAAATTGAAAAATGGGCTGGACTTTTGAAACAACATGAGCAACAACTGCAGCTAGAGCTTGAACGAGAGGGAGAGCGTCAGTCAGCCCTTGATGAAGTGAATCGTTTAATAAATATGAAAGAGGATGTTTATTCGTTTGCCGCATTGCTTAAAGAAACGAAAAACAAGGATGCTGAACTGAAGGCAGCGAAAGAAAAGCATACTCAGTCCGAACAACTTCTTGAACAACTAGGAACACAAATCGGGTTTCTAAATCAGCAGAAGGAAGAAATTGAAAAAGGAAAATTGACTTATTTAGAAAATGAGGGCAGAATTGAAAAACTAAACTCTGAACTTGACCGCTTTGAAAAATTTGAAACTCTTCTAGGACGGCTTCAAAAGGCTGAGCAAACTCTTAAGACTACAACCGCCCGCTATGAAAATACTACCGATCGGTTTACGGATGCAAGAGCTATGGTTGAAAATTTAGAGAGAAAATGGATGCACGGGCAAGCAGCGATACTAGCTGCAAAGCTTCAATCAGGAGAATCATGTCCGGTGTGTGGTTCTGAACACCATCCATCCCCAGCCATCCAACCTGATGACAGCATTCCGACTGATGAGGAAATGAAGGCAGCCAAGGCCCAAGCGGCTAAATTGGAAAAAGAAAAGTCTGCAGATGAAGCTCAATTTTACCAAAATCAGTCCTTAGTGGCAACGCAAAGGGAAGCTGTAACTGAAATCTTGCAAGAAATAAGTATGGTTCGGCCAGATTTTACAGAGTCTGATTTACCTTATGCCAAGCTGGACGCAGCTACCGCTAAGAACCAGCTTGTACAAAATCAAGAAAAACTCGCTGCACAGATTAAGGAACTAGATAAGGTTAGAGTGGATTTAGAAAAAAGAGAATCTGAAAAAATCAGGGTACAAAACACAATTCATCAGATTTCGGCTCAGGTCAATGAATTAACAGCACAATTTACCGAAAAGAAGACCAATCTTTCACGGATGATGCAAGTCATTCCCGAAAATCTTCGCTCGGAAGCGGAATACGAAAAAGCACTCGTATCCTCTCGAAACCGCCGGGAAACACTAATTAAACAGCTAGAAGAAGCACAGAAGCAGTTACAGGTGGTGAACGAAAAACTTTCAAACGAAAAGGCAAGATTACTAGATGCTGAGAACCACTTTGCTAGTAAACAGCAGGAGCTCGAGACTGAAAGGGAAATCTTTATTAACAAACTAGCAGAGCAGGGCTTTGAAAAATATGGCATGTATGCAACTTCCAAACGGACAGAAGTGGAAATTCGCAGTCTTGAGTCAGAAATCCGCAACTATCGTGAAGAGCTACGCTCGGTTTCAGACCGTTTGAAAGAACTAACCGATCTTTTAATCGATGTGAAGACACCTAATGTGGAAGGATTAAAGCTTGAGTTAATGAAAGTTTCAAGCGAAATAGATGCTCTAAATCAGCAGCTCACGAATCTCTTTGTTAAAAAGCGGGATAACGAAGAAATTTACCTTCGGGTGCAAGGTTTGAATGAACAAATGAAGGTCTTGGAAGAACGCTACATGTTAATTGGTCATCTTTACGAAATAGCAAAGGGCCAAAATAACTTCCGAGTTACCTTTGAACGATATGTGCTGGCAGCTTTTCTGGATGATATTTTGCGAGAAGCAAATGGTCGCTTACGAAAAATGACGTCCGGCCGTTTTCAATTGCTGAGAAAAACAGACCGGTCCAAAGGGAATGCGCAGAGCGGTTTGGAATTGCTTGTGTTTGACCAGTATACAGGCCAGGAACGACATGTTAAAACATTATCGGGCGGGGAAAGCTTTAAAGCTTCATTATCGCTGGCACTGGGTCTGGCAGATGTAGTCCAAAATTATGCCGGCGGGGTATCGCTTGAAACCATGTTCATCGATGAAGGCTTTGGGACACTCGATCCTGAATCCCTTGATCAAGCGATTGAAGCATTAATGGACATTCAAAGTAGCGGCCGATTGGTTGGAATTATCTCGCACGTTCCCGAACTAAAAGAACGAATCGATGTCAGACTCGAAGTCATGGCAGACCAGACAGGCAGCAGGACAGAATTTAAGTTTACTAATTAATGGATTTATAGTTATCAACGGTTGGGGCAATCCCCTATATAGACTTTAAGTGACTGGGGAGCATGGAAAAAGCGGTCGCCGGTAAAATAGATGTGTTTTAATTATCAAAAAAGCAGTGGATTCATTTATATCAATGAATCACACTGCTTTTTGTGTTTTTATTAGGACCGTTCCGATACTTCGGCCAGGGGTGGAATCCTCGTCAATCATAGTTATGATAATTCTTTAGCAAGTGCACGTCCAGCCTGTCTCCCTGTGAACAGACAGCCTCCAACAAAAGTTCCTTCCAACGAGCGGTAGCCGTGAATCCCGCCTCCGCCAAACCCTGACACTTCTCCAGCTGCGTATAAACCTGGAACAGGATTACCTGATGCATCGAGGACTCTGCCTGATAGATCAGTTTGCAGGCCACCTAGCGTTTTTCTACTGACAATGTTTAACCGAACAGCGATTAATGGCCCCATCTTTGGATCGAGAATTCTATGTGGGGAAGCTACTCTAATCAGTTTGTCGCCAAGGTAATTTCTAGCTCCGTGCATCGCAGTAATTTGAAGATCCTTGGTAAACTTATTTTCGATCTCCCGGTCTCTTGCTAAAACCTGCCGTTCGATTTCTGCAAAATCAAGTAAGTTATCACCTGAAAGTTTGTTCATTCCATCCACTAGCTCAACCAGGCTATCTGCAATAATAAAATCTTCGCCCTTATCCATAAATGCCTTAACTGGTGCAGTAGGGCCGGGTAGGATACGCGCTAACACTTTTTTGATACTTTTCCCAGTCAAATCGGGATTTTGCTCAGATCCTGATAAGGCAAACTCTTTTTCAATAATTTTCTGAGTTAAAATGAACCATGAGTAGTCGTAGCCTGACTTCATTATCGCATCAAGAGTCCCCAATGTATCAAAGCCGGGAAAGTTTGGTGCAGGAAAACGCCTCCCTTTGGCATCGAGCCATAGGGAGGATGGACCAGGCAGGATACGGATACCATGCATCGGCCAAATAGGGTCCCAGTTCTTAATACCTTCAGTGTAGTGCCACATTCGGTCGCGATTGACGATGCGTCCGCCGGCTTTCTCTGTTATACCAAGCATTCTTCCATCCACATGTTCTGGTACCCCGGAAATCATTTTAGGCGCTTTACCGAGCCGTTCGGGCCAATTTTTCCTAATCAGATCATGGTTTCCACCAATACCGCCGCTTGTCACCACCACCGCAGATGAATGAAATTCGAATTCACTAATTACCTCCCGTGAACTTGCTTCTCCTCGGGCCGCAGTACTTGGAACCAGGATGTCACCCCGGACCCCAATAATAGCACCATTTTCCTTTATTAATTCATTGACGCGATGGCGGGGACGATAATCGACAAGTCCGTTCTTCATTGCTTGTCTGACTCTATCCTCAAATGGCTTTACGAGACCTGGACCTGTTCCCCATACAATGTGGAAGCGTGGCACTGAATTGCCATGTCCTTCAGCCGTATAGCCTCCACGTTCTGCCCAACCGACAACGGGGAAAAAACGAACGCCCATCCCAGATAGCCATTCACGTTTCTCACCCGCAGCGAATTCAACATAGGCTTCAGCCCACCTTTTCCCCCAATAATCCTCATCTTCTTCTCTATCAAAACCTGCCGACCCTAACCAATCCTGCCATGCTAGTTCTCGGGAATCCTTAATGCCCATTCTTCGCTGTTCGGGAGAATTGATGAGAAATAGACCTCCAAAAGACCACCACGCCTGTCCACCGAGCGACGCTTCGGGTTCTTGATCTAGAAGGAGCACCTTTTTTCCTGCATCCGCCAATTCAGCCGTTGTAACTAACCCTGCGAGGCCGGCACCAATTACAATTGCATCAAAGTTCAAATAAATCCCCCCGGTATTTATTATATGTTATTGAATTTTCTGAAGAATTAATATAATCCAGTATAACATAACTTCTTTAGGATTTTGATGTTATATACATGTCTGCACGCAGTCTCGTGTTATTAGGAAGAATGGTAACCATCCGTTGCCCGTTGACTAATTAAAAAGAAAAAGACGTGTGTCATTTCACACGTCTTTTAGAATGCCATTTTAAATTGCGATTAATCCTTACTCTAACTCAAAACCGTTTGAACAACCAACCACACATTTAATCCTAAAATAATTAGTGCGAATAATGATGATGCAATCGTTGTGATTCGTTTATTAGTTAACACGCCCATGAATTCTTTTTTTTGTGTAAAGTAGATTAAAGCAATAATTGGGAATGGTAACACCATGCTTAGAACCACTTGGCTGATCACAAGTGTTCGGGTAGGGTCGACCCCAATCGCAACGATGATTACTGTTGGGAGCATAGTTACTAGACGGCGGATCCAAACGGGAATTGTAAATCCTACAAATCCCTGCATGATGACTTGCCCGGCCATCGTACCGACCACAGAACTTGATAATCCGGAAGCAAGTAAAGAAATCAAGAATACACTGGCTGCTGCAGGACCTAGCAGCGGTGTAAGCGTGTAGTACGCTGACTGGATGTCTGCAATCTGACTGTTTCCAGTGGTGTTAAAAACTGACGCAGCCATGTACATCATTGATAAATTAATAAAGCCTGCTAAAGTCATCGCAATAAATATTTCTTTCGTGCTAAATTTTTGTATTTTGATTTTCTCGTTATCGTTACGAGGAACGATTCGTCCTTGAGTTAAGCTTGAATGTAAATAAATGGCATGCGGCATAACTGTGGCACCGAGTACGCCAACTGCAAGAATCAAGCTCTCGCTATTACCTAGCCATGGCACAACGCTATGATAAGCTATTTGCGCAATATTTGGTTTAGAAAATATTGTTTCGACTAAATAACATAAACCTATTAAAAAGGCAAATGCTGCAATAAATTTTTCAAGCGGGCGAAATCCATATTTCTCTAACATTAATATTAGATAGGTGACGACCCCAGTTATGATTGTCGCTAACAGCATTGGAATACCGGCTAACAAATTTAAAGCCAGCGTAGCCCCCAAAAATTCGGCAAGGTCAGTCGCCATTGCCGCTAACTCAGAAACAATCCACATAATAATAGTAAGCCATTTTGGCAAATTCTCTCGGCAAATTTCAGGAAGACTTTTGCCTGTGGCAATGCCAAGTTTCGCAGACATGTTCTGTAAAAGCATGGCCATCAGGTTGGCTAATACAATTATCCACAGCATTTTATAACCAAAACGAGCACCGCTTTGGATGTTAGTTGCAAAATTTCCAGGATCTATATATGCAATGGAAGCAATGAAGGCGGGGCCTAAGAAAGGTAATAAGGCCCGAAATCCCTTTACTTTACCACTTATGGCATCTCTAGCAGCAGAAACAGTTCGATGTTCAGTGGTTTCAGTGCGGTCTACTGTAAGTGAATTTGTGCGACTCATAAGATATCCCCTTTCATTTATCTTTCGTGTGGTAAATATTTATTCGTTAAGGAATAAAAGTTGCACTAATGCAAAAATATATTTTTATTATACAAAATATCGAGAAAATTGTGTAGCTTTTATAGAAAAAATTTTATGAAGGTAACTTATTGAAATAATTCTACTTTTCATAAAAGAAGGAAAAGATAGTGGTAATAAGATTCATGGGGATGAATAGAAGAGGAGATCATATGGTAATTACTCTTTATTTCACTTTAAGCTGGATGATGATGGGATTGCTAATATTTCATAGACAAAGATCCAAGGAGTCAAGAAGGGACATAATATTTCTTGTTCTTTTAACGTGCCTGATTAACACCCATACCTATTTAGGTTTATTTGAAACATTTAATTGGATTAAAACAACAACAATTCCGAAATTATATATTGCTTTTCTCCTTTTTCGAAGTGTCTTTATCCCTTTATTTATTTCCTATTTAACATTGTACCTTGCCTATAAGTCGTTAAGAAAACAACTCGTTCTTGTTTTCCTTTTCTGTTTCATTATTATTGGAATCGATATCATCAATGTGCAGAGTGGGTTATATACGTTTAAAAAATGGAATTATACTTTTACGGTTATTTATTATTTGCTTTATCTGTTTTTTGTAAGGGGAGCACTTCAGTGGTTTAGGGGATTGGAAGGTGAAAACAACAATGATGTGGGTCGAAGACAAATTTGATTTAAATGATTATTTCGTTATTTTTACACTTATTATCTCATGGGGGATGTATTACTTTTTACCAAAAGTATTTTCAAAGCAAATGACCGTTCTAATCTTTCTCTACAGCCTGACAGCAGCTGGGCTTTTCGATAACTCCATTGGAGCTAAACCGTTAGACTTTTATGACATTATGGATGGTCCGGCGTATACTGTAATGGATGTTGCCGTATATTTTCTTTATCCCCCGTTTTCCTATCTGTTTCTTTTTATTTATAAAAAACTGCAAATAAAGGACAGATACTTATTGGTATACATTCTCTGTTTTACAGCTACGGCTATTGCAGTAGAGTGGGTTTACTATAAGATGGGGGTGTTTCATTATAAAAACGGAAACCGCACTATTTTCTCTGTTTGTACTTATCTCTTCATTCAATCGCTGCTAATTTTCTTATATCGCTTCTTAACAGTAAAAGAACAAGTAAAATAAAAAAACCAGATGAATTTCTGGTTTTTGTTATTTTAATGAATTTTTTGCGAGGAAGCTCTTCAGACTTTTTAAACTTTTTGATTGATAAACAATTCCACTATTATCAAAAAGAATATAGCTTGATTGATTCTCAATTGCTAGGTTTGGATAAACTTTTTCGACCATTGCAAGTGTTGGTAAGCTCAAAATGTTTGTTACATCTTTAATAATTTTCTCGTCCTTCTCGATGGGTGTTTGTTCTCCCTGTTCCCCAATCGTCAGGAGAGAATAAGTCTGGTCATTATCCGCCAACAAATTCGGGTATGGAAACGTGCTGTCTTTTTTTGTTTCAACAGTCTGTTGAGGCTCTTTACTTGGAGTGCTAGCATCTTCTGTCTTTGGTTCACTATTCTGACAGGCTGTTAATAGGAGCATTCCTGCAATTATCGGCCAAACTATTTTCTTCATTTAAAATCTTCCTTTGTTGTTTATATGTTCTATCTAACAACATAGCATATTAACGAAACATATAGATGGTATGAATGTGGAGATATCTTGAAAAGAGAAGGAGTATTTGTACTAAAATCTACTCTTGAACAATCAAGTTATAAAGGCTACAGTAGAATGGAAGAACGATAAAGTAGGTGGCAAACGTGGAAAAAAGATATTTTACGATTGGGATGGCAGGACATATAGATCATGGGAAAACGTCGCTAACCAAAGCGTTAACCAATGTGGATACCGACCGTTTAAAGGAAGAAAAGGAACGTCAAATTTCGATTGAACTCGGTTTTGCACCCTTATATGAAGATAATGAAATACAAATTTCTGTCATAGATGTTCCAGGACATGAACGTTTTATCCGGCAAATGATTGCTGGTGTCGCGGGGATAGACCTTGTAGTGCTAGTAGTTGCCGCAGATGAAGGTGTGATGCCACAAACGAGGGAGCACCTGGACATCTTGAAATTTCTAGGTGTCAAAAATGGTTTAGTAGCAATTTCAAAAATTGACCGGGTCGATGAAGAATTTATCGAGCTTGTTAGGGATGATATTTTAGAAGAACTTACTGATACTGTTTTTGAAGATGCACCGTTTGTTTTGATCGACAGTCTCTCTAAAAAAGGGATTGAAGAATTGAAAGAGTTAATCATTCATACATTAAAGGAACAAGAAATGCGTGATGCGAAAGGCGCCTTTCGTCTGCCAATCGACCAGGTATTCACGGTAAAGGGTCAAGGAACGGTTGTTCGAGGCACTGTGTATGAAGGAACCGTTGAGGAAGGACAAACTTTAAAAATTATGCCAAAAGGGGTAGAGGTTAGAGCGCGCCAAATTCAAGTACATCATAAACCGGCAGGGAAGGCCTATGCCGGCCAAAGGACGGCCATTAACCTTTCTGGTGTCTCAAAGGAAGACGTTGAGCGAGGCGATGTCCTTGTGTCATCCGAACATTTCCTAGTATCGAAAACCTTGGATGTAGCTATTCGGGTTGTTGAGGACCTGGAACATATGGTCAAACAGCGGATGCCGATTAAGCTCCATCTCGGAACGGCAGAGGTAATGGGGCGGATTGTCTTTTTTGACCGTAATGAAGTAAAGGAGGAGAACGGCGAAATCCTTTGTCAGCTTCGACTTGAAGAAGAAATTCTTACGAAACGAGGCGACCGCTTTATTTTGCGACGGCCAAGTCCTCAAGAGACGATTGGCGGCGGCTGGGTGATTGATCCTCGCGGGGACAAATATCGATTTGGCAATCAAACGATAGAGGACCTGGAAAAGAAAAAAGTCGGCTCACCAAAGGAACGGATATCCGCTGTTTTAATGGAAGCGAAAAGTTTACCGCTGAATGAGTTGATTAAACGGACCTCTTTAGATGGAGAAATCTTAACAGAGCACTTAGCCGAGGAAGAATTTGTTTTATATGATGGAAAAGAATATACGCTTCAACTGTTAATCCATTCCATTGAAGAAGATATCTTTGATAAACTGCAGGATTTCCATCATCTCCATTCAATGAAGGTAGGCATTAATAAAGCGGAGCTTTTCCAAATCATGCAGAAAAGATTTCCGAAAGCCCTGCTCGATTATGTGCTAGAAAATGGAATTACAAATCATTTATTTAACCGGAAGGGACAGTTTGTTTCTTTGGCAAGCTTTGTTCCTCATGTACCAAAAAGCTGGGCGAAACGGACTGAAAATCTAATTAATGAATTGAAGAGGGATGGATTAAAGGTTCGTTACTTAAGGGACTATTTTGCTGATTCAGGTATTCCTGAGAATCTTGAAGCGGATGTACGACGCTTCCTTGAAGACGATGAACAACTTGTTCAGTTGGATGAGCAATTCGCCTATCATGGGGAAGTATTTAAACAAGCTGTAGCGAAACTACGGAGTCATACAGGTTCAGAATTTGAGGTCGGTGATGCAAAAGACGCACTTGAACTATCTCGTAAATACATGATTCCGTTTTTAGAAAAGTTAGATTCGATGGGTCTGACAAAGCGTGTGGAAAATAAGCGGGTTTGGAAAAATTAGTTAAAAAGCCTCAATCCCGAAAGGAAAGAGGCTTTTTTCCGTTTTTATGATAAAAACTCCGCAGGGTTTAGTCCAAGTTCACGACAAATATCACTTACCATTTGTTTTTCATTGTTGTCAAAATTTCCATCGGCATAGCCAATTGCGATGCAATATCGGGCGACAAGACGAGCAATTTCCGGTTTCGTTCTTATTTTTCCGAGTGAACGAAATGCTTCTGCACGCCCCAGCATTCGGTCGTTTTCAAGCTTAGCAATGAAAAAGTTAAACTTTTGGATGACTTTATTGGTGTCAAAAACGCGTAATTCCTCACTTGAATTGACGAATTCAATCATTTTCTGACGTTCAGAAGCATCCAAGTATCCGTCTGCCATCGCAACTAAAGCACAGGCTGCGACCACCGCATCAAGTACATCCTGACTTTTATAACGATTAAATAGTTCTTGGGCTTTTCTCTTTTGATTATTCGCCCACTCTGCGTAATCTGTTTGTGAAGGGGACCAGTTATTGCCGCAGCTATTACAAGAAAACTTCAATTGATTTTTTCCAATAAAACCGCCCAGTAAGCCGACAGGTCCAAGGATTAACCCGCCAATTGCCGCTTTGCCTAATCCGAATCCCTTTTTGCCTGTCCTGACATTGGATGAATGACAGCGCGGGCAAATGATATCATCTCCACCATACGATTGGTGTGAATTTGTGGACGCTGGATAAGACTGAGTCGGATATCCGTAAGCGGGTTGCTGATGGGATGATTCAGGTTGAAGATGTATAGGCTGCTGATATGAACCAGGGCTTGTTTGGTTTTGTTGGTATGAATTACTTTGCTGAAAAAGATTAGGATTTGCTTGATTTTGCTGATATGAATTCGGGCTTTGTTGCCCATTCATTGGCTGGAATGGTGGCGACGCGACGCTCACGGGTGGGTCGTCAACCGAAATACCAAAGTTCCGACATAATGCAGCTAACCCCCCTTGAAAGCCACTGGCGATTGCATTAAACTTCCATTCACCGTTATGACGGTAGAGCTCCGCTGCTACAATTGCGGTTTCCACCGTGAAATCCCGTCCAAGGTTAAATCTCAATAATTCTTCATTTGTATTCTCATTAAATATTCGCACATAGGAATCAGTAATTTGTCCGAAATTTTGCCCTTTCATTTGCGCATCATGGATAGTTATCGTGAAGGCAACTCGGTGAATGTGGGAGGGAACGCTGTTTAAATCAATCCGGATCTGCTCATCATCTTGAGCTCCTGCACCGGTACGATTGTCCCCGC
Organism: Bacillus sp. AFS006103; assembly: GCA_002559145.1. Taxonomy (GTDB): domain Bacteria; phylum Bacillota; class Bacilli; order Bacillales; family Cytobacillaceae; genus Neobacillus. The sequence goes on from NTXX01000011.1 coordinate 494,319, forward strand.
TATAGATAATCGAGCCATTTCCACCTGACGGATTATTATAAAATACAAAATCCTGATCACTGTTCACCATGCCGGTTTGACCTAATAAAAATGCTGAAGCATCTAAATCAAAATTGGATCCTTGCTGACTAATATTCCAACCTAACCCGACAACGACATTTTGCAGACCGGGGTGAGATTTGGTTAAATCAACTTTTTGGCCCTTGCTAAGTGTAACACCCACTTTTTTCACTCCTCATCGATTCTTGTTCATATGTACATTATAAATGTATTTTTGAAAAAGGGAAAAATTTCATGATAGATATATTTCTTCATTATTCTTAACACTCTATATGTACGAGAATAAAGTGAAAAAGTTTCAAAAAAGGTAAAAAAGCACGCTGACCCATGGGCCAGCGCAGCTAATTAGTCGATAGGATTGTCATGATCTTTAGCTTTTAGAAATGGCCACCAGTTGGCTTCACCGAATGTTTTTACCATGACAGGAACAAACAGTGGTAGGACAACTAGTGAGTACAGAGCTAAGCCGATTAATAGAATCGTAGCAATTTCAACCAAGGATAAAACACCTGATGGCATCATCGCTGCAAATGTACCTCCTAAGATAACCGCTGCAGAAATAATAACTGTACCCATTTTTTTCATCGAAAGTAGAATTGCTTTTTGAACCGGCATATTTTGGTATTCGTTAAACCGATCCATTAAGAAAATACTGTAGTCGATTCCTAAAGCAACTAAAATAACAAAGGCAAAGAAGGGAACCGCCCAACTTATTCCTGTATAGCCTAATAGATTAACAAAAATCTTTTCTGAAATGGCCATCGCAGTAAAATAAGTTAAAACTAATGACCCAATCAAATAAAGCGGCATAATCAGTGACCGGAGAAGAATGATTAAGATGATACTAATTCCGATTAGCATGAATAGAACAGTTCTTGAATAATCCGCTTTTGATATTGAATCAAGGTCTTTATGCATACTCGAAACCCCGCCAACAGCAACTTTAGCATTTTCGAGTTTGGTATCCTTAATCACACGTTTGACGGCCTGCTTAATTTCAGGGATCCGATTGATCGCTTGATTCGAGTATGGATTTTTATTAAAAATCACATCAATGGTCATTACTTTCCTGTCATTTGACATATAAGCATTCAGTGATTGCTCGAAATCTTTACCATCAAGGACCTCCTGTGGAATGTAAAACCCAGTTTGCTTCTTCTTAGATACCTCGGAAAGATAATCTTGAGCTTTATTAAGGCCATCTGAAACTTTATTTAATCCATCCGCACTTTTGGTTAAGCCATCAGAAAGCTGCGTGATTTGCCCGCCCATGTCTTGGAAGCCAGTAAGGAGCTGTTTTTGCCCGTCATTTATTCCGGAAAGTCCTCCGGTAAATTGAGGGAGTCCGTCAATGACTTTTCCTTGTCCTGCGGCCAGTTTATCTAGTCCTGTTTCAAGGTCGGAAATTCCTTTGATCAGTCCTTCCATCCCGCTAATCAGGGCTTTCTGGCCATCCGTTATTTCAGCAAATTTACTGTTAGCAAACTGTATCCCTTCCTGCGCGTCTATTAGTCCTGCATTTAATTTCTGTAAACCACCTGCTAATTCCTTTGTTGCAGTTTGGGACCCTTGAACCGTCATTTTGATCGCTTGATAATTTTGGTTTTTCCCAATATCACTATATTGTTTTTCAAGATTAGCAAAATATTGATTGGTTGCAGTTAGGGATTTGTTCAATGTAGCTAATCCTGTAGCTACTTTTTCATAATTCCCTTGAAGGGTAGCTAATCCTGTACTTGCCTTTTGATAACCAGCGAGCAATTGTTTACTTCCGGCTAAAACTTCAGCGGATTTTGTCTTAACCAAGGTCATCCCATCTTTAATCTGCTGAGAACCAGCGGAACCAGATTTTAGTCCTTTTTCAATGGCGGTTAATCCGCCTTGAATGTCGCCCATCCCATTTTTTAGTTTACTTGTTCCACTTATTAATTCATTTATACCAGAAGTGGCTTCCTCCATTTTGGGCTGATTAGATGCCATTTGGGTGCCTGCTTCTTCGAGGCCGTCACTGATTTTTTTAATCCCATCATTCCCTTGACCAATTCCATCACCTAGACTTGCCACCTGTTTGGACAGATATAAGTCATCAATTGTTTCACCGGTAGGACGGGTAACAGAACGAACGGTGTCTACATCATTTACTTTAGCCAGCTCCTGACTAATTTTTTCCGTAATGGAAATATACTCAGAAGTATTCATTTTATCATCATTTTTAATAACAATTTGGGTGGGCATTACCTCACCAGGTCCAAAGGAATCAGCAATAATATTAAACCCTTTTATGGAGGGGAAATCATCACTGATTTCCTCAAGTGAATTAAATGATAATTGATCCTTATACGTAAACAAGAAAGGTACAGAAATAATGCCGACAATAATAAAAGCAATTAATGGATGTGCGAGCGCAAATTTTCCGGCAAATCCCCAAAATTTACTTTCACTATGTTCAAGTTTACTCTTGGATGGCCAGAATAGTTTTTTACCAAGCACAGCCATAAAGAAGGGGACGATGGTTACAAGTGCCATCAGTAGGATTGCCACACCGACAGCCACTGCAGCTGCTGACTGATAAAGCTTAAAGGTGGAAAAGCCAATCGAGGCAAAACCGATCATAACGGCAACACCACTAAAGAAAACTGTTTTTCCAGCCGTTCGATAGGTTGCCATAATTGATTCTGTGACACTATCATTTTTGGCCATTTCCTCTTTAAAACGACTGAGCAGCAAAATACAATAGTCGGTTCCAATCCCAAACAGGACGGCAACTAAGAAAATTTGCGTAAAGGTGGATAACGGGAAGTTAACCTTATCCACTAATAAAGAAACGATCGATTGGGCCGTAAGATAACTGAAACCAACTGTCACTAACGGAATGATTGGTGCAATAGCTGACCTAAAAACAAGAAGGAGTACAATCAGGATGAATCCAACAGTAATACCCTCTGTTTTCTTCAAACCTTCCTGAGAATTGGTGACAAGATCATCACTGATGACCCAGTTTCCTGTGTAGTAATGGTCCAGCTTGATGTCATCAATCGCTTGATATAAATCATCTGAAATTTCCTTAGCTTCGCGGTCCTTCACATTCACCTTAAGAGAAACAAGAATGGTTTTACTATCCTTTGAAACAAGCTGATCTTTTAGCTTTGCTTCATTAAAATGAGTTAAAATTTCGGAAATTCCAAGTTGGTCCTTATTTTTATCAAGCTCGTTCACAGCTTTTTCTGCATTTGCAAAATCAGTTTTTGTTAACTTTTTATCACTATGAAAAACCAAGGCGGTTTGAAGACTACTGCCGCTGTTTTCACTTGATTGGACATCCTTGAGAATTTTTTCAGCTATGGTTGAGGAATATCCTTCCGGTACGGTAATTTGTCCCTTTTCCCGTACAAGTGCCTCCATATTTGGAGCGACCATGAAAAGTCCTGCAATAACAACAATCCATGCGGCTAAGATGAACCATTTACCCTTTAAAATTGCCCTCACTTGTTTATTCCTCCCGTTCTTCCTGTTTCTTGTTGATTAAGAGTTGAGCCAATTTCTCATAAGTATTTATAAATGTGGTAATTTCGGTTTCGTTAAATTGCGAAATAATTGATTCAACGAGAACCTGAACTTTTTCTTGGCAATTTTCGTAAAGGGTATTACCTTCCTTTGTTAGCGTTAAGTAAACGACCCTTCGGTCATTTACATCGCGTGTCCTTTGAATTAAACCTCGGTCTGCCATCCGATTAATGATTGCCGTGATTGCACTTTTATTTACTTCGAAAGCATCGGCCAATTCCGTGGAAGTACAATCCTTTGATTGATGAATATATCTTAATATGTAGTGCTGATCATTGGTTAAGTCGTCGCCAATTTGTCCCTTGATTAAATATTCCGCTTTTTTTTGTACTTGAAATGAAACAGACACATAACGGTCAATTAACTCCTGAATGATGTTTTTATCCATTATCGTTCACCTCTTTAATTTTTCAAAAAAAGTAGTTAAACTCTTTAACTATTCACCTGTTTAACTATAAATAAAATAAAAATTGATGTCAATTCCGAACTATTAAGGAAAAGTTAAGAAATAAACATAATAATGGGTGTAGATTAGAATATTTGGCATCCTGGGGGGAATTCAGGAACGCAAAAAGGAGTAAGTTACAATGAAAAAATGGATTTTAATTGCAGGCAGCGTAGTTGTTTTAGGGTTAGTCGGCTATCAATGGAAACCGTTAGCTTTAAGTCCACAAACCGTGTCCGCACAAGCTCGAACGTCAGTTGTTCAAAAAGGTACATTAAACGTTAACATCAGTGGTTCAGGAACTGTTCAAGCCGTAACGAGTGAAGATGTCAAAACAAAGTTTGCAAACAATGAAATAGATGAAGTGCTTGCAGCGGTGGGTGAAAAAGTAAACAAAGGGGATGAATTAATTACCTTTTCGGATGGAAGTGACCCTGTAACCACTCCAGCCACTGGAGTGATTACCACAATCGCGGTTTCAGCTGGTGATCGAGTGACGAATGGACAAGTAGTTGCGCATGTAACAAATTACAACGAATTACAAACTGTAGTCCAAATTGATGAGCTTGATATTTATAAAATTAAAAAGAAGCAGTCTGTTAATCTAACAATTAATGCGTTTCCTGATCAAGAATTTACTGGTAAAGTATCAGCTATTTCTGAAGAGGGTACATCATCGAACGGAGTCTCCACTTATGATGTTACTATTCATATAGACAAACCAGATCAACTTAAAGTTGGAATGAGTGCGGAAGCAAGAATTCAAACGGAAAGTAAGAAAGAGGCCCTTTATGTTCCACTTGATGCTGTTTATACATCAAACAAACAGAAATATGTGATTCTCCATTCAACGAGCACAGACAGTAACAGCTCTGGAACTGCGAACCAGTCCGTTCAAACGGGGTTAGCAAATGAAGATTATGTGGAAATAACAAAAGGTGTTTCAGAAGGTGAAACGGTTATACTGCCTCAATTAGCAAAAGCAACGAAATCAAATAATACTACTAGTAATACACAAGGCAGTATTTTTGGTGGTGTGGGAAATGCGGGTAGAATGAACCGGTCCTATGGCGGTACAGGTGGGAAGTAAGTTGGAGGTTCGTTCGATTGAAGTGACGATGCCGTCATGAAGTATGTTACGATTGCTTTGCTTGATATATAATTACCATTAAATATAATCCTTACTATTTAGGAGAGTTAGAATATGCGTTTATTAGTTGTAGAAGATAATCTTCCACTATTGGATTCGATCGTTCAATTATTATCGGATGAGTTTGAAGTAGATCAAGCATCGAATGGGGAAGATGCTTTATTTTTAGCGATGCAGAATATCCATGATGTCATTGTATTGGATGTCATGATTCCGGAGATTGATGGTTTTGAAGTTTTACGGACCATACGGAAGGAAGGATTAAAAATACCTGTGTTATTTCTTACTGCCAGAGATTCCTTAGAAGACCGTGTTCAGGGACTCGATAGCGGCGGAGATGATTATTTGGTGAAACCGTTTCAAGCCGCAGAATTGAAAGCCAGAATCCGTGCGTTGTTAAGAAGAAGTGGCAGCCTAACAACCAATCAAACCATTCAATTTCGCGGCATCGAATTGTTAGGGAAGGAAAGAGATATTCTCGTCGATGGTGAGCAGATAAAGCTGACAGCCAAGCAATATGAGCTGCTAGAATTTTTGATTCAAAATAAAGGAGCCATTCTGACAAAAGAACAAATCTATGACCGTGTATGGGGGTTTGACTCAGATACAACGATCGCAATTGTGGAAGTATTCATGCACCATCTCCGTAAAAAACTAGAACCATCAGGCTACCATACGGATATTAAAACTATTCGTGGCGTGGGCTATATGTTGAACGAAGAATAGGAGCTAAAATGTTTCGGCAAACACATATTAAATTAACATTTTTAAATTCATTAGTATTTATTGTACTTATTAGCATCCTCGGTACGGTCATTTATTTTTACACAGATAATAAATTATATAAGGATGTTAACCAATCTTTGCTTGAATCGATTGATCATTTTCAACATCAGGCGGAGGGACCCGGTGAAATTCGTGAGAATAGTGGGGGACCCATTCCAAAGTTTAAAGGGAGAGACCCGCGGATCATGACTCTCATTTGGGACGAAAATAATCAGCTGATGTTGGAACAAAACCGTGATTCGGAAATTTTTCAAGATAATGAGAAGTTGATTCGCCCGAAAACATTAAATACCTTAACCGATGTGGATGTAGATGATTTTTCGTTTAGATATATTGCTCTCAAAGTAGATCATCCAGAGTTAGGTATAGTAACCGTTCAATTCATTCGCAATGTTAACTCTGAACAAGAATTACTGGACAGACTATTGTTGATTATGCTGATAGGGATGGGAGTAGGAATCATCTGTGCCGTTGCTTCAGGATATTTTTTAGCGGGAAAGGCGCTTGTCCCGATTAAAAAAGCTTGGAAAAAGCAGACGGAGTTCGTTTCCGATGCTTCGCATGAGTTAAGAACCCCATTAGCTGTCATCCAGGCGAAAACAGATGTCTTGTTTCGTGCACCAAAAGCAACGATTCAGGACCGAATTCTTGATGTATCAACGATATCAAATGAATCAAGACGACTTTCCAAATTAGTGACCAACTTATTGACACTAGCAAGATCGGACTCTGATCAAATTGAAGTCAAAAAGGAAGTATTCCAACTGGATGAACTTTTGAGCGAAATTATTCAACAGTACGAGGAAATTGCCTTGTATCAAGAAAAGTCGCTTCAATTGCAGGAATCAGAATCTGTTCAATTTTTTGCAGATAAGGCTCGGATACATCAGTTAATCGTCATTTTATTGGACAATGCGATGAAATATACGAATGCGGGAGGGGAAATACTGCTTTCCTGTTTACAGAACCACTCCTCGATCATTCTAAAAATTAAGGATACCGGAATCGGGATTCCTGAAAAGGATATTCCAAAGATATTTGATCGTTTCTACCAGAGTGATAAAGCAAGGACGGCTGCCGAGGGAACAGGGCTGGGCTTGTCGATTGCTAAGTGGATAATTGAGAAACATCATGGGAAAACAAAGGTACAAAGCACCCTTGGTAAAGGCACATCCATTGAAATTATTTTTCCAAAAACCCAAAGAAGTTAATTTTGGGTTTTTTGTTTGGCTTAGCTTATAAAAAGACAAGGCACACGAAAATTTTCGTGTGCCTTAGCGATTTATTCAACAATAATTGTTCCTTTAAACATTTGCATTCCACAGCTAAAGGTGTATTCGCCTGATTTATCAGGTGTAAAGGTTAGTTTTGTTGTTCCTGTTTTTAGGTTGACATTGTTAATATTAAAATCAGGAATCATAAAGGTGGAGATACAATTACTACTATCAAGCGGATTATTAATTTCTAGTTCTACAGGTACGCCTTTTTTAACTCGGATAACATTAGGTGTGTACCCTTGTGTGGTTACTTTCATCTTAACTAGCGGCTTGCTTGCCTTTGTCACATCCACTTCTGTTTTGGCAACCTCTGGTGTAGTAGCTGCTTGTTGAGTTTCTGTTTGAGTCGCTTTACTTTGACCGGGAATTTCGACCATATCACTGCTATACATAAATAAAAATAATAATACTAGCACGACGCCTCCTGCAATAATCGCAAATGGTGAGAGCTCTTGTGTATCAAGCGATAATTTATTATTGGATTCAACGAAAATATACATGATCACAAATCCGATAATTAAAATATAAAATCCCAGTAAGATTCCTAGCAATATAGTAGGGTTAATAAATTGAATGAAAGCACCAAGGATGGAACCAATAATTCCGCCCATTAAACCTGAAATAGATCCCATCAGGATCGCTAATATTCCGACAGGGTGTCCAGCTAAGAAACCGACGACGAAACCGATGATCATACTGACTCCAACCACTAGAAAAATCTCACCGGAAAGAATACCAATAATACTCCCGGTCAGTAACCCGGTGATTACCGCAATGACCATACTAATCATAACTCCCGATGTGTTGGCAAGCTTATTTTTATGACGGTAAACAGAATAGATGGAATAACCAGTACCCATCGCCACAATAATTGCTGAAATAATCGCAAATACATTCATATTTTGTCTCCTCTGATGTGTAGGTGGTTTTACAACATAAGAGTATTATAAATGTAAATTCCTTCTTCAAATTTGTATTTTCAGTGATTTATTTGAACGTTTAATGAACTTTGTTGAGATATTCGAGCAAGTATCATAAAAGGAGGTCGTTCTATTTTTCTTCTTTTTTATCAAGGGTATTTTTGTATATTCTTTTCATGGCTTCATTTTGCATTTTAATGTACTCAAGGAGAAATTCTTTTTCTTCCTCTTCTTGTTGGAGATCATCCTTTTCTTTTTCCAAGTCAGCCACCCCATTTTTTCTAATTACTAGCATTTTAACCGATAAAATTAATCGATTAAAGTAAATTCAGTGTAAATATGCTCACTTCAGCAAAATATTCCAAAAAAAATTGACTTTTGTTCAGATGAAATATATAATTTTCAAAAATACTATTGAAACTATGACGGGGATTAGTAAAGTGAAAAGGTCTTACCAAGAGAGGAAACCAATGGTGCGAGGTTTCTTAAGACGGTCATTTGAACCTGCCTCTGAGTTCTGTATCGAATTTGAAGATACATGCGGATAATGTCCGTTATCATTGAAAGTGTATAAAGCTTTTTGCTTTATGAATTTAGGGTGGTACCGCCAGGCCTTGGTCCCTTTTTTGGGAACAAGGTCTTTTTGTGATTAAAAGCGGAAGCGCCCGTTTAGCAGCGTATGGACTGGAGCGCTTTGACTGAGATAAAGGAAACACGGAGAGCGAAGCGATTCGATGTTGACTTATCGTAGGGAAAAGAGCGAAGTCCACTAGCTGCTGGGTGCTGGAGCTGGACATAATTCAAAGTGGAAAACTATATTTCTATATTAAAAAAATTAATGAGGTGTCAAACATGGCAAAAGAATTTGTTAAAGATGTTACAGCGATGGACGATGATTTCGCTCAGTGGTATACAGATGTCGTCACAAAAGCTGATTTGATTGATTATTCAAGCGTACGTGGTTCGATGATAATTCGTCCCTATGGCTATGCTTTATGGGATAATATTAAAAATGAATTGGATCGCCGAATTAAAGAAACCGGGCATGAAAATGTTTATATGCCTTTATTTATTCCTGAAAGCTTGCTTCAAAAAGAAAAAGACCATGTGGAAGGTTTTGCACCAGAAGTGGCATGGGTTACACATGGCGGGTCAGAACCACTCGCAGAACGCTTAGTTGTCCGCCCGACATCCGAGGTTCTTTTCTGTGAGCACTATAGCAACATTATTCATTCTTATAGAGATCTTCCAAAGCTATATAACCAATGGGCAAACGTCGTTCGGTGGGAAAAAACTACTCGTCCTTTCTTACGGACATTAGAATTTTTATGGCAAGAAGGTCATACTGCACATGCGACTGACGAAGACGCAATGGAAGAAACCATTAAAATGCTAAACGTTTATGCAGCTATTTGTGAAGAAATTCTTGCAATTCCAGTTGTAAAGGGTCAAAAAACGGAAAAAGAAAAGTTTGCCGGTGCAAAAGCAACGTTTACAATCGAAAGCTTAATGCATGATGGAAAAGCATTACAATCTGGCACATCCCACCACTTTGGTACAGGATTTGCTGAAGCGTTTAACATTCAGTACACCGACAAAGAAGGAAAGCTGCAATATGTCCATCAAACATCTTGGGGCTTTACAACAAGAATTATTGGTGCTTTAATCATGGTCCACGGCGATGACCGCGGTCTAGTCATTCCGCCAAAAGCAGCGCCAACTCAAGTGATGATTGTGCCGATTGCGCAACATAAAGAAGGCGTGCTTGATTTTGCCTATGATTTGAAAAAGTCACTTGGTCAAGTTGCACGTGTTGAAATTGATGCCAGCGATAAAAAGCCAGGCTGGAAGTTCAATGAGTATGAAATGAAAGGTATTCCAGTCCGCCTTGAGGTTGGACCTAAAGATATTGAAAACAAGCAAGTGGTTTTAGTAAGACGCGATACTTTAGAGAAAGTGTTTGTGCCGCTGGACCAATTAGAAACAAAGCTTGTTGAATTATTAGATGAAATTCAAGCAAATTTATATAACAAAGCACTTACTCATCGGGAAGAAAGAACAACCGTGGCTGTGACACTTGATGAGTTAAAGCAATCTCTTGAAGCAAAACCTGGTTTTATTAAGGCTATGTGGTGTGGCGACCTAGCTTGTGAAGAAAAAATTAAAGAAGATACAACGGCAACATCTAGATGTATGCCATTCGAACAAGAACAGGTATCGGATAAATGCGTATGCTGTGGAAAAGATGCAGATAAGATGGTTTATTGGGCAAAAGCATACTAAAAATAGAACATTTAAAGGCTCTTCCTTAAGGGGAAGGGTCTTTTTTTGATATAGTGATTGATAAGAAGGTCGTTTTTGAATAAATTATATTTCAATGAGCGGATCTTTCCGTTTAATGAGCGGATTTCACGGTTTAATGGGCGAATATCACGGTTTAATGGGCGAATTTAATGGTTTAATGGGCCAATTTCACAGTTTAATGGGCGAATATATTTATCGAGCTATCCTCGGATTCTTTTTATCAGCGGATTCCTCAATTCGATTGACGAATTCTGATTTCAACAATTTTCTCAGAAAAAAGGAAATAAAAAATCAGTAGAGAATATCTAATATTCAGAAGGGGGGCGAGTTTTTGAAACCAATACTATTAGATTTTCCTAATCAATTTTATACAGACAGATTATTAATACGAATGCCGATGCCCGGAGATGGTACCGTTGTTTACCAAGCAATGCAGGCATCCTTAAATGAACTAAAAGAATGGATGCCTTGGGCCCATCGCGAGCAAACAGAGGAAGATGTGGAGGCTAACATGCGTGAGGCCCATGCTAAGTTTTTAACTCGTGAGGATTTGAGGTTACATATTTTTAATAGGGAAACAGGAGAATTCATCGGGTCTTCTGGTTTGCACAGAATTAATTGGGATATCCCGAAGGTTGAAATAGGTTACTGGATTGATACGCGCTTTAGCGGGAAGGGGTATATCACGGAGGCAGCAGAGGCGATAACGAAATTTGCCATTACTGAACTTAAAGCAAAACGAGTTGAAATTCGCTGCGACTCCAATAATATCAAAAGCCGTGCTATTCCAGAACGGTTAGGCTTTACCTTAGAAGGAATTTTAAAAAATGATCAAATATCAGCAAATGGCAAAGAATTAAGAGATACGTGTGTCTATGCAAAAATATCTCAAAGCTAATTACAAAAGAGTACTGGGTCTCAGTACTCTTTTCCTATTAGATATCTCAGTGGAAGATATATCTTTTTAGATAGAATTTCGTAATCGCCAAGTATTCACGGGAATAGGATTTTCCCACGGCACTCCATGGAGTTTCTGCCGTGAGTCCCTGTACGTCCAGACCATAGTCACGGGCAATTGAGACAGCTCGGTAAAGATGAAAGGTATTGGTAACGACAAGACCGTGCGCAGCAGCAGCTGGAATAAGCTTTTTCGAAAAATTAATATTTTCATAGGTATCGGTGGATTGATCTTCTAAGATAATCCGATTCGCGCTAATTCCTTGTTTGATTAGTTCTTTCCTGATCGATTCTGCTTCGGAAATATCCTCACCCGGACCTTTTCCCCCTGAAGCAATGACAAATGTATCTTTGTTGTTCTTTAAATATTCAGCAGCTGCATTTATTCGGCTTGCAAACGCCAACGAAGGGACATTTCCTTTAACTCTCGCTCCAAGAACAATTAAATAGTCTACATTTTTAGGTGCTTCTTTATGACTATATTGACTGATTTTAAATTGTAAAATTCCAATATATATCAAACCTAAAGCAACAAAAATTCCTATCATCAAAAACACTCGTTTCCTATTTTTCATCATTTCAAATCCATTCCAAGATTTTATTAAAACTATTTATACCTATTATACAAAATAATAGATTAAGAGGTGGAAAATAATAGAATATTTGTGAATAGAAAAAAGGACTGAACCCATCAGTCCTTTTCTCTATTCACAAACCCAAGACAATCCAAGCGTTCCTACCCCTGTATGCACACCGGCAACAGTAATCAGCATCATGGATTCCGTTTCGATTTCAGGGAATGTTTCGTTGACTAAATTCTCAAATTCAGCAGCTCTCTCTGAATCGTTTGCATGGACGATTGCTGCTTTTTTAACAATCTTTGTTTCCAGGTCTGTTTTTAAATTATTGATCAGCCAGGCTAGTGCTCTTTTTTCAGTGCGAACTTTATCCTTTATCTTTGCGCCTCCATCTTCAATCGCCAATATCGGCTTAATGTTAAATAAAGAAGCTAAAATTGCTTGACCGCCAGAGACTCTGCCGCTTTTGCGGAGCTGGTCCAGGCTTGAGGGAACTAAAAATAAGCGGGTGTTTTCGCGTAGGACATTTAATTCAGCAACAACCTCACTGCTATCGAAGCCTTGTTCCATGAGTTCAATCCCTTTTTTTATTAAAAAGGAAAGGGGATAGGAACCTGTCAGTGAATCGATTGCCAACAATTTAAAATCAGCCATTTCCGCTGCCATTACAGAGGTTTGAAACGTACCGGATAATAGACTGGAAGCATGAATGGCTATTCCATAATCATAATCTTCCTTTAACCTTGTATATAGTTCCACAAAATCACCAATTGAAGGCTGCGAGGTTTGGAATTTTGAATCTTCCTTTTTCATACGCTCATAAAACTCTTTTTGTGTGATATCTATTGTTTCCCTATAGGATTCTTGATTAATGACTAGATGGAGCGGAACGACGTGTATATTATATTGCTCAATAAATTCATTGCTGAGAGAAGCTGTAGTATCGGTAATCCATGCAATTTTTGCTTTGTTCATGTTAATTCCTCTTCCTCCAGTTAAACCTTAATTTATTGCTCTTTTAATTATGTTAATTTTTTTAGTAAAAGAATTTGTTAATTTTGCTTACTAGAATCAACCTTACAAGAAGAAATATTAACCAACAAGTTATATTTGTCACGTTAAAATGTGAAGACTTTGTGAAGTTTTCAGGGTATAAAATGCTAGGATTGACCTAGTTCGAATTATTCAAATATACCTGTGTGTGATTTAAATCACTTGTTGTTTGTGAAATATTTCATATAATCACTATGGATATAGTGATTACATAAGGAGTGGTATGAATGTTAGATCAAAAAACGATTGAAATCATCAAATCAACAGTCCCGGTATTAGAACAACATGGTGAAAAAATCACCACTCGATTTTACCAATTAATGTTTGGTAACCATCCTGAATTATTAAATATCTTTAATCATGCCAATCAAAAACAAGGAAGACAACAAAAGGCATTGGCTGGAACTGTTTATGCTGCAGCTATGTACATTGACAATCTTGGAGCAATTCTTCCAGTAGTAAAACAAATTGCTCAAAAACACAGAAGCCTTGGGATTAAGCCTGAACATTATCCAATCGTCGGAAAACACCTTTTGTTAGCTATTAAGGATATACTTGGTGATGCAGCCACCGATGAGATTATTGATGCATGGGCTCAAGCGTATCAAGTAATCGCGGATGTTTTTATCAGTGTAGAAGCAGAGTTATATGATGAAACGCAAAATCAACAAGGTGGCTGGGAGGGCTTCCGCAACTTTATAGTTGACCGTAAAGTAGTCGAAAGTGAAGTAATTACCTCTTTCTACTTAAAACCTGAAGATCATAATAAAATTGCAGATTTTATCCCTGGTCAATATATTAGTATTAAACTAGAAATAGCTGGTGAAAAGTTCACCCATATTCGTCAATACAGCCTTTCAGATGCGCCTGGTAAAGACCATTACCGGATTAGTGTGAAGCGCGAAGCAGGAACGGAAAATCCAGACGGAATGGTCTCCAATTACTTGCACGATGGAGTGAACCAAGGAGATATTTTAAAAGTAAGTGCTCCTGCAGGGGATTTCATGCTTGATACTGAAAGAAATTCACCAGTTGTGTTACTAAGTGGCGGTGTAGGTTTGACACCAATGATGAGTATGTTGAAGACAGTCGTTGAGGTCCAGCCTGAACGAAAGGTAACATTTATTCATGCAGCAGCAAATGGGAATGTACATGCATTACGAGATGAAGTTGAAGAGGTATCAGTCCTTGAAAACGTCACCTCCTATTTCTTTTACGATTCACCGACAGAAGAGGATCGTCTGAATAATCGCTTTGATGTTGAAGGCTATGTAACGCGTGATTGGCTGAATGAAAAAATCGATACAAAGAACGCAGATTTTTATTTTTGTGGGCCTGTTCCGTTTATGAAGGCTATTAATCGTTCATTAAAGGAACTAGGGGTTAACGAAGAAAAAATTCACTTTGAATTTTTTGGCCCGATGGGAAATTTAGAAGAATAATAGAAACCGCCGATTTCCAAAAATGGAAGTCGGCTTTATTTATTTCTATTTTGGGGAAAATATTTAAAAAGTTACCAAATACCAAACCTTTACATTTTTCACACGATATATAGGCATTGAAAGTTTGATTCGTCTCGCAACTATGATTTAATTTAAATAGAAGAAATGGCCAGAAAGGATGTAAGTTAATGAATAAGAATGTGATACGTTCGATCACGGGCATTGCTGTATTATTTTGCCTGCTCTGGCTGATCGGACTTGGATGGGCTGTAGGTGAATATTATGCTGGATCCCCAGAGAAAATTCCGAAAGCAAAAATCGTTTCCAAGGTGGAAAATCAAAAAGGGTTAACCATCGTAGCCTTGGGCGATTCATTAACGAGAGGAACTGGCGATGAAACCGGAAAGGGCTATGTTGGTGTCCTGATCGATGAAATCAAGGGAAAAACCAAGCGTCCGGTCCAGCTTACAAACCTTGGCATTAACGGGCAAAGATCCGACTCATTAAGGAAGCAAGTTCAGGAAACGGAAGTTGGGCGACAAATTCAAAAAGCAGATATGGTGCTCGTAACGATTGGCGGAAACGACTTGTTCCGTGGCGGCCAAGCTTTAATGGATTTTGAAACAGGTGACATAACAACCATTGAAAAAAAATACTTGAACAATTTAAAATTTATTTTTGAACAAATCCGCAAAAATAATCCCAAGGCGAATGTGTTTTTCATTGGATTGTATAACCCGTTTATTGATTTAGACCAAGGAAGAGAAATGTCGAAAGTGGTTCGCCACTGGAATTATGACAGTGCTGAAGTAAGCGACTCTTTTCCAAAAATTGTGTTTGTACCAACCTTTGATTTATTTGAGTTAAAGGTTAATGACTATTTGTATTCTGATAAGTTTCATCCGAACTCAAAAGGATACCGTTTAATTGCCGAAAGGGTAGCCTCATTGCTTACCTGGTAAGGAGAGGATATTGATGGAGAAAAAAATCACACTTTCTGTAAAGAATCTTAAAAAGGTTATTGGAAAAAAAGAAATCATCAAGGGACTGACTTTTGATTTACGTGAAGGAGAGGTATTTGGCTTTCTAGGACCAAATGGTGCAGGGAAAACGACGACAATCCGCATGCTCGTCGGATTGATCAAACCCACATCCGGCAGCATTCAAATTTGTGGGGCTAATATAGAAGGTAATTTCCAAGAAGCCATGACAAACCTTGGTTGTATTGTAGAAAATCCAGAATTATATCCGTATCTTTCCGGCTATAATAACCTCCTTCATTTTGCCAGAATGCTCGATCGGGTCGGAGATAATCGAATCCAAGAGGTAACTGAACTTGTGGGTTTAACGGAAAGAATTCATGATAAGGTAAAGACGTATTCCTTAGGCATGAGGCAGCGTCTTGGAATCGCCCAAGCTTTATTGGGAAGACCGAAAGTGTTGATCCTTGATGAGCCAACAAACGGATTGGACCCTGCAGGAATCCGTGAAATGCGGCAATTTATTCGGTTTCTTGCAGAAGAAGAAGGCTTAAGTGTCTTAGTTTCCAGCCATTTATTGAGTGAAATCCAACTATTGTGTGACCGGGTTGCGATTATTTCCAAAGGGTCAATTATCCGAACGGATACGGTTCATCAACTGCTGGCAAATCGCGAACGAGTCATTTGGCATGTTCAACCGCTTGAGAAGGGAAAAGAAGTATTAGGTTCCCTTACAGGAATTGATGTAACAGATGATGGTGCCATTTTAACTGAATATAATGAAGAAAAGATACCACTTTGGAATAAGCAATTAGTTGAAGCAGGGGTAGCAGTGACGGAAATGAATCGAAAAATGCCAGTGTTAGAAGATTTATTCCTCGAACTTACCGGGGGTGATACGATTGAATAAATTAATTCAAAATGAAATGATGAAACTGATTGCTAAGAAGCGTCTAATCGTCATTGCTATTATTATTGGCGTTCTTGTCATGTTATTTACATATGCACAATATAAACAAGTTCAAACCCAACGGGAAAAACTAGGGACTAGTGATTGGCGAACCATATTGCAGCAGCAGATTGTTGATACGACCAATCGTTTGAGCAGCAGTAGAATCACAGACGAATGGAAGAAGCAACTGCAAATCTCCTTACAGCAGCAGCAATATTATCTCGACCATGATATTAATCCATCAGAGCCAGGTGCACCAACGTTTATGAGGATTTTCTTAGAGAACTCCATTGATCTGTTTATTCCACTAATGGTCATGGTGATAGCCAGTGATTTGGTTTCATCTGAGCACAGTTTAGGGTCGATTAAACTGCTTTTAACGAGGCCAGTCAAACGATGGAAGGTACTGTTAAGTAAATATTTAACCCTTTGCTTAGCCATTTCGTTAATCATTGCGATCGCGGGAATCCTTTCCTATTTAATCTCCGGCTTAGTGTTCGGCTACAAAGGGTGGGGAGCACCAATCCTTACTGGCTTTAATGTAACTGAAACAGGATTAAATACATCAGAAGTTAAACTTATGGGACAATGGAAATTTTTATTAATGGATTTTGGATTGGTGTGGTTTGTCTCTATCGTTGTAGGTACGCTTTCTTTTATGCTGTCTGTGTTGATTCGCAGCACGGCCGCAGGAATGGGGGTAATGCTTGCCTCGTTAATCTCAGGAGCTATACTAACAAACATGGTATCCTCATGGGAATCTGCTAAGTACTTTTTTATGGTTAATTTACGATTAACCGATTATATGAAAGGAACAGCTCCTCCAATCGAAGGGATGAACCTCTCATTTTCTATTCAGACCCTATTTGTATGGTGGGCAGTTGCTTTATTCGTTTCATTTTTTGTGTTTACTAGAAGAGATGTGTATTAAAGAAGTGCTATTTCCGTCTCGATGGGAATAGCCTTTTTTATCCTTTAACTTGAAAGAATATTATAAAATTTATAGAATATGAGTGAGGAGAATTGACAAATGGGGGAATGTTTATGTCATTTGCAATAAAGAAGATCGATCATATCCAGCTTGCTGCACCAAAGGGGTGTGAAGGAGCAGCAAGGGAATTTTTTAGTGGCATTCTGGGATTAACTGAAGTAGAAAAGCCTGCTGAATTAAAGAAACGCGGCGGTGTTTGGTTTGAATTTGGAACCTTTCAACTTCACATTGGTGTAGAGGAACCATTTTCACCCGCTAAAAAAGCACATCCAGCTTTTATTGTTGAAAATATCGAGGAATTAAAAGCACAACTTAGGAACAAAGAAATTACTTATACAGAAGACGATCTTCTTCCCGGGGCGAGCAGAATTCATGTTCATGATCCGTTTGGAAATCGACTCGAACTATTAGAATGGATCTAGATATTTAGTTGAAATAAGTAAAACAGCCCCGCTCCAGAAATTTGGAGTGGGGCTGTATGCCTTAAATTGGGGGATTGAAGGCATATTTACTTAGGGATGATTCTATTCAAATTCCAGTTGGGGGAGGGAACCCCGGCTGGAAGGGAAGTAAGCGAAATTAAGGGTAAGGTTACTGTTTCACAGTAACTGTTACCTGTTCTCTGTTTACACCAAAGTGTTGCTTGAGTATTAATGAAGGACCTCCAAGATTAAACAGGTAGCGGGCTTCAATAACTAGTTTCATAAAGGCTCCAATCAAGCCTGATAAACGGACTGCACCTACTTTTCCAACTCCGGCGGAAAGTCCTATGGAAGCAACAGAGCCTTTGTGGTGATATTCAAACGTAGTTAATGATTCACCTCTTAGTGAAGCAACGATGTTTTTTGCACAGACAGGAGCTTGCTGCAAAGCGACTTGTGCAGTCGGAGCCAATGCAGTTTTATCATCCTTCATGAATAAAGAGCAGTCCCCGATACTAAAAACATTTTTCGTATTCTTAATCCGTAGATAAGAATCGACAGCAAGTTTCCCTTTTTCAATTGGTAAGCCCCATTTTTGAACAATGGTGTTTCCTTGTACGCCACATGACCAAACTAGGGTCTTAGCAGGAACTTCGATGTTATTTTCAAGGATAATTTTATCAGCTGTACAGCCAAGTATTTTTGTGGATGTAATTAATTGGATATTCAGCTTACGCAATACTTCAGTCGTATATTCAACGGATTGTTTAGGAAAAAACGGAATAACAGATGGCGCTGCCTCGATACCGATAATCTTTACTTTTTCAAAAGGAACATCGTGTTCTTTACATAGCTTTGGAAGACCATCAGCTAATTCTCCAAGTAATTCAATTCCTGTGAACCCTCCGCCTGCAACTACAAATGTTAAACGAGAAGGATCTTGATCTTCTTTAAAAAGGTTAAGTTGTTTTTTTATATGATGGTAGATCGCTTTTGAGCTCCTAAAGCTGCGAAGTTCAAATGCGTTCTCTTTAATACCGGGAATGCCAAATGTTTGACCTTCAAATCCTAAAGCGATTAATAGATAGTCATAGTTGACTGTCTCTCCGCCTTCAAGTTGAACTTCTTGGTTGGCTGTATCCACATGGGTTACTGTAGCCTTTAAAAAGTTAGTTTTGCTTGGATCGATTAATTCAGGAATAGTCATAGCGATTTGTCGGTCCGCAGCTGTCCCTACGCCTGTTTTATGTAATTGTGTTGTAATGTAATGATAATCATGTTTATTAATTAACGTAACATCTGCTTCACCAGATTTAAGTAACTTCTCTAATTTTTTACTTGTGATAATTCCGCCATATCCGGCACCTAGGATTACAATTTTTGGTTTGTTCATAACTTCCCACTCCCCTAACACCTTTAAAAAGTGTTTTCTATATTATTGTGAATCATTTCACATGTATAATTTTAAAAATAAGAGCAAATGCTCTAATTATCTTGTGAATGATTTCACAAATTATCTATGTTCATAGAATACGATAATTCGCGTGAAATCTCAAGTGTTTTTTTACTAAATATTTGTCCATTTGGTAAATTTTTTTTAAAGAACTGGGAATGATAATTCCGTACCGTTATAGAAAGGTTTATTTTATTAATTTAAAGGATCGGAAGGAGATAATTATGAGATTTAAAATGTTACTTTTATCATTAGGACTATTATTGTCTGCGCCAGGATTGGCTGCGGCAAACCATACGTCGGTGCCTGACACCACGAATGGAGGGCAGAGGGAAAAAGCACCTTGTGATTGTAAAGAGGGTAGTCATCATCATATGATGCCTAAAGATTGGCAAGCAAAGATGGCAGAAAGGGAGAAAATGCTTCTTTCTTGGGTTAACCAGTATACTCCAGATAAAAAAGGGGAGTGGGCAACAGTCCTTGCCGAAAAGAAAACTCTAAGCAATCAATGGATGAGTCCAGAAAATGCGGGAAAACGTGAACAATGGAAAAAAGAAAAAATGGCAAAAATTGAAGAACTTAAAAAACAATTTGATGCTGGAAAGATAACCAAAGAAGAATTTATTAAACAAGCACATGGCGGAAAAGAAATGTCACATTGGAGAACGTTCCATGAATTAAGAAATGCTGTGGAAAAGAAGGATAATAAGCAGGCTGCAAACCTTCTAAATCAATTGTTAGATCAAACGAAACAACACAATGAAAAAATCAAAGGATTATTGAAGAAGTAATGAGAAGGAAGAATTTAATGATGACCACTGTTGCACTTGGGGCTGCCTATTTACTTCGTAATCCAAAATCAAGACAAAAAATAGTAAATCAACTCCAAGCGTTTGCAAAAAAATAAATAAAACAACATCCCCTCCAATCGGTTGGAGGGGATGTTTTCTGCAGCCAAGGTTACTTCTTTAAATTAATTGTGCCTTGTTGAGTTTCTTTTATATCTTCTTTTATTTCTTCCTTAATATCATCTGCAATGCCCTCGGTGGCTTTTTTAAATTCTCGTAAAGATCTACCAAACGCACGGCCAACTTCCGGAAGTTTGTTTGGACCAAAAACGACTAAAGCTACGATTAAGATTAAAATTAATCCTGGCACACCAATATTTGAAAACATACACTTTCATCTCCTACTGGATTAATTCAGCTTGCACGTAATGATACAGCAGTTTGGATGTATTTTCAATAGATGACTTATGTGTTCGTTCAAATGCATGGGATGAATCGATACCAGGTCCTATTAAACCATGGACGATATCATGGCCCGATCGAATTGCTGCCGAAGCATCGGAACCATAGAAGGGATAAATATCTAGTTTATAATCGATTTTATTCTCTTCTGCTAGACGAACTAAATTTTTCCTCAATTCATAGTGATAAGGTCCACTAGCATCTTTCACACAGATGGAAACCGTATACTCATCAGTCGACTGTCCATCGCCCATTGCACCCATATCCACGGCTAAATACTCCACCGTTTCTGGTGTGATATTCGAATTCCCACCGTAGCCGATTTCCTCATTATTAGAAATTAAGAAATGAGTTGTATAGGGTAAGATTAAATTGTCACTCTTAATTTGCTTTATTAATTGAAGAAGAATCGCCACACTTGCTTTATCGTCCAAGTGGCGGGATTTAATGTAGCCACTCGGAGTTACTTCTACACGAGGGTCAAACGAGATAAAATCACCAACCTGAATTCCAAGAGCATGGACTTCCGCTGCATTATGTACTTTTTCATCAAGTCTAATTTCGATATTCTCCTGATTTCGTTCTGCTTTTCCGGCATCTTTATAAACATGGACAGATGTTTGGTGCATCAAAATAGTCCCTGTATATTTTTTACCACAGCTTGTTTCGATTTGGCAATATTCGCCTTCAATCGAGTTATATTTAAAACCGCCAATTAAGTCAATCTTCAAACGTCCATTTGCCTTTACCTCTTTTACCATCGCACCGAGTGTATCAACATGGGCGGTCAGCATCCGATGCTTGCTTGAATCTTTTCCTTCAATTGTGGCAATTAATCCGCCTTTCCGGTTTCTATAAGTTTTAATTTGTAACTCAGATAGGAATTTTTCAACAAAGGTAATTACTTCCTTTGTATTTCCTGAAGGGCTTGGAATGGATACTAAGTCAGTAATTAATTTCAGCGTTTCTTGTGGATTTGTATTTTGCACAACTAGACCCCTTTCTGATTTTTCATACGTTCCTATTATACCTAAAGACCAAATGATGTGTCTAAAAACGGGGCGCGTGCGCTTTTCTTAAAATTGGCCAGCTCCAGCGCTTTTCTTATTTAAACCATCCCTTTTTCTTAAACCAGAGTGACATGCCTATCGCAACTAAAACCATTAGGATAAGCGTGGCAAAATATCCATATTTCCATGTTAGTTCAGGCATATGATGAAAATTCATCCCATACAGTCCAGCGATGAAAGTAAGTGGCATGAAAATCGTGGTAATGACGGTTAATACCTTCATGACATGATTGGTTTGGTGTGAGTTAAGTGAGATATAGCTGTCACGGATATCCGTAGTCAGTTCTCGATTTGCCTCAATCATTTCAGTTAACTTAAGTAAATGATCATGAATATCTGAAAAATATTCTTTTTTTCCATTTATGTATGTCATTCGCTCAGAATTCAGAATTCGATAAATTAAGTCACGCATCGGTGTAATCGTATGTCGTAAAGATAGAAGGTGATGCCTTGTGACAAACAAATCCTCAAGCAGTGCCTCCATCGTTCTACCTTTAGAATTCTCATCAATTTCATTTAACATATCCTCGATTTGATAAACTAGTGGGAAATAATTATCCACCATTTTATCGAGAATAAAGTATAAAACATGGGAGGGGTCCCACGTATCTATAGTTGTTGATTGGCTAAATCGTTTCCACACCTCATCAATTTCAGAGGAAGACTGGCGGTGAAAAGTGATGATATAATTCTCACCAAGGAAAAAATCAATCTCTTCTCTTGTAATCGTTTGTTGGTTTAAGGACTGTGTCACAAAAAAAGTATAGTTCTCATAATAATCCAATTTTGGTCTTTGTAAATGATGCATACAATCTTCAATCGCTAATGGATGAAACTGAAGGGGGTCACGAAGGAATTCAATTTCCTCATCTGAAGGTAAATTAAAATCTATCCAAAACCATTGGAAATCTCCATTGACCAATTCCAAAATTGTAACATCCTTAACCAATTCGAAATTCTTATTTACAGCAATTGTTCTTATCATAATAACTCCTTATCTTATTTATCCATTCTTTCATAGGTTAGTACCTTTTAGGAATAAAATACCATCATTTGATGAATTTATAAAGAAAAGAGACACTCCATTATTCGGAGTGCCTCTTTCTTTATAAGTTTTAGACGGTTGGAGAAGCATCTTTATTCCGCATTGCTTGTGGGATATAAACGCAGAATGGTTCACTTTCCATATAGTCTCCTGTTACTGCATAGGTACGTGAACGGGAACCGCCACACATTTTGTTATATTCACATACGCCGCATTTGCCTTTGTAGTTATCAGGTTGACGTAAATCTTTAAACACTTTTGCTTCTCGATAAATTTCGGCAAGCGGGGTATCACGAATGTTTCCGCCGACGATTGGTAGTAAGCCACTTGGCATTACATCTCCAATATGAGAGACAAAGGCAAAGCCGTTGCCGTCATTTACACCTTTTGGAGCACGTTTTAATCCGTCATGCATGGACGCAAAGTCAGTTGTAATCGAGTCTTCGTAGTGAATTTCACCTTTTTCAATTAACTGGTCACGCGTTTTTTGCTGCAAAACAACCCTGCGGTAATGTTGTGCCGCGGTCGTTTTAATATCATATGGAGCAGTTTTGCTTAATTCATACAACCAACGGAACACCTTTTCATGCTCAGCAGGTGAAATACATGCATCCATTTGTCCTCTGCCTGTTGGAACAAGTAAGAAAATGTACCACATAACAGCTCCTAGTTCAGCAACTAGTTTTGACATTTGCTCTAGTGAGTCGTAATTCCAACGTGAAATTACAGTATTTATTTGGAGTGGCATATCTAATTCATTAAGATATTTAATTTTTTCAACAGTCAGATCAAATGACCCAGGAGTACCGCGGAAATGGTCGTGAATTTCAGGTGTTGGACCGTCTAAGCTAAAGCCCCAGCGTGATAAGCCTACATTTTTGAAAAGTTCCATTTTTTCTTTTGTCACATTAGCAGTCGCACTTGGTGTCATCGAAACGCGCATGCCTTTTTTGATTGCATAATCTGCAAGCTCATATAGGTCCTCACGCATCATACAATCCCCGCCTGTAAACACGAGCATAGGGTTATCCATTTCATAAATCTGATCGATCAGATTAATTCCTTCTTGATGTGATAGTTCACGCGGGTCCGGAGTAAGCTGTGCATCTGCACGGCAGTGAATACACTTAAGTTGACAAGCTCTTGTTACTTCCCAAATAACGATAAATGGATTTTTATCATAATCTATAACATTTCTCATTCCATGAGGATGCCCCATAGCATGAGGATGCCCCATAGCATGTGGATGTCCTTTTCCGATTCCTTGCATCATCATCACCTAAATTTCATTAGTATTTATAAAACTATAAAGAAAGTTTCTATAGGTTTATTATAGGATTATCATCCGCCAGTGCATGGTAGTATTGTTACAATATTTCTACATTAAAAGTCTGAATTTTGAGGATTGTCGTTCAATTTTTTTGATATATTAATAGTTTTCATTACGGATGTTTACCTTTTTTTAACAAGAAAGCCATATCTTTGGTATTTCTTCTTTCCTAATTTGTCGTTTATGATGTATCTATACACACAAACGAAATGAAGGAGTGCGACGATGAAAAAACATCTACTATCATTCGCAGCAACGGCTGGGCTCTTGTTTAGCACATTTGGTGGTTCCGTAAGTGCACATGAAAACATCTATACGGTACAATCAGGGGATACTCTTTGGAAAATCTCGCAAGCAAACAAAATATCAATTACAGACTTAAAAACTTGGAATCACCTGACAAGTGATGCTATCTATGTAAATCAGCAACTATCATTATTAGCACCGCATAGCCACGAACTTGTAGCATCAACCTATACGGTTCAAAAAGGGGATACACTTTATCTAATCTCAGTCCGCTACAAGCTTACTGTAGCTCAACTTAAATCACTGAATAATCTTACAACTGATATGATTTATGTCGGACAAGTCTTGAAAGTATCTTCAGGTTCACAATTAACTCCAGTGCCTTCACCAATCGTGTCAAAGGCGCAAATGGTAATCGAAGAAGCAAAAAAATACATAGGTACCCCGTATTTATGGGGCGGAAATACGCCAGTAGGTTTTGATTGCAGTGGATTAACAAGTTATGTTTTTAATAAAGTTGGTATATCCATTCCACGAACAGCATCAACTCAGTGGGCGGGTCTGAAAGCAGTAAGCACCCCGAATCCAGGAGATTTGGTATTCTTTGAAACGTATGCACCAGGACCTACACATGTAGGAATTTACTTAGGAAACAACCAATTCATTCAAGCTGGTTCTAAGGGTGTATCGATTGCGGATATGTCAAATACCTATTGGAAACCTAAATACCTAGGTGCGAGAACGGCATTTTAATAGATAACTAGAAGGGCCCTTCCGAGGAATGGCCTTTTTTATTTTTGTCAAAATTAAAAATATAGTATGCTGAGGTTATTAAATTGAATGGGGTTTTGAGATGTTTAAAAGAATTTTAAGTATAGGAATTTTGCTAATCATCATTGCGATTGGGTTATTACAAAAGGATGAACTATTATTCCTGGTTAAACAAGGTGGAGCCTTTTCCATAATGATTAGTATGTTATTTGTGGCTATTTGTGTCTTCTTTCCCGCCATCCCATTTCCCGTTTTAGCAGGAATGATTGGAGCAGTATTTGGTACAGCTCAAGGAATGCTTGTTTCATTAACGGGTGCAATGGCAGGAACGATGGTTTTCTTCTTTATATCCAGGTACGGGTTTCGTGATTTTGCACAGGAAAAACTGATGAAGTATCCAAAAGTTCAGGAGTACGATGAGTTTCTAAACAGAAATTCCTTTTTAGCCATTTTAACTTGCCGCTTAATCCCTGTCATTCCAGCACCAGTTGTCAATATCATTTGTGGATTAAGTCAGGTGAAATGGCTGCCTTTTTTTACGGCATCCC
This sequence comes from Bacillus sp. AFS006103, assembly GCA_002559145.1. Classification (GTDB taxonomy): domain Bacteria; phylum Bacillota; class Bacilli; order Bacillales; family Cytobacillaceae; genus Neobacillus. Next base: position 519,913 of record NTXX01000011.1, read on the forward strand.
TAATCGGAAAGATCCCTAATATTCTTCTTTTGTCGTATGCGGGTGCATCATTTAGTAATAACAAACTTTATGCTTTTAGCTTATACGGCATTTATGTCCTCATTATTTTTGTCATTAACTTTGTTTTCATTTATCGAAAACAAGCAAAAAGTTCATCGGATTAAACTACTTCTGAAATATTTAAATCATTTTGTTTCTCAACAGTGATAAGCTCCTTGAAGAAGCTTTTTAAAATAAGCCATTTAGCTGGATAACTGTAAATAAAATCTTCAATTACCTGTGATGAGTAATACATAAAACAATCGATTTGCACTTTTTCCTTTTTTAAGTCGTATAACAAGGCATGTGGAATGGTGTAAAAATCGTTTAATTGGTAAGGGTTAAACTTTACCACTTGAATGTTTTGGTCGTTAATAAATTTTTTCAAGGATTGTTCTTGAAATGTAAGGCTTTCCTGTTTCGTAAGTCCATTTATACAAATACGATCATTAATAAAATAAATTCCCTTCAAACATAACACCTCTTAATTTCTTAATTGGTATTGTTATTGACAGGGATTGGAAGAAGTATACTAATTCCATAAAACAAAAAAATTACCCGGCACTGGGCCGGGTATTCAAACAAATCTATATTTTAAGGGGGTGGAGGTTTAAGGTTCTTCCGTGAACCTATTTAAATCTTACTGGATAATTATTAATAAACTATGAACGAAAGATTAATAGTTTAAGAAATAGAAATGAAAGTGAAGCCAAGCGATGAGTTTCACTTTTTTAGTTTTGGTAGATGACAAATGTACATTGTCGTCGGTTGATAATCATGGTATTTTCATGAATATCATTTCTATTTAATTGAATCTTGCTTTACTTGAAAGGATTGAAGTCTATTGGCAGCCACACATGTTTTTTCAAAGAAAGAGGAACTAGCAAATTCCATTACACACGGAATTGGAGCACTATTAAGCCTTTCTGCCTTAGTTATATTAATTGTTTATGCAACACTATATGGAACGGTATGGCATGTCGTTAGCTTCACGATCTTTGGTGTAACGATGTTTATTCTTTATATGTCATCCACATTGCTCCATAGCTTCCCCGAAGGAAAGGTTAAGGACATTTTCGAGATTTTTGACCATTCGTCGATATACTTTTTTATTGCCGGTAGCTATACACCATTTTTATTAGTTGTCATCAAAGGAACACTCGGATGGTCACTTTTTGGAATTGTTTGGGGACTGGCGATTGCTGGTACCGTCTTTAAATGTTTTTTTGTGAAAAAGTACCTTTTTTCATCCACGGCGCTGTATGTGGTCATGGGTTGGTTAATGGTCTTTGCTTGGAAACCATTAGTGAATAATTTAGCGCCACAGGGGATAACTTATTTAATTATTGGTGGGGCACTGTATACACTCGGAGCCATATTTTACGTTTGGCGGGGGTTTGCCTATCACCACGCAGTCTGGCACCTATTTGTATTAGCAGCAAGTGTGGCGCACTTCTTTTGTGTGTTGTTCTATGTATTACCGATTAAATAATGAACTGTTCATGAGGACAAAACTTCGAGCTGGAGGGCAAGTTTTGTTCTCATGACATTCAGTAGCAAGAAATCCCCACAAAGGTTTACTGCACATGCCGCATTTTTCTAAAGTTAAGGTTCTCCCGAGAGAACCAGAGGCTCATTAAAAAGCTGATGATACCTGTTATTAATAAAACATCCCCAATGATTCTCATATTTTCGGCAGTTACTTCTTTCCCAAAGATTAATCCTAATATGATTGAAGATAAAATCGAACCTAAATATCGGCAGGTTTGAAACAAGCCGGATGTGGTACCAATAATTTCTTTAGGACTCTCTTTTACCATAGCCACTTGTAGAACAACATTTCCAATTCCGTAGCTTAAGCCCATGATTGATAAAATAATCCCGATACCCAAATAGGAAGAATGAACGAAAAATAGAATAAAAGCCAGCGCGCCAATAATCGAGACAAATGAGCCAACCATGATCGGCTGGTGGACACCTGATCGGTCGATCCATTTTCCTGTTACAGATGAGATAATAATGCTGATTCCAGACATGAATAGCATTAACAAGCCGCTTAATTCAACACTTAAACCCATCCCCTCTTGAAAATAACTTGGCAGGCCAAAAAATAAACAATAGAAAAAGATATTTAAAAAAATAAACTGGATATATACCATAGACAGTTTTGGATGTGTTTTGAAAATACGAATATCAATAAATGGTTCCTTTACTCGTAACTCCCTCCAAACAAATAAACCAAAAAAGAGAATTCCAACAACCCCCGAAAGATAATAAATTTTCCCTTCAAATGATAATAAAAACCATAAAAAGAAAACCATTCCTGAAGCGAAGTAGCCAATTCCGAGAAAATCTAAGTTGGAGAATAATTTCTTCATGTGTGCCTTATCTTGTTTAAGGTCTTTCGGAAACAAAAACCACCCAAGCAGAAAACTGAGAATAATAAAAGGGAAATTAACCCAGAAGATGGCTGGCCAATTACCTAAAACAATTAAGAAACCACCAATTGTTGGCCCAAGTGCGACCATGGCGGATGCAAAAATTGATAATACGGCAAGGGCTGAAGCTTGTCTTTCCTTGATATGATCCCGAATTAATGCCATCCCTGATGGATAGATGGCGCTGCTCCCAATCGATTGAAACAGTCTCATGATGAGTAACATGAGAAAGGTAGATGACAGAGGTGCACCAATTGCTGAGAGTGCAACTAAAATGAGACCGGTTAAAAACGTTTTTTTTCGCCCAAAAATATCGCCAATCTTTCCTGTAACGGGCTGTGCCACAGCGCTAGCTAAATAAAAGCTCGAAATCAACCACGAAACGGTGGTAAAGGAAAGCTGAAAATCCTTTTGAATACTGTGTAATGCTAAAGCAATCATTGACGAATTAAGTGGATTTAACATTGTTCCAGAAGCAACTGCTGTTAAAAAAAGTGCACGATTTTTCTTCATGTCTTCATCCTTTGCTGGACCCCGTGATTAGTTTATTTTTTGCAATATATTCATCATCATACCATTAACCAGTTTTTTTTCGACTCTTTACAACTTTGAGCGGGACCATTTAAAAATTTATCCTTCTAGGAATAGCTTCTAATTTATATAAATAAAATAGGAATTTTTTGAGATTGAAGTGGAGGAATCCGATGGATGATATTTATCCGATATTAGAAGTCATTGGTCAACCAGGGAAGAAGGTGTTAGCAACAATTGTTCGTGTTCAAGGATCAGCCTATAAACGGGAAGGCTCTGCGATGCTTTTCTTTGAAGATGGAAAGCAAATTGGCATGTTAACTGCGGGTTGTTTGGAAACAGACTTGGCCATAAAAGCTGATGAGGTGATAGAGAAACAGGAGGCAAAACTATTTCAATACCACCTGTCCGATGAAGGCGATATGAGCTGGGGGCAGGGGAATGGCTGTAACGGCACAATTGATATATTACTTGAGCCGGTTTCTGAAAATTTAACGGAGGATTTCTTTGTTATTAAAAGATCCCTAGCTAGATACCAACCGGTAATCATGTTGAAAAAACTGGATGAATTGGGAGAGTATTTGTTAATTGAGGAGGAAGGCGATCCGTTTGGAAATTGGTCAGGGGATATCCCGGAAATTGCTTTTACATCGAAAAGTGGAATCATACCCGGACCTCATTCGATATACCAGCATACGTATCAGCCCAAGCCGCGACTTATCGTCTTTGGAGCAGGACCAGACGCAAAACCGCTTGTTGAGCTGGCAGCGAAAACAGGATTCTCAGTAACAGTTTGCGATTGGCGGGAAGCGTTTTGTCAGAAGAAATACTTTCCAAATGCATCGGAGCTCCTGTTAGGATTTCCTAAAAATCTGTTGAAACAAATTTCCTTTTCACCTTTTGATTATGTTGTCATAATGACGCATCATTTTGAAAGGGATCAAGAAATATTAAAGTGGGTTCGTAAGGAAAATATAAGGTACTTAGGCGTACTAGGACCGCGTGAAAGAACTAAAAGGCTGCTTAAACGTGATAATGTCCCAGACTGGATTTACTCACCGGTAGGCCGGAATATTGGAGCAAAAGGTCCAGAGGAAATTGCCGTTAGTATTGTCGCCCAATTAGTTGAGGTGTGGAGAACGCCAGTCCATGAAAGAGTTCAACTCCTTTGGACAATTCCAGATTGAGTGGAACTAGTGGTATGAACTGAGTAAAACTGGATTTACCAAGTAACATCTAGAAAATCCGAATAAATTGAGGGGAGGGATGAGCTTGGAAGTGATCGGGAAAAGTGTCATTCGGAAAGAGGCGCTAGATAAAGTAACAGGAAGGGCGAAATATACCCATGACTATCATTCGATTCCGATGCTGTCTGGCAAAAAGGTCATTAGTCCTTTTGGCCATGCGAAAATTGTGAACATAGACACAACGGAGGCTTCAAAGGTACCTGGAGTACGGGCAATACTCGCCGGGATACAGTATCCATTGACAGGGGAATCAATACGGGACCGCCCCCCAATCGCCTTTGACAAGGTTCGTTACCACGGGGAAACGGTTGCTCTTGTAGTGGCTGATTCACCTAATCAAGCTAAAAGGGCTGCAGACCTTATTAAGGTCCAATATGAATTATTGCCGGTCGTTAATTCACCATCTCAAGCATTCGAAAAAGGGGCCCCGTTAGTACATGAACGCTTGAGCGAATATAAAAAGGAATTTGATTCTCACCCGGTGCCTGACACCAATATTGCAACTCATATTAAAATCCGTAAGGGGAAGATGGATAAGGGGTGGTCGGAAAGTACGTCAGTGGTGGAAGCGAGCTATTCCTTTTCACCCTCGGATCATGTGGCCATGGAAACAAGATGTTCGACTGCGGAGATTTTGCCCGAGGGGAATATCATCATTACCACCTCTTCTCAAGCTCCGTACATGGTTAAGAGGCTCATCGCTGACTATTTTGGTGAGGACATGGGGAAAATTATTGTCCATACCCCACTTGTAGGCGGAGCCTATGGCGGGAAAGCTGCTGTTCAGCTTGAGATTCTTGCTTATCTAGCATCGAAGGCAGTTGGCGGAAAACCGGTAGAAATTTTGAACACTAGAGAGGAAGATATCCTAACATCGCCCTGTCATATCGGTTTAGATGCAAAAATAAAACTTGGAGCAGACAGCAGCGGGAAAATTAAGGCGGCTGAAATTCGCTTTTTGTGGGATGGCGGGGCCTATTCCGATAAGGCAATTGATCTAACAAGGGCAGGTGCAGTCGATTGCACAGGACCGTATCATATTGAAAATGTCTGGTGTGACTCGTATTGCATGTATACAAACCATCCCTATGCAGCACCATTCAGAGGCTTTAGTCATTCCGAACTTTCCTTTGCCATAGAGCGAACCTTGGATCTGCTTGCGCAGAAATTAAAGCTCGACCCATTGAAGCTGCGCTATTTAAATGCGATTAAACCAGGAAACACGACCCCAACTAGGGTCCGGTTAAATAAAAGCAATGTTGGAAATCTGCAAAAATGTATCGAGAGAGTAAGAGATTTAATGAAGTGGGACCAAGGACCCGTCGAAGAAATAAATGAACGGATTAGCAAGGTAAAAGGAATAGCATGCAGCTGGAAAACATCGACGATTGATCCAAATGCACCCTCAGGGGTCATTTTAACGTTTAATCGTGACGGAAGTATAAATTTGCTATCAGGCGTAATCGAAATTGGAACGGGGACGAAGACAGTCCTTGCCCAAATTCTTGCAGAACGGCTGAAGATGGATGTGGATAAAATTTATGTCCGGATGGAAATAGATACGCAAACAACTCCTGAGCATTGGAAGACAGTTGCGAGCAGAGGAACTTTTATGGGGGGAAGAGCGCTTCTCGAAGCTGCAGAGGATGTCATAAGGCAGTTAAAGGATATCGCTGCTACGGTTTTAAGAGCACCAAGAGAGGACCTTGAAGTAGCAAATAGCCGAGTCTTTTTACGAGATGACCCTAAAATAGGACTTCCATTTAAAGATATATGCTATGGGTATCAGTATCCAAATGGGAATTCCATTGGCGGGCAAATCATTGGCAAGGGTAATTATATCTTACGTCATCTTACCCATTTAGACCCAGAGACTGGGGCTGGCAAGCCCGGACCTGAATGGACGGTAGCTGCCTACGGGGTGGAAATTGAATTTGATAAAAGGGATTTTACCTATCGACTTCTGAAGGCGTGTACTGTTGTTGACATTGGCCGAGTTCTAAACGAAAAAGCTGCCTTGGGTCAGGTGATGGGTGCCATGAGCATGGGTTTAGCCTTTGCGGGGCGGGAAACATTTTATTTTGATGAACAGGGCAGGGTTATGAACCCCCAACTTCGAACCTATCGGCCACTTCGCTATGGAGAGAATCCAGAATACTTAGTCGACTTTGTTGAAACACCTCAAATCGATGGTCCATATGGGGCGCGCGGCGTTGGTGAGCACGGCCTAATGGGCATGCCTGCAGCACTCGGAAATGCATTATCAACAGCAGCTGGAGTTTCACTGCACCATTTGCCGCTGATCCCAGAGCTGATATGGAAAGCAAAGGAGGCACAAAAATAATGCTTCCTTTTGATTTTGATTATTACAAGCCGACCTCGTTGAAAGAAGCTGTCGATTTATATCAGTATTTAGATCAGCACGGCAAGCAGCCAATGTTCTTTTCGGGTGGAACCGAATTAATTACACTCGGAAGAATTGATTTAGCTTATACCGAGGCAGTTATTGATATAAAGGGTATTCCCGAATGCAATGTTATGCAGGTAAGTGCCGATCATTTGCTGCTTGGCAGTACTTTAACGCTTACAAAAATTGAAGAATCAAATCTTTTTCCGTTGTTAACGAAAACAGCAAGTGAAGTTGCCGATCATACGGCACGAGGGAAGATTACCTTAGGAGGCAATATCTGCGCTCAGATATTTTACCGAGAAGCTGTCCTGCCATTTTTACTTGCTGATAGCCAAGTATTAATTGTTGGTCCGGATGGAAAAAAGATGGTACCTATCCATGAGCTATTTCTTGAAAAGCTTCAACTAAAAAAAGGTGAATTTCTCATTCAATTAGCAACAGAAACTCGGTTTATCTCAGCACCATTTTATAGCTTTAAGCGGCGCCAGCAGTGGGACACAGGCTATCCGTTAATTACTGTCGCAGCTTTGAAAATCGGTCAGGAACTCCGTGTTGCCATCAGTGGCCTATGCCCCTTTCCATTTCGTTCAAAAGAGCTGGAAGCTTCATTAAATAAACGAGATCTGCCTGTTAGTTCAAGGATTGATGAGGGGCTTTCCAAGCTACCGAAACCTATTTTAGATGATGTCGAAGGGTCAGCAAACTATCGGCTTTTTGTTTTGAGGAATCTATTATCAGATGTGTTCACAGTGTTGGATCGAATTTGACGCTAGTTTTAAAAGTGACTTAAAGGAGTGGAGTACTTTGAAATCCCACACCATAACGTTGTCAATCAATGGAGAAAATCGGAGTGTAATGGTTAGGTCTGCTGATACGCTTTTATATGTACTCCGTGGCAAACTTGGTTTGACCGGTGCAAAACCGGGGTGTTTAAACGGAGACTGCGGCGCATGTACCGTTAATGTAGAAGGATGGCCGATGAAATCATGTCTCATGCTAGCCGTTGAAGCTGTTGGAAAAAAAGTAACAACTATTGAGGGACTGGAGAATACCCCTATCCAAAAGGCTTTTGTGGAAAATTTTGCATTTCAATGCGGCTACTGTACCCCCGGCTTCATTATGAACTGCCATTCGTTAATTCTAAAGCATCCCGATGCTGATGATCATATGATTAAAGAATGGCTCGAATCGAATATCTGCCGCTGTACCGGCTATGCAGAAATTGAAAGTGCATTGAAGTCAGTGCTCAGGAAAAAATGACAAATAAAAAGGATGCCCTACATAGGCACCCGCATCATAATTATCTTTTTTTCATCTCAAAATAGGTGTCCAGAACACGGCGGCCAATTTTCAGGTTTGCACGGTTGTCCTTTTTTCCTTGATATGCCCATGGAACAATCACGGCCATGGCGATTTCAGGATTCGTACTAGGTGCATAGCTTACCAAGCTCAGGTTCATTACGGGAGGGGGCTCCTTACCAAAACGATGCCGCTCAGGTCCATCATAAAAAGCTTCGGCAGTCCCTGTTTTCCCGGCAGGAGAGTAGCGTGCATTTCTAAAGTATTTATAAGCTGTCCCGCCACGTTCCTGCATGACCTTTTTAAAACCCACTTGGACCCGGTACATCCAATCTGGATTCACATCAATTGAATTAAGGACGGTTGGAGAGATTTCTTGTACAATCGGCCCTAGTTCATCTTTTCCTTCCTTGGGTTCTAGCATTTGTTTTACCACATGTGGCTGCATCCGATATCCGCCATTCGCAATTGTTGAAACATATTGTGCCAATTGCATGGCGGAATAGGTATCATATTGGCCAATCACGAGGTCAAGTAAATACCCCGGCAGATGGCTGGTACCTTTAAATCCGGACTGCTCATTCGGTAAATCAATTCCAGTTCTTGTTCCAAGGCCAAACGAAGCAAAAGAGTTTCTAATCGTGTCAAAAGCCCTCGAGCTAAAGTTTAACGGTTTATCATATTCATAATGCCCTTTTCCAATTCTAATAGCGGTATGGAACATATAAACGTTGGAAGATAATTTTAAGGCATTAATTTCATTTAATTTCCCTAAGTAAGCATAGGATTTTTTTAAAGGTGTGGCTTGAATTTTTAAACCTGCATCATCAAAAACAGTCCCCGGGGCAATTGCTCCTGTTTTATAACCGGTCAAAATCGTGGCACCCTTTACAGTCGAACCAACGTTATACGTGGTGGTAAAAGTCCCTAAGGCATCATCTTCCATTTCGACTCTGCCAGTTTGTTTGTTTCTAACTATTTTTTTTCCAGACATAGCTAAGACTTCGCCTGTTTTCGGGTTCATTAAGACTACATAGGCTCGGTCGGTTAAAAACGTCCCGGGATATCTTTTAGCAGCCCAAAGTTCTTCCTCAATAATCCGATCAACCTTCATTTGTAGATCCATATCAATGCTTAAGACAAGATCTTTCCCTTTTTTACCTTTTGATACGGGATGATTTTCAATGACATTCCCTGTTTTATCGGTTACATTTTTTACTTTTGATTTATAGCCATGAAGAACATCTTCATACTGCCATTCAAGCTGGCTTTTGCCGACACGGTCATTCCGGTTGTAATCTCTTGCCAGGAAATATTCCAATTGATCAGCTGGCAGTCCATCATCTGATTTGGTTACTTTACCTAACACAGATTTTAAGGTTCCGTCAAAAGAATAGGAACGCTCCCAGTCAGTTGTAGTATCTACACCCGGAAGGGATTGAAGATTTTCGTTCACAACGGCTAATTCCTTCGAGGTCACACCTTCATTTTTTATAACTTGGGTGGTAAATTTGTACCCGTTATTGAACTCTTTAAAAAGTGCTAGAGCCTCAAGCTTATCCTTATTTATTTCCTTTAATTCATCAGCTGCTATGCGTCCTAATTTTAATTTATATATATCCATGTCAGTTAATTTTTTTGCATAATATAATTCCATTTCATTCTTCGTGATTTTGGCATTTGCACGGTCAGGATTATTTATTAACCAGAAATCGAGTCTATCTCTTGCGGTTACCTTGTCTGTTTTTTTATGGATTAGTTTTGCTAATTTTTCTGCAGTTTCAAGCATAACTTGTTGGCTAAATCCCTCGTTCGTGTAAGTGATGGCATTTTTTGGCACATTATCGACAATAATCCGATAATCACGGTCAAGTATTTTTCCCCTTGGAACAGGATTACTGACCGTTATATCTTCTTTTCTTTCTAAATCCCTTTTAAAATTTTCACCATAGACGATTTGAACAAAGCCAAGTCGCAGTATTAAAACTGAAAAAAGTAAAAAAACACTAAAAAAAAGGATATTTAGCCGAAAGGGAAAGTGTGATTTCTTCTTTTTATGTTGATCCAAATTGCCTTCACATCCTTATACACGTCCAAAATGTTTACATATAATAGCTTGCCCGGTAGTAAATTGTGGTATTAAAAAAGTTCTTCTTTATTGAAAAAAAGTATATTAATCGACAGCATCTTTGATTCTGTAAACTTTTTGTCTATAAAAAAATTTCTAGATTTTTCCCATAGTGGAAATTTTAATTTATAATCAAAAGGGATGTGATTGATTCTTGAAAACATCTTTATAAACAGAAAAAGAGATTGATTAGGAGGCCTGTATTCAATGGAACAGAAAGTGATCGATCCAATTGTTCAAAAGGCATTAATCCAATTTAAGGCCTTGGATGAAAAAATTACTCATTTTTCAAGCATCATAGGTTTGGCTGATTGGGATCAAAAGGTGATGGCACCGAAAAAAGGCAGAAGTATCTTTGCCAAGGCAACCGGGACACTGCGGACGGAAATTTTTAAGCTCTCTGTCTCGCAGGAAATGGGCGACCTGCTTGCTGAATTAACGCTTCCGGAAAACTTTGAATTATTAGATGCAGTAACAAAAGCAAAAGTTAGAGAATATAGCGCCTACTATCAAAAATCGAAGAGCATCCCTGCAGACCTTTTTCAGGAATATAGTATTCTAACGGCTCAGGCAAATGATGCCTGGGAGGAGGCAAGGGAAAATAATGATTTTGCCAGCTTCCTTCCTTATTTAGAAAAAATTGTGGACTACAAACGAAAATTTGCTGAAATTTATGGATATGTTGACCACCCATACGATGCACTATTGGATGAATTTGAACCTGGATTAACTGTTAAGAGACTGGACCCGCTCTTTGCTAAGTTAAGAGACTCTAGTGTGAAACTATTAGTGCGCATTCAAAAACATGGAACAAAGGCACAGGCTGAAATTTTTGAACAATCATTTGCAATTGAACAACAAAAGGAATGTAATCGCTTTATTTTGCCTATTATTGGTTTTGATCTCGAGGCTGGTAGATTGGATGAAACCGTTCATCCCTTCGCCCAAACTGTTAATACTGGAGATGTTAGGTTAACCACTCGTTATTTAGAAAGAAACGTAAGGTCCGCATTATTCGGAACCATTCATGAAGCGGGTCATGGAATCTATGAACAGCATATCAACCCTGAATTTGAGGAATCTGTCCTCCAAAGCGGAGCATCTTTCGGAATCCATGAATCACAATCGAGGTTTTTGGAAAATATGGTCGGCCGCAGTAAAGAATTCTGGAAATTTTTCTATCCTAAACTGCAGGAGTATTTTCCAAAGCAGCTTGAATCTTTTTCAGTGGATGAATTTTATCGTGCCGTTAATACGGTTCAACCATCCTTTATTCGTGTAGAAGCGGATGAATTAACCTATAATCTGCATATCATGCTTCGTTATGAAATCGAAAAGGCATTAGTAAGCGGTGAGATCGAAGCTAAGGACCTGCCAACTGTCTGGAACCAGAAAATGCAGGATTATCTTGGAGTAACCCCGAGTACTGATTCAGAAGGCGTCCTTCAAGATGTCCATTGGTCATTCGGCGGGATTGGATATTTCCCTTCGTACGCATTAGGGAATCTCTATGCAGCTCAAATACTGCGTACGATTCAAAAAGACATCCCTGACTTTTACAGCCATATCGAAAATGGTCGGTTTGATCTGATTCAAGAATGGCTAAAGGAAAATATTCATCAGTACGGTAAGCTTTACACACCCAATGAGTTAATCGTAAAGGTCACCGGTGAGGAATTAAACGCGGAATACCTTGTTGAATACCTTGAGAAAAAGTACACTGAGGTATATGGATTATAATCTACAATAGGTTAACATTAGTAAACATTTATTCTCACATTGACATTTGACCATGATTATAATATATTAATAGTAATTAAATATTTCCTTTTAAAGGGGAGTAGCTGCTACAATAAAGTCGTCATTCCGAGAATTCATTTCTCCGGCTTTATTGGCAACATTTACGTTGTTAGCAAGACCTTTACTTTACTGTAAAGGTCTTTTTGTGTATTTTTAGGCCTTTACTGTAATCAGTAAAGGCCTATTTTTATGGCGTAAGGGAGTATTTTTGAAAAAAACAAGTTTTAAAGGAGGAAATATTTATGGACTTAGCTCTTTTACTGGAATACGGATGGGTGTTACTGATCTTGGTAGCGTTAGAAGGCCTATTGGCTGCAGACAACGCATTAGTACTGGCAATTATGGTAAAACAACTACCTGAGGAAAAACGTAAAAAGGCATTGTTTTATGGGTTAGCAGGAGCCTTTGTGTTCCGGTTTGCTTCTTTGTTTGTGATTTCATTTTTGGTTGATGTATGGCAGGTTCAAGCCATTGGTGCTCTTTATTTGCTGTTTATGGCCGGCAATCATATATTCCGAAAGGTGGTTAAAGGAAAGGCAGAAGAAAAAGAGGAGAGGGAAGGATCAAAGACTAGCAGCTTTTGGTTAACAGTTTTGAAAGTGGAAGTGGCTGATATTGCATTTGCCGTTGATTCAATACTTGCTGCTGTTGCAATGGCAGTAGCACTGCCAGAAACACCGCTTCCCAATATCGGTGGGCTAGATGGCGGTAAATTCTTAGTTATTTTTGCTGGTGGGATTATTGGCCTTATAATTATGCGCTTTGCTGCCAATCAGTTTGTAAAGCTTTTAGAAAAACGACCAGGTCTAGAAATTGCGGCCTTTACGATTGTGGGTTGGGTTGGAGTTAAGCTCGCGGTTTACACGTTATCTCATCCGGCATTAGCTATTCTTAATGAGGAATTTGCCCATTCAACGGGATGGAAAATAACTTTTTATGTTGTTTTGGTAGGTATTGCTGTAGCAGGCTGGTTTTTCTCCAAAGACAAAAGCGCCGAACCGATGAGAGAAGAGACAAAAACCTTATAATTATTTTTGCCTCAAATGAAAGGCAGACTTAAAAAATCTGCCTTTTTAATAAACATCCATTTAGGTTCGAACTTTTATGACATACTAGTTTAGGTACAGTGATATTAAAGTAGTAGTAGTGACACCCAGAGTATTCTATAATGAATGGTGAATGACATTGGACTGCAACGGCTATCATGTTTTTTCCATATTACCAAGAAAAAAGCTATAATAAGGTAAAACACCGTGAAAAAAGGATTGCGTAATTATTTTATAGTATGGAGTGATACATATCATCAGAAACAGTATTCCTAATTTATTTACGATTTCAAATTTATTTTTTGGATATTTATCCATTATGTATTCCGCCCAAGGTGATTACAAAAATGCAGCCATTTTAATTTTAATTGGGATGATGCTCGATAGCATGGATGGTCGAATCGCTAGAATGTTACGGGTGGATAGTGAATTAGGGAAAGAATTAGACTCTCTTGCAGATGTAGTTACCTTTGGGGTTGCTCCTGCGATGATGGCCTATTATTCCTACTTCTCTGAGTTTGGGGTAGCTGGCATGGCCATTTCCGGTCTTTTTCCATTATTCGGTGCCTACCGGTTAGCGAGGTTTAATATTAATGCGGTTAAATCATCGAATTCGTATTTTACCGGTGTCCCAATAACTGCTGGTGGCGGCTTATTAACAATGCTGACCTTATTCCAGGGGAAAATGCCTGAAATTATCCTTCCGATTGCCTTTTTTGTCATTTGTTACTTAATGGTTAGTACTGTAAAAATTCCAAGTTTAAAAGACGTTCCTCTACCGAAATATGGAATTATCGTCACGCTGTTTCTAGGGTATGCGATTTACATCGTCTTTAAAAAAGAACAGCATCGCTTTCCATATTTCATTTATGTCGCTATTCCATTATACATAGCGTTTATTAGTTACCAATTGGTAAAGATAAAAAGAAAAAGTAATAATCTACCAAAAAAATAATGAAATGCTACTGGCATAGCGATTATATTGTCTAATTGAGGACAATAGTGGGATAATACTATTGAATACATAGATAGAGGAGAGCAAAAAATGAAGGTAAAAGTTAATCGAAATGCAGCAAAAGCATTGAAAAAGATGATGGAACAAGAAGAGGCACAAGGGAAACTGTTCCGAGTGTATGTTACAAGTATCCATGGCGACCATGCCCATTACGATCTAATGCTTGACACGCCAACAGAAAACGATGTCGTGGTGACAAGCGACAAAGAAATTGATTTTATTCTTGATAAAAACGACCCAACCTTAAATAGTATCTGGATTCAATATTTCCAATTACCGAAAGAAGAATGGCTAATTACCAACCCTACTATGGGTGTCCATCATCATCACTAATAACAAAAAGCGCTTGTGGATTCTCCACAGGCGTTTTATTTTTGTAAAGGTTAATAACCATTTTTTCGAGGAAATGATATATGAAGTAGGCCATTATAAAGTTGTGTTTGCATTAAATGAGCCTGTGTTGGTTCTGGAAGTTCAATAATTCGTTCAAAGTCACCATATATTCGCTCTCTTTGCATTTCCATTTCTACTGGTAGAACAGGCTTAATTCTGCCATTAACTTTTAACTGTGAATTGGTAATTAAGTTAAGTGACAGATCTTCTTGATTGACTCCTGGTATTTCAAAAATAATTAAATAATAATTTTCATTTTTATATATATCAAATTTTGGATTGCATACCGCTTCTCTAAAAAACTCATCAGGGTGTTTTTGCTTGAGGACGCTAGACCAAAAATTACTCTCGCGATACTCATTTGTAATTTCCAGCCATTTTCTCATTTTTTCAATATCCATCTTACTGCTCCTTTAAAGTTGATTGGCGATAGGCATAGATGGGTTAGCTATTTGATCCTGATCACTTACATCGGGATCTATATTTCCTGAATTCATAAGAGAAGAAGCAGGTGAAAAATCACCTAAAGAAAAATTTGCCCCAACAAATTTACTATTAGCGGTATGGCTGTTATGCACAGTAGGACCGATATCAACATTCCCGTTTTGCGTAGCTCCATTAATCTTGAAATTTAAAATATTTATTTGAAATGGCATCTCATTTTACTCCTATAAATTTAGATTAGTGGTACAGGTGGAATTGGTGTATTTATATTCGTAGCATCTGTAGTGCCAATTGAGGTTTGATCATTTACGTCAGGATCATTTAATAGGTTCTCCATCATTGCTTCAGTAGGTGAAGTATCTCCATAGGAAGCATTAATTCCTTGTAATTTACTATTGGAAGTGGGACTATTATGAGATGCTTCCCCAATAGTTATCGAACCATTACCCGAAATACTGTTGATTTTTAAATAATATAAATTGATAACAACCGATGGCATCTTTAAACACCTTTCTATTCTTGGCTTATGGGTACTATATGCGTTCGAATGCCTATTTGTGTTAATCTAATTAAGGAAAAAGTAAGTAAGGAGGATTTTTTTTCATATGGATAATTTTATCAATGATGTTGACATCAAATTAGTCGCACTGGATATGGATGGGACACTGTTAAATAATAAAGGCCAGATATCTGAAGCTAATCGTCAAGCAATTCAAGCTGCAAAAGATCAAGGCATTTTTGTGGTTCTTAGTACGGGACGTTCAATAACTACATGTCGGGAGCATGCTGACTCATTAGAGCTTAATTCTTATTTGGTTACGGTCAACGGTAGTGAAATTTGGGATGAGAAACGAGAATTAGTGGAGCGGAATTTAGTGAAATCTGACCTTGTCGAGTGGATGTGGGGGTTAACGCAGCAGCATAACACAAAATTTTGGGCGATTAGCACCGTCAGAAATTGGCATAATGAAATGCCGGAAGATCTACATACATTTGAATGGATGAAGTTTGGCTTTAACATTGATGATGATGCAACAAGAGCTTTAATTCTGAATGAATTACAGGCAAAGGGTGAATTTGAATTAAGTAATTCGACCTTAAAGAACATTGAAGTTAATCCGACAGGAATTAATAAAGCGAAGGGACTTGGGATTGTTTGTTCACGACTGGGCTTGGATATGAAAAATGTAATGGCGGTAGGCGACAGTCTGAATGATTTGGCGATGATCAAAGCAGCCGGTTTAGGGGTAGCAATGGGAAATGCGCAGGATACAGTCAAGGAATCCGCAGACTGGGTAACAGCAAGTAATGAAGAAGATGGAGTAGCACAAGCAATCCGGAAATGGATACTTATTAAATAAAATATTTACGAAAAAGGGTTTTTTTGAGAGTTAGAATGGTATATGCATCCTGGAATTGGGTAAAAATAATTGGGCAAGTCAATTTGCAATTTACATGTAATTGTTACATGCTAGGAGGCTACAAAGATGGAAACAGGTAAAGTAAAATGGTTTAACGGTGAAAAAGGTTTTGGCTTCATTGAGCGAGAGGGTGGAGAAGATGTATTTGTACACTTCTCAGCTATTCAGGGTGAAGGATACAAAACATTAGATGAAGGTCAAGAGGTTACGTTTGAAATTGAAAGTGGTCAACGTGGACCACAAGCGGTAAACGTCCGTAAAGCATAATGACCCACCGATAAAACAGACCCAAGCATTTGGGTCTGTTTTTTTATCGGCATTAAATTATTCATTGTACCTGCTAATGGGCCTGTTGATTTCCGCTCCAGGCTTTATAAACCCCTCTTACTGATCTCGATGCTTTTGGCTTAAACATTGACATCACCGCTTATTTTTTTTATAAGTTGAGTGTCTTAAATGAATATTACCCTCTGATGATTGGCGCGGAAGGCACGAAGACTCCTGCGGGAGTACGGGGCAGGGGAGACCCCGCAGAAGCGAAGCGACGAGGAGGCTCCCCGGCACGCCCGCGGAAAGCGAAGTGCCTGGAGTGCCAATCATCAGACATGTTCAAAGCCAATATATTAATAATTTGTTAATGTTCTTATATTTAATAAAAGGCCTGTTTAAAGTTTTTCGAAAGCTGAAAAAAACCCTCTACAATTCATTGTAGAAGGTGGGATTTAACTATTTATTTCCTTTACTCTGCCAACTTGTCCATCTGTGAGTCTTACCTTGATGCCGTGTGGATGGAAACTGGACTTGGTTAATATATCCTTGACAGTTCCCACTGTTAATTTACCGCTTCTTTGGTCAGCTTTTAGGACAATTTTGACCAGAGCACCCGGAACAATATCGACTCTATTTTGACCGCTAGACACCCATTTTTCTCCGTGAGTTACTAACTTTTTTCGTCTGCTGACTTTGCAGTTTCTTCGTTGCCTGTGAGCTATTTGTGCCTAAATTTCCTCCGGCCGTTTTGTTTTTCTTGTTTGCTAACTGCAGCTTCATTGCTTCCTGCAGACTAATTTTCTTCTTTGGTTCTTCCTGTGGATTGGTTTGGTTAAAATCACTCATAAAAAATCCTCCTATTAAAGCGTTAACTACATTATAAGCTATTTTCGTCCAAATAAAAATTTTTTGGACGTTATTTCTCATTTTTGGACAAACATCCTTTGGAAGATAAACCAGTTTACCAAACGGAAGACTTATTTAATGCACATATTTTATTTATTAATGGGTTTTAACTTCCAATTACCTGGAAAAAATATCAATATAATATTTTAAGGAGTTTGCTCGTGAATCTGAATGCAATTTATGGGGCTATATTTATTTTTTCAGCAATAAAATGGGGCGATTGGAAAAATTGGAATGCCTACTATCCAACCTTTCTCTTCTTAATGGTTGGTGATTTGGTTTATCAATTTTTATTTTATAAGCATAGTATGTGGGAGTATGTACCCTTAGGAAGTGATAAAGGCTGGGCTAAGCACACCCATATTGCCTTTTTGATTATGTTAATTAAGTATCCTGCAACGATTAGCATTTTCCTTGGTAAAATGCCTAAGATAGCGTGGAAAAAGCTGGTATTTATCCTATTCTGGACACTGCTGTATACCATTAATGAATTTGCTGATTTAAAATTAGGGGGAATCATCCATAAAAATGGCTGGAATTTAGGCTGGTCCGCTTTATTTAGTTTTGTGATGTTTTCTGTTTTAGCTGTTCATTATAAAAAACCACTCTTAGCTTGGATCCTTTCTGCTATCTTTGCTACTTTCTTGTGGAATGTTTTTAACATACCACAAAGTATAATAAAATGACTTCCCGCCAATAACCGATTTTTGGTTTTCTTTTTTGCATTTTTTGAAATAAATTTACTGAATTGGTCGAAATATTTATGCAGGATTTTAAAGGCTCTTTTTAGAATTATATTAGTATGATAATTCGGAGGGGGATTAACTTGAGTATCCAGGTAATTGAAAAAGAAGAGATGAAGGTAGTTGGAATTTCATGGAATGGAACTTATTCACAAATTAATACAATCCCAAATCTTTTTAAAGAAATGATCAGCCGGCTTGAAGAAGTATCCTATCAAACGAAAGAACCTGTTTTAATTGCGCCTTTTCACAGCAGAGAGACAGAACTCACTTATTATGTAACAGCACCAGTTGAAAAAATAGAAGAAATCCCTGAAGGAATGGTTGGCTTTACGATTCCAAGTAAAAATTATGTTTTTGCGACGCATAGAGGAAGTCAAGAGGAAGTCGAAAATACATATAAAAAAATATATTCCTGGATGGGGGAATATGGCTATGAACAGGATCACAATGCTTTAAGCATTGAGGTCTATAAAGAAGAATATGACCATCTAAATGCAAAAGGAGAGCTTTACTTTGATATTTATCTTCCTGTAAAAACGTATAAACAATAAAAAATTTTTTTGTGAAGATAAAAGATAAAACATAGTAATGATTTCCTGTTTGGGTAAAATATAAGAGTAAATCCTTTACTGTTTGAAATAGTTGTACTATCATAATATATATTCGAATAATTTCCTTCGGGGTCAGGTGAAATTCCTAACCGGCGGTGATGAAGCTATGCTTCTTAGTCCGTGACCCGGTTAACATTTTTTGTTAAACGGTGGATCTGGTGAAACTCCAGGGCCGACAGTTAAAGTCTGGATGGGAGAAGGAAAAGACAGGATTAACTGTAGGCTGAAGTTCACCTATTTTTAACCCTTTATTTTCTATTGCCTTTTTCAGGACCCTGATGACTTATGTCTTCAGGGTCCTTCTTATTTTTAGAGTAAGAATCATCTGGATTGATAGTTAGGAGAAGGAGCGATATGTTTACTGGGATTATTGAAGAAATTGGCGTCGTCGCAAACATCCAGCGGACGGGCGAGTCGTTCGTGTTAACGATTGAAGCAAAAAAAATACTTAATGATGTCCACCTTGGTGACAGTATTGCAGTCAACGGGGTTTGTCTTACGGTCACATCCTATACGGGTAGGCTGTTTACGGTAGATGTTATGCCAGAGACAGTCAGGGCTAGCAGTTTAAACATGGTAAAACGGGGTTCGAAGGTTAACCTTGAGCGGGCGATGGCAGCAGGTGGAAGGTTTGGCGGACATTTCGTCTCAGGACATATTGATGGGACTGGCGTAATTAAAAGTAAACAATCACTTGAAAACGCCATTTACTATGAGATTGAGGCTGACCAGGAATTATTAAGATATGTCATCTTAAGAGGTTCTATCGCTGTGGATGGGACTAGCTTAACCGTTTTTAAGGTATTGGAAAACAGTTTTACCTTATCAATTATTCCGCATACCTTGTCAGAATCGATTTTAGGACTGAAGGGTTCAGGGGATATTGTGAATCTAGAATGCGATATGATTGGTAAATACGTGGGTCATTTTATTCATAACCTATCAAACCAACCTCCGCAAAAAAGTAGCAAGGGGATAACCGCCAATTTTTTAGAAGATAATGGATTTTTATAAAATGATTAATGGAAAGAAGAGATGGGAAATGTTTAATACGATTGACGAAGCTCTTACTGATTTAAAAGAAGGAAAGGTAATTATTGTTTGTGATGATGAGAATAGAGAAAATGAAGGTGATTTTATTTCTCTAGCTGAAAAAGCAAAGCCCGAGGTTATAAACTTAATGGCCACTCACGGAAGAGGGCTAATCTGTGTTCCTATTGATGAGGAACTTGCTCAGAAGTTAGACTTAAACCCAATGGTTACCGAGAACACCGATCGAAATCGAACGGCTTTTACTGTGAGTATTGACCATAAGTTCTCTACGACAGGGATTTCTGCGTTTGAACGATCGGCGACGGTATTGAGTATGGTTGACCCAGAATCAAAAGCAGCTGATTTTTTAAGACCAGGGCATATTTTCCCACTGATTGCTAAAAAAGGCGGAGTCCTGAGTAGAAATGGGCATACAGAAGCAGCTGTGGATCTTGCTCTACTTTGCGGCTCCAAGCCAGCTGGGGTTATTTGTGAAATCATGAATGAAGACGGAACGATGGCCCGCGTCCCACAATTGCGAATTATTGCTGATAAGCTAAATGTTAAAATGATTACTATTAAGGACCTAATTGAATACCGAATGAATAAGGAACAATTGGTGAATCGAGAGGTTTAAATAACCTCTTGTAAAAAATACTTAACTAAACTATTTTTGGAGGAATACACATGGGTAATATTTTTGAAGGAAATTTAGTTGGCTCCGGATTAAAAATCGGAATTGTTGTTGGACGATTTAATGAATTCATTACAAGTAAATTATTAAGCGGTGCACAGGATTCACTTAAAAGACATGGAGTCAGCGAAACAGACGTGGATATTGCCTGGGTTCCAGGTGTATTTGAGATATCATTAATCGCTCAAAAAATGGCGAATAGTAAAAAATATGATGCGGTGATCACGCTTGGAACAGTGATTCGCGGCTCGACTCCTCATTTTGACTATGTATGTAATGAAGTGGCGAAAGGAGTTTCCGCTATCAATTTAAGCAGTGGTATTCCGGTTATTTTTGGAGTGTTAACAACGGAATCTATTGAACAGGCGATCGAACGTGCCGGAACAAAAGCAGGTAATAAAGGCTGGGATGCAGCTTCGGCTGCGATTGAGATGGCAAATTTATGCAGAAGCTTTGAGTAATATAATTATTGCAAAAACATATACAAATCATTTTATCTTTTCTATAATGAGATTAACAAAAAATATTTTTAAAAATTAGGTGCTAAATCTTATCAAAAGATTTTTAGCTTAAAAGGGAAGTTTGGTATAAGCCAACGCGGTCCCGCCACTGTAAATGGGAGCAACCTATATTATGTCACTGTCGAAGACGATGGGAAGACATAGGAAGCGATGATCATGAGCCAGGAAACCTGCCTAATTCTTGTGCGCCAATAAACCTACGAGGATAGGAAGGGTGTTGAAGGGCTAGACTCTCTTTACTTTATATTAGTAAACCTGAATCTAATCATACCAACATCTCCATGTCATTTGTGGAGATGTTTTTTGTTGTTATCCGGCTATTGGGTTAGCACAGGGACTTATTTTTTGTTACATACATGTAATTACACAGAAAGCAGGGAGAAAAATGAAGAAGTTGTATTCATTGCTGTTAGTAGTATTATTGACAGTAGGAGTTTTGGCAGGGTGTGCTGAAAAGAAAGATCAGGTAAATGAAGAGAATAAAACAAGTGTTGAAAAGAAAACAGCAGAAATAACGTATCCACTTACACTTACAGATGCAACCAAAACCAAAGTTACTATTGAAAAAAAACCTGAAAAGATTGTTTCACTTATTCCAAGTAATACAGAAATTGTTTTTGCCCTAGGTCTAGACAAAGAAGTGGTCGGGGTAACCGATTTTGATAACTATCCAGAAGCTGCCACGAAGAAAGAGAAAATTGGCGGGCAAGAAATAAATGTGGAAAAGATTATTTCCTTAAAACCGGATTTAGTTTTAGCACATGCCTCTTGGGCTTCTAATGCTGAAGCAGGGCTTCAGCAGTTAAAAGATGCGGGTATTGCAGTATTTGTCGTTAATGATGCCCAAAACTTTGACCAAGTCTTTGATTCGATTGATATGATTGGGAAAGCTACCGGTGAAACGGTTAAAGCAAATGAGATTATCTCCGGGATGAAAGAAAAATTAGAAGATATTAAAGCAAAGGCTAGCGAGATAAAAGAAAAGAAAAAGGTATTAGTTGAGGTTTCACCCGCTCCAGAAATTTATACATCGGGAAAGAATACGTTTATGGATCAAATGCTTCGTTTGATTAACGCGGAAAACATCGCAAATGATCAAGAAGGCTGGATTAAAATTGACCAAGAAGCAATGATTAAACGCAATCCAGATGTCATTGTCACAACTTATGGATACTATGTCAAGAACCCGGTTGATCAAGTATTAACTAGAAAAGGCTGGGAAACGGTCAACGCGGTAAAAAATAAGCATGTTGTCGATGTCGATTCGGACCGTGTGACACGTACAGGCCCAAGGATCGTTGAAGGAGTAGAAGATCTTGCGAAGGCTGTCTATCCTGACATTTTTAAATAACAAGTATTTAGCCTATTGTCTAGCGGGAACTTTTCTTGTTCTTTCTATATTATTAGGGATTTCAATTGGAACAGTTTCGGTTCCAATCATAACGATTATAAAGATTATTGGTGCAAAAGTTTTTGGGTTAAGTATACTGGAGACAATCGACCCAATGTATTCAAGTATTGTCCTAAACATACGCTTACCTAGAGTGATTTTATCAGGTCTTGTCGGTGCTTCCCTTGCTATTGCAGGGGCAGCCTTTCAAGGACTGCTTCGAAATCCGTTAGCAGATCCTTATACATTAGGAGTATCCTCCGGGGCATCTGTAGGTGCGGTTTTGACACTGTTTTTCCAGCTGTCAATCCCATTTGTAGGTTCCTTTACCTTGCCATTATTAAGTATCCTATTTTCATTCTTAACCATCTTTCTAGTTCTTACCTTCGCTAGTAAAATCGAACGCTCGATGCGAGTGGAAACGATTATTTTAACGGGTATCATTTTTAGTTCCTTTTTAGGAGCCATTATTTCACTGATGATCGCATTGACCGGAGATGAACTCCGCCAAATTATTGGCTGGCTGCTAGGGAGCGTATCGATGAGAGGCTGGGAATACATAAAGATCATTTTGCCATTTTTTATCATTGGATCAGGACTGCTAATCTTTAATGCCAAGGAATTAAATGCCATGTCATTTGGTGAAGAACGAGCACAGCATTTAGGGGTCAACGTACAAAAGAGAAAGCTCATAATCTTAACAGCGGGCTCAATATTAACCGGAGCGGCGGTTGCGGTGTCAGGCACCATCGGTTTTGTCGGGTTAGTGATCCCCCATCTATCAAGATTATTATGGGGCCCGGACCATCGGCATCTTCTTCCCCTATCCATCATAACGGGGAGCGGTTTTTTAATGTTAGCTGACTTGATATCAAGAACAATTATCTCTCCTACAGAATTACCGATTGGTGTGATTACTGCTTTAATTGGTGCACCTGTATTTGCACTAATTCTGCTACAAAGAAAAAGGATGGAAAGAAGTGGTTAAAGGATGATCAACGTTCAACAGGTTTCTGGTGGATACTCAAGTGACGCTGTTCTGAAAGATATTTCCTTTAACGTGGAAAAGGGAGAATTATTTGGGATATTAGGACCAAATGGAAGTGGTAAGACAACTCTTTTGAAAATGCTCAGTGGAATTTTACCGTTCCAAGGAGGGGAGATTGTGATCAATGGAAAACCGCTCAATGAATATAAGGCGAAGCAGTTGGCAAAAATTATCGCTGTTCTTTCCCAGCATTCATCACAGTCTTTCTCCTACACGGTAAAAGAAACCGTCTCCCTCGGCCGTTATGCCCACCAAAAGGGGTTGTTCCAAACTTGGAGTACCGCCGATGAAGAGGTCGTCCAAAAAGTAATGAAGCAAATAGGTGTATCCAGATTCCAAAATAAAAATATTCAGGAGTTATCAGGCGGGGAAAAACAACGAGTCTTTCTCGCTCAAGCCTTAGCCCAAGAACCTGAGATTCTCTTATTAGATGAACCCACAAACCACTTGGATTTATCGTACCAAAAGGAATTATTAGATTTCTTAAAACAATGGACATCAGAAAACGGGTTAACCGTCATCTCAATTTTTCATGATTTAAACCTTGCGGGGCTGTATTGTGACCGGTTGCTCCTTCTTGAAAACGGACGGATTAATATTGATCAGATTCCTAATGAAGTGCTTCGGGAAGAACGAATAAGAGACGTTTACCATACAGACATTCAAAAACATCCTCATCCTAAAGTCGCTGCCCCACAAATGGTCTTACTTCCTAAAATGAATAGCGAAGTTGTCGATTTTAACATAGATGAGTCGAAGTTACATGTTTCGGAAGAAATAATCGAGTTATCAACGCCTATTCCATTAAGGACCATGTCATCAGGGGTCATTGGTTCGGGAACGGGGTGGCACCAAACATTTGTCAACCGACATGTTCACAAGGATTACAGCTGTAGTAACCATCGAGCAGAAATGGCCTCATTTTTAAAATCAAAGGGGTTTGAACCGTCGGAAACCGTTGGGATGATGACAGCCGTCGTGCTTGAAGATGTGGTCTATAAACGATTTATAAATGATGAATTCTCCATCTTTGTTGTGGTAACAGCAGGGGTAGGAAATGCAATTGATGCGTCTAAAGGTGAATTGCATTCATTTGAAATGACTCCCGGCACAATTAATACTTGGATCTTTGTAAACGGCGAGCTGACAGAAGAGGCTTTTATCCAAAGCATCATGACCGCAACAGAAGCAAAGGTCAAGGCAATGAATGATCAAATGGTAATCGATGTAGTGACAGGAACGATCGCTTCCGGAACCTCGACCGATAGTATCTTAATCGCTGCTACACAAACCGGAGCGGTTCTGGAATTTGCAGGAACGATTACCCCGTTAGGAAAGCTTATAGGCAAAGCTGTTTATCAGTGCACGACTGAAGCCATTCAAAAATCAAGTAAAAGGAAACAAAAATGATTATCTATCATTTAATCGCAATAACAATTGCTTATCTTATCGACATGTTTATTGGAGATCCACCCAATTGGCCTCATCCGGTTAGATGGATTGGGAAGATGATCACATTTTTTGAAAAACGTTTAAATAAAGGGAAGTCTAAACAATTAAAAGGGGTGGGTATGCTCCTTTTTGTTTTACTCTCTGTTTATATCATTGCGTTGGTTTTAGTAGAAACAGGATATGGAATTCATCCTATTGTCGGGGTCCTAGTAGAAAGTATTATTATTTCTACCACGATTGCCCAAAAGAGCTTAAAGAGAGCGGCTCTAGAAGTCTATCGTCCATTAAGTAAGGGTGGACTTTCTGAAGCGAGGACAAAACTATCCTATATTGTTGGCCGCGATACTGAATCATTGGATGAAGGTGAAATTGCACGTGGGACGATTGAAACAGTTGCCGAAAATACCAGTGATGGAGTGACTTCCCCGATGTTTTGGGCACTGCTTGGTGGAGCCCCGCTTGCGATGGTTTATCGCGCAGCAAATACATGTGACTCGATGGTAGGCCATATGAATAATAGGTATATAGAGTTTGGCTGGGCGTCTGCAAAATGGGATGATGTCATGAATTGGCTCCCCAGTCGATTAACAGGAATGATTATGCTGCTGGGACAACGACCTGAGAGCATTACATATAAAAAAGCGTGGACGATTTTGTTCCGCGACGCAAAAAAGCATCCGAGCCCAAACAGTGGCTGGGGGGAAGCAGCTGTTGCAGCAATTTTAGGAATACAGCTTGGGGGTATCAATTATTACCAAGGGATCGTTTCCAACCGAGCAAAAATGGGTGACCCCATTCAGCCCATCCAGGCTGACCATATCATTCAAGCCAATCACATTCTTAGCAAAACAGTCTTATTATTTTTACTACTTTTATGGATAGGGGGAATACTCCTTGATTTGGCCGTCGCATGGATCGAATCCACAATATTTATATAAAGCGATGGGGTTAGCTCTCCCAAACCAGTTTATTGATTTTAGCGCAAACATCAATCCACTTGGTCCACCACCTGTTTTGAAAGAAAGGTGGCAGGATTTTTTTCGCGAAATTATTGTTTATCCAGATCCGTTCGCCACAAAGATGAGGGACATAATTTCAAAATCAGAACAGGTAACGTATGAATCCATTTTAATTGGCAATGGCGGGGCAGAGCTAATTACCCTGCTTGCTCGAATGCTTGCCGGCAAAAAAGTCGTCATCGTGGAACCAACATTTTCTGAATACGAAGAAGCATGTCGGGCAAACAGCTGTGAAATTGTCTACCATCAATTAGTGGAACCTAATTTTGAATTGAACACGGCCGATTTACACTTAAGTCTTTTGGATGCGGATGCCTTGTTTTTGTGCAACCCTAACAATCCAACAGGAATCCAATATTCTGCGACAACAATTATCTCGATTGTAGAGGAATGTGAAAAGCGAAATTGCTTAGTCATTTTGGATGAAGCATTTTTCGATTTTTTAATAGAATATGAATCAATAGTTCCATACATAAACAAATTTTCAAATTTGATTATCATCCGTTCGTTAACCAAGATGTTTGCAATCCCAGGAATACGTTTAGGATATATAGTTGCTCCACCTGCGCTTGTTTCAGAACTTAGCAAATGGCAATCACATTGGAGTGTCAATACGATTGCGTTGATGGCAGGGGAACTTTGTCTGCAATCTGGAACTTTTATGAAAGAAACACAAGAATTTATTTGTCATGAGCGAAAAAGGCTTTTTTCCTTTTTAATTAAAAATGAATTTGTAGTTTCATCCTCTCGTGTTAATTTCTACCTATTACAGGATCCGCATTTACAGGATCAATTCTCATTGTTTGAGTTTCTTCTTCATCAAGGCATCATTGCACGGCATACCTTTAATTTCCCTGGCTTAGAGGGAAGATGGCTGCGTTTTGCTATAAAGGGTCATGATGACAATAATCAACTAATGGAGGTGTTAGCACGATGGAGACACCATCATTCATCTTCATCACAGGGGGAGTAAGAAGCGGGAAGAGCAGTTTTGCGGAGAGGAAATCAGTCGAAATTGCAAATAAAACTGGGGGACGACTTAACTATTTGGCAACAGGTGTTGCTTCGGATCCAGAAATGAAGGACCGAATTGAAAAACACCAACATGATCGATTATCAGGGGCTTATCCTTGGAAAACATATGAATGGTCTGTACAAATTGGTAAGATGGCTGATGAGTTCAATGCCAAAGATGTCGTTTTACTAGATTGTGTCACGACACTATTAAATAATGAATTGTTTTCTTTTGAGCATAAGTGGGAGGAACGGTTTTTAGAAACCGTCAAAGATAATATTATCACGGGCATTTCTTCCATAAAAAATTGTGCTGGGACCCTGATTGTTGTCAGTAATGAAGTTTTAAACGAACCTTTACCTAACGATGAAATGGTGTTCACGTATGGACGTTTGCTAGGACAAATTCATCAGGATTTGGTCAAGGAAGCAGACCAAGTGTTTTTAGTGGAAGCAGGAATTCCAATCGGAATGAAGGGAGTCCTACGATGAAAGGGATCATGATTCAAGGTACAGCTTCAGATGTGGGGAAAAGTCTGATCGTCACCGCGATGTGTCGAATCCTTGCCAATGAGGGAGTCAGAGTTACCCCATTTAAATCGCAGAACATGTCCAATAATTCTTACGTGACAAGAGATGGAAAGGAAATCGGCAGAGCGCAAGGAATTCAAGCGGAGGCAGCTCGAGTGGAGCCTTCTGTTTGGATGAATCCGATTCTATTAAAGCCGCGGTCAGATCAGCACGCAGAAATTGTTTATCTGGGAAAAGCACTCGAAACCCTTTCAGGGCGTGGGTATCGAGATCACTTCTATGAACAAGGGTTAGCAGTCATTCAACAATCACTCCATCACCTTGCCGAAGAATTTGATGTCGTCGTGGTTGAAGGGGCAGGCAGTCCGGTTGAAATCAATTTAAAGGACCGCGAATTAGTCAATATGAAGGTTGCTGAACTAGCAGATGTTCCTGTTGTCCTTGTTGCTGATATCGATCGCGGTGGAGTGTTTGCCAGTATTGTTGGTACGCTTGATCTCTTGGAATCGAATGAACGGCAAAGAGTGGTCGGTGTAATTATCAATAAATTTCGCGGCGATATCACCTTATTTGAAGATGGGGTTCAATGGCTCGAAAAGAAGACAGGTGTCCCTGTATTAGGTATTTTGCCATATGTGGAAAATCATATGATCGATGGGGAGGATTCCTTGTCGATTCGAACCCAATTTTCAAAACGCACTAACGGAGTTCTTGATATTGCCGTCATTCATCTGCCGTTTATCTCAAATTACAGTGATTTGGAGCCATTCTTATATGAAGAAGATGTGACGCTCCGCTGGGTCCATAATAAGAGTGAATTTGGCCAACCCGATGCGATCATTATTCCAGGGACTAAAAGTACAAGCAATGACATGACCCATTTAAGAGAAAATCAGTTAGATATACTCGTCCAAAACCATATTGCAAATGGCGGTTATGTTGTTGGAATCTGCGGGGGCTATCAAATCCTTGGTGAGGAAATGTTGGATAAAGAAGGTTCTGATACTGGAATACCGAACCACAAGGTAAGGGGGTTAGGGGTTATCCCCGCAACAACTACTTTTTATAAAGAAAAAGAAACAAATCAAGTTATTGCCATGTATCACCATGCTACTGGATTGCGATCCAATCATCCCTTAGAAGGCTATGAGATCCATTTAGGTAAAACAATCTTTTCAAAAGAAGTTTGTCCATTTTTAACATTAGCGAATGGGTTGGAAGAAGGCTATTTCGGACATGGCGGTCAAATTATTGGAACATATCTTCACCATCTTTTTCATAATGATGAGTGGAGAAATCAATGGTTAAATATGATTCGGAAAAAGAAGGGATTGCCGTCCGAACAAATTCGATCGATTAGCGAGTATAAAGACAAGCGCTATGATTTGATCGCCGCAGAAATGAAAAGTCATCTAAAATGGGACCTAATTAAACAAATCATCAATCAATGGGGTTCAAAAGGATGAAGTTCTTAATAGGTTTTTTAATAGATATTCAATTTTTTACGGCAATCCCTATCAGATTTGAATTACCCATGGATAAAGAACATCTTAAAAAGTCAGTGCAAGCCTTTCCGTTAGTAGGTTTAATGCAAGGAATCATTTATGCAGCTGTATTTTACTTGTGCCTTGAATTTACTCCTTTTTCCCATCTTGCGGCAGCTTTCTTGCTGTGGGTGGCAACGATTCTCTTAACGGGAGGAATTCATCTAGATGGCTGGATGGATGCCAGTGATGCTTATTTTTCCTATCAAGACCAGGGGAAAAGACTTGAAATCATGAAGGATCCGAGAACAGGAGCATTCGGTGTTTTATCTATTTTAGTTTTATTAAGTTCTCGGTTTTTATTTATTTATGAAAGTACAACGAATGTGGAAAACCTTCAATGGTTCATGATTGCAGCCATTCCATTTTTGAGTAAAAGTGTCATGGGAGTGATGCTGTTAACGGTGAAGGCTGCCAAGAATGAGGGGCTCGGTTCGTTATTCCAGAATGCGGCGAACCCCCAGTCGCTTTGGCCGTATCCGATTTACTTGGTTAGTTTTCTAGTGTTCGTTAGTTTATTAATAAAAGAATTCTTCATCATCGCTTTATTGATCTTGGTAGCAGCCTGCTGCTTATTCCTTTTTCGTCGTAAAGCTCTCAAATGGTTTGGCGGAATTACGGGTGATGTCTTAGGGGCTGCTGTGGAAGGGACTGAGTTACTTCTATGGATGACCGTGTGGTTATGGCATTATTTCGTCATGGTGTAACAGAGGAGAACAAACGAAAAGCTTATCTTGGCTGGAACGACTCACCCTTATGTCCTGAATCAAAAACAATTTTGACTTCCAAGACCTATCAGGACTATTATTCGAGTGATTTGCAAAGATGTGTTCGGACGGCGGAAAAGTTATTTCCATCAACAAATCCCCATTTAGTAAAAGAATTACGTGAGATGAACTTTGGTAAATGGGAAGGGAAAACGTATGAAGACTTGAAAGGAAACAATCTCTATCGAAAGTGGCTGGGAGATCCTTTTAATCATTTTCCGCCGCAAGGCGAATCATTTCACGAGTTCAGCACAAGGGTTGATTCTGCCTGGTCTAAGATTACTGAAGAAGTGCTGAAGTCAAACCTGCAGAGCTGTGCAGTGATTACGCATGGTGGGGTCATTCGCTATCTTTTGTCTAGGTTTGCACCAGACCAAAAAGAATTTTGGGCTTGGCAGGCAACTCATGATCAAGGTTACGAACTGATATTTGATACAGAATCGCTAAGGAGGGGGAGACGATGCACTTTATTATTGGAGGTGCCTTTAACGGCAAACGGGCATGGGTAAAGAATTACTACAAAGTTTTCGAGCACAATCATTGGATATCAGCTTACGAAACCCAGACAATTCCTAAAGAATTGAATACTTTCGACCAGGATCTGGTGGTCATTGAGGGAGTAGAAATATGGTTAAAAAATTTATCAGCGTCAATGGCTGCTTATAAATGTCGGGAGCTCTGGGCTAAATATTTAGAGAATTGGCTTACTTGGGAAAAGGCAGCGCTACAGCGCCAGTTAGTTGTTATTGGAACAGATATCACAAAAGGAATTGTTCCAATCGAAGCAGAAAATAGACTCTGGCGGGATATAACCGGTAGGGCTTATCAAGATACCGCTGCCAAGTCAGAAAAGGTTGACGTCATTTGGTATGGATTAAATCAAACGATAAAGTAAAGGGGAATGGGATTAATGAGAATTTACACAAGAACAGGGGACAAAGGGAAAACAAGCATCATCGGAGGAAGAGTGGACAAAGATGATATTCGTGTGGAAGCGTACGGAACAGTTGACGAGGTCAATTGCTTTGTCGGCCAGGCGATCCAAGAGCTGGATCAGGAAATATTCAAGGATGTGCTAACGGATCTTGAAAAAATCCAGCATGAATTATTTGATTGTGGCGGTGACCTTGCCAATGTGACGGAGAAGCGCGAATCAAAACTTCACCAAGAATCGATTGATTACCTTGAAAAGAAAATAGATGAATATATTGAAGAAGCACCTGAGTTAGAGAGATTTATTTTGCCAGGAGGAACCAAGCCTTCGGCATCGATTCATATAGCCCGAACGGTAACAAGAAGAGCTGAAAGATTGGTAGTTAAACTAGTAAAGGCTGATCCAAAAACCTCTGAAATTGCACTGATGTACTTAAACCGTCTTTCAGATTATTTCTTTGCACTAGCAAGAGTGATTAACTTCCGATTACATGTCAGCGACGTAGAATATGTGCGTAGTGCCAAGGTGTTTAGGGATGGGAAGCGTAAGGAGGATAAATAGCATGAAGGGGAAAATGGTGAGCGGGCTCGCGATGTTAACGGCATTGTCTGTCGTCGGTGCGATGATAAAGATTCCGGCCATTGTCGGCAGTGTCGCATTGGACGTATTTCCTGCGCTTTTAGCCGCCGTCCTTTTTGGTGCCGGCGCCGGAGCGGTTGTGGGTGCATTTGGACATTTACTATCTGCATATGCTGGTGGATTTCCATTAGGACCGATGCACTTTTTAATCGCTGTTGAAATGGCCGTGCTGGTTTTGATGTTTGGCCGCCTTTATAAAAACAATAAATGGATAGCAAGTACGCTTTTTATTATTGGGAATTCATTAGTAGCCCCCATCCCATTTATTTTTTTAATGAATACCGGTTTTTATTTGGGGATCGTCCCTTCATTGCTCATCGGTTCAGTTATTAATACAACTATTGCAATGATAGCAATACCACGGCTTGCATCCCTCGTCACACATCGACGAATATCAAAAGGAGATGTGAAACAATGAGGGATATACTAACCATTCCCTTTAATGAGGTGGATTCCCTCATTATTGCCTGTGATAATAGCGGCGCGATTGGAATGAAGGAAGACGATCTTGTTCAGGTCCCCTACGAAACGGTTGCTTATTATGCTTTTAGAGTTGCCGTTATGGAGTGTATCGCGGCGGGAGGCGAACCAATTTCTGTGTTGCTCCACAACTTTTGCGGAAATGAACCATGGGATGAACTAGTTAGAGGAATAAAAAAGGGGATGTCCGAACTAAAGTTAGTAGATGTAAGGATAACTGGTAGTACAGAAAGTAACTTTTCACTTCTGCAATCTGCAGTTGGTTTAGTTGTTCTCGGGAAAAAGTCATTAGCGGAGACAATAGAGATAACATACTCTAATCAATTAAAATTTGCTGTTGTAGGTATGCCGCTGGTTGGAGACGAAGTAATTGAAAATAATGATGATGTTGTCCCACTTTCCGTTTTTCAAGAAGTATCCAAAGTAAATGATGTGATGATTTGGCCGGTTGGTTCCAAAGGGATTTTAAATGAAATCAATCAGATGTTTCCTAATCAAGAATTTTCAGAAGAAATGATCATCTCTAACGTGGATATTTTAAAATCTGCAGGGCCATCGACATGCTTTTTGACTGTTTTCCGATCAGAACAAGAAGAAACAATAAAAAAAGTCACAGGGGGCTTTTATCACTCCCTGCAAATAGAAAAATAGCACCGTATTGGTGCTATTTTTTATTACTGTTGAAATCTTTCAATGAGTGAATTAACGCCCTTGCCAAGCTTATACAATGCTGAATCAAGACTTTTTTTCCAGCCGGGAGCATTTGCTTTTATGGTTTCCCCGATTTTTTGAGCATTTTCATTTAATTCCTTGCTAATTTTCTTGGCCTGCTCATCGATGCTTATCTTAGAAGTGTCATTACCGGCGAGCTGCTCATTGATAGATACCACTTCAAAGCGTTTTTCGGGAAGATGTGAAACAGATTCCTTCATTATTTCCTTAAAAATCGGTACAACATTGGCGGAACTCGAGCTTGGCAGATAATGTTCCCGGTCGGTTTGGTCAAATCCTATCCAGATGGCTCCGACAAGATTAGGTGTATAGCCGACCATCCATTGATCCTTTGTTCCACTAATATCATTATAAGGTAACTGCGTGGATCCCGTTTTCCCTGCAAGCTGCACACCGGGGATTTGCGCCCGCTTACCAGTACCTGATTCGACGACATTTAAAAGCATCGATGTCATCGAATCCGTGACCCCTTTGGACGTTACTTTTGTCGTTTTTGCTTCATGCTCGGCGATGACATTACCAGTCGGTCCAACTATTTTCGTAATGAAATGGCTGTCTTCCCGCTTGCCTCCATTGGGGAAAGCTGAAAAAGCGTTAGCCATTTGCAGAGGGGAGACCCCCTTACTCATCCCGCCAAGTGCGATTGCTAGGTTTTTATCTTCTTTTTCAACAGGGATGCCAAACCTCTTTAATGAATCGATCCCCTTATTTAAGCCAATCTCATTTAACAGCCATACGGCCGGAATATTTAAAGACTTCTCAAGGGCCTTGTACATTTCAACTTTTCCAGAATAGGTTCTTGAGAAATTTTCCGGTTTGTAATTTCCAAAGGTAATTGGTTTATCGTCAAGCTCCGATGAATACTTGTAACCTTCTTCTAGGGCAGGTGTATAAACTGCCAGTGGTTTGATTGTTGACCCTGGCTGTGCCCGTAATTGTGTTGCCCGATTAAAGCCCCGGAATACATGTTCGCCACGTCCGCCCACCAGGGCACTCACTCCTCCGGAAGCAGGATCCATTAAAACAGAGCCGCTCTGAACTAGTTCTCCACCACTACTACGCGGGAACATGTAATCTTCACTATAGACTTTTTCAAGACCAGATTGAAGATTTTGATCCATGGCTGTGTATATTCGATAGCCTCTTGTTAAAATTTCTTCCTGTGTTATGCCATATTTATTAATCGCTTCATTTAAAACCGCATCAACATAATAAGGGTATTTTCGTTCGACAAAGCTTCCACCGCCATCATGGAGGTGAATTTTTTCTTTTTTAGCATTGGAATACTGTGTCTGATTAATCATTCCAAGTTCATTCATTTTTGCTAATACAGTATTCCGTCTTTTCATCGCTAAATCATAATTGTTATAGGGATCAAGGTAATTTGGTGAATGCAGCAATCCAGCAAGCATCGCAGCTTCGCTCACCGTAACATCTTCAATATCTTTATCAAAATATTTTTTAGATGCATTGCTGATTCCCCAGGCACCGCTCCCGAAATAAACCTGATTGAGGTACATCTGCAAAATCTCATTTTTGGAATAAACCTTTTCAATTTTTACGGCTAAAAATAATTCCTCTGCTTTTCGTTTATAGGTTCGCTCTGGAGATAAGAGGGCATTCTTCGTTAACTGCTGAGTTAACGTACTGCCGCCGCCAGTTATCCGGCCTGCAAACAAGTTACTAAAAAAGGCACGGGCAATCCCTTTGATATCAAAGCCGCCATGCTCATAGAATCGTTCGTCTTCGATAGCTACAACAGCATTTGGGACATATTTTGGCAAGTCCTCAATTTTTATACCTTTCGTCCGATTGGTGGCGACATTACTAGCTATTTTTCCTTTTTTATCATAAATAACCGTCGGCTGACTTAGTCCTTGCTTCAGTGATTCTACATTGGCGCGCATAGCAATCCAGCCAAAATAAAGGATGGTTGCTAGTACAACAACTAGGATGAGTAATAATAATATTTGAGTTAAATGTTTCTTTTTCCAGAAACGTACGATACTTTCCCAAAATGGATGTAATTTCTCCATGTGATCTCCTTACTTTCAAAAAGTAATTTTCAATTCTTTTATTATAATTTTTATTGATTGAAATGGGAAGTTTTGAGGCGAGCTAATAAAGTAAAATTACGAGGCATTTGCGGACAACCATTTCCTCATCCAAGCATATGTTAATAGAAAGATTGTTTAACATAAAGGAAAGGGATGGGGAAGATGATCAACTGGAAAGTACGATTAAAAAACCGGAACTGGGTGATCGCGTTTATATCTCAAATTATGATTGTGGCTCAAATGGTGTTAGCAGGTTTAAATTCCTTTGGACTCATAGATTTTCAACTCACAGATGCGATTCAGAATGGTGTGTTAACGTTTGTAAATGCTGTCTTTGTTTTGATGTCGATGTTAGGGATTGTACAGGATCCAACCACTAAGGGCTATAGGGATAGTGAACGGGCGCTAACATACAAGGACCCAAACTAAATTTTTGAAGTCAGTTCCTGATTGGAACTGACTTTTCCAATAAAGGAGTAAGAAAATTCTTTACATAATCCACACAAATTGTTTTACTAGAAATTGACAAAAAAATTATGAGAGGCAGTACATATATGGCAAAAGTTACGAACTACATCGGGCAATATCATCCGATCGTATGGGTATTATTAATTGGAACTGTTTTATCAAGAGGCGCTTCATTTATGACGCTTCCTTTTCTTTCAATCTACTTATCTAGGCATATGGATATATCTCCTATCATCATCGGTTTAACAGTTGGGATGAGTCCCTTAATGGCTACGGTTGGAGGGTTTATAGGCGGTCATCTATCGGACCGGTTAGGGCGTAAACCTGTGATGCTGATATCTTTGTTTATGGTAGCGCTTGTTTATTATGGATTTACTGCGGCTACTGGGCAGGGCTGGTTTATTCTGTTAAACGCATTTAATGGGCTTTGCAATTCATTTTTTGAACCAACATCACAAGCTTTGATGGCCGATTTGACAGATAAGGAAAAGCGGATGAAGGTATATTCTTTACGCTACACAGCGATGAATATTGGTGCATCTGTTGGTCCGCTTGTTGGTGCCTATTTGGCCAGTACATCTGCAAAGTTATCCTTTGCGATAACTGGAACCACCTATTTATTTTATGCCATTGTGCTGGTGTTCCTATTGAAGAAACTTGTCTTACCTCAAGTGGGAATAAGCAAAAGGGTTGTCTCTTTTGGTGATGCTTTTACGATCATCAGAAAAGATAAAGCACTTAGGTTTCTAATCCTTGGAATAATTTTAGTAAACATGGGTTATGTTCAAATTGACTCCAACTTACCGCAAATCCTAGAAGGAACGGTAGAAAATGGAATTGTCATTTTTTCGACGCTGATTACGATTAATGCAGTGATGGTTGTTTTCTTACAAATGCCGATTAGCCATGTGGCCGAAAAATTCCGGCTAATGCAGGTAATGGTAGTCGGAGCCGTTTTTATGGCGGCTGGATTAATTGCCTTCAGTTTTATCAACGGCTGGGTAACTGCAATTTCTGCCATCGTGTTGTTAACTGTAGGTGAAATTTTAATTTTCCCTTCTAACAGTATGATGATTGACCAACTTGCCCCTGAACATTTGCGTGGGACCTATTTCGGTGCAGCACAATTCCGGAAGATTGGAAATTTCCTCGGACCCATTATCGGTGGGTACCTTTTAAGTCAGTTTCAAGGCCAAATCATGTTTTGGATTCTTGCTGTCACAACCATGGGAAGTGTGGTCTTTTTTACGGCTGGAAATAAATTTTTAATTTCTGCAAAGGCTCCAAAATTTAAAAAAACCTTGTAATAAGAATAATAAGGACAGAATCCAAAATACCTCTTGCGTGAAAACAATTCACCTAAAAATTCCACAATTTAGCAACTTTTTGTTAAAATAAGAATATACAAATTGTTCATTGATGAACAGAGCTTGGTTTTGAATGTACTTCCCCGAGGTTTTACGAATAAGATAAAATTTCTGTTTGAAAAGGAGTCCTAAAAATGTGGTATTGGATAACTATTTCTATTTTATTTTTTATCTTATTGTTAGTTGTTGAGGAATTTTTCTATTATTTTTGGAATCGATATGTTTATGGTCCAAATATAAATAGGAAGAAGAGATGGTGGAGTAGGTTTATATCAGTTGGAGTTATTTTATTCAAGAGGTTGTTTCATAAAAAAGAATTACCGAAAAACAATTCAGATAAGAGCCTCCCATTTTAAGGGGGGCTCTTATCTTTTTTAATTAGAAGGATTCTCTTTTTCCTTTTTCTTTTTTAAATACGCACCAAAGGTATCAACAAAGTAAACCATAATAAACAACAAAATAATGATATATTCAGCAGGTTCCATCACCCTAAAAGGATTAATTGCCTTCCAAATGATTCCTGATATTTGTACACCCATCAAAAGATCCAGTGAAATAATTAGGATTGTACTAGCAATCGCCAGTAAGCAGGTTACAAATAATATTTTCAACCTCTTCACACCTTTAGGAATCCTTTTTTCTTATTGTTCGATTCAGTGCTGTTCCTTATTCCTTTTTCAAAATTAATGTGAAATT
Source organism: Bacillus sp. AFS006103 (assembly GCA_002559145.1). GTDB lineage: Bacteria > Bacillota > Bacilli > Bacillales > Cytobacillaceae > Neobacillus. The sequence continues at coordinate 557,042 of NTXX01000011.1, forward strand.
AAAACCTGCTTCAATGGGATAAAGTGGTATCCATTGGGCATTATATCCAATATTGGAGAAAAGATTTTTAAATATTATTAAGTGAGGCGGATATTGTGTCGATTTTGTCTAAAATGCTCAAAAATAAACAAAAAAAGAGACAGGACGATAATTATAGGCAAAAACAAGATCCGCAAAAACCAGAGGATTTGCCTATTCTAAGAGATTATCAAGAGAATATCTCTCATTTAAAAGAGGAAGTTGGCAATAGTTCCGATGTTAATGTTCGTGAGTTTAGGATTGGTGCACATAAAGGGGCACTTGTTTATATTGACGGATTGGCCAATATGATCTCAGTTGCTGACTATATATTAGAAACACTTATGGAAGCAGAAGTACCCGATGAACCCGTTGATATCTTTCAATTCATGCTTGAAAAAACCATGGCATTGGGTAGTGTTAAGACAATTACTAATTGGAATCAGGTTTTTGATACATTGTTTTCAGGTGATACCGTTATTTTTTTACAGGGATTCAATAAAGCAATCAGTGGGGAAACAAAAGGATGGGAAAAGAGAGCGATTTCAGAGCCCTCAACTCAGCTATCGATTCGCGGTCCAAAAGATTCGTTTACAGAAACACTCCGTACGAATACGGCATTAATTCGCCGCCGGATAAAAAGTCCTAATTTACGGGTAGACGCCATGAAGATCGGCACTATTTCTCAAACCGATATCGCCATTATGTATATAAAAGGGATTGCCAATGAAAAAATTGTTGGAGAAGTGAAAGAAAGGCTTGAACGAATCAATATCGACGCCATACAAGGTTCCGGATATATCGAGCAATTAATTGAAGACCAAAGTTGGACAACATTTCCAACAACCTACCATTCAGAACGGCCCGATGTCGTGACATCACATTTACTTGAAGGGCGGATAGCTATAGTAGTTGATGGGACTCCATTTACTGTTACGGTTCCAGCACTTTTTATTCAATTTTTCCAAGCACCGGATGACTATTATTCACGATTTGATATTTCAACAGGAATCCGAATGTTGAGGATTTTATCATTTCTAATCGCTGTTATTGGTCCTTCAGTTTATATTGCTGCGACCACCTTTCATCAAGAGATGATCCCAACGACAATGGCAATTGCTATTGCCTCTCAACGTGAAAATGTTCCTTTTCCAGCATTTGTGGAGGCATTAATTATGGAGGTTACTTTTGAAATTTTAAGGGAGGCGGGTCTAAGGCTTCCTAGAGCAGTTGGTCAAGCCGTGTCGATTGTGGGGGCTCTCGTAATTGGCCAGGCAGCAGTACAGGCTGGGTTTGTCTCGCCAGTCATGGTTATCGTTGTTTCCATCACAGCCATTGCCAATTTTTCCACCCCCGTTTTCGCCATGGCGATTGCGGCAAGATTAATTCGCTTTGTTCTAATGGGCTTAGCAACCATGTTGGGCTTTTATGGAATTATGTTAGGGCTTATGTTCATGACTATTCATTTATGTTCGCTCCGTTCATTTGGAATTCCATACATGATGCCGTTAGCTCCTTTCAACATTCGTAATCAACAAGACGCCTTTGTTCGTTTTCCTATTTGGGCAATGAAAAATAGACCGATGTTCATTAGTAAGGGCAATATGAAACGGTCAGGGGATCATCAAAAGCCAGGTCCGCCTAAGCAAACGGAAAATCCCTCTCAAAATGGTGAAGAGTAATGAAAAAATTGGTAAAGGTTATTTTGGTAATAGGATTATCAGTTCCAATCCTAACTGCATGCTGGAATCAGAAGGAGCTCACAGATTTGGCGTTTGTGATGGCACTTGGTATTGATAGGGGAGAGGATGATTTGTACCATGTCTCCTTTCAACTTGTAAATCCTGGAAATGTATCTGCAGGGCAAAGTGGAGGAGGTCAGGGGCTGCCGATTGCTGTATATAAAAGCACAGGCAGAACAATGACTGAGGCAGCTAGAAATGCTACAAAAGAAGTCTCTCGCCGTTTATATTATGCACACACCAACGTGGTTGTAGTAAGTGAAGAAGTGGCAAGAGACAGAACACAACTTTTAAATCTATTGGATGCCTTTGCAAGGGACCCGGAATTTAGAACCACCACAGAGATTCTCATTGCTAGAGATTCTTCTGCAGAAGAAATAGTTACGACTTTGACGATTCTTGACAAGCTTCCCGTTACCAAAATTACCAAAGAAATTAAAACTACTGAAGCAATGAAGGGAGAAAATTTTAGTATAAGTATTGATGATTTGATTGATGGAATTGTCGGAAGCGGAAAAGAGCCGATTCTAAATGGCTACCGACTAATTGGAAAACAAGAAGAAGCCAGGAAAGCATCTAATTTAACTAGAACAACCACCGAAGCTTTTCTTGGAGCAGATGGCTTAGCAGTCATAAAAGATGGTGCATTAATCGATTGGATTGAAAGTAAAAAGGCTCGTGGCGTACTATGGGTCTTAGATAAAGTGAAAAGTACCGATATTACGCTTAAATGGAAGGGAAAGAAAAATGCTCTTAGTATAGTGCCAATTCGGTCAAAAACTAAGGTTTCAACCATTTTCAATCAGGGGAAACCCGTCATAAATATTAAAGTTGAAAATGAGGGCTGGATAAGTGAGGCAAATACAGCGATTAACTTAATGGATCCCAAAACCATTGAAAAAATTGAAAAGTTAACAGAGAAAGCCGTAAAAAAGGAAGTACAGACATCAATTAAGGAAGCGAAAAGGCTAAAGTGTGATATTTTTGGGTTTGGTGATGTGGTTCATAAAGCTAATCCTGTCATTTGGAAAAATCTGGAGAAAGATTGGAATAATTATTTTGCAGACCTTGAGGTGAATGTGAAGGTAGAATCTTATGTCCGCCGTGAAGGAGTTCGAACGAATCCGTTTTGGTCTGATATTAATAAATAACCCTTTTAAAAAGGGGGGAGATTGAACGTGCATGGAAAAGGCAAAAGTTGATGCATTCCAAATGTTTGTCCTGATTGTTCTGTTTGAGATGGGTAGTGCCATTCTTCTAGGGCTCGGTTCACAAGTGAAACAGGACGCTTGGATCGCCATATTGTTTGGATTAGGTGGTGGAGTTATTGTCTTTTTCATTTATTATCGATTGTATATGTACTATCCGGATTTGCCATTAACAAGTTATCTTCAAAAAATAGTAGGTAAATGGCTGGGACGATTTATTGGGTTTTTATATATTGTTTATTTTATCTATATTGCATCAAGGGTTTTGCGTGATTTTGGAGAGTTGTTAGCGACGACAATTTATAATAATACTCCCTTATTTATTATTAATACCCTTATGATCGTTACAATTATCTATGCCATGCAAAAGGGGTTTGAAGTCTTAGCCCGAGTAGGCGAAATATTTTTTGGAATTGTCTATTTGACAGCGATATTAGGAATGCTGTTAATTATTTTTTCTGGTTTAATTCATTTAGGGAACTTAAAACCAATCTTAGAAAATGGGTTTAAACCGATAATAAGAACATTTCTAGGAGAAACCCTCAACTTTCCCTTTGGAGAAATGATTGTCTTTACGATGTTGCTCCCGTTTTTAAATGATAAAAAAAAGGTGAAAATTGTCTGTATGGGAGGGATGATATTAGCTGGGATAAATATTACTATTACAACGATCGTTAATATATCTGTTCTAGGGGTAGAAATCTTTCATCGTGCTACCTTTCCCTTATTAACCACAATCGGAAGAATTCAAATTGCCGATTTTATCGAACGTTTAGATGTATTATTTATGCTTTATTTAATCATTGGCGGTTTCTTTAAAATTGCGATTTTTTTCTACGCTGCAGTGGCTGGAACTGCTGATATCTTTCAAATTAAAAACCAACGTAAGCTTGGGCTTCCAATTGGTATTATCGTGTTATTTGGTTCAATAACCATTGCACCTAATATAGCAGAATTTTTCCAGGAGGGGTTAGTGATTGTGCCAGTTTATTTGTCTTGGCCCTTTCAAATTATCATCCCTTTCATCTTACTAATCATTGCGGTTTTGCGTAATCGGAAGAAAAAAACAAGCTCAGCATAAGGAGAAAGGGATTTGAGAATATCGGAGAGCTTAGAAATAACCCTTTTTAAGGGGGGAACATGCGAATATGGAAAAAGTGAAAATAAGCACAACTCAATTGTTTGTGCTAATCGTTTTATTTGAAATGGGCAGCGCCATATTGGTTGGAATTGCGTCAGGTGCCAAACAGGATGCTTGGATAGCTATATTGCTGGGTTTAGCTGGCGGAATAGTGGTCTTTTTTATTTATTACCGATTATATATGTACTATCCTGACCTACCTTTATCTAGTTATGTTCAAGAAATAACAGGGAAATGGATTGGACGGTTTATTGGGGTATTATATATTGTCTATTTTTTATATTGCGCATCTAGGGTATTACGTGATTTTGGAGAGTTATTATCATCAACCATTTATAATAGTACTCCCTTATTAGTGATCAATGCTTTAATGATCATTACGATTATATATGCCATTCATAAAGGGTTTGAAGTATTAGCACGGGTTGGAGAAATTTTCTTTGGGATTGTCTATATGACTGCGTTATTAGGGATGCTGTTAATCGTCTTTTCTGGTTTGATACATTTAGGAAATTTATTGCCGATTTTAGAAAATGGGTTGAAACCTGTTATCAAAACATTTCTAACACAAACCATTACCTTTCCGTTTGGAGAAATGGTTGTTTTTACGATGCTGCTCCCATTCTTAAATGATAAAAAGAAAGTAAAAATAGTCTGTTTAGGAGGAATGATCTTAAGCGGAATAAACATTACCATCACAGTAGGAATAAATATTTCTGTTTTAGGGGTAGCGCTCTTTCAACGGTCAACCTTTCCACTACTAATGACAGTAGGGAGAATTCAAATTGCCGATTTTATTGAAAGATTAGATGTATTATTTATGCTTTATTTAATCATTGGTGGATTTTTTAAGATTTCTATTTTCTTTTATGCTGCAGTAGCTGCTTCAGCGGATATCTTTCGAATCCCGAATCAGCGGAAAATTGGTTTTCCGTTAGGTATGATTGTCTTATTTGCGTCAGTAACCATTGCATCCAATTTTGCGGAACATATAAAGGAAGGGTTAGTGGTTGTCCCGGTTTATTTACATTGGCCCTTTCAAATTATCATTCCTTTCATGTTACTCATAATCGCCTTCTTTCGGAATAGAAAGAAAAAGAAAAGCCCTGCATGAAATCGCGGGCTTAAAATCTTTTTATGCTTTTTCCTTGGAAGGTCTATGCTGGTACTTGACAGTAGTTTGCTTAACAGGCAGGGTAATTTGAACAGAGGTCCCTTGATTTTTCTGACTGTCGAAATGAATCATCCCTTGATGGGATTGAACAATCTTGAAACTAACCGTTAAGCCTAACCCCGTCCCTTTTTCTTTGGAAGAGTAGAAGGGTTCGCCAATTTTCTCTAATCTTTCTTTTGAAATTCCGCAACCATTGTCCTTAATGGTTATTAGCACACGGCTTTTTTCGATTTGCTCTAGTACAATTTCAACCTTGCCACCATTTTGGCTGGCTTCAATCGAATTTTTGATCACATTGATAAATAATTGCTTGAGTTGATTTGGATCACATTCAATCCATAGCTCGTTCTCAGTAAAATGGACTTCAATTTGAACATTATATAGACTGGCTTCGGTGTTTAATAATGAGATAACGTCTTGTAGTAGCTTCTGAAGATAGGCCTTGGTGTATTTTAAGAGCTGTGGTTTTGCCAATAACAAAAGCTCGCCAACAATATCGTTGATTCGATTTAATTCGTCGAGCATAATTTGATAATAAAATTGATACTTTACATCTTCCATTTGTAATAGTTGGACAAATCCTTTAAGCGACGTTAGCGGATTCCGGATTTCATGAGCTACACTTGCAGATAATTCGCCAACAATTGAGAGTTTTTCTGTCCGGCGAAGCCGTTCTTCCGTTTCCCTTAATTTAGTCACATCACTGCCATAACCAATTATCCCAGTGATATTTCCATTAATAATAATCGGAAGTGATGTACATTGTAAGATGATTCGATTCCCATTTACATGGGGGATGTTCAGTTCATACATTACCGGTTTAATTTCTTCGACAACAGTAGAAATGAATTTTGGAAGATAGGGTTTATACCTTTTTGGTAATAATTGTTTTACATTTTTTCCAATCGCTTCTTCTCTGTTGAACCCTGTAATAACATCGAATTGTGGGTTTAAATTAGTAATAGTTCCTTCCAAATCCAACATGTAAACAATATCTGGACTGTATTCAAATAATGATTTATATTGTTGCTGGCTTTCAGCTAATTTTAATGCCATTTCCTTTCTTTCTGTTATATCACGTCCAATGATGACCAAACCTTGTCGACTGCCATCTTCATAAAATAGTGGTACCTTGATCGTGTCAAATATTTTTACAGATCCGTCTGGAACAGGAAGGACCTCTTCAACTCGAGTGATTTTTCGATTATTCCACGTTTCTTCATCTGAAATTTCGCAAAATCGGAGCGCATCACGGTAAAAATCGGTATACTCAGCTAATTCGGAGTCCTTTTTCCCGCGATAGTCGACCTTCTCGAGCTGAAACAATTGTAACCCAAATTCATTAGCTTCAATCCATCGACCTTCGCCGTCTTTAAAGTTAACAAAATCAACCATTGAATTAATTAAAGTGGATAAACGATTCTGTTCTTCCTGGGAAACATCTAATTCCTCTTTTTTACTAATAAAGAAATAAATGAACCCACCTGTCACTAGTATATAAAAAATCTCCTTCGACCTTTCCGTCAATTCAACAAAAGCAGAAGGCACATATTGTTCGATTAGATAATTTGACCCATAAATCCATATAATACTTGTAATAAAGTAGAGGATGATTATCTTTATTTTCTCCATGGAAATCTCCAGTTCTTTTCAATAAATAACGTACATTATCTATAGTACTAGAAAATCCATCTTTTTGGAACACTACAACAGTGTAAATAGTAGATTCTAGCACTTGGGTTTAATAAATTCTTTTTCCAAGTATAATCAAATCCCGTTCGATTCCATCCAGTTCGGCCACATTCGGGAGTTGTGCCCATTTTTCAAATCCAAAACTTGAAAAAAGTTTAATGCTAGGTTTATTATGCCCAAAAATAAAACCGAGTAAGGTTTTAATCTGCAGACCTGGACAGGCATCCATTGCTTTTTGGATTAAATATTTACCAAGTTTCTTGCCTCGAAAGTCGGGATGAATATAGATACTAATTTCAGCCGTAGCCTGATAGGCAGGTCTGCCATAAAAAGATTGGAAACTTACCCATGCGCAAATTTCTCCTTGATTTTCGACCACCCATAATGGACGAACAGTTGGTGAATGTTCGTTAAACCATTGAATTCGATTGTCGATAGGTATAGGCTCAAGATCAGCAGTAACCATCCGACTTGCGATGGTTGTATTATATATAGCGACAATTTCAGGTAAATCACTCATCTCAGCATCTCTAATAGTAAAGTCATCAAACATGTCGTGTTCCACTCCCATATATTCTTATTAGATTTTATGATAGCTTTTGGAACAAACATTATCAATATCGTATCGACAAAATTCAGTCAAAGAAGAAAAACCTTTCCTCGAATTTATGATACGAGAAAAGGCCTATTCTTCTATTGACAGCAACTTTCATTCCTATCAATATTCGTTTCCTTGCCAAAAGCTTACCAGCGGTGTGCTTTGGCATTACTCCTTAAGATGATCGTGTTCTGCGTCACTTGAGTTTGCCCATTCACTTGTGAATTTTGACGTTTTGGACGCGTCGTATGGTAGTGAAAGAGCTCTGAGTGCGGATCTAAATGGTCTTTATAACTCATCTAAAATCACCTCATCAAAGGATTTGAAACGACGATATTCTAATGAATATCACCATTATCTTTTGTAAAATGAATGGAAAATAGTCATCAAACTTGAAATTAATGAGAAATCTCTTCAAAAACGTTACTAAAACGTTCACATGCATCGTCATGGAAATGGGTTAAAATGAATACATCAAATGATTGTGATTCAATTCACAATTCAATTAACAGTATGTAAAAAAAGAGGCGAATGAAAAATGGTTAGTTTATCACTTGGCGGACTGCTTCTTCGATTCCTAATGGGAGGTCTAGCTGTAGTAGCGTGTACTGTAGTTGCAAAGAAGTTAGGAGAGAAAGCTGGTGGAATATTTGCTGCATTTCCTGCTGTTTACCTGGCAGCATTATTGACCATTGGTCTTGATTTTCACGGAGGCCAGCTTATTACCCATTCAATCATGTTATCTAAAGGCGCCATCTTTGGAATGGCCATCAATATTCTTGTTGCCATCCTTGCAGGCTACCTGCTTCCTAAGATCGGGTGGAAAAAAGGAATCCTGCATGCAATGGCTTGTTGGTTTACGGTATCAATTATTGTGGTATTCATAACATCTCATTAAATGAAAAAGGTGGACAACATGAATAAAAAAGACTTATTGATTCGGTTTTTACTAGGTGGGGCAGCAGTCTCCTTAAGTTATCTTATCACTATTATATCCCCATGGAAGATTCTTGCCGGTATTTTTGCCGCTTTTCCAGCCGTTATGCTGACAGCTGTTATTATGGTGGGGATTGCCTCGGGTACTAAGAAAGCAACAAATATTGCTAGAGGCTCCGTATATGGAATGATTGGTGGAATCATTTGTGTAATCACTGTTTTAATCACATTGGAAACCAGTGAAAATTGGATTTTTAGTATCATTCTCGGTCTCCTCTTTTGGCTTGGAAGTTCACTTTCTATTTCCACTTTAAGAGAGCGGGCTGCAAGAAAAATAATGAGTCACGTGTAGTTAGCAAAAAATTCTTTGGCGCTTATAGCTAGAGAATTTTTTTAATAGGAAAATATTAACTTGTATTATCAGAAAGTTCGGAATAAAATAAATGTAACATACCAACCGGTAGGTATTTGATCGATCGGATTTGCATATTATATTTTTAACCCGCATGAAACTTGATTTTAATAATAGAATGGAGTGAATGGTATGTATTTACGATTGACAGATGAACAAAAAATGGTTCAAAAAACGATTAGAAGATTCGTAGAAAAAGAACTGATTCCCCTTGAAAATGAAGTCCTCCGCAATGAACGAGAAGGTAAACCAGGTCTTCCAGCCGGTAAGCTGAAAGAGCTGCAACTAAAAGCAAAAGAAGCCGGGTTTTGGGGCATTAACACGCCAGAGGAATATGGCGGGGCAGATCTTGGTCAAATGATGATGGCCATCGTACTAATGGAAGTTTCCAAAACCTTTGTCCCATTCCAGTTCGGCGGGAGCGCGGATAATATTCTTTACTATGGTAATGAAGAACAAAAGAAAAAATACTTACTTCCGACGATTAATGGGGAGAAAAAGTCTTGTTTTGCGATGACAGAGCCAGGTGCCGGATCTGATACCAGAAATATTAAAATGACAGCCGTAAGAGACGGCAATGAATGGGTGCTAAATGGTGAAAAGACATTTATTACCGGTGGAAATGAAGCAGACTTTGTCATGGCCATCGCGATTACAGATAAAGATTTGCACCAATCGACACACGGCCGCGAAGGGGTAACCTGCTTTATAGTCGACCGTGATAGGGGCTGGCAATCAGAGTATATACATACCATGGGAGAATGGGGTCCAGCCGGCTTAGTATTTGATCAAGTTCGTGTCCCGGAGGAAAATATCCTTGGTGAATTACACAAGGGCTATAATCTTGGCCTCGAGTGGATTGGGTTTGCACGCTGGGTAGTTGGGGCAAGAGCAGTCGGTGCTGCTGAACGCCTGCTGCAAATGGCGATTGATTATGCAAAGGAACGCGTTACTTTTGGCAAGCCGATTGCCGAAAGACAAGCAATCCAATGGCAAATTGCCGATTCGGCGGTAGAAATTGAAGCGGCTAAATGGATGGTATTGAACGCTGCCTTCACGCTTGATAATGGAGAAGATAATCGTCATCTCGCCTCAATGGCCAAATTGTATGGTGCAAATATGGGCAACAATGTCGTTGACCGTGTCCTGCAAATTCACGGCGGGATGGGCTATACAAGAGAATTACCGATTGAGCGCTGGTACCGGGAAGCAAGATTGTGGAGAATATACGACGGTACAGATGAAATCCAGCGGATGATAATCGCACGTAACCTGATTAAAGGTCATGTGAAGCTTGGACAATACGTTTAATTAAGAAGAATAATGATGGATCAAACCTATTGATAACAAAAATCATACAAAACCATTAAATGTAAGCGCAATCTACTAATTTATTTAACTCAGGAGGAATAGAAATGGCAGGAAGATTTACAGGAAAGGTTGCTTTTGTTACAGGGGGAAGCCGGGGGATTGGAAAAGGGATTGTCGAGCTTTTTGCACAAGAAGGAGCAAAGGTAGCTTTGATTGATTTGAATGAAGAGGCGTTAAGTCAAACAACCAATGAATTACGAGAAAAAGGATATCAGGTCTATTCAAAAGTTGCAAATGTCGTTGACGCCGAGCAGGTTGAAGATGCCGTTAAAGAAGTTTATGAGGCATACGGGTCGGTCGATATCCTTGTTAATAATGCGGGTGTTATCCGTGATAATATGCTCTTTAAGATGTCGGATTCAGATTGGCAAACCGTTATGGATGTGCACTTGAAAGGATCCTTCAATGCGGCCCGCGCTGCTCAAAAATATATGGTGGAAAATAAATATGGCCGAATTATCAATATATCATCGACTTCTGCGCTCGGAAATCGCGGGCAGGCAAACTATTCGGCCGCAAAGGCAGGCTTGCAGGGTTTTACCAAAACGCTCGCCATAGAGTTAGGGCGATACGGAATTACTGCAAACTCGGTGGCACCAGGGTTTATTGAAACAGAAATGACGATGGAGACCGCTGCGAGAATCGGTATCCCCTTTGAACAATTAATTCAAGCAAGTGTGTCCCAAATTCCAGTCGGCAGAACTGGAAAACCGGCAGACATTGCTAACGCTGTAGCTTTCTTTGCTGATGAAAAGTCATCGTTTGTGAGTGGTCAAGTTCTTTATGTTGCGGGTGGACCAAAATCTTAAAGAGGTGATGAAGAAATGTTTAAAGACCGGATAGGCAAACAATCGAATAAGGTTAAGAATGTGGTCGAAAGAGGAGCCGTCAAAAAATTTGCCGAAGCGATTGGAGACCTCCACCCCATTTATTTTGATGAGGTAACGGGGGAGAATTCTAGATATAAAGCCAACATTGCACCGCCCACCTTTCCGAGAACCTTCGATTATGGCGACATCGAAAAATTAAATCTGCCTAATAAAGGTTTAATTCACGGTGAACAAACATTCCATTACGAACGGCCGTTAAGGGTTGGAGAAGAGGTATACTGCTTTGCCAAAGTGAAGAACTACTTTGAGAAAAAAGGGAACTTTGGGGAAATGGGGTTCCTGGTAATTGAAAATTATGGCGAAGATGTTTCAGGTGCATTAATTTTTAGTTCAACCTCAACCGTTGTCATTTCCGAAGCAGTGAGGAAGGTGTTGGTAAAGTGAGTACACTAGCACAGTTACAAATAGGTGAGTCCGTAAAAGAAATTCAATTGGAGCCTGTCTCAAGGATGGATCTCATTAAATATTCAGGTGCATCTGGTGACTTTAACCCCATTCATACCATTGATGTGGAGGCCCAAAAAGCAGGTCTGCCAGGGATTATTGCTCATGGAATGTGGACAATGGGGAACCTGGCAAAGCTGTTTACGGCCTATTATGAAGAAGGCTTCGTCCAAGATTACTCGATCCGTTTTAAAGGAATGGTATTTTTGAATGATGTGATTACGTTGAAAGCGATACTTAAAGAGAAAGAGGATCAAAATCTGCGCTTTGCTGTCGCAGCAGTCAATCAACAAGGAAATGAAGTGTTAAAAGGTGAGGTATTATATCGCCAATATTAATATATGAGTGAACTAAGACCCGGCACAAGGAAGAAAAACCTCTTCTTAATGCTGGGTTTATTGTTCACTTGTAACTACTAAGCGTTGGTGGAGGTGGATAATGAACTTTGAATTCGATGAAGATATACTTTTTTTGAAAAAGAATGTCAGAGATTTTATTCAAACAGAAGTTGAAGCAGTTGCCATGCAAATTGAAGAGGAAGACCAAATCCCGCAACGTATCATCCATCTTTCTAAGGAGTTAGGTCTATTTGGCTTAAGTATTCCAGAAGAATATGGAGGATTAGGGATTGGCATGGTTGGTAAATGTGCACTGTATGAAGAAATTGGCCAGACACATAACGGCTATACGACATTAATCGGAGCACATACAGGGATTGGAACTGTTGGAATTGTAGAATTGGCCGATGAGCAGCAAAAGAAAAAGTATCTTCCCGAAATGGCGAGCGGTGAAAAAATTGGTGCATTTGCTTTGACTGAACCAGAAGCAGGCTCAAATGCGGCAAATTTGAAAACAACTGCGGTAAGAAAAGGGGATAAATATATTTTAAACGGATTGAAGCATTATATCACGAATGCGACTGAGGCGAGTGTTTTTACCGTGATGGCTGCAACCGATACCAAAATGGGTCCGAAGGGGATTACTTCGTTCATTGTTGAAAAGGATTTTCCTGGATTCAAAGTCGGAGCAATTGAGAAAAAAATGGGCTTAAGAGGATCGCATTCTGCCGAATTAATCTTCGAGGATTGTGAGGTCCCAGTGGAAAATGTATTAGGGATCGAAGGACAAGGTTATGTCAATGCCTTAAAGATCTTGACAAATGGCCGTGCAGGACTTGCGTCTCGGAATATGGGATCCTGTCAAAAACTCCTAGATATATCAACGAGATATGCCAAGGAACGGATCCAATTTGGAAAACCAATCATTACGAACCAGGCAGTCAGCCATATGCTCGCGGAAATGGCAGTTGAAATTGAAGCCCTTCGTTCGTTTACTTACCGAGTCGCCTGGATGGTGGACAATGGGATGAGGGTAATGAAAGAAGCAGCGATGCTTAAGCTCTATGGTTCCGAGGTCTATAACCGCGTAGCTGATAAAGCCGTGCAAATCCACGGCGGCCTTGGTTATATTGCCGACTACCCGGTCGAACGTTTTTATCGAGATGCACGGATTACGAGAATCTATGAGGGAACATCGGAGATTCAGAAAAACATTATTGCCGCGCAATTAGAAAAAGAATATAGCTAATCTATTTTTGTTAGATTTGAGGGTGATAGTATGAATGATATTGTCATTTTAAGTGCCGTTCGGACACCAGTTGGCAGATATGGAGGCACATTAAAGGATCTTAATTCGGGACACCTTGGGGCCATCGTGATTAAGGAGGCGATCATTCGGGCAGGCATTCTAGCCAATCAGGTCGACGAAGTGATTTTAGGGGAAGTGAGACAGTCTACTGAATCCTCCAATGTGTCAAGAGTCGCTGCCTTACGAGCGGGAGTGCCTGACACCACACCTGCTTTTACGATTAATCGTTTATGCGCATCTGGTATGCAGGCAGTAGCTTCAGCAGCGCAGCAAATTGCCTTCGGTCAGGCGAATATTGTTGTGGCTGGAGGAACGGAAAGTATGAGCAATGCCCCTGTTTACCTAAGAAATACGCGATTTGGTGGAGACAATGCTAAACTTGTCGATTCCAATACTGAGGCAGGCCAACAGCCCCATGAGGTTTACGGAAGTCAATTGGGAATGGGGATTACTGCTGAAAATGTTGCGGAACGATACAATGTTTCTCGGCAGGACCAGGATGCTTTTGCACTTGAAAGCCAGCTAAGGGCAACCGCTGCAATAAGAGAAGATAAGTTTATGGATGAAATAGTCCCAATAAAGATAACAGGAAAAAAGACCTCATTTTTGTTTAGTGAAGACGAGCACCCAAGGCCAGAAATGACAATTGATACTCTAAGCAAACTTAAACCAGTATTTAAAGAAAATGGTACGGTCACCGCCGGGAATGCCTGTGGTCGAAATGATGGTGCGGCCGCATTGGTACTTACTTCTAGCAGCCATGCCGAAAACTTAGGCTTGAAACCAATTGCTAGGGTCATCGATTGGGCGGCAGCAGGTGTTTCACCAGAATTGATGGGAATCGGTCCGGTTCCTGCCGTGCAAAAGCTGTTAAAACGAACGAGACTAACCCTGAATGATATTGATTTGTTTGAATTAAATGAGGCCTTTGCTTCACAGGCGCTTGCTGTGATTCGGGAGTTGGGACTAGACAGCCGACGGGTCAATGTAAATGGCGGGGCCATCGCACTTGGACATCCACTAGGAGCAACAGGGGCAAAAATTATGACTTCATTAATCTATGAGTTAATACGGAGGAAGGAAAAAAGGGGAATAGCCACTCTTTGTATTGGCGGGGGACAGGGGATGGCCATTCTGGTCGAACGGCTTGGGTAGGAAAAAGTGGTCGAATTGGAATTATGGATTAATAGGGGGAACGATCTATGAATGTGAAAGAGTTGTTTGATTTATCAGGAAAAGTAGCCATTGTTACTGGCGGCGGCAGGGGACTCGGTCAGCAGATTGCGGAAGGATTTGCTGAAGCGGGTGCAAATGTGGTTGTTTGTTCAAGAAAATTGGAAGCCTGTGAGGAAGTAAGCGAAGTCCTAAAAAGACTAGGTGTGGAGAGCTTTGCCTTAAAATGTGATGTTACCAATCCGGAGGACATTAAGAATGTCGTCGAGCGGACAGTCGAACGATTTGGTAGAATCGATATTCTGGTTAACAATAGCGGTGCTTCTTGGGGAGCACCAGTCGAGGAAATGCCTCTAGAAGCTTGGAAAAAGGTTATCGATGTCAATGTGACCGGTACATTCTTAATGTCACAGGCGGTTGGTAGAGTGATGCTTGAACAAAAGTCAGGAAAAATAATCAATATTGCTTCAGTGGCGGGTTTAAAAGGAAGCAATCCGCAGTATATGAATGCGATTGGCTACAACTCTAGTAAAGGAGCAGTGATAACTTTTACGAAGGATTTGGCAGTCAAATGGGGTCCTAGCGGCATTTATGTTAATGCAATCGCGCCAGGATTCTTCCCGACAAAAATGTCAAAAGGATTACTTGAGCAAGGTGGAGAGGGAATTCTCCAAGCTACTCCCTTAAGGAAATTCGGTTCTGATCATGACCTAAAAGGGGTGGCCTTATTCTTAGCGGCACCAGCTTCTGACTTTGTGACAGGAGATATCGTGATTGTTGATGGCGGCGCACATGCGATGTAGGAGATTCGCCCATTGAGTTGGGGAATTCGCCCATTGAGTTGGGGAATTCGCCCATTGAGTTGGGGAATTCGCCCATTGAGTTGGGGAATTCGCTCATTGAGTTGGGGAATTCGCTCATTGAGTTGGGGAATCCGCTCATTGAGTTGCGAAAATCGCTGAGTGAGCAGAGGAATTCGCCAATAGAACCCTAATCCGCTGATAGAATCCTATTTTTTTATAAAAATAGCTCTAATATGGGTTAAGTCTACGATAAGGAGGTAAATACATTATGGATTTTCATGGACCGCACACTTCAAGAAGAGGAAAAAATGAAGTCAATAATAAAGTTATGTAAACTCATTTCTGCAAGCGAGCAATAATCAGGTTTTACAAGGGAGGGGTCGCAAATTGTTTAGAATTGTCCCGCTTGAATTAAATACCCATTTTGCCGAAGGGACGGTAAACGCCTTTTTGGCGATTGGTGATTCTGTTACGTTAATCGACACAGGTAACCCAGGTAAACAGTCATATCAGCAGCTTAATAGCAAACTACATACACACGGAGTTACATTGAAGGATATTGACCAAATTGTTCTAACTCATATCCATATCGATCAGGCGGGGGCAATTCCATATCTTCAGGAAGAAACAGATTTGCCAATCTATGTCCATGCACAGGCAAAAGGGTCCATTAACGCAGGAATTGAAGAGTATGAACGCGTACAGTCTTTTTTTCATCAGTTTTTAACGAGCTGTGGTGCCGACCCGTTCCATCATATTGTCGAACGTCCTTTTAACAAGGAAAAGTGGCGGAATATTACTTATATAAGTGATGGTGATGTGATCCTGTTGGGTGGGAAGGAGTTTCAAGTGGTTCACGTTCCCGGCCATAGTCAATCTGATATTTTACTATGGAACCAGAATACGGGCGATACCTTTGCTGGTGATCATTTATTAAAGGCATTTTCTGTAAATGCCTTTATCGAACCACCTGACCCGGGGGAGGACAATCGTCCGCGCCCGTTATTACAATATCGAAACTCGCTTGGGAAAGTTCGCCTGCTCCCCTTGGAAATGATCTATCCAGGTCATGGCGAGGCATTTAGTAATCATGTATCACTGATCAAAACAAGATTACTAGAACAGGAAAAACGCTGCGAGCAGATTCTTGAGATATTAGCAGACGGTGAAAAATGCATCTATGAGATTTGCAGGAAAATGTATCCTCGTTTACATGGGAAAACAGTGTTTTTAGGATTATCACAAATTCAAGGACACTTAGACTTACTTGAAGAAAGAGAGCAGGTTAGGTTTGAGGAACAAGATTCACTTGTCATTTATCGTTCAACCCAGAAATAGAGTGAGCCCTGATCCTTCTATCGTTCTATTATGATTTTAAATAAGGGAGCGGATGCTGTGAAGTTGAAAGACCTTCTTGAGAAAAATATCTCCGAATTTAGTGAATATCCTTTTATATTTTTCAAAGATAAGACGTTTACAAACGTTGAAACGAAGCAATATGCGGACAGATTTGCCAGCGGCCTGCATGAACTAGGGATTGGGAAGGGTGACCGAGTGATGGTCTGTATGCCCAATTGTCCAGAGGTCCTTTTTTCCTATCAAGGAATTACGAGAGCAGGTGCAGTGATTGTCCCGGTTATGTATACGCTTCATCCGAAGGAACTTCACTACATCGCTCGAAATTCAGGGGCTAAAGCGTTGATTACCTCCTCCGCTGTCCGAAGTAATGTTGAAAAGTCTCTAGAAGGAATGCCAGAAAGACTACAATTGATTGTTGTCGATCAGCCTTCAGATGATCGAGCGAAAAATTTTTATGATGTGTTGGTCCCCTGCAAAGATCAAGAAGATGATGGGATAGCAGAGGAAACGGCTGTCATTTTGTATACCTCAGGTACGACTGGAGATCCAAAAGGAGTGCTGTTAACCCATAAAAATTTATACTCCAATGCCGAGAATTCAGCGAAACATAACGAAACAGAGCGGGGCACAACACTGGGTGTTCTGCCGCTTGCCCATGTGTATGGGCTGACGATATCAAATATCTGTTTCTTATCAGGCAGTTCCATCGTTATCTTTTCTAGCTTTGATATTAAAGAGCTATATATGGCGATTGAAAAATATAAAGTGAAGACTTTCTCAGCTGTACCAGCGATGATTCATGCTTTGGTGTCCTACCCGCAGTCCGACCAATATAACACCTCCAGCCTCGAATCAGTCGCTTCCGGGTCTGCGCCGCTTCCTGTTGCCATGTTACATGCGTTTGAACAAAAATTTGGTGCGAAGGTGTACGAGGGTTATGGGTTGTCAGAAGCGGCGCCAGTTGTTACGGCTCACCGCAAAGGCATTGAAATAAAACCCGGTTCTGTTGGGATTCCAATTCCAGGGGTAGAGTTGAAAATTGTTGATGAAAATGGCGAGGACGTTCCAGTTGGGGAAGTGGGGGAGTTAATCGTCCGTGGGGATAATGTCACACCAGGATACTATCAAAATAGGGAAGAAACCAATCGGGTTTTAAAGGATTCATGGTTGTTTACCGGTGATATGGCACGGACTGATGATGAGGGTTATGTCTATATTGTTGACCGGAAAAAGGATCTAATTATTCGCGGTGGCTTCAATGTGTATCCTCGTGATGTCGAAGAAATATTGAATGCTCATGAGCAGGTTTTCGAGGCGGCTGTTGTTGGCATTCCCGATGAACGGATGGGTGAGGAAATGGTGGCATGTGTTGTGAGAAAACCGGGGACTGAAGTAGCGGAGAATGAGTTAATACATTATTGCCAGGACCATCTAGCAAAAAACAAAACACCGCGGAAAATAGTTTTTCTAGAGGCACTGCCAAGGAATGGTGTCGGGAAAATATTAAAAACGCAGCTCCGTAAGCATACAACAGAAATTGTAATCAAACCGTAAAGGAAAATAGGAGGAAAATATATATGGAAAAAAGAACCATATTAACAACCAGCAGTAGAGGCTTGCTAGAAGATTCTTTTCCGTATCGTTTATTCCAAAAAGCAAAACGGTTAGGGACGTGGAACCCGGCTGATATTGATTTTAGTCAGGATCAAAAAGATTGGAAAGCCATGAATTCTGAGCAGCAAGCAGATATTTTACGTCTGATTTCTCAATTTCAAGCAGGTGAGGAAGCGGTTACACTGGACTTGCTTCCACTCATTATGGCGGTTGCTAAAGAAGGCCGTCTTGAAGAAGAAATGTTTCTGACAACCTTTTTATATGAGGAAGCAAAGCATACAGAATTTTTCCGGCTCGTTTTGAATGCGATTGGAGAGCGAGGGGACTTGTCCCACTTTCATACGGAAACCTATCAGAAGATTTTCTATGAAATTCTTCCAACAACAATGGAACGGCTGATTACTGACCAATCCCCGGAGGCAATCGCTGAGGCATCGGTCGTTTACAACATGTTTGTTGAGGGTGTATTAGCAGAGACCGGCTATTTTTCATTTTATGCTGCCTTAGAGGCAGCGGGCATTATGCCTGGATTGCTTGAAGGGATTGGAAATTTAAAAAAGGATGAGTCTAGGCATATTGGCTATGGAACCTTCTTATTGCAACGTCTGATTTGCGAACATCCACATCTCTTCGATTTAGTAGCTGCCAAAATGGGCGAACTCACTCCGTTAGCGATTAGGCTTAACCAAGAGGGTATCGCAGGAAGGGAGGTAAGTGCATTCGGAGGAGATCCTGAGGACGTCATGAACTTTACATTAAAACAACTCACTGTCCGAATGGAGATTTTAGCGCGGGCGAAAGGTAAAAAAATCGAAGAGATTTATAGATTTTCAGAAAGTGAACTTGGTGTACTCTAGTGATTTTTGAATGAGGAGGAATTATCATGACGGTAAAGGTAGATGTACAAACATTTCCCCATTTTATTAATGGAAAGTGGGAGCCAGCAAGCAGTCAAGAAACATTTGATGTGCATAATCCGGCAACTGGTGAATTAGTAGCAAGGGTGGCAAAAGGAACCACGGAAGATGTGAACCGTGCAGTAAATGCAGCCCGCGCGGCGTTTGACCAAGGGGATTGGAAAAACATGAAGCCCAAAGACAGGGCCAAGATTTTATATGCCATTTCCTATCAAATTACCGAACATGCCGAGGAACTAGCATACCTAGAAGCGATTAGTTCAGGGGGAACCGTGCGACGAATTGGCAACAGTGATATTTTGCAAATGGTCGACTTGTTTCAAACACTAGCCAACTTTACGGTAGAGTATCCTTTCTCAGAAACACTGCCAGTCCCGCCATTCCCGGGACCTGCACACAATTTTATTTGGCGTGAGCCAATCGGAGTGTGTGCGGCAATCACCCCTTGGAACTTACCTATGGTAATTGCAACTTGGAAAATTGCTCCGGCACTTGCGATGGGAAATACAATTGTCATCAAGCCTGCAAGTTATACTCCGTTGTCTACTTTGAAACTAGCAGAAATTATTTCAGCCGTGGTCCCTCCGGGTGTTATTAACGTAGTTTCCGGTCCTGGAGTGGAAGTGGGCGAAGCATTAGTTAACCATCCAAAGATCGACAAAGTAGCATTCACTGGTTCGACTGAGGTTGGCAGACGAATTATGGGACTTGCTGCCGGCACGATTAAGAAAACTACGCTCGAGTTAGGTGGTAAATCACCTAATATCCTTTTAGAGGATGTCGACCTTAGCCTTGCCTTGCCTGGAAGTCTGTTTGGTGTATTTCTCCATTCAGGCCAGCTGTGTGAATCAGGAACGCGATTATTTGTCCCGGATAAGCTTTATGACCAAGTGGTTGCCGGGTTGGTCGCTCTCACCAGTAAATTAAAGCTTGGCAATCCGCTCGATCCAACCACGGATATAGGTCCTGTTATTTCGAAAAAACAAAAGGAAACGATCCTTTCTTATATTGAAGCGGGTAAAAAAGAAGGAGCGACACTTTTGTGCGGAGGAAAGGAAGTTAAAGTGGCTGGCTGTGAAGAGGGCCATTTTATTGAACCAACGATTTTTACAAATGTCACGAATGAGATGAAAATTGCCCAAGAAGAAATTTTCGGCCCAGTCCTCTGTGTGATTCGTTATTCGGACCTGGACGATGCCATTCGAATGGCGAATGATACCATTTATGGGTTAGCAGCAGGAGTCTGGACCCGCGACGTCAACAAAGCTTACGAGGTCGCGAGGAAATTGCAGGCGGGTGTGGTCTGGATCAATGACTGGCATATGCTCCGCAGTGATGCCCCGTTTGGCGGATACAAGCAAAGCGGCATTGGCAGAGAAATGGGACAGCAATCACTAGATGCCTATACACAGGTAAAGCATGTTCATACATCAATGACGCCGGAGCTTGAGCGACGCAACTGGTACGGAATTCTGTTTGGCCAAAACTAATGAAGAGGTGAGCATGAAAATGAAAACAACCTTATCACAGTTTATGTTACGTACGGGAATTTATAGTGGTTCCAACTCAAGGGCGATGGTTCCGAGTCTTTTTGCAGGTTTGGGTGCCAAACGAGTGATGCTCTTAAGTGACAGAGGCTTAGAGGCAGCGGGAATTGTTGAAAAAGTGGCCGATATTTTTTCGCTGACAGGGCATGGATCTGGACCAGAATTAGTTGGTCAGTTTCTTGATATTAAGCAGGATGCCGAGAGCAAATGCATCAATGAAGCGGTCCGCTATGCTAGGGAGATCGGGGCGGATTCATTACTGGCGGTAGGCGGAGGCAGTGTCCTTGATACCGTAAAAGGGGTAAAATACGCGCTCCACAAAGGATTGACTGATATTAAGGAAGCTATACCGGGCGGACTATTATATGAGCAGTTCCCTAAGGCAAATTACATGCCGATTCCACATATAGCCATCCCTACAACAGCGGGTACTGGTTCAGAGGTTTCACCGATTGCCGTTATATTTAATGAAGATATCCAAATGAAGACAAATATCATCAATCCATTTATCAACGCAGATATGGCGATCCTGGATCCTGATTTAACCGTGGGGCTTCCACCTGTGATTACCGCATTTACGGGGTTTGATGCCTTAACACATGCGATTGAAGCATTAGCCTCCCCAACTGCAACAGGTCTAACCGATGCCTATGCCCTTCATGCGATTCGCTTAATTGAAAAAAATCTTCCTGTTGCCGTCGCAGATGGATCGAATCTTGATGCACGTATGGATTTATTACAAGCCAGCTTAATGGGGATCACCGCTTTTAGCTTTGCCTTAAATGCGATTCCTGTCCATAATATGGCCCATGCATATGGGGCGTTGTTCCGGATTCCGCATGGCTTAGCAAATGCCGTCTTTTTACCAGTGGTTATGGAAATGGTTCCAGACTTATATCTGCCCAAGGCAACAGAATTGGCACAAGCCTTAAACGTGGATGTAAAGGGGGATACCCCGCAATCATCATTAGCAAAAGTAATTGGAAAAATTAAATTACTTCAGTATAAGGTAGGATTACCGGCAGATTTCAAGCAATTCAATATTACCGAAGAAGCCTTGCAATTGGCGATTCCGGCGGTCATGAAGGACCCGGCCGCATTGAGTTTTCCAATGCCAAAAGAATTGATTGCCGCAATTGGGCAGAAGGTCGTACCGTTAACAGTGAAATAGATTGATAATGACCCAGCCGGTGCGGAAATATGCTGGCTGGGTTTTATGAATTGCTTATTTTAGCTATACATAACTAGGGGGAAAGCCTTTTCGCCAGTAAATCCAAGCTATCCGCCAGAAAGGGTTGAAAATATGAAAATTGCATTCAAAAAATTAACGGAATGCACCATCCAAGATACAGTAACAGCGTGGAATCGGGGTTTTGAAGGCTATTTTGTGCCATTAGAAATGACAGCTGAACTATTCTTTAACCGCATGGTCAATGAAGGATTATCGTTGAAACACTCTTTGGTTGCTTTTGACGGGGAAGAACCTGTAGCGATCGTATTAAATGGATTCCGGATCGTCGACGGAAAAAAGATTGCCTGGAATGGCGGGACAGGAATTGCCGCAGAGTACCGTGGGAAAGGTGTTTCCACCCGCTTAATGGAAGAGGCTATTAAGGTTTATTCCGAAGCAGGAGTCGTTGTGGCCACCCTTGAAGCCATTAAAGAAAATGAAAAGGCGATTCGCTTATATGAAAAATACGGGTATGAAATCACGGATTCGCTTGTTTATCTAGGTGGGACCTTAGATTTGAGTAACACTTCGCTAACAAGTGAATCAATTCGGCCCGAGCAGTTCCCAACTTTCTCTTTTTATAAAGAAAATGTTCCATGGCAATGTCAGTGGCAAAGTGTGAGGTCTGGAGAAGCTCAAATATATTTCAACAGCAATCAAAATCCAATCGGATACTCTTTATATAAAAGGACCTGGGATCAAAACGGGTATCTGGAAAAAATATTTTTATATCAGCTTGAACTATTCGATGAAGTGAATGAGGAAACGATAAAGGCAATTTTCACTTCTATTTCTGGAGAACAGCACAAGCCCGTCAACTTCATGACCATTAATGCCTCATTATCTAATCCTGTCATCCCATTGTTACTAGATTTAGGCTTTGAGAAAAAAACAGAGCAGGTCCAAATGGTGAAAAAATTAAATCAATAAAAATTTTTTGAATCCTAAATCATATTATTATATAATTTTCGTTAGGGCCATTCTCAGGACATTTGGGCTTGGACTACATAAATTAATAGGATTAGGAGCAATAAAATGGAAAAGGTACTTATTTTCGGTCATAAAAACCCTGACACAGATACGATTTGTTCTGCGATTGCTTATGCAGACTTAAAAACACAATTAGGAATGGAAGTTGAACCGGTTCGCTTAGGACAAGTTAATGGTGAAACACAATATGCGCTTGACTACTTTAAAGCTGAGGCTCCACGCCTTGTGGAATCAGTATCAAGTGAAGTGAACGCTGTTATTTTAGTAGATCACAATGAGCGCCAGCAAAGTGCG
Source organism: Bacillus sp. AFS006103 (assembly GCA_002559145.1). GTDB lineage: Bacteria > Bacillota > Bacilli > Bacillales > Cytobacillaceae > Neobacillus. The sequence goes on from NTXX01000011.1 coordinate 580,243, forward strand.
AATGATATCGCTGATGTTCGTGTTCTTGAAGTAATCGACCATCACAGGATTGCTAACTTTGAAACAAGCGATCCGTTATATTACCGCTGCGAGCCAGTTGGCTGTACAGCAACAATTTTAAATAAAATGTATAAAGAAAACAGCAAAGAGATTAGCAAAGAAATTGCCGGTCTTATGCTTTCCGCGATTATTTCGGACTCCTTATTATTTAAGTCTCCAACATGCACGCCAGAAGACGTAGCAGCAGCTCGTGAATTAGCGGAAATTGCTGGTGTAGATGCCGATGTATATGGGCTTGAAATGCTGAAAGCTGGAGCGGATGTTCGTGACAAATCAATTAATGAACTCCTCAGTCTTGATGCAAAGGGATTTGAAATGGGAGCAAGTAAAGTGGAAATTGCTCAAGTGAATGTTGTGGATACAGCTGATGTTCTTACCCGCCAAGAGGAGTTAGAAGCAGCTATTTCTACACTTATCGCAGAAAAGAACTTGGATTTATTCTTGTTTGTGGTAACAGATATTTTAACAAATGATTCAGTTGGTCTTGCATTAGGAAGCAAAACGGCTGCCGTTGAAGAAGCTTATAATGTAACACTTACTAATAACACGGCTACCTTAAAAGGTGTTGTTTCTCGTAAAAAGCAAATTGTTCCTGTGTTAACTGATATTTTTACAAAAGGTCAGTAATAGAAAAGACCGTTCATGGACAATTTCATGGACGGTCTTTTCATTTTTTTATAAAATAATTAGTCTGTATGTTTTTGAATTTCTTCTTTCTTTTGATTCATCAACAAAAATGTTAAGGGATGTTCAGAACCGGTCATTAATTTATAGACATATGAAGAGGTGATTTTATAGCCGTCGTCTATTTTTGCGGCTAAATAATTGGTCCGTTCAAACAGAATGGAACGAATATGATTGATTTGACGAGATATTTTATCCATAAGGGCTTCTTGATTGTCCAAGCGCTGTAAAACGTCTCCTTGAAATGTCTCATGTTTAGCTATTTTTTCGGCCACTTCTTTTTGTAAGTCAAGCTGTTCATTCATTTTGAGGACAAGCTGATGATTCGCATCCTCGTACCTCTCCAACCGACTTTTTAACTCAGTTAGTTGATTGCCTATATGGTTCCATTGATTGATTTGCGTTTCCTCTTTTTGCTGTGATTGAAATCCTAGATCAGATAGCGCACTTTTAAGGGAAAGATTTGTCGTTTTCTGTTCCTGAACTAATTCAGTCAGGAAATCCTGTCTTGATACCACTTGATTCACTGCTTGTGGCTGTTGATGGTGTTTGTATACTTCCGGGTGATCACTGTTATTAATGAATAATCCCATACCTCACTCCGCCTTTTTTTATTTGGTTGTGATATTTTATGCTTGAAAAAGTAAAGAGGGGACAGGATTGGGCGGTTGGAAGGAAAGTGAGCAAAAAAAATAACGCTCGGACAAATTCCAAGCGTTGGTTTTGTAAATTATATTATTAAACAAGAGACGGTGTTTTTAGCACGAATTCCTCTACAACCTTCGCGACACCATTATTCATGTTGGTGTCGGTCACAAAGTTAGCTTTTTCTTTAATGTCGTCTGGAGCATTCCCCATTGCAACACCAAGACCAGCAAATTCTATCATCGCCAGGTCATTATAACTGTCCCCGATGGCGATGACCTCATCGCGCTTAATCCCTAGGTTTTGAATCAATTGACTAAGGCTGGTCCCTTTCGTGACGCCTTGCTCCGTAAATTCTAAAAAGAATGGTTTAGAGCGCATGACACTAAGCTGCCCTGCTAACTCTTCCTGCAGTTTTTTTTCAAGCGTAGCTAGTTTGGCAGGTTCTTCAAGCATAAGAACCTTTACTACAGGTTCTGAGACTGCTCCCACAAAACTTCCAACCTCCACTACTTCTAAGCCAGTAATCTCACCTTCAATAGTGGTGAATTGGTTTCCAGCCTCAGTGATGATCTGGTCTCCAACATACGTATGGATCCATACATTTTCACGACGGCTTAGTTCATATAAATGGTTAACTACGTCAGGAGATAAAGTGCTGCTAAACAGTTCTTCACCAGTTTGGCAGTTCGTAATTTTTGCACCATTGAAAGAAAGGATAAAGCTTCCGAAATCTTTTAAACGTAATTCTTCCGCAATAGCATACATGGCTGAAGTTGGACGACCAGAAGCTAACACCACTTTCACCCCTAATTCTTGCGCTTCCATAAGGGCACGCTTGGTGCGGTCTGAAATGGTATGATCGTCCTGTAAAAGTGTATCGTCTAAGTCAAGTACAATCATTTGATAAGGCATTCGTGATAGTCTCCTTTATTCATCATATTTCATCTAACTATCTTACTATAAATCTAGTGAAAAACGTATAACAATTGAATCCAATTCCGATCCAGCCGAATAATATATTAAGAAAAAGAGGGTGAAGGCAGTGTTTATTTTTAGTTTTTTTACTAATAAATGTGAGATTTGCAAGAGAAAGGTCAAACCTCTAAGAAAATATATAGATGATAAACGAGAGACCGTGAAAGTCTGTGTTCCATGTTCACAATATGCGGAACGGAGGGCTTTTCGTATAAAAAGATAATAATTGTCCTGAATAATTTATATGATGAGAGGTTCTTATTTTTAAAAAAATATGCCATACTTAAGCGAACGTAAGTTATGAAACTAAAGCAAGAACTGGAGGCGCTTCAAAAATGAATCGATGCGGTTGGGTTAATCAGGACCCATTATATATTGAATATCACGACCAGGAATGGGGAGTTCCTGTATATGATGATCGACTGTTGTTTGAGTACTTAAATCTTGAAGGGGCACAGGCAGGACTGAGTTGGTATACGATTTTAAAGAAGCGAGAGAACTACCGAAAAGCTTTTGATAACTTTGAAGCGGAAAAAATAATCCAATATGATGAAAAGAAAATTGAAGAATTGATACATAATGAAGGAATTGTCCGTAATAAGTTAAAAATCAATGCAGTTATTACCAACTCGCATGCGTTTCTGAAAGTTGTGGAGGAGTTTGGTTCATTTAGTAAGTACATATGGTCATTTGTGGGCGGTAAGCCGATTCAAAACCACTTCCGTGAAATGAAAGATGTTCCGGCTATTACGGATATTAGCGATCAATTAAGTAAGGATTTAAAGAAGCGAGGCTTCAAATTTGTTGGCTCGACTATCTGTTATGCGTTTATGCAAGCAACAGGGATGGTAAATGACCATATTGTGACATGTGAATGTTATCAAAAAACATCTCAACTACCGAACAAATGAAAAAAGCGATTATCTCATGGAAGAGATATCGCTTTCCTTAGGTTGTGTAAAGAAAAATATAAAAATGGCTATAGACAGTAAAAAAAGAAATATCTCCCCTTTAGATGGCTCAAACGTTGGGAGGTCTGTTAAAGACAAGATGACCACATCCTTCTTACTTAGATTAGAATTTCGGGATCAATTTCAAAATGTTCAGTGACAATCCAGCGAAATTGTGTAAAGACTTTTTCTAAATCAGGCAATGTAGGTTCGTGTTTAGGAACTCCAAAAATAGGTCCTGTAATATTAAAGCTAAACCTGCCAGGACCTAAAAAAATTCCTGACACATTTGTCTGGTCGCTTATCAATAATATCGCTAAAAGGATATCTCCAAGGTCCAATAACAAACTCAACGTTTTGTTTCCTGATTTACCCTCTAAACGGCCTATTCCTGTTAGTGGTCCCCCAACAGATAGGGAAAATCCACCGGGTTCAATAATAAGTCTAACAACTGTCACTTGACCGGTTAATAATAAAAATGCCGTCATTATATCAATCGTTCGTTGGATGGAAATAACTGTTTGTAGGCTTTTTTCTAAGTCGCAACTACTTTTCAACGATTTTCACAACCTACTCAACTTAAACTCTTCCTGTTAATCGTGCTTGATGGGGGCAGAAATCTGTGCAGCTAGGGATATCTTTTGTATATTATGATATTCCCGGAAGGATGCTCCTCATTTTACAAAAATAAAGCCCATCACAAGGTGATGGGCTTTATTTGGTATTTCTAATGCTTGCTTATGACTGGACAGGTTTATCAAGCGCAAAGTCTGAAATGGGTAATGTAATAATCTTGCCGCCAATTTGAACATGAATGGTATCGTTGAAAATGGCTTTCACAATTCCCTTTAAGGAGATGGTTGAATTGACAGAGACTTTTTTGGATTCAGATTGGTTTGCCACATGATCAACGCCTTTCGAAAATTAATAGAAGGGTAGAAGCTTTGAACAGTAAAATCAATAAAGATACATTAGTTATTCGAAAAAGATATGATAAATTCCTGCAAAGCAAAGGAATTTTTATAAAAAAAAGGTCATGTTCAGATCCATCTATTTTGCAAAGGGGTGTTAAACAATAATAGAGAGTTAACATGAACCATAGTTCAAGTATCTCATTATTGAAGTGGGCTGTCAACAAAAACATGAACTGTGGTTCAAATTTTAAAATCGTGGTATGATATATATGAGGTGATAAAATGCCAGACCATGATGACTTAATGATTGGTGAATTTCCCTTTCTTCCAAAACAGGAACGGGCGCAGCAAAAAAGAAATGCATTACTTGAAAGTGGGCAGACTTTGTTTATTTCCAAGGGGTATGAGCAAACTACAGCTAAGGAAATTGCTGCCCATGCAGGGGTTGCTACTGGTACCTTTTATCGATATTTTTCAGATAAACGTCAACTTTTAATGTCATTATTAGAGGATAAATTAGACAAGTTATTGCCGCCTGAACCGAACTGGGTTTCTTGTGATCCTGTCTCATTATTATCATCGCTTTTAGAAGCCCATAATAAACGCCTTAATGAGTTAGGGATACAGCGTGTGTTACCTGAGCTAGTGTTGAAAGATCCAAGTGTTGCTGAATTTTTGGGTGAGGCACGAAGGAAAATTCATTCGAGAATTTTATTAGGGCTAAAACAAGCGGAGGAAAAAGGATTGACCTGGGAGGATCTAGATTTAGAAACTGTCTCGTGGGCAATTTTAGTCATAGTGGAAAATGGTCATGGGAAAGAGGGACAAACTGGCAAAAGAGCGGATTTTCTAGAAATTTCAAAAGTAATTTGCCGGATGGTTTTTCCACCGGATGTTCTGCAGCAATTGCAAAATACGGATGAAACGAATAATCGAAATAACAGCTAGAGAGGAAGTAACTGGTGAACTTTGAACATAGTATTGATATGAAAGAACTTAAAGCTCTTAAGGTTGAACTGACGAGGTTTATGATGGCTTATAAGTTTGCGTTAGACGAAATGAACACTAAAATTAACATTCTTAAAGAAGAGTTTAATTATATTCATGATTATAATCCAATAGAACACGTAAAATCACGGTTGAAATCACCAGAAAGTATATTTAAGAAAGTCTATCGGAAAGGCTATGACTTTTCTTTACCAGTCATTAAAGAAAAGATCAGAGATATTGCTGGTATTAGGATTACATGTTCCTTTATTTCAGATATATATATATTAAGTAAGATGCTCGATAATCAAAAAGACATACGAGTGGTTGATTATAAGGATTATATAAAAAATCCGAAGCCCAATGGTTATCAGAGCCTTCATTTAATTTTAGAAATACCGATCTTTATGTCTGACCGAGTGGAAACAACGAATGTAGAAGTACAAATTCGGACAATTGCGATGGATTTCTGGGCAAGCTTAGAACACAAAATCTATTATAAATATAACATGGAAATTCCCGGACATATGATAGATGAATTAAAAGAAGCTGCCACAATGGCAGCAGACCTTGATCGGAAAATGGAAAGGCTTCACAAAGACATAATAGAGATCAAGCATGCAAATCAAGAAGAGGACGGAGAGCACATGGTATTAACTATAGAAAAAGATAACATTCATATTCCATTCTTAGAACCACTCCGCCCTAAAAAGTAAAATTTTAAGTGGCATATTTTAACTAGCATAAAACCTGTTAGCGTTTATTAACTAAAGAAAGTGGTGTCGATATGATAAATGATCAGGTAAAAGATTTTATGGTGAAGGATGTTATTTCAGCTAGTCCAAGTACTTCGATTAAAGAGGTAATGACCATGTTTGTTAGGGAAAAAATTGGTGGGTTACCGATTATCGATGAGAACGCTGTCCTTCGTGGAATTGTAACCGATGGAGACATTTTGCGGGCGATCAGTCCAGTAGATCGTCGGATTCATGATTATTTCTCTTTAATCACATATGTTGCTGAGGAAGGCTTGGAGGATCGTATAAGTGAATTGGCTGACAGGGAAGTCATTAGGATTGCAAAAAACCACGGAATCTTAACGGTCCATCCTGAGGATGAAATGAAAAAAGTTGTTTCGCTATTGTCTAAGCATCATTTTAAAAAACTACCTGTTGTTGATCAGTCTAATCATGTAGTTGGAGTTATTAGCAGGGGAGATGTCATTCGCAGAATTCAAGAAACAATTATTAATGAATTGAACTGATTTTTTTATATAAAAATAATAAAAGTCCTTCATTTCGAAATGAAGGGCTTCTTTGGGAAAAATATAAAGTTGCCATTTCAAATGCAAGAAATGACTAAATTATTGGACTGGATTTTCAAGCAGGAGCTCTGATGCAGGGAGCGTAATAATTTTCCCGCCTATTTGCACATGAACGGTATCGTTGAAAATGGCTTTTACAATTCCTTTTAAAGAAATGGTCGAATTAACAGATATTTTTTTCGCTTCAGCATTGTTTGCCAAATTAACCAACACCCTTCAAAATAGTTTTGTAAATATTATATATGAAGAAAAGGAAATAAAGCTAGAATAAATAATCAGAAAAGTTAAAAAATATTAATATTTTTTTGGGTGCGAAAATAAATTATTTTTATACATATGTATGAAGCGAAGGAAAGGTGAGGAATTTATATTACATCCCGACATTTTCCCGAGTTATGTTATAATTATCCCAAAAAGGAGGCGGACGTATGTCAAATGAAGTTGGGAATGAAAAGGAACTTTTTGATGATACCTGCTGCTCACATGAAGGCAGTGATCGGAAGAGCCATCATTCGGATAAAGTTAAAAATAATCTTGTTACAAGACTAAACCGAATAGAAGGCCAAATTCGCGGCATAAAAGGCTTAATTGAAAAAGATACATATTGTGATGATGTGATTAACCAGATTTCCGCCACTCAATCCGCCTTAAATAGCGTAGCCAAAATTCTGCTGGAAGGTCATATGAAGAGCTGTGTTGTCGAAAGAATTCAGGAAGGTGATTTTGAAGTCTTAGATGAAGTACTGGTAACGATTCAAAAATTAATGAAAAAGTAACCCGACTATTGATGTTCCTAGGATAATAATGACTAATTTCAAAGCTGGAAAGTTACTACTGCCTGAGTAGCTTCCCGGCTTTATTTTGTGAAGAATAAAAACATGGATAGAACGGCCAATTCATTCAAAAAAACTAACTAGACCTCNNGAGGTCTAGTTAGTTTTTTTTATAAAGAGATAGAATTTGATTTTGAGATATTATTAGTTTCGGGTACACGAAGGAGGATGACACCTCCAATGATGAAAAGGACAATTAAGCTGAACACTCCGCTGTTCGTATTTCCTGTCATCTGTGCGGTGAATCCAACCAGAAATGGACCTAATATCGCTGCAAATTTATAAAAAATACTATAGAAGCCAAAGAACTCATTAGCATGTTCCTTTGGAACGAGTTTGGCAAAGTAGGAGCGGCTTAACGCCTGGATACCACCTTGTGAGGATGCTACGAGCATGGCTAAGATCCAAAAGTCTAACGTAGTTTTTAAGAAATAAGCATACGTACAAATGACTATATACACAAAAATTCCAATCAGCAGCATGGTTTTGCCTTTAAACTTATCAGCTAACTTCCCATATAAAATGGCAAACGGTGCTGCTACAACCTGTGTCGCGAACAAAATAATCAGCAGGTTATTAGAAGTGATTCCTAAGTCCGACCCGTAAGCTGTAGACATGGTAATAATCGTATTCACTCCGTCAATGTAAAAGAAATAGGCAATCAAAAATAGAAACAATGGACGGTACAGTTTAATCCTCTTAAAGGTCTCAAACAGTTGTTTAAAACCATTTGAAATCGGATTACGTACCGGATCTTTATAATAAACCTGCTTGACATTTTTTAGCATTGGTATCGTGAATAAGCCCCACCATAAGGCTGTAATCGCAAACGCAGCCTTACTTGCGATTGTAACAGAGAAGGGGAGAATGTTTTGCTGCGATAATATTATCAGGGCAATACTGATGATGAACGGTATAGTACTTCCAATGTAACCCATCGCATAACCTCGTGAAGAGATCTGATTCATTTTATCTTCCGTTGTTACATCGACAAGAAATGCATCGTAGAAAATATTGGTTCCCCCAAAACCTATAACGGTAATCATGTAACAAATTAATAATAATAGCCATTGATTTGTGGGGACAACCGCAAGCAGCAAGGTAAAGATAATTCCTAATGCAAAGAAAAAAGTGAAAAACCGTTTCTTAAATCCTTTGAAATCCCCGATACTTCCTAATATTGGGGCACAAAGGGAAATAAGCAGTGTGGCAAACGAATTTGCATACCCCCAATAAGCGGTCGAAGTGGAGCCTTCAAGTCCAGCCTGATTGGCCGCTGCTTTAAAATACAACGGGAAGATGGCTGTTGTGATTAGGATTGAATAAGCAGAGTTAGCCCAATCATAGAATACCCAGCCTTTTTCTTGCTTTGACATCCGACTCATAGATTTTCCCCCTTTTAAATTTCCAAGATCTCTTCAATAGCCCTTCCATCTGTCTGGCCTAAATTTACTCCTAGAAGCCTAGCAAAGGTTGGACCTTCATCAATGAGGCGGATAGAAGGCAGGGTGATAGATTTTATCCCTTTTCCTGCTGCGATAAAAATAGTCCCATAATTTTCTTTCTCGGGTGAATAGCCATGACACGCTAACGTGTATTTATGATCAGTGATTACATCCTCCTTGGTGATGGTTTTGATAAATTCCCCCTCAAAGTCTTCTAAAAAGTAAAACCCTTTTTGGGCTTCGACCATAAAGGCACATGTTCCATCGGCTCCTCTATTAGCAGCTTGTTCACTGGTGTGTACGCTTTCAATTCCATTTTTAGGATCATCACTTAAAGATTCTAGTAATTCTTTTACTTTTTCATATGTTGCTAAATCGTGTGGATCTTTAATGTAAATATATGCAGAGCCATCACAACTTTTACAATAAGCCTTCCAATTAATTATTCTCCCTTTTCCATTAGAGGTGATTAGCTTTTGTTCACGGAAAAGAACATTAAGGTTGACTGCTTTAGTTTCATCTAATGCACTATGATCACCTAAGGCCACTACAGTGGAGTTTTCGTAGATTCCGCTTTCCTTTAACGCTTCAAGAATTCTGCCGAGACGCAGGTTGTGGCGATGAATGGCTGCGATTGCTTCTTCAGATGAAAAGCCGTGATAATGGCGCTGGGTATCTAAATCGGTAAAATGGACCATTAATAAATTCGGTTTCTTTGACTTAATCGTGTCAACAGTTGATTCCAAGACGAAATTATCCAATTCCGGTTGATTAAGGCCTTTACGAATATGACCGTAACGTTTATTTAGCTCCCACTGAAAGCGGGGACTGCCACTCAGCAGCGAAACAAGAATCTGATTATGCCAAGGACGGTTTGCAAAAATTTCGGGCATATTATAGTCAATCTTTGCTTTTGCAGTGACTGGCCATAATAGGGCTGCTGTCGTCATATTTCCCTTTTTTACTTCGTCATATAAAGTCGTACAACGAATGCGATCTCTATACCAATTCCAATCGGGAGATGCCATGCCCGGCTGCAGAAGAGTATTATTGATTACTCCATGTCGGTTTGGATAATTTCCTGTTACGATCGTGGCATGACATGGATAGGTGACTGAAGGATAAATAGATTCGACTTTTTCTACATAAGCTCCGTTTTTTAATAGGGTCTGAAAGTGGGGAAGTTCTTTTAAGATGGGAATATCTAAGGATGAAAGGCAATCAAAGGAAATGATAATTAAATGATCGGTCAATCGATTCATGAAATGAATACCTCCGAAAGTATTTGCCAAGTTACTATAATTGTACTACAGGCAGGAGGAAATGGGAGATTTGTTACAGAATATTTACAAAATACTTTGAAAGCATAGATTTATCAAAAGGTTTTTCTAGTATAATGATATTAGAAAATTTTGGATAAAGGGGGTATGGAAATGCCAAGTATTCGAAGTTATTTTTTCGAAAAAGGAATTAAACTATCTGTAAAAAGAGCGCTGAAGAAGGGTCTATCTAATCGGGCGATGGATGAACAGCGGCAGATGCTCGACACGGTGGCAAGAAAATTAGGGAAACTCCCGAAAAACTGCAAGGTGGAGAAGCTTCAGATTGAAGGCTTATACGCTGAGTGGATTTCTTCCGAAAACGCTGTGGAGGACAAAGTAATCCTGTATTTACACGGGGGAGGTTATGCATTTTGTTCAGCTACTACGCATAGACCACTGGCAGCAAGTATTGGGAAAGCGGCTGGAGTAAAAGTCCTTTTTCCGGAATATCGTATGGCGCCTGAACATCCATTTCCAGCAGCCATTGACGACGCGGTCAATGTGTATCATTGGCTCCTCCGTCAAGGTTATCAACCTTCTAATATAATTTTTGCCGGTGATTCTGCAGGAGGGGGGCTAAGCGTGGCGGCTGCGTTGGTTTTAAGAGATCAAAATGAACCGCTCCCGCGTGCGCTTGTTTGCCTCTCTCCATGGGTCGACCTAACAAGCAGTGGGGAAAGCTACCGGAAGAACAACGAAGTGGATCCTTACTTAACGCTGGCAGGCGTAAAAGACGCTGCACGTATGTATGCAGGGAAAAAGAACCCCCTCGATCATCCGCTCATCTCCCCAGTCTTTGCCGATTTTACTGGTTTACCGCCTTTATATATTCAGGCAGGCGATCATGAAATATTGCAAAGTGATGCGGAATTGCTCGCCCACCAAGCACGGAAGGCAGGTGTAAAGGTTTCCTTAAAGGTATGGGATGGTATGTGGCATGTTTGGCAGATTAGTGGTCCTAGATTACCTGAAGCGAAAAAAGCTATCAGTGAGATGGGTGATTATATAAAGAAGGTCTTCAATAGTTGAAAACCAAAAACTCCTGCATCGTAACGTTACGTTATGATGCAGGAGTTTTTTATGTTCAGCACTATTTACCGCCGTGAACATTATGAACAAAATGGAAATTAAGTTTTTAATGCTGTTTAAATGAATAATCTATGAATTCCTCTGAATTTTTGTAAAATTAAGAAAATGTTTACAAAGGGGGAAATGAAATGTTTTCGATCAAAAGAATTTCAGCAGTAATGTGTGCAGGTGCTTTGGCATTAAGTTTGGGGGCTTGCAGCAGTAAGGAAACAGCGAGCTCAGATAAAAAAGCGGAAGGAACCGGTTATCCAACCAAAGCCATTAGCGTTGTTGCACCATCTGGAGCTGGTGGAGGCTGGGATTTAACGGCTCGCTCGTTTACAAAAGTTCTAGCTGAAACAAAACTAGTCAAGCAGCCGTTAACAGTTGAGAATAAGCCTGGCGGCGGTGGAGCGGTTTTTATGGCTGAATATGCAACCCAGCAGGTGGAAAATAACGACATGCTCTTTGTCAATTCGCCGCCGATTATTATTAACAATTTAAAGAAGGAAGGAAATAGCCCATACGGGTATAAGAATACAACACCATTAGCACAGCTTACGAAAGACTACGGTGCAATTGTTGTTAAAACTGATTCCAAATTTAAAGATCTAAAATCAGTCCTTGAAGAAGTGAAGAAGGATCCAACGAAGTTAACGTTTGCCGGTGGCTCCGCACCAGGCTCGATGGACCACTTAGTTTCCATTCTACCAGCCTTTAAATATGGGGTTGACCCGACCAAAATTAAATATGTCTCTTATGACGGCGGTGGCGAAGCGATTACAGCCTTACTTGGAGGAAACGCAGATGTCATTGGAACAGATGCATCAAGTGTAAAAGAATTCCTTAAAGCCGGGAAAGTTCGAGTGCTGGCAATTACCTCATCCGAACGTTTGTCAGGAGATTTTAAAGATGTACCTACTGCCAAGGAACAAGGTGTAGATGCGGAATTTACGATTTGGCGTGGTGTATTTGGCCCGGAAAAAATGTCTGCAGAAGCAAAGGCTTATTGGGAAAAAGCCATTGATAAGTTAGTTCAATCACCGGAATGGAAAAAAGAAGTCGAGACACAGGGCTGGGAATTAGAATATAAAAATGGGGCGGATTTTAAAAAGTTCTTAGCTGATCAGGAAACACAAGTACAACAATTATTAGAAGCATTAGGAATGCAGAAGTAAGTAATCCAAGAGGGAAGGAACGGCTTTCTCCTTCCCTTTTATTTTTTTGAAAAAGTTGGATGGGGGGACCCTTGGATGGACATTAAATTTGATCGTATCGCTGCGATATTGTTTCTAGCTGTAGCCGTCTTATTTATTATCGGTAGCAGAAGTATTGCAAGCTCTTCCTATGGAAGTGTCGTTGGCCCGGATATTTTTCCATTTTTTCTCGGAATATTGTTAGCAATCTTAAGCATTCGATTATTTTATGAAACATTTAATGGAAAAAAGCAGGAAAAGAAAAACGAAAAATTGCAGTATAAGCCTTTTCTCATCATCCTGATCGCTACATTGGTTTATATTTTAACACTAGAATCTGTTGGCTATGTAATCACCACCTTTGTATTTCTCTTTGTCTGCTTTCAAACAATGGAACGAGCAAAATGGCTGACCTCACTGATCATCGCCGGCTGTTTTTCAGGAATTGTCTATTTCCTATTTGTCGAAGTATTAAAAGGAACACTTCCAGGGTGGCCAATTTGGTTTTAGTTGAAGTAATGATGGTGTCAGGCACTATGTTTTTTTCGGATGAAAGGGGGAAATGGTTTGAATACTCTTGATTATTTGCTGCACGGTTTCGGTACGGCACTTATTTGGTATAATTTACTTTTTGCTTTTGTTGGAGTTTTGATTGGGACCGCTGTTGGGGTATTACCTGGGATTGGTCCGATGAGCGGTGTCGCCTTGCTTATTCCTGTTACCGCTTCCATTACGGGAGGGCTTCCTCCGGAGCAAGCGGCAACTAGTGCCATTATTCTTCTTGCCGGTGTCTACTACGGAGCCATGTATGGGGGTTCAACTACTTCTATTCTATTAAATACGCCTGGAGAGTCTTCGTCGGTAGTGACAACATTGGATGGGTATCAGATGGCGAAGAAGGGACGAGCAGGGAGTGCATTATCGATTGCAGCGATTGGTTCGTTTGTAGCTGGAATTGTTACATTGATCGCGCTTATTGCCTTAGCGAAACCTTTATCAGATCTTGCCCTAAAATTTGGACCTTCTGAATATTTCTCGCTTATGCTTCTAGGACTCGGAGCTGTAAGTGGGTTGGCTGGAAAGTCTGTTACAAAAGCATTAATTATGACTGTAAGCGGGCTGCTGCTAGCTACGATCGGTATTGATAATGTTTCAGGAATCGGCCGTTTTACTTTTGATATTCCCTGGCTTTACCAAGGAATTGAATTCTTGACCATTGCCGTAGGTTTATTTGCCCTAGGTGAGGTATTTAAGACCATCTTAGAAAAAGATGAAGAAGATACACAGATGGCAAAGATAAATAATTTGCTGCCTTCTAAAGAAGAGTTGAAAGAGTCTGCCGGACCAATTGCCAGAGGGTCGATTTTAGGATTCTTTATCGGGATTTTACCCGGTGCAGGCGCAACTCTCGCATCCTTTTTCTCTTATATTTTAGAAAAGAAGATTTCCAAAGACTCATCGAAATTTGGATCAGGAGCAATCGCCGGTGTGGCAGCACCAGAATCTGCGAATAATGCCGCCTCAGGCGGAGCAATGATCCCATTATTAACATTAGGTATCCCTGGATCAGGTACAACTGCGATCCTAATGGGGGCACTGATGATGTATAACGTGCAGCCAGGTCCGTTATTGTTCGAAGATCATCCCCAGGTTGCGTGGGGATTGATTGCCAGTATGTTTATTGGAAATATCATGCTGTTAGTTCTCAACCTCCCGCTTGTAAAGGTGTTTGCAAAAATCATTCAGACACCCAAGCAATATTTGATTCCAATTATTATTGCCATCTCAATTTTCGGTGTTTATGCGGTTCAAGTATCGGTTAATGATCTGTTACTTCTATTAGGCTGCGGTTTAATTGGCTATTTTCTAAATAAACATGATTACCCAATCGCCCCATTGGTGTTAGGACTTGTCCTGGGCCCAATGATTGAGAATAACCTGCGCAGGGCCTTAACGATTTCAAATGGAGATTTTGGACCGTTTTTCACCCGCCCGATTTCTTTAGGTTTCTTAATCATGACCGTTCTTTGGCTAGTTATTCCGGTCATCATGAAGATGAGAGGAAAAAATGTCATTATAAATGAAGAAGCTTAAATAATGTAAATTTCAGATTATTACAAAAAACTCCTTTTTCTAAGGAGTTTTTTTCTATATGATGTAAGTAGAGGTGCTTGTATGCGATTACATACGAAATTAATGTTAGGGATCTTTATATTAATCATCCTGATTGGCGGTATTTTTGAAATAACTTTTAAAAATATTATGGAATCCAACCTTAAACACGAAAAAGGAACGAAGGCCTTATCTGTGGCACAGTCCATCTCCAATATGCCAGAGATTCAAAAAGCTTTTTCTAGTTCCGACCCTGCAGCCATTATTCAACCGCTAGCAGAAAAAATAAGAAAACAGGTGGGTGCGGAATTTATTGTTATCGGAAATCGAAACGAAATACGTTATTCCCATCCAGATCCTAACCGAATAGGACAAAAAATGGTTGGCGGGGATAATGCCCGAGTTTTTAAAGGAGAATCGGTCATCTCTGAATCGATTGGGACTCTTGGACCATCTCTACGGGGAAAAGCGCCTATTATTAGCGCTGGCAAAATAATTGGTGTCGTTTCAGTAGGGTATCTTCAAACGGATATTGAAAAAGAAGTAGCAAAGATAAGAAGTAAAATTTTTATCACAACGATGATTATTTTACTAGGGGGATTACTAGCCGCACTATTAATCTCTTTAAATATTAAACGAGCGATTTTCGGACTGGAACCGAAAGAAATTGCTTGGATGTACCAGGAGAAACATGCCATTTTAGAATCCATCCATGAGGGGATCATCGCCATTGATACGGACGGGCGAATTACAGTTGTTAATGAAACCGCGCATAAAATTCTCAGTGTTCCGAGTGACGTGCTGCTCCGTGGCAGAATGATTGATGATGTACTTAAAAATACGCACCTTTATGAGGTTGTTCGGACGGGGCAAGCGGAGTATGATCGGGAATTGACCATTTCAGACGAGGTATTCCTGGTGAATCGTATACCTATTTTTAATAAAAAGGAAGAGGTAATTGGGGCGGTTGCCAGCTTCAGAAATAAGTCAGAGCTTTCCAATCTGATGCAGGAATTGTCCCATGTGAAGGCATATGCAGAAGGCTTACGCGCTCAGACACATGAATATTCTAACCGATTGTATACACTTCTTGGCTTAATTCAGCTTGGATCCTATAAAGAAGCGATTGATTTCATTTCCAAGGAAGTGGATGTTACCCAAGGTTTCATAAGCTTCTTAATGAAGGAAATTCCTGACCCGATCATTGCCGGATTTATTTTAGGGAAGGCTAGTTTATCTAGCGAGTTAAAAATTAATTTTACAATCGACCGCGAGAGCAGCTTTAGCGATGTTCCAGCGGAAATCAGCAGAGATGCGTTAGTGACAATAATCGGTAACCTTGTTAATAATGCGTTTGAAGCTGTCAGAGAAAATGAGAAGGAACAAAAGAAAGTTTCTTTGTTTCTAACGGACTTAGGAAAAGACTTGATTATCGAAATTGAGGATAACGGGAAAGGTATTGACACGAGCATGGGTGAACAAATTTTTCAAGCTGGCTTTTCGACGAAAAGTCGTCACAGCAATGCCGGAATTGGCTTAAGTCTTGTTAAGGAATCGATAAGGGTGTTAGGTGGAAATATTACTTTTTCCTCTCAAGAAGGTGAAGGGACAATTTTCACAGTAGCGATACCAAAACACAGGGGGTGTTTGAATGAAGCGGAACTCGGATATCGAAGTGTTAATAGTTGAGGATGACTTACGGATTGCAGAAATTCAAAAACGATTCATTGAACAGATTGCTGGTTTTCAAACAGTCGGAATTGCGGCTAGTTATCTAGAAGCAAAGACTTATCTTGATTTATTACAGCCAGACCTTATTTTGTTGGATGTATATTTTCCAGACATGAATGGCATTGATTTGCTTAAGGAAACAAAGCAGCAAAGTAAACAAATGGATGTCATCATGATTACCGCCACAAAAGAAATTGATAAGGTTCAAGAGGCAATCAGTATTGGTGTATTTGATTATATTATTAAACCGGTCGTTTTTGAGAGATTCAAACAATCGCTGCTGAGGTATCAGGAATTTCATACAAAGCTAGTAGAATTGAGGAATGAAAATCTCGATGTCACCCAACAGCAGGTGGACAAGTTGTTGCGAAAAGAAATCGAACGTTCAGTGAGCGACAAACCTTATCTGCCGAAGGGGATTGATCCGCTTACACTTGAAAAGGTTTTGGAGGTCCTTTCAAAGGTTGATTTCGGGTTAACAGCAGAATGGGTGGCCAAAGAAATAGGCGCCAGCCGAACAACAGCCAGAAGATATCTAGAACATCTTATGGCCGAGGAGAAAGTTGCCGCGGATATATCCTATGGAACCGTGGGTCGTCCTGAACGGGTTTATTTAGTGAAGGGGGATTTAAAACTACATAACCACCTATAAAGAAGAAGGCTCTAAGTAAACTGAGCCTTCTTCTTTATTTAGGAAGGCGGTGCCTGACACCTATTTAAATTGTAATAATATTGCCAATATTTACACAGGATGGAATTTAATTTAGTTATATAATTAGAGTAAATCTTCATATTCGGCACGATTGGATGTAAATGTGGCCGGTTTTTTTGTAATGGATTATGAAGGAGGGGTATAGAACATGAAATGTTTAATTGTGTATTGCTCATCCCATGGGACTACAGAAAAAGCAGTTAGATTTTTAAGTGAAGGTCTTGATGGTAAAGTTTTAACGGTAGATTTGAAGCGGGACAAAGAACAGTTTGATCTGGCTAAATTTGATACCGTTATCATTGGCGGCTCGATTCATGCAGGGAATATTCAACGGAAAATAAAACAGTTTATTAGAAACAACCTTAATACCCTTTTGGAAAAAAACATCGGCCTTTTTCTTTGCTGCATGCATGATGGTGAGAGTGCGATCGAGCAATTTAATAACGCCTTTCCACAAGAATTGCGCAAAAATTCCGTCGCCATGGGGTTATTTGGCGGAGAATTTCTCTTATCAGAAATGAACTTTCTAGAAAAACAAATTGTCAAAAAAGTGAGCGGTGCAACCATCGATCAATCCAATTTAGATTATGAGGCCATCAAGGAATTTGCATCCAAATTAAATCATATGAAAAGCCTTGTTTAGTTTTTATATTGTGTTAATGGTGATTATCTGCTCATCTCTATTCTGAAAGAAGAAATGAGTGATATTTGATGGACTCTAAAATGAAATCCTCTTATCTAATGACATTTATTATCGTTATGCTAACGTCAATTGCTGCAGCAGGTGGCCTTTTTATTGACGAATTGTATAAGGATACCAACAGTTTTGCTTTGAGTGCATGGTATGCCAATGATATTATTTTACTCACTGTCGGGTTGCCGCTTTTGATTGCAGCATTGGTCCTATCGATAAGGGGTTCTCTTAGAGGACAGTTAGTTTGGTTAGGAATGCTTAATTTTACGATCTATAATTATTCTTACTATCTTTTTGGTGCTGCATTAAACTCTTTTTTTCTGATTTATGCCGCCTTGTTCGCTTTGTCGATGTATTCACTTATTTTCGGTTTAGTTTTTTTAGATTACAACAAAATTGAGAAGTCATTTAAGAAGAAAACGCCTGTAAAAGGGATTTGCATTTTTATGATCCTATTAGCAGTCACCCTAGGGGGAGCATGGATTGCCCAGTGGGTAAATTTTGTTCTTACCGGTAATCCCCCACAAATTATGATTAATTTACATGCGACCAACAACCTGGTTGCCACATTAGATTTAACATTCGTGGTTCCGTTATGCATTGTGGCAGCCTATTACCTTTGGATCCGGAAGCCTGTTGGGTATGTTCTAACAATCATGTTAAATGTTAAGGGATTTGTTTATAATCTTATTTTAACTTTTGGTTCCATTGTCCAAGCACAAGCAGGAATTAAGGGTGCAATGGACTTAGTTCCGTTATGGGTGATTCTGTGTATTGGCTGTTTAAGTTCTTTTGTTATTTTATTAATTAATATGAGACCCAATAGTAATAAGATATTAAAAAAGGTTGGCTAAAATGAACAATAAAAATAAATCATGAGAGCGTTGCTGCTTGTGCAGGACGTTTTTTTGTGTTCATTTGCAGGCCTTTTATGCTATTTATCGACGAGTTGCCCAATCGGATGGATCTTTTTGTCAAATTTTGCTTATAAAAAAGAGCAAGTTGGATAATAATGAAAAAGGTCTTAATACAACAAGGAAGAGGATTCAAATGAAGATTTGGTTTAACAGATGGTTTACAACGGTTTCCCATTACATTGATATGATTCGGGGCAATGAAGATAACCGGAAATTTATCATATATGGGACACATCCGAACAAAGATGCTCTATATTTACAAAATTGTGATTACGCCTTCGTCGAGCCAGAAATATCTGGTGAGGAATATATTAGTTTTTGTCTTGAATTTTGTAAAAAGCACGGAATTGATATTTTTATCCCACGAAAAGAAAATGTCCTCATTTCAAAAAGGCTAAGTGAGTTTGAGGCTTTGGGTGTTAAAGTGCTTGTTTGTCCGGATGCAAAGCTTATGGAGACAATGGATAATAAAGCGGATACCTATCAAATTTTTTCAAATGGGGCAGCCAATTCTCTCCTACCGGATTATTATGTTGTCAATAAAATTGATGATTTTAAGATGGCATATAGAAAACTTAAGGAAAAAGGCCATACGGTTTGTTTTAAACCGGTGATAGGGGAAGGTGCCAACGGATTTCGGGTCATAATCGACCAAATCGTTTCGATTGAACAGTTTTTCAATCATGGAATTGGTTTTCGTATTCCCTATGCCCATGCCTGTGAAATTTTGAGTCAGCAAGATACATTTCCTGATTTAATGGTGTTGGAATACCTCGAAGGAAGAGAATATAGTATTGATTGCTTATCTTCCCATGAAAAATTGTATGCTGCGATTCCTCGGATGAAGGGGGATGGAAGAGTGAGGGAACTTGTGGAACAGGCAGAACTCATTAAATTAGCTCACGATTTTCATCAGGAGTTTAAATTGCCATATATATTTAATATTCAGGTAAAATACAACAGCCATGGTGTTCCAAAATTATTGGAAGTTAATCCGCGAATGAGTGGTGGAATGCATATTAGCTGTTTGTCAGGGATTAACATTCCGTACCAGGCCATTAAGATATTAATTGGCGAAGAGGTAGAGCTGGTCAAGCCAAGGTTTGGCATCCGGGCAAGTCATATTGAAAAAGAAATGATTCTGAAATATGGGGATATTAGTTAAGTAAATTTTTTGATTAAAAAAAGAGCAGGTTGGTATTTATCTAACGGGTTCTCTTGATGGGGACAAAATAGTAAAATAACATATAAAATAGCAGACCTATCAGTATCATTTGATAGGTCATTTTTTATTGATATAGAGCCACTTGTTTAGAAAAGGTGACAAAAGCAGCACTAAAAATAGCATGATGGTGACAGTGTATAATAGCCATTGTACACTAGATTTAATGTGCGATTTTATTGGCTAAAATATATTCTAAAAAGTGTGCTATTTTTCCTGAATAAAGGAGGCTTTATTATGCGATTTATGGTGCCAAAGGATAAAAATTTTAAAAAAGCGGATTGGGAAGTACCTCAAAAGATAATAGATTTGGTCAAGGCATATTCCGAATACACGGATTACACCGAAAATGAGATTGTGGAGTATTATTTAAGCCAAATTCAAGAAGATGAACGGTTCCGTAATTAGGCTATGAATAAGCGGAATAACAGAAACTATTGAAATTATTAGAGATGGAAGAACCTCAAAACGGAGGAAATGCCAGTTGAGCAAATTAAAACATTATGATAAGCAAAAAATGACTCCTGCACAGCATTTAGGTATTACAGATAAAAGGTTTAAAATAGAGGATATATTATATCTAAGATAAATAATATGGTAAAATAATGAAAGGGGGGAAATAAAATGTCAGAAAAAAATCAAACAAACAATAGTTCAGTAATTTCTTTAACAGTCGGTATTTTATCATTATTTATTCCTTTTATTGGTTTTATCTTAGGTATTATTGGAATAGTATTTTCAAGAAAAGCTGTAAAACAGATTAATCAAACAAATGAAAATGGTAAAGGATTAGCAACAGCAGGTTTAATTTGTAGTATTGTAGGAATTATTCTTCAGCTATTAATGATACTGGGGTATGTTGCCTTTTTCGCGGTATCCAGTAGTATAACCAACTAAAACAGGCGGTTAAAATAAATAGCTAAAAAAGAGCACATTTAGTGCTCTTTTTATTTGTAGTTAATTGCTATTTTATCTGTGATTAGTATCTCGGACTTAATGCGTTTTTTAATGTGATTTAAACTTTTGTCCCCCTGAAGAGAACCCGTTAGTATTTATCCGACCCGCTCTTTTCCTATTTTTATTTATAAAAAACTTTATCGACGTTATATTTTGCCTGTAATGTATTGATGATATAAGTTTCGTAAATTTCTCTTTCCACTGGATCTTCCACAACACATACGGCAATCCGATAAACTTCATCGCGATGTAACTTAATTGGTGAAACGGAATCTTCAAAATGTTTCTTTACGCGCGGGCGCAATTTCCTTGCTTTACCTACAAATAAAAGTTCATCATTTGCGTTTGAAAATAAAATAATTCCGCCTTTGTCTCTGGGGATTTTATTATAATCAGTAAATCCATAAAGGCTGCTTATTGGTGCCTCCACTTTTTCTCCAACTTGATTTTTCTTGGTAATCACTATATCAGGATTAGGTATTTCAATTTTTATCATTAAGAAAATCGCTCCTTGCTTAAAATAAACGGTGTCCCCGTTTTGCTAACAGTTCATTATAGCACAAACTATCATCATTTATTGTTGACTTTCTTATTTTAACCATTTTTCATTACTCAAAACCGGTGAAGACTAACTCTTTGAATATAATGTGTGTAAATAATGGTAGAAAATTATTCCTACTAAGTAAAATAATCTTTCGTTGGGTTCGATTTTTAGTAACTTTCTATTTATAATAGAAGGTGACATAAAAATTTAAGAGTGAAAGGGTGTTTTTATGGCTATTTCATTGTCTAAAGGTCAAAAGGTTGATTTAACGAAAACAAATCCTGGTTTATCGAAAGTGGTAGTAGGTCTAGGCTGGGATACCAATCGTTATGATGGTGGAAATGATTTCGATTTAGATGCAAGTATTTTCTTATTAGGTGCTAATGGAAAAGTAACCTCTGAAAAAGATTTTGTGTTTTACAACCAGCTTGAAGGCGGAAATGGTTCCGTGGTACATACAGGTGATAACCGTACAGGAGCAGGTGACGGCGATGATGAGCAAGTAAAAGTAAATCTTAGCGCTGTTCCCGCTCAAGTGGAGAAAATTTCTTTTGTTATTACGATTCATGATGGAGAAGCGCGCGGTCAGAATTTTGGACAGGTATCCAATGCATTCTGCCGCATCGTAAATGAAGAAACTAACCAGGAAATCATTCGTTATGATTTAGGGGAGGACTTCTCGATTGAAACTGCCATCGTTGTAGGAGAATTATACCGTCATAATGGCGAGTGGAAATTCTCTGCCGTCGGCTCGGGTTATCAAGGCGGATTGGCACGCATCGCAACAGACTTCGGCCTAAACGTTGGCTAAGATGTTGAAGACAAAAAGGACAAAAAGGTCGACTGACCATTTTGTCCTTTTTTTTTTGTTTAAGATTATCTAAATGGACAGGGTTTTGGGTTTCAGGTATGGTGGAGATAACTATTTTATTTTGATTTGAGGATGGATTTAAAATGAAAATTTTGTTTAAAGCACAGGTTCTCGCGATTATTCTAGCAATCATTTGGGTTGTATGTCTCAATATATTAGCTTTCTTCGATCAGCCGGAACGTGCTCTTCAATACATCAATTGGTTTGTTTACGGATTGGCTGTGTTGCTAGCAATCATTTCTTTTCTATTGACCAAAAGTATAATCGGTCATAATTGGCTGGCTGTTCCTTTAGTGCTCATCCCTTATCTTATCATTTACTCACCTGTATTTAAGGGAATTATGTTAAGTTTGGTTAATGAAAGCTTCGGAATGATCATCAATTTCCTGGCGATATCCACAGGAACTATTTATTTAATGGCTATTTTGATCAGCATGATTTTCGGGATAATTTTCTCCAATCGGCAAAAAAAGCTATAGTATCGACAGCAAAGAGATAAGAATAAACTGGATCTTTTTATAAGAAATGGGAAAGAAAGTGGGGCAGTACGATGGAAGGAAAGTGGCTGATAGCCGATCGCGATTTAAATGAACGTGAGGGATTAAAATGGCTGTTAAAAACGTCTTCAATCCCTGTCACAAATATAGGATTGGCTTCTAATTACCGAGAATTTGTCGTTAGATTTGAACAAGAAAGGTCGGACGTTGTCTTAATCGAACTTGATATGATCTCTAAGGAGGATTGGTCAACTTTCCGTGACTTAATTCACATCTATAATCCGGTATTACTGTTAACTTCCGCAGAGGGAACCTTTGAAAAAGCTCGTCTCGCCATTGACATGCAAGCGTTAGATTTAATGATTAAACCTTTAGCGCCGACTAAGGTTACATCTGCTTTCCATAAAGCCTCAAGAAAACTTGGAACAAAAAATCCAGCAGACGGATTGCTCATTCCCAATACATATAAGGACATATCATATGAAGCGTTATTTATTTCGCAATCTTCTGATTCAGCAAATTTTCATATCGCGGCTTTTCAAACGGAAAGTAACGAAAAAATAAAATCATTGCATTCTTTCTTAAAAGAATTTCCTTTCAAGGGAGTCCAGGGTATTTTTGCAATGGACGATATGGTCGTGAGTATGTTTAAGGAAACAGGTCATCATTTATCAGAGCAGTGTCAAAAGGCAATGAGAAAATGGGAGGAGGAATTCTCTGACCCGCTTGCCATCGTTGTCCATAAAGGTAATTCTGCGGAAATGAGTTTGAATCAAAAATACCTCCAGACCCGAAAAATGCTGGATTTCACCTATTATAAAGGCTATCGCCAAGTAGTTGAATTCGAACAATCTCCCGAATGGATTCATATTGACCCTTTTTTAGCACCTCCAGAACAAAGAGTATGGGTCGACATGCTAACCAACGCCGATTTAGAAAAAATAAAGAAGTGGCTATACGAGGAATTTTTGCAATTACAAGAACCATTTCCGGATCCAGGATTAGTAAGAATTCAGCTTACGAGTATTCTCGCCCAGGTGAGAAGATTTATGAAGACCAATAACTTAGACGAGAGCCAAAGCTATGAACTGGAGTACCGCTATATTTTCAATTCAATTTTGTACGACAAGGTTCTTTACCGTACGGTTCAAAATTTCATCTTATTTATCCAAAAATTGTTTATAGGTGCCGCGAATAGTACCAGACATAAACAAGATCCGATTGAACGCGGCATATCCTTTATGGAGACTCATTTTTCCAATAGTTCACTTAGGCTCGAAGATGTGGCCCTGTATGTTGACCGAAATCCTTCCTATTTCAGCCATATGATAAATACTAAAACCGGTTCAAGCTTTACAGAATTATTGACGGCAATAAGAATGAAGGAAGCAAAACGCTTACTGATTGAAACGTACAAATCAATTAATGAAATTTCAAACCTTACAGGCTATCAAAATTCTAATTATTTTAGCCGGATGTTTAAGGAATTAACAGGTACTTCTCCAAGAGAATTTCGCATGAATAAAGTGAAAATGTTTAAAAGCGAGAAGGAGACCGACTGATATTTGTTCATTTTTTTGGGGAGATGTGGTGAAAAATAAAAGACAGTAATTATTAATCCTTTGTTTGTGTTCGTTTAAATAATGCAGATAGTCGACCCTTCAGGAAGTGATTGGGTCATTTTTTTAAAATCTAACCTAAAAATAATACCATTTTTATAAATATATTATAGTTAACAAGACGAGTTATCTAAAAAAATCACAATAGAACTAAAAATATTTTCTATTTTCTAAGGTTCGATTTGTTTTTTTCAGAAGATTTTACTTTTATAATAATAGTAGATTAGTAAAGAAAAGGGAGTGGAATCGATGGAAACAAACACGGCAAAATCTAGAGTTATTAAAAATTATAAGGGAACTGAATTACATGCAAAAGGCTGGATTCAGGAGGCGGCACTGCGCATGCTGATGAATAATCTGGATCAAGAGGTGGCTGAAAGACCCGAGGATTTAGTCGTTTATGGTGGAATTGGTAAGGCTGCTCGTAACTGGGAGTCCTATGATGCGATCGTGAAAACGCTCCTTGAATTGGAGAATGACGAAACGTTAATGATTCAATCCGGTAAGCCAGTGGCTGTTTGGAAATCTCATAAGGATGCACCACGCGTGTTGCTTGCCAACTCCAACCTGGTTCCGGCATGGGCGAATTGGGAACATTTCCATGAGTTAGATAAAAAGGGCTTGATGATGTATGGGCAAATGACGGCAGGCAGTTGGATTTATATCGGAAGCCAAGGAATTGTCCAAGGAACGTATGAAACGTTTGCCGAGCTTGCCCGTCAGGAATTCGGAGGAACATTAAAACACACGATCACTTTAACAGCAGGACTTGGAGGCATGGGTGGTGCACAGCCTTTATCGGTAACAATGAACGATGGGGTATGTATCGCCATCGATGTGGATGAAACAAGAATCGATCGTCGGATTGAAACCGCTTACCTTGATGTAAAAACAAATGATCTTGAGGAAGCATTAAAAATGGCACATGAAGCGAAGATCGCAGGTAAAGCATTATCGATTGGGTTATTAGGTAATGCCGCAGAAATTTTACCAATCATGATTGAAAAAGGATTTAATCCGGATGTTTTAACGGATCAAACTTCTGCACACGACCCGCTAAATGGCTATGTTCCAATTGGTTTTACTTTAGAACAAGCGTCTGCCTTACGAAAAGAAAATCCTACTAAGTATGTAGAACTTTCAAAACAAAGCATGGCGGTACATGTGAAGGCAATGCTTACAATGCAACAAAAAGGGGCGGTAACGTTTGACTACGGTAACAACATTCGTCAAGTAGCGAAGGATGAAGGGGTGGAAAATGCCTTTGATTTCCCAGGTTTCGTTCCCGCCTATATCCGTCCATTATTCTGCGAAGGGAAAGGTCCTTTCCGCTGGGCAGCACTTTCTGGTGATCCTGAGGATATTCGTAAAATTGATGAGGCCCTGCTTCGTGAATTCAAAGATGATGAACATCTCTGCAAATGGGTAAAAATGGCTCAAGAAAAAATCAGCTTTCAAGGCCTCCCTGCCCGGATTTGCTGGCTAGGCTATGGTGATCGGGCCCGTTTTGGTAAAGTGATCAATGATATGGTTGCGTCGGGAGAAGTATCGGCACCAATCGTTATTGGCCGTGATCACTTAGATGCCGGTTCAGTAGCATCACCAAATCGTGAGACAGAAGCAATGAGAGATGGCAGCGATGCAGTTTCTGACTGGCCGATTTTAAATGCGATGATTAATGCTGTTGGCGGAGCAAGCTGGGTTTCATTACATCACGGCGGCGGGGTTGGCATGGGTTACTCTCAACATTCCGGTATGGTAATTGTTGCAGATGGTACAAAGGATGCGGAAGTGCGTCTTGAGCGGGTATTAACCACGGATCCTGGAATGGGTGTGGTTCGTCATGCGGATGCAGGCTATGAACTTGCGATTAAAACAGCAAAAGAGAAGGGCATCAAAATGCCAATGCTTAAGCAAGACTAAGACAAAGAGGATGGTAGATGAATGAGTAAACCAATTTTTATCAGAAATGCCTCTCAGCTTGTGACCTTACAAGGGAGTTCCGATGCTCCCCGTGTAAAGGGCGCGATGTCCGAGCTTGGCATTATTGACAATGGAAGTATTTGGATTGAAGACGGAGTGATTCAGGCTGTTGGTACAGATGTGGAGCTTGCGGAAAAATATGCGAAGCGATTGGGTGAAGCGGAGGTTGTGGATGCAACTGGAAAGCTGGTGACTCCAGGGTTAGTTGACCCGCACACACATCTTGTATTTGCTGGTAGCAGGGAAAATGAGTTTAATATGCGTCTTCAAGGTGCTACCTATATGGAAATCATGAATAGCGGCGGAGGGATTTATGCGACAACTAGAAGGACGCAGTCGGCGACACATGAGGAGCTTTTTCAAGAAAGCTATGAGCGCTTGAATCAATTTCTGCGCCACGGCGTAACAACAGTTGAAGCGAAAAGCGGTTACGGAATGGAATGGGAAACGGAACTAAAGCAGCTGGAAGTGTCCAAACAGCTTAATGATAAGCATGTGATTGATGTTATTTCAACATTCATGGGAGCCCACGCTGTACCGAAAGAGTACAAACAAAATCCTGATGAGTTTGTAAGATTGCTGATTGACGAAATGATTCCGAAGGTGGCAGAACTTGGTCTTGCCGAATTCAATGATGTTTTCTGTGAACATGGTGTGTTTACACCGGAGCAATCGAAACAGATTCTTGAAGCAGGCCTGCGCTATGGCTTGATTCCTAAGATTCATGCGGATGAAATTGAGCCTTATGAAGGGGCTGAACTGGCGGCCGAGGTAGGCGCCATTTCTGCGGATCATCTCTTAAAAGCTTCGGAAAAAGGTATGAAAGCAATGGCTGAAAAAGGGGTTGTCGGAGTGTTACTGCCAGGAACGGCTTACTTCTTAATGGCAGAGTCGGCAAATGGGCGTAAAATGGTAGATTTGGGTGTACCAGTAGCACTATCGACCGATTGTAATCCAGGCTCCTCACCTACCGTTTCCCTGCCATTCATAATGAATCTAGGCTGTTTAAAAATGGGGATGACACCGGCTGAGGTGATTACGGCAACAACCATTAATGCGGCACATGCGATTAATCGCGGTCGTGAAATTGGCAGCTTAGAAGTTGGCAAAAAAGGGGACGTCACGATTTTTAACGTTGGGAATTATATGAAACTGCAATACTCTTATGGTGTGAATCATACGGATACCGTCGTGAAAAATGGTCAGGTGGTTGTCAGGGGAGGTCAGTTAGTTGAAGAGCTTTCTCTATCCTAAACTGAATCCGCCAAGTTTTACATGGGTAAGGCCTGATGGAGGGACAGAGGTTTTGAAAGTGCACGAGTGGATTCAGCCGCTTACAGCTGCCTCGGATCCTGAAAAAAGTATGGACGCTGACTTTGTAGTTGTTGGTGTTCCGCTGTCTCGCTCATCGATTAGTGCTTCGGGTGCTTCTGAATTTCCTGAGTCATTCCGCCGTGCTTGGAAGGGATTCACAACGTATAATCTTGACGAAGATATCGATTTGTCGGAAATGACAGCAGTGGATGTTGGTGATGTACCGATGCATGTTACTGATATCCGACGTTGCCATGACAATATCATCTCAGCGTCTACTGCACTCCATCAGCATTTTGAAACCTCCAAAATATGTGCAATTGGCGGGGATCATTCGATTACAGCGATGATGGTAAAGGGACTTCAACATGCGAGACCCGATGAGAAAATTGGAATTCTACAGTTTGATACTCATTTTGATTTACGAGACATGTCCGATAACGGACCCTCCAACGGGACTCCCATGCGTAACTTAATTGAGAGTGGAATCGTTGAGGGAAGTAATATGTACAATATCGGCCTGCATGGTTTTTTTAACACAAAAGATTTGAAGAAGTATGCAGATGAAAAAGGCGTCAATTATTTTACACTTCGTGAAACACGAAAAAAAGGGATCGAAGAAACAGTGGGAGCCTGTTTAGAAGAACTTGCTGCAAAGGTAGATACTATTTATCTAACAGTCGATATGGATGTGCTTGATATCGCCTATGCACCAGGGGTACCAGCCTCAACGCCGGGGGGCATGACAACAGTAGAACTGCTAGAAGGAGTACTGGCTGCTGCCAAACATCCCAAAGTAAAAGCCATGGACATCGTCTGCCTGGATCCACTAAAGGATACATTCGCTCAACCCACCGTCAAACTTGGCACCCATGTATTCCTAACCTTTCTATCTGGAGTCATGCTACGATAAAAATATTTGGTGTCAGGCACCACAAAAAGACACTATTTAGCCAATGTCCACCCGAGGTGGACATTGGCTTTTTTAGATTAATTTCCTTGGATTGGCGGATCTCGATATTAATGGCGTTTGTTTTCATGCATGCTTTGTTCACTAGTGGTACCTGGCTCTATTTCCATGAAATTATTCTAATGTTTGCACTGTAATTATTATATTAACTTGATGCCTCTAAATAATTTAGAGGAAATAAAGGATTTTGCTTTATTTTCGTGAAATTTAATAGGGAAGAATAACTTTTTGGGGATGGTAGTTTTGCATATTAGTAAATTTGTTACGCCTGAGATTATTTTTGGAAAGAATTCTATTAAACAGGTAGGGGATGCTTGTTTACGGCTTGGAGCTAAGAAAGTGTTAATTGTAAGCGATTACGGAGTTGCCAAAGCAGGATGGCTCGATAAAGTGATCTCCATTTGCAAAGAGTCATACCTGCCGTACGCAACCCATATTGATGTCACAATAAATCCAAAGGATACCGACATAGTGAAGGGGTGTCGGGTCTATATTGAAAATGAATGTGACGCCATCATAGGTTTGGGTGGGGGGAGTGCATTAGATTCGGCAAAGGCTATAGCCATCCTCGCCACTAACGGTGGGCAAATCAGTGATTATGAAGGGGTGGATAAAATAGATAAGCCTCTTCCACCGATGATTATGATCATGACTACTGCCGGCTCGGGCTCTGAGGTGTCTCAATTCTCTGTCATCGTTGATTCGAAGCGGGGAAAGAAAATGAGCATCATCTCGAAAACATTGGTCCCTGATATTGCGATTGTTGATCCATTAACGCTTGTTACAAAAGACAGCAGCCTCACTGCGGCAACGGGTTTGGATGTCCTTACGCATGCGATCGAAGCGTATGTAAGCACAGCTGCTACACCACTAACAGACGTTCAGGCAAAAAATGCCCTTTCCTTGGTCTCAAAATTTTTACGGCCCTCAGTGGCTTCAAAGACAAATGAAGAAGCAAAAGAAGCGATGGCTATGGCGAGTTTACAGGCAGGACTTGCTTTTTCCAATGCGATCCTTGGTGCTGCCCATGCCATTTCCCATGCCATTGGTGGAAAGTTGCCGATTTCCCATGGAGAAATCAATGCCGTTTTACTTCCATATGTAATGGATTTCAATTTTATTGCAGCACCGGAACGCTTTTCTGATATAGCGGCGATTATGGGATTTGACCTAAGAGGAATGACAGCTCGTGAAGCGGGAAATGCCTCCATTCAATTCGTTCGAGACTTGGCTGCTGATATTGGTGCGCCACAAAGATTAAGAGATGTTGGTATAACGGAGGATATGATTGATTGGGCCGGACAACTGGCACTTATTGATGCTTGTATGATTACCAATCCCCGTGATGTCAATCTCGAGCAAGTAAAAACACTTCTAAAAAACGCATTGTAAGAAGGTGAACCCCGTGCTTGAAGACAAGCAGGAAATGATTGCGCTCTTAACAGGAGTCAAATCATCGAAAAAAAACTATTATACCGAGTTGAAAACAACTGTTGAGCAATTAAGAAAGAAGAACATTCAACTGGAAATCATTAATGAAGTAATGAAAAGTATGAAAATAGACATGTCATTAGATGAAATGCTTCAAAATGTCCTTGATAAATTAAAGGGTCTGTTGCATTGTGATCGGCTGAGTTTATTATTGCTACGGAATAGTGAACTCATTTTAACCAATGTATATCCTGAAGAAAACCGTGGTTTGAAAATTAACTCTGCGATACCGAATCGAAGGTCTCTCTATTGGTCTGCATTGTTAAACAAACAGATCATCTTTCAACAATTGCTTGACTCAAGTGAGGACTTTTTTGAAAATGAATATTTGATTGACCTTCAAATACATAGTGTAATCGTCCTACCGATTTTTATAAAAAATAAAGGCATAGGTGTATTAAGTATCGGACGGAAAGACCCGTCTGAATGGGGTCATGATGACCTGTTATTTCTTGAACAATTGACCGACCATCTTGCTGTCAGCATTGAAAATACCCAACTGTACCATGAAGTTGTCCGCGGGAAGCAGCAATGGGAGGACACCTTTAAAGCTGTAGATGACATGATTATTGTTTTTGATAAAAATTTAAATGTCCTTCAATTTAATGATTCCGTTCGATCATTTTTTCAATTGAAAGAGCATTCTCCATCGTTTGCTCTTTTGCGGAAAGAATGTAAGTCGATTATAGAAGAAACGTTTCGTTCCCAAAGAACTGGATTTAGAGATATTTTTTTTGAAAATAACTCCATTTGTGAGACTTATACCTATCCGGTCCAGAACCATGAAAATCGGGTATATGGTGTAATTCTCTATTTAAAGGACGTAACCGAAAAACGAAAAATGGAGGCACAGCTCCTCCATTCAGGTAAGCTTGCAGCAATAGGCGAGATGGCGGCAGGTATTGCCCATGAATTAAATAGTCCATTAACTGCTATTCTGGGTAATTCCCAGCTTTTATTAAGGAATAAGGAAAAGGATGACCCTTCTTATATCCTTTTGAATGATATTAAAAACTGCGGGGACCGCTGTAAGCGAATCATTAAAAGCTTACTTACTTTTTCCCGCCAGGATGAGTACATTTTTGGAACCTTCTCATTAAACGAAGGAATATACCAAGTTCTTAATTTACTTAGATACCAAATCGAAAAAAATGAAATTATAATAATTCTTGAACTTGATGAGGAACTGCCTGAAATTGAGGGGAGTCAGCAGCAAATAGAACAAATCATTATTAATCTAATTTTAAATGCGCGAGATGCTTTAGAGGTTTCAGATAAAGAAAATAAAGAAATTACCATCATCACTTCACGACTTGAAGATGAGGTGCAATTAACAGTCCAAGATAATGGAATCGGAATCGAAGAAAACAGGTTATCCGAAATTTTTCATCCATTTCACACGACAAAAGAAGCAGAAAAGGGTACCGGACTGGGGCTTTCTGTAAGCTTCGGAATCGCAAATGCCCACGGAGGTACACTCGAAGTGAGAAGTATTGTAAAAGAAGGAAGCACCTTCACATTGAGATTACCATTACCATCTCTATTGTCTAATATGTCGGAGGTCGAGGGATGACAAATTTACTAGTTGTGGATGATGAAAAAGAGGTTGGAAACTTCTTGTCCCACCTTTTTAAAACGAAAGGCTATAACATCAAGGTAGTTAACAGCGGAAAGGAGTTCTCCAAAATCGATTTTTCAAGAAGCAACTTCCATGTTGCCATGATTGATTTAAAGCTTCCTGATGCAGATGGGTTAACACTCTTAAAGGATTTGAAAAAACAGCAACCCGGATGTAAAGCCGTAATAATGACTGGGTATAGTACGATTCACACAGCCGTAGAAGCGATAAAATTAGGAGCAAGTGATTATATCGAAAAACCGTTTGATGATATAGATATATTGGAGAAACAAATTGATCAGTTATTAATTTCAACAGGCAGCACCACCCGGCAGCAGATCAATGATCTAGCCAATAAAATCGGATTAATCATTGGAAAAAACCCTGGAATGAATCAATTAATCGAAACGGCCTATAAAGTAGCCGGGAAAAATGTAATTGTTTTAATAGAGGGTGAAACTGGAACAGGAAAAGAGGTACTAGCGCGGTTTATTCACGAAGCAAGTCAACGAAATAACGAGCCCTTTATAGGGGTGAACTGTGGGGCAATTACGGAATCGTTATTAGAAAGCGAACTGTTTGGACATGAAAAGGGAGCATTTACGGGGGCATCACATCAGCGGAAAGGTTTATTTGAAATTGCCAGCAAAGGGACATTATTCCTTGATGAGGTGGCTGAAGCAACTCACTCGATACAGGTAAAATTACTTCGGGTCCTTGAAACAAGAGAATTTATGCGTGTGGGAAGCGAGAATACTTTACACACCAACACCCGATTAGTAGCTGCATCAAATGTAAACCTCCAAGATGCTGTTCAGCAGAAAAAATTTAGGGAAGATCTTTTTTATCGTTTGAATGTGGTTCATTTAAATATTCCTCCTTTACGAGAAAGAAAAGAGGATATCCCTCAATTGATTCAACATTTATTACAGCGGCACACAAACAATTCGATTACATTTTCGGAGGATGCCTTAAAGCTGCTTCAGGGCTATAGGTGGCCAGGGAATATTCGCGAACTTTCAAATTTTGTTACAAGAGTGGTAACTTTGTCAGATTCGGCCGATGCAATCATAACACCCTCCAATCTGCCATTGGCAATAAATGCAGTAACCCCGACTAAACAGACAGTACAAGCAAATCTAGAATTACCTATGGAAGTTTTTTTGCAAAGCTGGGTCGAAAAAACTTTATCTGCTTTCGAACAAAAGAAAGAGATTGATTTGGAGGAAGTCTTGGCACAAATCAAACAATTAGAGTCTGTTGTGGGTAAGGCATTTATAAAGAGAACGTTAAAGGAAACTCATGGGAATAGAAAGGAAACAGCAAAACGATTACAAATATCGATGAGGAAGCTCCGATATATTTTAAATGAAAAGAATGAAAGCTGCTAAATAGATTAGTATGCATGTTTAGAACCGATAGCTTGCATACAAAAAGGCCTGCGATGAAAACTGTTCGTCGCGGGCCTTTACTTATTTATTTCCTATTCTAACGTTAAAACAACACGTCCGTTAATTTGACCAGTTTCCATCCGTTCGAATACTTCGTTTATTTTTTCAAGTGGTTGAACCTCGATATTGGTTCGTACCTTACCTTGTGCTGCGAATTCAATCGCTTCTTGTAAATCTTTTCTTGTGCCCACAATCGAGCCTTTAACCGTTACACCATTTAATACTGTATCAAAGATTGGGATTGGCAGGTCAGCATTTGGAAGACCAACGACTACTAATGTACCGCCTCTTTTTACAGAACCATATGCTTGTTCGAAGGCTTTCTTGGTAACAGCCACACTAATGGCAGCTTGAACGCCGCCAACTAAATTTTTAATTTCCTCCGCAGGATCCACCCGTAATCCGTTAATCGTTTTATCCGCTCCTAATTCGGTAGCAAGTTCGAGTTTATCATCTTGGATATCTACCGCAATCACATTGAAGCCCATTGCTTTAGCATATTGAAGGGCCACGTGTCCAAGTCCGCCAATTCCATAAATAGCAACCCAATCACCAGGCTTTGCATTGGAAACTTTTAATGCCTTATAAGTCGTTACACCAGCACAAAAAATTGGAGAGATTTCATGGAAATCTAGACCATCAGGAATTTTCACTACGTAGTTGGCTGGTGCTTTACAATATTCAGCATAGCCGCCATCGACGGAGTATCCCGCATTCTCTTGTGCTAGGCACAGCGTCTCACGCCCTGTTAAGCAATATTCGCATTCACCACAGGCTGAATATAGCCACGGAATACCGACACGATCGCCTACTTTAATGGAAGATACCCCTTCTGCCACTTTTTCGACGATACCAACACCTTCATGCCCTGGAATTAGAGGAAGCTTTGGTTTTACCGGCCAATCTCCATTGACAGCATGAAGATCGGTATGACAAACGCCACATGCTTTAATTTTAACTAATATTTCGCCATACTCTAATTCCGGAACAGGTACTTCTTTAATTTCGAGCTTTTGATGATGCTCGTTAACAACGGCGGCCTTCATCATCTTTGTTTCTGGCTTGGTGTTATTCATAAGAACAACACCACTTTGATTTTCATTCGTACACATTACTCCCCATCTCCCTTGTAAATCGTATTCACATATATTAAATGCAAAAATCATGCCAACTATTAAAGCGCTTTCATTAGTGAAAATAATCGAAATACACAATTAATTTGCCAGAAAGTTGGCACGAGCCAGCCACTTTAACGGCAAATCGAAACAATTTTTCGTTAGATGGGAACTCTTGGTGTCAGGCACCACAGAAAGCCGCTTTTTTAGGTTCGTGCGGGAATATAAATTTAACTAATATTGGATATTCCATTGCACTCTTGTCCCTTCCAAGAATCAACTTTAATCATATACTAATGTACTTAATAATTTTCTAAGATAGCTGGCAGCAACCTCTTGCTCCATCTAATGAAAGGAGGGGATAAAATGGCTGCTATTCAAAAAAGTGTGGACTCTTCAAGTTTAGCTGAAGTAATTGATCGTATTTTGGATAAAGGAGTAGTGATTGACCTATGGGCTCGAGTTTCATTAGTGGGTATTGAACTGCTTACAATCGATGCACGTATTGTCATTGCAAGTGTTGACACATGGTTAAGATATGCAAAAGCAGTAGGGCTTCTTAAGCATGATCATGATGAAGACGAAGCCGGTTTAGAGGTTGCATTATAACCTATCAATAGTTTGTAACAGAGGAGCCAAGGCAGTTCTTAGCCTTGGCTCCTCTGTTGAAAATAAGCAAAGGAGGAAGTAGAATATTGAACCATTCAAAAAAGGATGAGGAATCTGGCGGATTTGTGAAAACGGCTTTTTTTGAAGATATTATTGCGAGAACGATTCAATATATTCAGGCAGGATATCCTGTCCACTTTGTTGGACCATCAGGTGTTGGAAAAACTAGCTTAGCTTTATATATTGCCCAACAATTTAACAGGCCTGTTACAATCATTCGCGGTCACCATGAACTGTCGAACAAAGATTTACTCGGCCAATACAATGGAATAAATAAGAAGGAAATTATCGATAATTACATCCATTCTGTTTACAAAAGTGAACAACAAATTAGATCCTTATGGGTAAATGGTCAGCTAACTGAGGCAGTCAAGAATGGACATGTAGTTATTTATGATGAGTTTTCACGTTCACGCCCAGAAGCGAATAATATATTTTTATCATTATTAGAGGAAAAGGTTCTCCCTATCTATGGGAAAGGAAAAGAAACCTTCATCAAATGTCATCCTGACTTTTCAATGATCTTTACAAGCAATCCAGATGAATATGCAGGTACATTTCATACTCAGGATGCTCTTATGGATCGATTGATAACGATTAGTTTAGATTGCTGTGATACCAAAACAGAAATCGAAATCCTACATCAAAAGGCAGGCATTACCAAACAGGAAGCTCAGGAAATAGTGAGACTAATATCAAATTTAAGATTATTTGGTAAGGGTTTCTGCCCGAGTCTTCGCGCATCTTTAATGATTGCAGCCGTTGCAAAAAAAGGGAATATCCAGATTACTTACGACAATGAACAATATCAAGCACTATGTTTGGATGTATTAACAAGGCCGGTCAAACAAATTTCCCCAGAACTCAGTCGTAGTGCCGTTCAGAAGCTTATTTTGAAGGAGATGCAGAGAAAGGAAGAGTAGTGATGCCAAAAAAAAGTGGGGTATATGTTTTTTGTGCTATTAGGGAAAAAGAATCCAAGAAATTCGAGAAGGTTATCTTAAATGGGCAGGAAAATGAAGTTTATACGATTCACTATCAAAATGTTGCCATGGTGGTATCAAAAGTTAAGGGTGAAGTTTTACCGGAACGTAATAACTTATTTGCTCATCAACAAACCATTTCGAGAGTCATGAAGGAGTATAGCATAATACCAATGAGCTTTGGAAATGTGTTTCATTCCGAGCAGGATGTTCAGATCATAACGAAACATATGTATGATGAATTTGAAAAATTGTTTTCTCATTTAGAAAACAAAATCGAGGTTGGATTAAAAGTTGTTGTAAAGCAAAACTGGATCGATCAGGAAATGTTAAATGATCCCGTTTTAAGTGAGTGGAAAGCCGGAAAAAAAGACCTTTCAAATCCCGCATCATTCTATGATCAAATCCAATTAGGGGAGTTAGCACAAAATTTTGTTCTACAACTAGAGGACGAAGTAGAGAAGAAAATATATAACCCTTTATTGGAGCTGGCCGAAGCAGGAAAGCAAAATTACACGATACCAGGAAAGATTTTATTAAATGCTGCCTTTTTGGTAGATCGAGAGAAGGAAGAAGCATTTGATCAACTTGTTAATGATTTATTTGAAATATGGAAGGAAAAAGTGGAATTTAAATATTCTGGCCCATGGCCGGCCTATAACTTTGTAAATATTCGATTAAGGATAGAAGGGAAAATATGATTTTTAAATTGTTTTCATTGCCCATCCGTTCGTTACTAAAACTCGGAGAAAAAATTCAAGAAGAGGTTGACCAAGAACTCTATGATATTCCGTATTTGCAACAACAGCTTATTGAATTGCATATGATGTTCGAAATGGAGGAAATTGATGAAATCACCTATTTTGAGCATGAACAGGAATTGATTAGAAGGTATAAAATTGCCAAAGAACGAGAACAAAATGAGTTCTTGGACGATTAGACCAATTGTATGTAAGGAGGAGGAAACATGTCTCAGACAAAGGTTGATACAGCTTTCCTGTATTTGTATGGGGTTATTCTTGCAAAGGAATTACAAAAGCCAGGTATTCCCTCAATAGTGGGTATGGATCAAAAGACTGTCACTACCTATATTTATAGACACTTAGCCGCTATCATCACCCCAGTAAATGCCCATAATTTTTCCCAAGAACAAATAGACTTTCAGTTGAAAAATCCTGAATGGCTAAAGGAAAAAGCATTTCATCACCATGAAGTTAACTCGATTATTGACCAGCATTTTACCGTCCTCCCGATGTCTTTTTGCACGATTTTCCAAAAAACATCTAATTTAGAAAGTTTCCTTGCCGACCAATACGATATGATTTTTCAAAAGCTACTTAGCCTTAAAAATAAACAAGAATGGAATTTAAAGGTATTTTGCCATAATGAAAAAGCGTTATCTTTTGTTCTACAACATAATGAAGCAGTATTAGATTTAAGAGAACAATTAGCATCAATGCCAAAAGGAAAACAATTTTTAATGAAAAAGAAGCTGGACCATTTAATTACTTCAGAATTAGAAGCGGAACAATCCAATTGGTGGATTAAAATAAAAGAAAATTTAACACCTGCAGTGTCTGAGTTAAACCTTCGAAGAAATTGGGGAATAGAAGTTACCGAACGAATAGATAAGATGATTATTAATAGTGATTTCCTAATTGAGAAATCTAAAGCGGATGAGTTTATGAAAAGAGTCGTAGAATTGGAAAAATTATTTGAACCATTGGGATGTTCTTTTCAAGTAACCGGACCTTGGCCACCTTATCACTTTTCGAAAATGGCAAAGGATATTTTGTAATGGAAAGGCATCATCTCTTTGAAAATAAGGAAATGACATTATTGGATCTTCTTGATGGAATCATTGATACAGGCGTTGTGGTTACTGGTGAAATATTAATCTCAGTTGCCAATATTGATTTAATTGTCGTCGATCTTAAGCTACTAATTTCATCGATTGAAAGTGCCTTTGGTCCCTATGAACGTAAAAATTATGAGGAGGCAATAGTAAATGGAACGCTTGCCACTGGACTCAAGTAAAGTAGAGCAAGGATTAGCGAAGTTAGTGCTAACCATTATAGAATTGCTCCGCCAACTCATGGAGCGGCAGGCCATGCGAAGAGTTGAAAGCGATTCTCTTAGCGATGAACAATTAGATGAATTAGGGTTAACTTTAATGAGGCTTGAAGAGAAAATGGAAGAATTAAAAATCATTTTTGGTTTAGAAACGGAAGACCTCAATATAGAACTAGGTCCATTGGGGAAACTTCTTTAGACCGGCAGATAGGAGAGAGATTATGCCCATCCAACACCCGTCACAATCATCATCAAATTTACTTGAGGTATTAGAAAAAATACTTGATAAGGGAGTGGTTATTGCAGGGGATATAAAAATTTCGTTAGCAGACGTCGACTTACTAACTATTAAAATAAGGCTGCTGATCGCTTCTGTCGACAAGGCTCGGGAAATCGGAATGGATTGGTGGGAAAAGGACCCATACTATTCTTCTAAAGGTAGATTAGCTGAAAAAGAGCATGACTTGCTACTCGAAAGAATCAATCGAATGGAACAGCTTGTTGAGACAAAGGTAATCCCGCATCAAGAAAGAGCATTACTTGAACCTATTGATGAAAATAGATTAGACCAGCGGGATGAAATGCCTTTGCAAGGCGAAGAAATTGAGATAATTAAAGTGGAAAAAAGGGATACAAAGAAAAATGAATCAAAAAATAAGAAAAAAGAAAAGAAAAAAAGTCGTAGAAATGATAAGAAATAAAATTTTAAGAGATATAGGCATAAATAAAAAAACCCTGATTATTTTCAAGGTTCTTATAGTTTAGGAATGAGGTAAAGCAATAAAATGTAATAAATCTATTTTTTAATGGTTTTTAATACTTTTTTGAGTAATTTATTAAGTTGATTATTTTGTTCTTTTACGTCATTTAATTCATTTTTTAATCCTGAAATATCATTCGCTATGTTTTCCAGTTTCTCCGATAAAGAAGCCAGCTCTGCTTTTTCTTGATTTTTAGAAACTTTAGCTTCAGGAACTTCAGGGTTTTCCTTTTTCTTACTTCGCTCAGCTAAGGAATTCATGAGAGTATCATTTTTTAGAAGGGATGATGCAACTTGCATTAGTGAACCCAAATCAAGCGAACTTTGATTTTTTAGTAAATTGTTGGCGAGATTTTTGGTAGTATCATTGTCTACATTGATACTGGAATCCTGCGAGCTATTTTCATTCTTGTCTTTTTTAGCCATAATTTAACCACCTTTTTTGTTTTAAATGTCCAAAATTCCCTAATATCTTACGTTGATCAAATAAAAATGTAG
This sequence comes from Bacillus sp. AFS006103, assembly GCA_002559145.1. Lineage (GTDB taxonomy): Bacteria > Bacillota > Bacilli > Bacillales > Cytobacillaceae > Neobacillus. The sequence continues at coordinate 619,450 of NTXX01000011.1, forward strand.
TGTGTTAATATCATTATAAAGTAAATATTTTCCAATTATATCTAATCGAAACAAACAATCATTTACTCTAAACAAAAAAACTAGAAGATTATTTTTATTGATAAATAATCTTCTAGAGTTCTTCACTTATCCATTAGGAATTCCTAAATAGATAAGCCAGTTCGTTTCGGCCGGTTGAGACAATTTACGCAACACACTTTAGATCATCGCGAGCATCTCTAATATCTCCTGAATCGACACCCAATAGGTCAGCAACAATGATAGCAACTGTTAGAAGAATGTATACTAGAAGGAGTCCTAGTTCACAAAGAAGGTTGTCAAGGAAATCTGGCGGTAATGAAATAGCCATTTATTTTCCCCCCTTTCCAAAGTAAGATGATAAGAGGCCTCTTACATTAAACATACTATGTAAAATTTATGGACAAGTATAAACGTATATCACAATATTAAAAGAAAGGGCTGTTTAATTTCCGTTACCTATAAAAAAAGACCCTCTTAGGAACTATGAAGGCCATTAAATAATTGGTAAATTCTCTATCTGTCTATCTGAATCGGAGCTGCTTCCAAAGGTGAATAATCGTCTAGTTTGCGCTTACTTGCAACAATAATTAGATTTTGTTTCCTTTTACTCTTTGGAGCAGGAGCAAATACCTTTACGCAGGGAAAGATTTTTGAAATCCTTGAATATAATGTATTTAGGAATTTATCCTTGACAGCTTTTCCAAGATAATTCAAGATGAGAATTCCTCTGTCCGACAGCTTTTCGTTAGTAAGTTCAAAGAACTCTTTAGTTGTTAGATGAATTGGTATTTCACTGCCACTAAAAGCATCTAAAAAAATGATATCCAGAGATTGTGACTCCCGGGTTTTTAAGAGTGCTTGTCCATCACCGACTTCCACGTTCTTTCCCGTATGTCCAAAGTATTTCATCGATACCTCCAGGACCTCCGGATCAATTTCCGCCGTTAACATATATTTATGCGAGTAATAAGAGCTTACGGTACCAATGCCATGGCCTATAATATATCCTTTTTTAAAATCAGCTACATAATGTTCAATTAGGTCCACGCTGGTTCGAATATATGATGCGACAATTCTGTTCGGTTGCTCCAGATTTATTATTCCTTGGATAGCATCGGTAGAAAACTGAAGCATCCTGAATTTTCCTTGCATTCCCATGAAATCGTTTCGCTCTGTTACGTAAATATTTTGATAAGAGCTTGAAGTTTTATAAAGTAACGACCCGTATAGGGAATTATTTCTTTCCAAGTCTTCATCTCTATTTAATGAATTCAAACTTACACCTCCATAGATTGTTTACTACAGAGTATTCTTATCGAATGCTATTAGGATAATTAAATAGTATAGATTTCCAATTATTTTTATGAGGAAATAGAATAGGACTAATGGATTATTTGATGAGGAAATCGATAATAAGTCGAAAAAAGGAAATCTATATATCCTCACCCCAGCAAGTTTTAAGACCTAAAAAAACGTTTATAAATCAAGCGTTGGTGACATATCATTAAGGAGATATGATAATATTATTCCTTGGGAAAGCGCACGAACAGACAATAATCGAGTATTATTGTCGGAAAAATAAAGATTATATGTTTAAATAATATAAAAGGAGAATACAAACATTGAACAAACATGTAATCGTCTATACAACCAAAGACTGTATCGAGTGCACGATGGTCAAAAAAGTCCTAACCGAAGAGGGAATAGTTTTTGAATCAAGGGACGTGATGGCGAATCTGGAATATCAGGAGGAAGTGGAGAAATACGGCTTTCTTGGTGTTCCAGTAACAGTCGTTGAAAATCGTGCAGTCAAAGGATTTACCAATGAATTAAAGGATTTAATCGAACTAGCAAAAAATTAAGGTTTAATTATCAACACTACCCAAAAAAGGCTTGGAGGAATTCCCTCTAAGCCTTTTTACAATAAATTTTTATGCACTAATCGATTTATCTGTTTTGGCACTTTGGAGTTCGGAATTAGGATGGAACTCATTTTCCATTTTGGAAACAACCACTGTAGCCACCCCATTACCAATCAAGTTAGTAATTGCACGTGCCTCTGACATAAAACGATCGACACCGAGTAATAAGGCAATCCCTTCCACTGGAATCACCGGGAATGCAGACAGAGTAGCAGCAAGGGTTATAAAACCTGAACCCGTTACACCGGCGGCACCTTTAGATGTCAGCATTAGAATACCTAACAAGGTGATTTGATGCCAAATGGTAATATCGACATTGTAAGCTTGAGCAATAAAGAGTGCAGCCATTGAAAGGTAAATAGCCGTCCCATCCAAGTTAAAGGAATAACCAGTTGGAACAACAAGACCGACAACGGATTTTGAACAACCGTATTTTTCCAATCTTTCCATCATTCTTGGCAGTGCCGATTCCGAGGATGAGGTACCTAACACCAAGAGAATTTCTTCCTTAATATAAGCGATAAATTTAAGAATATTGAAGCCATAAAGTTTCGCGATGGTCCCTAAAACAAAGACGATGAAAATAAACATCGTAGCATAAACGCTACCCATCAATTTCCCCAGGGAAACTAACGAGCCAAGACCAAAATTTCCAATCGTATAGGCCATTGCGCCAGATGCAGCAATAGGTGAGAATTTCATTACCATATTAACAATCTTAAAAAATATCTCCGTAAATTGTTCAAACAAGGCAACGACTGGTTTCCCTTTTTGCCCTAAGGAAGCAAGTGCAATCCCGAAAAGTACGGCAAAGAATAAAATTGGGAGTAGCTCGCCCTTCGCCATTGCGCCGACAAAATTATCGGGAATAATTCCTAAAATAAATTCGATAACGCCATGACTGCTTTCTTTTGCCTGTGTGGTAAATTGTGAAATATCTCCGCCTTTTACGGAATCTGTATTAAAGCCTGAACCCGGCTTAATGATATTAACTAGTAGTAAACCAATCGCTAAAGCAAACGTCGTTACAATTTCAAAATACAGGAGCGCTTTCCCGCCAATACGCCCAACCTTCTTCAAATCCCCCATGTTTCCAATGCCAATAACAATCGTAAAGAATACAATCGGAGCAATGACCATCTTAATTAACTTGATAAAAATATCCGCCAAAACCTTTAATTCTGTACCGAATTTCGGGAAAAGAAATCCGATGACAATCCCAAGTACTATCCCCAGTAATACTTGGACCGTCAAATTTTTGAAATTAATTTTCATTACATATACACCCCTTTGTTTATTAAAAACTGTTAACGCTTTCTTCCCACCCAAAACCATAATAAATGAAAATTCAGATAATATTAAGATTTTGGTCATATTGGTCTTATTGTTCCTTTTGTTATAGAAAGTATATATTTATTAATTTTCATAAAAATCTAATAAAATCGTCATCTATGAATTTACTATTTCAATAAAATAGGCCATGATAATAATATAAACTGGAAATTAATTTCTTTTACTGTAAGGGGGAGCAGGGGATGTTTCCGTTAAAAGTAATATTGATAGAAGATGATCCGATGGTAAGGGAGGTGCACCGTCAATTTATTGACAGGATTGAAGGGTTCTCGATTATCGGAATCGCCTCCAATGGGATGGAGGGACTGAGATTAGTCAAAGAGCTTAAGCCTGATCTGGCGATTATTGATCTTTATATGCCATATTTGGGTGGATTGGAAATGCTTAGAGAGCTGCGTTCGGAGGCATATTCGATTGATGTGATCGCAATAACGGCTGCCAGCGATATTGAAACCATCCATGGGGTCCTTCAACAGGGGGCAGTTGACTACATAATGAAACCATTCACATTTGATCGAATAAAAAAATCACTAGATACCTATAAAAACTATCGTGTGAAACTTGGAGAAAAGAAAGCACTTATACAAGAGGAACTGGATCAGCTTTTATTTATTGATAGAAAAGAAGAAAGTGAAAGAGAGAATTTACCCAAGGGCTTAAACACGAACACCTTAACAAAAATCACCAACTTTATTTCTCAAGAAAATGAGCCTGTATCTGCAGAAGAAGTGGCGGAAAGCATTGGAATGGCGCGGGTAACCGCTCGAAGATACCTTGATTACTTAGAAAAAGAAGGGAAAGTGAAAATACATATCCATTACGGAGGCGTGGGAAGACCGATCAATCGTTACGGAGTTTAATTAAATTGACTGCCTTGAGAGGGGGGTCCCATGTTGGGGTGGAAACTAAGGCTGGGAAAACCAAAACTTCGACTGCAATCAACGATTACCCTGCTGGTTTGTATTGTGGTCGTGATGGCCTTGATAGTAACCGAAATATTAATCACCAACCGAATTTCAAAAGAAACAGAGAAAAGCCAAGCCGAGAAAGCAACGGATATTGCAAGGATCGTAGCAAGGTCGCCGATTGTCATGAATGGACTAACCAATAAAAAAACAGAGAAGAATATCCAAACTTATGCGAATGATATAAAAAGGTCAACACATGTTGAATTTATCGTTGTCATGGACATGTATGGGTATAGAAAATCACATCCAAACAGCAACCTTATAGGCTTGCATTTTATCGGCGGAGATGAAGGTCCGGTCTTAAAAGGAAAGGAGCATATTTCAACTGCGAAAGGAACATTGGGATTGTCCTTACGCTCGTTTGTTCCTGTTTATGACCATGAAAATCACCAAGTAGGGGCCGTTGCAGTAGGAATTTCTTTAGAAAAAGTAAATCAGGCCATCGCCCAGAGTCGGAAAATTATTTTAGTTGGAGTTGGTGTTGGAATTCTTGTCGGCATTCTTGGGGCATTGTTTCTTGCAAGAAAAATTAAAGCGATTCTGTTTGGACTTGAACCGGGTGAAATAGCCAAATTGCTTGAAGAACGAAGTGCAATGCTGCAGTCAACAAAGGAAGGAATTTTGGCCGTTGATCAAGATGGGAAAGCGACACTTTTAAATAATGAGGGGATCAGACTGCTTCACAAAGCTGGTATTCACGGATCCTTTTTAGGAAGAAAAGTGGATGAATATATACCGAATACCAAACTCTCAACCGTTTTAAAAACAGGTGAACCACAATTGGATCAAGAACAGGAAATAAATCATATTACTATTTTAACCAATCGAGTCCCAGTGATAGTGAAGGGGGAAATTGTCGGAGCGATTTCAACCTTCAGGGAAAAAACAGAGATCAAGGAATTGGCTGAACAATTAACCGGTGTAAAATTATACGCAGAGGCACTGCGAACCCAGTCACATGAATTTATGAATAAGCTGCATGTGGTTTCAGGATTAATCCACATGAAGGATTACCAAAGGGTTTCTTCTTACATAACAAAAATTGTCGACCACCAACAATCTGAGGTAGAATTTGTGGTCAGTCGATTTAAAGATCCTGTTTTAGCTGGTTTTATTTTAGGGAAGCTGAGCTATGCAAGGGAAAATGGCTGTGAATTGATGATGGATGGGGAAGGAAATGTACCGGAACCGCAGCAGCAGGAGACCACGCATGAAGTGATCACGATTCTTGGAAATTTAATTGATAATGCCCTGGATGCAGTCGGAGAACGACCACTAAAAAAAGTTACCTTAAGGTTTGACTATTACGATGAAGTCCTGGCATTGGAGGTCCATGATACAGGACTGGGAATTGATGACGATATAATTAATAGCTTATGTGTTAAGGGGTATTCTACAAAGGGTGAAAATCGAGGAATTGGTTTATATTTAGTGCAGCGAAGCTTGGAGAAATTAGAGGGACAGTTGGAAATTCACTCCCAAAAAGAAAAAGGGACAACATTTATTGTTACATTTCCGTATAATATTAAAAAATAATAATGTTATGTAAACCGATAGTTCGTTCAATCTTTTTCCTTTACATTCTATTATCATAGGAATATCATGTAATTAATTAAATACAAGATCTACTAGGGGTGCCCTGTAATCAGGCTGAGAGGAAACGATTAGTTTTTAACCCTTCGGACCTGATCTGGGTAATACCAGCGTAGGAAAGTAGCCAAGTGAATGTTTTGTTTTTCTCTGACTTACTAACCAGGTCCGCTTATGGATCTGGTTTTTTTATTTTTTAAAAAGGAAAAGGGGAGATTGGAATGGAAAAAAATAGTTTGATTGAAACGCTAGGTAAAGTAAGAAAGGTTAACCCGCTTGTACATAATATCACCAATGTGGTCGTCACAAATTTCACCGCAAATGGGCTTCTCGCCCTAGGTGCCTCACCTGTTATGGCGTATGCTGCCGAAGAAGTTGCTGACATGGCTAAGATTGCGAGTTCACTAGTTTTGAATATAGGTACCTTAAACCCACTTACAGTAGAAGCGATGATTATTGCCGGAAAAGCGGCCAATGAATCTACTGTTCCAGTCATCTTTGATCCAGTTGGTGCTGGAGCCACGTCCTACCGAACCGAAACCGCTCAAAAAATAATGAGCGAAGTAAAAATCTCCGTTATCCGAGGCAACGCAGCGGAGATTGCCAATGTTATCGGGGAGAAATGGGAGATAAAAGGCGTCGATGCAGGAACTACAGCAAACGGGGATACCGTTACCCTCGCGATCAAAGCGGCACAAACATGGAATTGTGTTGTTGTCATCACTGGAAAAGAGGATGTCGTCTCGGACGGTGAAACAACCTATCTTGTTCGCAATGGACATCCTCTCATGACAAAGGTGACGGGAATGGGGTGCCTTTTAACGTCAGTAATCGGTGCATTTGCAGGGGTGGAAAAGGATCTGCTTCAAGCTTCGGTGTCCGCATTAACGTTCTATGAGATTGCTGCTGAAAAAGCGGCGGCACAGACAGCTGGAATGGGACCAGGAAGTTTCCAAATTGAATTTTTAAATCAATTAGCTTTGGTTTCTTCGGAAGATATAATTTCACATGCTTTATTTACAAAGGTGAATCGATAAGAGGAGGTAATTTTCATGAAAAAGGCATTAACAATCGCAGGCTCAGATAGCGGCGGCGGTGCCGGAATTCAAGCCGACTTAAAGACGTTTCAGGAATTAGAGGTGTTCGGAATGTCAGCGTTGACGGCTGTAACGGCCCAAAATACACTAGGAGTTCATGCGGTCTATCCAATGTCTGCAGAGGCAGTTATAAAGCAGATTGAAGCGATTGGCGTGGATATTGGTGCAGATGCAGTAAAAACAGGGATGCTGTTCAATGCGGAAATTATTGAGGCTGTCGCTAATCAACTGACGTTTTATGGATGGGAGAATGTGGTGGTTGATCCGGTCATGATTGCAAAAGGTGGCGCTTCTTTGCTGCAAATGGAAGCCATTTCGGCTTTGAAAAAATACTTGTTACCACGTTCCAAAGTAATCACACCGAACATTCCTGAAGCGGAAGTGCTAACGGGCATGGTGATTCAAAGCCCCGCAGATAAACGGGAAGCTGCCAAAAGATTATCTGACTTAGGTGTCAAAAATGTTGTAATCAAAGGCGGTCACGATGAGAATGAGTCCGAGTCAACAGATGTTTTATTTGATGGGAAGGAATTTTTCACCTTTACATGTCAGCGAATCGAGACAAAGAACACACATGGAACCGGATGTACATTTTCCGCTGTGGTCACTGCTGAGCTGGCCAAAGGGGCAACTGTTTATGAAGCCGTTTTGAAAGCAAAGGATTTTATTCAGGCGGCAATTGAGGATCAACTAGAGATTGGTCAGGGACATGGGCCAACTAACCACTGGGCCTATCGAAAAAGAAACATCGCAAAGGAGTTAACCAGATCATGATCGATTTGCGAGAGGCATTACGTGTTTATTTTATTATGGGAAGCACCAACTGTGTGAAAAATCCAGCCGCTGTGCTAAATGAGGCGATTTCAGGTGGAATTACCCTTTTTCAATTCCGCGAAAAAGGGGAAGGGGCATTCACTGGTTCTGAAAAATATGCACTGGCTCAAATGCTACAGACCATTTGTCGAGAACATCAAATCCCCTTCATTGTGAATGATGACATTGAGCTAGCTGTAGCGATAGATGCGGACGGTGTTCATATCGGGCAAGAGGATGAAACAGTAAAAACAGTTCGAACGAAAATCGGCGCGGATAAAATCCTTGGGGTTTCCGTCCATTCTACAGAAGAAGCCCTGACAGCAATCCAAGATGGAGCGGATTATTTTGGGATTGGACCTGTTTTTCCGACCAAAACAAAGGCGGATGCCAAGCCTTCTCGAGGAACGACGTTGATTGAAAAACTGCGTAAAGATGGCTGCGAGACACCGATTGTTGGAATCGGTGGTATCACGATTGAAAATGCAGGTTCGATTATTGAGGCGGGAGCTGATGGGGTTTCAGTGATAACTGCCATCAGCCAGGCAGACTCACCGCAGGATGCAGCGCGGGCATTAAGAAATAGTGTCATTCTTAAAGGCGTGGTGGAATCGTGACAAAAACCCATAAACTGACGTTGACCGCAATGATGATTGCCATTGGAACCATTTCGAGCAATCTTTTCTATATTCCCATCGGCTTTACAAAGGTCTTTCCGATCCAGCATTTTATGAATGTTTTATCAGCGGTTTTGTTAGGTCCTTATTATGCGGTTGCCCAGGCCTTTGGTGTTTCATTACTCAGAAATTTAATGGGAACGGGTTCGCTTTTTGCCTTTCCCGGCAGTATGGTCGGAGCATTGCTTGCCTCGCTCTTATTCTGGAAAACGCGAAAACTATATCTTGCTTTTATCGGTGAGGTGATTGGGACAGGAATCCTAGGCGCACTCCTTTCCTATCCAATCGCAACACTTATTCTCGGCCAAAAAGCGACTGTGTTTGGATTTATTCCTTTATTTATTTTTAGTTCGTTTGCAGGAGCGCTGCTTGGATTTATTATCCTAACTGTTTTTTTAAGGAAAAAAGTATTAATTGTGAATGAAAATGACACAACAATCAGGAAGTAATCTTTAGTCATAAGGGTGTGTACACATGAATGGAGATCTGCTAGCTAAAATCTCGCAAGAAGTAGAAGGGCGAGAAGCGGAATTAATTGAATTGTTGACAGGACTTATTGCATTCCCAACGGTTAGTCCTCCTGCTCGTAATACAAATGAGGTGCAGAATTTTATAAAGGATTATTTAGAAGACTTGGGATTTAACACCGATAAGTGGGACGTTTACCCGGGAGATGCTAATGTCGTCGGTGTATTACCGGGAGAATCTCCTGCAGGTTTTAATAGTTTAATTGTAAATGGTCATGTCGATGTCGCAGAAGTGGGTGATCACTCTGATTGGGAGGAGTCTCCATTTTCAGCATATTGCAAAGAAGGTCATATTTATGGACGTGGTGTGGCCGATATGAAGGGTGGTATTGCAGCAGCACTTATCGCGATTAAACTTTTAAAAGAAATGGGAATTTCGCTCCAAGGCGATCTCCAATTTCAATCGGTTATTGGCGAAGAGGTTGGGGAGGCTGGAACCCTGGCATGCATGGAGAGAGGGTATACAGCCGACTATGCGGTAGTGGTCGATACGAGTGATTTACATATCCAGGGACAAGGTGGAGTCATTACCGGATGGATAACCATTCAAAGCAAGGAAACCCATCATGATGCAATGCGGCGGAAGATGATTCATGCAGGCGGTGGTGTTAAAGGGGCCAGTGCGATTGAGAAAATGATGAAAATTATTTCCGGGCTTCAAGAATTAGAACGTCACTGGGCTATTACGAAAAACTATGAAGGCTTTCCTGCCGGCACAAATACCATAAATCCTGCCGTCATTGAAGGTGGGCGGCATGCTGCCTTTGTCGCTGATCGCTGTGCCCTTTGGGTAACGGTTCACTTTTACCCAGATGAAGACTACGAAGGGGTAATTAAAGAAATTGAACAACATATTGGTGCGGTTGCGGCAGCAGATCCATGGCTTCGTGAGAATCCACCACAATTTGTTTGGGGCGGAAAATCAATGATTGTCGACCGTGGCGAAATTTTTCCATCTTTGGAAATTGATGCGAATAATCCCGGCACAAAGGCATTAGCCAACTCGTTTGAAAAATTGTTAACGTACCGTCCAACTGTGGGGATGTCTACCACCGTTACGGATGCAGGCTGGTTGGGACGAGCGGGTATTCCAACAGCCATTTTTGGACCTGGAAAATTGGAAGACGCTCATGCTGTGAATGAGAAAGTGGAGATTCGCCAATTATTAGATTTCACAAAAGTGTTAGCTGTATTTATCGCTGAGTGGTGCAACACGAGAAAGGAGCAGTAGTGATATGAGATTTACCCAGAGACTTTTTGAAAAAGTAAGTGATATTTGGGAGAAAACCCATCAACATCCCTTTGTTGTCGGGATAGGAACAGGGGAGTTGCCCGTCGAATCATTTATCCGCTATATGAAACAGGACTATGTGTTTTTAATTGACTACTCCAAGTTGTTTGCGGCAGGGGCAATTAAAGCAAGAGACATTGAGACGATGGCCGCTTTTGCTAAGCTTTTGGATGAGACATTACATGGAGAAATGGACCTTCACCGACAGTACGCTGAGCGATTTGGGATTACAGATCAACAGCTGGAAGATACAAAGCCAATGCCGATTAACTTAGCTTACACACGGTATATGTTGAATGTCGCACAGAATGGGTCGCTTGCGGAATTAGTCTCTGCTCTCTTGCCGTGTATGTGGAGCTACCGGGAGATTAGCATGATGCTAGCAACTAACTATCCTGGTGCTAGTGAACATCTACTTTACGGGGAATGGGTGAAAATGTACTCATCTAATGAGTTTGGTTCATTAGCCACCTGGCTGATTGATTTGCTCGATAAATTAACCGATGGAAAACCGGAGCGGGAGTTAGCCATCTTGGAAGAACATTTCCTGACAACATCTCGGTTTGAATATATGTTTTGGGATATGGTTTACCTGGGAGGCGAGTGGCCTGTCTAACTCGATGATGTTATCAATTCAAGAACTCTCCTATTCTTTTGAGGAGGAAAAGCCAATCTTCCAAGGACTTACCTTCGATGTAAAGCGCGGAGAATTTGTTTCTGTTATCGGTGCGAGCGGGTCTGGGAAAAGTACGCTTTTCAAATTGGTAACCGGCTTACTCGAACCAGATCAGGGGGACATTCTGATTGATGGTCAACGGACTGGAAAGCGATTAGGAAGTGTTGGCTATATGCCGCAAAAAGATTTGCTGTTACCGTGGCGAACGGTATTAGAAAATGTATTATTACCTCTTGAAGTTACTAAGGAGCGTAAGCAAGCGAAATTACGTGAAATAAAAGAGTGGTTAGCGCGTTTTGGATTAGCAGACTATGAAAATACCTATCCCAAAGAGCTTTCGGGAGGAATGAAGCAGCGCGTCGCCTTTTTAAGGACCTTGATGACGGGAAAGGAACTTCTATTATTAGATGAGCCGTTTGGCGCACTTGATTCGCTGACAAAACGAAACATGCATCAATGGTTACTAGGTCTGTGGGGGGAATTACAAAAGACGGTATTGTTCATTACCCATGACCTGGAGGAGGCCATTTTGTTAAGCGATAGAGTTTATGTGCTCCACGATAAAGGAATGAAAGAAATGAAGGTCACCCTGCCGAGGCCTAGAAGTTCACAGCTAATCTATCAATCTGAGTTTATTACGATGAGAAAAGAACTGGAGTGGCTGATTCAAAATGAAAACTAGGTTGAAAAAATGGGCGGAACAGTACGGTTTGTTTTTATTAGTTGTCCTCCTTCTCGTCAGTGGATGGGAGTGGGTAGTCAGGCAGGGAATGATCCCATCATTTATTTTGCCTGCTCCTTCAGCTATTTGGGGAGCATTGCTTGAAAATCGACAGCTGTTGTTTGAGGAGCATTTACCCGCGACTTTAAAGGAAGTTCTGATTGGGTTCGGGCTGTCTGTTATCGGCGGTCTATTCATGGGAGTAGGGATGCATTTTTCCCGTTCATTAGAAAAAGTTCTTTATCCGTTTCTTGTCATCTCCCAAACAGTGCCGCTCATTGCCATTTCACCTATTTTTATCATGTGGTTCGGATATTCGATTTGGAGCAAAATTGCCGTCACCATTTTAACGGCATTTTTTCCCATCGTCGTCAGTACGTATGATGGGCTGAAAACAGGTAGTCTTGAATATCGTGAATTACTGTTAACAATGGGCGCTAATCGCTGGGACATTTTTAATAAAATTCAACTGCCGATGGCGTTGCCTGCCATTTTTTCAGGATTGAAATTGTCGGTTGTTTATTGCGTCGTCGGTGCGACGATTGGAGAATGGCTGGGGGCAAGTGAAGGCTTAGGATATTTCAGTCGAAGAATGTCGGGTAACTTACAGGCAGACTCCGTTTTTGCATCGATATTCCTGCTGTCCATGCTGGGGATCGTGTTATTTTTGTTGATTGGTTTATTGGAAAAACAGGTATTAAAAAAATAGAAATCGCTTCAACTAAGAGAGGAAGAACGTAAAAATGAAAAAGAGTTTTTTGATTATGGTCAGTCTATTGTTACTTTTATTAAGTGCTTGCGGAAAAGAAGCAGCTGAAAAAAAGGGTGGTTCGAACGAGAAACTTCAGAAAGTAAGCTTAATGCTCGATTGGTACCCTAATGCGGTCCATTCATTCCTGTTTGCAGCAGAGGAAAAGGGATACTTTAAAAAACAAGGCTTAGATGTGGATATCCAAATGCCTGCAGATACGAATGATCCGCTCAAACTTGTCGCAGCGAATCAAATTGATATGGCCTTAAGCTATCAACCACAGGTACTCGTGGCACGCAGTGAAGATATTCCTGTGCAATCATTTGGTGCGGTTGTCCGCCACCCGCTAAATCAATTAATGGTGCAAGCCGATGGTCCGATTCAATCCCCTAAGGATTTAGCAGGGAAAACGATTGGTTATCCATCGATTCCGTTGGATGAAGCGATTGTTCAAACCATGGTAAAAGCGGACGGCGGAAATGCCGAGAAGATTAAAATGGTCGATGTCGGCTGGGATCTGATCCCTGCGATGGCAACGAAAAAAACAGATGCCCTAATCGGCGGTTATATTAACCATGAGAAATTATTGCTCGATAAAGAGGGGCACCCGATGAGAACTTTAAATCCTGCTGACTTTGGCGTACCTGATTATTATGAATTGGTATTGGTCGCTAGTGAAAAAGGATTGAAAGAAAAGCCAGCCGTATTTAAAAAGTTCATGGCGGCGGTTACAGAAGGTCAAAAATATGTCCAGGCTCATCCCGAAGATGGACTTTCAATATTAATGAGTCATGAAGATAAAACGTCACCACTAGAGAAGGATGTCGAAACAAAAAGCTTAGAAATCCTCCTCCCGCTGATGGACGCAAAAGAAAAACCATTCGGCTACCAAGACCCCGAAACATGGAAAAACACCGCCCAATGGCTAAAAGACAACAAAGTCATTAAACAAACCGTCCAAGCTGGGGATGCATTTATTAATTTCTAAACCATATTGGTGTCAGGCACCACAAAAAGACAATACAAGCAAACTGTCCGCTGTGGGTGGACGGTTTGCTCTTGAACATTCATAAAAAGACCGCTGCTTTCTTTCAATGGCAGCGGTCTTCATCTTTTATGAAAAGTTTTGATAAACGGGTCTTGTGATAAGGTTCATGAGATAAGCAGGGATTCGTGAATTGGGCTTTCTTTTTTTATTTAGGAAGGAAAGTATTGTGCTTGCCTTTTTGATGCCTACTCCATGTCCATAGTATTGGTCATCACTCATAAAAATCACATTTTCTGCACGCCAATGCGCTTCTTTCGGGTTGACATCCGGATTATTGAAATGCACGATATCACCTGGTATGAAGTCATCGCCATATTTCTGAGTTAGCCTTAGGGGATTATGAAATTGCCAATCCAATAAAAGCAGCCGATCAAAAAGGAGATCAAATCTTCTGCTACCAATCGAATACAGTGTCGCAAGATATAAGACAATGGCAATTCCTGTGGAACAGTCAAAGGCATAAAGCGAACCATTTTTTAAGATATCAAGAATGGCGACCGAGGGTCTAACGTTTGATTTGAGGAGAAAACCGCCATTGCCTAGACGATCCCAATACTTTCTATTGCAAAACGCATACGTAAAGGTCGTAAACTGTACTTTACTATTATTAAGATCATGTGCAGCCTTAAGTGTCTTTGTTCTGAACAGCAGCTCAAATTCAAATTCACTCAACGTCTGAAAATAAAAAACTTCTTTTGATTTCACCATTTTCGTAACGATGTCTTTCTGTTCTTTTGTTGTAAGGTAATCACTAAGGTCATCCAGTTGAATCGTTTGCTGATTTATATTAATCATTTTCGCACCTGCTTCCTTCAACAACCACTCCTTCTAAAAAAGTATGAAACTTTTAAACTAATCGTTCCTTTAATCCAAGCTATTTCTGGGTATATCCTCGTAAATTCTTTTAGTAAAAGAAAAGGTGATTACAAATGACTAATAGCTGCTTTGGATTTAAGTAAGCGCCAGCCGGTAAAAAGGGCAGAAAATAAACAAATCGATGCTGATCCAATGAAGACAAAATGCATGCCCTCAATAAAGATATCCGGACGGTTGGGTATTAAATCGGTGACCCGGTATCCAGCCTTCGAACTCATAACGCTAAATAAACTAGTCGTTGCTACTGATATTCCGACGACCATTCCAATATTTCTTACCAGTGAATTGACACTGCCAGCAATGCCAAGCTGCGATCTCTGGACAGAAGACATAACCAACGAGTTGTTAGGTGATTGGAAAAGCCCATTCCCCACTCCTAATAGGGCCACTAACAATCCAAACGTTAGGATCGAACTGCCCATATGTAGGGTGGAAAAGCCAACTTGGGCAATCACCATGACAAGTAATCCAGCGAAGGTTAGCAGTTCCGACCCAATTTTATCGGAGAGCGCTCCGCTTAATGGTGCTGCGACTGCCATGGTTATTGGGAATAACATTAATAACAATCCGGCGTTGACTGGCGATAAATGTAAAATATTTTGTGTATAAAATGGTGCAAGGATATTAAAGCAAAAGGTTGCCACAAAGGTAAGAAATCCACAGAGTATACTTACTGAAAATGACTGGTTTTTGAAGAGAGCCAATTGCAGCATGGGGTCAGACTTTTGTTTCTCAACTCTAATAAACAAGAAAAAGGTAAACACGGTAATGGTAAATGAAACTAATATTCGAATATCCTCGTAACCTGCTTGCTGCCCTAATAGGAGTCCAGTAAACAAGGAAATAATAAAGATGGAAAATAAAAAACTGCCTATTAAATCAAGCTTTGCCTTCACAAATGTAATATCAACTGGAAGTATTCTCCAGCCGATTGCAATTATGATTAATCCGATAGGGATATTCACCCAGAAAATATATTCCCAGCCTAAGGAAGAGACTAATATTCCACCCAGACTGGGACCAGCAATACTTCCAAGTGAAACAAACGTACCAATTAGACCTAATGCCTTTCCACGCTCATTTGGCGGGAAAATTTCAGTGATGATTCCTTGGCTGTTTGCCATCGTCATCGAAGCACCGATCGCCTGGATAATCCGGAAGAGAACTAACATCCGGAGAGAGGAACTAAATCCGCATAATAAGGAACCTAGTAAAAAAATAATGGCCCCTATTTTAAAAATTTTAATTTTCCCAAATAAATCTCCTAATTTACCAAACAACAGAATAAACGTGCAAACGGTGATTAAATAACCGCTGACAATCCATTGCGTTTGGGAGATGGGCAAGTGCAATTCTTTTGAAATTACCGGGAGCGCAATATTGACAATACTCCCGTCGAGCGTAGACATAAAGACAATTAAATTGAGAATAACTAATATTGACCAGCGTCTTTTTTGAATCATTTCATCGGCTTGATAGGTCTTAGCATGGGGATTCATGAGAAACACCTCATTTTAGGAATGGTAGATTAATAGTTGCACATGCAACTATATCGTCACGGAAAGTCTACCTTATGATTGTTGCGCATGCAACTAATTTGAGGTAATATTTCTTTTGTTGACACATTTAAAAGGGGGATCCAAGATGGAACGAAAACCATTTGGAAAGCTAATTTCTCAAATCAATCGACAAAACCAGAAATTCTTAACAAAAGAATTAAAAGTATATCAAATTGGCGGGGGAGGGCAGCATAGTTTTTTAATTGAGATATTAAGGCGTCCTGGCATCAATCAGGACCAATTGACATCAGAATTAAAATTTGATAAAGCTACCACTGCGCGTGCCGCGAAACAATTAGAGGCAGCTGGGTATATTGAACGAAGGGTCGATAAAGAGGACCGCCGTTCAAATCAACTCTACCCAACACAAAAAGGGCTGGAATTTCATCCAACCCTCCAAAACATCTTAGAAACATCAAACCAACTTCTTACAAGTGGATTAACAAAAGAAGAAAAAGACCAACTCTTCACCTTACTGCGAAAATTAACAATTGAACCAAATTCCGAATAAATGTCCACTGTACACGGACGAATGTCCATTGTTGGTGCCTGGCACCAAAACAGACATTAAAACTATACGATTAGCTTTCTTGCAAGGCTGGCTTTCTATTTTTCATAAATCTAACATACATAATAAAGAAGACGATGGCGCTGATGAATCTTAGGATGGATATGATGCCCATCGATTTTTGCATGCCAGTTACTTCGAGCAGCCAAATCCCGATTTGCGGTGCGATGAAGGCAACAAAGGATAATAGAACATTATAGGTTGTGATGCAATACGTTCTTTTTTCCTGTGGAGATTGCTCCAACAGCAAGTTGAACAAAAGCAGCATCGTACCGGAAACAAAGAACCCGGATATCATTGATACAAATGTCAAATAGATTAGATTAGTAGACAAAACGGTCAAGAACGGGGCAGTGGCCATCCCAACTGCTACCCAAACGAGCACCAAAGTGGTGGATTTTTGATCGGCCCATTTTTTCCATAATGGGAAGGTAAAAATTTGTACTAATTGATTGGCTACTGAGAAAATACTGATCCAAAGAATCGTAGCATGAGCATATCTTACATTATAAATATTGAATAATCCCCAGGCCATTTGCCATGAGAAGTTAAAGCAAAGGGCAGTTATTAGAAACCATTTGTACCCATTATCCTTAAAAATGGACCAATCCATGGACGAATTCTTTTGCTGCTTGGTAGTTTTCGTTTGAACTGTTTCTTTATGCTTCATTAAGAAAAATACTTCTAATAATCCAAAAAGAAATGCGATCAGAAATAAAACCTGGTAGGCAATGGCATTGTCGGTTTGGTTTTTCATGATGATTCCAATGATCAACGTAGTGATCATCCCGACAATCGTTAATAGGCGGTTTCTGTCACTGAAAAATGCTCCTCTTCGGTCTTCTTTAATCATTCCGCTAATCAGTGTTTGCCAGCCAATATTTGATATCGTTCCCGGAACATTCATTACAGCTACAATGATTAAAAACGCCCATGCTTGATAAGCTGAGCCAATGAAAAGCACACCAGCTAAAAGGGCAAACAAGGTTCGAGCCCATAAAACAGACATGGCTACGGTCTTCTTTTGCTGCTCTAAGCGATTCAATAGGATTGCAGCTGGAATGGTCATGATAAGTGCAACCAAGGGCGGCAGGGAGCTGATTAGCCCCACTTGATAGTTGCTTGCGCCGAGAATAGATATGGCGAAAATAGGAAAAAAGTTACTAGCAAGGTTCACAGCAATGGTCGACACCATTCCATGATAGATACTTACTTTTTCGTTGTATGTGCGCATGTCCACCCACCATTTTTATAAAAAATTCTATAGTCATTATACATCAAGAATACTGCATTTTTTTTAAAAAATAATAATATTTTAAAATAACTTTTTTCTTGTACAACGAAAAAAAGTAAGTTGAACAAGAAAAAATTCACCTCCTAGATTGTTATATTAATGCTAATTAAGAATTGAAAAACAACGGAATAATTACAGTATTTTTACAATAGATATAATAAATTCCGCAGATACATTTGCATTATGTTGGACCATCTGTTATAGTTAGGGAGAATTATTTTTGTTAGTCGGTAAGGATGAAAAAAGGGTATACTGCTTTTTGTCTAAAAGATCGAACTGAGCAAGGATAGTAATTTTATGTGTGCAAAGCACACAGCAGGAGGAAACACAAATGGAACAAGGTAAAGTAAAATGGTTTAATGCAGAAAAAGGTTTTGGATTCATCGAGCGCGAAGCTGGAGACGACGTATTCGTACACTTCTCTGCTATCCAAGGCGAAGGTTTCAAATCTTTAGACGAAGGTCAAGCAGTGACTTTTGAAGTTGAGCAAGGTCAACGTGGACCACAAGCTACTAACGTTCGTAAAGCATAATCTAAACCACATAAATGTGAAGGAAAAGGCTCTCTTGTAGAGCCTTTTTTTAATTTCAATATAAAGAATGGAGGGAGAAGAGGATTAGCTCTTCCCCCTTTTTTATTTGCAGTAGTTGAAATATAATAAAATCACATACATAGTAGAAGGAAGTGTTAGGATGATAATTCAGCGTCCGCAATTGGAGCAGTCAGAGTTGACGAAATATATTCCGCCAAAAGGTGAGTATGAAACCTTTCTTGATATTGATCATTATAAGGAGAAGCTTAGGGAATGGGGTTTATCCTCTGCACGGGAAGCGAAAAAGGAATTCTGGTATAAGGACCGAAACTATCAGCGTCTTGTGACCATTAAAGGATATGAAACTTACGGGAGCGCGTTGGATATTAATACGCTAGTGATCGAGTTCCAAGACGGAAATCTCACCTGCATCCACCCGGCCTATTTAAAGGAAATGCAACAATCGAGCTTTGGAAAAGAAAGCCTGTTAACTTTTGATGAAAAAGAAACCGCTGGCCCCGACCTCGTGACAAGTGATGGAAATGACCCAATGATTGCTGAAGTCACATCTGAACCTGTCGAAAAACCTGCCAAAAAGGAAGTAGCTAAGCCACCAAAAGCAAAGGAACCTAAACCTAAAAAGGAGAAGGCACCAAAACTCGAACTTCCGATTGATAAAGTTCATTTTACTGCAAGTGTCAAACAGTTTGCGCTAGTCTACAATCCGTTTAATGAAGAAAATGATGAAGTAGTTGTCTTAGAAAATGTACAGGTCATCCATGAGGAAAAACCACTTGAAATCGGACTGGCTTGGTGCAGTCACAGTAAGACACTCAAAAAGTTTGAACTAGCGTTAGGGGATTCACTGGAATTCGGTGGAAAAGTGGCTGCTAAGAAACTCGGTAAAGGAAAAGATGTGGACGAAGAATTTTTAGTAGATGTGCCTGTGCTATATAAAATCAATAACCCGTCAAAAATTGTAAAGAAATAGGACGCTCTCATGGAGGTCCTATTTTTATTATTTTTAAGGGAAATAGACCTCTAACCGTGCCTCTCCTTTTCTTAATATAAAATAATTTTGAAAATCATTGTTTCTTGCAAATGTATCATAATTTTTCAATGAAATGGGTAGGGTATTGCCATCCTTTTTTGAAAATATAAGCTTGCCATTTAATAATTGGATCGAATGAAAGTGAAACCCATCTCTTTTCCATAAAAAATCCTCGTCATCATAGTAGTTCAGAATTACCTGCCGATTGTGATAGCCTGCTAAAACAGCTAAATCCATCATATGTATTTCCATGTCTAATCACCAACCCCTTAAATCTATTTTAAAAAAATATACCGGATGAAGTGGTGATTGGAATCACAACTTTTTGAAGTTTGGGTTGCAATCTAAGAAAGGTGAAGATAAACAAAGGAAATACAGAATGTGTGCGTTTACATCTAATTTCACAAATTGTTCATAATCCGATATACTATGTTTTGTTAACAACGGACCCGACTTTCAAGAGAGTTGAAAGTCAATATGAAAAGCGGAAGTGCCCTATACGTGCTGAAGCTATATATTTTTCAAAATATATATAAACAAAGGGAGAGGTGCAAAGTTTGAATTTAAGTAAAATTAAATATTCATGGTTTGGAAATACAAAGGGCGATATCTTAGCAGGTATCGTGGTTGCTCTTGCACTCGTTCCAGAGGCGATTTCTTTTTCAATCATTGCCGGTGTTGACCCCATGGTTGGGTTGTATGCTTCTTTTTGTATTGCGATGACCATCGCGTTTGTTGGTGGAAGACCGGGGATGATTTCTGCCGCAACGGGGGCAACTGCCTTACTGATGGTGACATTGGTGAAAGATCACGGATTGCAATATTTACTAGCTGCAACAATACTAACGGGTGTTCTACAAATCACTATGGGAGTTTTAAAGTTAGGACGATTGATGAAATTTGTGCCCAGGTCCGTAATGACAGGCTTTGTAAATGCATTAGCGATACTTATTTTTGCCGCTCAATTACCGCATTTCGCAGGGGAGTCATGGCAAATGTACACGATGGTCGCTGGAGCACTTGCGATTATTTATATCCTACCCCGATTCACGAAGGCTATCCCGTCACCGTTGGTTGCGATTATTGTGATCACAACGATTGCCATTTTCACCGGTAGTGATGTGCGGACCGTTGGTGATATGGGGGTATTAACATCAAAATTACCTGTATTTTTAATTCCAGACATTCCTTTCAACTTTGAAACACTGCAGATTATTTTTCCTTATTCATTATCGATCGCTATTGTAGGGTTAGTTGAATCACTACTTACAGCTACTATTGTTGATGATTTGACAGATACTGAAAGTGACAAGAATAGAGAAGCGATTGGACAAGGTATTGCAAATATTGTCTCTGCTTTATTTGGCGGTATGGCCGGCTGTGCAATGATTGGTCAGTCTGGTATTAATATTAAATCTGGTGGCAGAGGAAGATTATCCACATTTGTCGCAGGTGCGTTTTTATTAATATTAATTGTTTCCTTAAGAGGAATTCTCGTTCAGATTCCCATGGCTGCACTAGTTGGTGTGATGATTATGGTTTCAATTGGAACATTTGATTGGTCGTGCCTAAAATCATTCAAAAAGGTGCCAATTACCGATACCATTGTGATGATTGTGACTGTTATTACTGTAATACAGACCCACGACCTGTCTAAAGGGGTTTTAGCTGGAATCATTTTAAGTGCGATTTTCTTTGCTTCAAAAATATCTCGAGTGAAAGTATCAGGCCTTACAGCTAAAGGCTCTCATAAAAAAATATATCATGTTTCAGGTCAACTATTCTTTGCATCTGTCACTGATTTTGTAAACAGTTTTGATTATAAAGAGAATGTTAGGGAAATTGACTTGGACCTATCAAATGCCCATCTATGGGATGATTCAGCTGTTGGTGCGATTGATAAAGTCGTCTTCAAGTATCAGAAAAATGGAGTTAAGGTCAATTTAACAGGCTTAAATTTTGAGAGCAATAATCTAATCGACAGGCTTGCGGTTCACAACAAGCCAGGTGGACTTGGAAAAGTGGTTGGTCACAATTAAATGAACGCCGGATCAATTGCTCCGGCGTTTTTTTGTATAGACATGATTGTTGATTATTATAATAGGTAAATAAAACAAACCCGGATAAACTTAAGTCAACCACATCTACTGTTCTCCGATATAATTGAGGAATATTCATCCAATATAGAGTATAATGAAGTTTCGGACTTTTATTTATCAAGGAGAACCTATCTATGAATCAAACCTTTACTTTAAAGGAAAAAACAAAGCAAATATTGATCTTGTTAATTCCTATCTTAATTACTCAGCTAGGGATGTTTTCAATGGTGTTTTTTAATACGATTATGTCAGGGAAGTTCAATTCCACCGCATTAGCCGGAGTTGCGATTGGCTCGTCGATTTGGAGTCCGATATTTACGGGGATCAGCGGGATACTTCTTGCTGTTTCACCTATTGCCGCCCAACGCTTTGGTGAAAAGAAGAGCAATGAAGTGGCATCAATTGTGAAGCATGGAATCTATCTGTCCATTCTGATTGCATCATTGGTGATTATTTTTGGATGCTTTTTGTTAGACCCGTTCCTGGATAAAATGAAACTGCCAACAGGTGTTCAAGATACTGCCTTTGATTATCTAGTTGGACTCAGCTATGGAATTCTGCCTTTATTTATTTTTAATGTGTTAAGATCCTTTATTTATGCACTTGGAAAAACAAGGGTCATCATGATCATCATGTTATTATCATTACCTGCTAATTTCTTTTTGAACTATGTGCTCATCTTTGGAAAATTAGGTTTTCCGGAGCTTGGGGGTGCCGGGGCAGGGTATGCGACATCATTTACGTATTTGGCGATTATGCTGATGACGGTCTTCATTGTTAGAACACAAGAACCATTCTCTTCGTACCCGGTTTTCGCCAATATTAAAGAGTTTTCTTGGGATAAATGTAAAGAAATATTAAAGATTGGTGTGCCGATGGGCCTTTCAACATTCTTTGAAACGAGTATGTTTGCGTTGGTTACCATTCTTTTAAGTAAATTTAATGTTACTACGATTGCTGCCTATCAATCTGCCTTAAATATTGTTTCGTTTCTTTACATGATCCCGATTAGTATTTCCACTGCTCTGACAGTCCTTGTCGGGTATGAAGTAGGGGCAAGGCGTTATAAAGATGCCAAACAATACAGTTGGTTAGGTGTTTATCTGGCTATTCTAATTGCGGTTGTGACTGGGTTATTGGTAGTCATCTTTCGCTATCAAGTGGCTGGTTTTTATTCGAATGAAACGGCCGTTATTAACTTAACAGCTAATTTTCTAATCTTTGCGCTGTTTTTCCAAATTTGTGATGCCATTCAGGCGACTGCGCAAGCCGCCTTAAGAGGGTATAAGGATGTCAATCTTGCCTTTATTATGTCATTAATCGCCTATTGGCTCATCTGTCTTCCAGCAGGTTATCTGCTTGCCAATTACACTAGTTTAGGTGCGAGAGGCTATTGGATCGGCTTGACCATCGGCCTGCTCGCAGCCGGAATCGCCCTTTCCATCAGGCTCATCTACATTCAAAGGAGAAAATTTGTCAGTGTAGAAAATTTTTAAAATAATTGTCTTCCGGAATCTTCCAGTGGTAAAATATAAATGATGGTATGTTTCAAATCTGCAAGTGAGGTGACCCTTTATGGGAAGGGAAGTGCACTTTAAAGAGGAAGAATTCGTACTAAAGTTAACAGGGGTTTTAAGCCTTTTTGCACTAAAGTGGCAGTTAAAAATTCCTTATAAAACGATTAAAAATGTTTATATTGATGACTTTGACCCGCCTATGTGGATGCTTCGCATGCCTGGTACTGCCATCGCACCACTTAATATTTATGAAGGCAGTTTCAAGTTTGGAAATGAATGGTATTTCATTTCATCTGAACATAAGGTGCCACTAGTCCATATAGAGCTTGAGAATTTCGGAAAATATAAATATGTCATTTTTGAAGTAGAGAACCCGAGAGCTGTAATGATTGAATTAAGAAAGAAATTAAGAAAATTAGATGACTGAAAAGTACACGTAAAAAAATGCTATGGTTTAAGGCCATTGCATTTTTTTACGTCTGGCTTTACGTTTTTTTACCAATCGCTTAACTACATAAATGCTGCCGATTAGCGCAAATAAATTGAAGGGATCCCCAAGGTTAATGGTTAAAGTGAAATGATTATTTACTCTTATATCATTTTTGTTGTTATTGGAACCTGGTTGGCTATTATTTTCTTTCATTTCCTCCACAAACAAGCACCCCCTACATTAAATATATTATAGGTTTATTCACAAAAAATTCCAACTTATTATCATCGACTAGTAATCTACAAAAATAATGACGCCATTCTATTAAGAATGGCGTCTGAAAAATTAATATAATTTTTTTAAGTTAAATAGTTTAGAGAACAAAGTTTGATTCTTATCAGTTACCTTTAATTCTTCCATGATCAATTTCTCTTGATTGGTTGTAATCCAATTCTGTAATTCTTGTTTATCTTTACAAAGCGTATAATATGTTTCTCCACCTTTACCAAGTGCGTTGACAACATATCTACAAGTGTTCGCCATAATGTCCACCTTTAAAAATAAATTATTGTTTTATATATGGATTATATCAGGCTTATAAAAATAGTCCATCATTATTTTTCACCAAAATCATCTAAATTCTTCTCCATCGGTTAAATATGAAAATAATGGGAGGATCCTATATTATAAAAAATAAAATTATCCCCCCGTATCTTTTCAGCTAATTGAAACGTTAATAATGTAGAGAGTGCAAAGGAGTGAAATCAATGTCACACAAACTTAGTCAAGTCACCCTGGAGGGCCAAGAGCTTGAAGAGAGGATTGAGGAGGAGTTTTGGATTGAAAATTATCCAAAACTTCAACGATATTGTCACTTTCTCACCCGAAATGGATGGGATGGAGACGAAATTGCACAAGAGACTTTTATCAAGTCGTTAAAATATTGCAGTAATCAGCAAAAGATGTCCACTGCTTTACTAAATAAGATTGCTTATAATCATTGGGTAGATATGCTTCGAAGAAGAAAAAAGGAAACAGTGGAGGCAAATCTCGATTCTGCCAATACTGCTTTAACCAATTCACTGGATGACACAAGGGAATTAGTTGATATACTCCTAAAGAACTTTACGCCTAATCAAGCGATTATCTTTTTGTTAAAAGAGGGTTTTCAATACCAGCTGAAGGAAATCGCATCAATATTAGATTCTACAGAAATGGCAGTGAAGTCCAATCTTCATCGTGCCAAAAAGCGTTTGGAAAAAATAAATGAAGATCAACAATTCCTTTCGGCGAAAACCTTTTGGGATGATAATGATAGGGAACAGCTTTCGGATCTATTTTATGAGGCATTAAAAAATCAAGATCCAACTATCCTCATTGAATCAATTCCATTAAGAATAAATAGTGAAGTTTCTATGTTGGTGAGAGGTAAAATACGGTCCAAATCGGATTATTCTCCTTCAAGCACTCTCTGCATGGCTGCATAGCCAAATTGCTTTTAAGGAGGGATTGGAATGAGTACCATTCCATATGTAATCGAACAATCGAATCGTGGGGAACGTTCTTATGATATTTACTCAAGATTGTTAAAGGACAGAATTATCATCATTGGTGATGAAATAAATGAACATACTGCCAATAGTGTGGTTGCCCAATTATTATTTTTAGCAGCAGACGCACCGGATAAAGAAATTTCGCTTTATATTAATAGCCCGGGAGGCTTGACTACCGCTGGCTTTGCTATCTTTGACACAATGCAATACATTAAGCCGGACGTCAGGACAATCTGCACAGGAATGGCCGCTTCATTTGGGGCGATGTTACTGCTTGCCGGAAAAAAGGGAAAACGGTATGCACTGCCAAATAGTGAAATTATGATTCATCAGCCCTTAGGAGGGGCAAAAGGGCAGGCAACGGAGATTGAAATTTCCGCACGAAGAATTTTAAAACTAAGAGAGCATATCAATCAAATAATTTCAGAAAGGACCGGACAACCGCTTGAAAAGATAGCGAAGGATACGGACCGGGATTACTTCATGAGTGCTGAAGAGGCGAAAGAATATGGGATCATCGATGAGATTCTCTATCCGAAATGAGGTTAATTTGAGTATGTATGGGAGGGAATAGAGGATGGAACACGAATTAAAAAAGATCATCAAAAAGTGTGATATTGCAATCAAACAAGAAGATTTTGATACGTTGTTGAAAGGCGACTTATGTGTTTAAGAAAAATTCACAAGGTGAATGGCTTTGTGCAATTGATAACTCATATGGTACAGAATTAATCAATCATTAGAAAGCTCAGGTATGAATAAAAGGAGTTGATAACCTACCATACGTGGGTAATCAACTCCTTTTGTTATTAGTTTTAGCACAATTGTGCCCAAATGGTCGACCTATCTTCCACGTTATTTTCAATGATGGTGTAGGCAGCATTCGTAATGGCTTGTGATAGGGTTTTTCCGGTTGCACGGACGTCATTAAAGCTTGCTTCAGATTCTCCATTGGTTGTAAAAGTATAGCCAAAATCCTTTAATCTGTCCACGATTAGCATGGCATGGTCAAGATTTTTCTCGGGCTGGAAATCTGATTCGTGGATGAAGGTAGCCTTTTCATAATCATACCAGCGATCCCATCGATTTAACTTCCAACCTAGTATTCTACGTGCAATCGAATCAGTTTTGTTCATCGTAAATTCCCCTTTTCTCTCATTTTTTATAATTCGTATTCATGTTAGTAGTAACTCGAATGTTTAATTTGTTTATTCTGTTATGTAACAGAGTGTTGATAATAAATATATTGTATAACACGTATTGATATTTGGCTACTATTTATTTGAATTTTAAAAAAATAATTTAAAGACTCGAGTCGAAGAAGTTGGCAAACCATTTCCGCCTTCTCGTATCGATTTTTGCGTAGGTATGAGAATTCATAGGCGGAAAAATTCCGTCTAATGTTTATAGAGGAAGCTAAAGAAGCAGATATAAGCGGAAATATTCCTGTTAACTCCTCTAAGTAAGACAATATCTAAAGATTTGGATCATATAAGCGGAAAAAACTGAGGTTAGTCTTAAAAGT
>NTXX01000073.1 GCA_002559145.1 Bacillus sp. AFS006103
GACCTCGTCGGCCGTCCACTGCGTGCGGACGGCGATCATGCCGCAGCCGATGTCGACGCCGACCGCCGCCGGGATCATCGTGCCCAGCGTCGGGATGACCGAGCCGACGGTCGCCCCCTTGCCGAGATGGGCGTCGGGCATCAGCGCGACGTGCGGGAACACGAACGGCATCGACGCGGTGGCCAGGGCCTGCGCGCGCGTCTTCTCCTCCAGGATGGA
>NTXX01000074.1 GCA_002559145.1 Bacillus sp. AFS006103
GGTACCTGCCGGGCCCGAACGACGTGTACGTCTCCCTCGGCCAGGTGAAGAAGGCCGGCCTGCGCCGCGGCGACGCGATCACCGGCGCCGTGCGCCAGCCGCGCGAGGGCGAGCAGGCCCCCCAGGGCAGCGGCAACCGACCGAACAAGTTCAACGCGCTCGTGCGCCTGGACACGGTGAACGGCCTGACGCCGGAGGAGGCGCGCGAGCGCCCGGACTTCACCAAGCTCACGCCGCTGTACCCGCAGGAGCGGCTGCGCCTGGAGA
>NTXX01000007.1 GCA_002559145.1 Bacillus sp. AFS006103
GTTATGTCAGAAGCGACATTCACTATCATATCAACTTTCTATCATTATGTCAATATAATATTTTATCTTTTTTTCTATCACTTTTTGCAATAAAATAGGTTCGGCTAAAAGCGACCTTCTTATAGTACCATCTTCGATTTACTTATGCAACAGAAAGTTTTTCTTTTATATTCAGCTGCAACTCCATACAAATACTTTCTACTATTATAAATGTCTATCAATATTCGACTTCGAAAACTATCGGGGCGTGACAGGCACAGGAAGTAAGACAGCCTTAAAGAAGACCACCCAGATATGGCTGGGTGGTCTTCAGTGTTAACCTACCTTTTGGATACTTTGATTATTTTGATCTTTCTCTTTCATCCGGCTGAAAATATTAGCGAGTACGGAACCCGATAGATTATGCCACACACTGAAAATCGCACTTGGTACTGCCGCTAAAGGAGAGAAGTGAGCCGTAGCGATTGCAACTCCCAAGCCGGAATTCTGCATGCCCACTTCCATTGCCACAGCCTTTTGCTTGGCAAGGTCCATTCCGCATAAACGGGCAAAGAAGAATCCTATTAAGAAACCTAGTAAATTATGTAGGATCACAACTCCAAAGATAAGCAATCCAGTTTCGGCAATCTTCGCCGCACTACCTGCTACGACAGCAGATACAATTAACACAATCGCAGTAACGGAAACAAGCGGCAATGCTTTCGCACCGGCTTTAGCTTGTTTTCCAAAGAACTTTTTAATGATAAACCCAAGCGTTAATGGGACAATCACTACTTGTACAATCGAAAGGAATAAAGAAGCCACACTGACATCCACCCATTTGCTTGCAAACAGAAGAATGAGCAATGGTGTGACAATTGGTGCAAGAATCGTAGAAACAGAGGCAATGGCAACAGCTAACGCTACATTTCCTCTTGCTAGAAACACCATAACATTGGAGGCTGTACCGCTCGGGCAGCATCCTACTAAAATAACACCTACAGCGACTTCCTTCGGTAAATCCAGTCCAACTGCCAATAAAAAGGCAAGCAATGGCATGATGATAAAGTGACCGATGACCCCAAGCGCCACTTCCTTCGGTCTTCTAAATACTTCTTTAAAATCCGATAACTCGAGTGTAAGGCCCATTCCAAACATAACAATCCCTAATAAAGGAACAATATAGCCTCCCAGCCATACAAAGTGTGCAGGAAAAGAATAGGCAATAATAGCAAAAACCAAAACCCATAATGTAAATGTTTTTCCAGCAAAGGTGCTGATTTTCTCAATGACTCTCATAACAAAAACCCCCTCAAAAATTATGTTAATTTTTTCTAAAGATTAGTTTGTAATTATATTAGTATAAATTTTTATAAAAATCAATATTTTCTAACAAAACAAACAAAGCGCCAAAGCGGGGATTTTCCATACTACTAAAATAACTAAAAGGCCTATTTACTGCGAACCCCCTGGAGGTAAAGCAAGTAAGTAGGCCTTTTTGTTACATAGACTAAATGTATTTAAAAATACGATCACTTCCACTTTTTTATACCATACCTGGTATCGCATAAAGAGCCAAATTCTTAGTAACCAATAAAAAGTCAAAAGAACCGTCCCCATGATCCAGGGATGATTAATCATCCTCAATCTCGATTTCGGTGTAGTGTTCTTCCTCCTCGTTAGGAGTGGGGGTTGGATGGTTTGAGGATTCATCTTGTTGGGGCTTGTCCGTTTCGTCTGTACTAGATTGCTGTTTCTCCATTTTCTCCTTGACGGCCTTCATTTTTTCTATTTCCTCTTTTACTTCCTCCGTTATCTTGCGAGGTATAACATCTTTACCATATGTCGCTCCAATATTGAGGGCACCGCTCAACTCATGAATGCCAATCTGACCAAAGTTATTGGTTTGCTCATATTTATCTAAATAAAATTTATCAATATAAAATGTATTCATAATAGGATTCTGCTGTATCGCCTCCCTTTCTTTTTCCTCCCATTTCCTCAGCAGATGATTTTGCTTTTCTACTAATTCTTCTATTTGAGTGAGTATCCCAGCTTGCACCTCATTAACCATTTCATATTTTTTCTCCAGCTCACGGACTCTTATGTCTATGGGCGAGGAGCGGGTGTCACTCTGTTCTTGCCCATTGCCCCTATTTTCCTTGAGACGATAACTCCCCCCACTCATATCTTTTGCTGATTGGTTAGCGTGTTGGGACAAAATAATCTCTTTTACTATTTTCTCAAGGCCGTCGATCCTTTGTGATAGCTCACTGACCTTTTGTACTTGCAGTTTCAATTCTTTACTATCGTCAACATTCCTTTTTGAATGAATCTCCTGTTCGGACTTATTGGCATCCACTTTTTTCTGCTCGGTCCATGATCGCTTGTCCTTCACAAGTTTGTCAGTTCCTAACATCGATAGCCGAAGTTGTTTTTCAAATTCTAATAACTTCTTCATTTGGACTTCCAGTGTGTTTATCCGTAAAATTTGCTTATCGTAATCATTTGCGCTGTTTAACGAATTTTCCTTATTATTCCGGCCGAATATCCCTTTAATAGGCATAGTAAATCCCCGCAAACTATGATTTATTTTCCCTTCATACAACCAGCGTATGAAATGCTTAAAGATTGGCTATTCAATTGGCACCTGTTCTTCGTTAAAATAGTGCCGTTTATATGAAACGATCAACAAGCCATTGCTAAACCTTGCACTAACTTGATTGGGTAGGACAGGTTCTGGAAGCTGGATGATTCGCTCAAAATCTCCAGTATTTCTTTCTTGCTGTACCACCTCCCCTTTGATGAGGTTTTTCTTGCTTCCTTTTATTAATACCTTTATGCCTGATACTGACAACTGGATATCTTCCTTTAAATAACCAGGTAGATCGACGACCAATATAACCTCTTCGTCTGTCAAATAGATATCGGTTGGTGGAAACCTTTTCTCCCTCACAGGTTCTGCTTTTGCCTCTCCAGGCTGACCAAAATCAAAATTACTTTTCATAAATTCATCAAAGGAGGGCTGCTCAAAAATACCACTCCAAAAGTCATTGGATTGATAATTCTTTGCCAAATCCATCCATTGTAACATCTTATTCATATCCATGTATGGATCCTCCTCCGAAGAATAAAGCTGGTCCATTTATAAATTTGCATCTTATATTCATCGTATTTATGATTTATCAAATCATTCATGGAAAAAGGATTTTTACTTAAAAAAATTCAAAGAAATCGACCGATGATCCGATTACTGGTTTCTAAACCTAATGTCCTAACATAATCACCAAGTGCCCAGCATAGGCTTTAAGTATCCCGGGTTTTATAGAAAGGATTCTGGTCGATGTTCTTTTTACCAACTACAATCAATATAAAAGGCATTAAATTGAATAATGTTGATCATTTAAGTACAGTCTCATTTAGTTCAACGATTATTCATAACAAAAATGTAAGTGCAAAGAAAAACCAAGGAATGGGCCAGCAGCTGGCAGATGGTACACGGAGGGCGTTCACAGTCTCTTCAACATTGGATAATGAGCTTCAGGATAGCACGTCACAAAAAACAACGAATTAAAAAAGCTTAGGAGGGTTTTATGTCAGGTCCGGTTCCTTACATCAACATCAATATCAATATCATAAAGGTAAACTCTTTTGAGAATGCTTCAGCCATAAATGTCGGGCAAAACCTACTAGCTGAGTGGCATAATTCAGACAAAAAAAATATGGGTTTAGGCCAAAATATGGGGGATGGAAGCAACTTCCTCGGTACAAGAAGTTTGGTTGATGACCGTGATCAACTGGATTCCAACTCTACCTTTACATCGACGGCCCAAGTTCCAATTCCATAGGAGTGAGACCATGACATTTGCGCCTGCTACTCTTAACATTTTGGGTATAAAAATTAATGCCATTGACCATGGAGCAGTTGTTAATCTAGGGCCAAGTCAGCACGTAGATTTGTTTGTCTCCTATAAACGGAATCAAGGAATTGGAGAACAAAATGGAGACTTATGCCCTACTTTGGCTTCAACTTCTTGGGTGCTTGATAATGATTTAATTGATAGTTCCTCCGTAAAATCAAGTTTCCTATAGCATCTTGCTCCATTTATCCTGATCTTTGGGGTATACATCAAAAAATAGGAGTGTTTACATGTTTTTTATATCTCCGATGGTCATCAATGTGTTGGGCGTTAAAGTTAATAGCATTGACAATGGAGCAGTCGCAAATACGGGTTCGTTACAAATAATTGACCAATTTATTTCCTATAAGCGAAATCAGGCATTTGGAGAAGCACTCGGTGACTTGTCCCCTGTCAATCTCTCATCCAATACCGTAGTTGACCCCGATGTCAGTGATAGCAATTCCATTAAAAATAGTGTTGTTTGACACTTTTCTATGTGTCATTTATGTAGAAAAAGGCGATTCCTAATTATTATTAGAAATCGCCTTTTTCTAATGTCATTTACTTTGATTCCACTTAGAGGAATGAGCCAACCTATTTCCCATAAGGATATATAGTAGTCTAGGAGCTCTACCCCAAAGTTTGCAAATTTTAGTCAAAAAAACGAACAAATGATTTCTAAAAAAGCTGACGGAGTTGATTGCTTGACCAATTTCATTCCAGAAAAGCTATCTGTTGAATACATAAATAGTGTTATTGCTGATTTTCACCTACACTTCAGCAAATTTCCCTATCAATCAAACGTTTGATTAAAACGGCTTCACCCCTTGGTACATAAGCCTCAAACCTACATGAGTCTAAAATAAGTTGTAGAAAATTATCAAAAAAGTAGTAGGTTCCTATCGAAAAGTCATTATGCGACACCCTTTCGACGAAATAACAAAAAGGATATACTATTCAAACGTTTGGTTGAAATCCCAACAAGAACTGATATATCAGAATTCCACCTGCAAAGTAAGCACAAAGACTGTCGATAGGATTTATTCATTTCGCAGGAAATAATGCACTTTCCAACAAAATCAGTTGGTTTCTGCAGAATTCTAGTAATCCCCCGCCTTTTCAACACTACACAAACGTTTAATTAAAAATGACCTCAACCCACGCTGTTCTTGGATCTACCCCCCTTTTAAAAGTGACTAAATTAAGAAGATAAAAAGAGTAAGCAGCCTCTAAGACAGGATCTTACTCTTTTAAATTGGTTTTGAAGTTAACAATGATATTTCCATCTCACCACAGCACTTTATTGATTTAATCTTATTTCACAGCGCGGGTCTGACCCTGTTTATTCAAATCTGACACGACTTCGGACACACCCTTGCTTTTTTGGCCCTCCCTTGTCCGAAGTTAACACGACTTCGGACACGCCCTTGCTTTTTTGGACGTTCCTTGTCCGAAGTTGACACGACTTCGGACACAATCTTGCTTTGTTGAACCTTTCTTGTCCGAAGTTGACACGACTTCGGACACAATCTTGCTTTGTTGGACCTTCCTTGTCCGAAATTAACACGACTTCGGACACAATCTTGCTTTGTTGGTCCTTCCCTGTCCGAAGTTAACACGACTTCGGAAACAAACTTGCTTTGTTGGCCCTTCCTTGTCCGAAGTTGCGGGACGTGACAAGCAATGGAATTTTGCTTGAATAGAAGAACCTCTTAACAAATAGTTAAGAGGTCAAGGAAGATATAGGTTGCCATGAAACGCCGAACCGTTCATTGACCCAGCCAAACTATTTACTGAAACCATAATTGTTCAAAGGTATAATGCTTGGCTGGATTCCAAGAGACACAAATACAAAACAACTGGATGACACTAGAGAAAATACAATCCTTTAGAAGAATGAGCTAAAAAAGCAGTTATAAACGTCCAAGAACCGTCCCCCTTGGGCATCAAAGTTTAGCTTTATTAAATGACTTTTGTTTAACCATTTTATTCACTAGTTGATAAATCCCAATTCCTACAACGGCACCCGCACTATCAATGAAAACATCCTTTACCTGCGGACCTCTACCCGGTACAAAAATTTGGTGAAATTCATCTGAAGCGGCATAAAGGACGCAAATCCCAATAGCTAAAAGCAAGTTCTTACCTTTTGGGATTTCACCTTTTCTCAAAGCGTTTCGTACTAAAATAGCAAGGATTAAGTAGGCAAAGAAATGCGCATTTTTTCTTACGATATGATTTACTTGCTCCATATTCAAATCAGCCCCAGGAGTAAGCTTATTCAATAGTTCGATCAACTTTTCGGTTACTCCCGTACTAAGAGAGTTAGATTGAGTAGCTGGTTGAGCAGACATATTAAATATAAGAAACATCCAAAGGAATACTAAAATCCAAGGTATGAGGGATTGGATTTTCTGATTAACTGACATTGTCTTTTCCATTTTATTTTGCACGTTAATTACTCCTAAAAAATTATAATAAATCTTATTCTATCATTCTCGGTCGAGAAGTCCTATTATTATCGCCAAAAGTCTTACAGTCTTTATGGAGAAAATCATCATATATTTGATGCATAAAATGAACACGCAAAAGTACAATCGTGAAACCCAAAATGGCACGTCACTTGACCAAATTAAAAATGAGCTGTAATGAGAAAGGGAAAGAGTAAAATTTCACTCTTTCCCTCAATAATTATGCTGCTTGTCTTTCTTTAACTTTCCTTGCATTTCCTCGGTTTTTAGCATAACCTGCTACAAGTATCATGACTGTTACGATAGCTAGAATTGCATAAGACATAGCCCCATGTGAAAGATCAACCAAACGATTTAAACTTTTATCTTTTAAAATCATCTCTCCAGCTGTCCATGTAAGGATACCAGCCCCAATATAGATAATAATCGGATATTTTCCCATCAAGTAAACCAGAAATTTAGAACCAATGATCATCAGTGGAATACTTATAGTAATCCCGGCAATTAATAGACCCATATGACCACCAGCAGCCCCGGCCACTGCAACAACATTGTCCAAACTCATTGTTAAGTCAGCAACTGCAATAGTAACAACTGCTTTCCAAATAGAGTTATAACTCTTTATGTGAGCATCTTCCTCTTTCCCTTGGTCCAGTACTCCCCATGCGATATATGCCAGCAATAGACCTGCAACAGCATGAATGTAAGGAATCCCCATTATCATCAGAACAACCGCCGCAAGGATAATACGGAAAATAACAGCAAAGGCCGTACCAGCGAAGATTGCTTTATTTTGTAAATTTTTAGGTAAAGATCTTGTGGCCATGGCAATGACTACGGCATTATCACCAGATAGAATGATATCAATCATGATTATTTTTAATATGGTTACAATGACTTCTGTCTCCATTTATTGAAAACCTCTTCCTGTAAATTAATTAGTGTCGGCTTGTCCAAATTTTTTCGATGTTTGTTCTAGGTACGTAAATTTTTATAAAAGAAAAGTCCTGCTGGTGCAATTATATTTTACTTACAATCTATTTTTTAAGAACTGATAGGCCATTTGATCCGCTTCAATTCCCATCGTTGGGCCATGATTAGCCTGAGAAGACGATAAGTACATTGCGTCCGCATTAGAAGACACTAGGGCTTTGTAAAGACTCTCGCTTTGTTCAATAGGCACGAGAGGGTCCTGGCCACCGTGCAAAATCATCATTGGTGGGCAATCGGCACTTACATATGTAATCGGACTACACTTCTTTGCTAATTCAATATACTTCCAATCCGGGTCATCCGTATCGCTTCTTTCGAGCAATAGGTTTAAATCTATTAACGATTTTCCAGGTTCCGTATATCCAAGAATTTGGGTTATCACATGATCCATGGATTTGCCTGTATTATCGACTTCTGTTCCAAACAAATTCTTGATTGCTTCCTTCGCGTCGTTCTTAAGGAGTGCTGCTAGATCGGATGGCGCATAAAAAATGGTTGCTGCTCTTATTGCACTCGTATATTCTAGGTTGCCGCCGACATCGCCTTCCATTTCACTGCAATTTGCACTCATTGCGACCATTGCAGCTAGATGTCCACCAGCAGAGTTCCCCAACACTCCAATCCGTTCGGGGTCGATATGATATCTCTCTGAATTCGCCTTCAAAAATCGAACGACTCCCTTGCAGTCATGGATACATGCTGGGAAAACAGATTGACTAACCAAGCGATAGGATGGAGATACAACTGTATATCCCTGCTCTACCAATCTTATAAGCTCCCGGCAATATACTGCTTTTTGAGTAACCTGCTTGTATTCACCATACATCCATCCCCCTCCGAAATAGTAAATAATGCATGGACCTGGCGTTTTCTGGTTAAGATCCTGATAGATATCCATTTTCAGAGTGTAGGGCTCCCCATTATCCAGTGTTACCTCCGCAAAGGGAACATCTTCGTATCGTGGCGGACGCCCCGGTGGACATAATGGTTTTACCTTAGGTAGTTGCTGTTCCATACAATTCTCCTCCTTATCTTCCATATATAAAAAGTAGATAAAAGAAACCTTTGCCTGTTAACTTGGCAAAGGTCTCACTAAGCATAAGTTTATGCCAACTATCAGTTTACAGGGAAAATAAGCATAGCACCTGCACACAGTACAATAATACGGATCAAGTACATAGGTACTGAGAACAACCAGAACTGTGGAAGCTTATATTTACCCATACCTAAAATCATAGCAGGCATACCATCGATTGGCATGTATCCGCCGTTCCATCCGGATACTACAACGGCAACTGCGGCAGCAACAGGATTAAGTCCCAAACTAAGGCTGGTTGCAATAGCGATTGGTGCAAAGATGAATACAGAACCCATATTTGAACCAGTGAAAGTAGCACATGTACTAGTTAGAAGCGCGAAGATCAAGATAAGAATGAATGGATTGATATTAGTACCCAATGAATGCGCCACAACCTTGCCGATCATAGCTGTAAATCCAGAGTTTGCCAAAGCATCAGCAACACCGATAACACCAGCCATCATTAGGATTACAGGTGCACCCATATTGTCGCGTGCTTCCTTGAAATCAAGTACATTCATGAATAGTAAGATTGCTCCTGCAAGACCAGGGATTACAAATGAAGCATTGCCCAACACGTTCATAAGCATCATACCAACAACACTGAGGACAAATAGAGCAATGGTAGTGTATTCTTTCCATGCAGGCATAGACGCAATCTCAGCCGTAGCCGCCACTTCATCCATCGCAGAAGCTTCCGAAATTGGATGATCCGGTAGAAGACGATAAGCAACCAAACTCCATACTAAGAAACCAAGAGCCAGGATGAAATTCACTACAGCAAATTTCGTCATTGAAAGTCCGCCGTGATAACCTGCTGTTTCTAGTACGCTGACAGTGACACCATAGAAGAGTGCTACATTGAAAGGAATTAAGGGGTGGTTAGTAGCAAACCCCAAAGGCATCATCAGTTTAGACGTAGGCATTTTTTTATTGTAAGGGATAGTAGATATCAAAGATAAAATAAGTACATAGTAACCGGTTGCTCCTGCACCTGGTAGACTGGCACCAAGCATAACTACCACGAGCAAAAGAGCATAGCTTTTATAACCGCCCTTATTTACCAAAGAAAGCATAGAGGCCTGAACCTTACCAATCAAACTAGTCTTCATTAGTGCCGCCATCACAACCATAAAGCCAGCAATCATGATAACACTTGGGTTCACGAAGCCTGCGAAGGCCTCTTGAACAGTAGACAAACCGGTGATTACTAGTAAAAGGCAGGCCAGGATTGGTGGTGCACCGAAGGCCATCTTGTCTGACATAATCAATCCAATCATTAGGATCAAGATACCAAGGGCAAGAATCATGTGCAATGTCATTTGTTATTTCTCCTCTCTTAATAACCAAGTTAACTGGATATTTTTTTAACTTGGGTTTTATCCCAAAACCTATCAAATTATCATTTAATTTACTATCTAACTGATTTCTCCAGATGTAGGATTGTAAACCCCTTCATTTTCACGTTTATCACCATATATATCTTCAACTGAAAAACTATTATATTTTACACATAATCTATTCTTGTATGCGTATACTAAATGTAATCGTCTCTGGGCATCTTGATAAATAGTAGGATATTCAAATTGTGAATTATTAGTTTTATTCTCTGTTCCAATGAAACCTTCTGCGTGTTCAATAATTCGACCGATTGGCCAAGTATTTCCGCCATCTTCAGACACTGAAACCACTACTGGGTTTCTTAATCCAGGCCATGCTACTTTCCCTTTTTCAGGATTATTAGCAGCGTTTGCATTATAGGCAATGGCAATGGCACCGTTATCAAGTTTGATTGCACTTATACTTGCATTATTATTTGGTAGAGTTGTTGGCTCAGGTGCTGTCCATGAATCTCCATTATCCGTTGACTCACTTCTATAAATATAATCTGCAAATCTACTTCTCATAAATGCCACTAAATGGCCATCTTCTAATTCGATAACATTGGCATGTACTCGTCCGTTACTATCAGGCATACGTACTTCTTTCCATGTTAGTCCATCATCATCTGATACTTGGAATACGGTAGGATCGTTTGTAAGGCCAAATTCTGAATCCTCACATACCCACGTGCTAAAAATCCATCTGCCATTACTTAATACTTGAATTGCTTGTCGAGCAAATGTACCAGGCTGGCTAAATAATACTTCTGGTTCAGTCCAATTTTCACCATTGTCGTAGGTTTTCTGATATTTAATAATGGACGTAAACTGCATATTATCTTTACCAGGTTGTCGACCTTCCTGAGAAGTATAGATTAACCATACTGATTGATCAGGTGCGTGGAAAAATGAAGGGTTTTGCTCACTACGCGTATCATCCTGCGAGACAACTTTCGGTTCATTCCACTCCCCCGATTCATGATCAAATTTTGATAATACAATGGAAATATCGGGACTGCCTTCAAATGAACCAGCAAACCACGCACATAATAAATCCCCATTGTCTAACTTAATAATAGATGGTGCATGTGCGGTTGGAAAAGGACCAGATGGAATTAAAGAAAAATCAATATTTGTAAATTCATTATGATATAACTTACCATTTGGAATTGACTGGTTAACTACTAATCTAGTATTACTCATACTAATCACCTTAATCACCTTATCTTTCTGCTTAAATTTCTATCTTCATTACCGCTTTCTTGTACATCGTCGCTTGATCTATATGTTTTAACGCTTTATGTCCATCGTGAGGCAGACAAATATAAGCCATACCCTTATCGATTTTCATGATTTCTTTCGGACTACCGTTTAATCGAACTACATCCTTTTCCGCATTATATTCTACCGCTACTACTAATTCATTACTGGGGGTCCAGGCAACATATTCCGAACCACCCAAAACAATTTGAATATCCATATATTTTTTATGCGCTTCAAAGGTTCCTTCATCTATCGGATTCGTAGTTCCTTCCTGAAAGAACAAATAACCACCATCAAAATCAAATCGCTTATGATAATCTATTTCGACTTCGTTTAATTTCTCTAAACCATTGGCGATCTTTGGATTTAATGATCTATATTTATCTAAATTTTCTATTAAATCTATTATCACACAATTCACTTCATTTCTTAATTAGCATTATTTGCTAGCTGTACCGCGTAATCAATTGCATTTTCAAGACTAAGTTCACTCGCAGTCATCTTACCTGCTTGATCGAATGCTGTTCCATGATCTACTGAGGTTCGGATAATTGGTAATCCCAATGTAATATTAACTCCAGAAACCTCTTTCCATTTATTTTGTTCTCTATCAAATACAAATCCTAATAGTTTTAATGGGATATGTCCTTGGTCATGGTACATTACGACAACGATATCATACATTCCACCACGGGCTTTTGAGAAAACTGTATCTGCAGGTATAGGTCCGAATACATTAATCCCTTCACTTTTAGCTGCTTCAATCGCAGGGATGATCTCATCAATTTCTTCCGTACCAAACAATCCATTTTCCCCACAATGTGGATTTAATCCTGCCACAGCAATCCTTGGGTTTTCGATCCCCAAGTTTAGACAAGCATGATGAGCAATGTTTATTACATCTAATACTCTCTCTTTTTTAACTAAATCGCAGGCTTGTCTTAAAGAAACATGCGTTGACACGTGAACCACTCTTAAATCACCATCAGCTAACATCATAGAAAATTTAGAAGTATTTGTAAGCTGTCCATAAATTTCAGTATGACCAGCAAAGTGATGTTCCGCTAAGTTTAACGCTTCTTTATTTAATGGATTCGTAACAGTTGCATCTACTTTCCCCTCAAGTGCTAATTCGATGACTTTTTCAACATAGAGATATGCTGCATTTCCGGCTTCTTTAGACACTTCACCAATCTGTAATTCCTTTGCATCTACAGAAGCTAAGTCAATGACATCCATTGTTCCCCATTCATATAATCCATCTTCCGGTGTCGTAATGGCATTAACTTTAAGATTAATTTCTGGGAATTTCTCTAAATAGCTCTCTACAATACTTTTATCTCCAATTAGTAAGGGGTTACATTTTTCGTACAAGCCTTTCTTTTGAAAAGCCTTGATTGAAATTTCAGGTCCGATACCTGCAGGATCACCCATTGTTATTCCGATAAGTTTTTTCATAATGTCCTCCTAACTACTTCATTCCTAATTCAATATTTTCATTTAATACTGATTTTAATGCTGTAATTCCTTCATCAGACACTTGATTGAATGGTGCACGGCACTTCCCAACTGGATAGCCTAGTAGTTCAACAGCAGTTTTTACCACAGTATTTGGATTC
This sequence comes from Bacillus sp. AFS006103, assembly GCA_002559145.1. Lineage (GTDB taxonomy): Bacteria > Bacillota > Bacilli > Bacillales > Cytobacillaceae > Neobacillus. The sequence continues at coordinate 12,688 of NTXX01000007.1, forward strand.
GCAAATTTAAAACAATCTCTAAAACTTCTGATTGAATCTTGATATTTACGTGCTTCTTCCATATTGCCATTTACAAATTGTTCGTATATTTGTGCCATAGTAAACGGGTATACATTCGAACATCCTGCAATACCGCCGGTTCCCCCAGCAAGTAATGTCCATAATATTAATGAATCATTACCTGATAGCACAGAAAAATCTTCTCTATTTCTTGTTCTTTCAATATATTGAAGAATATTATCAAAGTTTCCGCTACTATCTTTGACCCCAACAATATTGTCAATGTGGCTTAATCTTTCAACAGTTGCAGGTTGAATCGAATTACCTGTTCTTGCTGGAATATTGTATAAAACAATTGGCATATCAACCGCTTCAGCAACCATTTTAAAATGATGATAAATCTCTTCTTGAGTTGCTGTTGCAAAATATGGGGTGATGATTGACAGGTAGTCTACACCAACACGCTTTGCTTCTAGAGATAAGCGAATGGTATCTTGCGTTCCAACTAATCCTGTGGATGCATATACCGGAACCCTACCCGCTACTGTATCAACTACTGTTTCCATTACTTTCACTTTTTCTTCTTCACTTAAAATGTATCCTTCACCATTCGTACCAAACGTAAAAATACCATGAACACCATTTTCAATGACTCTATTCACCTGATTTACGAGTTCTTCATAGTTAACTTCTTCATTGTCATACATTGGTGTAACAATAGGTGAAATAATTCCTTTTAATTTGTTTTGCACAACGAATCACTCCTACATAATTTCTAGATAAATTTCACGAGCATCTTCTGGTGTAACTTCTCTCATATTATTCACAAGTAATCTTTGAACTTCCATTCCAGCCTCAACTAAACCTTCTAAATCTTCCTCCCGCACATTGAACACTTTTAAGCTAGTTGGAATTTCGAGCGTTTTCACAATGTTTTCTAATAGATCAATGATATATTTTGATTTTTCATTTACAGTTAATTGTTCATTTGTACCTTTTACAACTCGATCATAGGCTTTAGCTAGGAGGTCTTTAATAACTGGCTCATTAAACTTCATAACTGGTGTTAGTAGAATTGCGTTAGAAACACCATGAGCAATGTGATATTTTCCACCTAAAGGATATGATAAGGCATGAACAGCTGTAGTCCCTGAGGATGTAATCGCTACTCCAGCATAGAAAGAACCTAATAACATATTACTCTTTGCTTCAAGTGCATCTGGATTTGTGCAAGCTTCAATAATGTTATTCAAAATTAAATCTAATGCCTCTAGCGCAAATGTATCACTGATTGGGTTCGCTTTTTTTGAAGTAAAACATTCGATAGCATGTGCGAGAGCATCAATGCCTGTTGCTGCAGCAATAGGTTTAGGTAAATTTTTTATCATCTTGCTTTCTAAAATAACATGGTCAGCAATTAATTCACCATTTACAATACCAACTTTTAGATTTTTTTCAGGTACACCTACAATGCTATTCGGAGTGGCTTCAGACCCTGTACCAGCTGTGGTAGGAATCATTAATGATGTCACTTGTTTTTTAGCTAATAACGGATTGGCTAGTAAATCTTTTATCGTATAGTTATCAGTAGATAACACGGATGCCAATTTAGCGATATCCATAACACTTCCGCCGCCAACTCCGATGATAAAATCAGATTTCAATGCTTTAAACTGATCAACAACCTCTTGAGCTTGTATGTAAGATGGCTCTGTTGGTATATCAGATAAAATTTCGTACTCGATATGATTCTTTTCGATAATACTGATGACATCGTCTAGCAATCCAAATTTAAGGATGCCTTTATCTGTAAATATCGTGATTTTTTTGACACCGTCTTTGATAATAGTATTTAGATTTTGCATAGCATCTGACCCTGCAAACACATTTTTTGGCATTTTTAAATTATATTGATTTAACATAATGTGCATCCCCTTTGTCTTTAATCAATGCATTTAATTTAATAAATAGATCTTCATCACCAAATCCGCCAGATTTAGTAATGACATAATGTTTTTCATCCTTAAAATCAATATTTCCAAGAACAATTCCGGGGAATAATTCTTTCATGGGTTTAATTTCGGTAATACCTAATACTCTCATCGATTGATATAATGTATCTCCACCTGTAAATAATATCGTTCTTTTAATACCATTTGAGATAAGATTCTTTACTAGGTATCCGAGTGACTGTCCTATCCTAAATCTTAGTTCATTTCCTTGATCAGGTAGTTGATATACTTGATCCGTCGATACATTCCCAAATGTTTCAAACATGAAAGGTTGTTCAATTTTTAAATATTGATATATATTTTCTTGCCCTTTTTCTGTATCCCAATATTGTTTATCCCAAAGTTGCTCCAACGTTAAAGATATTCTTTCATACCCATTCACTTCCGCAAATACAACTTGCTTTTTGGTTACTGGATTCACACTTCCACTTACAATCAATAATGGAAGTTTCATATCGTTTTGAGTGGTATCCCTTTTTTTATAGATTATATTTGCTAATGCTTTAGCAAACCCAGCACACCCCACCGTTATCTTTAAGGCACCATTTATTAATAGCTCATTCCCTTGAGATAACATCTCCTCATCAGAGTGACTTTCTATTAACAAAATTCTTTCTTCCTTTGGAGGAATTTCATACTTTTTTGTAATATAAGTTTTTAAATCCGCTTCTTTAAGTAGAAGAGATGGGATATGGCTTTCCGTTACTGGTTCGTACGGATCTTGCCCAAAAACGCTTTCATTTACTGGAATTGAATCGATAAGTAATATTCCTTCACAACTAAATCGATTTTGCTCTGGATACGCCGGAATAAAGGGAATGGATACATCTTCGAAAACATCACTCAAAGCTCTTAACTCAGAAGCAACATTTCCTCTTAATGCTGAATCAACTTTTTTAAATATATATGGAATATTTTCTTCTTTCGCTTTTAAGGCGATTTTCTTGATCACTTCATAGGCGCCACATTTATTCAAATATCTTGTTTCAGTATTGAAGACAAGTACTTCGATTTGATCTGTAGTTCCACCAAATTCAAACTCTAAATCAGAGGTCACTACAGTTTTCACACCGTAATTAGAGAACTGGACTCCAGTATCAAGTGCTCCCGTAAAATCGTCAGCCATTATAAGTACTCTTATCATTTGTTCACCACCCACTTTATAATTGAATTATAGGTTTTTACTCTACCTAAAAAAATATGATAATTATAATTATTGTTACATTTTGAAACTTTTATATTGGAAACGTTACCATAATTCAAGAATTAGTGTTAAACTGTTTAAATACGAAACACATAAGGGGAATCTATATGCAAAACATAACGAAGATCCTTGGTATAGCACCTTACGAAGAGTTAAGAACATCGATGGAAAATGTAGGATCTACTTTCTCTAACATTTTGCTAAATACGTATACTGGTGATTTACAAGAAGGTAAAAACCTTGCCTTAGAGGAGATTCATAATGATTACGATATTGTCATATCAAGAGGAGGTACAGCTGAGTTAATCAGGAAGAATATATCTATACCAGTTATCGATGTATCAATATCTGTATATGACATTTTAGGAGCAATCAAACTAGCAAATAACTACACTTCAAAATTTGCTATTGTAGGTTATTCCAGTATTACTGAAACAGCACATTTAATTTGTGACATATTAGATTATTCTGTGGAAATATATACGATAGATGATTCAAGTGATCATTTAGGTCTTCTAGAATCACTGAGGAAAAAGGGGATTAAATTAGTTCTTTGTGATGCAATAACCAATAAACTAGCACTAGAAATTTCTTTAAATACGATCCTTATTACATCAGGAAGTGAAAGTATTAAACGTACATTCGAACAAGCAATAGAGTTAAATATGCATCTTCAAAAATTAAAATTACAAAATAACTTACTTACAGAAGCAATCGAAAATTTTAAAACTGACTGCTTAATTTTATCCGGTCAGTTTGAATTGATTTATTCAAGTTTAGGTACAGAAATTACTGTTTCATTCTATAATTATTTGCTTAATAAAAAAGAAACTACTCCATTTAATGAATCACATACTTTTTATCATTCAGTAAACAACACTCTATATAACTTAAAAGTAAATATTTCAAATAAGGCAAATGATATTTTTTATATTGTAACTGTCCAAAAATCTGTCACACCTATCATGAATTCTAAATTCGGTGTTACATATGAAGATAGGTCAGAAGTGGAACAAAAATTAAATAATAACTTATATAAAAATCCTATTATCACAGATGATATTAACGATAAAATCAAACAAATTAATTCAAGTAATTCGTCAATTATATTACTAGGAGAAAGAGGTACAGGAAAATATATCGTCTCTCAAAGAGTATTCACCAGTCAAAATAATTACAATAATACAATGGTAACGATTAATTCTAACTTACTAAATGATACAATGTGGAAACATCTTTTAAACACAAGTAACGGCCCTTTCCTCGAAGTGGGTAATACAATCCAGTTTAATCACTTTGATAAAATTTCAAATGAAAACTTCGAAAGGTTAATCACTATTTTTGAATCTACTAACTTTCACGTAAATAATCGACTGATATTTATTTGTGAAAAAACATCTGAGGGTAATACATCAGAATTCTATAAAGAATTATTGAAACGGATGAATTCTATAAGTTTTCTTCTACCTACATTAAGAGAAAGAAAAAATGAAATATCGGCTATATTAACGATGTTTTTAAATAAGGTAAATATTGAAAACAATACGGATATTATCGGGTACGAGCCCAATGCTCTGGCTACACTTTCACAATATAATTGGCCAGGTAATTTCGAACAATTAAAACAAGTTCTAACCGAATTAGTCTACTTATCTAAATCGCTCTATATAACTAGTAATAATGTCAATGGTATTTTGGGCAAACAAAAAATTGTTGAAAATATTTCTTATTCAGAAAATGGAATGAATATTTCATTTAACAGTAGCAAAACATTACATGAATTTAATTTGGATTTGATCAAGCTAGTACTTGATCAACATAATGGCAACCAAACTTTAACAGCTGAGCAGCTTGGTATCAGTCGAACAACGTTATGGAGATATTTAAATAAATAAATCAAGGTTGGTTTTTCTTCTTAATTAAGTATATTTAAGAAATCTTTGAAAACAATAACAGCTATAATGTATGTTCGTTGGAGAAGGTGGATAACTATGACTTACCGAGAAGGATTGGAACAAGTTGATCAAGCTACTCAAAAACTAACGGAATCGAATCAATTATACGTTGAAGCAATCATGAATGGTTTATTATTTTCATGGCAATGGTGGATTGCTCTAGGAATGCTAATTGTACCCTGGGTTTTATGGGGGATATTTCGAAACAAGGAAAGCTCGGCTCGTATTCTTTCCGCAGGTTTATTGATGATGGTACTATCAGAAATCCTGGATACAGTTGGTGTTAGTTTTGGAAAATGGGCTTATCCTGTTAAAGTTATACCAGTAGCAACAATAAATTTTTCCTTTCGACTCTCTCTTTTACCTGTACTTTTAATGTTTTTCTTACAAATTAAGCCCCAATTTAATTCACTGATAAAAGCAGTGTTGTTCGGTGGATTTGGTGCATATATAGGCTTACCATTATTAGGTATGATCGACTTATATAAAAAAGTGGATTGGGCCTATACTTATTCATTTTTTATACTACTAATTTTCTATTTATTTGCTCATTGGTATAGTCGAAGAGATACCTTTGAACAAATTAAAAGCAAATAATTTTAAATGCAAAAAAGCCATGCTGGAACATCCGCATGGTTTTTTTGCATGGTATATACTATCAAAATTTTGTCCATCCTTATTATATAAAAAATAGGTTAGGAGATTGGCGAACCTGATCATGACACTTTTGATATTGGGGTGATATTCAATGAGCACAGAAGAATTGAATAAAATTATTGCAGTTAAAAAGATGGATTTAGAGGAATGTGAGCAAGAACTTAACAGTCGTTACTATCCTTCTATCGTGAGAATAGCAATGATGAATTACATTTCAGTCCTACAGGAACAATTGGAAAAGTTTAATCATGCAATCGAGAAATAATTAATGTGACCCTCCCTTTTGCTTGCGACGGCGTAGGGTGGTTTTCCCGCATCTAAAGTTTACCCAATAAATGGAAGTTCTGCATCATATTCACTAATACGGCTATTCTAATCTTCCGCATAACCCATTGATCATGGATGAAATGACAAATCTCGTCCATTTTCTTCATGTTCCCTTTTAATCAAACATTTGATTAGAATCGCTGCACTCCTTGATAAATATGAATCAGTCATCCCGAAGATATAAATAAATTGCCGGGGCGTGACAGGCGCTGGTATTTTTTGAGATAATGGGATAAATAGAAGGGGTGGACGAACGGTGAAGATTGAAATCGATTCAGGAGCTAAAGAATGGATTGCATTGAAAGGTAATGAGCTAACCGTAAAAACAATGGAAGTAAGAGCTTGCTGTGCTCCTGGAGTCCAGGATCTGGTAGCCGTTCCTGGGAAGCCGAAAAAAATAACGAGCTTTCATGAATTTATTATCGATGATGTCTCCATTTATGTACAAAAGAGTATTAGAGGTAAGGAAAAACTCTCGCTCAAATTATCTGGTTTTAGTCTTTTAAAATCTATTTCAGCCAAGCTTCAATAAGGTTCCTTAGCTTGGCCGTTCCATAACTTTTTCAAAAAAACAGCACCCATTCAAGTGAATGGGTGCTTCCTATTTAAGCCACTTCTTTTTCAGATTGTTCCACCAAGATATTTTGTGGAATTTTCCATAGCTTAATCCATTTAGCAATGGAAGTAACCATGATGACAATACCAAGGATCAGCATGACAATGGAAAGGATACCATTTAAGACGTTATAACCAGGGTTAGCTGCATTGAAGTAAACGTTTTTCACCATCCAATATCCTGCTACCATGACCGTTACAAACAAGTAGGCAAGCGGGACTAGGCAGGTCAGCATATACCAACGTTTTTCTGCGATCTTGAGCACGACTGTCGCACCAATGATGAGACCGATCGACGCCATCAATTGGTTGGATACACCGAATAGCGCCCAAACGGAGCTAATATCACCCGAGAATAGCAGATATCCCCAAATGAAGCAGGCTAACGCACTAGCAAAAATATTGGCTCCGAGTGAATCTGTCCGTTTTAACGGTTTAATGAAGTCACCTAAGAAATCTTGAATAAGGTAACGAGCAACCCGCGTTCCTGAGTCAATCGCCGTTAAGATAAATACTGCCTCAAATAAAATAACAAATTGATAGAAATAGGAAGCTAATTTTGCAAAAAACGGAACAGCCGCGAAAATGTACGTCATCCCAACTGCAAGTGTAACAGCTCCACCGGTTCTTCCTTCAAGGTCCATTCCAACTTCTTTACTAAGTTCATCTAGATGTACCGTTTCCATTCCGAGCGCGGCAAATTTCTCTGGTGTTGAATTGATCGCGAAATAATCGCCAGGTTGTAACGATACAGCGGCAATTAATGCCATAATGGCTACTAAACATTCAACAAGCATGGCGCCAAAGGCAACGCCTTTTACATCGCTCCAACGATTAATCATCTTCGGTGTTGTACCAGAGCCTACGAAGGCGTGAAAGCCGGAAATGGCTCCACAAGCAATGGTAATCGAAATAAATGGCCAAACTGGACCCGCTACAACAGGACCCCCGCCATTAAGGAATTCGGTAAATGCCGGGAATTGAACTTCTGGATTTACAATGAATACCCCAATAATTAGCGCAGCAAATACACCAATTTTCATAAACGTACTTAAATAATCACGTGGTGCCAGCAATAACCAAACAGGTAATGCCGCTGCAAAAAAAGCATAGATTGGAAGAATAAGTGCTAATGTGCTTTTTTCAAGGGTTAATATATCGCCAAACCATGTCCCTTGAATACTTGGTCCTAAGATGATGGCCGCCATAATTAATAGGAAGCCAACGGTCGTTGCAAGTTTTAAGTTTCCGGTCTTTTTATGATATAATCCAACACCCATTGCAATCGGAATCGTGATTCCAACCGCAAATGTTCCCCATGGGTTTCTTTCCAGAGCGCCAAGAACAACCATGGACAAGCCTGCCATCGTAATTGTGATAATGAATAACATCGCTAAGCCTGTACAAAATCCTGCCACAGGTCCAAGTTCTTCCTTCGCCACTTCTGATAAAGATTTTCCATCTCTACGCATCGATGCAAACAGAACGACCGTATCGTGAACGGCCCCACCAATAACAGCACCTATCAAAAGCCAAATTAATCCTGGTAAATAACCAAATTGTGCTGCTAGAATCGGGCCCACTAACGGACCTGCTGCTGCAATCGCTGCAAAATGGTGACCAAATACGACCCATTTATTCGTTGGGACATAGTCTCGTCCATCCTCAAATTTCTGAGCAGGAGTCGGTTTTGAATCATTAAGCTTTAAAACCTTTGCTGCCATGAAAGTACCATATAATCGATAAACTATTAAAAGGATACATATTGAAGCAATAACAATTGTAATCGCATTCATTATTATCTATTCCCCCTCCACTTTTGTTCTACGTCATCTATTTTACAAAATGAAAGCGTATTTACTTCATTTTCAGGATAGAATGCACAAATCGAAGGGTGAAATGCAAAAATGAATAAATGAAATACAAAATATTCAAAAACCTAGCAACTGTTTTAATTCCTTTACATAGGTGCGACTAACCGGAACTTTGGATCCATCCATCATTTGTAAATTATAGGTAGAATTAAACCATGGTTCTATTTCAACAATATGATCTAAGTTGACGATAAAACTACGATGAACACGTATAAATTTTGCCTTATTTAACTTTTTCTCTAAAACAACGAGGGCATCAGCCACTTTGTATGCTTGATTGTTTGTTATGATGTTGCACTTACCTTCACTAGCCTCTAAATAAAGGATGTCTGCCACCGTTAGTAAAATAATCCGTTCATCCGCAAGAACTGCTATTTTCCCATTACTGTTGTGCTTTATAGAGGACTCAGTCAGGATATTTTTATTTCCAATATTTTTCATTCTCTTGATTTTTTCCAAGGTTTTTTGAATACGTTCTTCATCAAAGGGTTTTAAAATATAATCGACGGCATCTAATTCAAATGCCTCTAAAGCATACTCATCATAGGCGGTAGCGAAGACTATAGCAGGCGTCTCCTCTAGGGTTGCTAATTGCCTTGCTAAGTTCAAGCCATTATCTTCAGCTAATTCAATATCCAAGAAAACAAGGTCTGGTTTTAGCTCTGCAATATCAGCGACGGCATCCTCGATACAATCCCCTTCGCCTAGGATTTCCACTTGCTCACTGCGAATAAGCAGGTATTTTAATTCATCTCTCGCTAATGGTTCATCATCCAATATATAGGCCTTCAACATCTTGATCAAACACTCCTTTACTATCAAGCGGAATGGTAATGGTAATGATCGCACCATGATCCACTTTACTTTTTAAAGTTAAGCTGGCTTGACCATTGTAAATTCCTTTTAGACGTTCACTTATATTAAATATCGCTGTACCATTTCCTTTTTTAGAATGAACCACTTGCTTACCGAGCAATTCGAGCTGGTCATCGGATATTCCTTTTCCATTATCGGCTACAATAATTTGCAAATAATTATTTTTCGAAAAAATGGATATCGTAATTTTCCCTTGAGATTTACTGCGAGGAAAACCATAGTGAATCGCATTTTCAACTAAAGGCTGCATGATAAACGGAGGAATCAGTACCTTTTCAAGCTCTGGCTCTATTTGAAAATCTATATGGTATTTATTGGGAAAACGTGTCTGTTCTAATGATAGATATGCCCTTACATTTGCTAATTCCTTTTCCAGAGGGATGAGCATCTGTCTGGCTCCTTGAAGGTTGCCACGAAAAAATGAGCTAAGCTCCAATAATAATTTACGGGCTTTATCTGCATCTGTCCGGCAAAGGGCTGAAATGGTATTCATACTATTAAATAAAAAGTGCGGATGAATCTGTGCTTGTAAGGCTTTAATTTCGGCATCCTTTAATAGCTTCGTCTGTCTTTCTGCCTCAGCAAGCTCCAGCTGTGTCGAAAATAAATTGGCCAGCCCTTCCGCTAATTCCTGCTGTACCTTATCCAGTTTATCTGGCTTCGTATAGTACATTTTTAGGGTACCAAAAATTTTGTTTTTTACCTTTAATGGTAGAACAATCGCTGCTTCTAATGGACATTGACTATGAATACAGGAGATTTCCTCCTTCGATTTTGCAATCGCAATCTTTCCGTCTAAAAGCACTTTTCTTGTCAACCCGGTCTCAGGTTTTGACATGGGAATGTGATGATCAGAAGCCACACCGACATGGGCTAAAACTTGTTGGTCACTAGTGATGGAAACTGCATCTGCATCCGTCAGTTTTAACATAATTTCGGAAATTTCCTTGCATGAATGGATGTTTAGGCCTTGACGAAAGAAAGGTAAGGTTTGATCCGCAATAAGAAAGGCTTGATTGGTTTGATTCGCACGGGTACGTTCTTCGTCACGCTTAATAATCTGAATAATGAGCATGAACAGCAAGGTTCCTAAACCATTTCCGAAAATCATCGGCAAGCTAATGAGTTGAACGAGTTCCCAGGCATCGTTAAATGGTTTTGCAGCAACAAGAATAATTAACATCTGAACCGTTTCTAAAGCCATTCCGATGATGACCGCAAAGCTGGGCGAAATTTGTTTCCCCTTTTGTTTTCGCTTTTTCCCAAAGTATCCAGCCGCGATCCCAGCTAGAATGGTAGAAAGGGCACATGAAAGGGCAGTGAAGCCTCCAAGGGTATAACGATGGATTCCTGCAATGAGCCCGGCACCAATCCCAACAGCTGGTCCCCCCAATAAACCTCCAATCACAATCCCCATGACTCTCGTATTTGCTAGTGCACTCTCGTGGTTTATTTCAGAAAACGACTCAGGCCTTCCAATTGTATGATGATAGACTTCAATTCCCGTATAATTACTAATAATGCCAAAGGTACCAAAAAGTAAAATCAGCAAAACTTTCTCATTTGGACTGTGCTTGTTTTGAATAACTTGGCGAAAAGATCGCATCTGCGAAAGCAAAAAAGCAACAATGACGATAATTCCAACCTTCTCAAGCATCAATGGAGCTAAATTGAACATCTTCTCCCCCCTTTACTTAAGTACTCAAACGCTTTTATTCATATCCTTGTCAAAGCATTCATTCCCTCTACCTCATTATAAGAAATGACAGTCTATTCCGAAAGAGTATTATAGAATTATAATATTCCAATATTTGAGTTCTATATTCTTGTAGCTTTTCTTAGTAAATGGCCTGATCTTTGTTTTCGGATGACCATATCATATAAATGACAAAAACCACCCATTTAGAAAAAGGATGGAGATAAGCAACAGACAGCTAAAATTGGCGAAGTTCAATATACTATTGATCACCGTCTGTAAAATGAACCATCATTGACTTTTGTCTGATGAAGATGGATTTTCACTTTGACCTTGATCACTTGTATCGGAATCTTGAACAACCTGATTAATTTGGGAATTTGCAGGTGAAAATTCTCCCATTGAAAAATTAGCACCAAATAATTTTAAGTTTGCCGTATGGCTATTGTGTAAGGTTCTTCCTATATTAACGCTTGCATTTTGTGCCATCCCGTTGACGTGCAGATTGAAAATATTAATTTGGTTAGACATAAGAGCCTCCCATTAAACGTAGGTTTTGAATTTAATATAAAATATGTTAAACCTGCATAATAAGAAATGGACAATCATGGAGTTAACTATATATAGTTTTTATCCTATCCCCTATGGGCGATAAGGTTTCAATCATAGAAAAACATGAGGGGCTCCTCCCAGTAGGGGAAAAGTTTCACAAGGATCGACGCCTTTTTATCACGGAATCAATAAGAAGAAGAAAGGAACCAGTGCGAATATCACTGATTCCTTCTCTAAATCCGAGTTTATATTGTCTCTTTCTGGGATTGCAGTGCACCGGCGCGATAATTGAACTTTTTCCTATTACTGTTTATTACCTGCCATCATTAATAAATTCTTTTTGGCTTCTCCATGTCCTTGAGCAGCAGCCCTTTTATACCAATGCATTGATTTAGGTACATCTTTCTTCGCTCCATTACTATGGATTTGACCAAGTCGGAATTGGGCTTCACTATCTGTATCAGCAATTTGCTCATACCACGAAATCGCCCTACCTAAGTTTTGGTTAGTTCCCTTTCCATGTTCAAACATAAAACCTAGCCAATATTTCGACTTAACGGATCCTAAATTTGCAGCTCTAATAAACAACTCCATTGCCTTCTGAAAGTTATTCTCTTTGTAAGAGAGCTCTCCTAATTTTAAAATAGATGGGATATGCCTTTTTTCTGCCGCTTTTGTAAACCAAAAAGCAGCTAAATAGGGATTCTCTTCGATTTCAAAATACATGGCTAAGTCATATTGAGCATTCACATCGTTTGCGCTTGCACTTTGATATAATGGCTGAATAACAGCTGGCAAATCCGCAGGACTCACACTTGGTAATTGAATAATATTTTTTATGTCATAGACTTTGTGCTTAAGTCTAGTAAATAAACTTTTAACCATTAGTTCACCCTCATGAACGTCAAAAGAGGCGTACAAGGATTGTGCCTCCTCATTTGGAAATGAGCTTCTGGCATTATGCCTATCAATGATGAGGTACCCTTTTTGAAAAGGGATTAATTTCATAATCGATTCCATTACAACAATCTTTAGCGGTAGAACTTCATTATCGATACTATATTCTGCCAAATAGGGACTAATCCACCCAACTTGAAGCGGGGACAACGTTTGAACTTTTGCTTGATACTCTTTCTCCGTTTCAAATGGACTTCTAGTCAAATGCTCCAAATCAACCGTAGAAATATCCTCAGTTGGCTGGGGCTCTAAATGACGGGTTCGTTGCTCTTCGTTTCGTTGTTTATGTGAATTTCCCACCCCGTCAGTATAAACACTCTTATTCCTTGACTTCATACTTAGCTTAGGAACGGGGGGAGTAACAACGGGTTCATATGTGAATAAGAACCAATGAAGTAACTCACAACTTCTTTCATATAATTCGATGGTAACCCCATCATCCGTTTGGGGAGTACGTATCGCCTTATCACCATAAATTCTTAACTGATTTAGGATGCTTGCAATATCCTCGGGTATCAGTTCTTCTTCATCTAATCTAAATATTTGGTCTGCTAAGTTTAGTTGATTGGTAGTACTATCCATTTTTCCTACGATTGAAATGTGATTTACTACATTTTTAACTATCGTTTGCATCTTAATTAGCGCTAGATCTGAACGAACACCTATATTTCTTTCCACTTCTCGAAAAAGAATATACAGTTCAGGAAATCCATTTTTTAATTGTTTAATATCTTGTCTCTCCAGCATGGCGAAGCTCCTCCTATTAATATTATTCAGTCCTCAAAAACTATCCCTAAGTCTATCTCATTTATTTATAAAGATCCTCTTCAAACTCACGTTGCAAGTCCCTCTCAATTTCAGCACGTTCCCGCATCTCAATTTCCTCCAAATAACCAAGGTTTTCATCATAATAATCCTTAGAATGATGATGATTACTACTATCAAACTGATTTGCAGGAGAATGATAGGATTGTCCACTTCTTGAGAATGGTTGATGCAGCCTTAACTTTTTCACATTATTTGAAATGAAAATTTCTACTCCGTAGTTATATCCGTTACCACCAAGAATTTGATTTATTTTTGTAAAAAGCTGAACACCGGAATCCATATCTGGTGCAAGGGATGCGGCAATATCACGAGGGATCCATCCAATATTTTGATTTTGGTTATTATAGACACCAATTGCATTATTATCGTAGCGATTATTACGATCTCTTCGCAAATAGATCTGATCATTCACATTCATTTTGGCAATATAGAACTGCCTTCCCTCGTATGTTACCCCAGTTAACTTAACTGTTATCATTTCTGTCCCATCCATTCCTAGATCATTCTTTGATTTATGTTTCTTCATGATTTTAAGCCAGTTTAGTAGTCTAAGATGAACCAACCTCTCGAAGACCCTTTTATATAAATTTAGTAGTTATTATTACCTATTTTACTTCAGATTTATAGGAAGTTTTGTCGAAACATGTCAGTTTAACTGTAAATCTATTTATTTTCTCAATATTCAACATTATCTTCATCTCACCAACCTTTTGCGGATAAATAATAACTCCATAATGGTATAATAGTACTGTTTTAGTGTAACTCTAATAGTTTCACATTCTAAGATTGTAAGATATATACGTATGTCTGAGGGGCAGAGTCTATATTTCTTTCCCAAGATAATAAGTACTTTTTAGGGGGAAAATCAATGTCATACGAAGACGATTATGAGGAATATGAAGAATACGATGATTATGATGAGGAACCAGATCCTGAAACTCAGTATTATTATGAACAATATAAAAAAATTGTGAGTGGTTTTTCTGAAAAATATTCACAATTACCGTTACAACAACGTTCAACCAACATGATTTCTCAAGTCATGAAAGAATTGCAAAAGCTCACGTACGAACCTGAAAGCTTGCGAAAATCATTCGCGGAGGATGCCATACAAAATATAAAAAGCCAGGATGTCCGAAACAAACTACTGAAGGAATTATTTTTATCTTCGTTTAACGGATTGAGTTTAGAAAAGGAACCAATAGAGATTCTAAAGGTTTTATGTAAAAAGGAGACCACCTATCTAGCTGAACTTTCAAATAAGTATGGCGATTATTCTTATATTTTAAAGCTTATTCTTGTAGTAGTAGATCGGGTCGAACCAACATTAAAGAAATCAGCCCAATCCAGGAGTAGGAGTACGGATAGATACTCCCAAGCCGATGACAATGATTATGAGTACAGCGACGTTTTATACTGGGAGGCAGTCCATGATGGCGACATCATGCCTGATGATGACGCTCCATACTCAGGCTACAATGATTTTGATGACCATTATTATGATAATGACTACTATTATGATGACAGCAAGAAATTCAATAGCTTGGAGGATATTGCTAACTCCCTTGAACCGTATATAGCATTGCTGGAGAATAAATCCGCCAATCATATACCAAGTGTGATTAAAAAGCCTTTCTTAATCCGTTTTAAACCATATGTTTACAAGGCTGAAAGTATTTTGAAGGATATTGAGGTAAAGGAACATTTTTCAAAAGTACTGCCGGAATTACAAAAAGCGGGTGCTTCTTTTGGATTAACGGTAAAGGTTTCGGAAAGCTTTGAAACCTCAGTTCATTTTTTTAAATCTAATGGCAATCACTATATAGAATTTACCCTCTTCAACCCAATTGATGATAAAGAGGATTGGTCTGGTAACTCGCTAAGTCTATATATAGAAGATATAGAAAATAATTGTACCGACCAGGACCTATCTATTGCACTAAGAATTCTGCAAATTATCGGTTATAAAATCGGAGATGAATACAAAGAACTTGCCAAAAAGGCACTAAAGAGTGATGGTCTAGACACAGTTCAACTGCGCCTCCCAAGCGGATTAAAAGTGGAAATAATCAACCACTACAATGAGCTCCGTCAATTCCTAAGATGGAAAGCTATATAAACAATATCCTCTATCGTATCTTATCCCGTCAGAGCTTAACTGGCACACAAACAGGCTTCCTTCTAAATTAAGAAGAAAGTCTGTTTATTTTCTATATGAGAACCAGGCTAGCAAGCTAGCATTATTTGATAACTAGCAAAGCACAAACCAAAATAATCAACGTTAAATTTATTGCAAAGAATGCCTTATTGGTTTTAGTCATACCCTGCAAAAGAGAACTCTGCGCATCATGTCCTCGTTTGATTTCCTCCATAAGCGCCCGGTGATTCTGATTCACTACCTTATTTACATCATTTAGGGATAAAGTAATTCCCTTTACATCCTTTTCCTGCTGCTTTTTCACCTCACCCAAACTCTCTAACATACTTAGCTGGTGTTGTTCAAGTAACTGTTGCTTAGAATCAATATTTTTAGTGAGGGTTTGATATAACCCAAGCTTTCCTTCCATAACCTCTTGATAGATTTTAAGCTGGTCCCGTGACTGACTCAAAGTGGAAGAAGTATTTTTAATCTCAGACTGAAATTGTTCAATCAACTTCAAATAGTCCGATGCTTTCTTAACCCGTTTGATTTCTTTACCCAGATCATCAATATGCGCTTCCAATTGTTCGATATGCTCTAAACTTCCCATGGGTAACCTCCATAAGATTGCTCTTTAATTGTTGAATGAAGTGTTTTAATCATACTGCCATAACTAAACCTATCCTCGAGACTGGAATGAATCTCCTTCAAGTCCTCCATTAAATCAAAACCATTGGAAATTAACACTACACTCAGTTGAGTTCTTTGCTCCCTAGTTAAGAAAACCTCAGAGCTCTCCAGTATGGAAGTTAGCATTTCCTGACGTAGTTCAGAATCCATCTTTGTTATCTCACGAATGGCCGAAGCCATTCTTTCACGACCACCATAAGAATCAAGTTCACCTTCGGCAAGACAGATAAAACCGTTAACCAAATTCAAAATAATATCATTATTATAACTTTCCAAGAAGCGATCGACTGTAATCTTTAGACTTCTAAACGTACTAAGTGAGCGCGGCTGGTCGTCCTTACCATCTTCTTGCACATAAAATATTTTATACCAATCTTTAATTTTATCTTTTTTTGCAACCATTTCTTCTAAAAGATAAACATCATCGTTGCGTTTGAAGTAGATCTCTATCTTTTTCTGCAATGATTCGCTGTCCGTAAATTCATCAGCGAATTGCTTCATACGTAACATCGAGCTTTTTCTGGAATAAATCACATTATCGTTATACCACTTTAATAAGACCAACAGGATTCTTTTTAAAAAAGGCTCATTACTCTCATGAAAACGCTCGATAAGATCAGTATATTGTGCGGGAGACTTTCCATCTTGATTTAGAGTGAACATGGAATCATATTTATTGATATGTTCCGTTAACTTATCAACCACTATTTCTTCCGTCCAATCTGTTAACTCCACCTCTATCTCCCTGCTTTTCCAATTTAACGTCCAATCATCTACGATACCTAGTAATGCCAACCTATACACACATTTTTCCTGCCGTTCTCTTTCTCTATCATTATAAAAATTAAATTTCACTTCAAGTTTTCCAGCAAGTTTTGACTGATAAAAGGTGTAGATTTCTTCTACTTCAGATTCAATCTCCATTAAATTGCTCTTTAGAAAAAATAATAAGGTGCTTAAATCTCCAGGTAACTTTTTCATTTCCATTTCCAATGAAGATAGATCTGTATTCATGCCAAAGATGGTTTTCGATTGTGCATCATTTAATGAATCCGGGCTGTAAAGAACAAGGCAATTAGATTTTTCCTTATCTCGGCCAGCACGGCCAGCTTCTTGGTAAAAAGACTCTAAAGACCCTGGAATTCCATAATGAATGGTTTGCCGTATATTTGGTTTATCAATTCCCATACCAAAAGCTTTTGTCGCCACCATCACATTGATTTCATCTTTCATAAAGGATTGTTGAACCTCATCCTTATACGTTGAGTAGGTAGTACCGTCCCACTTTTTAGGAGCACTGCCAGAATAAAATCCCGTTGTTAAGCCTGTCTTCGAATAAATATCTTGGCTTAACTCATAGCAGCCATTTGGACCATTTACCGTTTGGGTAAATACCAAAGCTGGTTCATTTGAAGGAATATTACTTAGTAAATAGTTTACTAGAGTTTCCTTTTTGTTTTTTCGAATGACAGGAATGATATTAAATTCCAACTCTTTACGAGTGAAATTCGGTATCGTCATGACATTTTCTCCCTTTATATCCAATTCAGTCATAATATCCTTCAAAACCTTGGATGAAGCCGTTGCTGTTAATGCTAGAAATCTAGCATTAGCAGCAAACTTACGTATGGAATTGGCTAACGCTAAATAGGAAGTCCTGAAATCATGCCCCCATTCGGACAAGCAGTGTACCTCGTCAATGACAGCAATTGATATTTCCTTCGTGTGATTGACATGTGCTAGTTCTTCCCTAAAACTCTTCGTCTGGAACCGCTCAGGGGAAATAACCAAAAAGAAATACTTTCCTGCTGCAAAGTCCTTTAAGCGCCGGCTTGATTCCTCAGGAGGAAGATCACCGTTTATAAAGCTTGTATGAGTAATGTAATGTTTATCTTTAATATTGTCTATTTGATCCTTCATTAATGACTTTATTGGGACTACGACAAAACTAATGGCAGGTTGCAGTAAGACACATATCTGATAAGTAAGCGATTTGCCGCCGCCTGTTGGTAATAGACCAATCGTGTCTTTACCATTTAAACAGTTGAGTATAATCTCCAACTGTCCGTCCCTAAACTCGTCAAATCCAAATAGATTGCCCAGTATAAACTCTAGATGTTTTTTATGGGCTTGAGGTGTTAACGAATAAACAATAGGTTTGTTCGTTTTAACAGCAAAATAATTAGCCTCATCATCAAAATCCGTTCGGAGGTGATAAACATTCGGCTCATTGACCGTGTCATCCCAACGCTTAAATAAATCCATTTTAATATTAATTTCATCCTTATGGATCGGTAATTGTGATTCATTTTCATAGACAGATATTTTTATAGAGGGGAGATCCATCTTTGTATTAGATAATCCGCTAATATGGCCCAGCCATAGCTCTAAATCTCTTAATGCCAGTTCAAGAAAACCCTTAGCCTCATAGGCAAAAACATTGAAATTCCACTTCTTACTTTCGAATGAAAGAATCCCTCTGTCCAGTAACTCCAGTATGAGAACTTGAAACCTAGCAATTGAGGTCAATTTTATTTCTAATTCATATTCCTCACGATTAAGATCAACATACCGCAAATAGTCTTCGATTTTATCCTTATTCATTTTGTAAATCTCAATAAATTTCCTTTTAAATGGATCATAATTTCTATTTCTAATATCATTTGTATCAATTCTTACAACATGAATTCCCGCCCGTTGGAAGGCTTGGTCTCTTTGTTTATCAAGGGCAATTTGCCTTTTATGGCCCCCGCCATCCACTTCAATTACCGTTTTAAGAAAAGGGATATAGAAATCAACCATCTGTTTGTTAAATGCATTCGTAACGTCCGGAAGAATTTCAGAAACGGGACATTCGGCTATCGCCAAATTCCTTAAATACTTAAGTCTATTAAAAATTTGCTCTAAATCATTGTAAAACTGAGCCGCGGGATAATCATTATTACTTACATCCCCTTTAATAGTCTTCGTCCAGGACAAGTTCTCCTTCGAAATGAATTTCACTTCTTTTATAACAGATTGATCTAAATAATTCCTTTCCAACCCTAACTCGTTACGTAAAAAACTCGAAGCAATCGTCGGTGCTCCACGCATAATCATATTTTGGACGATTCGTATGACATTGGTGTAAGGCGTGGTAACCTGGTAGTTAGGCAAGTTTGTAATAATAAAATTCGAATTCGACTTACAATAATTAGCAGTAAATTTATTGATATTCATGATTTGTACACCTGCACAGTTACTATTAATACCTCTATTATAGGATTATTGTCCCATAAAAAGGAAGGATTTTTCTCACCACATACAAACGGTGATGGGACGTTGTCGAAATTTGTCATTAAAGATTGTAAGATATCAACCTGTTTTGTTGATAAAATAATAGTAATAAAAGCCTATGTCGAATGGGGGATTACAAATAGAAAAGAAAGAATAAAATAGTCCTTTTTGTAAACCTTTTTTAATTATCAAACATTATTTTAATCAGCAAGGAGATTATTCAAAATGACTGTAAACTTTAGAGATGCTTATATTTATTTAGAAAATTCTACCCCAACGGATATTTATAAAAGGATTATTCCCTATTACGTATACACTAACAATTTAAACAAGCCAATTGGCAGATTTGCACTCTTAACAATCATGGGTGCTGTCAATGGTCCACTTGAATTTAATCATTTCAAAAAACCTCATATGGAAGAATTTTTGAATATAAGACATTATGAGAAGGAAATAGATTGGTATTTATATGTTGATGAGTGGGCAGCTAAATACATTCGTAACAATGCAGATGAGGCATATTACAAGAAAATGTGGGATATTATCATGCAAAAGGATGCGGCAATCTCTCAATTAATGTTTAATCATGAATTTAGACATAGGGAGTATTACCTTCCTGAACTAGTTGCATTCGGATTTTTCAATGATCATTGGCCAAGGGTATAAGTATAATGAAACTCAAGATACGTCTGGCTGGAGTGACTTTTGGTAACAGGCAAGATCTCCTGGCAGATACTCATAGCTCTCAATCAATATATCTAAAAAGGGATTACTTTAATAAATATGATCGGAACGCAACCGGGGTATATAATTCCGGGGATGAGCATCTTGGCTGGATTCCTAAGGAATACGCCGTTCAAATTGCTGCCTTAATAGATGCTGGAGAAAATTACTCGGCAAAGATATTGAGAAAGTTGGGTGGAAACGGTCTTCATTACGGACTAGAAATACAAGTAATAATTGATGAACAGGACCAAGGAATGAGGACGAGACGAAATCTGTCTTCCAAAACAGAGGATGTAAAGGAAGCGTTTCAGAGGGCACAAATGTTCTTTTACGAAATGCACGATTTCGGGCAGGCCGCTTACTGGTTTAAAGTTTGTGCAAGCAGTGATTCTGTTGCTGTTGCCCATTATTTTTTGGGATTTTTGCATCATCATGGTCTGGGCGTTGAAAAGAGTTATAGACTGGCAAAAAGCTATTATCGGCTTGGAGCAGAGAAAGGTATTGCTGAAAGTGCTGTTAGTCTTGGGTACTTATGCCTTATAGGCAATGAAGTTATGCAAGACGACTGTGAAGCATTGAAATGGTTTCACGCGGCAGCGGGGCAAGAACTTTCAGATGCATATTTTAATCTAGCCTATATGTATGAAAAGGGAATCGGCGTTTCCAAAGATGATTCCGTTGCTAAAAAATGGCTCGAACTGGCAGTTGATACTGGTGATTCGGAGGCCTTTGATATTTTCTATGGTGAAAATGATGCAAGATTTATTGCACCTAGAGCACCCTATCATTTGTTACAGGTACTTTCCGAATATGCAAAAATGAAATATTATCAAAACATTTTTGAACTATACGAACAGGATATCAAAGATGTAGATGATGGCGATAAAGAGCAGTTTGATCGTATGAATAATGAAAAGAATATGTTACAACGTTATTTCCTGGAGCTTCAATATTATTTAAAAGCAGAGCAAGTGACACGGACCGCCCGAGATCATCAACGTAAACTTATCATACGGCAGAGTATCCCAAATCATCGTGAAAACATCGTAGATTTATTTGATGCTTCAGTTTTGCTGGATGACTGGTGCGATGACATGGATCAAAATAATAGAAAGTATTTGAATGCTTTCCGGATTGATACGATGATAAGGTTCTTATCCACGGCGTTTAAGAAGGCTGTTCAAACAGGATTAGTAGAAGCCTATGATTGGAGATATGATTTCCAAAATGTTCTTAGCCGTGCCATGATTAATTTGGCCGTTTGTTATCGGAATATGAATATGTTTCATGACGTTCCAATTTCTATTGTGAGCAAAGGAAGAGAACTTGTACAATGCGCTACAATTATTTGCCCGATGTCAAATGAAAATCCGGATTTTCTAAATCGCTTGGAAGTTTGCCGTTCGATTTATGGATTTTTTAGTAACCAATGGGAAGAAGAATCTGAATCGATTCTTTTAGACAAAAGAAATACATTTTACACCTATGACCAAAAATGCACATACTTATTAGACTTTTTTGATAGATTTTACGATGAAATTAATGAGAATTAAGAAAGAGGGAATCAATGATGGTTCAGGTAATTGATAGATATAAATTAAATTTAATTAAAACTGAAGTAAGCAGGGCTGCACAACAAATGCAGAGTAATAGACCGAATATACCTTTTACAGGTCTTGAGAAAGCCCTTGGATATGCAGCTTTTCAGAACTGGTTAGGTAAATATCTTGAAATGCAAAAGCACAATAATCCAAATATGGATGCATACTTTGAAGGATGCAATCACAGTGCAAGAGACATGGCTATTACATTAATGGAGAATTTATATAAACATCCACAATACAGTCGATTGATTTCAAATAAAGTTAAAAATATTAATACTATTACTGAAATTGAATTTGCAAAAACTGTTGCATATAACCAATACTGGGAGGATTGTACTACCAGAGCTGTTATTATGATTTGTAGACAATTAGCCTATAATTACACAGGTGTTTTAGGGGAAGCAGACTTCAGATTGGCTGGAAAGGGAATCAGTTGGCAGGAGTTAACGCTGGCTGTTGATCAATGGTTAGAGGAAGAATTAGCATAATAATCATCATACAGGATTAATGAGTTTCAGAAGCATTTTATTGGAATGAAAATATTGAATTATAGATGGGGGACCATAGGGTGTTTAACTTTTTTAAGAAATCCAACAAATCAAGTAACGTTTTGGAAAAACAGAATGAAACACAGAATGAACTACAAAATGAAACACAGGATCAACATCCTGGAGAGTTTAATCATGCTTACTTTAACCGATTCTCTAAAAATGGCACTGAAATAAAAGCAGGTCTAACAGACTGCTTACCTTTAGAGGATATTATTAAAATGGGCCATCAACATTTTACTGTACAACAAACACCTACTGGGCAAGTATACTTTAATGGAAGAACAGGAATGTTGGGTGAAGACATCAATAGATTCTTTGTCTACCTTAAACTTCAAGATAAGAAATTACAGATTAATTATGTCAATAACATTGAAGATGTAGGCGATATGAATACGATATTACATTATAGTATTGATATCCGAAAGATTGATAGAGTTATTCTTCATTCTTATGTTGAAAATCAGAAAGAATGTTACTCTATGTATATCTGTGTCAATGGTAATGTTTATGTGATTCATGCCTGGGAATTTGGTACAAGCGGAGAAACTCCAAAAGAGTTCTTTGGTCAAGCAATCTACATCATTGAATCTTCCTTTACAAAATAATAATAAGGATTGGGATTTGAAAAAAAGCTTTATGCCTAGAGGAGTAATTTTACCTTCATTTTCACTTTTATCAGAAAAGCGGGGACGATATGTTTACAATTCTAATTATCATCGCAATCATTTGGTTTTTTACCAGAAGTTCTAGTTTTAGCACCACTACCCATTCAAACACCTATCAAAAAAACGAACGATAACAAAAGTACTCAACCCAGCTATACAAACATGACTTGCCCAAGATGTAGCAAAACAACATCCGTTCAAGTAAATGGCTATACAAAGGTTTGCAGCAATTGTGGATGGCAACTTACCAAAGCTTATATTAATACAGTGGTAAAATTAGCAGGTGTAACTTACGATGGCAGGCAGGGATTAATTTCTAGCCTAAGTGTTTATGACCCCATTATTATAAAACGGGATCGTAATAATGCCTATGATAAAAATGCAATCGGAATTTATAATAGCCGAAATCAAAACATTGGCTGGATCCCTCGTGATGTTGCCGTAACGATTCAGGTGTTATGCTTTTTGCAAAGACCAATAAAAAATTAGGAGGGAATGGCTACAAATACGGACTAGAGGTTCTCAACTCTTCTGATTCAGATAAGACTTAAAACCATCAGCCAGTGGTGCCAATCTTTCATTCAAATCAACTTTCATCTTATGCATCCAAACCATCTACTTATACTAGTCAATCTTACAAAGATGATGATTATGATGACTATCCCTCACACAACTATTTTAGGGATGAATCCGAAAGGGGGAGCGATGATTACGATCCAAGTGAGGACTGGACAGATCTATACGAGTATAATGAAAACCACTGATTGATCAGGCTAGGTGTGATTTTATGCGTCAACTATTCAGACTTAAAGGTGTTACATATGAAGGAAGACAACGAATAATTGAACGGTTATCTATTTATGATGATATCTATATAAAGCGGGATTATTACAATAGCTTTGATGGAAATGCAATTGGTGTATTCAATAGCTATGGTGAAAGTATTGGATGGATTCCAAGAGAAATAGCAGAATGGCTTGCTCCCAGGTTGGACAATGAAAGAAATAGCAGGAATCCAAAACCTGCTGTTTTTTATTGCATTCCATTCACACGGGATCCTTTTTATCATTATCGTAGTACTTGCTCTTCTTTCCTGACCATCAAGAGACTTGGAAAGTGGTGAAAATCACCGTCTATCAATACCTGTGGGAAAATGATCACGAACAAACCTTAAAGGCGCCATCCAATCCTTTAAGCAGCTCATCCGGAAGCTGAAGTTCAACCGCAATTCCTTGCCGCAGGATACTAGCAATTTCTACACCGTATTGCTTCGATTAACACATCCCATGGCCATTTTTCATCAAATTTCCCTACCAACCAAACGTTTGATTAAATTGGCTTCACCCCTTGGTATATATGCCTCAATCCTACTTGGTTCAAAAAAAGTTTGTTGAAAAATAACAAAAAATTAGTAGTTTACTAGCGAAAAGTCATAATTCGGCACCCTTTCGACTAAATAACATATAAGCTATACTATTCAAACGTTTGATTGGAACCGCTGCAAGTACTGATTTATTAGCCTTCATCCTGCAAATTAAGCACAAAGATTGTCTTGAGAAATGACTTAACTTCGCAGGAAATAACCTACTTTTCTACAAGCTCAGATGAGTTTCTACAAAACTTACATCATTCTAATTTTCCGATTACGCAGAGCAACCCCCCCTTTTTCACGTTTTTCAAGTCAATAGACGGAATTTCCCCGTCTTTTTATCAAATCAGGTGCTTACCCTGAATCTAAATCATTATCAGGGCACCCGAACGAGGAAAAAAGGTCAGTCCCTCCAAAGCGGTGAGGGATTGACCCGAATTTGCATTGTTAAAAACTCCTACTATTCCTTCTTCTCTTGGTAACTAGCATATTGCATAACACCATCTACTATATTGGTAAGCAAGTTCTTTAGATATGCTGGATTAGAAAGATTCTTATCTTCCGTTGGGTTGGTCATAAATCCAAGTTCCACCAATGTGCAAGGGACTTTGGACCAGTTGAAACCAGACATATCACCTCTGTAAGAAATCCCGTTGACTTTAACGGATGCATTATTCTTCGTTTCATCAATAATACATTCGGAAGCTTTTAAACTATCATTGAAAATCTCCTTCGTGTACGGGCTGTTCTCCGCCGGAGTGAGAACGGATAGACCATGGACATTTTTATTGGTTGCTCCATCCGCGTGAATACGTATAAATAAATCAGCGTTATTTTGGTTTGCGACCTCCGCTCTTTCTTTGTTACTGATATTGACATTGTTCGTCGTTCTAGTGAAGATAACCTTTACTCCTCTACTTTCAAGTAATTGACCTAAAATGAGGGATGCTTCCAAGGTTAACTTATACTCTGGCTTCCCAGTGGAAACCCCTGAAGTTCCGCCAGTAACCTTCATCTTCGTCTCTTTAGCACCCGGGCCGACTGGTTCCGGAGCAGTATTAGCTCGATCCTGATGGCCCGGATCAATCACCACAAGAAATTCCTTTTTGACTTCAACCTTTTTCTCAGGATTAGGGGATACTTCAGAGGCAAGCGAACTCCTAGGGACCACATTCACCTGAACTCCTTTTGTTGCTGCCTTCTCATGATTTTCTTCTGAGGCACCCTTCTCCTCTTTTACATTCACCCGCGCTTCGGAATCTCTTTTTACCTGATCTTCCTTTTCTACTGTGTTTTCTCTGACTTCTTGCTTCTTATTATTACTTTTTAAAATATCATCCTTCTCTGTTGAATGGCTATAATATAAAAATAGGGCAAACACCATTGTCAGGGAAAGCAGAATAATACCTATATTTATTAGTTTAGACTTCACTGTAAGTTCCTCTCACTGTTATGAATCAAATCCACATTATATTTTTCAATCTCACTTAACGTAACCCCGTCATAGTCGGCATCTTCGTGATACCAACTTTTTTGCTGAAAGTAGGAATTCAAATCCTCTGAATTAAAGATATAGCCGTGACGGGCATAAATTTCGTTTCTTGCTAATCGAAGTTCTTCAAGGGTCATATCGGTTATTTCACTTTCTGTTAATCTCCGCTGATCACTTCCAGGCATGATAAAACCAGTCCTTTCCAGACTCTTGAATAAGTCAACATTGGATTTTTCAATCGCACTTAAAGTAACTCCGTCATAGGATGCATCTTCATGATACCAACTTTTTTGGCTAAAATAGGTCTGTAAATCCTCCGATTTAAATAGGTAGCCATGCCGGGCATAGATTTCATTTCTAGCTAACCGAAGTTGATCATAGGACAAGTTTGCTATTTCACTTTCTGTTAATCTTTTCGTATCGCTTTCAGGGAAGATATATTCATCTAGATTTGTCGCTGTGACTTCATTCTTAACCTGATTCGTACCCTCTTCCTTATCCGGTTCCACATCTGCACTTACACTTTCATCTGCACTTGCCATTTCCTGCCCAGAGGATGGGTCTACCGCATCCTCGGAAGCGAATAAATTATATCCTCCAGCAATCACTCCAATTGTAATGAGAACAGTTACTAACACAGGTGCCACTTTACTCCTTTTTCCAGGTTGAGAGGAGGTTGATTGATTGAATCGAGATGGATTATTTTGCGTCACAACCGGTTGTGTTGAGTGTTGAGTTACAGGAATTCCATTGGCAGCTCGTGATGGTTGTGTAATCGGATGGGGTGGAGAAGTAACTATCTGATTCACTGATTGATTCTTTTGAATGGACCCTCCGCCGCTTTTCCCCACTGGCTGATTGGGCTTATGCGGAACACTCTTGTCCAACGCATGAATCCAGCAATCAACGGCCCACTCGACAACACTTTGTTCAATGGCTGTATTCTGATGGACCCTAGTGACCAGCCGATTGTATAGTCCATAGTCGACCTGATGATCCGAACTTTTGAATAATTCATGGACGACGTTTTCTTCAGCTACTGAAACCAAGGCTTTGATTTTCCCTTTACTTTCAATGGTCCGATCCTGTAAGATGCCCTGAAGTCTTTTGGATTCGGAACAAATAGTCATTCCATAATGGTTTAGTATGTTCTTTAATAAATCCTGGGTGGACTGTGTCATAACTAGCCTCCGTCTAATCAGCCAATAATCATGCCTTCCGCATTTCTAAGAAACTGTATTTTCAATCCATCTTGAAGGGGAGCCGCTTTTTGTGATTCAATTGCTTTTTCCGCGCCCGTTTTGTTAATTCCCTTCCACGGTACTGTTGATGTATTGCGCAGCCCCCACACGGAAGGGTTATTTGGATTTTGCACAATTTCCCCTACAACTTCCATCCATTCTTCTTCTGAGGCAGTTGGGTCAATGTGGCGCCGAGTAATAACTGTTCCTTTGTTCAATAAAACATACTGCTGCCCAGCGGCTGTTTTCAGCAAGAGTTTAGGAGGTACCCCTACCGGCCTTCCACAATGCCAACAATGCACTTCTTTTTTCGTTTCACTCCAGAAGTTTTCCGCTGAATCTTGCCCGCATTGAACAATACTGTCACCTAACTGTAAAAACAACTTTCGCCATTGGCTTTCTGTGACACGCTGTTTCGGGTTTTGTAATCCTACTGTGAAAGCCTGAATAAACCTTTCCTTTAAAGGTTCCGGACAAACTTCCCATCTTTTCCTTGCCGTAACATAGTCTGGATCGTTAGGAAGCTCATTCGTTCTATTGCTAGGATCAAAAATGAAAACAGGCTGCTCGCCATAAATTTTCCTTTTCGCTGTAAGATCCCAGGAACGGACACTATACTCCATTTGACCATGGAAAGGGTGATGCCAAATCCATAATTGAAATAATAAAACCGCTAACGAATGTAAATCAGTATCAGTAGATGGCTTCGCTTCGCCTCGAATAATCTCTGGAGCCATGTATTCCATAGTCCCCCATACTTGTGTTTCCGATTCATTGTTAATTCCAATGTTATCATTATCACAGATTAAGACATCCCCATTTTTGGGATCAAACATGATATTCCCGGATGATATATCTCGATAACATCTCCCGCTCAAGTGAAGCATTCTGTATGAATCCGAGGTAGCATAGGAGATTTTACATAGAGCTTTCATGTTAGGAGTGGGTTTTCTTCTTGCCCATACTTCCCCTAATTCGGCAAATCTCTTTGTATCGATTAAATCCATCAAGTAACCAAACTGAGAAGTTCCAGCGGATACAACCGTGTCGATAGGCCAGACAAACCGCTTTCCTGCTTCCCCGCTTGGAGCGCCTGTTTGCACGAGATCTCGTATCATCTTCTTCTGCTCCTCGTTTGCTTGTTCGTGGTTATACCATTTCAATGCCTTGGTGCCCTTACTATGGCCTTCAACGAGGTAAACAGCTCCTTGCCCGCCTTCTCCCAGCTTGCTCTTAATGGTTAAAAGCTCTCCTGTTGTTTCAGTAAGCACTTGCTGACCAATTTGCAACTTCATCTGAATCACTCTCCACTATTATCTGCTTCTCTTGTTAAACAGGATTTTTATCCCTTCTTTATCTTGTCTTGGGCCAAAATGGATAATGGGCATTTCCTCTTGCTTCCTCTCCGCTACTTGATTTATGCTCATCTCCTCTGATAACGGTTTAGGTTTCAGTGGATCAACGACATCTATTTGTTCATTAATCTTTTTTAACAACGAATCCTTTTTCTTCTTTTCATTCTCTTGTTCATTTAAGGATTCTTGGTTCATAACTTTTTCCTTTACATCATTTAAAACAGTGGTAAGCGGTTCATTGATCCTTGATCCTTGCAGCTCGATTGTAGCTAAGGTCATATCATCACCGCTCCCTCTCATCGAATAATCAAACAGAATATTCGCCAGGCTGTAATATTCGGAGATGGGGCCAGATTCTTTTAATACCGTGTAAAGACTACTCATAAACTGCTGAAAATTATGTTCATCCTCAAAACAATTGGATAATCCATCCGTACAAAGTGCAAGGAATTGAGTTTGGGTAGGATAATCCATCCGCGCCGCTCTCCAGAAACGACTAGCTTCTGTTGAGGATAAGGAATAGGTCGCACTTCCAAGCAAATCATTATCCGGTTGGAAAGGCCTCGTACAGCCTCCGTTTTCCTCAACTAAAACCACATCACCATCACCTAATTGTCCAAACAGGATTTCGTCCTTGGTGACAAGAGCAACTAGCAATGTCGTCCCATATCTTGTGTAAATTTCTGACTGGTTTTCGGTATCAAGTCCATATTCAATGGCATGCTTTAAGACTTCATCCCGCCATTCTCTTATCACATGTTTGGGAAAATCATCCCTAAAGGTTCTAAATAGGAGAGTAGAAGATTCTTTCAGTTGTTCATAAACTCTCCTTACTAGTTTCACCGCCACTTTTGCAGCTAACTCGGAACCATATTGACTCATATCGTATCTCTTATCACCATGCCCATCCGCAACCGCCATAACAAAAGGGAGATCACTACCCCCATCATTTAAAAAAGCATAAGCATCTTGGCACGGGACCGTATGTTTAACGTGTGAAGCCCCCTGCACACTGGCTATGTTATAGTGGCCGTACACGGTCCTCCCGCTAGTACTCATTTGGTTTTTGTAATGAATAGTATCGTTCATAAAATCTCTCCTACTCTTTTAAAAAACATCAAAACCATCATCCGGCGTCGTTTGGACAGCAGGAGGTGCAGCAGGAAGAACAACATTCTTTTGTCGATTATCTGAGCTAACATGGCTTTTGCCGACAGATGCTCCCACCGTTGCTGTCACACTTGCCCATTTTATGTAATGGATTAATTGTTCAGGTGTCTTCGCTTTCAAAACTCCTATTTCATTGTGGCTCACGAACTTTAATAATTCCTTTTCGTCATATTCATGCTCTTCACCGATGGCAATGACCAATCGAATGGCCCTTTTCCCCCATGGAAGTGAATTAAGCTTTTGAATGGCCTGATTGTAATCCTCTTCTGAATCTGTACAAAATCCATCAGATAAGAGAATGCATACTGGCGGCAACCCTCTTCTATTCATTTTTTCAATGTCCAATTCATCTGATAGCATGTCAATCGCTTTTGCCGTTGCTGTTAGACCCTGTACATGTAAGTCATGCCAAGTGAAATTGTCAATAGGCACTGGATTCGGTCCCACATGCCACTCCGCATCATCACTAAATTTAATGGCGCGCATCATCACTTGTACTTCTGGGTGTGAAGCGATAGCGTCTCGAATCTCCGGAAGCACTTCTCGGATGGCTTGATTCAAGATTTGCATCTTAGCTCCCCTCATAGAACCTGAGTAGTCTGCTAACCAAAAAAATTGTAACGTTCTTTTCGAGATATTCCCTTCTAATACAGGCATAGCAGTTGTCATTATTCCAGCTCCTTCGAATTTCTTGCAATAGGTCTTAAGACTAATTTCATTTTATAATATTTTTTCATAAATGGAAATTACTAGTTATATAGTTTGATTTTTACATTATAGAATAGGGGAATTCTCTCGCATCCTACGGACGAATTTATATTTACCAGGCACAAAAAAAGGACTCCGGATGAAGTCAGAGGGAAGACCAAAGGTTCCTAGACCAATAGATAAGGATAAAACCATCGTTTGGTCCCGGAGCTTTGATAAAAAAATAGATAAGAAACAGCAGAGAAAAATGGAGCGGAGGTTAGGAAATTACTAAATAGAAAGCTCTGTTATGATGGTTGATCTCCGTGTAGGCAGGAGAATTCATAGGCGGAGATTTTCCGGCTAATTTATGTAGAGGAAGCTTAAGAGCAGATATAAGCGGTGACTTTTGGCTGTCTATTTTCTCGTGTTCAATTTGATTTCCTGGCTCATTTTTAAACGTAGAGACGTGGCTGCTTAAACTTGCTGACGCATTAATATCTTTCAACATTAATCATGGGGTTACCCCTCTGACCTAATTCAGGGGGGCAGACCCATGATCTAAAATACAATCGCCCATGTCTATGCTCGCATATATACACGTACTGGGATTAGTGCAAAGACCGCTACAATGACAGCTGCCCCAAAGAGGGAGTTGGCGAGATCCTTCCCAATAGTCCCCAGAATTTGCAAGCTCTCTATCGGCTGTCGCGAGGTTCGAAACTGGGTTGACCTTCACAACGAGCATTCCTCCACTCGTTGTGCCTTTTTGCGCGCAAAACTTCCGATTGCCCCCTAAATGAACCGTCCCTCCGGCCTTCGTTTATGTATTGAAAACCATAAAGAAGTAATGCTCTTAAAAAGTCTATGGCTAAGTACTGGGACTTGGACAATTTATCCAACGTAAATATTTTAAACCAGCTAACCAATTTAAGTCCTCCCAAATAGATAAAAAAAATGTGAAGAATGAAATTCGAGAGAATATAAAGTGGGAATTTACCAAACGTTAGTTTCAATATCCAAAGACTTGTAACAAAGTAAGGACCAAAATTAAAAAAGGTCATACTATCCATAGGTGGGATTCCTTTATAAAATCGCCACCATTTTTTCTTTTCGCCGAACAAATCGATGGCTTTTGTGAATGTACATATAAAAATGGCTGCAGGAAGATATTTTTTAAATGAACTTTTCCCTAATAATGGTACTGTGAGCCAAGGGATGATGAACAAAGCTATATAAAATAATTTCGAGTTCCTCATTATTTCACCTCCTAAATTTATGATATGTACTTTTTGCTAATTAATTCTTTGGCGCAAATTTAGGAAACATGAGGCCTTATGCAATCACTAAAACAACTAATTTAATCTCCTGCATGACCAGATGATCATGGATGAAATGACAAACCTCGCCCATTTTCTTCATGATTCCCTTTCAATCAAACGTTTGATTAGAATCGCTGCACTCCTTGATAAATATGAATCAGTCTTCCCTGATGCCTAAATAAATTATTGAAAAATGAGATAAAAATAGGAGATAGAATCCATCCAAACCACTTTTGTTACGAATCAACAGCCATTCGATGAAATAACATATAGGCTATACTATTCAAACGTTTGGTTAAAACAGCTACGAATAATGATTTATAAGGATTCTCCATACAAACTTAATTCGAAGATTGTCGAGGAAGGTATTACTATTTTCCACAAAAGGTCCCTAGTTTCTTATGAACCTCCTTCATTTGATAGATTCTCCCTCCTTTCCCTATTACACAAACGATTGATTAAAAATCGCCTCAATACCCAATATGACTAGATTTTCCCGTTCAAACACCTGAAAAGGATGTCGATAGCTGTCTCCAACCATGCCCTTTGTTTAAAGGAACCCAAGCGGATAGCTGAATTAGATATTCCCTCCCAAACAGTTATGCAGTCTAATACTTGAGTGCCCTCTAGTAAACTAGTTACAGCAATGCAAGGTAAAATTCCATCCAGAAAAAGAGTCTAAAATTCCTAGTGTAACAAAATACACATTTATTAAATAGAAGAAAAAACTACTTATTTATTATAAAATTCAAACATTTGTTTATATTGTTTATATTCGTAATATTATGATAGATTAAATCGATATACAGGCTCCCTTTGTATGAATTCTGGGAGATGAATAAATAAAAGCTTTACCATTTGACCTTTTTAGGTTAACAAGGAGGAATGCATGAAATGAAAAAAAGAGCATTCGTAGTAACCGTTTTAATCATACTCTCCCTCATCACTGTTACAGTCGTTGGAGCAAAAGCCTTATATGTAACAAAACCAGTGCCAAAAGAGGAAAGACACTCCATTTCTGAAATTGTCAGTCCTAGTAGTAAGTGGGAAAAGGTAGCTGTCGGAAGTGGATTTATGGAAGGGATTAATTTCGACCGCAGCGGAAATATCTGGATGGCTAGTCCGCCCACAGGCGAAAATATTAAGGTTGAAGACGATAAGGATTCAATGATAGAAAAATATGCAGGGCTCCTCCCTGTAGGGGCAAAGTTTCACAAGGATGGACGCCTTTTTATCACGGATGTTACTGGAAAACTCTATGCCTTTGACCCTACTACTTGAAATCGCACGACCATTATTGATTCTTACAATGGCAGCCCTTTAAATGGACTTAATGACCTCGTATTTGACCAAGATGGTGGGCTTTACTTTACAGAGCCCATGGGATCCAGTGCAACAAAACCAACAGGACGTATCTTCTACTTGCCACCGAATAGTAAAGAACCCGTACTCTTTCAAGAAGGGACTGCTTATTCAAATGGGATTACGATTTCAGCGAACGGTCAACGTGTTTATATCTCTGAGTTCGCTACAAACCGAATTATCTCCGTACCTTCAAAGAATGCCAAGGACGCACGTGAAACGCCGTTTGTCTTCGGTCAATTTGAAGGCGGGATCGGTCCAGATGGTTTAGCCGTCGATACGGAGGGCAATCTATATGTAGCCCATTTCCAGGCTGGTGAAATTGTCGTACTTGATGCAAGTGGGTTTAAATACGGAACCATTCGCCTGCCTAAGGATGAGGGGACTTTTACTACTAATCTGACCTTTCATAATGGATACCTTTATGTAACAGAGTCATCGAAAAATGAAGTCTGGCGTATTGAAGTCAAAAAGGAAGGCTTGTAGCCGTACGGGTTACAAAAGAACTAACAATGCTAGGAATCTTTATGGATCATTTATTGACAGAAGATAATAGGTTCGCTCTTCTACAAAGATCTCTCAGTTTTTTTAAGGGCTGTCACAAAAACTTTTTGTGACAGCCCTTTTTTCCAACTATGTAGGCTTGGTGATACCTTGCTAATCTGTAAAAATGCCCCTATATATGGTGGGTTCCCCACAATTATCTTAACTTTATCCTCAATAATCTGTCCCGTTTGTGTGGAGGATGTCTACCCCAAAATTCCCCGTGGCAAGACAGGCGGAAAAGATAGTATCACTGTAATTAGCTGCATGGTTCTAACCACAAGGATCCAACTTTAATTCACATTCTTTTACCCTACAAATCTCAACATATATTGGGTGGTGACAGTCACCAGTGTCTTTGGTTTGCTCTTGTCCAATGTTGGCCCAACTTCGGACACGATCTTTCCTTTTTAGCCTCCCCATGTCCGATGTTGGACCGATACTTAAACCGCCTCTATTTCCAGATGGTTTTATAATCTCGCATATTTTACTGTCGTCCAACCACTATATACTTTTGTTTTTCCGACCATTCTATACGTTCTTACTTTATAATAATAAGTTTTACCTTTAACCAATCCTGTATTGATATAGGAAGGGGTTGCTACGGTTTTCACTAAAGTGTAGGTCCCTTTACTAGACATTGATCTATAGATCTCATATCCAGTTGCACCAGTTACTCCATTCCATGTTATTTTAATGGAAGAAGTGGTTGCCTTTACGACTTTTAAATTAACCGGTGTAGATGGTATTGGTTTAGCACTAACCACAGCTGAGAATCCACTATAGGCTTTAACAGCACCAACTACATTATAAGCTCGTACCTTATAGTAATACACCGTATTTGTTGCCAAGCCTGTGTTATTAAAACTAGTTGCAGTCGTTGTTGTTACTAAAGCATATGTTCCATTACTAGATGTCGAACGGTACACTTCATAGCCTTTAACTCCCGCTACTACTCCCCAACTAATACTATTGGTGTTATATGTTAATGAAGCCGCCTTCATTACTGTTGGAGTTGCTGGGTTTACTACCCACTTGGCATATAGCGTAACATTTGATGTTACCGCTGTATTGAAGTTATATAAATTTGTAAAGGTCGAATCTGTGTACCAGCCACCAAATGTGTAACCTGTTCTCGATGGTGAAGTTGGCTGCGTGAACGTCTTATTATAGCCCACAGTTTTTGATGGTACTAATGTTCCACCATTACTATTAAATGAAATTCTATATATATTAGTAGTCCACTTGGCATATAACGTAACATTTGATATTACTGGTGTATTGAAGTTATATAAATTTGTAAAGGCTGAATCTGTGTACCAGCCACCAAATGTGTAACCTGTTCTCGTTGGTGCAGTTGGTTGCGTGAACGTCTTATTATAGCCCACAGTTTTTGATGGTACTAATGTTCCCCCATTACTATTAAATGAAATTCTATATATATTAGTAGTCCACTTGGCATATAACGTAACATTTGATGTTACCGCTGTATTAAAGTCATATAAATTAGTACAAGCCGAATCTGTGTACCAGCCACCAAATGTGTAACCTGTTCTCGTTGGTGCAGTTGGTTGTGTGAACGTCTTATTATAGCTTACAGTTTTTGATGGTACTGATGTTCCGCCATTACTATTAAATGAAATTCTATATATATTAGTAGTCCACTTGGCATATAGCGTAACATTTGATGTTACCGCTGTATTGAAATCATATAAATTAGTACAAGCCAAATCTGTGTACCAGCCACCAAATGTGTAACCTGTTCTCGTTGGTGCAGTTGGTTCCGTAAACGTTGAGCCACTATTTGCAGTTACAGGAGCAACATAACTACCACCTTGGGAATTAAAAGACAAAGTATATGGCGTTTGTGTCTGACTTGGTGAAAAGTTCATTATCAATCCGTAAGGTTGATCCACATATAGATATTGATAACTACTTGATTGAAACGCTACAATATAATAAGTTCCCTGTTTCAAGAAAGTATTGATATATCTGTATGTTCCACCCGAAGAAAGATTACGTAAGGAACCATACATAATTGTGTTCCCATTTTGGTCTTTCAACCCAATAGCTAGGTCATCTTCCCAACCATTGCCATAATAATCATCCAGCCAAACACCCATTAAATCAAATTGGCCGTCTGATGGAACTGTGAATTTATAGTAGTCCAAATCGTAATAGTAGTTATTTATCTTGCCATAGATATAATAACCTGAATTGCCTGTGAAATTATTGGAAATTACATTTGCTTGATCAGTCCCATTATTAGCTTCACTCTCGTAAAAATCTAAATAAGACGTTGTTGAGTTTACATTAATACTCTTACTAGACAGGTTTTGGATTTCATCCGAAGCGGAAGCATACGCAACATTCGAAGATAATACGACTCCAAATATCAAAACTATTAATATCATGATAGAAAAAATTTTTCTCATACCAATTCTCCCTTTTGAAATAAATTTGCATGAATTATGACACCCAAATATCGATTAATTGATAAGGTGCGGTGGTTATGTAATCCACACTCTAGCCCATATTTTCCACTGTAATTCCTGCAGCCATTTTAAAAAAATTTGACACCCCCTGAAAATTTCCAATTAGCACCTTTTTATTATTCGTTAAAAATAATAGGCAATTAGCACTAATATATTTTACCAGAAATTTCTAGGCATTTCTTCGCATATAATAACTTTCGCCAAATTTTCCGACAAAATTATGACAAAATATAAATTTGGAATTATATTAATCCCTTGATACTTTAATCTTAGTTTCAAATCTCAAACCAAATTAAAAAGAAACTGGATTATAATCCTTCTCAGTACCAACTAAATACGAAGATTGTCGAGGAAGGCAAGCATATTCTCCAGGAAATTCCCCACCTTTCCACAAAAAGTCCCTAGTTTTCTTATGAACCTCCTTCATTTGATACATTCCCCCTCCTTTCCCTATTACACAAACGATTGATTAAAACTCACCTCAATACTCACTATGACTGGATTTATCCCTTCAAACACATGAAAACAATGTCGACAGCTGTCTCCAACCATGCCTTTTATGAAAAGGAATCCCAAGTAGGTAGCTGAATTAGATTTTCCCCCATTCAAATAGGCGGCCTTTAAATGAGTTTCTGCAAGTAAACCTAGTCAACAGATATGACTAGAGAGGGTGATCAAAATGAGGGACAAAGATCCCTTTCGAGATTAAATTCTAAAATGATATCAAAACTAACTGAAATTGCAAAAAACGCCTTCAAAATTCACTTTTGACCCCCATTTTGGCACGTTTCGTTACAAAAATGGCTCCAAAAGTGAATTTTAGCTGTTCGATTTATGTAGCCAAACCCGATATCGTAAAGGTGCTAGAATCGTTCACTTGGCGATTGGAAGCATAAATCAATGCGGTGGAAGGGTGTATGAAATGGTAGGTTTAAAATCTGGCAATATCGAAGGATTGGAACAGTTTTCACAATTTAGTTCGCTGCAGGAATTGAATACTCATATCGAGATGTGGTTAACGGTCCATAAGCAGGACTTTTCAAAAGGAGCCTTAGTGGGATTAAAGCGGCTGGTTCGTTTTTCTGCCAAAATCCCCGGCGTTTGCAATGCCAAAATTGGGACCATATTAAAAGCCATTCATCACGAATACAAAGATCACGGAATCTCCCGCTCGACCTTTAAACGAATGATTCAAAAAGCAAAGGAATTGGGAATCCTCTCTGTTTATGAAACAGAAAGAAAGAATGGTTCGCAGTCTAGTAACCTCTATTCCTTTAATCGCTTTCCTTCAAATGAACTACCCAAACAGGAAATCATGAACCACCCTAAAGAAACTAATAATCTTTTAAAAACTGAAAATCAAAAGATAAAAGAACGTAAAGAAGAACCGTCCAAATTAGATCATACCTATGTGAGTGACCAAGTTCCACAGTCGTTTATTCAGCTAGTCAAGTGCTTCTTTCCTGAAGCAAAGACAATCGAAGAGTATTGGAAAATGGTAAAAATCTCTGCCTATCAACACCTTTGGGAGAATGATCCCGAACTCATTCTAGATGTCGCGATCCAATCCTTTAAGCAGCTAATCCGGAAGCTCAAGTTTAACCGTAGCATCAAAAATCCATTCGCTTATTTTTATGGAATCTTAAACCATAAGTTTTTCATCCTTTATGACGAAGCACTCAAAGAGAAGTACGATTTGAGTGATGTAGAAATGGTGTTTAGTCTAGGATTGAATCAAGCAGTAACTAATCAGTAACAAGTTCTGCGTTTATACCACAGGGATGGTTCTTCTCTTGTTTATTAATTAGGATTGTACCGCCAGAACCGTCCCCATGGTCAACAAAAAAAGAGCCATGTGGCTCATTGTTAATCGTATTTATTACTACTTTTCTTTCCACAAATAATGCACTTACTATTGTAATAACTGTACTTGTGTTTTCTTCGAAAGAAACATAGTATGGATTTAAGCTTCAACTAGAACATCTCCCTTGAATTGGTAAAATCCGGCGGTACAGCCATCATAGTTTACCTTTGGCCAGTGAATATTTTTTGTCTACTCAGATCACAATGCTTTATAACTGACTCCCTACTCTATTTCACTTTAATAAAAATGGTGTTTTGCGGTTCTGGATTTTTCACTATATTACTGTTTTTATCAAATACAGGTGAGGCATAGTTATTCTGATTATGGCTACCCAAAGCCACATACTTTGAGGCTGCAGTTGTGTCCTGAAGAGAATACTGTGTATAGTGAATAACCAGCAAGCCATTTGGATTGAGTAGCCCATCGAGTTCGAAAATCTGCTGCTCAAACTTTTCGAAGGGATAGATTTTTTTCAAACTAGTGATGCCCTTTTCTGCAATGGAATGTGGCTTTCGCTGTAAAACAGCCATGCAGAATATAGCATCAAAGGGTCCCTGCTTTTCAATTTCATTAGGTGTAGAATGGATAAAGTTAATTTTCTCGTCCACAGGAAGTTTTCTGCAAATAGCAAGGCTATGTTTGTTAATTTCTGCGCCTACTATGTGCGCTGTAGGGAAATATCGTCGAAGAGTCAAAACTTCTTCGCCTGTAGAGCACCCATATGAAAGAATCTTTACATCTTGTTTGTCAGCAAGATATTCACGGCAGGATGAAAAGATGGCAGGATACCGGTCCATTTGGGTATAGGATGTAGTTTGATGGACATTTTTAGAATTCAACAACTGCAAAATGAGAATCGATCGAAAGTTCGAATCGGTACAAAAGCGTACCGTCGTTCTGGCTACTTTCCACAAATCAACCAAAATCAACAGGCTGATTTTAATCAATGGATTCCTCGAGGATTGGCGTAACTTAACTGCATGCTTCGCTGAACCGAACATCTGTAGACAAAATGGACTTAGTTTCAGTAAATGTTCCTTTAACATCGACAATGAAATATCTCCAAACACTCGTTAATTTTATACGATCCCCTGTTTCCTTAATAAATGGCTAAACATCCCTGCTTTCTCTGCACCTAATTGGTGAAACCCGCCTTGCTGAATGACTTTCCCGTGATCCAGGACAATGACTTGATCTGCATTTCGGATCGTAGATAAACGATGGGCAATCACAACGATGGTCATCGTACCTTTTAAGCGATCCAGGGCATTTTGAATTTTTTCTTCATTTTCTGAGTCTAGTGCACTTGTTGCTTCATCTAAAAATAAAATAGCGGGTTTTCGTAAAATAGCCCGAGCGAGAACCAGACGCTGTCTTTCACCACCGGAAAGCTTTATTCCCCTATCACCAATGACTGTTTTCAGCCCACTTGGAAGACTGGCTACGAACTCATCACAGGCCGCAAATTTAAGCGCTTCCCACAATTCATACTCATTTGCATCTGGTTTAACTAGGAGCAAATTTTCTCTAATGCTAGCATTAAATAGAAAAGGATCCTGTGGGACATAACTAATGGATTGTCTAAAGAGATGAAGATTATGACCCGTAAGCATGTTTCCATCCATTAATACTTGACCCTCATTAGGCTGGATGAGCCCCATTAATAAATCAATTAAAGTACTCTTACCTGCACCGGAACGTCCGACAATGGCGGTGGTTCGATTAGCAGGGATATGTAAGTGAGTATCCATAAGGGCAAACGAAGCACCACTTTCCCCATAGGAAAAATAGACATTTTGGCAGTCAATTCCCTGCCTAAAAGGCATGGGTTCACCATTCCTCTGCTCCTCGTCGCCTCTTCGTTCCTGGGCATCCTGGCATTCCTGACGTAATTGTGTCAAAGATTGAAAGGCCGGAAGCATCGCAGCAATATGCTGCAAACTGGATTGAATAGCCGTAAATCTTGGCCATATTCGGGTAAAAATCACGATAACTAATAATAATTGCTCAGATGAAATATGGAAGACCATTTTTGATGAAAGAATGAGAAAGCTTAAGAGAATAGCCGCTACGGTTTTATAAAGGAATTGGGTCCTTGAGTTCAC
Organism: Bacillus sp. AFS006103; assembly: GCA_002559145.1. Taxonomy (GTDB): domain Bacteria; phylum Bacillota; class Bacilli; order Bacillales; family Cytobacillaceae; genus Neobacillus. The sequence goes on from NTXX01000007.1 coordinate 52,898, forward strand.
CTTCACGAAGTTGACCACATTAGACTCCAGTTCATTAGATAGGGATTCAAACCGTTTTAAATGCTGCACCTCCAGCGCATTGCTTTTAATGTCTTTGATCCCATTCAAATGTTCGTTAATCTCTGCATAATAGCTCTGCCATACCTCTGAAGTTTGACTCCCTAATCGCTTGGCGTCTTTAATAAACTTGCGAAAGGGCACAGACAAGACAATACCGCAACCAATGATCAGAATCGTTAGCTTTGCTGAAAGGCAAAAGGCAATGACAATTTGAATGGCCATAAAAATAAGAGCTGCTAAAAAGTTTAGAAAAAAATTGGTCCCAAGCCCCACACGTTCAATTTCAGAGGTCAGGACATGATTAATATCCGATTTTCTCTTCCCAAGAAAATACTTCCATTTAGACTGCAATAAAGCACGGTAGGTCTCAAGACGGAGATACTGAGTAAACCCTTCTTCAATTTTGACATGTAGAATGCTCTGATATCGCAGCAGTAAGCTTTCCCCAATAACCATGAAAATGTACATCTCAAGAATAACAGGCAAAGACAACGAATTAGGAAAAGACCGCAGCATTTCAGTTACCCATGGGATTGACACCACATTTCCCATATTCATATGAAGGATTCCCGCTAGATTTAGTAAGGGAATTAATAACAAAATCGCGGTTCCCTCAATGAAGCTTACCAATACCATGCACAGCAGATTAATATATAGCTTTCTTCCTGAGAAAGCATTCAATTGTTTTAAATAGAATAATAGTTGTTTCATGCCCTATTCACTCTCCGCCATAGCCATAACCAGGGCCGTAAAGGGAAATACAGTGCATGTAATGATTCCGGAAGTGGAAGAGTTTCTTTATCAGCACTTTGAGGGTAAAAGCTTCTTATAATAAAAGACCATTTTTGTTTATGATTAGGAATTAAAGAAAATGAGTAATACTTTCCATAAACTAGTTCGTGCAAAGGTATCACAGGATCCGTGTGCCTCATTTCGCGGATATAAAAGAATGCTATTTGTGCCAATTTCCGAGCCTCATACCCCTTTGTCAACAATTGCATTTCTGAAGGAATAGGTGTATGAAGTAGCTGATGTGTAAGGATAAGTGCTTGACCTGCCATATGATGAAACCTAAGTTCTGTCAGTTGTGGAATCAAATAATCCCAGTTTAGTCTCTTCCGAACTAGTAAATCGATATCACCTAACCAGCGCAACCGAAACCAGCCATGACGAGCCCCGTGTGAAACGAGGAATAAAAACAAATCTTCTTTACCAAAAAAAGAAATGGGGTAACTGCTAAGCGAACTAATTCTTCTTCGTTCCCATAAGTCTTGAAAGGCAGGTTCTTGACCAATTTCCGGGTGCAGTCTCCAATGAATTTCAATATTAATAGTTGACGTTGAATGGAGGTAACTAAAATGATGCAGCGCTTCACCTTCTCGTAAATAACCAAGCTGTAAGAGCAGCTCTTCCGTTCTCATAACATCCTTTTGCTGTACAAGAATATCCAAATCCTTTGAAGTCCTTAATGAAAGATCACCATATAGGTCTTTTGCTAGGACAGGTCCCTTTAACATAAGGGCCTGGATCTGATATTCATCAAATAATTTAAATAAGCGATCCATTTCCATGCTTAAACGGAGCATTTTAAGGGTGTTGTTGAGGTATTTGTCAGCCAATTCTTGAAGGACATCTGTTGGAACGGATCCTTTCTTTAACTTTTTAAGCGTCATATACACCAGGGGATAAACCCGGTGATGCTGCACTAAGTCAAGGAAGTGCTTCCAATCAATATCTGGCAGCCATGGTTCAAGCTCTGTTACGTATTCACCCTCTGAACTTGCCTTCATGCAGACCAGTAAGAATTGTAATTCTCGGGAAAGGCTATGAATATCGAATGGGAGATTCTTATCGGTCATAGTACTACTTCACCTTTCCAGTCCTTTTAATCGTTTAGCAAAACGACCCACTGTCGTAAATTCCTTCATGACAGCCGATCCAGTAATATACAACGAACCACTGCGTAGCCAGGCATGGGCAATCATTCTTCCCTGTTTATCCTTCGCTGTACCCAAATAGAGCGTACTGTCAATGCCCCTTCTTTCGAGCATTTTCAAAGCGGCAATCGCTTGGTCCAAACACTTGCTTTCCCACAGGGTAAAAGTACTCATTAGCTCGATTGCTTTTGAAATCCTTTTTAACTTGACGTCTTCTCCCAAACAGTTATCGAATGAAGTTTCCTGCATTTGCTCCCCCAATTGTGGGGCAATTTGTTTAAACGGAAAATAAACAACGAGGAACCGCGCCCAAGCCAAATAAATCAAAGCCTCTATGTACAACAAATAATTTTTGGCTCTTTTGGTTAACAAGTTTGAATTAATCCTTCCTCATATACTTGATTTAGGAATGCTATCACATCTTCTTCACATGCCACACGGTCAATTTGATACTCTTCTAACAAAGCATCAACTATATCACTTACACCTTGTGGTTCCACTAACAGATCCCATATTCTCCCACCAATGACCTCGAGATTATAGTACTTCCCATTCGATACACTCAAAACAACCTTTTCTCCATCCATATCACTAGCAATGAGCCCTTCTGCTACTTTCACAACTGTCTTAAAATTGATGGAAGAATTCAATGTTTGATTCATGTCGGAACCACCTTATCCTGAAATATATTGTTTTTAATGATTTCAATCATTAGTTCTGGGGGGCAGCCTTCTTTTGGTCGAATTAACCGGTAAACCTCAATTTGCTTCGCAATCGAATGACATTGGAGAAAATGTGATGCTGTCAATCCCAGATCCTCAACGAGGAAAAAGCGATAAGTTTGTTCTATCAAGACTTCTAATTTCTCCGCCCCATTTAGGGGGAAAAAGTGTACTTCGTCCGATTCTCCAACCTCGATTTTAATCACCGCCCTCAAGGGCATTGGTTTATCAATAAATCGGTCAGTAACAGGGACTCGATATTTTTCATAATCATCTATGACCTTTCGCAGGCCCATTTGTTCCATTTCCAACATCGCCAAACTGTCTTTCCAGAGTTTCTGCTGTGGGTATGCTGGATGAACCATTGGTAAAACAGAGTCCGTTTGGGTAACGGCTGCTACATCGTCTGTTAGTAAACGAAGCCCTTGCTTTACCCATGCAGCTGCAAGTGTTGATTTTCCAATACCGGAGGGTCCTACCGAAATAAGAGCTTCTCCATTAATCTCAATCGCACTACCGTGAATAGGAAGTACTCCTCTTTGTAAAAGGAGGGCTCCAAAAGCGGTACCTAATAAGAACAAACGTATTTGATCAAAAGTGGCTTCCAGGAATGGAAAAATACAAATGGAGCATCCATCTTTCACTTCATAGCGGGCTACGTTTTGTATGGTAAATACAAGTATTCCATCTAATACTTCAAATTCAGTATCGTTTGCTGGGACTAAACCCAAATTATCATGACCACTCTCTATTACAACTTCAACATCTGCTGTCACTTTCTTATCGATAATTGGAAGTTCGGGAAGAAGTAAGTTCGACGTAACCGTTAATCCATATACATGATAAAGATACTTTTCATCCATTGCTGTTCCATCCCTGTTCATTGATTTTTTCTTTAGAATTATGAGGCGACTGGTCTACCTCCATGGCCATTAGCATCAAGTCCCACAGCATTCTTCGCAGCCTCTGTATCCCGTAATTCAAGAATTTGCAGCCTAGGAGCCTGCCACTCTTTCTTTTGCACATTTTTCATTATCTCACCCCCCCTCATTTGTTTTTTGAATAAATCTTGCAAAAATCAAACTACGAACTAGGCCTTTTAAAGAAGGTGATTCAGCCATGTCTGCCTGGATCTTATTCTTGAATTCATATAGACTGTTCTTAATCTTCCCTACATCTAGGTACTCCCTCACAATTTCAGATTGTGTATATTGAATCAACTCATCTTCAATTTGATCCCAAACAGGAATAATTCGATGTACCCAATCCGCCCCTTGGTAACCATTTTCCTGCTGATTCAAACGGACTTTATCAGGAAGAATACCGGCGGTTGCCCGGCGGATAAGAGAACGGTTTAGTCCATCTAACGCATACTGCTCTTCTGGAACGGAATAGCAAAAATCAATTACTCGTAAGTCGCTGGTGGGATCCCTAGGCCAAAAAGAATGGTGTAACGAACTTTTCGTAAAAATTGTACTTTGATGGCTAAAAAATATTGGATCAAAGAAATCACTATTTCCCAAATCCCACGACCCAGGGTGATAACCTTGTTCATTCAGGTAATCCCATATATTCATCCTTTTTGCATACTCTGGATTAATTAAGGTTAAACCATTAATTAATTCCTTTATGTAACTGTCCCAATCTTTATTTTGGTGATTTCCAATAACTCTCCTGTATGCCATATTAATGACACCTTTAGCTAAAGACCTATTCGTCGTTCTTTTCCATGCCGCAATTTGCGTAACAAGCTTCTTCCATTGCAGTTGTTTGAATAATTTGATAACATACGATCGAAAATCACTATCTTGTGAAATGGTCATATTACCCATTCCGCCATTTAGGACCACACCGAGCCCCATCTGCCCCGCGATTTCATCCGTCCCTTTAAGCCAAAAGGAATTTTCCACAAATTTATAGGGCTGTTCTAAAATATCCAACCATTCATCAATAACACTTATTGCATTTTCTATTGGAAAGCTGCAATAATTCGGTAGGAAATTTCCTACATGATTAATAGTTGCAGAAATCATTGGAGTTTCATCAGGCATGCAATGGTTCGGTGTCCAATCTTGAAAGCCCTCAATAGGGACATAGCTAAAACCGTGCAAGGTTTTTCCTGTATTTTTTAATTCCCGAGAAGCCAAACCGGCAACAGTACCTGAATCCAAGCCTCCACTTAACCGTATCCCCACTGGTCGAATACTACGTAAATGGGAACTTACAGCCTGTCTTAAGACTGATATCAACGCTTCTTCGTACTCTTTACTTGATTTCAGTTGAAGCTTTTTATAATTAGTAGGACTCCAATATTTTTGAAGTTGCAAACCTTTTTCCGTAATAGTTAATGTATGGGCGGGAGGCAATTGCATGATATTTTTATATACAGTTGTTTGAGTACTAGCTGTTGAAAAAATAAATGGGAAGGCTAGGAACTCCGCTAACCAAAGCTCATTCAAACTGTTTCCTATATTCTTCAAACCCGTTAAAGGCCTCATAACTGTGCAAAAGGCAAAGCTCTTAGCATCCTCGTGATAATATAACGTCCTCGTCCCCCGCTGATCCCTGGCACAGAACAATTCACGACTTTTACCATTCCAAATGACAAAGGCAAAATCTCCGACAAGAAAGTTAGGGCATTGATTTCCCCACTTCTCAAACGCCATCAAAATGAGCTGGCTGTCCGTCATTTCTGCCCGTCGGGAACGGTGGATGAGTAATCGATCAAAAAGCTCTTCACGGTTATCGATGATCGCATCTGCTGTAATAGATAAATCCGCCTCTGAATGATAATATGGCAATATTTCATGGATGGATTCTGGTGTAATCATTTGAAAATGGCATCCCAAAAACACTGAGCCTTTTGTAAAAGTCCGTGAAGTATCAGCTCGGTACCGACCTAGGGATGCTCTCAACGACATCGCAGCGTCTTGGCTTACCGCCTCTCCATTCCGTATGAAAATTCCATATATTGCACTCATATCCGCATACCTTCCTTTGCTATTTGAACACTTAGATGAGTTTGATAGGTTTTTAGGGTATAAAAAAGACCAACAAAAATAAATCTGTTGGTCGGTTGCATCACTCACTCCACATGCTTCAGATGCCCAAATACAAAGCACGGCTCATCGTATCCTTATTGTTTATTCAATTCTCGCCAAAATAATTGGTGAGGCTCTAAAATACTGCTATTAATATACAAAATATAACATAAAATGTTTTAAGTAATACAAAAACTCTTTCGACAATTTCCAACAAAATCATTGAATAATCAATAATTTTGAGGCGTTTTGTCACTTGACATCGTTCAAAATATGGTAATTCCAACAATACGTATGTTAATAGACTTAGATAAAAAGACCTATTTTTCCACTAAACATATAACATGCGGTTATACAAATTCACGATGAGAAATTCAAGAGTAATTACGGTAGAAATTCCATCGTTCCCGGCGGTTACAAAAGATTTGCAACGAATTCCTTCCATTGCCACAATACTCTAACAGAAGCTGTATACCATATAAGGAAAAAAGAGAGTACTAAAATAACCATCAAAGAACTTCAAAAATTAATGTCAGCGTTAAAGGAATAGAACCAGAAAAAATCCATCCTTATGCAAAAAGAGTAAAAGCATATGTGCTTCTACTCTTTTTATCCTTGCCTTTAAATATATTAATAATTTACAAGTTCTAGTTCACGACAGTGCTGGAATTAACTAAGGAACATCGTTTTCCTACACAATCATTACAATATTCAACGCCCTGTAGAATCCCCGAATATTTTATGTTGTTGAGTGAGACTTTATTTTCATGGGGGCCTAATACTTCAATACTCTATCAATCCTCGATAGTTATCGGGTGGTGGATAGGGACAGGAATTTTCTAAATAAAAACACCCTTCCACAAGTAGGAAGGATGTTTGTTTATTCATATATTGTTTAGTAGGCTTTTTCTTTATAAAATGCATCGATCTGTTGGTCTCCACTCTTTGCAGCAAACATGAGACTCATAGTTACGAGCATTGCAAAAGAACCAACGAATAAACCTGCGATAAAAATAAACATAGGTACCCTCCTATTTAGTATTTCATAATTCGTCGGAAGGTGATCATATTCGGTATCTGGCTAGCCTAGTTTATAAAAAAACCTTAGCCCCTATAGCTTTGCGCCACCATCTTTCAATGGATTTGCCCTTATCGTACGAACTATGCATATATAGCATACCATAAATTACTAAGCATAGATAGTTCAAATTACTCTATTATATAAGTAAAGTAGACTTTTAAGACTACGCGAGGCACTCCATGGTAGAAAGATATTCCCTTAATAACCACCACATTTACCAATGAGGTAAATGTCAGAAAGTCAGGATTTATGGCCGCTCTGCCAAGCACGGAACTGCCCCGTACACCCCCTCCCAATCCTTAGTAAACTGAGACACACTTGCATCCGTTAAGGGATGTGCTACGATCTGATTCAATATCTCCGGATTCACGGTTACAGAATGACTGCCAGCAATCCCCACATCGAGAACCTGTTGAATATTTTTAAAAGAGGCGGCTAACACCTTTGTATTTAATTGATAGTTTTTAAAAAGGGTGACAATTTGAGTCACAACCTCAACACCTTTGCCACTGATGTTATCAATTCGGTTTACATAAGGCGCAACAAAGTGTGCTCCGGCCATTGCAGCCATTAATGCCTGATTAGCAGTAAAAATGGCTGTCGCTGTAATCTTCATCTCTTCTTTATTAAGCAGTTTCATTGCTTTAATCCCTTCTGGTATCGTAGGAATTTTAATATACAATTCACCGTCAACCCTTTGTTGCAGGTTCCTCGCTTCTTCTACCATATCTTCCGCATTTAGGCTAAGCAATTGAACATGAAGCATTTTATCAGGACCAATTACACTTCTAATATCATTTAAAATGGCAAAAAAGTCTCTCTTTTCTTTTGCGATAATCGTAGGATTGGTAGTAACTCCTGTCAAAGGATATAAGTCCATCATCCTCTTTATTTGTTCAATATTAGCCGTATCTAATAGATATAACATGATTTCCACCCTAACTTGTTTAATTTTAACTTCTAAGCAACTAGCGAATCCCGAACAAGGATCCTAAAAATAAAGAATCCCCATTCAGGGACCCTCACTTGATAGTAATCGCCTGATTACTTCTCTTTTTTATATAATGCTACTTCTTGCACTGCATCAATGATATCTTTTGCTGTGAGCTTATAAAATCCTTTTAAGTAATCTACCTTACCTACTTGCCCGAATTGTTCCTTGACACCAATTCGTCTCATTCGCGTCGGACAATGTTCGCTTAAGACCTCTGCTACGGCACTTCCTAGTCCACCAATGACGTTATGGTTTTCTGCCGTTACAATAGCTTTTGTCATTTCTGCATATTTCACGATTACTTCTTTATCGATTGGCTTAATCGAGAACATATCAATAACCGTAGCCTGAATTCCCAATTCTTGGAGAAGGTCAGCAGCAAGTAATGATTCTGCCACCATAATACCACTTGCGATAATGGTAACATCGCCGCCTTCGCGAAGAACCTTTCCTTTACCTGCTTCAAAGACTTCATTTTCATCATAAAGTTTCACGGCATTTTTACGGATGGTTCGGATGTAATGAATTCCATATTCCTTTTCAACCTTACGAAGTAAGTAGCCTAGCTGAGTGGCATCGCTCACTTCAAATACCTGCGCATGAGGAATGAGGCGAACAAGCCCCAGGTCTTCAAAAGCCATATGTGTACCGCCATTATGCTCTGCCGTTACTCCAGAATCTGATCCTAATATCTTTATATTCAATTGTGCATAAGCACCCGAAACAAACAGTTGGTCAAAGGCACGACGAGTCGCAAACTGGGCAAATGTATGAACGTAAGGGATTTTTCCAGTGAGCGACAGACCAGCTGCCACCCCCATCATATTGGCTTCCATAATACCAGAATTAATGATTTGCTTTGGAATTTTATTGCTTATTTTATTGGTTGAAATGGCGCTCATTAAATCTGCTTCTAAGGCAATCACATTCGGATTGTTTTGTGCCAATTCCAGGAGTGTATTAGCATACATTTGCCGCATTTCAATCCTATCTAATTCATACGGTTTGGACGGTGCTTGAATCATAATGTCACTGCCTTTCCAAGTTTGTTTTCCAAATTGGCAATTGCCTCTAAAATGGCTGCCTCGTCTGCTTGATTTGGACGGATGTGATGGTTATCGGCCTTTTCTTCTAAATAAGGAACACCTTGACCCTTAATGGTATCCAAGATAATCGCCACCGGTTTTGCGGTTTGTGCTTTTCCCTTTTCGATCGCTTCATAGATTTGTTCTACTGAGCTTCCGTCCACCTTCATGGTATAAAAACCAAACGCCTTAAACTTCTCCTCGAAATCTAGCGGATCAATAATATCCTTTGTAGGGCCGTCTAGCTGCTTTTTATTGTCATCAACAAACACAAAAAGGTGATTTAATTTGTGGTGGGCTGCAAATTGGAAAGCCTCCCAACACTGGCCTTCATTTAATTCTCCATCACCAACAATGCTGTAGGTGTAATTATCCTTAGATGATAGTTTATTAGAGAGCGCGACCCCAACCGCTGCTGAAATTCCTTGTCCTAATGACCCCGTCGTCATATCAACGCCTGGTGTTAAATTGCGATCAGGATGGGAAGGAAGGGTGGTGCCATTTTGGTTGAGTGTATAGGTCACTTCTTCAGGGAAGAATCCTTTTAATGCCAATGTTGCATACAGGCCAGGTCCACCGTGTCCTTTTGATAAGATGAAGTAATCACGATCCTCCCATTTCGGGTTTTTCGGATCCACCTTCATGACTTCGCCATATAATACCGCCAATGTTTCAATGATCGACAAACTGCCACCGTAATGACCAAAGCCTAGATGGTGGAGCTCCTTTAACGTCAGTAAACGAATCTCATCACGGAACGTTTCTATTTTTTGCAGATTGATGTTCATAAATAGCCTCCTCAATTAAATGAATATTCCGAAAAATAAAACAAAACCTAGGGAGAGTACAACCCTGCAATTGCATGATCTGTAACAACCTAGGTTTAAGTTTTCTTAGAAATTAAGCGCCAACTTTAACTGTTTCATTGTTGCCCTTGTCTTTTTTGAAAAAACTAAATACCACCGCAAGTAATACCAATCCAACAACAGTTAGCGTTACACCCGTAGCTCCGAATGATTTTGCAACATTTCCAAGCACGATTCCTGATGCTGCAAAGTCGGCATCTGAGAATGTCGTACTAGTAAATCCTAAATCGCCTAGAACCGGCATTAAGAAAACTGGCAGGAAGGTAATTAATAAACCATTGGCAAATGAACCAATCGTTGCACCTCGGACACCACCTGTTGAATTTCCGAAAACTCCAGCCGTTGCACCGGTAAAGAAATGTGGAACAACTCCCGGCAAAATAATAATTGACCCTGTCACACCTAGGAATATCATCCCCACAATACCGCCAAGGAAGCTGCAGAAGAACCCAATTAATACAGCATTAGGTGCATATGGGAAAACAATTGGACAGTCAAGAGCAGGTTTTGAATTTGGAACTAGCTTTGTAGAAATACCTTTGAACGCTGGAACAATTTCAGCTAACACCAATCGAACACCTGAGAGGATAACAAAGACCCCTGCTGCAAATGTAATCGCTTGGATAAGTGAGAAAACAAGATAATGAGTGCCGCCACTAAGTTCTTTTTCAATATAAGAAGGACCCGCAAAAAGTGCGATAATAACATAAAGGAGCGTCATCGTTAACGAAATCGTAACGGAGCTGTCCCGTAGAAATCCTAATCCTTTAGGGAAATTAATGTCTTCCGTAGATTTCGAACCTTTTCCGACAACTTTTCCGACAAGGCCAGAAAGAACATAACCTAAGCTTGAAAAATGGCCAAAACCTACGTGATCAGTACCAGTGATTTTTCTCATAAATGGCTGGCAGATCGCAGGGAATACAGCCATGATCAACCCTAAAGCAAGGGATCCAATAATCACAAGTGGAATTCCTTTTAACCCTGAAACCACTAGAATAACCGCAAGCATACAAGCCATATATAATGTATGGTGACCAGTTAAAAAGATATATTTTAGCTTTGTAAAGCGTGCAATTAGAATGTTGGCTATCATCCCAAAAAACATGATATAGGCAGTAATCGAGCCATATTTGGTTAATGCCATCGCCACAATGGCCTCATTATTCGGAACAACACCCGTTACATGAAACGCATGCTCGAACATCTTTCCGAACGGATCAAGTGAATTGACGATAACACCAGCCCCCGCAGAAATAACGATAAATCCTAAGAATGTCTTGGTTGTTCCTTTAACAATATCACTCACTGACTTTTTCTGGATAATCAACCCGACTAACGATATGAGTGCAACCAAAACAGCGGGTTGACTTAAGATATCCATCACCAATTTAAGAACTCTTTCGCCCATGAAAACTACCTCCTATTATATAAAATAATAAATAATTCCTAGAATCAGAGAATTAGAGAATTAGAGAAGACCCTTTTGCGTAAGCACTTCCTTTAGTTTCGAGCGAATCCCATCCATATCAATGATGCTTTCGATGACGATCACTTCTCCTAAATGCCCCATACCTTCAGCAATATCTTTAGCTGCAATAAACACATCGGCTAAATCTGGTGTACAGGAACTTAGGTCGGAATGCTCTACATCGATTCCACTGACACCCAACTCATTTAATATTTGTTGAACATTCATTTCTAGCATAAAACTACTTCCTAAACCTGAACCACATACGGCTAAAATTTTCATAATAATTCCTCCTAAGTTTCTTGTTTTATCCTTTATTGCGACTTTCAACACATATATGAAGTTAATCAACTAGATGCTTAATTAATGGATGTAGCAGAATATTGCATAAATAATTCAGAGATTGCTTCGATTGAATCCATCTCTTTCAAACGCTTGATATTGTCTTGCTTACTGAGCAGCTTTGTCAATTGAGATAGTGCTTTTAGATGTGTTGTATTATCAACTGCTGCAATACAAAACAGTAAGCGGACGGGATACTTTTCGTCGTTTAAGAAGTATACTGGCTGATTTAGCTTTAAAAAGCTCATCCCCACTTGGTTTACGCCCATTTCAGGACGGGCATGTGGGATAGCCACTTCAGGGCCAATGACCACATAAGCACCTAGGGTTTTTATATTTTCAATCATCGCATCCATATAGGAAGCCTCAATCACTCCATTAATAAGTAACGGATTGGCAGCTACCTTTACAGCTTCCTCCCAATCGGATAGCTGCTCCACAATTTGAATCGTCTTATCCTTTAATAGATCTTGTAACACTGGCTGCATCCCCCTATAAACATCTACTTTTTTGTGAAACGTTATTTGATTTAATGCATTTTTTAATCCTTTTTCATCGTATACATTTGCAAATTGTTCAATCGTTTGTATCAACTCTTTTAAAGAAAAGTCATGGTATTGAATCCCAAAAAGATGCTGATATACTTCATTGACCAAGCTGTTTTTCTCATTGGGAGTCATAATTGGCTTCACTTGAAAGCACGGTAGATCTGTTTCTAAGCCAACTGTCGAAAAGATAAGGTCATATCTGTCATATTTACCATCTTGAAATTCCTGAATCGATAGCGCTTTTTCAACAGTAATTTCTGAAAAAAGTGACTCCAGCAGATGTTTTACCATTAAGGAAGAGCTAATCCCGCTTGGACAAACAACTAGGGCTCGTTTCTTCTTCGGTATCGCTTGCTTCGGCTTTTCGAGAAGAGCACCAAAATGAATAGTGATAAACCCAATTTCCTCCTCGGGAATCGTTAGACTTAACAGCGTTCCAATTGGGTTGAGCATTTCCTTAACAATAGTAAAAAGCTCAGTATGCTCGCTCTTGATTTGTTCAAGAAGTGGGTTATTAATAGGAATTCGATATTTCATCCGGAAATACGCTGGCTTTAGGTGCTGGTACAATGATTTGATGACTTCATTCTTTTTCTCAAAAGCAATGCACGCTTTCGATTCAAAATCAAAAACCAACTGTTCACAAAGTTTAAATAGGATGTCGTGCCTATCGTCTTGAAGAGAATTGCTTCCTAAAGACAAGCCTAATAATTGAATGTTGAAATAGCAGAGTTCTGCTTCTTCTTCCTCAAATTGAAGCAGCTGAAGCAGTTTTTTTGCTACTTCTCTTATCGGATCCTTTTTCAATAATTCCATTTCATCCGAATGAAAGCGTACAAACTTTCTTTCCTTTTGACGGTAATAATAGAAAGTGATGAAACAAGCAAATTGTAGTAACCGTTCCTCGACAAACTGAAGTCCGAACAGCTTTTCAATTTGATTAATCGTCCGGAGAATGTCCTTGTAATTGTATTGGCCATTTCCTTCTTTTAATAAGTAATCGAGGAGCTTTTCAAAATACGGAAGCTGTAATAGCTTGGATAAAAACTGCATGACAAGGGCTCTCTTATCAAACTCTGTGCCCTTTAGGTGATAGCCTAGCTGTCTCGAATAACTGATTCCAACAAGGGACGGACTGTTCATTTCGTTCGCCTTTTTAACATCAGAAATCACTGTATTCTTACTAACTTGTAGTAGTTGCGTTAAATGGACCGATGAGATAGGTTCTTGTCGAATAAACAGATAGAGATAGATGAAAATCAAGCGTTCCTCTTCAGTTAAATTAAAGTCTCGATCCAGGTTGTTTTGTTGTTGCTTTTGAAAATATTCAATCACATCTTCTGGTATCTCGATGTATTGATTCCCCTTGAATGGAATAGGTGTCAGATTATTTACTTTTAGCCAATGATTGACTTTTTCCAAATCATAGGAAATCTGCCGTTTCGATAGTTGGGTATAATCCATGATTTGATTCATAGAGGTATTCTTCTTCCTAACAAGAAAATTCATTAATAGTGCAGGACGTTTTTCAATAATCACTGGCTCACCCCCCTGAAATAATCATATAATAAAGCGTTTCCAAAGTGTTTAGTGATTGGGAACAATTGATGATTGGATTTTTTTACAAAATTGTGCTGAACCTTCCACAAGACCAATCGTGGTTAATCGGCTGGACAATATTAGGGGTTCTTGGCTTTCAGCCTTTAACAACTCATTTAGTGCAGATGTACTGCATAAGTCACGCCTACCCGTCGCAAAACAAAAAACAACCCCTAAGTCGAGGTTGTTCTGGAAATGCTTTTATTTTAATGTTGTGATTTTAAGAGCTGGTCTCCCCTTTTGGCTGCCACCATAAGACTCATAATCGTAAGCATAGAGAACGATCCAACAAATAACCCTGCAATAAAGATAAACATAGTGTTACCTCCTAGAGTAGATTCATAATCTGTAGTAAGGTGATCATATTCGACAACTGGCTGGCATAGTTGAAATAACCTTAGCCCCTTTAGTTTTGCGCCTCCATCTTTCAATGGGTTTGCCCTTTCGTCGAACTATGTATTTATTTGTTGATAGTATACCAAAACTCACTAATATTTAATAGCCCTAATAGAAGTGGATTTCATGGACAAACAGTGGAATCTGCTAGTTGGAATTTTGTGGGGAACATCTATAAGTGTTCCATTGTGGATTGCGTTTTTCGGTTGGATTAAATTAGATATTCAAATGCTTTATTACTACATAATAAAGTCCCCCGTATAATGATANNTATCATTATACGGGGGACTTAGCTTTCATTTGGCGTTTTCATCTATTCCTTATAAAAGAACTTTTACGCCCATCAAACGAATTATAAATATGGCTACTAATATTCTAGGTATGAGAAACGATTATTTCACAATCCCCATCTAACTCATATTCCCCAAAACCGACAGGAAGAATCAAATGTTTCCCCTTCTTCAAAGCATATTGTTCTTCCTTATGAATTAATGTACCTTCTCCATTAATCACACTGAGAAGCAGATATTGATCATCAATTGACAATAAGGCTTTCCCTTGAATTTCCCACTTATAAACAGAGAAAAATTCCGAATGAACAAAGGTGGTAATCTTTATATTTTCTCTTTCTTCGACTGTAGATATACTAACCGTATCATGATGTGGAACGGCCGTGACTTCAATCGCTTTTTCTAAATGAAGAGCCCGTAAATTTCCTTCTGCATCCCTACGATCATAATCGTACACACGGTAGGTTGTATCTGAGCTTTGCTGGGTCTCTAAAACTAAAGTACCTTCACATAGTGCGTGAATAGTTCCACTAGGAACATAGAAAAAGTCACCCGGCTTAATTTTCACTCGACGTAATAACTTGTTCCATTCGCCCTTATTCATTTGCTCGATTAATTCTTCCTTTGATTTAGCATTATGGCCCAGGATCACATCAGCGCCCTCTTTGCAATCAATGATATACCAGCATTCAGTTTTTCCTAACTCTCCATTTTCATGGACCAATGCATAGGAACCATCTGGATGAACTTGAACCGATAAATCCATGTTCGCATCTAGTATTTTTGTTAAGAGAGGAAATACCTTCTCTTCCAAGTGGCCAAAAAGCTCAGGATGCTCTCTCCAAAGGTTGTCCAAGGTTAGCCCTGCGTAGGGACCATTTTCAATAACGGAAGGACCATTTGGATGAGCAGAAATTGCCCAGCATTCACCTGTATTCTCTGTTGGAATATTATATCCAAAATCTTTTTGTAAGGCATTTCCGCCCCATATTCGTTCCTGAAAAACAGGTTTTAAAAATAACGGTTGCAAAATCAATACCTCCAGCGATACTATTAATCTATTTTTTTGAATCTTCAAATGCGTGTTTGGCAAGCATCAGTGCTCCTGTAATTCCCGCATCATCACCTAAAACCGGACACACAATATACTCAGAAAGTTCAGGTAAGGCTACATAGTTATTGATTAATTCTTTTAAATAGTTATAGATATAAGGGAATACCTGTTTTTGCTTCATAACCCCGCCACCAATGATTATTTTCTTTGGTGAAAGGATGAGTACATATTGCATAAGTGCTTGAGCGATATAATAACCTTCCATCTCCCAGACTTCCATTCGCTCTCCAAGCTCCGAACCTTTATCACTCCAACGCTCTTCAATAGCGGGACCAGAAGCTAGGCCTTCCAAGCAATCCTGATGGTAAGGACATTTCCCCTTGTATGAATCACATGGGTGACGCTTGACAAGAATATGACCCATTTCCGGATGTGATAATCCCTGAAGAAGTTTGCCCTGGACAATCGCTCCTGCTCCAATACCCGTACCAACTGTGATATATAAGCAGCTATCCAAACCCTTTGCTGCTCCAATCATTGCTTCTCCTAGTGCTGCAGCATTAACATCCGTATTAAACCCAATCGGGACACAAAAGGAGTCTTTCAATACTTCCACAAAAGGATAATCCCTCCATGCTGTCTTAGGAGTTGAAGTAATATGACCATAAGTTGAACTTTCTCTGTCTATATCAATCGGACCAAATGAACCAATCCCAATAGCATCTAAATCATACGATTTAAAAAACTCGATAACCTTCGGAAGAGTTTCCCCAGGTACGGTCGTAGGAATTTTGATCCGCTCCATGATATTGCCCTTGTCATCCCCAACCGCACATACAAACTTGGTTCCACCCGCTTCAATCGCACCTAACATATATTCATCCTCCTACGAAAAATTCGTCCCATCACTAAATAGCTCAAATTTGATATTTTGGCAAGTCGTAAATCGTTAATTGATAATCTTAGTTGTATTGGTTAGCATTCTCTTTCTATTGAATAACATTACTGTTACACAAAGAGCGGCACCAAAAGTATCAAACAAAACATCGATAAAAGAAGACACTCTTCCATGCATAAACGATTGGTGATACTCATCAGTCATGGCATAAAGAAAAGTTAACACCACTGAAAAAATATAAGAATAACGATAGGTTTGAAGAGATTTAAACAATAATAGAGCCAGTATACCGAAGACAGTCACATGTGTTGCTTTTCTTACAATAAGATTAAGTACATTGATATCCTCATGAGTTGCAACTGGCGTGTTAATAGTAGTATGCTCCTCCACAACTACCTTTTGAATGGCTTCAGACGTCTTTTCTCCCGTAAAATAGGGGAGCTGGGTAAAGCAAAAGATTAATACCATCCATATAATGGATGCTAGGATCCACCATCTTCTATTATTCATCTGTTAAACCTCCCATCCTTTTAATTCTCGTCAGAAGAAAGATGGCTGATTGATGTGCAACTTTTTCACGAACAAAGTTACCAACCAAATACCGATAAATTCTTCATGACCTGTTTGACTAGAATTCATTTAATATTTTTAGAAGATCTGATGCGATTCTATCAGCCTCATGATTGTTATAAGAGCTTTTCTCTCTCAATTCTTTATTAACATCTTTAATGTTTGAAGCATCAACTTGGTACGTTTTAAAATCAGCCCATTCAATTGTTTTGCAAAGATAATGTGTACTAAGAAAGTTGATAGTATTCTGATTCCTCTTTCATTGATGGTCGATTAAGGATTAGCAATGGTATATTTGCATTGATTGCCTCCCCAATCATTCCCCATCCTGCTTTTGAAATAACTAGGTCTGATGCGGCAATGTAATGTTGGGATTCCAAATAATCTCTAGGTATTTGAAAGACATTTGAATGATTTACCTGGACATTTGAAGATACCAAAAATACACAGTTTTGGCTGTTCCGAATAGAAAGTTGTTCCAGTGCGTCAACACCGATTTTCATCCCAAGACCCAAGAATATTATTTTCTTATTTCGATTAGGATTAACCATGCTTCTAATTCTATTAACTTCATGTACATCTACGTCTCTTGAAAAAAATCCGTATTTATTAGAATATAAATCCCATCTTTCCTGACTTCCTGCTAAGGAGTAAAAGTAGGTCATTTTATGATAGGCTTCTTTATATGTGATTAACTCCACCTCTTCGATTAGTCCCTGATAGGCAGACCAAGTGAAATTTGATATTCCTACAGAAGTTATAGCTAAACTAGCAGCTACTTCAAATGG
This sequence comes from Bacillus sp. AFS006103, assembly GCA_002559145.1. Lineage (GTDB taxonomy): Bacteria > Bacillota > Bacilli > Bacillales > Cytobacillaceae > Neobacillus. Next base: position 70,640 of record NTXX01000007.1, read on the forward strand.
CAAGGGAGAAATATCCGAGATAACTAAATCCACGTTATTTTCTCTCAAAAACTCTCGCTCTTGCTGAATATATTGATCCCAATCTGCTACAAAACTTTTATATTCCTTAAGTAATATATCTTTATCAGGAAAGATGGAGTCCTTTTCAAGAAGGTAACCTATATCTGTTTTGATATTTCGATAGCTTACTCGATTAGAATGTAGCGATTTCTTAATAAATGTAAGAGCAAAAGAGTGGCAAACAATGATTTGTACTTCAGGTTCATTAAGAAGTTTCCTGATAATCCCAATACTTCTTGAAGCATGCCCATATCCATAATCAGAGATATAATAAGCAATAGTTTTCAAAACACTACACCTCAAAAAAGCTGAGAAAGAACCTAAGTCCTCCCCCAGCAATTATTATAATATGACTTTCGCTTTTGACTTATTGAAATGATTAATGACGTCATCCCATTCAAAATACAAGCGAGTAAAGTCTTGATCACTAATGCCTATACCGGTTTGTACTTCAACAAACTCTAGTTCAGAAAATGCCTTGATGCCATGCTTCTTTCCTACTGGAAGGTGAACAATATCACCTGCTTTGACGCGCGTAATATAATCATCCAATGCCAATTCGCCTTCACCACGGACAATTGTCCATACCTCATCACATAAGTTGTGGTAATGATTACTTGAATTCTTGCCTTCGTGAATACAAATTCGTTTTGTTACCATTTCGTTCCCATCATCATACTTCGCATAATCAAGGACACGGGACCAACCCCAGATGCGTTCTTCATACATTGGAGGCTGATTGAAATCGCTAATCAGTTCCTTGATTTTTGGACTCGATGCTTTGTCTGAAACTAAGATCCCATCAGGACTTGCAGCCACTACGATATCTCTTACTCCAATAACTGTAGCAGGAATATCTAGTTCATTAATCAAATGGGTATTCACACTATCATCGCTTAGGATACCCTTACCAATTTGAGAAGTTGCCATTTCTTCTGTTAAGATATTCCATGTTCCAAGGTCCTTCCAGTATCCATCATAAGGAAGAGCCACTATATATGGGTTGCCTTCTCTACAACTTCGTAATCAAAACTAATTTTTGGGAGATTAGCATACTGAAGTGATAGCTTATCATAATTAAGTGGTAAACCTTTATCTAGCAATATATCAATTAAGTATTTCAATTTAAAAGCAAAAACGCCACAGTTCCAAAGTGCATTCAAGTCGATCAGAGTTTGTGCCTTTTCTTTACTTGGCTTTTCTGTAAAATGATTGACAGTAAAACAGTTATCACCCTTAACTGTCTCTTTTGGAACAATATAGCCGTATTTAGATGAAGGATACGTAGGTCTAACACCAACTAAAGCCAAATCTGCATTAGAATCTATTAGAACATGCTCTAATTCTTTTATTTTCTCGAAAAAAGCTATCATCCATGTATGGATCAACTGGCAATACAACAACCACTTCATCTTCCGATACATTCTGAATGGAAAACAGATAGGATGCAGCCAAAGCGATAGCAGGAAAAGTATCACGACGTTCTGGCTCAATAATAAGTGGTACATCCATACCTATCTGACTATGAATCATGTCTCTTTGCATTTTAGAAGTGGCAATGACAGATGAATCAGAAAGACCAACAGTTTCCAGCTGCCCCCATACACGCTGGACCATTGATTGTTTTTCTTCTTTATTACTTTCTAGTACTTTTAAAAACTGTTTAGATCTTGTATAGTTGGAGCAGGGGTCTGATCCCCGAATTCCCTAAAATAGAATCCATAATCATTTTTGGCAATCTCACTGTTCCTGTATACCAGCTAAGAAGTAATAAAAAGTCTTTTTTTAGAAGTGTTCCTTACATGTTGATAATTAACTATTGTCAATTTGTCCTTGATAGGCAGTATACAAAATAAAAAAACCTACAGAAGGTATGCTAAACTCTCAGCAGTCTCATATGGTAGTGGTTAGATACCCGATATCACTAAATCCACACTATATAGTCTTAAGAAATCCTTTTCTTGTTCAATAAGAATATTCACTCACTAATAGTTGTTCATAATAATTTGCATATTTTATTGTATTTTATTATTATTCATTATTCTGTTAAGTACCTTAATTAGTTAGTAATAGGCATAAAAAAAAAAGCTATTTTTCAGCCCTTAAATATCGTCGCCATTACTTCCAAATGCGAAGTTAATTTGCATGTTTGATACTTGCTGCTGTTACCATTTGCTTAGTTCCAGAGTTTTTTATTTTCTTCGCGGGAGAACCAGCAATCGTAATGTTTTCTTCTAAAAAGTCTTTGTTAACTATTGAATTTGCCCCAATTGCAATAGAATCAGTGATTCTTATCTTTCCAAAAAGTTTTGCTCCAGGTCCAATCCATACATTATCACCAATGATAGGAACATCCCCATTATTTTGATTCTGCCCAATATTAACTCCTTGATGTATATCACAGTTAGTACCAATTCTTGCTCCTTCGTTAACTACGATTAAACCATAATGATTGATTCTCAGACCTGCCCCAAATACATTTACAGGTATTGAAAATCCGAGTTTGACACCACTTCTTCTATGCCGAAAACCGTATATTTTTTTCATAATCTTGTTTTTGGGAGTTGGAGATGAATTATAGTAGTATTCATGTTTTCTTAATACTATTTGAAATTTCCATACTTCATCCCCAAACAAACGAGGTCTCTTATCTCTTGAACGTCCAAGAGCCCTTTTATCTTCTTTTAAATAGTAATCTAAATCTGCTTTATTATTAATCAAAACAACATCCACACCTTTTTCATTTACATATTTCCACACAGTTCCTGTAACAGAACTGACGTTTAACTTTTCCCCCAACCAGTCCAATACTTGCGCTCCTGATAAGTCAGGATGGTCCTGTAGCCATCCAAAAATATCCTCCCGAAAGGGATCTAGCTTGTTACTTCTGCTTTTAAAGAATGAGATAGCAAACGAGTAAAACTCTTCTGGCGACATCTTTGAGTATTCTATTACTCTATTCCTAGAAAGCTCAATTTCCTAGCTATCACTTTATTTGTGAAACCTTCGCTGCGAAGCCTATGAATCTCGTTGAAAATCATCAACCTTTCTACTCCGGTATTCCTCACTTTCCATAGACTGCTTTAAGTATATAGAAAGTAGGTTAATTAAGGTAAACTGTTGATCCTTGTTTGTCGAAGTCTACTTATCCTAATTTATGGAAAACTATTGATTCTACTTTATCGTTTACTATGGTTCCTGGCACCAAGTTCTTAACAAATTCTGGGGCATTACAGTGACCATCCTTAAATAGCAGCAATATTCCTAGAAGTATGACGGGTATCTATAATCTAAGATATTATAGCAATTGTTATCATATAATACAGTATAAAGATACAAAGGGAAAGGAACTTAATCAGCTCTTTCCCTAAAAATCATAAAATAACTTTTGCTTTTGATTTATTAAAATGTTGAATTACTTGATCCCACTCCAAATAAAGACGGACATAGTCCTCTTCACTGATACCAATGCCGGTTTGGATTTCAATAAATTCCAATTCTGTTAATCCTTTAATCCCATGTTTCTTACCTGCCGGAAGATGAATGATGTCTCCTGCTTTTACACGGGTAATATTATCATCTAAGGCAAGCTCACCTTCACCGCGGAGAATGGTCCAGACTTCGTCTCGAAGGTTATGGTAATGATAGCTTGAATTCTTTCCTCCATGAATGCAAATTCGCTTTGTTACCATTTCATTTCCATCATCGTATTTGGCATAATCCAGAACACGGGACCAGCCCCAAATTCGCTCCTCATACATAGGTGGTTGTTCAAATCCACCGATTAAATCCTTTATCCTTGGACTAGAAGCTTTGTCTGATACTAATATTCCATCCGGGCTAGCTGCTATGACAAGGTCTTTAACTCCCAAGACCGTAACTGGGATGTCCAATTCATTTATCAAATGTGTATTTTCGGTATCGTCACTTAAAACACCTTTACCAATTTGAGAAGTGGCCATTTCTTCCGTTAATGTGTTCCATGTACCAAGATCCTTCCAATATCCATTGTAAGGCAACGCTACAATTTGATTAGCCTTTTCCACTATTTCATAATCAAAGCTAATTTTCGGAAGAGTCTTATACTGGAGTACAAGCTCATCATATTGAAGTGGCAGACTTATTTGGACTAAAATATCTAGCAAATATTTCAATTTAAATGCAAAGACTCCACAGTTCCAAAGAGCATTCAATCTTATAAATTCTCGTGCTTCTTCTTTATTAGGCTTTTCTATAAAATGATGAACAGTAAAGTAAGAATCTCCATCAACAGTTCCTTTTGGAACAATATATCCGTATTTCGCAGATGGAAATGTAGGCTTAACACCCATTAGCGCTACATCTGCATCTGAATCTAGTAAAACATTCTCTAATTCTTTTACTTTCTCAAAAAAGCGGTCCTCTACATAAGGATCGACCGGTAATACGACAATCACTTCTTCTTCAGATACATTTTGAATAGAGTATAAATAAGAAGCTGCTAAGGCAATTGCAGGAAAGGTGTCACGTCGCTCGGGTTCAATTATAAGCGGGACATTCATTCCTAATTGACTATAAATCATATCCTTTTGCATTTTTGAAGTTGCAATTACGGAAGATTCTGATAGACCCACATTTTTTAACTGTCCCCATACCCGTTGAACCATGGATTGTTTTTCAGATGCATTACTTTCTAGTACTTTTAAAAATTGTTTTGATCTGGTATCGTTGGATAATGGCCATAACCTTTTACCCGAACCACCGGAAAGCAGTACAAGTCTCATTTTACCCCTCCATAAAAAAATAAAAAATAAGCGATTGTTCATTAATCCTTCAAATTTGTTAAGTATTCTTTATCAAGTGACTACGAGTCAAAGTCGATTTATTCCTGCTATAATATTTTACATACCAAGAACCTATCAATCTACAATTATACTTTCCAAATTTCAAATATTTATTTTAATAATCGAAAATCACTTGGCTATTCATATTATATTTATATTTTTTGTATATTATTTTTAACAGGTCATTAGATAATTGGATTAAACTTTCTTTTTAATTTTGTAACCAGTAAATACATTATTTCATTTTTTAAAATCAGGTTTAGACCAAAATAAACAAAACTTCCCATTAATATACTGGCAATAAAATTAACCGGCACGGAATTACTTAAATTATTAATGGACAGAACCACAATAACCATACCAATCATTCCACTCAAAATACTTAATAAATACCGACGTGAAAACTTCAACTTTATGGCTTTTCTTGAAACCATAAATAAAATTATATTTCCTGTTAACTCACTAATAACAGAAGCAATTGCAGCTCCATCTTGAAAGTATCGAGGAATTAAAAACCAATTCAATAAAATATTTAATAATGCAGTAATACTATAAACTATAGGAAATAGTTTTTCTTTGTTAGTACTAATTATTACTTGGTAAACGAGAATATCCCCTAAACTTTTTATTAATATCAGGCATGATAATATCCTGATTGTTACAACTATAGGAAGAAAAGAATTACCAAATAAAATTGGAACCATCCAATTTGAAACTAAAATAATTCCACCAAAACATGGCAAAGCAATAAATAATATCAGTTTTACTCCCTGATTTACCATTTCATTAAATCTATTGCGATCACTTTCAAAATAATAACTTAATCTAGGGAGAAAAACTGAAGTGATAGCTGTTGTTAATATAATAACCATATTGATTAATTTTATTGCATTTGAATAATAACCAGTTTCAACATCACCAGCAAAAATTCCTAGCAAAGTAATATCAACTTTACTATATAATTCAGTTGCAATCGTAGAAGCCAATAAAATAAAGATTGGCTTTATATGTTTTGTAAAATCTAAATTTTTTAAAGTAAACCTTACATATTTTCTTAAATTAATAATATTAAAAATATAATTCCCACCTGTTGCTAAGCAGGTAATAATAGCATAAACCAAATAATCATTCTCATCTTTAACAAACAAAAACATGCTTGCCAATGAAAGTATTTTAATAATAAAACTTCTTGCTGCTATATATCCATACTCTTCTTTGCCTTGGTAGAACCAATCAACATTAATAAAGTTAAACAGCAGTAGAAGGCCAAATATGATGTATAATTCCAGCCTTGTTTCAAATAACTTGTAAGAATAAATCATTGTAAAATATATGATACAAAAAAAAGCCGTCGAAAAAGCATTAATTAAAAATAACTCACTAAATAGTTTATTACTCATATTTTTATCTTTTTTAATACGAGCAATTTCTCTTACACCATATGCAGGAATTCCTAAAGCAGCAACAACTACAAAATATGAAGCAATATTTTGCGCATATGCTACTTTACCAACTCCCTCAGCTAAAAGTATATTTGAAATATAAGAGGCAGAAGCCAAAGGAAAAACCACATTTAACAATTTATAAACTATACTATATATCATATTTTTAAATAATGATTTTTCTTTCATATGTTTACCTTTTTCTTAAATTTTCGATGGTAATACCCACAATATTTTTTAAATTTGACTAATTGTTTTAGTAAAGGATTATTAATATGCTTGGTTTGTAAAAACAAACATACCTGTTTATTGTCTTTCCATGTTCCATCATACCAGTGAATAGTATAAGTATTGCTGGTAATCATAGAATCACTAAATTCACTTAAATAATCATATGGTGCAAAGTATTCCATTGGATAAAAAACACATTCTCTAAACAATTCTTGTGAATTGGAAATTACATAATCAAAAATATGGGGACTTGTGTAGAATTCTTTTTCCCAAATTTCTGTATCATAAAAATCAAGTAACCGTTTTATTGAGGGGCAGTATTTCTCAGCTGCAATTACACCTGTTCCATAATGATTTCCGGCTTCCATTCCTGAGAAATAGGAATGATGCAGGAAATCATCAAGTGAGTTAATTGCTTGAATATCAGTATCAAAATATATACCACCATTATTATAGAGAATATACAGACGTAAATAATCAGCCATATACGCCCATAGTTTTTTTTCTTGGCACTTTCTGAAAAACTTATTATCTTTAGCGATCTTATTTAGGTCAAGGTTACTTTCATCCCACCTGATAATCTCGTAATCAGGCATTTTCTCCTTCCAAGAATTAATACATATATAAGAAATATTAGACATTTTCTTATTGCCAAGCCATATATAGTGAATCTTCCTAGGTATCATTAAAGATTGTTCCTTTCTAATTCCTTAAATGCAAAACTATTAGGCTGAACCTCTGCTATTGTCTGCTCAGCTAATATATACAGAAATGGTACTCAATATTTCAATGTACGAATTCCTAAATAGTTTTCGAATAATATCGAAGTTTCCTTTCTGAGTCAATTGGGGGGTCTATCCCTTTTTTAGAAGCATGTTGTATATTTAATATTTCATTAAATTTATTATTTTCATTTTTTTAATATTACTTTCTCTTTTTTGCCGGAACACCCGCAATTGTTATGCCTTCTTCTTCAAAGGAAGAAATAACAACAGCACCAGCTGCAATTGTGATATTATTCGCAATTTTCACGTTCCCTATAACTTTAGCCCCTACTCCAAGCCTAACATTGTTACCGATAATTGGACATTCTAAATTCTTTCCATTATTACCTATACAGTTATTACCATGTAATTTGCAATTTTCTCCGATAACCGCACCTCCATTAATAACAATCCCTTGTGTATGGTAAATCATTAGGCCTTTTCCAAAATTATTTTCATTGATTTCAATTCCCAGTGTTCTACCTAATTTATTCTTCTTACGACAATTCCAAAGATACATTAGGGAATAGAATAAGTTGCTTTTCCTTTTAGAATAGAAATAACTGGTTGTCCTTAATCTCCTAACATATTTCCAAGCAAAATAGTCAGGATGAGCCTTTAATCCTCTTATGATAAATTGTTCTATACCCTTTGAACCTATATATAGTTCTCTTTCATAATCTAGTATTTGCTTCAATTGTGATTTTGATATAATCATAAACTCTCCTCTTGGTTTGTCTGTACATTATTAAAACAACAACTTTTTAATACCAACGTGTAACCAGATAAATTCTATAATCAAAGCTAATAATTTGTATTTAATATGTTGTTTAATTTTAAAAATTTCAATTGGATATTCATTGTCTATAATTCCTACCTTTTCAGTTGTTTCTTATAAATAACAGCAACTACTGAAAGAGAAAAAAATGTTAAATATGCTACATCAGTTGAAATAGCATTGTTATACCAATTGTTAATAATTAAGATTGGTACCAAAACTCCAATATATGCAATATACTCCTTATTTCCAGTCATTTGCTTTCTTATTTTAAGAGAACATATAAGAATACTAATAAAAAAGAATAAAAATAATGCGACACCTACATAACCTGTTTGAATAAATTGCATTTGTTGAGCAAACCAACGGTAATTCAAATAGCCATATTGTTGATAAAAATCACTAGTTAATAATGGTGATACAGACGACATTTCAGCATTTCCAAAACCAAATCCAAACAAGTTTAAGAGAATATTATTATTAAAAAACATATGATTAATCTGTTGGAAAGCATTAATCCTGCTCAAATTATATCCACCTATTCCCGATATATCAGCATATGACATTAGATTTGTATAATTTGTCAATACGCTATATGAAAGAGGTGCAACATTTTTTAAAATATTGAGCCCTAAAATAACAGCAAAGATTGATAATAATACAAGTGTAAAGGTTTTTCTATTAGGCCTGCAAAACAGTAACGATAAAAATATTATTATTACCATTTCAATGTAGTAAAATTTCAATTCTGCAAATACTGCCAAAATTACAGTAGATAGGATAACAAAAGCCATATGTGTAAATGTAGCTTTTTTATGCAAATAAGAAACTACAGAATGTATTAAAATTATACAGAAAAATATATTTGAGTATTGATTAGAACCAACTTGAGTACCAAATATTCCACCAAGACGATCTTGATACAACCCTAGATAAAAATGTTGGTAGAGACTTAAAATAAAGTTGATAATCTGAAGTTTATACAATAAATTGAATATTTTATTGATGTCACTGGCTTCTAAAAAGCATATACATGCAATAAAAAAAACAAAAAATCGGAAGGTGTTTCTCATTGCCCAAAGAATTAATAGTGGTGAAACTGAGTTTAAGATTATGCCTATTACTAAACTCCCTAAATATAAAAGAATACTTATCAAAACTAACCCAAATCCAATTTTATTGAATAACCTAAAAAATTTCCCCACTGAAAATAGACATAAGATAATATTTATAAAATCCGCCAAGTACATCGTTGCAGAGGGGAAACTAAAGTCATTTACAAAAAATGGAATTATCAAATTATATATAATAACAAAATATATAAGTGACTTTACTTTGATACTATCAAATCTAACACTCACTTTTTTCTCCTTTAGTAATATTTATATTTTTTTCATTAATCGATATAAATAAAACATTGTAATTGACATCCTATATTTCATCAGGATAAAAATAATTTTCCCCTTGGTACTTGTGTTTGAAAGACTGCAGTTCTTTAGAGCCTCTCTCAACTCAATATCGGACAAATAACTCTTAATTTTTCTTATTGATTCTTTATGAGAGTTATTAATAGAATATTTATTACATTCGTTGGTAATGCAATCATATATTGCGTCAATATAAAAATGATACAATCTCATTTGATACTGGTTAACTTGTGGTATTCTATTTAGAATTTCTTCATATTTATTATAAAGGTTCTTTTTACGTGAAAACATTTCTTTACGGTAACGCTGCGTTAAAGAACCTGGCCTTTCATCATAATTATATAAAACTTTGTGCAATACAATAAGAGTTTCCGCATTTACCAATGCATTGATATTAAATAGAAAGTCTTCATTTAATATTTCTCTTTCAGAAACAAAAAAAATATTATTTTTTTTAATAAATTCCAATCTATAAAGTGATGCCCATGCTGAAAGAATAAAATCAACAGAATAGTCAAATAATCTTTTTCTACCAATAGCTTCAGGTAAGAGTTCATTGATGATTTGATTTCTGCTATAGATACCTTCTTCAATAAAAGGTACCTTTTTTGATATTATTTCTGAATTACTACGCTTTTGAAATCCAAATTTAATTATGTCAAAATCTTTATCATTTATTTCTCTTCTTAACGTTTCAAACATGTCCAATTCGACCCAATCATCTGAGTCTATAAAGCAAACATACTTTCCAGCGGCGTAATTAATTCCAAAATTTCTCGCACTGGCTAGTCCACCATTTTCTTTATGCACTGCTTGTACTTGTGAATGCTTACTTGCCAATTTATCACATAAATTACCAGAGCCATCTGTTGAACCATCATCAACCAATATAATTTCAATATCTTTAAATGATTGGTTTAGAACAGACTTCACGCATCTTTCTAAATATTTTTCAACGTTATAAACAGGCAAAATCACACTAAAATATGCTGACATTCACATTCTTCCTTTGCTACTGTAATTTGTCACTGAACGGAGGGACAGTTCTGAAGTAAACAATACTTCCTTAAAAACTAGACTCAAAGAATATGCTTAAAATACTTACAGCTCGGCGAAGCTTAAATCCGTAATTCCTTTTACTGTTCGCATATCTTATTATTTTCTAGTAGGAAACGCTTGAACCGTATTCGTGTTTCCCCTCAACATTCAAGTATTAATTTATGCTTAAAAAGTGATTTAGCGTAGACAGCGACCCTGCCTTTCAACTGCATCATGTATATGATTAACACTTTTATAGGCTATTCCACAACAAAAAAAAAGACTTGTTCCATGGAAGTTTATAGAAAACCTGTAAATATTGTTGATCGTTAAGGACCTTTGCCTAAAATTTGAATTACCTCACCCAATTTTCGAAACTATATATTTGATTGGATACTAATTGAATCACTTAACTTTAATATTTTTTTTAAGCCCTTCCAACAAGTTCTTTTATGTTGCACTTATCATTAATGTTTATATTCCTATGCAAAACCCTTGCTGGTACACCTGCCACAATGCTATTATCTGGAACATCATGTATAACAACTGCGTTAGCTCCAATAATTACATTATTTCCGACACGAATACTGCCCAGAACTCTTGCGCCAGTACCAACGAACACATTGTCTCCTATTACCGGGAGTTCAGGTAGGTTTGATCTACCGCCAATCGTTACATTGGACTCGATCACACAATTATGCCCAATTTTTGCTTTCTTATGAATTACCACTCCGATACCGCCATAAGCGATGGTCGTCCCTTCACCAATTTCGGTTGCATAATGGAGGTGTGTATTATTCAAAAGATAAATCAAGCGGTATAGTATTTTAGGTATAATTGGTACTTTAAGTTGATAGAGTTTATTCGCCAAACGGTAAATCTTAATTGCTGTCATATTATTCCCCTTTTTATTTCTTAACGGATATTATATTTTTTACGCAGTCTTTTAAATATTTTGGGAAATACAAACTAATATCTCCATGATTCGTATAATGCTTTACTTCCTCTTCAAACTGATATTGCAGTTCTTCAAGATCTTTCACCAAATATTGAACATCATCCTTATATGTGTGCTCCTGATCAGAATAATGCAAATATATCTTACTGCTCTTATCAGAAGCTTTCATTTTCCGTGAAATCAGCGAATTTAGCATATCAATATCATCTTGGTTCCAATTCTCTCCACAAACATATTTTTCAAGCCTTACTTCTGGTACTGCTAAGAAATAATTACCCAATAGATATTGGGGAGCTCCTGCAATAATATTGCTATTTTTCTCATCTAAGCCAAAATTAAGGGCTGCCCAACCGCCTTTACTGGAGCCACAGAAAACTGTGTGCTTCGTTCCTAGATTCTTTTGTATAGTTTTTATCAGTTGAGTGGTATTATCTCTAATAGTAAAATCCTTGTTATGCCCAAGATAATAACAACCTCTCCCGTCCTCGCCGTATTCATCCAAAATAAATAGTTTATTAACTTTAAATTGTTCGAGGGTTCGCACATAATTGTATCTGGACTTAATTCCAACTCGAGGACATGATGTAAATACAACGATTAAATACGGAGAGTTCTCTTTATAGAGCATATACTTTATCGGGTACCCCTGCCCAAAAGATTTTTCGCGAAGTTTTTGTTTGACTTTTACGTCAACATATTCAACACACTTTTTTAGTGTAATACCTTTTAAGTTCATTAATGCACCCTCTTTCATAGTTATATATATATATTTATTAAATAATACTATGATATAACTGAATCAGATTTTTAACATTTTTATCAATGTTAAATGACTGAAGAATTGTATTATACGCTTGCCTTCCAACTTCCACCTTACGATTACCATTTACAGCTGTTAATACCGCTTTTACTATCTCATCGACTTCTCCGGCTTTGACTAAATAACCATTCCTATCGTTTTGAATAACCTTCGGTATACCACCAACATAGGTTGAAATCACAACATCGCCAAATGACATCGCCTCAAGAATAGCCATCGGCATTCCCTCATGATAAGAGGGTAGGATAAATGTACTGCACTTTTTCAGATAATCAACCTTAGTATCCCCAGTGACCCATCCCAAAAAAGTTACATTGTCCTGTATGCCCTTTTCAGTGCAAAGTCTTTTGAATTCCTCAACATCACCGTCTCCACCCAGATAAAAACATATCTCCTTATCTATCTCCAGAACTTTCGGAATGGCCTCTATCAGATCATAGGTGCCCTTGCGCTTCCCTAACCTTCCTAAGAATAGTACTGCCTTATCGCTATAGTCTTTCCTTTGAAAATTTGGCATTTTCACTGCATTGTAAAGTATAATAATCTTACTTTCATCACAGATTTTTGATAAATACTCTTTCCATTCTTCAGATAGTGCAATAACAGCGTTGGACATTGCAAAAACTTCTCGCACCTGTTGTTTCTGCTTGTCATCGCATTCTTTATCATAAAAGACATCAAATTCTGAGCCATGCATATGGATTATAATCTTCTTGCCAGCTTTATATGCCTTTTTGATAAACAAACTCTTCCGATAGAAGCTGGCTCTTGATGACATATGCACATGAACAATATCATAGCTTTTAACATCTGAGCAAAATTGAATATATGAATAAGCAGCGATGAAAGCTTTTTTAATTTTTGAGCCGTCTTCCATAGTTCCAATGTATTTCAAATTAATCTGTTGATCTAATCCAGCAGCATAATACTGATTTACAACAGTAGAAACACCACCTTGAACAGCTCTACCTGCACCTATCATTAATACATTCATCACTCACACCTCAAATTCGCCTGTAAAGAACTTCTCATAGCCTTTTAGCAGTGCCTTGCTGGTGTGTTCCCAACTCAACTCATTTACCACCCTTTTACGCCCAACCTCACCCATTTTTCTTCGTTTTTCAGGGTCTTTCAGTAGTTCAATAATCTTCTTTGCCATATCCTCTGCATCGTTGTTTTTTGCATAAAGAGATGCTTTCTGTGCGGAATAGCGCCCTTCTGTCAGTTCAAACTGCACAATAGGTTTTGCTAGTGCCATATATTCCAGAATCTTGTTCATTGTGCTCTTGTCATTCATGCTATTAAATTCATCGCTATTGACACAAACATCTGCAGTATTCAGATATTCAAGCATCTGCTGTTCAGGTGCTCGGCCCGTGAACTCAACGCAGTCATCCAGTCCCATGTCATGAGCCATCTTTTTCAATGATTCCAGGTGCGGGCCACCGCCGACAATACCCCAAAAGACATTGTTGTCATGCTCCTTAATATACTTTGCAGCCTGCAGAAGGTACTCAATTCCCTCCTGTTGTCCGATAACTCCTAAATAGCCTACCATATACTTGTAGCCACGCTTGATTGATTCCATAGGGGGCATAATCTTCATACGTTCAAGTTTCGGGCCACTTCGAAGAACGATAACCTTATCAGGATCCATCTTCCCTCTTTCAATGGCAATCTTTTTGTAAGATTCATTCGTTACAAAGGCAAAGGAACAATGCTTATAAGTCTGTTTTTCAAGCCATACTTGACTCTGATATAACAAACCTTTTGTACCAAACTTTGCTTCAAACAATTCAGGGCAGATATCATGATGATCAAATACAAACTTTACACCATATTTCTTAAACTTCCTTGCTACTAAAAAGATGTTATCTGGTGGATTACACCCCTGGATAACATCAAATCCAATTTCTTTATAAATTTTCTTTGCAAGGCGAATTTCTTCTCTTAGCGCCGTGGTGTATTCTTTTAAATACCCCCCAAAGCCGTTACCTTCATTTGGAAGGTCATGACGGTATATGTGTACACCGTTAAGTAATTCATAATCCTTTGTATATCCTTTCCCTTTCGGGCAGATAACTGAAACCACATATCCATTCTCAACTAATGTCGTAGCTTCCTGCCATACCCTTGTATCAAATGGAACAGGTAAGTTTTCAACAATTATTAGTATTTTTCTCTGCTTTTGCATAGTTTTCAAAGCATTAACATCCTTTAAGTAATATTTTTTATGTGCTGAATTACGATTTTAAACATCAACTATGCACTGATTTAGTTTACAATTTCGTTATAATCATAATTCTTGTTTTTAAATATTTCACATTAGCTGAACAATGTATTTCTAGTGCAATTGATTTTTGTTTGTTTCCATAAGATTTAGACAGATAGACATCCCTCTTATTTATGTTAATATTTTCGGGGTTATCTGAATCAAAATCCATTTGTATCTGAAGATTGCAAATCTCAAAAATAACTCTATTTAAATCAACGATGACGTTCTTGGTATTCTCAGCCAACACAAATGTTGCATCCCAGTCGCTTTCCACACTATCTAAAGAATCAGTTATCACCAAACAGTTTACCTTATTAAAGTCAAATTCTCTTTGGTGTATCACAGGAAAATAGCCATCATGACTACAGGTAATAGAATCTCTAACCGTATCCATCTGATTTACTGTGAAAGAAGAGTTTGCTCTTTTCCCCCACAGAAATGCGCCCAACATCTCGGACTGATCACGGCCATCAATGGATATAGTATTGTGATTTACTGTTCTTCTAAAATAGTTTCTTTCTTCTAGCCTGATATGATATATATAGGTACCCGGATCTACAAAAATAGGATAACCATCGACAAACATTTGAAAGCTCAGTGCATCTGCATGGCCATGTGCTGCGATACTTCCAAACCCCAGGGCAGCATGATCAATTCCGATAAGCATTCTACCATCATTGCTTCTAAGAATTGAATTACCCCCTTCTTTATAACTTATACTATTTTCATTTTTATATAGTGTTTTTTCCTTGAATCTATCTAATTCCTCATTTGAGTAAAGCCAACGAATATTCTCACAAACCTTGTCCAAGTTGGTATATCTTTTATCTAAGATACAACTCATTAAATCAAGTATATATTTATAATGATTCATTCCATGACCGTTCAGATCAAGAATTTTCCCCTCATCATTGTCACCAAAAACAATTACCTCTCCATAGTTACCCATGCAATTCGATACATATTCACTCATTTTATTCATCATTTTTAACCAAGAATCAGGAACTGTAATATGATTAAACTGCATTACATGGATTAACAATCCTACGGCTTCCATGAAAAAAGTTTGATAATGAAGCGAAAGTTCTTTATTTATCCCATCGCTATAATTCTGTTTAATTATCTCTTCATTTAGAATATTGATTGCTGTAGACTGCCAAAATTTATTTTCGAATAAGATTCCTGATAAACCTATCACGTATGCTTCGACAATAAGATGATTATTTGCTGAAGAGAATCTCGAATAGTGATTTACCACATAATCCGTCATATTAAGAATTCCAATTCTTAATTTCTCAAGGACAACTTCCGGTACTCCCTTGGATTTCTTTAAAAAGCAATAGCTGAATATCCATGAATTAATCCGAATTGCAATCTCCATTACGCTTGTCCACGAAATACCAAACAGAAATGGATTTTTGTTGTTCCAATCATCGAATAATTCAATAAACTCATCTAGAAATTTATGATCCTCCGAAGCATAGTAGCCCTTTGCTAAAATAGCAAATTGAAAATGCCTGTTTAACTCCCAGTTAGTTCTTGCATCACCTATATGATCACACTGCTTGTATTTTAAATCATATGAGAATTCCAATGGCCAATGTGCATTCGTTTGGAACCCGGCATGCCATTCCTTCCTATATTCTTCATAAGAATATATTCCAAACAAGCTTATGCTATTGATTAAGGAAAAATCTTTATTATCCAGATTAAGGCCCAATTTATCAGCATCCAAAGAAAGGCTTGCTAATTTTGGGTTGTAAAGCTTAAATACAATTGATTTTTTTTCGTCCATATACAGTCTTCGTTCTGAGTTCTCTAATCCCTTTTGTTTTAACCGCCATATGACTTCTCCCAGACTCATTGCCTTCATGCGATTTATATACCATACCAAATTTGTCAAAATAACATCCTCACGCTACTTCTATGTTTTTTTCGAGTTTTAGGACCGAATTAGAAAACAGTCTGAACTATATCTTCCACTATTATTTCATTTTGTACCGGGTTAACATTGATATTACCCCAAGACAAGCCTTCATAATTTCCGGAATAATTAACTTCGGACCATGCTCTCACCAAATCAACGATTATTTTACTAGGATACTTTTCAATAATGTGATCAAACTCTTTTTCTTTATTGGTAATGACTACCACATCAGATTCAGTAATAACAGTTTCTAAATCATCTGTTACAAAATGCTGAATATGAGGAATCTTAGCTTGGATAAACTCTTTATTAGTTCCAGTCAATTCAGATAGTTTTACATTCCTATCATAAATTTTTATTTCAAAACCTTTACCAAGTAAAGTCTCAACAACATCAACTATCGGACTACTACGAAGGTCATCGGTACCTGCTTTAAAGCTGAGGCCAAGAATACCAATTTTACGTTTTCCCTTACTCATAATTAAATCTGCAGCATTCTTCTTTTGAATCTCATTACTAGTTTCAATGCTATTAATGACGGGAACATCGATATACAAATCGCGTGCTAGAGTTCTTAATGCCTTTGAATCTTTTGGTAAACATGAACCACCGTAAGCAAAGCCTGGTTTAAAATAATAAGGAGAGATATTAAGCTGTTTATCCTTGCAGAATATCTCCATTACCTTATGACTATCTATTCCTAGCCCTTTACAAATGTTACCGACCTCATTAGCAAATACGATTTTAAGTGCATGATAAGAGTTATTAACGTACTTCATTATTTCAGCTACACTAATATCAGTTGATATAAATTCCCCCGGCAAATCCTTATAAAGTTCACGCATCATCTTTTCTGCATATTCAGAATCACACCCTACAAGAGTAAGTGGAGGATTCAAGTAGTCATTTACTGCGGTACCTTCACGTAAGAATTCAGGATTTGAAACTACGGTAAAGTCCTTTCCTCTTACTTTTCCTGATTCTTCTTCTAAAATTTTTCCAACATTCTCATTTGTTCCTGGTAAAACTGTACTTCTAATTGCAACGATGTGAAAACTGTCTTTCTTCTTTAATGCTTGACCAACTTGTCTTGCAACATCGTATATATAACTCAAATTCAAATGACCTTCTTTACTACTAGGTGTTCCTACAGCAATAAAAGAAATGTCCGAATTCAAAACACCATATTCTGCATCCATTGAAGCTTCCAACATGCCATTTTCATGAGCCTTTTTAACAAGATCATCAATCTCTGCTTCAATAATTGTTGGCCGTCCACTATTGATTAAATTCACTTTATTCTCAGAAACATCCACACCAATAACATGATGTCCAAGTTTACAACAACAAGCGGCACCTACACAGCCAACATAACCTAATCCGAAGATACTAATATTCATAATTTTTCTCCTTATACAATAGTTTTCATATTTTAAATTTATTCCAAGTTTTAGATAAGCTAATTTATCAAGTTTGTTTTTGGTTTTATGTTAAAAGTCGCATTTAAAATTCTTCCAATTATATAAACTCTTTCTTAGGTAAAAAGTACTTGTCCTCTTCAGTTTTTATCGAAAGGATCAAATTCCTTGCTTGTCCGTTATACTAAATTGGAGTAGCCCTGTTCTTCAAGAATTCTAAAATGCATCTTTCGAACCAAATAATACTAGGACCGTTTTTAAAATAATTTTTATATCATAAAATAATGAGCAATTGCGGATATATTCAAGATCCAGTTCCACCATTTCCTCAAATCCAACACTATTTCTTCCGCTCACTTGCCAGAGGCCTGTACAACCTGGTGTTACCATTAACCTCTGCTTATCGTAATCAGAGTAAACAGCAACTTCCCTCGGCAACGGAGGACGTGGACCAACTAAACTCATATCACCCTTTAATACATTAAAAAGCTGGGGTAGTTCATCAATACTTGTCTTTCTGATGAATTTCCCTACTTTTGTTATCCTCGGATCCTCTTTTAACTTAAACATTGCCCCGCTTACTTCATTATATTTTAATAGTTCAGCAAGCTTTTCTTCGGCATTCGATACCATCGATCGGAATTTATACATTTTAAATTCCTTCCCATTCAGCCCTACACGCTTTTGCGAGAAAAAAATTTTTCCTTTGGGGTCTTCGATCTTGATTAAAATGCCGATAACTATAAATAGAAGACCTAACAAGATAATACCGAATGAAGCACCGATAATATCAATGAATCTTTTTGTGATGAGGTAAAGCTTTCGATCGTTTACATTTACTGTTGTTTTTTGCTTATCTAAAAATGCAACCTCTTGATTCGCTAGATTGGACAACCTCCACCCCTACCTTCTCTCTATAACATAACCGTTTCTTTTTCTAATGAAGAAACTAGACTTTTCAAGTAATCTATCATATCATCATGGAGGTCATCATGCTGTAGTGCAAATTCAATCGTAGTCTTCACGAACCCAAATTTCTCACCAACGTCATATCGTCTGCCTTCAAAGTCATAAGCAAACACCCTTTGGATCTCGTTTAAACGGTGTATCGCATCTGTTAATTGAATTTCTCCACCTGCTCCTTTTTCCTGACGGTCAAGGAACATAAAGATTTCTGGTGTAAGGATATAACGACCCATAATCGCTAAGTTTGAAGGAGCTGTACCTGCCTTTGGCTTTTCTACAAAGTTGTTGACCTTATAGCGGCGACCATCTTGAGAGGATGGATCAATGATCCCGTAACGGTGCGTTTCAGTATCTGGTACCTGTTGAACCCCAATGACTGAAGAGAAGGTTTCTTCATATTGATTAATCAATTGACGCAAGCACGGTGTATCACTCTGAACAATGTCATCGCCTAATAGCACGGCAAATGGTTCATTCCCGATAAAGTTTCGTGCCGACCAAACGGCATGACCAAGTCCTTTTGGTTCTTTTTGACGGATATAATGAATATCCGCTAGATTGGTAGCATATTGAACTCTTTCCAATAAATCGTACTTTTCTTTCTCGATTAAATTCTGTTCAAGCTCTATGGCATTATCGAAATGATCTTCGATTGAGCGTTTCCCTTTACCAGTTACAATAATAATGTCCTCAATACCTGATGCAACAGCTTCTTCCACTATGTATTGAATCGTGGGTTTATCTACGATTGGAAGCATTTCTTTTGGCATTGCTTTTGTTGCAGGCAAAAATCTTGTCCCCAGCCCTGCAGCTGGAATAATCGCTTTTCTTACTCTTTTCAACTCTATTTCCCCCTATATGTTTTTTTCGATTGTCTAATAAACTCTTTCACCCGCTAAAGCATGTGGGCAAAAAAATAAATATCTAATGGAATCGCAAGTGCCTTCACACTAATTCTTTCATTAGATATTTATTTATATTTTAATTAGGGCATCTAACCCATCCTCACATTACGCTCTTGACGACATGCGTCTAAGGTCCCTCCGTAAAAGTACCCACAGCACAATCGAGTGCCCCCATCGATAACGGGTAGGGAGCCTCGCCGTTCAGGCAAAAAACTGAAATATATGTAGATAATAATCTGTCATTCTTATCGGCTTAGTCGGCTAAAAGATATTAAGAAACTTCTTTCTTTTTACTCTCTCTGGTACCTCTTTATAAACATGACTGCCCTTAATCACAAGTTCAGCATTTTCCTTAAACAAATAAACCACATCTGTTCCATACTTTGCTTGAACGATGTCATACGCTTCACTCATCTTAAACGGACGATTGCTCGTATTATGAGCATCCGAAGCGATAAAGTGAGTTAGATTAGCTTCAATTAATTGCAAAGAAAAGTTCTTAATCTTTTTCCCAAAATCTCCGGTAATACTAGCTGCGGTGACTTGAGATAATGATCCCTTTTTCACAAGCTGATAAAGAATTTCAGGACGTTCAATGAGTTCCTGGTTCCGTTCCGGATGGACAATCACCGGAATGAGTCCCTTCGTCTGTAAATCATAGAACAACTGCTCCGTGTACCTCGGGACATGGTTAGACGAAAACTCTACCAATACATAAGGCGTATTATCAACTGGTAGAATTTCACCTAATTCATAGCCCTCAATCATTTCACCATAGATCCGTGTTTCTTGACCTGGTAGCACGTTTAAATCAATCTTTTCTTCTAGCAAAACCTCATTTAATTCTCTGACTCTATCAATAATTGTCAGTTTCGGATTTTCATATCGGTTGTTCAAATGATGCGGTGTGGCGACAATCGTATGAATTCCTTGTTCAACAGCTTTTTTGGCCATAGCCATACTATCCGACAAATCCCTCGCCCCGTCATCCACACCGGGTAATATATGACAATGTAAATCGACCATTAGTCACACACTCTTTCCAAAATACTGTTATTTTTCGACGACTTTTATAATAGTATCATTTATGAAGCGAGGAATTTGTCGAATCTTGTCACTTTGCTCCGTAATAATAATAATAGTCACCATTTTGTACTTCTTTATGATTCAAGACCACACCAAGCAATTTACTTTGAGCATTCTCAAGTAATTCCTTCGCCTTTTTCGCTTGATCGATTTCTGTTCTCTCACTATAGACAACCATAATCGAACCATCACACTTATTCGCAAGGATTTGCGGATCGGTTACCGCTAATAATGGCGGGGTATCAAAGATAATATATTCGAACTGGGTCTTCGCTTCTTCAATGAATTGTTCCATGGATTTAGAACTTAATAATTCAGCAGGGTTAGGCGGAATTGGTCCACTCGTTAGAATGAATAAATCTTGTTCTTCTGTTTCAAGCACCGTTTTTTCAAGTGTTTTTTGCTTGGTCAATACGGTCGTAAAGCCAAATAAGTTATTAACCGCAAAGGTATGGTGTACCGTTGGTTTACGTAAGTCTGCATCGACAAGTAATACCTTTTTTCCAAGCTGTGCGAATGTAACCGCCAGATTGGCAGCAGTGGTTGATTTACCTTCTCCGGGTCCTGAAGAGGTCACCATGATTGCTCTGATTTCTTCATCAATCGAGGAATACTGGATATTGGTTCGGATCGTCCGGTATTGCTCTGAAATTGGTGATTTCGGATCAATCGCTGTAACAAGCTTACGGCTAGCATCTTTACTGTTCACTTTCTTCTTTTTAAGCGCCAAATTTCTCACCTCTTGCCGTTGATTTTCTTGCCGCACGACGCGCAATTGCTTCTTCCATCTTTTCGTCATCAATGGTTGCAATTACACCTAAGATGGGAAGACCTAAGGTCTTTTCAATATCTTGCTCATTTTTAATTGTGTTATTAAAGTACTCAAGTAAGAACGCAATACCAACACCAGCCATTAATCCAACAACCATCGCAATTGCCACATTTAATAATGGTTGAGGCTTGATTGGTGATGGGTTTTCTGTAACGTCTGCTTTTGATAAGACACTGATGTTATCTATTTTCATGATATTAACAATTTCCTTTTTAAAGACTTCTGCAGTTTTGTTCGCAATTTGTGCGGCTACTTTAGGATCCGTGTTCTGAACAGATAAATTCACAACCTGTGATTCCTTTTCACTACCAACCGTAATCATTTCACTTAGCTGGGTCCCTGTCATGTCTAAATCAAGTTCTTCAGCTACTTTATCTAAAATAACCGGGCTTTTGATAATGACATTATACGTGTTAATTAATTGAAGGTTTGTTTCTACTTGATAGTAGTCGAATGCTTGGTCAGTTTTTGCTTGGTTCACAAGAATTTGGGTAGAAGCTTGGTAAATCGGGGTTAAGAAAAAGTAACTTACGACTCCACTAACAATGGCAGCAATTAATGTTATCGATATGATTAATAACAATCGTTTTTTTAATGTTTCAAGCAGCTCTTTTAAACTAATTGTCTCTTCCATTTCGTCCTCCTAAAATTCGATACAAAACTTTGTCTATTATATCATAAATTGGCATCTAATTGGTTTTCCTGTCAAATTAATTATTACTCTATCTATTAAACACCCATTTTACATAAACTTGAAGAGAAAATTGACATTTGGAATTTATTGCCTTTTATATTTATCAACTAAACTAATGAATGCATTTTTGTAAATATTTGTAGAAATTGGACAAATATTCGTTGGTTGTCTGCTATAATTGATAGGCAATCTATATTTGGGGGTACTATTTGCTATGAAGATTTTTCTTACATCCTTATTAGCTGTTGTCTTCCTTGTTGTCCTTTATTTAGGTCAATCGCATTGGAATCAACAGCTGCAAGCCTCAGCAAAAAATAAGCCAATCAACCAAGATTCCACATCTACTCTAAATGATAAGATTACTGAGAATCAGGAATTACTCAAGCTAACAAGTAATTGGCCTGAGAGTGCTGTTGATCAATTGAAGCACTCCCTACAAGAGGATAAGCCATTTACGATTCTTTTCACGGGATCTCCTGCCATTGGTTCTGAGACAGATGGTTCGTTTCCACTTATTAAAGAACAGCTAATCAAAGCATTTGGTGAAGAACACATCCATGTGGAGCTTAAAACCTTTGATTCCACCTCCACTCAATTGCTTAATCAGAAGAAACAAGCGGAAATAGCGGCAGTCAATGCAGATTTAATTATTTTCGAGCCGTTTATTCTCATGAATAACGGGGAAGTATTAATCAAAGATACATTAAAAAACACAACGAAGATCATCGAAGGCATTCAAGCGAATAAACCAGAAACGTCTTTTATCCTACAACCAGCCTATCCGTTATATCAAGCAAAAATCTACCCGCGTCAGGTAGCGGAGTTAAAAAAATATGCACAGGATCATGAGCTACCCTATCTTGATCATTGGTCGTCTTGGCCAGATTCAAATAAGGCGGAGCTGAAAGACTATTTCCAACCAGACTTGAGCACTCCGAATGAAAAAGGGAACCAAGTGTGGAGTCAGTACATACTACAATTTTTAACAAATGGGACAAGCGGATCAGAATGATGATTCGCTTTTTTACTGTGACTGAAGGTCAACAACTAATAACAAGCCTTTCCAATTAAAGTGTAATTTTGTATATTAGTTGAAATCGTTACCAACGTTATAAATGCTATATAAATAGAAGAAACTCGGTTTTTCACCCATTCAACTCATAAAAAAAGACTATCGAGGTTTGCTACGACAGCCCTTTATTTCTCTATATAATTAGCCAACCATCAAATTTTTCAAGTCCACTTTTAGGTCCGCAATTAGTTTTTCCAGGGTGATTCCATTCTCGTTTTTGCCTGATTCATATGCCTTTCTCACAATCTCTGAGAAATTGGCCATTTGAGAGCTATGATCCTCTACTGTCCGATCCACCTTTCATTTCCTCCTTTAGTCTACTCTAATTGACAATTTTACTAGACTTCCAGAAAGATGTAAATACATTCCCAGTGAAATTTGTAATAAATTAGTGAATATTGTAAAGATTTGTTACAAGTTGGTGGGTGAGAATAAAACGTTTTCTTCCTTTTAGAGTTTTCCTCTCTAATTTTTTAATTATTCGGCCAATAAGTCAATTTTCGCTTACAATTCAGGAAAGATTTCCAATTTTTTATTCGAAACACTAGCAAACTATGGTAAAATTAATAAAACTGTGAAAAAAAGAGGTGATTTGCTAGATGAAGAAAACGATTGTTCGTGCCTTATCGACAGCCGCCCTGCTTTCGACTGTATATGCAGGTACGGCCCTGGCCGATACATACAAGGTGGAAAAAGGCGATACCCTATCGGAAATCGCCGGAAAATACGATACGACGGTCAATGAAATCAAAACAGCCAACGGGTTGAAATCGGACTTCCTCTCCGTTAATCAAATGCTCAAGATCAATGTAGCCAGCAAAATGACACAGCTCACCAAGTCTACTACTACTACTACCTACACCGTGGTGAATGGCGATGCCTTAATTAAGATTGCCAACAGGTATCACGTGACGGTTGGGGAACTGAAGCAGTGGAACAACCTCGATTCGACAATCATTTATGTTGGACAAAAACTAAAGGTATCCGCTTCGAAACAGACAACGACGAAAACGACACCGGTGAAGAAGCCTGTGACACCTGCTACAAGACCACAGACCACGACGGCCACAACGGGTGTCTATACCGTCCAAAGCGGTGACTATCTTGGCAAGATTGCCGGGAAACACGAAACAACCGTGCCGAACTTGAAAGCCCTGAACAAACTTAAATCAGATATGATCTATGTCGGGCAGAAACTCAAAGTCCCTGCGAAAAAAGCAGCCTCGACTCCAGCAAAACCTGCGACACCGAATCCGCCAGTAAAAACAACGCCACCGAAAGCACCGGCAAAGATCACACCTGTTGTGAAACAGCCGGAAACGAAGGAATATATCGTAAAAAGTGGCGATACACTTGGAAGAATCGCTGGAAAATATCAGCTTTCCGTTCAGGAATTAAAAGAGCTCAACCAACTAAGCTCCGACCGAATTTATGTCGGTCAAAAGCTGAAGGTTCCTGGCACACAGACTCAGGCGGAACCAACCGTTGATACGGAATTAACGGCAAAGATGATCGTAAGCGCGAAGAAACTAATCGGGATTCCATATGTCTGGGGCGGCAGCACGCCTTCTGGCTTTGACTGCAGCGGGTTCATTTACTATGTCGCTAATCAAGCAGGCATGGAAATTGGCCGTTATTCAGCCGAAGGCTACTATGACCGTACTTACTATGTCGACACTCCGAAAGCCGGCGACATTGTCTTTTTCGAAAATACATATAAAAGAGGGATTTCCCATCTCGGCATCTACCTTGGCAACAACCAGTTTATCCACGCCAATGATTCCGGTGTAATGATTTCCAACTTACAAGGTGCCTATTACCAAGCCCACTTTGAAAGCTTTAAACGGTTTTATTAACCAAATTGAGATGGTTCTGAAATTTTTTGTTCTTAATATCCTTCAAGATTACTAAACTAATAATGCAATAGTAAAACGTTATTAGTTTGTTATATCTTCTTGAGGGGGTATTGCAGTGGAATGGTATTTGAAGGTGTTAAAGAATTATGTAGGCTTTTCAGGTAGAGCTAGTCGGAAGGAATATTGGATGTTTGTTCTCTTCAATGCAATTGCCTTGATTATCTTATCCGTTGTCGATAAAGCTCTAGGGATATATCCAGTGCTTTATGGTCTCTATTCATTAGCTGTCCTGTTACCATCGCTAGCTGTGTCCATTCGCAGGCTCCATGATACCGGCAAAAGTGGTGCATGGATTTTACTTGCTCTAATTCCTTTTGTTGGTGCAATTATTTTAATTGTCTTTATGTGTACAGACAGTCAATCGAATGATAACCAATACGGTCCCAATCCGAAAGCAACCTATTAGTCAGCTATATGTAACCGCCTGTTTATTGAACTGCACCCGAATTG